>QHVB01000038.1 GCA_003222195.1 Gemmatimonadota bacterium | reverse complement strand
AACTGGCAGCAGCAATGGCAGCGGAGTCCAACACTGGAGGGCTAAGTCCTTGTAGCTACAAGTCGCGGCGAACGGATTTGAACCACTCCAGGTGCAACAGGCTGACCAGCGCAAGGCTAAGTCGTTGTGAATCTTAGTCGGGGCGAGTGGATTTGAACCACCGACCTCCTGGTCCCGAACCAGGCGCGCTAACCGGACTGCGCTACGCCCCGCATCTACTAGCTTAAGGTGCTAAGGAAGGTAGAAGCGGAGGAAACCGAAGGAAAGGGGACGAACCCTTGGCGGCGTTGCGCGCCCTCGTGACGGGTGGGGCAGGCTTCATCGGTTCCCATCTCGTCGACCGCCTCGTATCGGATGGCCACACCGTCTGCGTCCTCGACGATCTCTCGACCGGCTCGGCGAGCAATGTTCCTTCCGGGGCGCGTTTCCAACGCATCGACATCTGCGACTGGCCGTCGCTTCGCGACGTCGTCGCCTCGTTCAAACCCGACGTCGTGTTCCACGCCGCGGCGCAGACGGACGTGGGCAGGTCCATTCGGGAGCCGGACTACGATGCCCGAGTCAATGTGCTCGGCGGCCTGAACGTCCTGCGCGCGGCGCACGCCGCCGGGGCGCGGCGTGTCGTGTACGCGTCGTCGGCGGCCGTCTACGGCACCCCCGACCGCCTGCCAGTTCCCGAGACCCACCCGACGCGACCGATTTCCGATTACGGTTCGAGCAAGCTCGCGTTCGAGCACTACCTGCATGCATACCAGGCGCGGGGGCTGATCGAATACGCGGCGCTGCGATTCGCCAATGTGTACGGACCACGGCAGCGGTCCGACGGCGAAGGCGGTGTCGTCGCGATCTTCACGGATCGGATGCTCGCGGGTAAGCCGGTGACGATCTTCGGCGACGGCAGCAAGACGCGCGACTACATCTATGTGGGCGACGTCGTGGCGGCGATCATCCGGGCCGCGTCGGGACCCGCCGGTGTCATCGCGAATCTGGGATGGGGACGCGAGGTCTCGGACCTGGAGCTGTTTCGCGAAGTCGCAGCCGCGACGCGATACACACAGGAACCCACCTACGCAGCGGACCGACCGGGCGACATCGCACACAGCTGCCTCGATCCGGCTGTGGCGCGACGAACGTGGGACTGGAAACCGACCGTGGCCCTGCGAGATGGCGTGCGGCGCGTGGTCGAGTGGAGCAAGCCGTAGCGCGGTGAACCAAAAACCTTGTTACATGCTGAGACCCCACCGCGTTACGTCGCAGCACCCCTCCGCCTCTTTACGCAATGCGACGCAAGCTTGCGGCCAGCCCCCGCCCTCCCCTTCGCCCGGCCTTTGCCGGGCGCGACGTGACGGTCATCGTCCCCGCTTACAACGAGGCGGCGAGCGTGGCCGACACGATCCGGAGCCTCCAGGTCCAGACCGAGCGCCCCTCCGAAATCATCGTCGTGGACGATTGCTCCACCGATGGCACGGGCGACGTGGCGCGTGCGTTGGGGGTCACCGTCGTTCGCCCCCCGCGGAACACGGGCTCCAAGGCAGGCGCCCAGACGTTCGCGCTGCGCCACGTCCGCACGGCCCTCACGGTCGCGATCGACGCCGACACCGTACTCGCGCCTGACGCCCTCGAGCGGCTGTTGCTGGCGTTCGAGCGCCCGGGCATCGCAGCGGCGTGCGGATTCGTATTGCCCCAGCGCGTGCGCAGCGTGTGGGAGCGGGGGCGCTACATCGAGTACTTGTTCGCGTTCACATTCTACAAGCGAGTGCAGGAGTATTACGGCAAGCCACTCATTTCTTCGGGATGCTTCTCGATGTACCGCACGGCGATCCTGCGAGATCACGGCGGCTGGTCCAACCGTACCCTCGCCGAGGACATGGACCTGACGTGGAGCCTCTACCAGACAGGCAACGAGGTGCGCTTCGTGCCTGAGGCAGTCTGCTACCCGATCGAGCCCCACACCTTCACCCTCATGCGCAAGCAACTGCGACGCTGGTCGCACGGCTTCCTCCAGAACGTGCGGCTGCACTGGCGCGGTCTCCTCGGCGTACCCTACCTGCGCTCGGCAGTGGCAGTAGCGCTCTGGGATGCGACCATCGCGGCGGTGGTGTACCTGATGCTGCTGCCGATCCTGGCCGTCCTGCTTGCGAGTCCGTGGATCTTGCTGGGTTACGTGATCGACGCGCCGGCCGTGCTCGTTCCGGTACTCGCGGGCGCGGCGCGGCGGCGGGAGGTGCCGCGCGCGCTCGCAAGCCTCCCCGCGTTCTTCGTACTGCGCACCGTCAACGCGCTCTTCTTTCTGCAAGCGGCGTGTGCGGAGTTTGTGCTCGGCCGCTCCTGGCACGTGTACGAGAAGGGACACTGACGATGACCGTGGGGCTCCCGGGCACCGGGATCGGCGGGATGTTCTACCTGCTGAGCGCGCTCGCGATGCCGCTGTCGGAGGCGTACCGACGGATACGCGGCCTTGCCTCGGGCGGCTGGCGGATAGTGGCCGGCCAACTTGCGATCGCGGGCGGCATGATCGTGGGAATGTTCCTGACGGGACGCCTGCTCGGCGCTGCCCTCCACGCCACGCAACACCCGGCGCGACTCGCCCTCGGTTCGGTTCCGAGCAACGTGCTCCGGATCGCCGCGCTCGTCCTCTCGATCGGAACGCTTGCCGCGGTGCTGGCGGCGGTGGAGCTGCTGCGGTTCTGGATCCACGGCCGGGCAGGTTCGGGCGGCAGCGCGTCCACCCGCGCCCCGCGCGAGCGCGACGTGCCCGCGCCTATCGAGCCGCGGGCCGCCGCCGGCGGTGAACGGCGACGGGCCCGGACGCTCATCGCGCTGCTGCTCTTCGAAGCAGCAGCGGCGAGCCATCCCGGGAACGCGCGGGCACAACATCGGCCCCCCGTTCGCTCTCGCGTCGCGGTAGCCCTCGCGCGAGCGGACTCCGCGTTCACCGCGGGCAGCACGAGCATCGCCTCACGGCACTACGCGGCCGTGCTCGCGGTCGACCCCGAGAATACCCACGCCATTTACCGCCTCGCCCAGCTCTCGGCGGACCGTGCCGAGGCGCTGCGATTGTTTCAGCGCTATGTGGCGCTCGAACCGGAAGACCCGTGGGGGTACATAGCGGTCGGTGCCGTCTTGGCGCGCTGGGGGCCGGGGCGGTACGGTGACGCACTGCGCTGCTACGACCAGGCCGTGCGCCTTGCGCCCGGCGAACGCGACGCAGTCGTCGGAAGGGCGCGCGTCCTCGCGCGTGCGCGGCGGACCGACGCCGCCATTGCGGCGTACGAACAGTGGCTCGACGCGCACGGCACGGATGTCGAGGCATGGCGCGAGTTGGGCCGTGAGCAGACCCGCGCCGGCCGCCCGGCGGATGCGGCACGTGCCTTCGCACGTGCCCAAGCGATCGTCCCCGATCAGACGACGGACCGGCGGCTCGCGCTGGCTGAGGCCGCAGCGGCTCCCGCGCTCGGACCGCAAGTGAGCGGCAGCCACGACTCGGACGGCAACGCGACACTGCGGCTGGGCGGCGCCGCCGAACTCACTGTGTCAGCGCCCTTCCGGCTCGGAGTGACGGCGGGTCACGAGCGGGTCGCCGATGGCGTGACGACCACTGCCCTCACGGACGTCGGGCTGCGCGCGACGTGGCGACCGCGGGCAGTGCTGCAAGTTGAGGCGTCCGGGGGGGTGACGGCACTGGACGCGATCGCTGGCGCGCGCGCGACCAGCACGCCCACGGGGCAGTTGCGGGCGCGCTGGCGCCCGCTCCCGCTGGGACCGGCTCTTGACCTGCGCCTGCAGCGCAATGTGCTGGACGCTTCCCCGCGCCTCGTGACGAATCGCGCGGCGCGCACCGAGTTTCGCGGCACCTTCGAGTTGCCCGTGGCCCGCGTGGTGAAGCTTCGTGGCATCGCGCGCGCGGCGTCGCTGAGCGATCCTACCGAGACGAATCACAGGATGGCGCTCGCCGGCGTCGTCGCGTTCGCCGCGGCGCCCAGCGTGGAGCTGTCGGCGCGGTTCAACCAGATCCGCTACGACCATCCGGACACGGTGGGCTATTTCGCGCCGCGGCTCGCCCAGGTCGTGCAAGCGGGGTCGTACCTCGAGTTCGAGACGCCCAATGGAGCTCTCTTCTCATTTGATGTTGGCGCGGGAGTGCAACGCGTCGCTAAGTTCAGCGCTGGTTTGGGGCCGTGGCAGCGGGCCCTGAGCCTGTACTCATCGATCGTGCTGCCGCTCGCACCGGGATGCGATTTGAAAATCGACCTTGGCCTCGAGGACTACGCCGCCGGGAACGAGGCAGCGACGAGCGCAGGGAGTTGGCGCTACGTCTCGGCGGCCACCTCGCTACAATGGGCATTGCGCTAATGGGCGTATGAGTCTCGACGCCGCAGCGGCGTCCCTCCACGCTGTCGCTGCGCGGTTCGCCACCGGTGCCGCCGTCGCCACGGTCGAACCGTTCTCAGGACCTGCCGGTCACATCAACGCGTCGTACATCGTGTCGGGTCGGGCGCCGCGTGATCGGCCGATCCGGTTCTTCCTCCAGCGGCTCAATGCCCACGTCTTTCCCAGTCTCGCCGAGTTGATGGAGAACGTGAAACGCGTGACGCAGCACGTCGGGGGACCACTGCGACTCGTGCCGACGCGAGGCGGAGACGCGTGCCTGCAGGACGAGCACGGCGACGTGTGGCGGCTGTACGATTTCATCGAAGGCGCGGTGACGCGGCCGATCGCCACCGCTGCGGACGCCGAGCACGCCGCGCGCGCGTTCGGTGCCTTCCAGCGGGCGCTCGGGGATCTCCCGGGCCCGCGGCTGCACGAGACGATCCCGCACTTTCACGACACGCCGCGCCGGCTGGAATCGTTCGAGTGCGCCGTCCAGCGCGACGCGGCGGGCCGCGCGGCGGGTGCGCGTGCTGAAGTCGCCGAGATTCGCGCCCATCGCGATCTCGCGGCGGTTTTAGTGCAGGCCGCGGCTGCTGGTGCGGTACCGGAACGAGTGGTGCATAACGACGCCAAGCTCGCCAACGTGCTGTTCGACGCGGCGTCCGGCGAACCACTCTGCGTGGTAGATCTGGATACCGTCATGCCGGGGCTAGCGCTCTATGACTTCGGCGATCTCGTGCGGTCGATGGCGACTCGCGCGGCCGAAGATGAACGCGACACGAGCCGCGTCCGCCTCGAGCCCGAGTTGTTCGAGAGCATCGCGCGCGGCTACGTCGCCGCGATGCGAGAGCTCCTGACGCCGCCCGAGCGGGACCTGCTCGTGCCAGCCGCGCAGGTGATCGTGTTCGAGCAAGCGGTCCGCTTCCTGATCGACCATCTCGAAGGCGATCGGTACTATCGCATCGCCCGTCCGGGGCATAATCTCGACCGTTGTCGTACGCAATTGGCCCTGCTCGCTGCCCTGCTCGAGCAGGAGCGCCCGTTGCGTCGCCGCATCACCGGTATCTAAGGGACCTTGCGGCGCGTTGAAATTGCGCGCACGCTATTGCTATCGGACGCACCCGGTAACTATCGATGTCGTTACCCAAGACCCATTTCGCCAGCGAGCCGCTTCCCGAGACCGGCTCCGACGACGTCAGCACCAACGCCGTCGAGCGTGCATGGGCGGATCGCATCCGCGCCGGGCATATGGACGCGTTCGAGGCGCTCTATCGCAGGTACTGGGAGCGCCTCTACGCGTTCGCATTTCGCTACTTGCGTTCGCAGCAGGACGCCGAAGACGCCGTCCAGGAAGTGTTCTTCCGGATCTGGCGGGGCCGGGCCGACTGGGTGCCCGCCGGCGCCGTGCGGAACTACCTCTATCTCGCCGTCCGCAACGCCGCACTCGACCGGCTCCAACGTGCCGCCGTGGCGCGCCGGCGGAGGGTCGGGACCGCTCAACTCGTGACGGTAGCGGACATCCAGCCCGACCTGGAAGCGGCGGAGCTCGCCGCGGCAGTGGAGCGCGCGCTCGCCGATCTCCCGCCCAAACGATCCGCGGTGTGCAGACTGCGGTTGATCGATGGTCTGAGTTACGCCGAGATCGCGCACCGACTGGCCATCAGCGAGAAGACTGTCGAGACGCAACTCGCCCGGGGCCTGAAGTTCCTGCGCGACCGAATCCGCCAAGCCCAATAACCACACCTCGCCTCACACTCGTCGTCCTCGCGGCGGGCCTCGGTTCGCGCTACGGCGGGCTCAAACAGCTTGCCCCGGTAGGCCCCAATGGCGAGGTGCTCCTCGACTACGGCGTGTACGACGCGGCGCGTGCAGGCTTTCGCAGAGTGATGTTCGTGATTCGCCAGGAAGTCGAGGAGCTGTTCCGTCGCCACGTGGCGGACGTCATCGGCACCGGTATCGAGGTGGTGTTTGCGCACCAGGCCGTCGAGCCGTCTGCGCCGCGCCGCGCGAAGCCGTGGGGGACTGGGCACGCCGTCCTCGCCGCGGCTTGGGGGACTCGGGGGCCGTTTGCCGTTATGAATGCGGACGACTTCTACGGCGCGGACGCATATCGATTGTTGTTCGAACACCTCCTGGGCGGCGCTGAACATGCCCTGGTCGGCTACACGCTGCGCGAGACGATGTCCGCGCATGGCGGCGTTTCGCGTGCGATTGTGGAGCTGGACGCACGTGGGTACTTATCGCGGCTCACCGAGGTGGGTGACATCGTTTCGCGCGGCGTCGCGTTCACCGGTCACGCCACGGCTGGGCAGGCGGTTTCGCTCCATGGAGACGAGCTCGTTTCCATGAATCTCTGGGGCTTTACGCCGGCCGTGTTGCCTATGCTCGAGCGGCAGTTCGCAGCCTTCCTCGAGGCACGGAGCGCGGACCCTCGCGCCGAGTTTCTGTTGAGTGAGGCAGTGGGTGCGCAGCTGGCGGCGAACGACACGCGTGTTCGCGTGCTGCGAACGCGCGCGCGCTGGTTTGGAATGACGTTTTCCGCGGACGACATGACCGTACGAAATGAGCTACAGCGCCTCGTGGACGCCGGGCAGTACCCCGCGAACCTCAAAGACGGATTCGAGCGACTCGCATGAGACTGCGCAACCCGTTTCCCTCTCCGGACAACGAGCACCCATGCACGTGACGATCGCTGACTGGACCGTCGTGATCATCTCGATCGCGGTGTCGTTTCTGCCCGCTCTCTTCTTTTTCCGGCGCGCGAGCAAGAGCACCACGGAGTTCTTCGCGTCCGGCCGAGCCGCGCCCTGGTGGCTGGTCGGCGTCTCGATGGTGGCCACCACGTTTTCGACCGACACCCCGAACCTCGTCACCAACATGGTGCGCGAGAGCGGGGTAGCGGAGAACTGGCTGTGGTGGTCGTTCCTCCTGACGGGGATGCTGACGGTGTTCTTCTACGCCCGCCTCTGGCGTCGTTCGAACGTGCTGACCGATCTCGAGTTCTACGAGCTGCGCTACTCGGGCAAGGCGGCGAGCTTCGTGCGTGGTTTTCGCGCTGTGTACCTCGGCCTGTTCTTCAACTGCGTGATCATGGCGGCGGTGAATCTCGCCGCCGCGAAGATCGCCAACATCGTGCTCGGCTGGCCCCTCGAGAAAACGCTGCTGCTCATGGGCGTGGTGACGGTGTTCTTTGCGTCGGTCTCCGGGCTGTGGGGTGTGCTGGTCACCGACTCGATTCAATTCGGCATCACCATGACCGCGACCTTCGCCCTCGCGTATTTTGCGCTGAGCCAGCCGCAGGTCGGCGGCCTCTCCGGCCTTATCGCCCAAATCGACCCCAAGCGGTTGCGGCTGATCCCCGATTTCGGCGACTGGGGGCTTACGCTGTCGGTGTTGATCATTCCGCTGACCATTCAGTGGTGGTCTGTCTGGTATCCCGGCGCGGAGCCGGGGGGCGGGAGCTACATCGCCCAGCGCATGCTCGCCTCTCGCACGGAGAAGGACGCGGTGGTGGGCACGCTGCTCTTCAACGCGATGCACTACGCGTTGCGGCCATGGCCGTGGATCCTCGTTGCCCTTGCGTCCACCGTGATTTACCCGCATCTGTCCGACATCGCTCGGGCCTATCCCTACATCGATCCCAGTCTTATCGGGAACGACATGGCGTATCCGGCGATGTACCGCTTCCTGCCAGCGCCGTTTCTGGGGTTCATGATCGCCGGTATGCTCGCCTCCTACCGCTCGACCATCGAAACCCATCTCAACTGGGGCACCTCCTACCTAGTGCACGATTTCTATCGCCGCTTCCTGAATAAAGGAGCGAGCGAAAAGCATTACGTGCTCGTGGGCCGTCTCACGACGGCCCTGCTCATGATCGTCGCCGCGCTCGCGACCTATGCGCTGAGCAGCTCGAAGCAGGCCTTCGATCTGATCCTCTCAGTCGGGGCCGGGACCGGGTTGATCTACCTGCTGCGCTGGTTCTGGTGGCGCGTCAACGCGTGGTGCGAGGTGGCCGCGATGGTCAGCTCGTTCCTCTTGGCGCTCGGATTCGCGATCGCCGCCAGGGCAGGCCACGCGCTGCCGGGGCACATCTCGCTCATCTTTACGGTCGCCATCACGACCGTCGTGTGGGTGGCGGTCGCCTACCTCACGTCACCGACGGATCGAACGACGCTGCTCTCCTTCTACAAGCTGGTGCGTCCGGCCGGACCTGGTTGGGAGTCGATCCGCCAGGAGGCCGGTCTGCCCTCCTCGCCGGACAGCCTGCCCAATTCCCTGCTCGGCTGGGTGTTCGGCTGTGCGTTCATCTATGCCGCGTTGTTCGGCACCGGCAGCGCGCTGTACGGGCGGACGCCACAGGCGATCCTGTGGGCGGCGGTCTTCCTGGCTAGTGGCTTCGGCTTGTTGCGCCTGGTGCCGAGGATGTGGGGGAAGCAGGAGGCTGGTGGAGGCTGAGGACGTCATCGTGCCGCGGTGCAATGGTGGGCTAGCGGGGCTGGCGCCCCGCTAACAAATCATCAATGGCAGCGTCAAGTTGGCTTCGCGTGGGAGGTGCCGGAAACAACCATCCATTGACCAACACTCCCGGTGTGCCGCCGAGACCAAACCTCGCTCCGAGCGCCAAGCCCGAATCTATGCGAGGACCAGCGACCCGGCGTTTGGCACATTCGGCGATGCGCGCTGTGTCGCGAATACCGGCTTCCGCTGCGTAAGCACCCCAACTCTTGAGACCAAGGGAGTCTTGTTTTGAAAAGACAACATCGAGCCACTTCCCGAGCGCGTCGACGTCAGCAGCACATTCCGCACCTTGTGCGGCACCAAGTGCGAACCGATGGTACGAAAGAGGATGCGGAACATAGACCACGCGAACATCACTTGGCCGTTCGTGGAGGATATCGCTAACGGTACGCTGAAAGCCGCGGCAGGCCGGACATTCCAGATCGGTGAATTCGACGATTGCCACGGGAGCGGAGTCAGACCCACCTTCTGGAATGCCGATGTCTTGGCAACTTTTGGCTTGGGGGTGCGACAGTACTGGCCCGTTATTAGGGTATGCATCTCGATGACGACCGCCTCTATGTCCTACTAGACCGCTACCTCGCCGGCGAAGCGTCGGCAGCGGAAGCCCAGTCGGTGCGCGAGTGGCTCGAAGCAGACCCCGAGCACGCCGCGCTGCTCGAAGACCTCCGGCTCATCAGACGTGTCACCGCCGAGCCGGTACCGCAAGCCAACGTTGAGGGGGCGTGGGCGAAGGCGAGCAAATCGCTGCGCCCGTCTCGGCGGTTCCTGGTGCCTGTGATTGCCGCGGCGGCGGTTGTCGTCGCGGTAGTCGGCGGCTGGGCCGTGCTGGGGCGCGCGCCGGCGTGGCGTGAAGTCGCCACAGCGGTCGGGCATCGGACCGTCATCCACCTGCGTGATGGCACGCAGGTCACGGTCGCGCCCAAGAGCCGGCTTCGTTACACAGCCGACTACGGCAAAGCCCACCGCGACGTGTACCTCGACGGCGAAGCGTATTTCCAGGTCAGCCTCGATACGCGCCGTCCATTCCGCGTCCACACGGCGCGCAGCATCACCGAAGATCTGGGGACGGCGTTCGTGGTACGGGCGTATTCCGAACAGAACGCAACCGAGGTCGTCGTGGCCGAAGGGCGCGTCGCGTTTTGGCGGGCCGATACGGCCCGGACAGCGGTCACACATGATGCTCCACCTAATGCCCAACCCGGACTCGTGCTCGAGGCCCGGGATTTGGGACGGCTCGATGCCAACAACGGCGTCACGTTGCGACGCGGGATCGACGTCGCGCGCCAGCTGGCGTGGACCAGCGGCGTTCTCGCCTTCGACGGCGCGCCCTTGCGTGACGTCGTGCTCACGCTCGGACGGTGGTACGACGTCGAGATCCGCCTGGGAGACTCCGATAGCGCGCTGGCCGCACGCCGGCTCACGGCAACATTCACCAACGAGCCGATCGACCTGGTCCTGCAACGGATTGCGTTGACCCTCGGCCTGCGCGTCGACCGCGGCGCTGGAGGGGGGGCTGTGTTCGTGCTTCAGAACGGTAGGTAACCCTCATGCCGTCTGCTTTCGGGGAGTAGGCCTATGAACCGCGTTGCGTTGTTCCTGCTCATGCTGGCAACGGTGCTGGCGCTATTCCCGCCAGGCGCCGCTGCGCAATACGCGAGTAGCCCGGGCGCAAGCCGGGCCCCGCGATTCCTGCTGGCAATGGCGGAGCGCTCGGAGCCGGTACCGGTTGACCTCAAGCGCTCGGCGGTGTTGCGGCAACCGCTCTCGCTCGCGTTTGACGGCGTCCCGCTCAAGCAGGCGCTCGCAGAGATCTCCCGGCAAGCGAGACTCAATCTGGTATACGCCGACGACGTGTTGCCGATCGACGCCACTGTGAGTCTGCGCGCGGACCGCATTACTGTCGCGGCGGCACTGACGGACGTGCTGCTCGACGCGGGCGTGGACATTGTGTTCACGACGGATGGCCGTGCCACCTTGGTCAAACGGCCCGAGGGGCCGGCCGTGCAGTTGGGTTCCATCGCCGGAACGGTCACGGCGGCGGAGAACAGCCAGCCTCTGGCGCGCGCTATCGTGAGCGTCGCCGGGACGCGGCTCACCACCGAGACCGACAGCGCGGGCCACTATGTCATCGCCAGCGTGCCGGTGGGGACGCAACGGCTGCGGGCCCGGATGCTGGGCTACACGCCCGCCGACACCACCGTCGTCGTCGCGGAGGGGCAGCAGGCGATCGTGAACCTTCAGCTCAAGGCGCAGGCCATCGAGCTGGAGGCGGTCGTGGCCGTGGGCTACGGTGAAAAGACGAGGGAGAATGTCACCGGAGCCGTTGCTTCCATTGGTTCGGAAGCGCTGGAATCTCGCCCGATCACGAACACGCTCACGGCCATTCAGGGCGTCATTCCAGGAGTGGTGGTGGAGCGCTCGGGGGGACAACCCGGAGTCGAAGACTTTAGTCTCAATCTGCGGGGCGTTTCATCCATTCCCAAAGACCCGCAGCAGTTGTACGCCTCCAGCGGAGGGAATTCTCCGCTCGTGTTGATCGATGGCATCCCGGGAAACCTCGATCTGTTAAACCCCGCCGACATCGAAACCATCTCGGTGTTGAAGGATGCCGCCGCGTCTATCTATGGAGCCCGTGCGGCTGATGGAGTCCTGCTTGTAACGACCAAGAAAGGCGCGCGCGGTGCGCCAACGTTTACGTACAGCACCAACGCCGCGATCACCAAACTGACTGGGATGATGGATACTCCTAATAACTATCAGATGGCGATCATGGATAATGAGGCGAATATCCACAACGGCGCGGCGCCGTTGTATACGCCCGACCTGCTGGCACGGGTAAAAGCGGGCGATCCCAATCCCATCCCGCACCCGATCTACGGCAGTTCGGGGTGGATGCTCTTTTTTACGTCCACCGATTGGCGGAAAGCCGTGTTCGAAGACGGATTTGAGCAGAAGCACACGCTGACGGTTTCCGGAGGAGGCCAGAATTCCAGCTACTACGTCTCGGCGGGCTATTCCGACCTGAATGGCGTGATTCGCTATGCCAACGACAATAACAGGCGCTATAACCTCAGACTGAATTACGACTACGATTTTTCCAGGCGGATCCGGTTGGAGTCAAAACTGTCGCTCGACAATCAGGACAGGTCGGACATCGGCGGCCTCAGCCACGCGTCGTGGTGTAGCTGTCCGTGGCTCGTCGTGGAAGCGATCTTCGGCATGCCCAACCATCCCATTTATACACGGAGTGGTCAACACTTTTTTGCTCAAGGGGGGTGGGGGAACGCCGTCGCGCAGGCCAAGGAAGCCGCGACGGCCACGTTTGCCACGCGCGGTGTCAATACCAATTTCAAGTTGATCGTCGAGCCGTTGGATGGACTGAAGCTGAATCTCCAGTCCGGCATCAATTACCGGACGGAGGACAACACCGACATCGGCAAGTCTTCCCCGTTATACCGGTGGGATGACAGCAGCATCGCCTACTATTCCATCGCGAATCCCGATCAGAACTGGGTAACCCGGTACAATGGGACCACACTCAACAGAAACTACGTCGGGTATGCCGAGTTCAGCAGGACGTTCGGTGAGCGGCACGCTGTCGAGCTCATGGGGGGCGTGTCGCACGAAGACCACGACCTGGATTGGTTCCAGGCCGGCAGATCCGACTTTACGAGCCAGGACGTGTGGGGACTCAATCTCGGCTCGACCGGCAACATGGCGACCGGCGGCGGCGGTGAGCAGTGGGCGATCCGATCGCTCTTCTCCCGCTTGAGTTATGGCTTCAGCAACAAGTACCTCCTCGATGCCACGCTCCGCTACGATGGGAGCTCCCGTTTCTCCCCCGACAAACGGTGGGGGTTCTTCCCCGGTGTGTCGGTCGCCTGGCGGGTCTCCGAAGAGCCATTTGCGCGCCGTCACCTCGCCCTGTTCGATAATCTGAAACTACGCGCCTCGTACGGAGAAAACGGGAATCAGGAAGGCATCGGTCTCTATGACTACCTCCAACTGATCACCATCGGCAGGCAGTGGCCGTATGATCCGTATTATCCCTTCGGCGCGGGGAGACAGGATCAATCGGCATACCTCTCCGGCATGGTTTCCACGAACAGGACGTGGGAGACGATCGCCACGAGCAACGTGGGCGTGGACGCGACCCTGTTGTCTTCGAAGCTCGACTTCACGTTTGACTATTTCATCAAGAACAATCGCGACATGCTCGTTCCCGTTGCCTATCCCAGCATCCTGGGTGCCGTGCCGCCATACTCGAATGCGGGCCGGGTCAAGACCTGGGGCTTCGAAACATCATTGGGATGGAAAGGTCACGTTCGCGCCGTTCAAGTTTCTGCGCGAGCGAGTCTCAGTGATGCCAAGAACAAGGTCGTGAACTACGGAGGGCAGGACACCTACGACTTGGGCTGGAACTACATCCGGGAAGGCTATCCGGTCAGTTCGTACTTCGGCTACGTGTTCGATGGGCTGATCCGCACCCAGGCGGAGCTCGATGCCTACAAAAAAATCCCGGGCGTCCCCAGCGACATCGGGATCGGCGATGCGCGATACAAGGACGTGAACGGC
The DNA here is from genome assembly GCA_003222195.1 of Gemmatimonadota bacterium. Lineage (GTDB taxonomy): Bacteria > Gemmatimonadota > Gemmatimonadetes > Gemmatimonadales > GWC2-71-9 > 20CM-2-65-7. The sequence goes on along the minus strand of QHVB01000038.1, from coordinate 33,537 downwards.
GACGGGAAAATCAGCTTGTACGGCGATACCCCGGGTAAAGACGGGGACGTCGTCTATCTGGGGAACACGTCACCGCGGTACACGTATGGCCTCAATCTCGACGCGAAGTGGCGGCGCCTCGATGTGAGCATCTTCATGCAGGGTGTCGGGAAACGGACACTGTTTAGGGACGGCGAGTACCGGATGCCGTGGAGCGACTGGTGGAGACAACCGCCGCTGTTTTACTACAACCAGACATGGAATGAAGATCGTCCCAACGCTCCCTATCCCCGACTCACGCATGGCAACATCCGGTTTTGGAACTATCAGCCGTCCACGTTACAGGCGACTAATGCGGCCTATCTGCGGCTGAAAAACCTGCAGATCGGGTTTTCCCTCCCCGAGCGTCTGATCGCGCGGGCAAGAATGACGCGAGCGAGAGTCTATTTTAGCGGGTTCGACCTCTGGGAAAAGCACAACGTGAAGGGCGGCTGGGATCCTGAATCGCCCGCGCTTGGCTTCAATTATCCATTCCAGCGGCTGTACTCCTTCGGCATGGATATCACCTTCTAACGGGGCGCCCATTCATGAACCGGCTCACTGTCACATATACCGGCGCCCTCCTCATGCTGGCGCTGGGCTGCAAGGACCTGACTCTCGGTCCGAAGGATCAGGTCTCCGACGCCTCGTTCTGGAAGACTCCAGACCAGTTCAGACTCGCTGCCAATGATTTCTATTACGGGTTGCAAGGCGCCGATAACTGGACCGAAATCAGTTCGGATATTGCGACCGGCAGCGGTAGCACGCAAATGTCGTCCGTGAGTAATGGGTCGTATCTGCCGGCTGCCAATTCCGACTTGTGGGATAAGTCCTATGCAGGCATCCGCGCCACCAACTATTTGCTCACGAAAGCCGCGGAATCCGGATTGGGAACGCAGATCGATCGCTGGGTCGGTGAAGCGCTGTTCTTCCGGGCGTATCACTACTGGAACCTGGTGAAGACCTACGGCGGCGTGCCGCTGATCACCAAAGTGCTCGACGTGACCTCGCCAGAGGTCTACACGGCGCGATCCACCCAACAACAAATCATCGATTTCATCCTCGCTGACTTGGACAACGCCGTGCCGAAGCTCCTCAAGCAGAGTCAGCTCGGCGCCGACGAGATGGGCCGGGTGACCCAAGGCGCGGCACTCGCGCTGAAGGCCCGGGCGGCGCTGTACCAGGCCACGTGGCTCAAGTACCACGCGGAAGGGAGCCCCACCGCGATGCTCACGGCCGCGATCACTGCCGCGGACCAACTCGTCGCATCGGGTGAGTATCAACTGTATGCCGGCCAGGGCGCGCAGAGCTACAAGTACTTGTTCATCCTGCAAGGGGATGACAGCCCGGAGGTGATTTTGGCGCGGCGCTATTACGCCGGCCGCGCCACGCACAATTGGACTCGGGAGCTGTGGTTCAATTACATGATCCCCACGAAGAAGCTGGCGGACATGTATCTGGCCACGGACGGCTTGCCCATCACCAGCTCGCCGCTGTTCAAGGGATACGATTCGCTAAAGAGTGAATTCCAGAACCGCGACCCCAGAATGGCGATGACGTTTGTCGTCCCGGGCAGCGACGTGTTCCAGGAGAGCGGGTTCCAGCCGGTTTTTCCGGGTTTCTCCGGCAGTAACGCGACCCGCACCGGCTACATGCTGCGCAAATTCTTGGACGAAACGGTCGAGGCGACGCAGTTTGCCGGCGAGTATGACTTCAAGGAATTTCGCTACGGCGAGGTGTTGTTGATTCTCGCCGAGGCCCTCTTTGAGCGCGACGGTGTGATCTCTGACGCCGACCTGAACCGGACGATCAATCTGCTGCGTGCCCGGGCGGGCATGCCGTCGTTGACCAACGGCTTTGTATCCGCCAACGGGTTGGACATGTTGACGGAGATCCGGAGAGAACGGACCGTGGAATTGGCCTTCGAGGGATACCGGCGTGACGACCTGCGGCGCTGGAAGACGGCGGAAACCGAGATGCCGCAGGCCCTCAGGGGCGTCAAATTCGTCGGCACGGAATATCAAACCCGCTATCCCGGCTTGCAGATTGGTTCGGATATCCAGGTCGATGCCAACGGCTTCATAGTCGCGGAGGCGGCGGCCTCACGCCAATTCGTCGTCCCGAAGCATTATCTCGATCCGATTCCGTTGCAGCAGATTCAATTGTCGCACGGCACGCTCACTCAGAACCCGGGCTGGTGATGCGCCGCATCCTGACGGCCTGTTGCCTCTCGTGTTTGGTCACCGCCCAGGTGCAGGGCCAGGACGGAATCCAGCGCGCACGCCTTGATCCTGCCAAAGTCCGTGTTCCGCCGTTCCACTTTCAACCGGAATACACGTTCGACGCGCCGAGCAATCCACAAAGGTGGGCGCTCCAACCGAAGGCGCTCAACGTCTCGTTCGCTTCCACCGACCAGGCATACTTCCGCAGCGAGGTGCCGGACCTGCCGCAGCAATCCCAGATGTGGGAAGCCACCGGCTGGAAAGGCGAACGGTTGAATGCGGAGCTGGTGGTTTGGTCACCGGATACCGTGAACCAGATACGCGTCGCCGTAAGCGATCTCGTCAACGCGAACGGCGCCACGCTCGCGAGCCGCAACGCGCAGGTCTATCTGGTCCGTTATGTCGTCTCGAACTACCCCTACGGCGCTAACGAGGTCAGCTGTGGCGCGACGGATTCGAACCCGCCCTATCTCATGCCGGACCGGCTGGAGCCGTTCCAACGGTTCGATCTGCCAGCGCACAGCGTCAGGCCGATCTGGCTGTCGCTGGACATTCCCGCGGGCACGTCACCCGGCGTGTACCGGGGAACAGTGGACGTCAGTTCTGAAAAAGGCCGTGCGACACTGCGGGTAGCAATCACGGTCCAAGACCAAACCTTGCCGCCTCCTGGTGATTGGAAGTTCAGATTGGACTTATGGCAGAATCCCTGGGTAGTGGCCTGGTACTATCACGTCGAACCCTGGTCGGAAGAACACAAAGCACTATTGCGGCGGCATCTCAAGTTGTACGCGGATGCCGGCGGGAAGTACATCACGACCTACGCCGTTCATTCCCCCTGGTCGGACAATTCCTACATGATCGAAGGGGCAATGATCGAATGGACCAAGCGGGCTGATGGGACTTGGAAATTCGATTACAACATCTTCGATCAGTACGTTGAGCTGGCCACCGCCGTCGGCGTGACGAAAGCGATCACGATCTATACGCCGCTGCCCTGGGGGAACCGCTTCCGCTACCTCGACGGGCGCTCTGGAAACTACGTCTCCGAGACATGGGCGCCCGACTCCGCGACATTCGCGGCGGTGTGGCGCGTGTTTCTCGACGATCTCAAGGCCCACCTGGAGCAGCGCGGCTGGTTCGATCGCACCTATCTCGGCATCAACGAAAATGAAATGCCGCTCACCCTCGCCGCGATCCGCGTGATCAGGGCGCATTCTCCCAAATGGAAGATCACCTACGCCGGCAACTGGCATACGGAGTTGGACTCGCTGCTCGACGATTACTCTCCCATCATCACCAGTGAGCCGAGCCAGCAGGAGCTTAGGGCGCGTTCCGCGCGAGGGTCCACAACCACCTACTACGTGTGCTGCACACCGCAAAAGCCCAACACCTTCGTGTTTTCGCCGCCGATTGAAGGCCGGTACATCGGTTGGTATGCGGCGGCGTACGGATATGATGGTTTCTTACGCTGGGCCTACGATGCCTGGCCGGCCGATCCGGTGCGTGACGCCCGCCACGCGTTGTGGCCCGCGGGAGACGAGTTTCTCGTCTATCCGGGCGCGGGCAGCAGCGTGCGCTTTGAGAAGCTGCGCGAAGGGATCGTGGACTATGAGAAGATCAAGATCCTGAAGGCTCGGGCGTCGGGACGCCAGCTGCGAGATCTGGACGCTCTGTTGCGTACCTTTGTCGGCGATCCGGATTACAGCAAACGGAATTATGATCAGTCGAGGATCACGGAAGCCGTCCACAAAGGCCTGCGCATGCTGGAGGCGTTGAGCGACCGACTTGGGCGATAACGCCGTAATCTGTACTGAGTTTCAGGGTGACGTCCTCACGCATAAACTCACGCCGGCTGGTCCGGTCCCGACGGCATTCGATCCCGATGGTGTCTATCCCTACGTCAGCTACGTAGAAACCTCGCCGCGACCGGTACGGAAGCAGTACCGGTTCATCGCGTTGGAGAATGATCGACTCCGAGTAGTCATCTGCCCTGATCTCGGCGGTAGGGTCACATCCCTCATTCATAAGGGCTCAGGCAAAGAGGTGCTGTACGCGCCGGACGTCATCAAGCCGGTGCGGATATTACCGCGATTCGCTTTTGTCGCCGGCGGGATCGCGGTCAGCTTTCCGATTTCTCATTCTCCCACGCAGAACGAGCCCGTACTCTCCCGGATCGATCGTACGACATCACGCGTCTATGTGACCTGCGGGGAGCGGGAGCTGCACTTTGGCATGCAGTGGTCGGTCGAATACTCCCTCGGCCCCGGTGACGATTTTCTCACACAGCGCGCCGTGTTTCACAATCCTGGACCATCGGCCTACCCCTGGATGTCGTGGTCCAATGCCGCGTTGCCGTCGGCGCCGGACACGGAGTTTTGTTTTCCTGACGGCGAGGTGTTGAGCCATTCGTCCTCGCTGCGCGTCATCGACTGGCGGCGTTCCGGTCCGAGGTGCGAATCCGATATTGAGGAGATGACGGGCTTTTTCTGGAAGACAAAGGACGTAAACGCATTTGGTGCCTTTACACCCTCCCTGGGGTCCGGACTCTATCACGTTGCCGATGCCTCGCTGGCACCCGGAATGAAGTTGTGGAGCTATGGCGTCGGGGAGGACCGCGCGTGGGCGACGCGAGCGTATGTGGAGATCCAGGGTGGGCCGCTCAAGGATCAGGCGACGAAGTTGATGCTCCAGCCCCACGAGACACGATGGCACGTCGAGTTCTGGATTCCGGCCGATGAAGCCCGCGACATCCCCTCCCTAACGGTTCCCGACATCCAGCTCAGACCGAGCAGCGAGGTTCCGCTCTTCGATTGGGCCCGTGAGGATGAAGTCCGGGTGTGGAAGGATCTCGCGAGCGCACACAAGACCAAGGGCGGATTACGCGAGCCGCCTCAAGCAGATGAGTGCCGGTGGGCGCCTTCGGGTATGGAAGGTCTCGGTGCGGCCTTTGAGTGGGCGATTGGGAGTGCGCCCAACGCCACGGTCGACCGGTGGAGATTCCATTATGGTGCCTGGCTCGCAGGACGGGGCCAAAAAGAGGACGCGATGCGCGTCCTTGCCGCGAGCAATCTGGGCGTGGCTCAGGCGCTCTTCGCCAGGCTGCTCAGACTCGACGGTGATGTCGAGGGCGCCAGGCGGGCCTTCCGCTCGATTCGCGAAGCGACGTTGCAGTCGCATCCGCAGATCGTTGCGGAGCGCGACGACGTGCTGCGCCGCGCGGGAGCCGAAACGATCCCCGAACGCGAGCGATGGCTGGATGAAGCGGACCCAATCGAGGACGAGCGGGTCGTCGAGCGACGCGTGCAGCTGCTGATCGACAAAGGAGAATTGCAGAGGGCGAAAGAACTTCTGCTATCCGTCCCGTTCCAGAAAATCCACCAGCGTTACGTACGAACGATGTTGTGGAATGAGCTCTGCCAGAAACTGCACGAACCGTGCGTGCCGGTGCCGTCTCAGCTCGGCGAAGATCGATTGGCGCGGTTTGGTGCGTACCGCGAGTTTGAGGATGATTCCATGCGCCCAGGAAGACTCGAACTCCCAGCCTCTTGATCCGTAGTCAAGCGCTCTATCCAGTTGAGCTATGGGCGCGCAATGGGCGGTACTAGACTCGAACTAGTGACCTCCACGATGTCAACGTGGCGCTCTAACCAACTGAGCTAACCGCCCTAACGAATTGCGGATTGTGGATTTTTGGATTGCGGATTTTGACGCGCTCAATCCGCAATCCTTAAATCCGCAATCCGCAATTGATAGTAGCGGGGGTGGGATTTGAACCCACGACCTCCGGGTTATGAGCCCGGCGAGCTACCAGACTGCTCCACCCCGCGTCGCTTGTATTCGTCTGCCGTCTTTGGAGAGCGGGAAACGGGACTCGAACCCGCGACCCCAACCTTGGCAAGGTTGTGCTCTACCAACTGAGCTATTCCCGCGCGCCGCCAAATCTAACCTTAAGCCGGTCACCTGTATACGGTTGACCGCGGTGCGTCTGTTTCCGAGACCCGATCCCCGTCGACCAGCCGTTCAATGGAGGCGAGGGGGATCGAACCCCTGACCTCGTGAATGCCATTCACGCGCTCTCCCAACTGAGCTACGCCCCCCTTATATTGCCGCCCCCGAAATGGCTGCAACCGCCAGACGGGAACACGGCATCTTATCGGTGCGTTCATGCGGTGTCAAGCGATTTCACGCCTATTTTATGAACATTTTTCTAGCCTCTGCGTACTAAAAGACAGCCAAAATAGGGCGACCAATGCCTCGCACTCGTAAGAAGACAAAAGCCGCCGCTCCGGCTCCGAAGGCCAAGGTGAAGGCCGCGCCCGTCGCGACGACTGAACGACGGGTGCCGAAGCGCCGCGGCCGCGGGCGTCGTCGTGGTCTGCTCACGGGGCTCGGCCATCACGAGCACGAGCGCGACATCCTCGATCAGTATCTGCACGAAGTCTCCAAGACTCCGTTGCTGACGCAGAAGGAGGAGATCGCGCTCGCGCGCAAAGTCCGCGCCGGCGATCAGGAGGCGATGCAGGAGCTCGTGAAGCGGAACCTGCGCTTCGTCATTTCGGTCGCGAAGAAGTATCAGAACCGCGGACTGCCGCTGACCGATCTCATCGGTGAGGGCAACGTCGGCCTGCTCACCGCCGCGCGCAAGTTCGATCCCGATCAGGGCGTGAAGTTCATTTCGTACGCCGTGTGGTGGATCCGCCAGGCGATCCTCGCCGCGCTGGCGCGGCAGGGGCGCACGGTCCGCGTGCCGCTGAACCGGACCGCGGACCTGTCGCGCATCGTGCGGACCGCGGAGTATCTGCGGCAGACGCTGCGCCGCGAGCCGACGCCCGAAGAGATCGCCGACGCGACCAAACTGTCGCTCGAGGTCGTGCAGTCGCTCGCCGCGCTGAATACGGGCGACGTCCGCCTCGATGCTCCGCTCGATCCCGACGGGGATCGCTCGCTGATCGAGCGGTTCATCGCCGAGGATCTACCGGACACGGAAGATCAGGCGATGGATCGCTTCCTGTCCGACGAGATCGAGCAGGCGCTGAATACGCTGCAGCGGCGCGATGCGAAGGTGCTGCGGCTCTATTTCGGTCTCGATGGTGGGCGCGAGCACACACTCGAGGAGATCGGCGGCATGCTCGGCGTCACACGGGAGCGCGTCCGGCAGCTGCGTGATCGCGCGCTGAAACGCCTGCGCGATGGAGACGTCGGCAAGGCACTCGCCAGCTTCGCAGCATAGACAGACCGGCGGTGAAGACGTAGGGGCGCAGCATGCTGCGCCCCTACTGTTTTTGGTCTAGTTTTTCTCCCCGTGATTCAGGCTATTGGCCGCCGCTCCATCTCTGGGATCGAAGCCGTCGGGCGGTTTGGCCACTTTTTGATGGACCTGGGGCGCGCCCTCTCCGATGTAGGAGTCTGGGCGCAGTTGCTGATCGGCCAGATGCGGCGCATCGGCGTCGACTCCCTGCCGGTCGCCCTCTTCATTGCCGCTTTCACCGGCGTCGTGCTCGCTCTCCAGGCTTCCTACACCTTCACCGGCGCCGTGCCGCTCTATTTCGTGGGCACCCTCGTCGGGAAGACGATGATGCTGGAGCTGGGGCCGGTGCTGACCGGGCTCGCGCTCGCCGGCCGCGTCGGCGCCAGCATGGCCGCCGAGCTTGGTACGATGAAAGTGACGGAACAGGTGGACGCGCTCGAAACGCTCGCCTACGATCCGCAGAGTTATCTCGTCGTGCCCCGCGTGCTCGCGGCGACGCTGATGTTCCCGGTCATCGTGTCGTTCGCCATCGCGACCGGCATCATCACCGGCTGGCTGACGAGTCTGGCGTTGCTCGACCTCTCCACGCCCGATTTCATCAAGGGCCTGAAGCTGTTCTATCTCTTCAAGGACGTGTGGTTCGGCCTGCTGAAAAGCGCGAGCTTCGGATTTACGATCGCGCTCGTGGGTTGCATCGTGGGGCTCGCGACGCGGGGCGGAGCGGAGGGCGTCGGCCGGAGCACGACACGCGCCGTCGTGTTTTCGGCGATCTTCATTCTCGTGCTCGACGCGTTCTGGGCCGTGGTGCTGTTGTGATCGAATTCCAGGACCTGCACAAGGCGTTCGACGACAAGCAGGTCCTGCAGGGCCTGTCGCTGAAGATTCGCGACGCGGAAACGGTGGTCATCATTGGATACTCCGGTACCGGCAAGAGTGTGGCGTTGAAGCACATCGTCGGGCTGTTGCACCCGGATGCGGGCGACGTCATCGTTGACGGGCAGGCCGTCAGCACGCTCGACCGGAACGGACTGACGCTGCTGCGCCGCGGGATCGGCTATGTGTTCCAGTTCGCGGCGCTGTTCGACTCGATGACCGTGGCCGAGAACCTCCAGCTGGGATTGCGGCGGCGCCGGCTGGACGAGGAGGAGATCCAGGAACGGGTGCGCGAGGCGCTGGCGCTCGTGGACCTGTCGGGAACGGGTGATCGGATGCCTGCGGAGCTGTCGGGCGGCATGCGCAAACGGGTCGGCATCGCCCGCGCGATCGCGCTCAGACCGCGCTATATCCTGTATGACGAACCGACGACGGGCCTCGATCCGGTGACGTCCGCGGTGATCGACCGGCTCATGGTCCGCACGCGCGAGCACCTGCGCGTGACGGGCGTGGTCGTGACGCACGACATGCGCAGCGCCTACACGGTCGGTGACCGGATCGCCATGCTGTACGAGGGACGTGTCCGGCAGGTGGGCAGCGTCGCGGAGATTCAGGAGACGGAGGATCCGGTGGTGCGGCAGTTCATCGAGGGACGCCCTGAGTGAAACGCGAGAACGAGTTCGCCGTCGGACTCGTCGTCATCGCCGCGCTGGCGTTGATCGTGGGCGGGGCGCTCTGGCTCTCGGGTGCGCACCTCGGCCGGACCGAGGCGGTGTACACGGCACGCTTCCGTACGGTGGGCGGACTCGGCGCCGGCAGCCCGGTCGTGCTGCGCGGCGTGCGCGTCGGACGCATCGAGGCGATCCGGCTCGCGCCCGGCAACTGGGTGGAGGCGGACCTCAAGATGTATTCGGGCGTGACGCCACCCGCGAAGCCCGCGGTCATCGCCGCGTCGGCGTCGTTGTTCGGCGAGTGGGCCGCGACGTTGATTTCCAGCGAGCCTCCGCCCGCCGATCCCAACATTCGCCAGGCGCTCGAAGAAGCGCAGGCGGTCGGGGGAGGGAAGTGGCCCGGTGCCACCCTGCCCGATATCGGCCAGCTGACGGCCCAGGCGAGCCGTATCGCCACCGACATCGGGACGGTCGCCGCCCGCGTGCAGAGTGCGTTCGACTCTCAGGCGGTCATGGATCTGCGGCGTTCCATTCACGATTTTGGGCAAGTGGCCGATCGGCTGGCGCGCGTGACGAACGAGCAGGCGGATGTGATCGGCGACGTCGGCTCCAACTTGCAGCACGGCTCGGACGCGCTGGCCCGCGCCGCGACGGATCTCAAGGCGACGCTCGGCCGCGTGGATACCGCGACCAATCAGGGCCAGCTCGCCACCATCCTCAACAATACCGCCGCGACGAGTACCGATCTGCGCAGCGCCTCGCAAGATTTCCGCCAGCTTATGGCGGCAGCGAACCGCAACCAGGAGAGCCTCGTGCGGGTCCTTCAGAACGCGGACACCATTTTCTCGCGGATCTCGAACCGCAGCGGCACGCTGGGGCTGCTGGTGGCCGATTCGGCGCTGTATCGCGAGACGACGCTCACGATGATTCAGCTGCGGCAGCTCCTCTCCGACATTCAGGCAAATCCGCGGAAATACTTCACGTTCAGCGTCTTCTAAGAGACCAATGCGGATTGCGGATTGCGGATTGCGGATTCTCAGTGCGGATCTCGTGCCTGGTCTCGGGGTTCGAGCTTGCCGGATCCAATCCGCAATCCGCAATCCGCAATCGACAATCGCATGACCCGCCGCCGCTCGAAGAGCCGAAAGTCCCAGCCTCGCGCCCAGCGGGAAACCAGCGCCGGCGGCGTCGTCTTCCGCCGGGGGCCCGACGGTCAAGTGCGCTTTCTGTTGATTCGCGACTCGTACAAGAACTGGGGCTTTCCCAAAGGACACCTCGAGTCTGCTGAGCCGCCCGCGGACGCCGCACGGCGTGAGGTGACGGAAGAGACGGGACTCCAGGATCTCGTGCTCCACGGGCCCATCAAGGTGATCGATTGGTATTTCCGCTTTCGCGGCAAGACGATCCACAAGTATTGTCACTTTTTCTTGTTCGAATCGCGGCACGGCGATCCAGTCCCGGAGGGAGCCGAAGGGATCACAGCGTGTGTGTGGCAGCCGTTCGAGGAGGCGCAGCAAACGATCAGCTACGACAATGCGCGTGATGTGCTGCGGCAGGCGGCGGAGATGCAGCAGGCGCTGGTGCAAACATGAAGGCCGCCGCCGCGAGCGCCTATCCGGTCGTGCCGGTCTTTCATCCCCGCCGGGAGGCGCGGCGGGCGGTGAAGCGCGGTTATCCGCGCGGCAGCGGCACTGTGCGCCTGTGTCGCAGCGTTCAGGCGGTCAAACAACTCCTCGAACAGCGGCTCGTGGACGCGGTTGTGCTCGACGTGCGCCATTGTGATGGCGATGGGTTGGCATTGCCAGCGTCCTTTCCGCGCATCCCGATGTATGCGCTCTCGGCGGTGCGGCCGGACGATGGCGCGTTGCTCGCGTCCTGCCGCGATGCCGGCTTCACCGGCGTGCTCGTCGAAGGCGTGGACAACGCCGTCGCCGGCGAGTGGATCGCCGCGCGTACCGCACAGGTCGCGCGGCGTGTGGCGCTTGCCGATGCGCCCCGGCTCCTGCGCCTGACCGATCGGTTACAGCTCGCGGCCTGGGAAGAGGTGTTGCGCCGGGCAGGCAGGCCGATCAAGACGGGCCACGTCGCCGCGGCGCTGCGCGTGACCCGCGAGCATCTGTCGCGCGAATTCGGGGCTGGCGGAGCCCCGAACCTGAAGCGTGTCATCGATCTGGCGCGCGCCGCTTGCGCCGCGGATCTGCTTGGCAACCCGGGGTACACGGTTCGCGGCGTCGTTCGCATCCTCGGCTATGCGTCGCCGAGCCATTTGGCGGGGGCGGCGCGGCGCGTTGCCGGGGCAACGCCGGTCGAGCTGCGAGAGCTGGGGCCTCGAGGCGTGCTTACTCGATTCCTGAGAGGCCGGACGAGATCCCGACCCTAAGACTCCGAAGGACGCCGGAGGTCGCCGAATGTTCGGCGTCTTCCGGCGACCCGTAGTTAGTGATATTTTTCACAAACTCCAAACGGTACTCTCAATGGCCACCGATTCCATCCTGCGTCCAGGCGAGCTGAAGAACCTTCTCCTCAAGGAAATCCAGGCCGCTGACCTGGCGGACATCGACGTCCGTGAAGTCGGCACCGTCTTGGAGGTGAAGGACGGCATCGCCCGGATCTACGGGCTGACGTCTGCGATGGCGGGCGAGATGCTCGAATTCACGGTCTCGGCGACCGGCGAGAAGATCACGGGCCTCGCGTTGAATCTCGAGGAAGACAACATCGGCGCCGTGATTTTCGGCGACTACCTCCAGCTGCGCGAGGGAGACGAAGTCCGCCGCACCGCGCGCGTGCTCGAGGTGCCGGTCGGTCCTGCCATGGTGGGGCGTGTCGTAGACGCGCTGGGGCGGCCGGTGGACGGCCTCGGCCCGATTCATACGACCAAGAGTCGCAAAGTCGAGATCGTCGCGCCGGGCATCATCAAGCGCCAGCCGGTGAAGGAGCCGCTGCAGACCGGCATCAAGGCGATCGACTCGATGATTCCGATCGGCCGCGGCCAGCGCGAGCTGATCATCGGCGACCGCGGCACAGGCAAAACCGCCATCGCGATCGACACGATCATCAATCAGAAGGGCCAGGGCGTCATCTGCGTCTACGTGGCGGTCGGGCAGAAGAACTCGACCGTCGCGGCGGTGGTGGAGCGGCTCAAGGAGCACGACGCGATGGAGTACACCATCGTCGTCGTCGCGTCCGCCTCTGAGCCTGCGCCGATGCAATACATCGCCCCATACTCCGGCTGCACCATGGCCGAGTATTTCATGTACGACGAGAAGAAGGCGACGCTGTGCGTGTATGACGACCTGTCGAAACAGGCGGCCGCGTACCGGCAGCTGTCGCTGGTGCTGCGGCGCCCGCCCGGTCGTGAAGCGTATCCCGGCGACGTGTTCTATCTCCACAGCCGGCTGCTCGAGCGCGCCGCCAAACTCTCGGACGAAATGGGCGGCGGCTCGCTGACCGCGCTACCGATCATCGAGACGCAGGCGGGCGACGTCTCCGCCTACATCCCGACGAACGTCATCTCGATCACCGACGGCCAGATCTTTCTCGAGACCGATCTCTTCTATTCGAACGTGCGGCCCGCGGTGAACGCCGGCATCTCCGTGAGCCGGGTGGGCGGCAACGCGCAGATCAAGGCGATGAAGCAGGTCGCCGGCCGGCTGCGGCTCGACCTCGCGCAGTACCGGGAGCTCGAGGCGTTCGCCCAGTTCGGCTCCGAGCTCGATCCGGCGACCCAAAAGCAGCTCGCGCGTGGGGCCCGCGTCGTCGAAGTACTGAAACAGCCGCAGTATCAGCCGATGCCGGTCGACCAGCAGGTGATCGTCATCTTCGCGGTCACAAGCGGGCTGATCGACGATGTGGCCGTCCCCCAAATCAAGGAGTGGGAGAAGGGGCTGCTCGAGTTCATGGGGGCGCAGCATCCCGAGATGGCGGACGAAATCCGGACGCGGAAGGCGCTCTCGGACGATCTCAGTGCGCGATTGAAAAAGGCGATCGAGGAGTACAAGGCGCTGTAATGGCGAAACCTCGCGAGCTCAAGCGGCGCATTCGCTCCGTGCAGAACACGAAGAAGATCACGAAGACGATGGAGCTCGTCTCTACGTCCAAGCTCAAGCGCGCGCAGGACCGCGTGGTGGGCGCGCGGCCCTACGCGCAGGCGCTGGCGGAGGTGATCGGGCAGCTGTATTCGCCGGAGCTGGCGGAGCGATTCCCGTTGTTGCGTCAACCGGGCTATACCGGACGAGGCGCGGGGGTGCGGCGGGCAGCGCTGCTGTTGATCACCTCGAATCGCGGGTTGTGCGGTGCGTTCAACGCCAACCTGATTCGCGAAGCGCGGCGGCGGCTTGAGGAGCTCGAGAAACAGGACGCCCACACCGAGCTGCACCTCGTTGGCAAGAAGGGCATCAGCTACTTCAAGTTCACCAAGCGCAACATCGCATCGCAGCGCATCGACATCGGCGATCGCCCGACACTGGAGCACGCCGCCGAACTAGCAAAACCGCTGATGGAGCGATTCTCGAACGGGGATCTGGACGCGGTGGATGTCGTGTTTGCGAAGTTCAACAGCGCGGTCTCCACGCCACCCACGACGTTACGGATCCTGCCGATCGCTGCGCCTGAGAAGCGTCGGTCGGCGGTCAATTACATCCTGAAGCCTTCTGCCGCGGAAATTCTCGAGCAGCTCCTTCCTTTGTATGTGCAGAACCAGATGTACCGCGCGCTGGTCGAGACCGCGGCCGCCGAGCACGGCGCCCGGCGCACGGCGATGAAGAACGCGACCGACGCCGGCAGCGACATGCTCACGATCTTGCAGCGCACGTTCAATCGAGCCCGTCAGGCTCAGATTACGCAGGAGCTCGCTGAAATCGTTGGCGGAGCTGAGGCCCTGAAAGGATAGGTGTCAGGTGTCGGGTGTCAGGGATGCAACTCTGACACCTGACACCAGGCACCTGACACCAAAAAACGGAACTGGAATGGCGACCAAGACTCAGCAAAAAGCGAATATCGGCAAAGTGGTCCAGGTCATCGGACCCGTCCTCGACGTCGAGTTCGAGCCCGAGCAGCTGCCCGAGCTCTACAACGCGGTGACGGTGAAAATCGATGACCGCCAGCTCGTCGCGGAAGTCGAGCAGCATATCGGCCGCAACCAGGTCCGCGCCGTTGCCATGAGCTCGACCGACGGGGTTGTGCGCGGCATGGACGTCGTCGACACGGGCCAGCCGATCACCGTTCCGGTGGGCAAGCCCGCGCTGGGCCGCATCCTCAATGTCATCGGCGAGCCGGTGGACGAAGGGCCGCCGATTCCGAAAGACGCCGAGCGCTGGCCGATTCACCGCGGCACGCCGGCGTTCGTCGACTTGGAGCCGAAGACGCAAGTATTCGAAACCGGTATCAAAGTCATTGACCTGATCGCGCCGTTCGTCAAGGGCGGCAAGATCGGACTGTTCGGCGGCGCCGGCGTCGGCAAGACCGTCGTCATTCAGGAGCTCATCAACAACGTCGCGAAGGCGCATGGCGGAAAGTCCGTGTTCTGCGGCGTCGGCGAGCGGACGCGCGAGGGCAATGACCTCTATCTCGAGTTCAAGGAAGCGCACATCCTCGAGAACGTCGCGCTCATTTACGGACAGATGAACGAGCCGCCGGGCGCGCGACTGCGCGTCGGGCTGACGGGCCTCACCGTCGCCGAATACTTCCGCGACGTCGAAGGCCAGGATGTGCTCGTCTTCATCGACAACATTTTCCGGTTCACGCAGGCCGGATCGGAAGTGTCGGCCCTGCTCGGCAGAATGCCGTCGGCCGTCGGCTATCAGCCGACGCTCGCGACCGAGATGGGCGAGCTCCAGGAGCGCATCACGTCGACCAAGAAAGGATCGATCACGTCGGTGCAGGCGATCTACGTTCCGGCCGACGATCTCACCGACCCCGCGCCGGCGACCGCCTTCTCCCACTTGGACGCGACAGTGGTATTGGACCGCGCCATCGTCGAGCTCGGCATCTATCCGGCTGTGAACCCGCTGTCGTCGTCAAGCCGCATCCTCGACGCGCAGTACCTGGGCGAGCGCCACTACAACGTGGCGGTCGAAGTGCAGCGCATCCTGCAGCGTTACAAAGATCTCCAGGACATCATCGCGATTCTCGGAATGGACGAGCTGTCGGAAGAGGACAAGCTCCTCGTCGGCCGAGCGCGCCGGGTGCAACGCTTCCTCTCGCAGCCCTTCTTTGTGGCCTCCCAGTTCACCGGCTTGGAGGGCAAGTACGTCAAGCTCGAGGAGACGATCGCCTCGTTCGAGCGGGTCGTCTCCGGGGAGTTCGACCAGCTCCCCGAGCAGGCGTTCTACATGCAGGGGGGCATCGACGACGTCGTGGCGCAAGCCAAGAAGATGGCTTCGGCGTAATGCGCGTCTCCGTTATCTCCGCCGAGCGCGCGGTGTTCGAGGGCGATGCGGAAGCCGTCGTCGCGCCTGCCTATGACGGCCTGGTAGGGATTCTCCCCCGCCATGCGCCGTTTATGACCCTCCTGGGGCATGGGGTTGTCAAAATCATGCACACCGGCGTCCCTCACGGGACGACCAGGCTGCAGGTTGCCGGTGGCTTTCTTCAAGTGGCGTATGATGTTGTGCGCATTGTCGCGAGGAGCGCAGCCCCAGTCGCCTCTTGACTTTAGCGTTCCTTTTTCCAACAGTGGTGCCGGTCTGCTAGGCCCTAAAACACCTAAAATCCCTTTTTCCCTCGGAGGCTACGTATGAAGCGGCTCGGACTGGCAATGCTCGCGGTGGCGCTGTGTGTGACCGCCACCCGCACCGCGATGGCGCAGGGTCATCTGCGCTATGGCGTGCAGGCAGGTTTGCTGATGCCCGTGAGTGATTACAACACTGCCGACAAGATGGGCTTCGTCGGCGGCGTCGGCGCCACTTACTGGCTGCCGGGAACAGGCAACATCGGCGTCAGGGGCGACGTGTCGTATTCCTCTACAGCCCACAAGAGTCCCGTCACCGGCAACACCAAGATTATTGGTGGCACGGCGTCCTTTGTTTATGCCTTGCAGCCCGCCAGCGCGCCTGCGCGTTTCATGCTGACGGCCGGCGTCGGTTTCTATAACATGGATTTCGGCGGAGGCACGCCCAAGCAGTCCAAGCTGGGCTTCGGTGGTGGTGCGGCCGTCGCTTTCAAGATGGGCACGAGCAGCACGCGCCTCGTGGTGGGCAGTCGGTACACGTCAGTCGCCACCGACGGGACGAGCAGGCTGACCTTCCTGCCGATCACGGTCGGGCTGAGCTTCGGGAAATAATCGACCTTTTGCGGCGTGAGCCGTATCACTAGATCGAACGTAAATGACGGCCCGTCAGCATCCTAGCTGGCGGGCCGTCGCCTTTTCAGGGGACGCCTAGTTGACAGAACCCCATGTGGTTCTTAACGATGTGGCGGTTTTACCACCCCAACTGGAGGTCTTGGTTATGCGGAAGCTCACGAGTACTCTGGTGGCGGCAGTCGCCCTGGTGGCGCTCCCGCACGTCGCGCTGGCCCAACGGACCCGCGTCGCCGCCGCCAGCGGTCCGAAGAACGAAATCGGCGTCGATCTTGGTGCAGCGTATAGCCATTACGGCAGCGGCTGTACTGCGAACTGCGGCTCGTTCGGCGTTGGAACACCGGTCGACATCCGGTGGGGATTCCTGGCTAACGGCCCGCTGTCCTTCGAGCCGCGCTTCACGTTCAATTGGCTGACCGGCGGAGGTGGTCACGTCCTCTCGTTCGATCCAGATCTCAACGTGATCTATCGCATGAGCCATGCGACCGCACGTCGAGGGATGTACGCCACGGGCGGCCTCGGGCTGGCGATCGCGAGCGCGTCGGCGGGCAGTGTGAGCAACTCGGCCACGCAGCTTTCGCTCAACGCTGGTCTCGGCAAGCGCATTCCGGTTGAGTCGAACGCCTGGCGGTTAGAGGGTTTCCTCCGCTACAACTTCAAGAACAGCGGCAAGGGTATCCCGAGCAGCTTCAACATCGGGGCCCGCGTCGGCATGTCGTTCTGGCGTTAAGCTCGCAGCAGTGATCGATGGCCCGTCAGGCTCCGGCCGGCGGGCCATCGGTGTTACCACCCCCAATTGGAGGTCGTGACTATGCGGAAGCTCTTTGGCGGGTTGGTTGTGGCGGTGCTGGCGCTGTCGCTCGCGACAGTCGCGCAGGCGCAGCGGAGGACGACGACAAGCGCCGCCATGGGGGGCGCGAAGCACGAATTCGGGATCGATCTCGGCGTTGCGTACGTGAAGCCGAGCAACGTCAGTGGTGGCATGTCGATTCAAACGCCCGTGGATGTCCGCTTCGGGTTTGTCCCCCGCTCGGGCAAAATGATGTGGGAGCCGCGGCTCAGTCTGACGTTCAACACCGTGGGCGGAAACACTTCGTATCTGTTCACCCCGCAGGTAAACCTGCTCTACGCCAACACCCCAGGCGGTCACCGCCGCGGGATGTACTTCACCGGCGGTGCAGGGCTGCAGATGGGCGATCTCGGAGCTGGCAGTGGGACAGCAGTGAAGCTCGAGGGCGGCATTGGTTGGCGGAAGCCGTACGAAAGCGCAGCCTGGCGGTACGAAGTGGGTTTCCAATGGGTGTCGTCCAGTGCCAAGCTCGGACCATTCGCTGACTACATCGCGATCGGTGGCAGGGTCGGCATTTCACTCTGGCACTAGTAGTAGGGGCGCAGCATGCTGCGCCCCTCCATGTGCGCGGCGTTCCGGGTTCCTTACAGGACGTGCTCCGGAACGCCGCGCTGTTCGTCGGGTAACCTCCGCACCCAGTCTCGAGGAGTTCGCAATGCGTTGGACTCGCGTGTTGTGTCTGCTGGTCATTGGCGCCGGTCTTTACTCCAGTGCCGCGGCACAAGCGACGGGGTTACCCAGTTTCAATGCGCCCTATCGCGCGTTCCGGCGTTCGGAAATCGGCGTCGTGTTGAGTTTTCCCAACGGCGGTGGCACCGCGTTCGAAGGCGCGTATCGCGTGTCGAGCGGAAAATTCGATCTCGGCTTTCGCGGCGGAATTTTCACCCCGGGTGGCAACCTCAACTCGCAACTGCTCCTCGGCGTGGAAGCGCGCGAGCGTGTCGTCACACATACCGAGGATTTCCCACTCGACGGCGCGCTGATTCTCGGCGTCGGCGGGCAGTTTGCCAGCGGCAATTCGGCGCTGATCGTGCCGATCGGTCTGTCACTCGGCCGGCGCGTGGATCCCCGAGACTCCAAGATCAGCATCGTACCGTATGTGCAGCCCACTGGATTCCTGATTGCCGGCAGCGGCACCACGTCGCATTTCAAGTTCGATCTCGGCCTCGGCGCCGATTTTCGGCTGACGCCGCGCTTCGATGCGCGGATCAGTGCCGGGCTGGGCGACCTGGAGGGTGTGTCAATAAGCGCCGTGTGGGTGCATTAGCGAGACACAGATTGACTTGGCGCAACCGTTTTCCTACCGTAGGCTCCTCACGACTTGCTGGAGGATACGAATGAAGCGCATGGCGACGATAGCGGCGCTGATCGCATTTGGTGCGACGCCTGCCGTGGCTCAGTGGGCGGGGATGCCCGTCTGGAATAATCCGAAGGGAGGCACGGGCGTCACGATCGACGGAGACCTGGGCTTCCCCAACACCAACGGCGGCAAGGGCACGGCGTACGGCGCGCGCGCCACGGTCGGCTTTGCCAACATCAGTGTCACGGCCGGTCTGTCGAACTGGAAGCCGGACGGATACAGCAGTAGCACGACGTCCGTGGGCGGGACGGCACAGTTCAAGGTGATCGGCGGCAGTCTGATCCCCGTGGCGATGAACTTCCAACTCGGCGCGGGCACAGCCAGCGCCGTGACCTCGGGCACCGTAACGCAGCCCAAGATCACCATGGTCGTCGCCGGCGCCGGCATCAGCGTGAACGTGCCGACACCCGGCCTCAGCATCGAGCCGTACCTCTCCCTCGGTGAGCGCTGGAACAAGGCGTCGGGCTTCAGCACCCAGTCGAATTTCGGCTGGGTCATCGGCGCGAACCTCGGCTTCGGGATGATGGGGCTGCACCTGGCGTATGATTCCCAGAAGCTCGGGGGCGCGACCCGCGGCATCATCGGGGTCGGCGCGCATGTCGCATTGAAGGCTCCCATCGGCATGTAAGACGCAGTAGCTTTGGGGCGCGCCGCACCCACGGGGCGGCGCGCCCTTTTTTCCCCGGGAGATTCGTGATTCGTTCGACAATACGCGTGGGCCTCGTGACGCTGGCGCTGGCCCTCACGGTGAGTGGCTGCGCCCTGACCTTCGATGCGACCGAGCTCGGCGTCCCGACCTCGCTCGCCGAGCCCGCGCCGGCTCCGCCGCAGGGAACACACTTCCGCGTCACCAAGCATCCGGTCTTTCTCCTGTGGGGACTCACCGGGGCCGGCCGACCCAACGCGGAGGACGTGCTTGCCGGGCAGGCAGGCACCGGGGCACGAATCGCAAACCTCCGCATCAAGGTCCGCACCCGCTGGCCGGATCTCCTCGTGACCGTACTCTCGGCAGGCCTCATCACACCCCGCTCGGTCACGTTCGAGGGCGTCGTCGTTCCCCGCTAGCCACGTTTTGAGACGCTTGCTCTAGCGGGGTACTTTTGGCGGTGCTATATCCGAGCGCAAGTTGATGGTCCGCAGGTGAACCGTCCGCCTCGGAGGAGTCATGCGTCTCTCTGTATTGTCGTTTCTCTTCCTCACAATTAGTGTGGCTGCGTCGCTGCCTTCGCCGGTGGCCGCGCAGGAGCCCGTCACCCTCAGTGGCCGTGTCCTCGCCGGGGGCAACCCGATCGGGTATGCCGAAGTCATCATTCCGTCACTCGGGCTGGGCGCGAGCACGCGCGAGGATGGCCGCTATGCCATCGTCATTCCGAGTGCACGCGCGACGCCCGGCCAGACGCTCACGGTCACAGCGCGCCGGCTCGGGTACAAGCCCACAACCTTGCAGGTGACGCTAAGCGCTGGCGTGATCGAGAAGGACTTCGCGTTACTGCCCAACCCGCTGCAGCTCGGGGAAATCGTGGTGACGGGCGCGGGCACGGCCACTTCGACCGAGAAACTCGGAAGCGTGCGCAACAACGTGTCCGCGGACCAGATCTCCAAGAGTAACGAGCAGAATGTCGTCGAGGCTCTGGCGGCGAAGGCACCGAACGTCTTCGTCAGCGCACAGTCCGGTGACCCCGGCGCGTCGTCGTTCATCCAGATCCGCGGCATCCGCACGGTCGTGGGAAATAACCAGCCGCTCATCGTGGTGGACGGCGTGCCGATCGACAACTCTGCCACCTCCACCTCCAGTTTCAATCCGCACGACGGCGGCTACTCGGGCGAGGGCACCGTTGTGACGAACCGGGCGATGGACCTGAACCCCAACGACATCGAGTCGGTGGAGATCCTGAAGGGCGCCGCTTCGGGGGCGATCTACGGCGCCCGTGCGGGGCAGGGCGTCATCCTGATCACGACCAAGTCCGGCCACCCCGGTGCGACGCATTTCACGCTTCGTTCCTCCGCCTCGTTCGACAACGTGAACCACTTTGTCGGGCTGCAAACGAAGTTCGGTCAGGGTCGGTTCGGCGTTGAGGCCGACACGTCGGTGGGGGGCGCCTGCGATGACCCGGGGAACAGTATCTGCCGGCGCTCCTGGGGCCCGGCGCTTCCAGCGGGCACTCCCGTCTTCGACCACTCTCACGAGCTATACGAGACGGGCCACGTCGTCGAGAACGCGTTGACGATCTCCGGGGGAAACGACCGCACCACCTTCTATCTGTCCGGTGAAAATCTGGACAACAACGGGATGTTCGTGGGTGATCACGACCGGTTCAACCGCAACACGATCCGGGTCAAGGGTTCGCACAGGTGGTCGGACCAGCTGAGGATCGACGCGAACCTGGCCTATGCCGACACGCGTGGGCATTACATTCAGCGCGGCAACAACGTGAACGCGGTGCAGATCCCGGCGCTGCGCACGCCGCCCGAGTTCGACAACCTGCCGTACCTGGACCCGGTGTTCCACCAGCATCGGTCCTACCGGTTCCAGCATCCCACGGCCGGCAGCCTCGAGGCGGACCGCGGGTTCGACAACCCCTTCTTTGCCCTGAATGAGCAGGTCAACACGTCGAATGTGGGCCGCGTGTTCGGCAATATCGGCGCGGAGTATCTCGCCACCTCATGGCTGAGGCTCAACTACACGCTCGGCGCCGACTACGCGAATGACGAGCGGCTCGAGGGATGCGCCATCTCCTCCTCCGATGTGTGCAACGGTGGGCGCGTGATCGAGGGCAAGGTCGTCAATTATCAGATCGATCACAACCTGACGGCGACCGCGAGCTACACCGTCAACCCGCATGTTTCGGGGGCGGTTACGGTCGGCCAGAACCTGAGCAGCCAGAACAACCGCAACCTGTTCGCGGTCGGGCGCGGCCTCGTAGCGCCGACTCCGTACAAGTTGTCCAATACCGTCGCGCGTGATCTCCCGCTCGACGCCGAGGTCGTGATTCACCGCGAGTCGTATTTCGGGCAGGGAACGATCGACTTGTACGACCAGCTGTACCTCAACGCCTCGATCCGCAACGACGGCTTCTCGAACTTCGGGCGGCTCTCGCGGCGGGCATGGTTCCCCAAGGGTAGCGTGGCCTGGACGTTCACGAAGCTGACGGGCGAGCGGCCGTGGCTCACGTTCGGCAAGGTACGCGTCGCCTACGGCGAGGCGGGGACGGAGCCACCGCCCTATGTGACGTCGGCGACGTATTTCTCGCAGATCTTCGGCGGGATTGCGCAGGGCACGGGGGAGACGCCCACCCAGAACGGGATCGGAGGGCTGCTTACGGGCGGCCAGAAGCCGGCGGACGTACTGCGGCCTGAACGCTCCAAGGAGCTCGAAGCGGGGTTCGACCTCGGCCTGTTCCGCGACCGCGCGGATGCCGCGTTCACCTACTACAACTCCAAGACCGTGGATGTGATTCTGCCGACGCCGCTCGCGCCGTCGACGGGATACTCCACACAGTACACCAATGCCGCCCAGTTCCGGAACCGCGGGATCGAGGCGACGCTCAACGTGCGCCCGATCCAGAAGACGGACTACGGCTGGGAGGTCGGGCTGCAATGGGCCCGCAACCGTGGCGTCGTCGTCACCTTGAACGGCCCGCAGTACATCTTCTTCGGATCAGGGGTCGCGCAGGTCGGCGAAGAGATCGGCGTGACGCGGGCGTCGGGCTATATCCACTGCGGCCTATCCGACCCGACCCTCCTGGGCGGCGCGGTCGGCACGGCGTGCGCGGGAGCTCCGCGGGGCGCGCTCTACATCGATGCGACCGGCTTCCCAGTCACCGATCCGAACCAGCGCATCCTCGCCAACCCGAATCCTCGGTGGACAGGGAGCGTGCGGAGTGCGTTCCGCTACCGCAAGCTCCAGGTTTCGGGGCTACTCGACATTCGGCACGGTGGCGTGGTGCCGAACGACGTGAAGGGCGCTTTGTGGAGCTATGGGACGCACATCGACACCGAGCAACGGGCCGATTGCACTTCAAGCTGCACCGGCAACCTGAAGACGTTTGGGCAGGGCGGTTGGTTCGACGGGCCGGTCGTGGGCCCCGGGGCGGGGACGGCCGTGCCGATCGGTGAGAACTGGTATCGGCAGAGCGACGCAGCCTGCCCGTTCACGGGCGTAGAGGAGGCCTGCCTCGAGCCGCACGGCTACGTCAAGCTGCGCGAGATCTCGATCACCTACACGCTGGACGCGCCCTGGGTCCAGAGAGCGCTCGGGCTGGCGAGCATCGACCTGCGTGTCTCCGGCCGGAACCTGAAGACTTGGACCAAGTGGACGGGGTACGACCCG
The DNA here is from genome assembly GCA_003222195.1 of Gemmatimonadota bacterium. Lineage (GTDB taxonomy): Bacteria > Gemmatimonadota > Gemmatimonadetes > Gemmatimonadales > GWC2-71-9 > 20CM-2-65-7. The sequence continues at coordinate 10,668 of QHVB01000038.1, read as the reverse complement.
GAGACGAGCGGCGGCGGATCCACTGATCCGATTCAGGGATCGGAGTACTTCGGCAATCCGCAGACGCGGTCGTTCGTGTTCACCGTCAACCTGAACCGCTAGCCCGAGGAGATCGACCCATGACTCGCTCAATCAAAGTCGCGGCCGTCTCTCTGGCGCTCGTGCTCGGGGCCAGCGGCTGCGGTGACCTGCTGACCGGGGACAAGCTGTCCAGCGACCCGAACAATCCGAGCCAGGCGACGGCCCAACAGCTCTTTATCGGTGTGCAGACGAACATGTTCACGTCGCAGGAAAACTCCGTCGCGATGACGGTGTGCATGTGGATGCAACAATGCACCGGTGTCGGCGGGCGGTTCGTCGATCAGTTCGGTCACTACGTCGTCAACGAATTCAGCTGGGACGGTAACTGGTTCCAAGTCTACACCGGCGGCGGTCTCATCGATCTCCGCAAGATCGAAGCGGCCGAGCGCACCGCAGGCGACAACGTCTTCCTGGGCGTCGCGCAGGTTTGGGAAGCATTCGATATGGGTGTCGCTGCGGACCTGTGGGGCAACGTTCCGTATACGGATGCGGTGGGCGGCAGTGCAACGCCAACCCTTGACGGTCAAATGGTCGTCTACGATTCCGTGCAATCGGTGCTGTCGCAGGCGATCACCAATCTGGGCGGCGCCGGCACCGGGCCGCTCGGCAATGACCTGGTGTACTCTGGTGACAAAGTCAAATGGGTTGCGGCAGCCCACACGCTCAAAGCACGGTTTCTGTTGCACACGGTGGAGGCGGCGGCGAACAAGGCCACCGTCTACAATAACGTGATCACCGAAGCGACAGCCGGCATCGGCAGTCGCGCAGGGGATCTGCGCGCCTATCACAGTACTGCGACGTCAGAACGGAACATCTGGTATCAGTTCCAGACCACGACGTTCGGCCAGGATCTCGTGGCGGGCAAGGCGCTGGTGGACAGGATGAACGCGCGTGGGGATCCGCGGTTACCGCAGTACTTTGCCAAGAATGCCCTGGGCACCTACGGTGGCGACGACCCGAACGTGGCACAGCCCGGCAACACGGTGTCGCCCCTGAACGGGATCAGCGGGAACACGTCCCTCCGGATGTGCCCGACGTCGTCCAGCTGTGGATCGTTCCAGCAGCCGCTCGTTAGCTACCAGGAGAACGAGCTGATTCTGGCCGAGGCGTACAACCAGACGGGGAACGACGCCGCCGCCCTGACGCACCTGAATAACGCGCGCGGGGTTGTCCCGCTCGCGCCGCTCGCCGGCATTGTAGGCGTCGCGCTGCTGGATTCGATCATGACCGAGAAATACATCACGCTGTTCCAAAACATCGAGGTGTGGAACGACTACCGTCGAACCTGCCGTCCTGCCCTCACGCCGTTCAACACGGGCAGCGTGAACCCGATTTGGCGGGGCAAGATTCCCGGGCGCCTGTATTACGGCGGGACCGAGATGAACGTGAATTCCCATATTCCGGATCCGGCCACGCAGGTTGCTACGAACGGCTTCCGGAACCCCAACGACCCGGCCGACTGCCCGTAGCCAGGCAGCGCGCCTCAGTCGCGGAGGAGCGGGCTGCGCAGCCGCGGCTCGCTCCTCCGGAGGTGGGGCTCAAAGGATGCGACTCCTTCATTATTAGTGAGGAGACTTACTAGCATGCGATGGGCCCGAAGTTGCGTCCTGATGTGCCTCCTGATTTCGGCTACAGGGTGCTATTACTACCAGCCGCTGGACACTCCTGCCCCGAGACCGGGGACATATATGCAGGTGATGCTCACGGACTCCGGGACTAGCCACTTCTGGGGTTATCTGGGTCCGGATGTCGGGAACGTGCGCGGCCGGCTGATTACCGCCGATCCCCAGGTCTTTGCGCTTTCGGTCGAATCGGTGGAGCAGCGGCATGGCCAAGTCTTGACATGGAAGGGCGAGGCCGTGACTCTGCGTCGCGAGTACGTCGCTACAGTGCAAGAACGGCGCCTCTCCAAATCGCGCGTTGCACTCCTCGCTGGCGGCTCCGTGGTAGGTCTCGTCGCGACAGTCGCGGCACTGGCGACTTGGGCAGCCGGATCGGGCAGCGGGGGCGGCGGAGGACAACCACGCTAGACGAAATTCAGTACACCCCCACGCTCGAACGTCGCAAGTCGGTTTCCAATGTCCACTCGATGTACTGTCCGGGCTGGATCGTGAGTGTTTCGGTACGCGCGACATCGTTACTGCCTATCGCTTCCCCTATCAACGCGAGCTCGTGTAATTGCCCCAGCAACCTTGCGGGGAGCACAAAGTCCTGGGCTGAGGAGGCCGTGACCGTCCCGATGCGGGTGCGCTGTCCATCGTGTAACACGTAAACAGTCACGTCGAGCCAATTGCGATTTGTGACTTTCAACGGGATATCGGGGAGCGGCGCGGGTTTTGAGTGGTAACGGCCGCCGCACGCGAGCATCACCGCCATGACGGCTGTGCCGAGCCCGAGTCTCGTCAGTAGACCCCCACGCTGGACTGTCGCAGGTCGGTCTCGAGTGTCCACTCGATCCGCTGTCCCGGATGAACCGTGAAGAGCTGGGTGCGCACGCGCTCGCTACTGCCGATTGGGTCCCCCAGCAGCATTATATCGTGCGACTGCGCGACCAGGCGTCCGGGAATCGTAAACGACTGAGTCGACGAACCCGTCGCGAGGCCCATGCGCATGCGTTGCCCGTCGTACAGGACGAACACCGTGACGTCCAGGAAGTTGTGGTTGGTGACCTGGAGCGTGACATCGGCGGGCGGCTCCGACAGGCTGGCGGGACGGCGCCGATGAGAACATGCCGTGTCGGTCATGAATGCGGCAAGCAGCAGCAGAACCGGCAAGCGTATGGCCATGCGAGCTCCTGTCAGGTGACCAGCCCCCGCACCAGCGCGGTCGTCCGCTCCGAGGCGCCGCGACCATCTTCCACCATCTGTTTCGCGGCCTTCCCAGCGCTTTTCCGAGCCGCCGGGTCGTGATGCCACACGAGCCATTGCGAATGTAGCGGGTGGCGTGCATCGGCCGGCAGAGCCACGGCGCCGCCTTGCTCGAGCAAGAGCGTCGCGTCCCGGCTCATCCGCCAGTGTGGGCCGAACACGGTTGGGACGCCGAACACGGCCGGCTCGAGGACCGAGTGCAGGCCCGCGCGATGAAACCCGCCGCCGACGAACGCCGCGTCGCCCAGGGCGTAGAGATCGGCGAGGATCCCGACGCGATCGACGACGATCACGGGCCCCGGTTTCGCGTGCTCGAGCTGGGACAAACGCACGGGGCGGGGCAGCTTGAGATGCCGCAAGCGCTCGGCGATCCCGGCGAGGTGATCAGGGTTGGGCTCGTGCGGCGCCAGCAGCAAGCGCGCCGTCGGGAGCTGGTGCAGCAGATCGGCGAAGGCCGGCAGGAGCACCGCTTCATCTGACGGCCACGTCGAACCCGCCACGATCGTGAACGCGTCGGCGGATGTCGCGGCGAGGCGCGCGAGCGGCTCGCGCGTCTTGTCCAGGCGCGCCGCGCGCTCGGCGACACTGTCGTAGCGGGTGTCGCCCGTGACCGCGATGGTGTCGGGACGCGCGCCCAGCAGCTCCAGGCGCTCGCCATCGTCTTCACTGATCGCGCCCACCCGGTCGAGCGCGCGGTACGCCGGCGCCGACCACTGGCGGGTCGGCCACCGCAGGCGCGAGCTCTCCGGCGCGACGGTCGCGGAGATCAACCCCAGTTTTACGCCGCGGCGCGCGGCGGCCAGCGTGAGCTCCGGCCACACGTCGAGCTTGCTGAAGACCAGGGCGTTCGGCTGCAGCGCATCGAGGACCGCGGACACCTCGGACGGCCGGTCGAGGGGCAAATAGTCCGCGATGTCGACCGGCAGATTCTTCGCGAGCCGCTCGGCTGAGGGCGAGAAGAACGTGAAGGCGAGCTGCCAGTCGGGATGCTCGGCGCGCAGCGTTTCGAGCACCGGCTTCGCCTGGAGTCCTTCACCGACCGATGGTGCGTGCATCCAGATCAGGGGCCGTTTCGGATCGCGTTGCGCGGCCGCCCATCCGGCAACACGGGCGGCCAACCCGCGGCGCCCGTCGAGTCCTCGCGCCACTTTCTTGTCGAAGCGCGCCACGAGCGGCGCCGCCCGCGTGACGACGTGCACGCTCAGCCGGTACAGGAACGAAGGTTTGCTCACTTTGCCGCGTGCACGCGCACCGCGTAGATCGAGTCGAGCAACCGCCGCATCGGTTCGGGCGTGTACGGCGCCCCTTCGAGCAGGCCGCCTTCTATATAGAAGGAAGGGGTGGCGCGGGCGCCGGCGCGGGCGGCACGCTGGGCGTCGAGCTCCACCTCGTTCCGGGCGTCGCCGGCATTGAGACAGGCGAGCAGCTTCGCGCGGTTGACACCGGCCCGCTCAGCCAGCGCGAGAAGCGTATCCCGGGGCTGCGCGAGTGCGGCCCAGCGGTCTTGTTGGCGGTACAGCGCGTCATGCAGCGGCCAGAACCGTCGCTGACGGGCGGCGCACATGGCGACTTCGGCGGCCGCCACCGCATTCGGGTGGATGCTGGTCAGCGGCAGGTTGATGAAGACCCAGCGCACCTTCCCGGTTCTGACATACTCGCTGTCCAGCGCCGGGAGCACGGTGATCGCGAACATGCGGCAGGCTGGGCATTGGAAGTCCGCCATCTCATAGACGGTTACCGGTGCGTCGGCCCGTCCCTTCGTGCGGGCCGCCAGGGGGTCGTCGCCCTGCAGGGCCAGCACACTCAGCACCACCGGGAAGAAGTGTATCACGCGATCAACATACGAAAAAAATGCGCTCTTGCGGACCAGTGAATCGGCTTTCAGTATTCAACAGGCAATCCTCTTTGAACCGTCCCGCGTTCGACGTTCGCCCAAAGCCGTTGGGCGTCTCGCGCGGTGATCGCATAGGAAAATGAGTGTCGTACGACCGGCAGCAACGCCCCGTCCGGGCGCTGCCGGAGTGTCTGTTTTCCTTTGGTCGGGGAGGGTTACTATCATGCGAACTTTTCGTCCGTCGCTGTATACGCTGTGTTGTTCGTCAATCCAGCAGCACAGCCCCTCTCCTCCGCACTGAGCCTCTCCGCTAGACACGCGATCCGACACTAGACAAATCCTTCACGATTCTCTTCACGCAAGGGGACTGAGTATGACCCGTGATCCGTCAGTATCCCGACCTCTCGGTTGGGCGTTCATCGTAGCGCTGCTGCTGGCGATCGTGCCGGCAGCGGCTGCACAAGAGCCAGTGACGATCACTGGCAAAGTGACCGGCGCGAATGGTGAAGCGCTGCGCGACGTCAATGTCACCATCGTCGAGTTCGGCGTCGGCGGCTGGACCGGCGCAGACGGCACGTATCGCTTGAGCGTGCCCGGCGCGCGCGCGCAGGGACAACAGGTCAGAGTGAGCGCGCGTCTCATCGGATTCCGAGCGGGCACCGGGACCGTCACCGTAACGGCTGGCGCCACGGTCGAGCAGAACTTCCAGCTCGCGTCCGATCCGCTCCGCCTCGACGTCGTCGTCGTGACGGGTGCCGGAACGCAGGAGCGCCGCGAGCGGTTAGCGACGGCGACCGCGACCGTCGACAGCGGCACGATTGCCCGCAGCAATGAGCAGAATGTGGTTCAGGCGCTGGCGGGCAAGGTGCCGAACGTGCTGACCAATCAGGGCAGCGGTGACGCGGGCGCGTCGACGGCGATCCAGATCCGCGGCCCCAAGACGTTCGGGACGAGCCAACCGGTGATCATCCTGGACGGCGTGCCGATCAGCAATGCGACGCGCGGCCAGGCGGTGTTGTCCGGTGCGCCGGCGACCAACCGCGCCGCCGACATCAACCCCGACGACATCGAAGCGGTGGACGTGCTCAAGGGTGCCGCATCGACGTCGATTTACGGCGCGAGCGCGGGCTCGGCGGGCGCGCTCGAGTTCCGTACCAAGCGCGGCCACGCCGGACCGACGACCTATAACCTGCGTTCGACGATCACGTTCGACGATCCGGTTCGCACGGTCCCGGTGCAGCGCACGTACGGCGTCGGCTCGGGCGGCGTGTCCAGCAACTGCGCGACGGTCAACTGCTCGATCAACTCCAACTTCTTCTCCTGGGGTCCGGCGATCGCGGCGGGCACGCCGACGTTCGATCATGGCGCCGAGATGTTCGAGACTGGGCGCACGATCGACAACGCCCTGTCGATCTCGGGCGGCAACGAGCGCACCACGTTCTATGCGTCGGTGAGCGAGCTGAATCAGGACGGCTTCATCGTCAGCAATCAGGATCGGTACGAGCGCTACACCGCGCGTCTGGCGGCCTCGCACACGCTGTTCGAGAACTTCACGCTGAATGCCAGCGTGCAGGTGGTGCAGACGACGAACAGCGGCTCGGACCGCGGCAACTCCGTCAACGGCATCGGGATCAGCGCGCTGCGCCAGCCGCCTGACTTCAATGCGCAGCAATACCTGGGCGGTCCCTCCGCCCTACATCGCTCGTGGCGCTTCCCCAACCCGGGGCCGATCGCCTTCGCGACCAGCCGGGGGTTCGACAATCCGTTCTATGCCCTCTACAACGATCAGCTGCAGGGCCAGACGGGGCGCTATCTCGGCAACATCAACGCCAACTGGAAACCGCTCACCTGGCTTACGGTGAACTGGACGTTCGGTGGGGACTATAACGCCGACGACCGCACGTATGCCTACGGGCAAGCGAGCTCGGGTACGAATGGCGGCTCGATCGAGCGGTGGCAGTTCTACGATCGCGTGTTCGATCACACCCTCACCGCCACCGGAACGCACGAGTTCACTCCTAACTTCAATGGATCGCTGACCGTCGGTCAGAACCTGGATGAGACCTACTTCCGCCAAGTTGATGTGACCGGGCAGACGTGGATCGCACCGACGCCGTACAAACTCTCCAACACGACGACGCGTACCGTCCCCAACGACGCCGAGACCCGGCGGCGGATCGAGGGATACTTTGCGCAGGCCAGCGCCGATCTGTACAACCAGGTGTTCCTGCAGGCCCGGATCCGCAACGACGCCAACTCGGCATTCGGCGTCGGGCATCAGCGCGCCTGGTATCCCGGTGCCAGCGTCGCCTGGAGTTTCGGCAACGCGATTCACTTGCCGCAGGAATACATCTCGTACGGCAAACTGCGGGTGGCCTACGGCGAAAGCGGCCAGCAGCCTCCGTTGTACGCGACGCAAAACGTCTTTACCACCGCCCAATTCGCCGATTTCAACCCCGGGTCGCTGCAGGGCACGACGCTCAATGGCATCGGGGGCCTGTACCAGTCGGCCACGCTGGGCAATCCCAACATCAAGCCTGAGCGCGTGCGCGAGCTGGAAACCGGCGTCGACCTCAGCTTGCTCAGGGGGCGCGCTGCGGTGTCTGTTACGCGCTACGACGCCAAGTCGAAAGACGTGATCTTCAACGTGCCGCTGGCGCCGTCGACCGGCTACACCAGCATCAACGTCAACGCGGGCGAGCTGAGCAACAAAGGATGGGAATTGACCAGCGATATCCAGGTGCTGCAGCGCTCGGATTTCTCGATCCAGCTCAGCGGCAACTGGGCGCGCAACCGCAACATCGTGACCTCGCTGGGTGTCACGCAGGACCAGCTGGATGGCAAACAGCCGCTGCCGACCGCGGCAAACTGCACGGACGCAGCGCTGTGGGCGCGCTGCCAAACCGGTATTGGCTCCTCGTTTGCCGGTCAGACGACGAACGCACAGGTCGGGTATCCGCTCGGCGTCTGGCGCTCGACCGACTTCGCGCGCTGCGGCCGTGGCCTGACGACGGTGTTGTTCGCAGGAACCGTGTATGACGTTGGCGCCGCCTGTCAGGGCGCGCCGGTGGGCGCGCTGTACATCGCGCCGAACGGCTTCCCGATCACCGATCCCACGACGCGCGCGCTCGGGAATCCGTGGCCGGACTGGACCGCGGGTGTTTCCGCGACGATCAACTACAAAGGCTTCCAGTTGACGGGGTTCCTCGATCATCGTCAGGGCGGCGACGTGCTGAACATGACGCGCTCGTCCATGGATCAGTACGGCACGCATAAGGACACGGAAATCCGCGGTACGACCGTGACCTTCGGGAAGGACTTCCCGTGCTACAACAGGACGTGCGACGTGCTCGATGGGCCGGTGGTCGGCCCGGGTGCGAACCTGCCGGTGGTGATCGGTGAAGGCTGGTTCAGCAACTCCGCATTCCCGAACGGAAATGGCCAGGGTGCCACCGGGGGACCCATCACCACGCGGCTCGAAGACGGCACGTTCACCCGGCTGCGTGAGGTCTCGCTCAGTTACTCGTTCCGGGGCCGCTGGGTCAACCGGATCGGCGGGCTGCGGCAGCTGGACGCCAAGATCTCGGCCCGCAACCTGAAGCTGTGGAGCCATTACTCGGGCTACGATCCTGAAGTCAACTTGGGTGGGGCGCAGAACGCGAACCGAGGCATCGACTGGTTCAATGCGCCGCTCGCGCATTCCTGGATCATGCAGCTCACCTTCTACCACTAACCGACGCGAGGGATTGCGATGAACTCGTCGAAAAAAGCTGGAGCGGTCCTCGCGCTGGCGCTGCTGGCCGGGGGATGTAGTGACTTCCTGAATGGGCCGGGGTTGACGGAGAACCCGAACAACCCCCTGGTGGCCACGCCGATACAGGTTCTGGTCTCGGTTGAAGCCAACATGGCGACGCGCCTCGAGGGGCAGGTTGCCCGGTGCGCGTCGATCTTTACGCAGCAGCTGATCGGCAGCAATAACCAGCAGTTGCAGTGGTGCACGGCGTATCTCGTCGGTGAAAGCGACATCTCAGGCCAGATGGCCGGCTTTTATACCGGCGGTGGCTTGTTTGGAATTCGGCAGGTCGAAGCAGCCGCCCAGACTGCCGGCGACAACATCATGCTGGGAATTGCCAAAGTCCTGGAAGGGCTGATGATGGGAACGGCCGCCTCGGTATGGGGCGATTTGCCCTACAGCGAGGCGCTGACCCCCGGGGTCGAGTCTCCCAAGCTCGATAGCCAACAGAGCATTTACGCGGCGGTACAGGCGCGACTCGATGAGGGCATCACCGCGCTCACAGCCGCAGCGGCAGGCGCGACGGGGAACTGCTCGCCGTCCGAAGGTGATGTGATCTACTGCGCAACCGCGGTCTCGCGCGCCACGCAGCTTGGGCGCTGGATCCGCGCCGCACATACGTTGAAGGCGCGGTTTCATCTGCATCAGGTGGAGCGTCTCGGAGTGTCCGAGTATGCCGCCGCGCTCGCGGAAGCGCAGCTCGGTATTAACGAGGCGCCCTCGGGCGCGACCGCGCAGCAGCAGGCGATTCACGGACAAGCGCCCGGTGATTTCCGCACGTTCCACGGGAGCGTCCAGGACCTGGATGCAAACATTTGGGCCGAGTTCCTCCTATCGCGACAGGATGTCGTGGCGGGGAACACACTCGTCTCGATCCTCAAGGCGCGCAACGATACGGTGCGCCTGCGGAATTATTTCGATATCAATGCGCAGGGTCAGTTCGTCGGCGCGGATCGGAACAACGTGACGGTCCGGCCGGCCGGATGTCCCGCGCCCCCGGCCGCCTGCGCGCCTTCGGTCGTCAACACCTTGGTGCGGCGGCAGTTTACGTTCCGCCAGCCGCTGGTAACGTGGGCGGAGAATCAGTTCATTCTCGCCGAGGCCCGGCTCGCAACTGGTGACTCGGCGGGCGGCGCCGCGAACGTCAACGCCGTGCGTGCGGCGGTCGGTTTGCCGGCGCTGGGCGCGCCCACGTTCAATGACGTCATGACCGAGAAGTACATCGCCTTGTACCAGAACATCGAGACGTGGTCGGATTACAAGCGGACCTGCGTTCCGACGCTCACTCCCAACGGCTCGAACCCCGAGGTCATTGGCCGCCTGCCGTACGGCTCGGCGGAGCGTACGGCGAACGCGAATATTCCGCTGCCTTCGGCGTACCCGACCGGCACAACCGGATCGTCTCCCGTTCGAAATTGGGACGACCCGAACGCTTGCCCCTGATCCGATCGTAGGGGCTTAACACGCACGAGGGACAACCGGTGCGAGTCTTGCCGGTTGTCCCTTGTGTTCTCCACGGTCCCCCGTGCAGAATCAACCCATGCGATTGACTGTCGCGCATCTGCCTGCTCTCGGATCGGTCTGTCTGCTGGCTGCGTGCTTCACGCAGACGCCGCTCGCGACGCCGATTCCCGCTCCCGAGACCCGAATCGTGGCCGTGGTGACGGATACCGGCGTGCTCGCCATGGGCAATGCGATTGGATCGGGCGCAACCGAGGTTGAAGGCGTCGTCGCCGGCGCCGATGCGACGTCGTGGGACCTGCGCCTGCTCCGCGTGGACTACCGGAACGGCCAGTCGGTGGCCTGGAATCGCGAGCAGGTCCGCTTTCCCCGCTCGGCGCTCAGTCAGGCAACCGAACGACGCTTCAGTAAGGGACGCAGCTGGATCATGGCGGGGCTGCTGACATCCACGGCGTTTCTGGCTGCGCGATTCCTCGGTGTCTTTGGGGGGGGCGAGAATACAGAGAAACCGCCGCCTCCCCCGAACTAGGCGGCGGCCCTTCAGTGTCCTCCCCCACCTTGGTCCAGATCACGATCACACCGCAGCGCGCATTGAGCAGATTCGCCGAGAATTCGGGCGGAATCTGCGAGGA
>QHVB01000015.1 GCA_003222195.1 Gemmatimonadota bacterium | reverse complement strand
CTGAGTCACCTGCTCGACGGCTTCCCATCGCAGCGCGGCAGGCAGTGGTTCTCAGAAGAGACATTCCGCGCTTTGATGCGCTTGCGAGGTGTGGAGTCCGCGGCCCCCGAGGGCTATGCCGAGGGGTTCTACGGCCGCAGAGTGCGACTTGCTCCCTAGCAGTGATCACGCACGACAAGGACCCCGTTATCGGTCTCCTCAGCCCATGCGGATGGGGTAACCTGGGGGATGCCGCGATCCAGGATGCCGTCATAGCCGCCATCCGGTCGCGCTGGCCGAACGCGAAGATCGTAGGCTTCACCTCGAACCCTCGGGATACTCAAGAGCGCCATGGGGTTCCCGCCTATCCCCTCTCGGGGTACGCGCCGCCGACATATGGGATCGGTGGGCGGATGCTCCCCCGCACCGCCGGGCCGATCGACCGGGCCCTCCAACGGCTCCAGGGTGTCCCGCTCCTCCGGTCCGTGGCGCTGCCGCTTCGACTCATGTGTGATTTCCTTCAGAGCGAGCCGCTCCACTGGGCCTTGGCGCTGCGGTGGGTGCGTCAACTGGATCTCCTCATCGTCTCGGGGGGTGGCCAGCTCGATGATTTCTGGGGGAGGGCGTGGGGGCACCCCTACGTCCTCTGGAAATGGAGTTTCCTCGCCCGGCGCACGCACACCCCTGTCGTGATGTTGAGCGTTGGGCTGGGAACGCTGCGGACACGCCTGGCGCGCGTGTTCGTCCGGGGCGCGCTTTCCCGGATGACGTACCGATCCTACCGGGACGAGCGCACGCGAACGGAAGTAGCGCGCCTCTTAGGCCAAGCGCACGATGGACCGGTGGCACCCGATCTCGCCTTCGGGCTCGAGCCGGTACGTTGCCGGCCCCCGCGGCTCAACGCAGGCGTCGTGGGGATCAGCCCGATGGCGTATTGCGATCCGCGCGTGTGGCCGATCAAGGATGGTGCGGTCTATCAACGTTACGTCGAGCGACTGGCGAGCCTCGTAGTCCGACTGATCGATACGGGACGTCGAGTAGTACTGTTTTCGACCGATACGTGCGATCGCCTCGTGATGGACGACGTCTGGGCGGCGGCGGGTTGCCCCGTTCTGGCACGGCGTGCCAACACCACGACCCTCCCCGCCCTTTTCGGCGAACTCGCGCAGCTGGACGTCGTTCTCGCGAGTCGGCTCCACGGCGTCATTCTCGCGCACCTCGCCGAGTGCCCCGTCGTCGCGCTGTCCTACGATTGGAAAGTCGCTCAGCACATGGCCGAAATGGGACAAACGGAGTACTGCGTGGAGATCGACGCGTTCGATGTGCCTGCCCTCGCGGTCGTCCTCGAGCGACTGGAGGACCGGTCGGACGCCGTCCGAGCGACGTTGCGCCAGCGCCTCGGCGATTACCGAAGCCGCGTCCAGCGTCAGTTTGAAGAGACGCTTCAGTGACCGAGCGCGCTCCGTTCGTCAGTGTCGTGACGCCGTTTTACAACACGGTGACCTATCTCGACGCCTGCATCAAGAGCGTGCTCCGCCAGACCTGGCGGCGGTTCGAATATCTACTGGTCAACAACTGCAGCACGGACGGGTCAGCCGACGTGGCACGAGCTTGGGCCGCCCGCGATCCACGAATCCGGCTCATCGATCAGCCGGCATTCCTGGAGCAGGTGGCGAACTACAACTCGGCGCTGGCCCGCATCAGTCCCGAGAGCGAGTACGTGAAGATCGTTCAAGCGGACGATTGGCTCTACCCGGAGTGTCTGGAGCGCATGGTGGCCGTCGGGGAGTTGGACCCTGGGGTGGTGATCGTCGGGTCCTACTACCTCTCCGGGAATTCGGTTTTCTTCTCGGGAATTCCGATCGACTCGCCACTCCACGAGGGAGGAGACATCTGTCGCAACCAGCTGCTGGGGCGAAACTTCTTCATGGGGAACCCGACGACGGTCCTCTACCGCGCACACTCCGTTCGATCACGCACGCAGTTCTTCGACCCTGGCTGGTTTTCGGACGGAGAAGTCTGCTTCGAATTGCTGCACGACGGCCGGTTCGGCTTTGTTTCGCAAGTGCTATCGTTCGTGCGTGTCGAGAACGAAAAGGAGTCGATCATGGGGGCGACGCGGGACCACGACTGGCTTCCTTCGCTCCGCTATACGATGGTGCGGCGCTTCGGTCCGCGGTTTCTCTCGCGGGCCGAATTCCAGGCGGTCGAGGCGACGGTCACCCGACAATACTGGTGGCGGCTGCTCAGAGCCGCGGTCGCCGGTCGAGGAACGGCGTACTTCGCCTTCCACAGATCCCGCCTGGCGGAGGTAGGAGAAACGCTGTCGCCGGCAACGCTGCTACATTGGGCCTTTCGTTTTGCCCTCGGCTACGCGCTTCGGGTCGCGCGCGCAGTGCGGCGTAGGCTGAAGCGGGCATGAACGTCTCGCTGGTGATCTGCACCTATAACCGCGCCGACAGCCTGCGCGTGACACTGGGGAGTCTCGCCGACCTGCGTGTCCCCTCCGATCTGCGGTGGGAGGTGCTCGTGGTAGACAACAACTCTTCCGACCACACCCGCGAGGTAGTGGACGCGGCGGCCAGTCGAGTGCCCTGTCGCTACCTGTTCGAGGCTCGTCAAGGCAAGTCGTTCGCCCTCAATGCCGCCGTTGCCCGTGCGGGCGGAGAGGTCATTGCCTTCACCGATGATGACGTCACGATGCATCCCGATTGGCTAGCTTGTCTGTGGCGCGCTTTCTCGAGTCACGACTGCGCTGGCGTCGGCGGGCGCATTCTCGCGGTGTGGAATCAGCCGAAGCCCCGCTGGTACGGCGAGTCGGGGCCGTACCGGCTGATGCCGGGGGTCCTCGTTCGCTACGATCATGGGGACGCCGTGAAGGAAGTAGCGATGCTGCCGTTCGGGGCGAACATGGCGTTCCGTCGAGCCGTGTTTCCGAAGTACGGGCCGTTCAACACGGATCTCGGACCCGTCGGCCACCGGCTGGCGGTCGGGGAAGACAGCGAGTTCTGTCAGCGAATTCGCGACGGTGGTGAGGTAATTCTGTACGTGCCGGATGCGATCGTCTATCACCCGGTTGTGCCGGCCCGCGCGCGGAAACAGTACTTTCAATCCTGGTACTATCGCTACGGGAAGTGGGACGTGCGGCGAGAGCCGCCGCCCCGTGAGGCAATTCGCTGGTTCGGGATCCCGCGCTGGCTGTTCCGGAGCCTTGCCAGCGAGACGTTTCTTTGGCTCACTACGACCGAGCCTCGGAAGCGTTTCTTCCACAAAGCCAGCTGCTACTTCGTCATGGGGGCGATGGTTGAATGTTATCGCCTGACCCACCGGACCGAGTGATCGTGGCCCCCCATCCGCTGCGCAGTCTGCTCGCGCACCGCGAAGTCCTCTACGTGCTCACGTGGCGCGACATCACGATCAAGTACAAGCAGTCGGTCATGGGGTTTCTGTGGGCGATCCTCATGCCCCTCGTCATAGTCGGGGCGGGCGTGCTGGTGCGCGCCGGCGTCGCGTCCGTGTCGGGACGTCCACTCCTGATCGGTGACGTGGCCGCCGTCGCCTTGAAGGCCGTTCCCTGGGCGTTCGTCGTTTCAGGCATCCGGTTCGCCAGCAACAGTCTCGTCGGGAACTCCAACCTCCTCACGAAGATCTACCTCCCGAGAGAGATCTTCCCGCTCGCCTCGGTCGGTTCCCAGCTCATCGATTTCGCGGTGGCCACCGTGCCGTTGACGGCGCTCCTCGCCCTGGCGCGAGTCGGAATCTCGCTGCAACTGGTCTGGGTGCCTCTCCTTATCGCCCTCCTCGTGGTCCAGGTCGCCGCCCTCGGCACGCTGCTGTCGGCCGGCAGCGTCTTTTTCCGCGACGTCAAATACGTCGTGGAAGTGGTGCTCACGTTCGCGATCTTCGTCACACCCGTGCTATTCGATGTCGACATGTTCGGCCGCTGGCGCACGCTGCTGCTGCTCAACCCCGTCGCTCCGCTGCTCGAAGGCCTGTCGGCGACGGTGATTCACCACCACCCACCCGAGCTCGGCTGGTTGGCCTACAGTGGCGCCGTCACCGTGTTCGCGGTCATCCTCGCGCTGGCGTTGTTCCGGCGCCTCGAACCCTACTTTGCCGAGACCATCTGACGCCGATGAGCGACGTGGTGCTGGCGATGGATCGTGTGTCCAAGAAGTTCCGCAAGGGAGAATTGCACGATTCCCTGCGAGACTTAATTCCCGCGATGATCGGGCGACTCACCCGTCACCGCCCCCCGGAGGCGCTGCGAGACCGCGAGTTCTGGGCGCTCCAGGACGTCTCCTTTGAAGTCCACCGCGGCGAAGCGCTCGCGATCATCGGGCGCAATGGCGCGGGCAAGAGCACGATCCTGAAGCTGCTGGCCGGGATCATGCAGCCAACCCTCGGCAGGATGGCCGTGCACGGGCGCCTCTCCGCTCTGATTGAGGTCGGCGCGGGGTTTCATCCCGACCTGACTGGCCGGGAGAACATCTTCCTCAACGGGACCATCCTCGGCATGTCCCGCGAGGAGATCCGGCGTAAGTTCGACGGCATCGTGGATTTCTCGGGCCTCGAGGAATTCATCGACACCCCGGTGAAGCGCTATTCGTCGGGGATGTTCGCGCGCCTCGGCTTCGCCGTGGCTGCCCATGTGGATCCGGATGTTCTGATCGTCGACGAGGTCCTGTCGGTCGGCGACTTCGTCTTTCAGCGCAAATGCTTGGAAAAGATGAACGCCGTCCTCCAGAGCGGAGCGACGATCATCTTCGTGTCGCACGATCTTCGGGCGGTCGCAGAGCTGTGCTCCCGGACTCTTCTCCTGGATCGGGGGCGGATCGCCGCGGCCGGCCCGTCCGACGAGATCATCCGACAATACCTGGGCACCGCCTTGCGGCGGGAGCACCTCGTTGAGGGAAAAGACGCGTACCTCTCCCGCGTGTGTGTTCGAAACGCGTCCGGCGAGGCGTCCACGTTTCGGTCGGGCGAGAAGGCCTGGCTGGACCTAGAGGTGACCGCCACCACGGACGTGACCCGCCTTGCAATCGTTGTGCAGCTCTGCGCCAACGATGAGTACGGAGTGTTCGACACGTCGACGGAACGGCTCGGCCTCGACCCCTTTTCCCTGCACGCTGGCGAGACCTTCCGCTGTCGCTTCGAGCTCGAGCTGCATCTCGCACGCGGAACCTATCACGTGGAGGGATATGTTCATCGCTACGACATCGACCGCCAGTATGACCACTGGCACCAAGCCGCGACGATTCTCGTCACCACCGCCCAGGATGTGCGCGGGGTCGTCAACTTGTATCCCAAAGTAACCGCGTTCGGACCAACCGGCTTGACGTCAAGCGAGTTAACGCCATGGCGCGAGATCCACTAAACGACCAGGTCCCATCCCCTCCCGCACAGGCCCGCTTCTGGAATCTGTGGAACATGACCTTCCTGGCTGGTCGCAGCCTCGAGCAAAACAACCTGGACGCCGAGAGCGTCCGCCGAGCAGACACCGTCCTCCAGTGGCTGGGCGCGCTCGGTCCAGGGTCCGGGCGCATTCTCGAAGTCGGGTGCGGCACGGGCTGGCTTGCCAAGCGCCTGGCGAGCTACGGCCGAGTGACGGGGATCGATCTCGCCGACCAGGCAATTGCTGTGGCTCGCGAGCGCAATCCGGACATCGAGTTCATCGCTGGCGACGTCGCCACCATCACCCTCCCCCCCGGAGAGTTCGAGGTCATCGTCAGCCTCGAGACCCTGGCCTGCCTCCCCAACCAAGCGGATTTCATCGCCAGCATCGCGCGGCTGCTGCGCCCCGGCGGGCACCTTCTCCTCACGGCTCACCACCGATTCGTGTATCAGCGGCGCAGCGACGTGGCGCCGCTCGCTCCCGGCCAGGTGCGGCGCTGGTTGAGCCGCCCCGAATTACGGCGGCTGCTTCAGCCACACTTTCATGTTCTCCGCCTCGTGACGATCATCCCCACGGGTGACCGTGGGCTGCTGCGGCTGATCAACAGTCATAAGGTGAATGGGCTCGCACGGCTGTTCCTTTCCGAGCGCACGATACGGCGTTTCAAAGAAGCCCTCGGATTCGGAACGACACTCGTTGTGCTCGCCCGCAAGCGGGTGAAGTGCTGAACCGGAGCGGATATGAACCGTCAGTAGCAGCAGCCCACTGCGCTCGTCCATATCCGTCGCCGCCTCGCCCGTCCGCCGGCGCTGTCAGTACTGCCTATCCCGCCGTACCCCGCAGGCAGCCCAGCTATTGTCGTGATGCCAGCGGAGTGACCAGAGCGCGAGGCTCGCTTCCACGAAACACCGCTCCACATCCCCGCGGGCCAGAAAATGGGTCACCGGCGCCAGCAGTTGGTCGAACGCAATGGAATGGAGCTCGCGGAACGGGAACGTCGCGAGGTCCGCCAGGTAGCTCTGGTAGGGTAGCACCGCGCAGAGGCGCGGCCACGAACGGGCCGGACCGTACAGCGTGCGCACCGCCGCCCAGAGCGGTAGGGTAAGGACCCATGCGAGCCCACTCACCACGGCGAGAGGAAGCCGCCGGGTGAGCCGGCGAATCGGATCGACCAAGGTGAGAACCCATCCGTTGCCCTCGCGCGCATACACCCAGGCCACTAAAAGCCCCTCCGGTGACAGGAGCGGGGCCAGCGCTCGAAAGCCCGAGACCGGTTCTTGGAGGTGATGCAGGACCCCGATCGAATAGATTAGCTCCATGCTCCCCGGGCGGATTGGTGGCCGCGTCAGGTCCGCTTGCACGACGTGAACGTTGGCCAGATCCGCCGTATTCTGCGCCGCCATCTCCACGGCCGGGCCCAGATCGATACCAATCACCTCTTGCGCTCCGAAGCGAGACGCAAGCCGAAGGTGACGTCCTTTGCCGCACCCGGCGTCCAACACTCGGCGTCCGACGAAGATGTCGCGACCGAGGGGCGCGATCCAGCCGAGGAACTGCGCTTCGTACTCGTGGCGGATTTCGGCAAAGCGCGTCCATTCATACCCGAAACGCTCTGCTGTGGCGAGGGCCGTGGCCGAGAGGGCGCCCGGGAGGAGACGGGGAATACCTCGGGTGACGGCGTAGCGGGCCGAACACCGGGCGCAGGACAGCTCGCCGTCCCAGATCTCGCCGGCCTCGCGCGCCGCGGCTTCCAGGGAGAGATCGCCGCGGCACGAGGGACAGACAAGCCATTGCAAGAGTCGGTCTTTCACCGATCACACGGGCTGGTACCGGGACGCCCAGAGCTGGAAGGCCAGGAGGGTGTAAAGCTTCTTCCGGTGATCCCGTCGGCCCTCCTCGTGTTCGGCAAAGAGGCGCTCGACCACCTCGGGGCGAAACAGCCCACCGCGCCGAAGCACGCTCGCCGAGCACGCTTCGCGGAGTAGCGGCTTGAGCCCATCTCGGAACCAGCGGCCCAGCGGGATGCCGAATCCCTTCTTCGGGCGCGCTAAGATCTCTCGGGGAAGGATCCCGCGCAGGGCGCGCTTCAGGACATACTTGGTCGTGAACCCGTGGAGCTTGAGATGCCCCGGGAAGCTGGCGGCCAACTCAACGATGCTCCGGTCGAGCATCGGTACTCGCACTTCCAACGAACACGCCATGCTCGCCCGGTCCACCTTTGTCAGCACGCCTTCCCCGAGGTAGCCCTTCAAGTCCAGGTACAGCATGCGGTCTAGCCACGAGGTGCCCCGTACGCGAGCGAGAATCTCGCGGAACGCGTCATAAGAAGGAGGGGCGTCCATCTGGGCCAGCGCTTCGTCGGTGAACAGGTCCCGTTGCTCGACCGGTGCGAAGGAGCCCAGCCAGACCGCATGGCGCTCCGGGGCATCGAACGGCATCCCTTCGATGAAGCGCTTGAGGCGAAAGTCCAGGCTCAGGTTGGCGAGCGACACCGGCAGCCGCTCGACGGCAGGGCGCACCAGGCGATCGCGCACCCACGCCGGCACGTGCTCGTAGGCGTGGGCGAGGCGGTGGGCTTGGTAGGTCGGATAGCCGGCGAAGACCTCGTCCCCCCCATCGCCGGAAAGCGCAACGGTGACGGAGCGGCGAGCGAACCGACAGAGGAGAAAGGTCGGGATCAGCGAAGCGTCACCGAGCGGCTCATCGAGAAGCTCGGGCAGTTGCGACATGAGATCCACAGCGACCCGGGGGCTCAGGACCTCCTCGTGGTGCTCAGTCCCAAGGAACTGCGCGACCTGACGCGCAGGGGCGGACTCGTCGAAGGATGCGTCCTCGAAACCGATCGAGAACGTCTGGAGGCGGTCGCAAACGTGTCGCACCGCGAACGCCGCCACCGTGCTCGAATCGATGCCGCCCGAGAGGAAGACCCCCAACGGCACGTCGCTCACCAGGTGCCGGCGCACGGAAAGGTCTAAGTTGGCGCGCAGCTCCTCAACCGCTTCTTCCTCCCTCACCAGGGAGGAACTGTGATAGTCCACATCCCAGTAGGGCTCCACCCTCACCCGTCCCTCGGTGTAGGTGAGCCAGTGGCCGGCGGGCAGCTTGCGAACGTCGCGGAAGATGGCGCCCGGCGCCGGCACATACTCATGGGCCAGATAGCGCGAGAGGCTCGTCAGGTCGAGAGTGCGACTCACGGCAGGATGCTCGAGGAGGGCCTTCAGCTCCGAGGCGAAGACGAGCTGGTCGGGCAGGTGGGCATAGTAGAGCGGCTTGATCCCCAGGCGGTCACGCGCCAGCAGCAACGTGCGGGCCGGCTCATCCCAGACCGCAATGGCAAACATACCCTCCAGACTATCCAGCGCGGCTAGGCCACGCTCCTCGTAGGCGTGGACGATGACCTCCGTGTCGGAGCGCGTGGTGAAGTGGTGGCCCCGTGCACGAAGCGCATCGGTCAGCTCGCGATAGTTGTAGATCTCTCCGTTGAACACGACCCAGATGCTGCGATTCTCTCCCGTCATCGGCTGGTGACCGGTGTCTAGGTCGATGATCTTGAGGCGTCGAATGCCGAGCCCGATTGGCCCCCGCAAGAGGAAGCCTTCGTCGTCAGGGCCCCGATGGGTGATCCGATCTGCCATCCGTTTGAGCACCGACGCGTCGGGGGTCCGATCCGCTCGTGCCAGCACGTTGCCGACGATGCCGCACACGGAACCTACTCCGCCCGACCTAGCCCCACCGTCTCGCGCACGTAATACGTGGGCCTACGCTGGACGTCGTAGAAGCCCCGGATTACGATTTCCGCGAGGAAGCCGATGAAGAGGGAAAAGACGCCGGTGAGGAAGAACACCACCATGAAGAAGACCAGCGGTGTGGCCTCGAGCCGACGGAGGACGAAGACGCGGTACGCCACGACCATCAACGAGAGAAGCCCGACGAAGAGACTTGCCAGCCCAAAGCCGCCGAAGATGTAGTTGGGGCGCGCGGAGAAGTTCCCGATGAACTTGAGGGTCACGAGATCCACCAGGACCTTGTAGGTCCTGAGTAGCCCATACTTGGAGACCCCGTGGATCCTCGGGTGATGCCTCACTTCGACCTCGGCGATCCGGGCGCCAACCCACGCCGCGAGCACGGGCAGGAACCGATGCATCTCGCCGTACAGGCTCACGTCCTGGATGACCTCGCGCCGGTACGCCCTGAGCGTGCAGCCGAAATCGTGGAGCTGCACCCCGGTCACTAGCTGCGTGAGGACGTTGGCGATCTGCGAGGGCAGCCGCCGCCCCAGCCACGGGTCTTGGCGGTTGCGTCGCCAGCCGCAAGCAACGTCGTTGGAATCGGCGAGCGCGGCGATGAGGCGCGGGATGTCCGCTGGGTCGTTCTGTAGGTCGGCGTCGAGGGTGACGAGGATCGGATGTCGTGCGTGGGCGAGCCCGGCAGCCAGGGCTGGGGTCTGCCCGAAGTTCTTGCGCAGCCTCACGAGTCGAACGCTGGGATCGGCCGCCGCCAAGCGCTTCAGCACTTCCCACGAGCCGTCCATGCTCCCATCATCGACGTACAACACCTCGTACTCACACTCCAACGGCTTGAGCACTGAGGTGAGGCGGGCGTGGAGTGGCTCGAGGTTGTCGCACTCGTTGAAGACAGGAAGGACGACCGAAATCGCTTCGGTGATCCTGCCGTTCATCGGGCCCGCCGTCGGAAGAACACGAGCACGCGCGTGTCGAACCGTCCCAACCGAAGTTCCGTCGGCGGCTCGAACGCAGAGAGAGTCTCGAGTCTCGACACCAGTTCGGCGTTGTGCTGGTTATCTAGCGGCTCCTTGTCATCAGGATCGCCAGTGTAGCCCGGAGCGGTCACCACGACGTCTGCCGTGCTCACTTCCCTGCCGATGCGATCCCAATCAATGGGGCCCTGTTCGAACCTCCACAACCAGCTGTCGTGAACCGTGCGACCTCGCCGAATCCAAGGATAGGACACCGCTGGCGGATTGAACGCAATCGCTTGGCCGAGATGTTTGACCACCGGGTCTCGCAGTCCGTGTTGATCACACAACTCCAGCAGTGGGTCCCAGTCCCACAGGTCGATGGTGGAGGTCTCGAAATGGTGGATCATGTAGGCACCCTGTAGCACAACCACCGTGCCGGCGATGGCGACCGCACCGCGGACCCGGACGACGCCAGCCTCATGCGCTAGTAACGAGGCCCCGAGTATCGACGGAATCAATGCGGGGGACACTAGCCGCATATTGTGATTCGAGCCGACGAAGTGGAGCAGGAACAGCGGGACGGCGCCCGCTACACACGTCGAGAACACCACCAGGCGCTGTGACGACGACATCGCCTGCCGCAGAAGCTGGCGCCGCTGCGCAAGTGCAACGGCGAGGAGCACGACGAGTGCGGCGACTGGGGGTCCGAACAGTCGCCAGAAGGACTCCGTCAACCATGGAAAGTCGTGACGGACGAACCCGGACGCGAATTGTGCCAAGCTCATCGCGGCGCGATAGTTGACCGACCACCACGGGACGGTCACGAGTAGCCCAGTGGCGGCGCCAGTACCGACCAACCACAACACGCGCTTCGCGAAGCGGCCACGCCATCCGACCACAAGGAAGGCAAGAATCGCCGGGAGGCCGATCGGCAGAAACGATACCTTGCTGAGAGCACCCAGGGCCACCGACGCCACGAGACCAGCCCATAGCCACGCGTCTGCGTTCGCTGGCCTTACGGCATAGGAAACAAGGCAGGAATACAGACCCGCAGTCCCAAGATAGAGTACATAGTCCGTGCCGAAGTGAGCAGATGCCCAGAGCGGAGCATAGCTGAGGGCAAAGCACGCCGCCCCGACTGCCGCCACTGACTGTTCAGAGACCAACCTAGCAGCGCGGTAGATCACCGCTGACGTGAGGAGAAGCACGACCAGACACAGCGCGCGAAGCATCCGCAGGTTCGGGCCAAACGCTTCTGCGAGCGGGAACGCGGCCACTCGGTACGCGGGCGGGCGTCCACTATCTGTCCAGCGAACCATCTTGGCAGCGCGCAGCACACCCAGATCTCGTGCGTCCTGAACCTCCTGGACCATGAGATTCAGGTATTCGGATTCGTCCCATGATGTACCCAGGGGATGTCGAGCCGACCAGCGAAGGCCTGCGACCGTGCTCACCAGAGTGGTGAGTAGCAAAACGGTTAGCAGGGCTTGGGAGCTGCCATGCCGAAGCCCCGGCCCATTGTCGTCGCGCACTCGGCCTTCCTCACCTGCACTCACAAATAGTCCTTGAGAGCCTTGTCTTTGTCGCTCGCACTGACAACGTTGCCGACAGTCGCTGCGGCCCTTCGATCGCTGGCACGACGCCGTTCCGCACCGGTTCCGAGCGTGGACGGTGGCAAGATTCGCGCTGACACGCGGCGTGTCGCGGTTGTGACCCACGCAGATACCATCTCGTTCGACACCAATGCGTTAGCCAGATGCAGCCGCCCGAATGGGTCGACGCGCTCGAGTACGCCCGTGTTCAGGGACGTGGGAATCCTGGTGTGGAATTGCAGCACCTTTGCTACCTAGGCCGGTTGGACTGCTGCGTGCGGTTCGGAATTGGAGGGCGCGGTCACATTGGCAGCGGACGGTCCCGCCGCGTCGCGGCGTCCCTTCCCTCACGTTTCACAGTGCCGGCGTGCGCCATCCGCTCCTCGGTACCTCACCGGACCGGAGCGGCGGTGCGGCTCGCGCGTTCACTGCACCCGGAATGGAACGTCGTCTGCACCCTCATCAATAAGACGGCTGCGCTGTAACAAGACTGCAACACTCAAACGGGGCAGGATCAGGCGGGCCGAGAACCCTACGTCCCTCCTGAAGTTCACTCAAGGAGTTAGTCCGTCGCCAGCATGGGGCCTTGGCTCCGCTCTTGCACATTCCGAGATCATTCGAGCCAACTGCCGTTCGACCGCCCCCCGGAAAGCAGAATTTCGGACAGGAGATGGAGACGAGACCTCAAGGTTCGCCGCGCGTAGTGCTCAGCGAAGCCGCTCAGAGCCCCACCACGCCCCCTCAGGCCCGGGGCACGGGGAGCGTCGCCGCAGCGGGTCCTCTGCTCCCCGACATCGGTGTCATCGCCCTGGTCCCCGACTACTGGGGCGGGCCTTGGATGCCGCGCCACTACGTCCTCACCCGGCTGGCAAGATACTTCCACGTCGTTTGGGTGGACCCGCCACGGGAGTGGCGTGACTGGTGGCTTCGGGGAGCGCGCCAGACACCGGTAGCTCTAACCAACGAGATGGTCGTGCCGGGATTCGCCGTGTACCGGCCGGGAAGGTGGCTGCCGCTTCTCTATCGTCCGGCGTTCGGCGCCGGACTCACCGAGCGTCTGCGAGTGTGGCGTGCGCGGCAGCTGCTACATGCACGCGGGTGTCGCCGGACAATCATGTACCTGTGGCGCCCGGAATTCGCCCGCGCGCTCGACGCTTTCCGGCCGACGATCGCCTGCTACCACATCGACGATGAGTACACGTTCTCGGAGGCCGAGCGGCCTCTAGGAGAGTCAGAGGCTCGGTTAATCGCCCGCGTGGATCAGGTGATCATCCACTCCCCAGCGCTCCTGGAAAAGAAGGGACACCTGAATTCGCACACCGCGCTCATCCCGAACGGGGTGCACTACCGAGCCTATGCCGGGCAGGCGGCGGAGCCCGAGGATCTCCGGCCGATCGCGCGTCCCCGGATCGGATATGTGGGATTCATCAAGGAGCAGCTCGACATCCCGCTCCTCCTCCTGCTCGCGCGCCGCCATGCTGAGTGGTCGTTCGTTCTCATCGGCCCGTCTCGCCTGACCGGAGCCGACGCCACGACGTTCGCGGATCTCGTGCGGCTACCTAACGTTCACTGGCTCGGCCCGAAGCCGGTCAACGCGCTGCCCGCGTACACCCAGCAGCTCGACGTGTGCCTCATGTGCTACCGGATGACCGACTATACGAAGTACATCTATCCGCTCAAGTTGCACGAGTATCTGGCGACCGGGCATCCGGTGGTAGGGTCGCCCATCCGATCGCTCCTGAGCTTCGGCGACGTGATCACGCTGGCACGCACGCCTGACGAATGGTCGGCAGCGCTGCGACAAGCCCTCACGCCCGCGGCGGGCGCGCCCGCCGCCATCGCCGCTCGCCGCCAGGTCGCCCAGGAACACGACTGGGATCACCTGGTCGCCCGCATTGCACGCACCCTGTGCGAGCGTCTGGGCCCGAACGACTTGTCACGGTTCGACGCGGTGGCCGCGACCACCGGGGTGCCGGCGGAACACGCCACCGAATCGTCGCGGTCACCCGATCAGATTGACCTTCATCCACCGATGCTCACCACACCCAAGGCACTGCGGAACATCAGTTCGAACTGGTTCGGGCTCGCAGTGTCGATCGTGGTCGGGCTGTTTCTTTCGCCCATCATCTTGCACAAACTCGGTGATGATGCCTTCGGGCTCTGGGTTCTGGTATTCTCCGTCACAGGCTATTACGGACTCTTTGACCTGGGCATCCGGTCGTCGATCATCAAGTATGTCGCGAAGTATGCAGCCACTCGTGACTACGACCGTCTCACCCGTCTGATCAATACCAGCCTTTTCAGTTACACCTGCCTGGCGGTGGCCCTGCTAGTTCTGACCGGAATAGGCTCGTCGTACATCGATCGGATTTTCCACATCGGCCCAGCGTCTGTGAGAACGGCGCGGCTGCTATTCTTGATGGTGGGCACCGCCCTCGCCGTGGGTTTTCCTCTCAGCGTATTCAGCGGCGTATTGCAAGGGCTGCAGAATTTTCACTCGATGAACCTGATTCAGGTTGCGGCGAACCTGCTGCGAGCCGTGCTGATTGTCGTCGCGCTAGACCTTGGCCGCGGACTCCTGACCGTGGCTCTCATTACCGTAGTGACGCCGTTGCTGGCCTCGGGGGTCTACATCCTGATCGTCCGGCGGCTGATTCCAGTCACCTTCAGCAGGCAATACATTGACCGTGCAACGTGGCGTCAGTTGATCAACTACGGACTCATCACGTTCATGATTATCATGGCGGAACAGCTTCGCTTCCAGTCCGACGCCATGGTCATCGGGATTTTTCTGTCGGCGTCGGCCATCACCTATTTTT
>QHVB01000014.1 GCA_003222195.1 Gemmatimonadota bacterium | reverse complement strand
ATGTCCGGGTCGATGGCGCTGATCACGCGTGGAAGGACAGGCAGCAGAGCGTTCGGATCGCCAGCCGTGCGGACCACGACGTTCATGTATCCCCAAGGGTTCAGCGTGTACGGGATGTAGACCTCGGGGGAGGGCTCGTCCTGCAAGCCAGTGTGCCGCACATCGCTCACCACGCCGATGATCTCGACCGAGAAGCGCTGTCCGAAATCCGCTCGAGCCTGCGCTGATTTGAACAGCGTGATGTACGTGCCGACGGGATTCTGCTTCGGCCAATATCGCCGGGCGAGCGCATCATTGATGATGGCCACCTGCGAGGCCAATGCGACGTCAGTCGCCGTAAAAGCTCTGCCGCTGCGCATAGAAATGCGCAGCGTTTCGAAATACTCGGCTGAGATCGTTCGGAACAACACGGGCTGATCGTTCTGCTCGTCGCGGGGGCGCCCCGGAATCTCGATGGGCCGGGGGAGGGATGAGCCGCTGAGCGGCAAGTGGTTCGACAGCGCGACTTCTTTGACGCCCGGAAGCGCCGCGATCGCGCCGGCTACACGTTGATACAGGGCGACCGCACGCTCAGGAGCGTCATACCGCGGCGGCGGAAAAACTGCGAATGTGACGACGCCCTGCGGGTCGAATCCAGGATTGACGTGGCTCAGTGTCCACAGGCTGCGCACCAGGAGACCCGTCGCGATCATCAGCACCAGCGCCAGCGCAACTTCTAACGCAACCAGTGAAGACCGTAGCCGCGGCCAGAGTCCCGAACCCGCGGTGCCCGGTGAACCCGCCTTTAGCGGTTGGGAAAGATCCGGCATTGGAGGACGCACGGCTGGCGCGATGCCGATCGCCACTGTGACCAGAAGAGAAATCAGCGCCGTGAAACCCAGCATCCGCGCATCGAGCGCGATCTCACTGACTCGCGGCAACCCGGCCGGGGCCGTCGCTCGCACTACGCCAGTCGCCCACCACGCCAACAGCAAACCAAGCCCAGCTCCCGCGATCACCACGAGGATGGCTTCGGTCAACAGCAGGCGTGCGACGCGTCCTCGTCCGGCGCCCAGCGCGGCTCGGATCGCGAGCTCCCGAGATCGCCGCGCTGCCCGCACGAGTGTCATGTTCGCGACATTGGCGCACGCTAGAAGCAAGACGGCCGCGACCGCCGCGGCGAGCAAAACCAGCACCGGCCGCACCGCGCCGAACTGCAGCTCCTCCTCGAAGAGTGACACGAACTCGACTCGGGTCCAGCCACGGTTATCGGCGGGATAGGCGGCCGCGAGCCGAGACTGGATGGCGGCCATCGCGGCCTGCGCCTGCTTGATCGATACAGCGGGTTTGAGCTTTGCGACAATTCGGCTGTCGGCATGAAATCCGCGCTGCGCGAGGATTCGGTCCGTAGGAAGGATTGTACTGAGCGGCAGGTACACTCCGGCCCAACTGGGGAACTGGAACCAGTCGGGAAGGACGCCAACAACGGTGTAGGTCGCCGCATTCAGCCGGATTGTGGATCCTATGACCCTCCGATCACCGCCGAACGCTTCACGCCATAGGGCATGCGTAAGGACGGCCACTGGTGCGCCGCCGGGTCGCTGCTCATCGGGCGAGAATAGCCGGCCGATCAGCGGCTGGCCTCGCAGTACTTCGAAGAACTCGTCAGAGACAAACGCGGCGCCCACCCGACGAGCGCCGTCATGTCCCGGCATGAGGTCGGACGATCCCCGGATGTACGCCAACGCTTCAAAGACGTCGCTCTGCGCGCGCCAATCGCGGAACGCCGGGTAGGACCCCAGCCGGTAGTTCCCCTGCTCGTTCTGCTCCCAGATACCGAACAGCCGGTCTGACGCTTCATACTGCAGAGGACGCAGCACGACGCCGTTCAGGATGGTGAAAACGACCGTGGTAGCGCCGATGCCCAACCCCAGAGTCAGCACCGCAACAAGCGTGAACAGAGGCGCGCGCTGCAGCGTCCGCAGCGCATAACGGAGGTCCTGTAGGACGGAGTCCATCATTCGTTCCTCAGCGCGATCATCGGATCGACGCGTGCCGCGCGGCGGGCGGGCAGCCAGGTCGCCGCCAGCGCGACCAGCGCGAGCAAAGCGGTGACCGCAGTGAAGGTGAACGGATCGGTTGGTCGCACCCCGTACAGCTGGCCGGCCAGGAAACGCGTCAACGCCAGCGCCCCTGCGATCCCAAGGACCACACCGATCGCGACCAGCCGCAGCCCGTGGCCCAGGACCATGCGCAGCACATCGCGGGAGCGAGCGCCGAGCGCCATGCGCACGCCGATCTCGTGCGTCCGCTGCGCCACGAGATACGCGATGACGCCGTACAGTCCGACCGAGGCGAGGACGATCGCGAGTCCCGCGAAGGCGGTGAGCAGCGCCATCACGAATCGCTGGAATGCGAGCGAGCCCAGCAGGACTTCTTCCATTGCCCGTACGCGTCCAACAGGCACTAACGGGTCTGTCTCGCGGATCACCCGGGGGAGCGATGCCTGCACCGCGGCGGGATCGCCGCTGGTCCGCACCATGACATGCGTCGCGAACCAGCTCCCGAACAGCCGCGTCAGCGCAGCGGGGGTTTGCGCCGAAGGAATAAAGACGGTCGCCGGCGGCTGCTCTCCGACGAACGATCTGACATCGCGCACGACGCCGACGATTTGCCGCGACTGGCCCTCGATGGACACGGTGCGGCCGAGCGGCGCCTGATCCGGGAAGTGTCGCCGGGCAAACGATTCATTCACGATCACGACCGGAGGGGCACCCGCCGCGTCCGCCGCTGTGAAGTCGCGTCCATCGATCACCGGCGTCCCGAGCGTTCGGAAGAACCCCGGCGTGATACTGCGGTAATCGATCGACCAGCGCTGTTGGCCGGGGATCTCGACCGTGGCGTTGCCTCCGCGTTGCAGCGGCAAGCCCGCCTCGACCACTGCCGCGGACGTGACGCCGGGAAGCGCTTCGAGCCGCGCGGTCAGGTCGCGATAGAATCCCGCTATTGCCGGCGTGGAGTCGTAGCGCGTGCCCGTGAGCCAGATCTCCGCGGCCACTAGCCCCTGGGGATTGAAGCCCGGATCGGTTCCGATCAGGCGCGCGAATGTCTGAATCAGGAGTCCCGCCCCGACGAGCAAGACCAGTGACAGCGCGATCTCTCCCACGACCAGCGCGCGGCGCAGACGACCCTGTCGTGCCGTGCCCGCGACGCGCGCCGTCGCGTGCTTGAGCGCCTCGTGCGGTCCGCCGCGCGCGGCTTGCCACGCAGGGATGGCGCCGAACACGAGGCCGGTCACGAGCGACAGGCCGAAAGTGAACGCGAGCACCCAGCGGTCCAGCCGGATATCCGCGGTGCTCGGCAGGGCATTCGGCGCGAGCGCCATGAGCGCGCTCAACCCCCAGGTCGCCACGACCAGAGCGACGGCGCCGCCGATCAGACTGAGGAGCATGCTCTCGGTGAGCAGCTGGCGCAGCAGACGGCCGCGACTCGCGCCGAGCGCGGCGCGCACGGCCAACTCGTGCTCTCGCGCGGCGGCGCGGCCGAGCGTCAGGCTGGCGACGTTGGCGCACGCAATGAGCAAGACGAGAGCGATCGAACCGAGGAGGACGGCGACGGGAGTGCGAAGATCGTTCGTGATCTGCGCACGATAGGGATCGAGCGCGAGTGTCATATCCTGCGAGACGCTGCGACTGAACTCAGTGCGAAACGCTGGGGTGAGCAACCCCATGGTGGCGCTGGCTTGCCCTACGGACAGCCCCGGACGAAGCCGTCCGATCACCGTCACGTTCGATCCGCCGCCGACGGTCCGCCCTACCTGGGCGAGCGTGGACCACGCTTCCGCCCCGTTGGGCGAGCGGAAGGTGAGCGGCATGACGCCTGCCACGGTGGTCGGGATACCGTCGAGGAGAATCGTGCGACCGATCACGCCCGAGTCGCCGCCGAAGCGGCGCTGCCACAGCCCGTAACTCAAGATCGCGGCGCTCGGGCCGTTTGGTTGATCCTCCTCGGCGAAGAAGGTGCGGCCGAGGGCCGGCGCGATGCCGAGGACCCGGAAGTAGTCCTTCGAGACGCGCAGCCCGTAGACTCGGTCCGTCTGCGTGCCGGTCGAGAAGTTGAAACCGACTGACGCCGACCCCGCGAGGGATTCGAAGACCTGGTTGTTCCGCTCGAGGAACTGGAACTGCACGTAGGTAACGTTCCGCGCCTCACGGACGCCGGCGTAGGTCTGCGCCAGCCCGACGATGCGATCGGGTTCGACATAGGGGAGTGGCCGGAGCAGCACGCCGTAGAAGACGCTGAAAATCGCCGTGTTCGCGCCGATGCCGAGCGCGAGTGTGAGTACGGCGACGAGTGTGAAGCCGGGACTCTTCGCGAGCGTGCGCAACGCGTAGCGGATGTCTTGGAGCAGAGTGTCCATCATTCACTTCTCAGGGCGACCATCGGGTCCACGCGCGCGGCGCGGCGCGCCGGAGCGGCCATCGCGAGCAGCGCGACGCCGACCAGTACCAGGGGCACGATGGCGAACGTCACCGGGTCCACCGGGTGCACCCCGTAGAGGAGCTTGCCCAGTGCCCCTGCGGCGAGCCCCGCGGCGACACCGCCCAGCGCGACGCCGATGAGCGTCAGCCTAAGGCCGCTGCCGACCACCGTGCGGAGCACGTCGCCGGGCCGGGCACCCAGCGCTACGCGCACGCCGATCTCGCGGGTGCGCTGGCCTACCGTGTACGACAGCACGCCGTAGATCCCTACTGCGGCGAGCACAAGCGCCAGCGCCGCGAACAGGCCCAGCACGAACGCCGGGTAGCGACGGTCGGCCATCGTCTCGGCGATGTGGTGGTACATCGTCACCGCGTCGGCGACCGGGACACCCTTGTCCATCTCGGAGACGGCCGCACGGACCATGCGGGTCAGTGTCGCAGGCGGGAGCGTGCTGCGCAGGACGAGGCTCATGCTGCTCTGCTGCGACTCCTGCGCGAACGGGTAGAACAGCGTCGGCTCGAACGCGGCGTCAAGCCCGTCGTGGCGCGAATCGGCCACGACGCCGACGATCTCGACCGAAGCGGTGGGGTGCCACCACTCGACCTTGACGTGCTGGCCGATCGGGTCTTCGCCCGGCCACAGCTGGTGGGCCATGGCTTCGCTGATGACCGCTACCGGCGCGCTGCCGATCCGGTCGCTCGTCGCGAGCGAGCGGCCCCGCTTGATCGGGATGCGCATCGCGTCGAAGTAGCCCGGGTCCACGAGGCGGATCGCGGCCGCGGGTGCCTCGCCGGGGGCGGGCTCGGGGCCGCCGACCACGGTCAGCGACGTCACGGAGTTCCCCGGCGTCATCGGGAGCCAGCTGATGATCCCCGCCGACTGCACGGCCGGCATGTTGCGAACGCGCTCGAGCAGGCGCTCGTACAAGGCGACGCGACGCAGGCTATCGGGGTAAGTCGCGCGCGGCAGCGTGATGGTCACCGCCGAGATGTTGGCGGGATCGAAGCCGGGATTGACGGCGATGAGCTGGCGCAGGGAGCGCACCAGCAGCCCGGCTCCGACCAGCAGCACGATGGCCAGCGACATCTGCGCGATGACGAGCGCGCCGCGCAGGCGCGCGGCAGGTACGCCTGCCGTCGTGCGGGTCGTGACGGCGTGCAGGTCCTGGATCGCGGCATCCGAGCGGCTCAACGCTGCGGGCAGGCCAAACAGCACGCCGGCGGCCATGGACACGAGCGCCGTCACGGCGAGCACGGTGAGGTCGAGGCGGATGTCCGCAATGCGCGGCACCTCAGGAGGCGCCGCTCGGACGAGCAGGTGCACACCCCAGCTGGCCAGCAGGGCGCCGGCGGCCCCGCCGGCAAACGCCAGCATCACGCTCTCGACCAGCGCCTGGCGGACGAGCCGCCAGCGTGGCGCGCCCAGCGCGGCCCGAACCGCCAACTCCCGTTCGCGCGAGGCCGCCCGCGCGAGCATCAGGTTGGCGACGTTGGCGCAGGCGATGAGCAGCACGAGCGACACGGCCCCGAGGACGATGAGAATCGTCCGCCGTGAGCCGCCGACCACCTGCTCCATCAGCGGCACCACCGTCGCGCCCCACCCGGTGTCGAAGTCGGGATAGTCCGACTCCAGTTGACGCGCGATGCGGGACATGTCGGTCTGGGCGCGCTCGACCGTGACGCCGGTCTTGAGCCGGCCGAGCGCCATCGCGTAGCGGCCCGCGCGCGCGCGGTTCGACCAGTCGAGCGCCATCGGCTCCCAGTACTCCTCGTGGCCGAGCGGCATCGGGCGGAATGACGACGGCATCACGCCGACGACGCGAGCCGTCCCGCCAGCGACCGGCACCGCACGCTCGACGATGGCTCGGTCGGCCCCGAAGCGACGCCGCCACAGACCTTCACTGAGGACGATGACCCGCGGGCTGTTGGGCCGCGATTCGTCCGCGTTGAACGTGCGGCCGAGCAGCGGCGTGGCGCCGACGACGCCGAAGAAGTCTGGCGTCACCGCGCGGCCCTGCACCTCCTCGGCCTGGTCACCGGCAAAGGTGAGACTCCTCCACGACATCAGCGCAAGACCGCTGAAGCTGGTCGCGCGATCGTGCCAGTCCATGTAGTTGGCCGGGTTCACGACATTGTGGTTCGACGTGCCTTTGCTCTCCCACACGACCACGAGGCGGGACGGGTCCTTGTACGGCAGAGGCGTCAGCAGCACGCCGTTCACAACCGAGAAGATCGCGGTGTTGGCGCCGATCCCGAGCGCCAGCGTCAGCACGACGACAGCGGTGAAGCCGGGACTCTTGGCGAGCATGCGGACCGCGTAGCGGATGTCTTGGAGCAATCCGTCCATTACTCGGCCCTCAGCGCGATCATCGGATCGACCCGCGCCGCGCGGCGGGCGGGCAGCCAGCAAGCAGCGAGCGCGACGACGAGCAGCAGCACCGCGACGGTGGCGAAGGTCAACGGATCGTGCGGACTCACGCCAACGAGCAGCTGGCGGACGAGCAGCGTGAGCGCGGGCGCCAGCACCAGTCCGGCGCCGACTCCCAGCGCCGCCGGCATCATCCCCTGCCCTACGACGAGCCTCTGCACCGCGCGCTGGTCGCCACCCAGCGCGATCCGAATGCCGATCTCGCGCGTGCGCTCGGCGACGAGCTGTGCGATGACGCCGTAGATCCCGACGCCCGCGAGGACGAGCGCAACAAGTCCCAACGCCGCGAGTAACCGCAGCGACACCCGGTACTGCGCCATGCTCAGCGCGAGGAGATCGCTCATCGTTTGCTGATCGTAGACCGGCTGCTCGGGATCGATTTCGAGGGCCGCCGCTCGCAGCGCCGGCAGTAGCGACGCCGCCGCCTGTTCCCCGCCCACCGCACGCGCGACTACGGTCATTTCCCACACCGGCGCCTGCGCGGCGGGGAGGTACATCTCCGGTGGCGCCAGCCGGGTCAGACCGTCGTGCCGGATGTCGCCGACAATCCCCACCACTTCGAACGATCGCGCCGTGTCACCAACCACCTTCAAGCGGCGTCCCAGCGCGCCACCGTCCGGGAACCAGCGGCGCGAGACCGTCTCGTTCACGAGCATCACGGGCGGCGCATCGGGCCCGTCGGCAGTGGTGAAATCGCGGCCGCGAATGAGCGGAATGCGAAGGGCGGAGAGATAGCCCGGCGTGATGACGCGCCAGTCGACCTCCGGTCCTTCGCCGGGAGGATAGGGAGGCGCACCGACGACCGAGAATCCGGTCGTCTGGTTGCAGCTACACAGTGGAACGACATTGGCCGCGGCTGCCGCGGCGACGCCCGGCAACGACGCAATGCGTTCGACCAGCCGGCTATAGAACCGGCCCGCGGCGGCTGCGTCGGGGTACGTCCCGCCGGGGAGCGCGAGACTCGTGATCGCTACGCCCTCGACATCGAATCCGGGGTGCAACGTCCCCAGATGACGGAAGGTTCGGAACGTCAGTCCCGCGCCTACCAGGAGCAGCAACGCGAGTGCGACCTCCGCGCCGACCAGTACACGCCGCAGGCGATGCCGCTCACGGCCGCTCGTCGTACCACCCCGACGCAGCGACTCCTCACCTACGGCACCGCGTGCCGCCCGCAACGCCGGCACGAGGCCGAACAACAGTGCCGAGACGATCGACAAGCCAGCGGTGAACGCCAGCACCGTGCCGTTGATGGTGAGGTGCTGAAAGCCGGGAAACGCACGGCGAAAGTCGGACGGCACGAGCGAGGTGAGCAGGTCGACGCCGAACAGACCGAGCAAGACGCCGCCCGCGCCGCCGGCAAGGGAGAGCACCATGCTCTCGACGAGGACCAGACGGGCGATGCGCGCGCGGGACGCGCCAAGCGCCACGCGGATGCCAAGCTCGCGGCCTCGTCCCGTGGCGCGCGCGAGCATCAGGTTCGCCACGTTGGCGCAGACGATGAGGAGGATGAATCCGACCGCCGCCATGAGAACCGCGAGCATCGGTTCGATCTGGCGCGCCGTGTCGCGCACCAGCGGCCGCACGTTGGTGCTCCAGTTCTTGTTGGTCGCCGGATACTGCGCCGCGAGCGACGCGCTGAGCGTCGCGAGCTCGGCACGCGCCTGCTCGAGCGTGCGGCCCGGCGCGAGCCGGCCAGTCACCAACAGGTAGTGCGCCCGGCGCTGCGTCCACACGTCCGGAGGCGGCGCATACGGAGCCCACATCTCGGCCGGCGCGGGATAGCGCACACCATCCGGCATGACGCCGATGATCGTCCGCGGAATGCCGTTGATCGACATCACGGTGCCCAACACCGCGCTGTCGCCGCCGAAGCGCCGTTGCCACAACCCCCAGCTCAGCACAACCAACCGATCGTGGCCGGGCTGATCCTCGCCGGCGACGAACGTGCGGCCGAGCGCGGGGCGGAGTCCGAGCGTCTCGAAGTAATCGGCCGACACCTGGAAGCCTTGGATGCGCTCGGGCCGCTCCCCGCCGGTCACGTTGCCCGTCCACCACACGTGCGTAGCGAGACGATCGAAGCTCTTGAGATTGGCGCGCCAATCTCTCAGGTCTGCGGCCGAAACCTCGTTGTGATCGTTGCCGCGTGGTCCGACCTCCCACACAGCCGCTAGCCGGCTGGAGTTGTCAAGAAAGGGATAAGGATTGAACAGCAGGTGGTGCACCGCAGTGAAGATCGAAGTGTTCGCGCCGATGCCGAGGGCGAGCGTCCCCACGGCGACCGCGGTGAACGCGGGATTGGCGGCGAGAGCGCGCAGCGCGTAGCGGAGGTCTTGAAGAATTGTGCTCATTCGTACCTCAGGGCCACCATCGGATCGACGTTCGTTGCCCGCCGGGCGGGGAGGTAGCTCGCAACCGCCGCGACCGCCCCGAGAATCACCATCACCAGCGAAAGCACGAGCGGGTCGTGTGGCTTGACGCCGTAGAGCAGCGAAGCGATCGCACGACCCACCGCCAATGCACCTGCCGCGCCCAGCACGAGACCCCACCCCGTCACGCGCAGGGCCTGTCCCATGATGAGCTCGAGGATCTCGCGCCGTCCTGCCCCGAGCGCGATGCGGATACCCATCTCCTGCGTACGCTGGGACACGACGTAGCTGTGCACGCCGTAGAGCCCGATCGCAGAGAGCACGAGGCCCAGGGCTCCGAACAGACTCAGGAGCACCGAGCCCAGTCGCCAAGGACGGAGCTGCGATGCGAACAGTCGCGGCATGGGGTCGATGCTCGGATAAGGAA
Organism: Gemmatimonadota bacterium; assembly: GCA_003222195.1. Classification (GTDB taxonomy): domain Bacteria; phylum Gemmatimonadota; class Gemmatimonadetes; order Gemmatimonadales; family GWC2-71-9; genus 20CM-2-65-7. The sequence continues at coordinate 12,267 of QHVB01000014.1, read as the reverse complement.
GGTCCGCCGCCGTCTCTTGGATTGTGCGTCGCACGGCCCCGACCAACGCGTCTGCCGGGCCGTTGGTACGGACGAGAAGGGCCGTGACAGGCGAGCTCGTGACCGAGTCTGCTTGCGCGAGCGGGATGAAGTATTGGATAGCGCCCCCGTCCGTCACTGATTTGAGCCGGGCGTCCTCAACCACTCCGACGACCTCGGTACACGGCGCGGCCGGGCTGATGATCTTCAAGCACTTGCCGAGCGGGTCCTGCCCGGGCCAATAGCGCCGGGCCATCGTCTCGTTCACGACGGCGACCCGCTGTGCTCCCGCGACGTCCGTCGGGACCAAGGCGCGGCCGCGACGCACGGCGGCCCCCATCGTCCGGAAGTAGTCGGGCGTCACCGCTTCGAAGTACGGTCCCCCGCTCGTCGCTTGGGGCAGCGAGTCCAAGCCCGGCACGAAGAGCGTTACGGCGAACGCCCAACCGAAGGGATGCCCGACGGCCAGGCTCGCGCCACTCACGCCGGGCAGCCGCTTGACGCGTTCCCGCATGTCCTCGTACAGCGCGTTGGCCGCAGCGCGTTTGTAACCCGTGCGCTGTAGGTCCACGGAAGCGACGATCAAACGGTCCGCGTCGAATCCCAGGCGGAGGCCTTGCACGTGACGCAGGCTGCTCACGAACAGTCCCGCGCCCGTCAATAGCACGAGAGTGAGCGCGACCTGGCCCACGAGCAGGCCGGTGCGAACGGGCGACCGCTGGAAGGTCCCTTCGCGCTCCCCGGACTTGAGCGCCGAGGACAGATCGGGCGCGCTTGCGTGATAGGCCGGGGCGAACCCCGCGAGCACTACGGTCACAAGGACTGCGACGACCGCGAAAAGCAGGACACGCGTGTCGAGCCCTGCGGTCGTCGTGGAATCGGACAGCAGAGAGGCGGAGAGCACAGGCCCCACCCAGAGCGTGATGAGCAAGGCCGCGGCCCCTCCCAGCACCCCGAGCACGGCGCTGTCGGCGAGCAGCTGTCGGGCCAGGCGACCACGGCTGGCGCCGAGTGCCAGGCGGATGGCGATCTCCCGCTTGCGCTGCACCGCTCGCGCGAGCAGGAGATTGGCGACATTGGCGCAGGCGATCAGCAGGACGATCGCGCACATGGCCCCAAGCCAAACGGAGAGCTTCGCGTCTCTGCCGGCGAGAGGTCCAATGGCCTCGTGCACAGAGCCCAGGGAGACGGTGCCGGTGGAATCGCCGCTCTGGACAAAGTCGCTACGGTAAATCGCCGTAGCCTCGGCGGCGGCCTGTTCGGGACTGACCCGGGGACGGAGCCGGGCGACCACCCCATAGAGCCAGAAGTACCTGGGACCCAAGGCATCGGGCCCTATGACCTCCGGGGCCGCCGCGGTGAGCGGCAGCCACAGGTCCGGCACCTCAAGGTCGATCCCCGTGAAGCCTTGGGGAGTCACGCCGATCACGGTGTACACGTTGCGCCCCAGCTGCAGCGTCTTGCCGAGCACTGCCCGGTCCGCCCCGAACCGGCGCTTCCAGAACTCTCGGCTCAGGACCGCGACATGCGCTGCGCGTCCTACACTGTCCTCGTCAGCGCCGAAAAAGCGCCCCAGCTCTGGGCGGACGCCGAGGACAGAAAAGAACGACGCCGTGACCAATCCGCTCGTGACGGGCTCCGCCTGGGGGCCGAGCCCGAAGCTCAAGCTCCGCCTGCCATACGCAGCGACGGCCGCGAAACTCCGAGCCCGATCCCGGAACTCCTCGTAGCGCGGATAGGTCCCGATAGGCATGGTGTTGGTTCCATACCCGGGCATCATGGTCGTGACGTAGAGTCGCACGACTCGATCCGGATCAACCACGTGCGCCGGCGGCCGGAAGAACAGCCGGTCCACGACGCCGAACATCGCGCTGTTCGCCCCGATGCCGAGCCCCAACGTCAGCACCGCGGCCAGCGACAGCCCGGGGCTTCGAGCCAGCGTGCGGAGGGCGTAGCGGAGATCTTGGAACATGGGCCTGGGGCCTAGGGCCTGGGGGTTGGCGTGTCAGGCCCCGAGCCCGAGGCCCCAGTCCCCTCTTCATCAACGACGCGGCCGTCAAACAGATGAATCGACCGATCCGCGTGCTTCGCGTACCGCGGATCGTGCGTCACCATACAGACCGTCGCGCCGCCGCGATGTAGCGTCCGCAGCAGCTCCATCACCGCTTCGCCGTTGGTCGAGTCGAGGTTGCCCGTCGGCTCGTCGGCGAGCAGGATCGCGGGATCGCCCACTACCGCGCGGGCGACCGCGACGCGCTGTTGCTGGCCGCCCGAGAGCTGCACCGGATAGTGCTTGGCGCGGTGCGACATCCCGACCTTCTCGAGCGCCTGCTGCACCCGCTTCGTGCGCTCCGCTCCCGACATGCCCCGGTACGTGAGCGGCAGCTCGACGTTTTCGGCGACGGTGAGATCGCCGATCAGATTGAAGGCCTGGAACACGAAGCCGATCCGCCGGTTGCGGATCCGCGCTCGCTCCGCCGGCGTCAGGTTAGCCACCGGCTTGTCCTCGAGCAGGTAGCTGCCGTCGCTGGGCGTATCGAGCAAGCCGAGGATGGAGAGGAGCGTCGTCTTGCCGCAGCCCGAAGGGCCGTTGATCGCGACGTACTCGCCCTCGCGGATCTCGAGGTGTACGTCCGCGAGCGCGTGCGTCTCGACCTCGTCGGTGAAGAAGATCTTGCGGACACCTTGCAGCTGAATGAGCGGCGTACCGTTAGCGGGCATTGGTTCTCTCCTGGAGACTACGAATCCGGTCTCTATTCATATCGCAGGGCCACGATCGGATCGACCCGCGCAGCGCGGCGGGAGGGAACGACGCTGGCGGCCACGGTCACGCCGAGCAGTAGCAGCGCCACGAACCCGAAGACGAGTGGATCGTGCGGCGACTCCTGGAACAACAGCGGACCCAGCCATTGCCCGCCGGCCAGCGCGATCACGACACCGATCACGATCCCCACAGTCGCCATCTTGAGTCCTTCGTTGAGCACGAGCCTCACCAAGTCTTTCTGCTGGGCGCCGAGGGCCGCGCGAACACCCAGCTCCTGCGCCCGTTGCGCCACATTGTAGGCCATCACGCTGTAGAGGCCGATCGCGGCGAGCACCAGCGCCAGCGCACCGAAGGCGAGGAACATCGTCGCGCCCAACTCCCACGAGCGAGTCTGCTCGCCGAGTATTTCGCGGAGCGGAGTGACGGTGACGTATGAGGTGCCGGGCATGAGTTGCTGCAAGCGTCGCCGAATCGCCTCGGCGGAGCGCGCGCCATCCCCACGGACCCGCAGGAAGAGGCCACCCTTCTCCGGGTGCCATTGTGCGGCCGACAGGTAATAGAACAGCGTGCGATCGTCACCCAGCCGCTGCGACTTGATGTTTTCGGCGACGCCGACCACGTAACGGCACGGCGTCGTATCGGCTCCGACTTTCACGCATTGCCCGATCGCGTCCTGCCCGGGCCAGAGAGCCTTGGCCATGGCGTCGCTCACTACCATCACCTGCGGTGCGGCACGGATGTCTTGGGCCGAGACACCACGACCGCGGAGGATGCGCGTGCCCATAGTGGCGAAGTAGTCAGGCGACACGGCGTTCAGGTCGAAATCACCCAGGCGGCTGACGGAGTCGATGCCCGCGACGCTTAGGTTCTCGCTCCACGAGCTCCAGAACGGCACCGCGACTTGCTGCGACGCGTACGTGACCTCCGGAATCGTCTGCGCGGCGTCGAGGAGCTCGTGGCGCAACATGATCTGCTTTGCGCTGTCGAGCTGGACGCTGCGCATGTTCAGATCCACGAGGAGGACCGGGTCGACGTCGTAGCCCAGCGGGATGACGCGCACGTGATACAGGCTGCGCACGAACAGACCTGCCCCAACGAGCAGTACGACCGATAACGCACCCTGTGCGACGAGGAGTCCCACACGCATGCGGGAGCGCCGATAGCTGCCCTCGCGCGCTCCCGCCTTGAGGTCGCCCACAAGGTTGAGCCGCAACGCCTGCAGTCCGGGAGCGAGCCCGGTGAGGAGACCGGTGAGGAGGGCGGCCACCCCAGTGAAGATCACCGTGCGTGTATCGGCCATGAGACTCAGGTCGGCGGACTTCGGCAGGAAGCCCGCGCGCAGCACCGCACCACCCCACTCCGCGACGAGCAGCGCCGCCACGCCGCCGCATGCGGCGAGCAGCACGCTCTCAGTCACAAGCTGCGAGAGCAAACGCCCGCGACTCACGCCGAGTGCCAGCCGTACGGCGATCTCACGCCGGCGCTTGAGGGCGCGTGCCAGCAGCAGATTCGCCACGTTGGCCGCGGCGATGAGCAGAACGATCACGGCGACGCCGCTGATCCATGTCGCGACCTTGGCGAAGCTCGACTCGTTGGGCCCGCGCTCGCTCAGCACGGAGGCGATAATGGCGCGAGGCCGGGCCACCGCCGCTGGGCTCGTCCCCTTCGGACTTTCGGCCGCCTGGACGGCGTAGCTCCGGGCGTAGGCGGCCGTGAGATCGGCAGTCGCCGCGGCCGCCGTCATGCCGGGCTTACGTTGCGCCAGCATCGAGGCCCAGGTCCAGTGGTACGTCGTCCACCACCGCTCACCCCGCAGATTGAGGCGCTCGGCGTTGGCGTAACTCGCAATGGGGATGAAGGCCACCGGCGGCTGGTTGGGCCACAGGCCGACGAACCCCCGCGGCGCTACACCGATGATCGTGTAGAGCGTCGGGCCGATCTGCAGCCTTGACCCGATGGCATCGCGACGCCCGCCGAAACGCGTTTGCCAGAATTGATAGCCGAGCACCGCCACCGCGGTCCCCGTAGGGGGCGCATCCTCGCTGACGGTGAAGTAGCGGCCCAGCACCGGTGGGGCGTCGAAGAAACCGAAGAAGCTCGCGCTCACAACGCCGACCCGCATTTCGCGCACGTCGGCGTCGCGGCCGATGGCGAGGTCCCGCTCGGTGAATATCGCTGTCCGTGAGAAAGAGGTCGTGCCGTTCGTTAGGTCCACGTACCGCGCGTACTGCACGGCGCCGTTGGTGAACTCCTCGCCGCGGTAGAACCGCGCGAGATAGACACGGTGAGTAGTCGCGGGATCGTGCAGGTAGGGAGGCGGCCGGAACAGCATCCGGTCGACGATGGGGAACATCGCCACGTTCGCACCAATGCCGAGTCCCAGCGTCAAGACCACGCCCAGCGTGAATGCCGGACTCCGCGCCAATGTGCGGATCGCGTAGCGAAGGTCCTGAAGGAAATGCTCGAGCATTATTTCAGTCGCACTCGCTCGACGTTGTCGTACCGCGTCATGTCCGACAGAATCACCGAATCGCCGGCCGCGAGGCCTTGGACGATTTCGATCGCATTGACCGACGTGCGGCCCACCTTCACCGGCACGCGAACGGCGTAGCGTCCCCCTTCGACGAGCTTGAACATCCCGATCGTGCTGTTGGGCTGGCCATACGCGGGACGGCCCGTGAACAACACGTCGGTCAGCCGCTCGATCGTGATCGTCGCGTCCACGCTGATGTCGGGCCGCGCCGACCCGGGGGTACTGTCCAGCGCGATGTCCACCGTCACCGTTCCCTCTTGCGCGGAAGGATCGATACGGATGACGTGGCCGGCGACGATGCCGGTGCGCGTGTCCACCGACGCGACCTGCCCGATCGCGAGGCCGGGCGCCTGCGTCTCGGGGATGCGAATGACGGCTTTGAGTTTTCCGGGCTGGACGACCTTCGCGAGAATCGTCCCGGGTACGACCCACTGGCCGGGTTGGAGGTTGAGCTCCGACAGGACGCCCTCCTCGCCGGGCCGCACCTGCAGCGAGCTGAGCCGGCTGAGCCGGAACGCGGTGATCGCGCGCAGCCGCACGACCTGCTCACGCTGTACGGCAAGCTGCGAGTCCACCGTCGACGTCAGGAGATCGAGCCGCTGCTTCTCGATGTCGTAGCGCGCCTCGAGCTCACTCGCCTTTTCGTGGGCCAGCGTGACGTCATTGCGCGACAGACCGCCGATCACCGTGAGCGAGTCGGCGACCGCGGCGTCGCGTGTTGCCTGGAGGTACAGGCTGCGCGTCGACGCGACGACGCCGGCCTGCGTCAGCCGCGCGCCATGCAGGCTCGTTCGCAGATTGACGAGCTCACCCTCAGCGGCCGTGAGCTGGCGCTGGGCGTCAAGCGCTTCGATTTGGACGTCCGGATTCGCAAGCTCGAGCAGCACCGTGTTCGCCTGCACCGGAATGCCGGGCTGGACGAAAATGCGCTCGACGCGCGCGGGAGTGAGCGCCGAGATCCAGCGGATGTGCTCGGGCACGAGCGTGCCCGGCCCACGAACTTCACGCACCATCGTCCCGCGGCGGACTGCGTCCAGTGACACGACCTCGCGATCGACACTCGGCGCGGCCGGCTTGAGACTGGCGAGCAGGATTGTGACCAGGACCAAACCGCCGGCGGCGATACCGCCTTGGACATAGCGTTTGCGGTTCTTGGTTGGCGCGCGTGGGATATCCACGTGCCCGAGACAAGGCACGGACCGTACCAGTCCGCTCTCTCAGCTAACCCGCGGCCTTGGAAGACATTGCGATTGGAGCCCGCGCCGCGAGCGTTCGCTTCTGGGATTCGCGCGTCCCACAAGCGGACACGTATCATTACCTCATGCGCATCGCGTTCGTCATTCTGCTCCTGCTGCTTCAAGGCACGCCGGCGCGCGACGACGGCCAGTGGACCATGCCGGCCAAAAACAACGCCGCGACGCGCTACAGCGGGCTGTCGCAAATCACGCCGGCGAACGCGAGGCGGCTGCACCCCGTCTGGAACTTCTCGACCGGCGTCCTCGGCGGGCATGAGGGACAGCCGCTCGTCGTGGGCAGCACGATGTACGTCGTCACGCCCTTCCCCAACGTGCTGTACGCCTTCGACCTGACGCGCGAAGGCTATCCACTCAAGTGGAAGTATCGGCCCGAGGTGAATCCCGCCGCGGTCGGCATCGCGTGCTGTGACGCGATCAATCGCGGCGCCGTGTACGCCGACGGCAAGATCATCTACAACCTGCTCGACGGGCACACCGTTGCCGTGGATGCCGTCACCGGCAGCGAAGTCTGGAAAACGCAGATTGCGGACATCAATCAGGGCGAGACGACGCCGATGGCACCGTTCGTCGCCGGCAACCGCGTGATCGTCGGACCGTCCGGCGGCGAGTTCGGCATTTACGGATGGGCCAAGGGGCTCGACCTGGCGACCGGCAAGATCCTCTGGACCGCCCACAACATGGGTCCCGATTCCTTGCTGCTCGCACGTCCGGGACGCGGCCGTTACACCGCGGACGCCAACATCGGCGTGTCGACCTGGGAGGGCGATTCCTGGCGCCGCGGCGGCGCGCCGGTGTGGGGCTGGATTTCCTACGATCCGCAGCTCGACCTGATCTACTTCGGAACCGGCAATCCCGGCCCGTACAACACCGAGCAGCGGCCCGGTGAGAACAAGTGGACCAATAGCGTGCTGGCGCGCCGGCCCGGTAATGGCACGCTCGTGTGGGCGTATCAATTCACGCCGCACGACAGCTGGGACTTCGACTCGAACGCCGAGATGATTCTCGTCGACCTCGTGGTCGGCGGGCGGCTGCGCAAAGTGCTGGTGCACTTCGACAAGAACGGCTTCGCGTACACGCTCGATCGCGCGACCGGCGAACTGCTCGTCGCCGAGCCGTTCGCAAATGTGACGTGGGCAAAGCGCATCAATCGGTCGACTGGTCTGCCGGTCGTCGATACGGCCAAGACGACCGGCGCGTCGCGCGGGAACGTCACGGGCATTTGTCCCAGCCTCGAGGGAGGCAAGAGTCCCGCGTCGCCGTCCTCCTACTCGCCGCGCACGGGGTTGTTCTACACGGCGACCAACAATCTCTGCATGAATTTCGAGGCGACGCCGGTGACGCGCATCCGGGGCACCCCGTACATCGGCGCCACGACGCCGTATTTCGCGGGGCCCGGTGGCAACATGGGCGAGTTCATCGCCTGGGATGCGGTCCGCGGCCGCAGAGTCTGGGGGATCAAAGAGAAATTCCCGGTCTGGAGCGGCAGCGTCGTGACCGCCGGTGACGTCGTCTTTTTCGGGACGCTGGACGGCTGGTTCAAAGCCGCCAACGCGCGGACCGGCAAGGAGCTGTGGAAGTTCAAAGTCGGCTCGGGCGTGGTGGGAGCACCCATCTCGTTTCGCGGCCCGGACGGCAAGCAGTACATCGCGATCTACGCCGGCATCGGCGGCGACTGGTTCCTCCTGTCGGGCGACGTGCGATCCGACGATCCGGCCGACGTGCGGCCGCCCGCCGATTTTGCACCCGATCTCGCGCGACACACGAGCCAGGGAGGCGTTGTCTGGATCTTCGGCCTCTAGTCTTGCTCGCGTTGCTCGCCGCTTGTGACCGCTCCAACATGGGTGGTGTCCCCGCGTCCGTGCGCTATCCCGATCACGTCGCCGCGGGCGGTAACCAGCCTCCCGCCGCGGAGCTCGAGAATCCGATCGCCTCGGACTCCGCGACGGTTGCGGACGGCTCCAGGATCTTCAGCATGATGAATTGCGACGGCTGCCATGGCGGCGGCGCGACGGGATGGGTGGGGCCCAGTCTCGTCGACGGCCGCTGGCGTTACGGTGGCACCGACGGCGCGCTGTTCCAGTCGATCTTTTACGGCCGGCCCCGCGGCATGCCCGCGTACGGCGGGATCATGTCGCCCGGAGCGATTTGGAAAGTGATCGATTACATCCGGGCGCAGCCGATTCCAAGTGTCGTTCCGACTCAGAGATGGACTAGCCCAGAGACACCTCGCCGACCCGGCCGCGCACAGACCCCCTAAAGCCAAGGGGGGACTGTGATCCAGGTTCCCACGACAGCGACGGCACACATTATGTTGGTGCTCCGAGTCTCCATTGATCGAGGTGCCTATGCGTGTGCAGCGCATCCTGATCTGCTTCGTCATTTTCGCGGCGACTTTTGGCTGCGGCGGATCGCATCGCCCGGTACGGCAGCGAGTGCTGCTGCCCCCGACGCTGAATCTCGTCCCACATCACAACATCGGACTCTTCCTGTTCTCGGTGGAGAACGCCAAAGGCAATCTCCACGAGTTCGCGACGCATCGTTTCGAGGAGTACGTGCTCGCCGCGCAGAACGGGATCGAGATGCGCGAGTTCACGTCGGCCGACTCTTCGCGCGTCTTCGCGGCCGGGGCCGACAGCAACGGCTGTCCGGTCGCTTTCTTCGGCCACCTGAAGATCTCGAACGTGAAGCCGCGTGGCGGGCTGACGGCGGGCCTCGCGCCCGTGTTGCGGGCGTCCGTCACGGTCGAGTTGTCGGTATGGCTCATGAACACGCGCACCGGCGGCGTCATGTGGCGGAGAAGCTCCGCGTCGACCGAAGAGATCGGCGGCCTGTCGTTCATCGGCGGGACGCCGTCGTTTTCGGCGCGCGATCCGAACGACGCCTATGGCCATCTGATAAACCAGCTGGTGTACAACGTGACGTACGACGTGCGGTCGACGTGGGTGGATCAATAGCTGACAACTGACTGCGCGTAGAGGCGCATAAAGGCGCGGTGGGTGATGTGTGAGATCACACCTACCGCGCCTTTTCGCGCCGTCACGCGCAGTTAGTCATTCAGCGCCTTCTCAAAAGCCACCGCCTGCCTGGTGAGCTCTGCGTCTGTAATCATCTTCCGTCCCGACCGGATCACAGCGACATCCAGCGCCACCCACAGACTCCGACGATACGGATCGAGCTGCAGCCCCCGAGCGAGCGGTGCAATCGCGGTGTCATACGACCCATTCGACATGTACAGCGCAGCGAGGTCCTCCATCGCGCCGACATCCTCAGGATGGCTACGCAAATGCTGAGTGAGAGACTCGACGCGGGCGATACTCATCTGGACCTCCGCCTGTGGATCTGGAGCGGGGCCCAGCGCAACCGCCGGATTCCCCATGATCCAGCCCAGCGCCAGCGCCAGCGAGATCGTGACAGCTTTCCAGTTGGTCATGGTGCCCCCCTTTCAGCGGGGGGAAAAGCACGAGGCGCGCCAGGCAGCTTCAGCCTTGGCGCGCCTCGGTTTGTGTTCCTGGGGACACTACGCCGCGGGGGGCGGCGTGTCCTCCTTACCACGGTTCTTCTTATTGAAGAACCAGAAGGCCAGCATGACCAGGCCGATGATCAGCCCGATTTTGAAGACGAAAAAGAGGACCGGCAGAAGCAGCACGGAAGCGAGCTTCCAAAGACCGATGCCCAGGATTCCGACCGCGGCGAGCGTAAGCACGGGCTTCATCACAAGATCCGATTGAAAAGGACGCCTACAATACGCGGAAGGTCGCCAGAAGTGTCAATGGGTTTAGGCGAAGAGCTGCGAGGACTGGGAGCTGGAGGGTGGGGGCGGTCGCATTCCCGCCAGCGCACGACCCGCGTCAGGCCAGCGCGAGCGCAGCCATTCGGTCAGCCATAGTGGTAGCGACCGCGCCCGCTCGATCGGCTCCTCCCCCACCGTCGGCTTGGAGCCGGTGAGCATCTCCTTGGCGAGCGACTGCACCGCCGCCATGTCATTGCGCTGCGTCGCCGGTTTGCCAAGGGCGCTCGCGATCCCGGTATCGGCGATCATCACGCCCTGATCCGCCAGCAGCACGTTCTCCGCCTTGAGATCGCCGTGCGCGAGCTCGGCCGCGTGCGCGTACGCGAGCCCGCTCAGAATAGCGCGCAGAATCTCGACCGTGCGGGAGAGGGGAATTGCGCCGTTGTTGCCGATCCAGGCGCGCAGCGTCGTGCCGGGAACGAACGGCCGGGTGTGATAGACGAACGCACCGGCCCGCCCGGCGCCGCGCGGGCGAACGAGATTCGGATGGCTCAGTCGCTCGCCCAGGAGGAGCACCGCGCGCTCGAAGAGCAGATCGTCGATACCCAGGGACAACGCGGCGGGCAGAACCTTGACGAGCAGCTCCGTGCCGTTCTGGGATTGTGTCGCGACGAAAAGCCGGTACTCACCGACCGGCCGTACCTCGCGTTCGATCCGATACAGCGGGCCGAGGGCGTCCGCTAGAGCGGCGCGGAGTTCGGACATAGGTCGCAAGTTAGCCCGCGTGTGTCAGGGATGGGAAGGGACTTCGGGGGGCAAACTACTCCCCGGTTTCGCGTCTAATCCCAAGGTATTGGTCTTTCGCCTGCGCCCGCTCCGCTGAGGTCCCGAAGATCTTTTCGCCGTCAAACCGGCCGTTCTCGATGAAGATCTCGGAGATCTTGTTGCCCGCCGTCACACTGCCCGCCACAAAGACGCCGGGCACCGAGGTCTCGAGCGTTTCGGGATCGATCGCCGGCCGTCCCGACTCAGGATCGAACGCGATCCCCACCCGCGTGAACAACTCGAGGTCGGGGTGGAAACCGATCAGTGGATACACACGATCGGCGGGAATATGCTCTTCGTTGCCGAGCGCGCCGCGCACGACTACCTCGCGGGGCGTGATCTCGGTCACCTGGCTCGCCATTCGTGATTGGATCTCGCCCGCCTTGATGCGGTTCTCGAGATCCGGGCGGAGCCAATACTTCACACTCTTGGGCCAGGCCTTGCCGCGGTAGACGACGGTGGTGCGAGCGCCGGCACGAAACAGTTGCAGCGCCGCCTCGACCGCCGAGTTCTTGCCGCCGATCACCACGGCATCGCGGCCGTAGGAGAGATGCGCTTCGTCGAAGTAGTGATGGACGTGCGGCAGCTCCTCGCCCCGCACGCCGAGGCGATTGGGAGAATCGAAGTAGCCGGTGGCGAGCACGAGTTTGTCCCACGAAATCGGCTCACGGCCGAAGCGCGTGGCGACTTCGCGGGCCGTGATGAGCTGCGTGTAGGTCTGGACGCGGATACCTTCGGCGCGGGCGACCCCGCGGTAGTACTTGAGCGCTTCCTCCCGCGTGGCTTTCGCCCCGGCACAGACGAGCGGGTGATTGCCGATCTCGAGCCGCTCCGGCGTCGTAAAGAACGTCATGTTGATGGGATAGCGGACGATCGAATTGACGAGCGCGCCCGCATCGATCACGAGCGGATCGATGCCGCGGCGTTTGGCGGAGATCGCGCACGCCAGACCAATCGGCCCGGCGCCGGCGATGATCACGGCTTCGTGCTGCATGAGACCGGAATCTATTCGCAGGCACGTTCACAGGCTAAAGCCTGTGCTCGGCAATCGTTGTCCTTAAGCAACCGTGTTTCATGTCAAGCATGGGCCGGTCGCCAGGGGGTGTGAGTGCGCGCCATGGCATTGAGGATCGTCAGGAGT
>QHVB01000059.1 GCA_003222195.1 Gemmatimonadota bacterium | reverse complement strand
TGTCGCGATAAACGCCGGGCGGGAGTCGCGAGGGATCGAGCGCCATGCGCAGCGTGTCGAGCGTTGCTGTGTCGGCGGCAATCGCGAGCCATGGTGCATTGGCGGCGCGGTGAGCGGTCCACGGTGGCGGCGTGCCGCCACGTGCGGTCGAGAGGACGAGCGCGGCCGCACGCGTAGCGCCGCTGCCTGCCAGCGCCGAGTCGACGACCCGAGCCGGCGTGACGTCAATCACTTTGTTGGGAGGGGCGTCGAGCAGCGCTGCCACGCGACAACCGATGACGAGTGCGAGGCCGGCGAGGAAGGCGAGTCTACCGCGGTCCGTACGCATCGAGTGCCCGCTGGCGGCTGCACGTTCTGTACTTGGCGGACTTCCGCTCAGATGTGCAGAAGCGCTGCGTCGGCGCCACGCGATTGACTCCACGACGCGTGGCGCTAGCGCCACACTCGCATCTTTTTCGACCTACTCAGCGCCGCGGCTCAGCCCCCGAACCACGCGAACCGGTACGCTAGCCGTGGGCCGCTCTTTCCTTCGTATGCGAGCTGAGCGATGAGCAGGGTGAACGGTTCCGTGTACCGGGCGATCCGCAACGGTCCGGCGTCCACAGGATCGAACCCCACATCGCGGATCAAGGCAGCGGCAGTCCTCTTGCTCTTCGCGTCGTCCCCGCAGTAGAGGAGGCTCGCCCGCGTGGTTTTGCGGCGGGCCGCGAAGACGTCAAAGAACACTTCGCTCGGCACCGTGCCGAAAGCGGCAACGACCCGCGCCGCTGGGATTTTTTTCGCAAGCTCCTCCGCGCCGGACGAGGTGTGAGCCACGACGAGATCAGTATCGTCGGCGTTCATCGGGAGCGAACAGCTCACGATGGTTTTGCCCGAGAGATCGCCCGCCTGCTTCAAGACATCGTCGACGCGGGACCAATGCACGGCCAGCAGCAGCGCATCCGCATCTTGCGCGGCCTCGGCGGGTGTCCCGGCGCGCGCCTTGCCTTTCGCCTCGTGGGCGAGCTTCTCCAGCTTCTGCCTGGTGCGTGCATAGCTGAATACCACTTCATGACCGGCGCGCGCGAAGATTGTGCCGAGTTTCCCGCCCATCAGTCCTGAACCCAGAATGCCGACTCGCATCTCAGAGCCCCGTCCTTTTCTCGAGTGCTTCAGGATAGCGCGCGCCCCGAATCGTGATTCTGGACGCGGCGCTTTCGATCTCGCGGAGATCGTCGGGCGTCAGCCGCAGCGATAGGGCGCCGATGTTCTCATCGAGTCGTGCGAGCTTCGTGGTCCCGGGAATCGGAGCGATCGACGGCTTCTGGGCGAGCAGCCACGCGAGCGCGATCTGCGCCGGTGTCGCGCGCTTCTTGTCCGCGATCTTCCGCAGCACATCCACGATGGCCTGATTCGCCTTGCGCGCCTCAGGTGTGAAGCGCGGCACGACGTTCCGGAAGTCGGAGCTGACAAACGTCGTCTTCTCGTCGATCGTGCCGGTCAGAAAACCCTTGCCGAGGGGGCTGAACGGCACGAAGCCGATGCCGAGCTCTTCGAGGGTGGGCAGCAGCTCTGCTTCGGGACGTCGCCACCAGAGTGAGTATTCGCTCTGGACCGCGGTGACCGGCTGGACCGCGTGGGCGCGGCGAATGGTCTTCACTCCTGCTTCGGACATGCCGAAGTGCTTCACCTTCCCTTGCGCGATCAGTTCCTTGACCGTCCCCGCCACCTCTTCGATCGGGATGTTCGGATCGACCCGGTGCTGATAATAGAGATCCACGACGTCCGTTCGGAGCCGTTTCAGCGACCCCTCGATGCTCTGCTTGATGCGCTCGGGGCGGCTGTCCTGCAGCTGCTGGCCGTTCTCGTACTTGATCCCGAACTTGGTCGCGATCACCACCTGCCGGCGCAGTGGCGCCAGCGCTTCCCCGACGAGCTCTTCATTAGTATGGGGACCGTAGATTTCTGCCGTATCGAAGAACGTGATGCCGCGCTCCACGGCGGTGCGGATGAGCGAAATCATCGCCTGTTTGTCCGGCGGCGTGCCGTAGCTCTGGCTCATCCCCATGCAGCCGAGGCCGAGCGCGGAGACTTCGAGGCCGCGTTTTCCGAGTTTGCGTTTTTGCATTCTGCCTCCATCGTTCCCACGGTGATCACCCGCCGCGCTTTCCTCGCTGGCGCCGGCGTTGCCGCCGCCGGAAGTCTAATCGGTTGGCGAGTCGCGCAACGCAGCGGCGACCTCACGCTCGACAACGGACTGGTGCAGGGGCGCTGGTCGATCGCGGACGGCGTCCTGCGTGCTGTAAGCGTCAGCGATCGGTCTTCCGGTCGGTCCCTTCCATTATCTGCCGATGTCTGCGCGCTCGTGTTTCGCGATGGCACCACGCTTGGGACGACGGCGCTGCGTGTAACGGGAGAGCCTCGCGTCTCCCTGCTGGCCGGCGACCCTGGCGCGGCTCGGCTCGCCGCGCGGCTCCCCGGCCGTGCGCTCACAGTTGAGCTTGCGGACCCGGACGGCCGCTTCCACGTCACCTGGCGCGCCGAGCTGCGCGACGGATCGCGGTATGTCCGACAAGAGGTCACGCTGCGCGGGGACGGGCCGGATGGAGGGGGCGAGGTCCCGATTCGGGAGGTCAGGCTCGTGGACCTGGACCTCGCGGGCCAGGGCGCGGAGGTGCGCGGCGCGGTGCGGGGCTCTCCGATCGTCGCGGGATCCTGGTTCCTCGCGTTCGAGCATCCCCTGGCCGACGTCGCCGTCGCAAATGGGCGAGCTCAGGCGTCGCTCGCTCGGGAACTGCCGCTGCGTCCCCGGGCACCGGTCACGTATTCAGCGGTGGTCGGCGTCGTTTCGCCCGGGCAGGTGCGGCGCGATTTCCTCACCTATCTCGAGCGCGAGCGGGCCCATCCGTATCGCCCGTTTCTTCATTACAACTCGTGGTACGATATCGGCTACTTCTCCAAGTTCGACGAAGCGGCGGCGCTCGACGCCATCGCGGCGGTCGGCCGCGAGCTGCACGAGCGGCGGGGCGTGCACCTCGATTCATTTCTGTTCGACGACGGCTGGGACGATCCTCACACGTTGTGGCGCTTTCATGCCGGCTTCCCGCGCGGATTCACGCCGCTGCGCGCGGCGGCGGCGCGGTACGGCGCAGCGCCCGGCGTGTGGCTGTCACCGTGGGGCGGATATGGGAAGCCCAAAGAGGACCGGCTGAGCTTCGGCCGAGCGCAAGGGTTTGAGACGAACGAGGGCGGCTTCGCGCTTTCGGGTCCCAAGTACTATGCGCGGTTTCGCGAGACCTGCCTCGACATGATCCGGCGGTACGGCGTCAATCAATTCAAGTTCGACGGCACGGGGAATGTGGCGCACGCGATTCCAGGCGGTGCGTTCGATTCTGATTTCAGCGCGATGCTCGCGCTGATCGCCGACCTGCGTGCCGAGAAGCCGGATCTGTACGTCAACCTCACGAGCGGGACGTATCCTTCACCGTTCTTCCTGCGCCACGCCGACTCGATCTGGCGCGGCGGCGAGGACCACGATTTCACGGGTGTCGGATCGGATCGGCAGCGCTGGATCACCTATCGTGACGCCGACACGTATGCCGGTATCGTCCGCAAGGGCCCGCTGTTTCCGCTCAACGCGCTGATGCTGCACGGCGTGATCTACGCGCGCCACGCCAATCATCTCGACAGCGATCCGGGCGGCGACTTCACGTCAGAGTGCCGAGCCTATTTCGGCACGGGGACGCAGCTGCAGGAGCTGTACGTCACGCCGGCGCTGCTGTCGCCGGCAAACTGGGACGCGTTGGCGGAGGCAGCGCGGTGGTCACGCGACCGCGCCGCGATCCTGGTCGACACTCACTGGGTGGGGGGTGATCCCGGCGCGCTCGAGGTCTATGGCCACGCGGCGTGGCTGCCAGGGAAGGGGACACTGGTGCTCCGGAATCCGAAGGATGTGCCGCAGGGGATCGAGCTCGACATCGGCGCGGCGCTGGAGGTTCCCGCCGACGCGCCGCGGCGGTTCAGCGCGCGGAGTCCATGGGCGGCCGATCGAGCGAAGGCGCCGGTGGTGTTGGAGGCGGCGATGCCGCATCGCTTTGATCTAGCCCCGTTCGAGGTGCTCACGCTGGATGTCGATGCCGTAGCGTAAGTCAGCTGGGTCTGAGTAAGTTCAGGCGCAACTTGGTGGGTAACGGGATAGTTTGTCCTGCAGACTCAGAACTGAAAACCGCCGTGCGTCTGTTGCCCTGCGACTGTTTACGGTGGTCCA
>QHVB01000058.1 GCA_003222195.1 Gemmatimonadota bacterium | reverse complement strand
GAGATCCCGCTCACGCTCCAGGAAGTTCCGACCGGCACGCCGGTGTTCGACTGGACCGTGCCCAAAGAGTGGAACATCCGCGATGCCTACATCAAGAATTCGCGCGGCGAGCGCGTCGTCGATTTCCAGCGCTCGAACCTCCATGTCGTGAACTACAGCGTGCCGGTGCGCCGCCGACTGTCACTCGCCGAGCTCACTCCGCACCTCTACACGCTGCCCGACCACCCGGATTGGATTCCCTACCGGACCTCGTACTACGCGGAGAGCTGGGGATTCTGCCTCACGCACCGACAATTCCTGGCGCTCGACGACGTCGAGTACGAGGTGTGCATCGATGCCACCCTCGAGGATGGGCACCTCACCTACGGTGAGTACGCGCTCCAAGGCGAGAGCCCCGACGAGATTCTGATCTCCTGTCATTGCTGCCACCCTTCGCTCGCCAACGACAATCTGTCCGGGATGGCGGTCGCGGTGTCCCTGGCGCAACACGTGAGCCGTCAGGCCCGCCGCTGCTCGTACCGATTCTTGTTCATCCCCGGCACGATCGGCTCGATCACGTGGCTCGCGCTGAATCGGACGCGGGTGCCGTTCATCCGGCACGGGTTGGTGCTGTCCTGTCTGGGCGACCGCGGCGCGCCCACGTACAAGCGGAGTCGCCGCGGCGATGCCCTCGTGGACCGCGCCGCCGCGCACGTGCTCAGCCACGGCGACGGCCCATACACGCTCCTCGACTTCGTGCCCTATGGGTACGACGAGCGGCAATACTGCTCGCCCGGCTTCAACCTCGCCGTGGGATCCTTTACGCGGACACCCAACGGGCGCTATCCCGAGTACCACTCGTCGGCGGACAACCTCGCGTTCGTCACACCCGAGAGCCTCGCCGACTCGTACGCGCGCTGCCTCAAGATCCTCGACATTCTCGAGCACGATGCGCGCTACGTGAACCTCAAGCCGATGTGCGAGCCCCAACTGGGCAAGCGCGGTCTTTACACCGCCGTCGGCGGAGGGCTGCTGCCGGGATTCGAGCTCGCCCTGCTCTGGGTGCTCAATCTCTCCGACGGGACGCACAGCCTGCTCGACATCGCCGAACGCGCGGGCATCCGCCGATCCGGTCGCGCTGCGCGTGGACATCCGCGACGTGCAGCCAGCGCACGTCCAGGGCTTCGACGCGATCATCCACCTTGCGGCTCTCTGCAACGATCCGCTGGGGGACCTCGACCCGGCCACCACGTACGAGATCAACCACCGGGCGTCGGTCCGCCTCGCGCGTGCAGCCAAGACGGCGGGCGTCCCGCGCTTCCTGTTCGCGTCGTCATGCAGCCTGTACGGGGTAGCCGGGGAAGCGATGCTGGACGAACAAGCCTCCTTCAACCCGATCACGCCGTACGGCAGGTCCAAGGTGCTGGTGGAGCACGATGTCGCCGCCTTGGCCGACCAGCACTTCAGCCCGACGTTTCTGCGCAACGCGACGGCCTACGGCGTGTCGCCGCGCCTGCGCGCCGACGTCGTGGTCAACAACCTCGTGGCCGCGGCCTACACCACCGGTGAGGTCGCGATTCAGAGCGACGGCACGGCGTGGCGGCCGCTCGTGCACGTCGAAGACTTCTGTCGCGCCTTCCTGGCTGTGCTGCACGCCCCGCGTCCCCTGATCCACAACGCCGCGTTCAACGTGGGGCGCTCCGAGGAGAACTACCGGGTGCGGGAACTCGCCGATCTCGTACAGCGGGCGGTCCAGGGAAGCCGAGTCACGTATGCGCCGGGCGGGGGTCCTGACCCGCGGAGCTATCGCGTCGATTGCTCCAAGCTCGCCGAGACCCTGCCGGAGTTCCGTCCACAGTGGACGGTGCCGCAGGGCATCGCGCAGCTGTGCGAAGCGTACCGCACGTTTGGCCTGACGCGGGAGGACTTCTGCGGGACCCGCTTCCTTCGCGTCCTGCACATTCAGCAGTTACAGCGGGAGGGGCGGGTGGACAGTGCGCTGCGCTGGCAACACGGCGCGCGGGAACGCACCGCTGCCGACGCCGTCTGGCAACCAGCGAAAGTGGGGTCGTGATATGAAAGTCGTCCTGTTCTGTGGCGGTCTCGGCATGCGCCTGCGGGAATACGCCGAAAACGTGCCCAAGCCGATGGTGCCGATCGGGTACCGGCCGATCATCTGGCACCTGATGAAGTACTACGCCCACTTTGGGCACAAAGACTTCGTGCTCTGCCTCGGCTACGGCGGCGACATGATCAAGCACTACTTCCTCAATTACGAGGAATGCGTCTCGAACGACTTCGTGTTGTCCGACGGCGGGACGAAGCGCGAGCTGTTGAGCAGCGACATCAGCGACTGGCGCATCACGTTCGTCGAGACCGGCCTGAATACCAACATCGGGCAGCGGCTCAAGGCCGTGGCGCCACACCTGGCTGGCGAGGAGATGTTCCTCGCAAACTATAGCGACGGGCTAACGGATCTCGCGCTGCCTGATCAGATCGCGCATTTCCAGGCGCACGACGCGGTGGCGAGCTTCCTGTGCGTCAAGCCGAACCTGAGCTACCACTTCGTGACCACGGAACATGACGGCCGTGTCAGCAGCTTCCGCGACATCGCGCAGTCCGGGCTCCGGGTGAACGGCGGCTTCTTCATCTTCCGCCGTGACATGCTCGGTTACATCGAAGACGGCGACGAGCTGGTGCTCGAGCCGTTTCAGCGACTGGTGCACGGCCACCAGCTCCTGGCATACGACTACGACGGCTTCTGGCTCCCGATGGACACGGCCAAGGACAAGAAGCGCATCGAGGACCTGTACGCCGCGGGCAACCCGCCGTGGGAGGTCTGGCGCAAGGACGCTGCCCACCCCAGGACCGAGCCGCGACCCGAGGTCCGCCGGGGCGCCCGGGCCGCGCCGGCGGGGATCGATCGGTAGCGCGGTGTGATGACCCCCCGCCTCCGTCGGGGCATCCTGCTGCTTCCGGTCCTGTTTGCGATCGGTGTCGCCACCGCCGTGCCAGGTCTTCGCTGGCGGATGAAGGTCGTCCTGCTCAAGGGGCGGGGCCGCCTGCCCGACATCAGCTGGATGGAGCTCGCGGGGATGCTCCGTTCCCGCAGCGGCGTGTACCTCGCCCCCCTGGCGGAGACACCCAATCCCAATGCCGTGATCACGAACCCCCGGACGGATTCGGTCGATGTCGCGGCCGGCGCGCGCCTGTTCGCTACACAGTGCGCGTCCTGTCACGGTGACGGCGGGGTCGGAGGCCGCGCGCCCGCGTTCGATCAGGGCGTCTTCGCACACGGGGCCAGCGACTGGGCCGTGTATCGGAGCGTCAAGCGCGGGATTCCGGGTACCGCCATGCCGCCGCACGCCTGGCCCGCCAGCGACATCTGGCAGGTCGTGGCGTACGTCAGGTCGGTGGACCGGTCGCGGCCGGCGATGGCCGCAAGCAGCTCGGCTCCGTCCGCGCCAGCCGCACCGGTGACGTTCTCGGACCTCGTAGCCGCCGAGCGAGACTCAGCCGACTGGCGGACCTACTCGGGCAGCTACACCAGCCGGCGCTACAGTCGCTTGCGCAAGATTGATCGTGGCAGCGTGGGTCGCCTACGCCTGCGCTGGATGTATCAGCTACCCGTGAAGAGTGAGGAAAACATCGAAGCCTCCCCCCTCGCTGTGGCGAACGTGCTGTATCTAACGGTCCCGCCAAACGATGTCGTCGCGATCGACAGCCGCACGGGCGGGCTACTCTGGAGGTACAACCGCCAGCTGCCGGACAAACTGCCAACCTGCTGCGGCAGGGTGAACCGCGGCGTCGCAGTCCTCGGCAACATGCTGTATCTCGCCACCCTCGACGCCCGACTCGTGGCGCTGGACGCGGGAACCGGGAACATCAAGTGGGAGACGATGGTGGCAGATCCCGGTGAGGGCTACACCATCACCGCCGCCCCGTTGGCACTGGACGGGCTAGTCATCACCGGGGTGGCGGGAGGAGAGTACGGTATCCGCGGCTTCGTCGACGCCTACGACGCAGCAACCGGCAAGCGCGTGTGGCGGTTCTACACGATTCCGGGACCCGGTGAACCCGGACACGAGACGTGGACGGGTGACAGCTGGCGCACCGGCGGAGGACCGACCTGGATGACCGGGTCCTACGATCCGGATCTCGGCTTGCTGTATTGGGGCACCGGAAATCCGGGCCCCACGTTCGACGCTACGGGCCGACCCGGCGACAATCTGTACACGAACAGCGTCCTGGCCCTCGAGGCTCGCACTGGCAAACTGCGCTGGCACTTCCAGTTCACGCCGCACGACGCGCTCGATTACGACGCCGTCGAGATTCCGGTCCTCGTCGACGCGGAGGTCGCAGGGCGCCAGCGCCGGCTCCTGGTGACGGCGAACCGCAACGGTTTCTACTACGTCCTCGACCGTGCTACAGGGCAGTTTCTGGCCGGCCGTCCGTTTGCTCGAGTGACGTGGGCTCAGGGCCTCGACTCGACGGGGCGTCCGGTGCCGGCGCCCGGTGCCATGCCGTCGCGTGAGGGCACGCTGCTTTACCCGTATGTCGGTGGAGCGACAAATTGGTGGTCTCCAGCCTTCTCACCGCGGACCAACCTCTTCTACGTCGCGGCCGTGGAGAGAGCTGGCCTGTTCTACGCGATTCCATCGAAATATCGGTCGGGTATGGAGTACATGGGGGGAGACGCCGCAAACGTGCCGGGCCACCAGTCCGTCTCGGTCGTGCGGGCGCTCTCGGCGACGACCGGCGCGCTCCGGTGGGAACACCTGCAGCCATCCCCAAGGGGCAACCCGGGAGGCCTGCTCGCAACCGCTGGCGATCTCGTGTTCGGCGGAAACGATACCCGGTTCTACGCCCTCGACGCCGAGACGGGGCGGGAGCTGTGGGGCTTCAACACCGGCGGCCGGATCGTCGCGGCTCCGATCGCCCATATGGTCGATGGCCGGGAGCAGATCTCTGTGGTCGCGGGGCGGGTGCTCCTGACCTTCTCGCTCGACGGCCGGTAACGCCCGATGCTTTCTCTCGCTCTGCCTCCGGGCCCTCTCCGGATCCTTTGTCTCGGCGCCCACGCCGACGACATCGAGATCGGCTGTGGCGGCACGATCCTCGCCCTCCTCGCGGCACGGCGCAACGTGAACTGTCATTGGGTCGTCTTCAGCGGCGCCGGAGGACCCCGCGAGCGCGAGGCCCGGGAGAGCGCCAGCCAGTTCCTGGCCGGGGCTGGAGCCCGCGGGGTAGACGTCCACCAATTCCGCGACGGGCACTTCCCCGCCGCCCTGAGCGAGATCAAGGAGGTGCTCGAAGCGGTCAAGCGAGCGTTCACGCCTGACGTGGTTTTCGCCCATTGCCGCGACGACCGCCACCAGGATCATCGGCTCGTCTCGGACGTCGCCTGGCAGACGTTCCGCGATCACCTGATTCTGGAGTACGAGATCCCCAAGTGGGATGGCGACCTGGGTCAGCCCAACCTCTACGTGCCCCTGCCGCGCGACACCGCGTTGCGGAAGACGGAACATCTCCTGGCCGCATTCCCCTCACAGCGGAGCAAGCGCTGGTTTACAGACGACACGTTCCTGGCCCTGTTGCGTCTGCGGGGCGTCGAATCCGGTGCTCCAGAGGGTCTCGCGGAGGCGTTCTACGGGAG
>QHVB01000024.1 GCA_003222195.1 Gemmatimonadota bacterium | reverse complement strand
CGTCGGTGCGCGACTTCGTGGTGTACGGCAACGACCTCATCGTCGCCACGCACGGCCGCGGGTTCTGGGTGATGGACGACATCAGCGCGCTGCGGCAGGTCAGCGACGAAGTGCTCCAGGCCGACGCCTGGCTGTTCCGGCCCGCGGACGCGAGCAACGTCGTGCCGGGAGACGATGACGGCACACCGCTCCAACGTGACGAGCCGCAGGCTCTGAACCCGCCCGATGGCGCCTTCATCGATTACTACCTCAAATCGGCGGCCGCGGGGATGACGCTGGAGATTCTCGACGCTGCCGGTCGAGTTCTGCGGAAGTGGCCTGCCGAACCTGGGACGGATACTGGACCGCGAGGTGGCCGGAGCACGAACGGGCTGCCGCGCGTGTCGCCGCTGTGGCAGCCCGTTCCTGAGGTTTTCTCGACCACGGCTGGAATGCACCGGGTCGTCTGGCGTCCGGTCGCACCACCGGAGCCCACCGCTCCCGGCGCAGCTGGCGGCGGTGGCGGCGGTGGCGGGGGGGGCGGGGGGGGCGGACCGCGGCGCGGCGGCGGCCCGCGGCTCACCGGTACGTTCACGGCGCGGTTGACCGTCAACGGCCGGTCATCCACCCAGACCTTCACAGTGCGCCCAGATCCGCGTACGCCCTAGCACGAGCAGGATCTCGGGGTTCCCCTGATGGAGCTGCAGCGAGGCCCAACAGAGCCACCCCCTGTTGCACCTGCGCCACAGGGCCCCTTGCTCTGAGCGTATATCCAGCCGGTGCAATTCC
Organism: Gemmatimonadota bacterium; assembly: GCA_003222195.1. Classification (GTDB taxonomy): domain Bacteria; phylum Gemmatimonadota; class Gemmatimonadetes; order Gemmatimonadales; family GWC2-71-9; genus 20CM-2-65-7. The sequence continues at coordinate 406,938 of QHVB01000024.1, read as the reverse complement.
TGCATCACGCACGATTATGATGGCCCGCCTCGGCGTCGAGCTCGGGGCCCGCGCCCTGCGCGGTGTGCGACTCGAGGGCTGGTTCCGACCCCGAGCCCGCGTGGTGGAGGTCGAGTACGACCCGGCGAACCCGGCAGAGGCGGTCGAGGCGCTTCGGCAACATCTCGGTCCCGCACGCCGAATCGCCATAGCCCTCGACGTTCCCCTCCTCTTCATAAAGCGGCTCAAGCTTCCTCCCCTCGGTGAGCCGGAGAAGCGCAATATCCTGCGGCTCGAGCCCGAGCGATTCTTCCCCGTTCGTGCCGAGGAGATCGTGCCCGCAGTGCGCGGCGACGATGACCTCGTGTTCGCGGCGAAGGAGGCCCTGCTTGCAGCTTGGGTCGCCGCGCTCGAAGAACTCGCTCCGGTCGACGTGGTCGAGCCTGGGCCCCTCGCACTGGCGCGCGCGCTGGCGCAGGTGCAGCTCATGGGCGCCGTCGTGCTGATCGACGGCCAGGCTGACGGCATCGGGGTCGTGGAGATCCGCGAGGGACGAGTGACGCACGCGCGGCGCGTGTTCGGCGCTCTCGACGACGCCGCGGCGGCGCTGTTTGAGAACGGTGGCGCATCGGGGGGGGGGCCGATCTACCTGACGCCGTGGAACGAGGATCGGGCGCGCGTGCTCGGTACGCTCCTGCCCGAGGCGATCGTGCAGCCGCTGCCCACTGTGGCGGACGTCGTGGGTCCGTTCCTTCCCGCCTTCGGAGCAGCGCTCGGAATCGGAACCAAACCGAACTTCGCGCGGACGCTGGTCTCTCCCGAGCTCGGGGTCCGCATCACCGCGCGTTGGTGGCGTCAGCTCGGGCTCGCGGTAGCCCTCGGCATGGCGGCCCTCGTGTTCGCGGTCGCATCGGCCGACGCCTGGCGCGCGCGCGCCACCCGCCAGCTCGAGGCGAGCCTCCAGTCGCTCAAGCAGCAAGCCGCGCCTACCCTCTCTCTGCAGAGCCAGCTCCAGGCGCTCGACCGCGAGGCGCAGGCGATCCGGCAAGTCGAGCAGAAGCGGCCCGACCCGCTGGGCGTGCTGCTGGCGCTCTCGAAGCAGCTGCCGGCCGGAGCCTACCTGCGGGGGATACGCTGGTCGGGGACCGAGTGGCAGATAGACGGCTACGCCCCGAATACGTCGCGCCTGATGGCGCAGCTTGGCGCGGCGCCGGAATTCAAGGAAGTGCGCTTTCTCTCCGCGACAACCCGTGGTGCGTTGGGCGAGAACAACTATGAAAGCTTTGCACTGGCTTTCCGATACGCTCCGGCGCCTTAACCCGCGCGAGCGCCGGATGGTGCTGGGCGGGGCGCTCGTGAGCGCGAGCGCTCTCGTGATCGTGTTGCTCGGACTCCCGTTCGCCCGCCGCTGGGCGGTCCGCGAGGCAGCCTACACGGCGAGCCGCGAGCAATGGCTGCGGTTCGCAGCCCTCACGGGCAACACCGACGGCTTGCGGCGGGCGCTCGTCGAGCGGAAGCTCGCGCACGCTCCGGACGAGGCCCGTCTCGTGACCGGCGCGACGCCAGCGCTCGCGGCCTCGTCACTGCAAGGACTGCTGCAGCGCTACGCCGACGAGAGCTCGGTGCAGCTGAACCGTGTCGACGTCGCGAGCCAGCCACGTCCCGGCCAGTCCAGTCTGCTCGCGATCCCGGTGCAGCTCCAGTGTCAGGGAGACATCTATGGCCTTGTGGATTTTCTCTCCCGGCTGGAGCACAGCGAGAAGCTGCTCGCGCTCGACGAGTTGTCGGTGAACGCTGGGTTCGCGATGAGCAACCGTTCGGGCTCTGGTCCTCGCCCCCGCAAGGCGCCCCAGGCCTTCTCCTGGTCGCTCCGCCTACACGGGCTCTACCGCGCCGCAGGCGGAGCTAGCGGCTCGTGACCCTCGTGCGCAGCCTGTATGCCGCCGCAGGGGCGCTCCTGATCGCTGGCTTGGGGCTGCGCCTGGCGCCGACGCGCCTCCCTCGGGCACAAGCGGCGCCGCTGGACGTGCCTGCAGAAGCCCAGCCCGAGGCCGCACCGACGAGCACACGTCCGGCGCCGAGGTCCGACGCCATCATCGCCGCGAACATTTTGTCCCCGGACCGGACCCCCCCGGCGGTGCGGTTCTCGCTGCCTGGGCGGGCGGCCGCACCCACGAAGCCCCGCGGACCGACGCTCCGGCTGTACGGGATCACGGTCGGGGCGCAGGGCGCGGTGGCCATCATCGACGCGGACCCAAGCATCCCGGGCGGCGAGCTCTATCGCGTCGGCGACCTGGTCGCGGGCGCGCGTGTCCTCGCCATCACCGACTCGACGGTAACGCTGGCGCAGCCGTCGGGACCGCTCGTCCTCCGCCTGCAGCGCGCAGCCCGGAGTGGGCCGTGAGGGGGTACGCCATAGCCCTGCTCGGTGCACTGTTAGCCGCGCCCGTCCGAACCGCGGCGCAACAGCCGCAGACCATTCGCATCAACTATGTCAACGCCGACCTGTCCGACGTGATCCGTTCGCTCGCGGCCGTGTTGAACGTGAACGTCGTGCTCAGCGGTCTGCCGAGCCGTCGCATCACCTTTCAGACGCCGGAGCCGGTGCCGGCGACCCAGGTCGGGGCGGTGCTGGAGGCGATCCTCGAGAGTCAGGGGCTGGTGCTCGTACAGACGGGCCCCGTGGCTCAGGTGATGCCCGAGGCGAACCGGCCGTCCACGGGGCCGGTGCGGGTCGGAAAAGACTTCCCCTCCCCGCCCCCACTCGGGCTCGTGACGCAGATCGTGCCGCTCGAGTTCATCCGAGCGGAAGAGGGCATTACCCTCTTGAAGCAGGTCGCGAGCAAGAACGCCCGCCTCGAGGTCGTGCCGCGCTCGAACGCCGTGCTGATCACGGACCGCGGCGTGAACATCGCACGCTACCTCGATCTGTTGCGCCAGCTCGATGTGAAGACGGGAGGCGAGGAGGGACTCCGCACCTACGTATATCCGCTCAAGCACGCGAGCGCGGTAGAGCTCGCGGGCACGCTCGGGCAGGTGTTCGGTGCGGCGGTGGCGACGCCGGCGGCGCGGCAGCGCGTCCAAGCGCTCGAGGGGCGCAGCCTGTCGAGCGAGCTGACAGGATTTCGACGTCGTGAAGTCGAGTCGGCGCAAGATCGCGCCGGGATGCTTCCGACGATCCCTTCTCGGACCGCGCCGTCCGCCGCGGAGAGCGCCCAGGTCCAACAGCAGGGACTGCTGGGCAGGACGACGATCGTTCCTGATCAGGCAACCAATTCGCTCGTTATCCGGACCGCGCCGCCGAACTTCTCCGTGCTCCAGGAGACGATCGACCAGCTCGACGTCCGCCCTCCCCAGGTGCTGCTGGAAGTTCTGATCGCCGAAGTCACGCTCGATCGCGCCAACCAGTACGGGATCAATTGGCAACTGTTCACGCAGAAGGGCGTCTCGGGGGACAGCACGCGTGGGGCCACGGTCGGGGTTGGCCCGCAGCAGTTCAGCGATTCGCTTCTCAAGGGTCTGCAGGGTCTCGGCATCCGGCTTATCTCGCTTGCAACGATCGACGTGCGAGCCATCCTCCAGGCCCTCGCGACCCGCACGAACGTGCGCGTGTTGTCCACCCCGCGGATCCTCGCCCTCAACAACGAGGAGGCCCGCATTCTGGTCGGCAGCGAGGTACCGTTCGTCTCGTCGACGTTCGCCGGCTTGACCGCGCAGCTGAACACCGTCGTGCAGTTCCGTAACGTCGGCACGCAGCTCACGGTAATCCCAACCGTGAACAAGGACGGCTACGTCACGTTCCGCGTGCTCCAGGAGGTAAGTGCGCTGTCGCAGCAGACGGTGGCGGCGGCGCAGAACGCTCCGATCATCACGACGCGCGAAGCGGAAACGAGCGCGATCGTAAAGACGGGCCATACGGTGGTCATCGGCGGGCTGATCGGCGAGACGCAACAAACCGTTGAGAGCGGCGTCCCCTTGCTCAAGGACCTCCCGTTGCTCGGGTTGCTATTCAAGAACCGCAGCACCTCCCACGAGCGCACCGAGATCGCAATTTTCCTGACGCCGTACGTCGTGTTTACGGACGAGCAGGCGGACTCTCTGATGCAGCGCGAGCGCTACCTGTGGGCGTGAGCGAGACCGGTGAACTGCTGGTGGCGGCGGAAGAGCGACCCGACCCGACGGTGATCGACGAGCTATGCTGGTTGTATAGCCGACGCGTGAAGCTCGTGAGCGCGCCCGCCGCCGAAATCCATGCAGCGATCCTCTCCGCACAATCCGAGTCGCCCGCCGACGCGCAAGCGACGGACCTCCGCGGCAGCGATCTGGTGCTTCTCGGCGAAGAGGAGGAGACCATCGCCGACCTGCGCACGCTCGCGAACCAGGCGCCGGTGATCAAGCTCGTGAACGTGATGATCCTCGAGGCGCTGCGGGCGCGGGCGAGCGACATTCATCTCGAGGCGACGCCCGACGGGCTGCGGGTGCGTTACCGCATCGACGGTGTGTTGCATGACATCTCCCGCCCGCCACGCCAGTACCAGGCCGCCGTGCTGAGCCGCATAAAAATCATGGCCAGTCTGAACATCGCCGAGCGACGTCTCGCCCAGGACGGTCGCATTCGGCTGCGGCTGTCGGACCGGGAGCTCGATCTGCGCGTGTCGATCAGCCCCACACTCCACGGCGAGGGGGTCGTGCTCCGGAGCGGCGCTGCGCTCCATTCTGCGCCATGACCCTGACATCATCATGGTGGGCGAGATGCGCGACCGCGAAACCGCCGAGATCGCGATCCAAGCGGCGCTCACGGGGCACCTGGTGTTCTCGACCCTGCACACGAACGACGCGCCGAGCGGCGTGACGCGCATGGTGGACATGGGCATTGAACCCTACCTCGTCGCCGCTACGGTGCTGGCGATCGTGGGGCAGCGTTTGGTGCGGCTGGTATGCGATACCTGCGGCGAGGACTTCCGCCCGCCAGCGGACGTGCTGGCCCAGGTGACCACCGTGCCCGACATTCCCCAACCGCGGTTCCGGCGGGGACGCGGCTGCGACGCTTGCGCGGGCACCGGTTATCGCGGGCGCTCGGGTCTTTACGAGCTGATGCCGATGAGCGAGGACTTGCGCGAGCGCGTCGTCCAGCGCGCTCCGCTCGCCGAGCTTCGCGCGCTGGCGCAGGCGCAGGGCATGGCGCCGCTGCGCGCGGCGGGCTGGGCCAAGGCGTGCGCGGGTACCACGACGCTCGAAGAAGTCCTGCGGGTGACGGCGGACGACGCGCTGTTATGAGCCTCCGGTTCCGCTACCGGGCGGCTACACCGGACGGGCAGGTGATGGAAGGCGTGCTGCACGCGCCCTCGCGCCAGTCGGTGCTCGAGGAGCTGCGTCGCCAACACCTCTATCCTGTCACGGTCGACGAATCGACGCCCACCGGCGCGCCGCGGGGTGGGCGGCAGCTCGGTCGCCGCGCCGCCGTGACGCTCTGGACCCGGAACGCCGCGACGCTACTCGGCGCGGGAGTCCCGCTCGACCGGGCGCTCGCGTTCACCGCACAGTACGCGAGTCATCACGGCCTTGCGGAGACGGTCCGGCAGGTGCGCCGCGCCGTACAAGGCGGCGCCAGCCTCGCCGACGCCCTCGCCCAACATCCGCGGTACTTCGATCCCCTCTTCGTTGCCATGGTCTCGGCCGGCGAGTCGAGCGGCGCGCTCGACGTCGTGTTCGTGCGTCTGTCGGAGCACATGGAGGAAAGCGCGGAGCTCCGGTCGCAGGTCCTCTCGGCGCTGCTCTACCCCGCCCTCCTGGCCGTGGTCGCGACCGTCGGAGTAATCGTTCTCTTGGGATTCGTGATTCCACGGTTCGCGAACGTCCTCGCGGACGTTGGCGGCACCCTCCCGCTCAGCACGCATCTCCTCCTTGGCGCGAGTGCGCTGTTGACCAAAGCGTGGTGGCTGTGGCTGTCGCTCGGGGCGGCGGGGGCCTACCTGATCTCGAGCGCCCTCGCCCGTCCGGAAACTCGCCGCCGTTGGCACGCCGCCCGGCTGGCGTGGCCTTGGATTGGGGACCTCGAGCTCAAGTATTCGACGGCGCGGTTGGCCCGCACGCTGGGTCTGCTCTTGAAAAGCGGCGTGCCGGCGCTCCCCGCGCTCAAGATCGCCCGGGCGTCGGCGACGAACCTCATGGTGCAAGAGAGCGTGGACCGGGCGGCGGCCGCGCTGGCGGAGGGCAGTGCGCTCGCCCCGTCGCTCGCAGGAACGTTACCGCCGCTGGCCCTCCAGATGATCGCTGTGGGGGAAGAGAGCGGTCGGCTCGAGGACTTGTGCCTTCGCGTCGCTGACACCTACGACGGCGAGGTGCGCCGCTCGCTTCGGACCGGCGTGGCACTCCTCGAGCCGGCGCTCATCGTGATCTTCGGCGCCCTCGTCGGCTTCGTCGCGCTCGGGATGCTCCAGGCGATCTACGGCATCAACCTCAAAGTGTCTTAGAGATCTCGCTCCTGCCACGCCAGCAGCGTGAGCCGCGCGCCGAGGACGTCATAGACAGCCTGGATCTCGTGAGTCAGCGGATGCCCGTCTTGCCACCCCCGGCTCACGATCAGGAGACGGCTGGGCAGCACTGCGAGGGCGGCCACGCCACCTGGCACTCCGGCCAATTGCGACCGCACGGGGTCTGGCCCGAAGACGAGCTCCCCGGTCTCGCGGCGCCGCACTAGACTCCGCGCCACCGTGACCGAGACCCCAGGCAACGCGGCGAGCACAGGCTCGGGGGCGGAGTTGATGTTCACTAAGCCATCGCTCCACACGGTGACGTAGGGCGCCACCGCCAGCGCGAGCGAGTCGTCGATGCCCTGAATGTCGGTGAGCTCGCCGAGGCGATGCAGGGGCGCCTGCTTGAGGAGCTCGACCGCGTGTTCCGCACGCCTGTCGGTCGTGAATTGCCGGAATAACCCCTCCAGCGTCGCCGCATCGGCGCGATTCAGGTCGATGCGCGCGTTTAGATCCACCACCGCCACGCCGAACCGCCCGCTCCCCAGAGCGACGTCGTTGAGGCCCGCGAGGCGCGTGCTGAGGTCCCGGAACGTGGTGATGCGCTCGGGCAGGCTCCGTGCCGAGTCGAGCAGCTCCTCGATCCGGACCGTCGCGGCGAGGATCCCGCTTTCGGCACTGTAGCGGGCGACGGTGCGCGAGCGCAAGCTCGACAGGATCTCCGACTCCATGCGCGCCTGCGAAACGACTTCGGCCACGATCACGCCGAGCAGCACCAGCAGCCACAGGACGAAGATCAGAGCGACGCCGCGGCGATCCCCGCGCTTCATCGTGACTCGCTCCCCCGCTGTTGGGCCGGCCGGTCCCGTGCTAGCCAATCGAGATCGAAGCGACCGCTGCCCGGGAGAAACACCGTCACCGTCACGAGCGTCAGTCCAGGCTGCCACGGGCGGCGCGTGATCTCCCGCCGGAACCCGCCGGGCAGCGATTCGGCCGACGTCCTGAGGAGGCTCGGCTCACCGAGTTGCGCGCGCTCGATGGCATCCTCGGCGTACGCCACCGCCTGCGACCACTCCCGCGCCGCGGCGACGAGCCGGTGGCTGCCCTGGAATAGCTCCAGGTAGCCGAGCCCCACGAGGCTCAGCACCACCAGCGCCACCATGACTTCGAGGAGCGTGAGCCCACGCTCGTGCTTCATCATCGTATGGAGCCCTCTTGCACCAAGGCACTGCCCGCGACGACCCGCACCTGCAACGGCAAACCTACCGGCGTGGAGTCGTGCCACATCGTGATCGCCACCGCGCTAGGCAGTACGGTCGTCGTCGGCCACTCCTCGAGCCACCCGGATGCGCCCGCAAGACGGGCCCGCACGTCCCAGCGCGTCACGCCGGGGGCGCGGATCGTCACCTGGGCGGCGGGCGCACGGCCGACCGGCGTCGCGGAGAGCCGGAGCCCGTCCGCCCCCGGCTCGATCGTGACCAGCCAGTCGTAGTCCGGATCCAAGGGCGGCCCGCCGCCCGCCGTCACGAACGACAACCGGCCCGCGTGCAGCGTGAACCGTGGGTCACCGGGCCGTTGCGGCGCCCGCGCGCTGCGCAGGGCGTCCTGGAGCAGCTCCCGCAGCGCTTGTGCTTCCTGCAACGCGTCGACATCCGCGCGCAGGCGGGCGTGCGCGTCGTAGCTCACCTGCGCCGCCCCATAGGCCAGGAGCACGACGAGGCCCGTGAGCACGATCGCCACCATGACTTCGAGCAGCGTGAAGCCGGACGCGCGGGCCAGTCGGGAAGTCCTCATGCGCTAGCGCCGTTTCCAGATCGTGATGCTACCATTCTGACTGCCACTCAGGGCAATGATCTCAGGGAAGCCATCATGATCCACATCCGCGAGCGTGACGGAGTGCACGCGCGATAAGCCGCTCGTCGGTAGCCCACTTTCCTGAACGAGGCGCCACCCTCCCTTCCCATCGCCCCGAAACCAGAAGAGGCCATCCCCGTCCTCGACGTCCCCGGTGACATTTCCCGCGGCGACGATGTCCAGGTCCCCGTCGTGATCGAGATCCCCCACCGCAAGACCTGCCGAGACCGATTTCAAGCTTTTCAGCCCGGCGGACGAATTGTTCCATCCTCCACGACCGTCCCCCAAGTACACTTCGGGGCCGTTCAGCTGATCCGGGGCCCCCAAGGGCGCGTTGATGACGAGATCGGGATGGCCATCCCGATTGACGTCAGCCAGGGCCAGCGATTGAAACTCCTGGCTCGCGGAGGAAATAGCGACGGGGCCCCCGGTGAAGCCTCCCCGGCCATCTCCGTAATAGATGTAGATCCCCCAGCGTTGAAACGCCGCGACCAGGTCCAGGTGACCGTCGTGATTGAGATCGGCGACAACCAGGGCCCGACCCGGCATGATCGGTCCCGGGCGCGTCTCGGGAAGTGTCGTGTGGATCGTCCAGTTTCCCGTCCCATCACCGAAGTACACTTCGATCCCGGCCTTTGCAAATCCGACCAGGATCAGGTCGAGGTGGCCGTCGCCGTTGACGTCGGCGAGGTGGGCGGCCACATACCCATCCTTCCTCCAAAGAATCTTTTGCGTGAAGCCGCCGTGGCCATCGTTGAGCAAGGTTTGCACGCGCCCAAAATGACTCGCCAATACGATGTCCGGGAACCCGTCGCCGTTGATATCCCCCGCTGCGAGGGCGCCATAGCCGATGTCGGTCCACGTGGCCTCGAGCGAAGTGAAGGCTCCTCTGCCGTCACCGAGCCACACGTGGAGAGCGGGCTTGACGAGTCGTGCCGTCGCGACGAGATCGAGATGGCCGTCTTGATTGAGATCAACGACGAGGGGGTGAAAGCGCCACTCCATGCCCGGCCCTAGAGTGAGGGCCTTCGAGTAGGTGGGAGGTGACGGCGCGAATTGGAGGAGGCCAGCGCGACCCGCCACGAGGCCGACGGCCGCCACGACACGCCATCTCTTGCGAACGCCGACCACGGCCCTCCCTCCTCACGATGCTCCTGCGTGAAAATAGCGCGGGGGCGGCCATGCCGCCCCCGGCTCCACAGCAGTGTGCGGCGAGACTCAACAAACGCCAACACCGCCTAGGGTTTCGGCAAGAAGGTCGTCTTCACCCCCTTGCTGTCGTTCAACAGCGGGTACGACCACTCCCGGGTGGCGTCGACGCTGGTTACTGTATTCACAGTAATATCGCATGCGATGAACGCCGTAATGAAAGGAAATCTTCCCCTAAAAATAACCCGGCAGCCAGGTGGAAGGTTTTCTAGGTCTACCGGTATAGGGATAAACACGGTCCCGGTCCCAACCCCGCGTACGTCAAACGTGAACTCTTCCTCCCGCTCGACGACCCCCAACATAGTGACAGGGGTGCCGTCCTGCACGGCGGGGTCGGAAACGACGAGGCCCTTCTTGCCAAAGTCGAAGACGTTCAAGTCCGCGCCACCGGGGAGATCGCTCAGGTGGAATTCGCCCCAGCAGGTGAAACGCACTGCGCTCGAATGCAGGCGCTCCCCCTCGTTGTAGAAAGAGAGGCCGGCGGAGGTGACAGGGTTCTGCACGTTCGAGTGCACATCCAGCGTGAGGAGGATCAGCGACGTTTCGCGCTCGGGGATGCCGGATTGCTCATATGGGATGGACCCGTAGACCTTCCCCGTGACCTGTTTGTACTCTTGGTCGTCGAAGTCGAGGTTTGTGTCGCCATTCAGGTCGGTCAAGTCCAGCGTCGCTAACCCCTCGCCGGCCTGGATCGGGATGGCACCATGCGCTCGAGCCGACGTACTGGACCCCGCGATGACCTCGTCACCGATCAGCCCGTCGAACTTGATCGCACGGCCACTCGACGGATTGTCAATCACCCACACGATCAGATAACCGCCGCCCTCTTCCTCCTCGCCACCGTTGGAGACGCAGTTCGGAGGTGCGGGCACATCGTCGGTCCTGGGGCCGATGTTCTCAGTATTGAAGGTGATCGTCCCGTTGAGCGTGGTGCTGAGGTTGAAGTCAACCTCTGCACAAACGCCAGTCGCGTCGCCCCCGCAGACCCAGTGGGCCCGAAGGTAGACAGTCCCAACGCTGCTGCAGTCGAAGTCCGGATCGTCGGGGGGACAGGTGACGCTGATCTCGAACCTGGTCCTTGGGAGCACATCAGCGTCCGCGGTGTTGACCCGTCCAGTGTGAACCGAGGGAAAGACCAGGACGCTTCCCGGTTCCTCAGAATCTTCACCCCATGCAGCGACTCGGATATGCCGTGCCGCAGTCATCGCGGGCACTCTGACATTCAGCAGCACGTCACTTACCCCCGGCCACACGGCAGCCGGCCCCCGCGGTCGGGCAGCCGCTGGCGCGGCCACTCCGATACACAGCAACAGCAGTAAAGAATTCCTCAGCGAGCACATGTGCATGCTCCTTTCCCGTCGGGCCGGTCAGGATAGGGTCATGCGGACCCACAGGCTTCCCCAAGCGCCATCTGACGGGCGGCAGGCCCGACGTGGGCGTCGCAGAGGCGTCGGAGTGCGGCAGTCCTATGGGCTCGCATCCAGATGCCTCAATGGCAAACCATGTACCTCACCCGTGCGGTCCTACGCGGGTGCAGTTGTAGCCTCAAACGACCGGGCGCCGTGGTCTTCATGGTGCCCGCACCATGGCATGCCCGCGGCACGAGTGGGAGCGTCGAGACCATGGTGTATCTACCAGAGTCGGCGGACAGAATGAGGTGGGGACCAGACTCCTACGGGCGAGTCACGCGACGCTCGGCGTTTTCTTGAACCGCCTGGCGTCGATGCGATACTGCTTGATCTTGACGTGCAGGGTCTTGTAGTCGGTGCGCAGGCGCCGCGCCGCCTCCGTCTTGTTCCCCTTACAGGCCTGGAGGGCCTGCCGGATCGCCTGGCGCTCGGCGTCCTCGGCGGCCGCTTCGGCAATCTCCTTCAAAGACGGTCCCATCTGAGTTGGCCCGCTGCGGCGTGTAGACACCCGCAATCCATCGAGCAGGGAGAGGTGTTGCCGCTCGATCACATCCGAAGCGATGAGGGTGGCGCGGCGCATGACGTTCCGGAGTTCTCGCACGTTCCCCGGCCAGGAATGGCGCAGCAACACATCCGCCGCCGCCGCCGAGATCTCGCGGCAGGGGCGGCCGAACTCCATGCTCGCTTCTGCGACAAAATCCTTCGCCAGGTGAAGGATGTCGTCTCGTTCCCTCAGGGGCGGCAAGGGGATAACGACGCCGTTCAAGCCGCGGTAGACATCCTCGCTGAACCAGCCCGCCCGCACCGCCAGCCCGAAGGAGACGCTGGAGGCAGCGATGGCGCGCACGTCCACTCGGACCGGCATCTTGCTCCCGGCCGGCAGCACTTGTCCGTCCTGGATCGCACGCAAGACCTGGGACTGCGCGGGGAGGGGAAGGCTGACAATCTCGTCGAGGAAGAGGGTGCCGCCCTCAGCAATCTGGAACTCCTCCTCGATCGCCGTGTCCGATTTCGCGCTGCAATCGATGGCGACGAACGGTTGCTCGCGTCGAGCACTCAGCTGATGGATCGCCCTGGCCACGAGCTCCTTGCCGGTGCCGATCTCGCCCTCGATAAGAATCGGGGACGAAGAGTCGGCCGCCTGGCCGATCTGCTGGACAAGCGTTTCCAGCTGTTGACTCGGGGCCATCAACCAGCGCGCCAGCGTCAGTTGCTGTTGCTTGAGCTTGCGGTTCAGCTCGTTGGTCTGAATCGCGCGGCACAACGCCGCCACGAAGTAATCCCGGTCGATCGGCTTCGGGACAAAGTCACAGGCCCCCTTGCGGAGGGCGGCCATCGCCAGGGCATACTCGCCGTGCCCCGTGATCATCAGGGTGGGCGTGTCGGGCCGGCGCGCCCTGATCTCGTCCAACAGCGCGAACCCGTCCGTCCCCGGCATCTTGATATCGGTGACGATCGCATTGTAGTCGCGGACGGCGATCCGCTCGAGCGCGGCCGCCGCCGAGTCGGCCGTGTCCACCGTCAGCCAACCCATGCGGAGGCGGAGGGCCTCGGGCAGCGCCTGCAGCAGGCCCGGGTCGTCGTCGACGATGAGGACGTGCGCCGGCGTCATGCCGCGAGGGGGAGGTGGATCAAGAAGGCGGCGCCTTCGCCGAGCGGGCTCACGACCGAGATCGTGCCGCCGTGCTCCTTGATGATCCCATAAGTAATGGAGAGGCCGAGGCCCGTGCCCTTCCCGACCTCCTTGGTGGTGAAGAACGGATCGAAGATTCGCTGCTCCAGCTCGGGCAGAATCCCGTGCCCGGTATCGGCGACCGCGACCTCGACAGCTCCGGCGACGACGGCACCCGAGATGCGAATCGCCTTGCGGGGCGCGTCGGCCACAGCATCGCGCGCGTTCGTCAGCAGGTTGATGAACACCTGCTCCAGCTGGATGGGATTCCCGAGGACCACGAGCTCCTCCGGGCCCAAGTCGAGCGTCACCTCGACCTCGCGCAGTCGGAACTGCTCCTGCAAGAGGAACAGCGCCCGCTCGATCACCTGCCGCAAGGACGTCGGCTCGCGGCTGGCGGGGGCTGCCCGTCCGAACGTCCGCAAATGGGAGATGATCTCCGTCGCCTTGCGGACCTGTTGCAACGCGTGCCGCAACTCACCGACCGTCCGCCCCTGGTCCGTCGCGCCCAGCTCGATGAGGTCGATCGCGTTGCCCACGAACAAGGCGGTGTTGTTGAGGGGGTTGTTGAGCTCGTGGGCGACGCCCGTCGTGAGCTCGCCGAGCGTGGCGAGTTTCCCCGCCTGAACGAGCTGCTCTTGCTTCTCACGCAGCTCCAGTTCGCGCCGCTGCATCTCGGCCGTGGTCTCCCGCAGGTCTCCCATGATGTGAATCATGGCCTTGCGGCTGGCTTCGAGATGCAGCTTGTCCGTCTGCGAGTCCTGCAGGAGGTGCAGCAAGGCCCGACGAGAGTTGTCGAGTCGCTCAGTCTGACGAGCCAGCCGGCGGCGGTCATCCTCGTAGTCGGCCAGAATATGCAGCATGGCCTTGCGCTGGTTGGTCAGGCGCTTGTTGAACTCGCTCAGGTCGCTCATGATGTGGCGCATCGCGCGACGCTGTTCATCGCCTTTGCGCAGCCGCCGTTCCAACTGCTCCACATGGGCGCGCAGTTCTCCCTCGGTCGTCGAGGCGGCGCCGGGCTGCGTGGCTGCGCGCTGACGCTTCGCGATCGCGGCGTGCGCCATCGCTTTCAGATCCTCCCCGCCTTGAGCCTCTCGACTTCTTTGCGCAAGCTCTCGAGTTCTTTCTCGAGGGCGATCATCTTCAGCTCACGTCCGACCACGACTTCCTCGAATTTCTCGAGATCCAGGATCTTTTCCTGCAGCTCGCTCTTGGACTGCTCCAGATCGTGGACCACCTGCGTGTACTCGCGCATGTCGCGCAAAATGCCGATGGCGCCGATCACCTTGCCGTCCGGGTCGCGCAGCGCCGAGGCGTTGAGGGTCGTGGGGATCACCTTACCGCTCGCGCTCCGTGGGTTGAGCCGGGCGTTGCGGGTGACGCCCCGCGCCACGACTTCCCGCAGCGCGGCCGTGAACTCCCGGGTCTCCTCGGGGCTGATGAAGCGCGACAGCGACTGCTCGAGGAGCTCGTCCGGGCGGAAACCGAGGAGTGCGGACACCGCATCGTTCGCCTGCAGGATTTTCCCCTCGAGATCCGACACAAACACCGGGTCCGGAGCGTGCTTGATCAAGCTCTCAGCGTAGGCTCGCGCTTTGTCCAGCTCGCGCATGTCGCGCAGGATGCCGATCACGCCGATCGCGCGACCGTCCGGATCTCGCAGCGCGGAGGCATTCAGGCTGGTGGGGATGACTTCGCCGCTCGCGCTGCGCGGGTTCAGAACCACGTTCCGCATGACACCGCGTTCGACCACTTCGCGCAGCGCCGCCGTGAACTCCCGCGTCTCCTCGAGACTGATGAAGCGCGAGAGCGACTGCTCCAGCACCTCGTCTTGCCGGAACCCGAGCAGCTGGGAGACCGCATCGTTGGCCTGCAGGATCTTGCCTTCGAGGTCGGAAACGAACACCGGATCCGGGGCGTTGGCGATGATGATGTCGGCGTCCAGCGTGGCGTGCGAAACAGCCGCGCCTCCGTGGACCTCGATCACGTTAGGTTTTGTACCGAATCCGTGGCGCCTGATGGCCATTCGTGCCCTCATATCGGGACGGCGACTCCCCGATGCGTCGCGCTCGGTTCCCATCGTCCTGACGTTGGACTGACCTATGAGGCGCTGAAGTATGAAGCACAGATCGGGCCCGACTCTTGCGGTACAGAACGCTTCGTCAAGTGCGGCATTTACAGGTAGTTCGGTCAGGGTCGCTGGACCCTGTTGCGGCGGTCCAACGGCTAGAAAGGCCCTCTGCCGCAGCGACGCCACAGCCGCGCTGGAAGCCACTTTGCCCCAGAAGTCCTCGAGCGTACAATCCAGTTGCCATGATCACCGTCAGGACCAAGCCTCAGGGTTTCACCCTCATCGAGATCCTCGTTGTGATCATCGTGCTGGGCCTTCTCGCCGCCCTGGTCGGCCCCCGCATCCTTGGCAGGGTCTCCGAAGCAAAGAGCGCGACTGCGCGCACGCAGATCGCCTTGCTCGGCGTGGCGCTCGACAATTACCGGTTGGACAACGGGACGTATCCCACCACCGAGCAGGGCCTGGACGCACTCCAAGAAAAACCGACGCGCGAACCTGTGCCGCTCAACTGGCGCGGACCCTACCTGAAGAAGGCCGTGCCACTCGACCCCTGGGGCCGCCCCTACATCTATAAGGCCCCCGGCGAACACAATCCGACCGGATACGACCTTTCCACCCTCGGTCGCGACGGGCAACCGGGTGGCGAGGACGAGGACGCCGACATCATTGGCTGACCGCACGCCTGGTCTCAGGGCGTGCGCATCTCGCAAGTGAGAGGGTCGAGCACCTCGCCGCCGACCGCTGCCGCGCTCCGCACGTCGAAGCCGCAGCTCCCGAGCGGCGACACCATCAGCGTGACCGCGGCGGTGAAAAACGACGGCACGCGCCCCGTGGCGAGGGGGCCTTGGCGCGGTTCGGCACCGGCCTCCATCCGCCACTCTCCCGTGGGATCGATATGCAGGTACACGACTTCACCACGCCGGGCCGCGACTTCGCGAGCGCTCACGAGCAGCGCGTTTAGCGCAGACTGGTCGTGGTGGCGCGGGAAGAGCGCCGGCGCAACAAGGACAGCCACGAGGCCCATGAGAATGAGCACGACCACGATCTCGATCAGCGTAAACCCGGAACGATGACGCATTGCAGGCGCTCCACCCCTCAGAGCAAAAACCGGGCCTTGAACGTCTCACGGTACCGTAGGCGTCCCATCGTAGCTTGTAATCTGTCGAGCACTTGTCAGTAATGCTCCGCAGAGCAAGCCTACTGCCCCGCCGCCTCCCACTGCTGGCGACTTAACACCGCGATCGGCTCGAGCTTCTTGCTGCGGAGCACCGCATTGATGCCCGCCAAGTCGCGCGTCGTCCAGGCATCGAAGTCCCGCACCACATCCGCGAGCTCCCGCGCCAGCGCGTCCGCCCGCTCGATCTGCGTTTGCGATGGCCCACCGTCGTAGAACACGATGTTGCTGTACAGATCGGTGAGGTTTTCCCGCAACCGCTCCTCGCCCGTGATCATGCCGCCCTCTTTCGTCGCCACGATCTTCTTCCGCATCGCATCCACAGCCGCCGAAGCGGCACGGAGGCGCTTGGTGACGGCATCGCCCGTGGGCAGCCGCGCCGCGCGCTCGTCGAGCGCCTGGCGGACGCCGTTCATCCGCTCGACCGCAAACGTCATGTCGGTGAGCGTGCCCGACATCTTGAGTGCCAGATCCAACGCCGCCTGTCGCTCCTGCGCGGTATGCGTGCTGCGCGGGTCCGGCACGACGGCGAGCTGCGTCGTAAACGTGGCCGTGTCCTTCGTGAGCTTGATCGTGTAGGTCCCCGGCAGGACGTGCGGGCCGAACGCGGCGCCGAAGGCCGCACTCGCCGCCGGCGGCACGCGCGGCGCCGTCAAGCGCATCGACCACGTCGCACGATTCAAGCCGCGACGTTTGCTCGTCGGCAACGTGCCCAACAGTTTTCCGCTCGCATCGAAGACCTCGAGCTTCATGTCGCCGAATATGTGACGCCGCCGCTGGTAATACGTGATCACGGCATCGCTCGGTGGATTCGGCCCGATGTACATCGCGTCGCCGTTCGACCATCCGCCGCCGGCCTGCAGGCGCTGGACCGTCGGACGGGCCGGCAGGAACGCGACCGCGCTCGCGAGCACCTGGGGCGTCAACGCCCGCAGCGGCGAGATGTCGTCGACGATCCAGATGCCACGGCCGTGCGTCGCGATCACGAGATCGTGGTCGCGCGGATGGATCGCCAGATCCCGCACGGCGACCGCGGGCAGATCCCCACCCTTGTAGTGCGCCCACTGCTTCCCGCCGTCCACTGACACCCATAGCCCGAACTCGGTGCCAAGGAACAGCAGGTTGGGATTGACGAGGTCTTCTTTGATGACGTGCGCGTAGCCGCGCACCGGGCTGTCGGGCGCGATGAGTGGGGTCCACGTCGCGCCGAAATCGCTGGACTTGTAGGCGTAGGGCCGCATGTCGCCGAACGTGTGCACGTCGAACGTCGCGTAGATCGTGCCCGCATCGAAATGGCCAGGCTCGACCGACGTGACCCAGGCGTTCCGCGGCAAGCCGACGATCTTCGCAACGACGTTGGTCCAGGTCTTCCCGCCATCGCGCGTGACCTGGAGGTTGCCGTCGTCCGTCCCGGCCCAGATCACATCGGGGTTCTTCGGCGACTCCGCGATCGCGAAGATCGTGGTGTGCATCTCGGCGGCGGAGTTGTCGACCGTCACGCCGCCCGACTGTTCCTGTTTTTGTTTCTGGGGATCGTTCGTCGTCAGGTCGGGCGAGATGCGCTCCCACGTCTGCCCGAAGTCGCGCGAGCGGAACAGCACCTGCGCCCCGATGTAGATCGTGCCCCGCTGCGTCGGACTGACATGAATCGGCGTGTTCCAGTTGAAGCGGAGCTTCTTCTCCTGGTACTGCGGCAGCGGGCGGACGTTGCGGCTCTCGTGCGTTCTCCGGTTCACGCGCGCGATTTCCCCCCCCTGGTACTCGGCGTACAGGTAGTCCGGATCGCTGGGATCGGCGAACATCCAGAACCCGTCACCACCGTACATGTTTTCCCATTGGTGGTTCGTGATGCCACCCGGAAATTCCGACGGCCCGACCCACGAACTGTTGTCCTGCAACCCGCCGTACACGTTGTATGGCCGCGCCATGTCGACGCTGACGTGATAGAACTGCGACACCGGAAGGTTCTCGTTCTTCACCCACTTGTTCCCGGCATCGTACGAGAACCAGAGGCCGCCGTCGTCGCCGGTGATCAGGTGATCGGTGTCGTTCGGATCGATCCACACGTCGTGGAAATCCCCGTGCGCTCCGCCCGAAATCCCGCTGAAGCTCTTGCCCCCGTCGGTGCTGACGATGAGTCCGCCGTCGGGCTTGTAGACACGGTCAGGATTCGCCGGGTCGACGATCAGATTCGCGAAGTAGAACGGCCGCCAGATCATGTTCTGGCTGCGATCGAGCATCTGCCACGTCTTGCCGCCGTTGTCGGAGCGATACAGCGCGTTGAGCGGCGGCACGGCTTCGATGAACGCGTACACGATGTCCGGTTTCGACGGCGCTACCGCCACCGCCACGCGGCCCCACGGCTTGGGCGGCAGCCCGGAGCCGGCCGCGACCGTCAGATCGGTCCACGTCGCGCCGCCATCGGTACTCTTGAAGAGGCTCGATGCGCTCGGCGCGGTGGCACTGTCGCCGCCTGAGCGGAACGTCCAGCCCCGGCGGCGGAAATCCCACATGCCTGCATACAGCGTCCCGGGGCGCGACGGATCCATGGCCAGCATCGAGCAGCCCGTGGAGGTGTTCGTGCCCTTCAGCACCTGCGTCCACGTCTTGCCGCCGTCGGTCGTCTTGTAGACGCCGCGGTCGTTGCTGTCGCCCCAGAGCTTTCCGGGGACGCAGACGTAGACGGTGCTCGTCTGGTTGGGGTCGACGAGAATCTTGACGATGTGCTCGGATTCGCGCAGGCCCATATTGGTCCAGTTCTCACCGCCATCGTCCGACCGGTAGATCCCGTCGCCGATGGACACGCTGTTGCGCATCCAGGACTCACCCGTCCCGACCCAGATCACCTTCGGGTTCTTCGGGTCGATCGTCACTGCGCCAATCGATTGCACCGGCTGTTTGTCGAAGACGGGCTTGAACGTCGTGCCGCCGTTCATCGACTTCCAGACGCCGCCGCTCGCCGCACCGACGTAGACGGTGAGCCGCGCGCCTTCGTGCACCGCCGCGAGCGCCGCAATGCGCCCGCTCATCGCCGCCGAGCCGATGTTGCGCGCGCCGAGCCCGGAGATCGTTTCGGAATCGACCTTGACGGCAGGGGTCTGTGCCTGCGCGAGCAGGAGCGAGAGGAGGAGGATCATGGGCGTGCCCCCGGCCGCGCGAACCGCGCATCGTCGAGCGGGACGTTGGCCTCGATTTTGTCGTACGTGATTTTCGAACGATCCGTGCTGCTGCTGCCTTTTGGTCCAGACTCGGATGAGAAGGGCAGATAGACCCCGTTGACCTGCTTGTAGTCGCCGAGCGAGGTCTCGTATTCCTGGGGAGCGCCGCGGATCATCCGCTGCGTGTCGATTCTGATCGGCACGTAGTACTCGGTATCCAGGTAGAAGAAGCTCACGTCGCCGTTCGGTCGGGTGACTTTGAGCTTGTACGCGTCGCTGCCCTCGATCTGCTCCAGTCCCTGGTACTCGACGCGGTTGCCCTTGGCCTGGTAGTTCACGAGTGCGCCATCGAAGTCGGCGTCGTCGAGAATCCCGTGCATCTCTTCTTCACCGAGAGCTTCCGGATCCCGCTTGCCGTTCCAGGGCTCGATCTTCCAGCCGTTGTGCCCATCGTACGCGTTGATCCCGGTCATGCCCTGGATTGAAAACTCTTCCCGCACACTGCTGGGGCGCTTGTTTTCCTGCACCACCACGGCCTCGAACCCGCCGCCCCCGTTGTACTTCCCGGTGCGGCGCAGCGTCTGCAGCGCTTGAATGCGCGCCAGGCCGCCCGACGCCTGGATGTACTTCGCGACGAGACTGTCGACGGATTGAGCACACAGCGGAGTCGCCCAGAGAGCGAGTGCCGCGACTTTGAGTAGGGTGCTGCGCATGATCATTCCTCCGAAGTTCCGGCGGGAACCGACGAAGTTATCCGCTGGCCCGTTGGTCGCAACTCGCCTCGATGTCCTCGATGTCACGCACCACCCGGTCCCAGTTGAAGTACGTCTCGACTGCGCGCCGACCTGCCGCGCCCATCCGCCGCCGCAACGCGGCGTCGGCAAGCAGGCGGTTGAGTGCCTCGGCCACTGCTGCCGGGCTGTAAGGATCGACCAACAATCCCGTTTCGCCGTCGCGCACCGCGTCGATCAGGCCAGCTTCTCGACCCGCCACCACGGGAACACCCGACGCCGAGGCTTCCACCGCGGCGATACCGAAACCCTCCACGAGCAGATCGTAGCGTCGCGACACGAGCGCGAATACGTCGGCCGCGTTGTAGAGCTCCGGCAGATCAGCCTCCGGCACGAAACCCAGAAACCGCACCGCGTCGCCCAATTGCAGCTCCGCGACCAGCCGTTCGAGATACGGTCGGCACTCTCCCACGCCGGCGATCGCGTAGCGCACATTCGGATGGGCCGCGCGCACCGCCGGTAACGCCCTGATCACCGTATCCAATCCCTTGTGCCAATCGAGCCGTGCGACCGTCAGGATCCAGGGGCCGCCCTCGAGACCGTGCGTGCGCCGAATCTGCGCGGTGGAGAGCCCCGGTTGGAACTGTTCGGGATCGGTGCCGAGGGGGACCGTGCGCACGCGGTCGCCTTGGTGATCGAGCCCAAGGTCAGAAAGGATTCGGCGTGTGTAGTCGGCGGTCCACTGGCTGTTGGCCACGAAGACCGATGCTCCGTCGAGCAGCTTGCGGCCGGTCCAGTGCTTGAATCGAGACCGCCGCAGCTTGTGATCCAGCAGCAGCAACTCCGCGCCGTGGGTGAAGACGCCGTACGGGATGCCGTAACGGGCGCGCAGCCAGCGGGCCGGATAGGCTGCCGGCTTCAGCTCTGCGCACCATGTGAATCGCGGACGGTGCCGGCGGGCCAGCGCGTCGGTGCGGATCGTCCAGCGCAGCAGACCATTCACCGTCCGCAGTCGCTTCGCCCGAACGGGCACGCGGTCGATGCCCTGCAGATAGTCCGTGTCACTCTCGGCGCTGCCGGCATATGTGCCGGTCGACACGAGCAGCGAGTAGGGGGGATAGCGCCGGGCCATCTCGCCCATCATGCGCGCGATGCCACCCTCATGCGGTGGGAAGTTGAACGCGAGGAGCAGGCTGGGTGACGACTGTTCCCAACCCGTCACTCCTGCTCCCAGAGAAACGCGTACTTGAGGAAGCCGCCGATCGCGCCCATCGCCGCCTGGATGACGCCCATCCGGCCGTCCAAGAAACCGCCGCGCAAGAGATACTCCCGCCAGAAATGCGCGGCCGGACGCAACGCGAGATCGCTCCACCGCGCGCGCTGCCCCCGCGCCGCGAGCGCGCGCGCGCTCGTCTGCGCATACGCGACGAGCTTCTCGATGTGGTGGCTCAGGTCGCGGTACGGTGTGTGATCGAGCTGCTGCGTGAGCGTCCCGACGTCGCGCAGGCCCTGAAGGCCGGGATGCACCGCGCTGCCGCCGTAGCGGAACTCGCGTCGCGCGAAGCGCACAACCCAATCATTGCCCCAGTGGCCGCGTTGGAGCACGCGCCCCTGGAATGCGTTACGGCGCTTCACCCGATAGGCTTCGTGTGTCGCTCCCGCCGGGGTGGCCCCCGCCGGCACGGCCATGATTTCCTGCGCCAACTCCGGTCCGATCCGTTCATCGGCATCCAGCGCGAAGACCCAACCGTGCCGGGCGACAGCGATGCCGGCATTGCGCTGCTCGCCGATGCCGCGGGGACCGTCCGTGATGACGCGCGCGCCCGCGGCGCGCGCGAGCGCGACCGTGTCGTCCGTGGATCCGCCGTCGACGACCACGACGTCGGCCGTCCAGTCGAGGTGGCGGATACAGGCGGCGATCTGCGCTGCCTCATTCAGCGTGGGAATGACTATGGTGATCGGCGCCTGCACGCGGCCCTCCCTTGATGAGGCGGCGCTCCATCGCTTCACGATATACGGCCTCCGTGCGCTCGACCATGCGCTCGAGCGTGTACTCCCGCCGCACCAGCTCGCGGCCACGGGCCCCGACCCGTGCGGCGAACGGCGGATCGCCGAGCATCCGTTCGAGCGCCTCGGCCCACGCGCGCGGCTCCAGCGGCGGAACGAGCAACCCCGTTTCGCCCGACGTGATGAGGTCGGGGCTTCCTCCCGCCCGCGACGCCACGACCGGGACGCCGAGCGCCATCCCCTCGAGGAGCGCGAGTGACAGTCCTTCGATGCGGGAGGGCAATGCGGCGATCGTCGCCAGCCGGTAGAAGGCAAGGGGCTGGTCGGTGAAGGGGACATAAACCACGCGGTGGCGCGGCGGCAAGCGGGCTGCCGCGGCGCGCAACTGGTCGTCAGGTTCGATTCCCACGAACGCCACGACCACCGGTCGGTCGACGGCCGCGAGCGCCTCGAGCAGAATGTGCTGATCCTTGCGCCGCGCGAGGACCATGATCACGGGACGACCCGCGACGTCGCCGAGAGCGGTGGCGGCGGCGGACATGGCCGCCGCCGTCGGTAACGTATCGACCCGGGCGAGGTCGATGCCGTTGGGCACAGGGCGCAGGCGCGCGCCGGGATAGAGCCGCCGCCGCAATCCGCGGGCCACCGCGTGACTCACCGCAATGGTCCGGTCGGCCGACAGGCCGACCGCGATC
Source organism: Gemmatimonadota bacterium (assembly GCA_003222195.1). Taxonomy (GTDB): domain Bacteria; phylum Gemmatimonadota; class Gemmatimonadetes; order Gemmatimonadales; family GWC2-71-9; genus 20CM-2-65-7. The sequence continues at coordinate 384,506 of QHVB01000024.1, read as the reverse complement.
AGCTCGGCCGGCGACGTGAGCGGCATGGTGTGGCGCGTGACAACGAACGCCTGAGGCAGCCGGTGCCGCCAGCGCAGCCAGGTGAGCGCGCGGCGGTCGCGACTGTCGTGACTATTGACGAGATCGACCTGCTCCCGCGCGATTACGCGGGCGAGCTCCCCGGTAAGCGGACCGAGCCGACGGAAGTCGAGCGGCACGAGGGGCAGCCCCGAGTCTGCAGCCAGCTCGGCAAGCATGCTGTCCGGCCGGCAACCGACTAACACCCGGTGGCCCCGCTTCACCAGCGGAGCGCACAGGCTGTGGATGAGGAAGGTCGAGCCGGCTTGGTGCCCCGCATGCGTGACTTCGAGGATGGTGAGCGGGCGATCGGCCATGTGCCCAGCACTATTACGCCGCCGGTCGCGCGCCCGCAACCGCAAGCGTACTTTCTCCGCCTATGCCACGCGTTGAGACGCGACGGTTTCCCAACCTCACGGTGCTCTCGCATCCGTTGATCCAGCACAAGCTCACGATCCTGCGCGACAAGCGCACCAGCACCCGCGACTTCAAGCAGCTCGTGAACGAGATCGCGATGTTGATGGCGTACGAAGTGACGAAGGACCTGCCGCTGGAACCGGTGGACATCGAGACGCCGCTCGAGAAGACCACCGGGAGCCAGGTCGCGGGGAAGAAGCTGACCCTCGTACCGATCCTGCGCGCCGGGCTCGGGATGGTGGAGGGGATTTCGCAGCTCATCCCCTCCGCCCGCGTGGGTCACATCGGTCTGTATCGCGACCATTCGACCCTGCAGCCCGTTGATTACTACTTCAAGATCCCTTCCGGCGAGGCGGACCGCGCGTTCTTCCTGCTCGACCCGATGCTGGCCACGGGCGGGTCGGCGGTCGCCGCGGTGAGCGCGCTGTCCCGTGCCGGGGCGCAGAAGATTCGGTTTTTGTGCCTGGTATCGGCCCCCGAAGGCATGAAGGCGATGCTGGATGCCCACCCCAAGGTGCCGGTTTATACCGCGTCGCTCGATCGAGAGCTCAACTCCAAGGGCTATATCCTGCCCGGCCTGGGGGATGCGGGCGACCGCCTGTTTGGCACCAGATAAGGCCTGCTGACGTAACCCTTTTGTCGTCCCCCGTGTCCCATCAGTAGTTACGAGACCAGCCCGTCACCTCGGAGCGCCGTGGACGAATCACAGCTCATTGCCCGCGTCCGCGCCGGGGATAGCGCCGCAGAGCGCGCGCTGTATGACGCACACGTGGACCGCGTGTACCGCCTGGCCTTCCGGCTCGCGGGCGATGATGCCCTCGCGCAGGATTTCACCCAGGAAACGTTCATCCGCGCGTTCGACCGGCTCGGCTCGTTCCGAGGCGATGCGGCATTTTCGACCTGGCTGCACACGATCACGACCACGGTCGTGTTGAACGGTCTGCGCAAGGTGAAGCGGTTCCGGCAGCGGGAAGCGGACATCGACGACGCGCACGACATCGGTGTCGCGCAACGGCACGCCGAACCGGATTTGAAAGCGCGGCTCAAGCAGGCGATCGATGACTTGCCAGAAGGTTACCGAACGGTGTTCCTGATGCACGATGTCGAGGGCTATACACACGAAGAAATCGGCGTCGCGTTGGGCGTCGAGACCGGCACGTCAAAGGCGCAGCTGTCGCGCGCACGCGCCAAATTGCGCGTCGCGCTGTCGGACTTCGCAGGAGAATGGGTGCAATGATGCAGGAACACGAAGATCCAAAGTTCGAGCAATGGCTCAAGGATGCGGCACGTACCACGTACCACGCACCGCGCACGCCGCCTCGCGAGGAGATGTGGGCGCGTATTGCGGCGGAGCGGCAACGCAAGCACGTCATCGAGCTGCGCCCTTGGATGCGCTGGGTGGTGGCAGCCGCCGCAGTCTTGGTCATCGGTATCGGCATCGGCCGGTGGACCGCTCGTCAACCCTCGGCGGCCAAAGTCACGCCGGTCGCTGCAACCGAAACCGACTCCACGCAGCCTGACGTCGTCTACCAGGTCGCCGCGACACAATACCTGTCGCGCGCGGAGGCATTCCTCACCGGCTTCCGTGCGGACGCGCGAGCCGACGCGCACAGCGCTCGCTTCGCGAGTCAAGCACGCGACCTGCTGACGACCACGCAGCTCATGCTCGACTCGCCGGCCGCGAAAGATCCCCGGATGCGGTCGCTGCTCGAGGATCTGGAGCTCGTGCTCGTGCAAATCTCACAGCTCGGCGCCGCCCAGGACCGACATGACGCCGACCTTATCACGCAAGGCATGAACCAATCGAACGTGTTGCCCAAGCTGCGCTCGGCGATTCCCGCCGGGCCCGTACCGGTACGCACTGAAGGAGCACTCTGATGTTGGCTTCCCTGTCCCTCTTGCTCGCCGTTACGACTATGCAGGCGACGCCGGCCCCGGCGCCGTCGCCAGCACCGCGCGCGCATCGTCGCGCGCATGCCATCACTATCGCGCCGTTTGCGGCCTCGGCGGCAGAGCTCGAGGCAGCAGCCGCCGGGTTGGCGATGGCGACGCCCGACTTCGCGATGCTGAGCGCGCAAGCTCCCGTATTGGCGATGTCGGCTCAAGCGCTCCAGGCGCCGGTATTCGCCCTCAGCGCCGCCCCAGTAGCCATGGCCGGCGGATTCCAGGAGCTCGCCGGTCTCGCTGACCTCGCCGGGCTCGCCGATCTGGCCGGCCTGGCCGCGCTCGCGGACGTTGGCGATTTCACTTTTGACATGGAGGACGAGCCCGAGCCCCGTTGGCCGCAAGACGAGGCCAGCACGCAGGCGGACGTCGCGGATTCGGTGTATCGCGCGGCGCGTCGCGCGCTGAATCAGAATCAGTACCAACAGGCGGCGGAACTCTTCCGCCGGATTCGTGATCGCTACGCGCGGTCGACGTACGTGCCGAACACCTATTACTGGGAAGCGTTCGCACTCTATCGGGCTGGTTCTGACGACAACCTGCGAGCCGCCCGCAGCGCTCTGAAGACACAGGCCGATCGCTATCCCAAGGCCACGACGCGCCGTGATGCCGAGGTGCTGCTGCGACGCATCCAAGGTGAGCTGGCCCGGCGTGGCGATCAGCCCGCCGCGACAGCGATCGCGCAGGACGTCGATGAGATTGCTCCAGTCGCCGCCGTACCGCCGGTAGCAGGAACGCCCCCGGTCGCCGCCATTGCGGGGGTTCCGGGCCGGCACCGGTACGAAAGCAACAATTGCGACGACGACGACGACATTCGACTCGCCGCCCTCAATGCCATGCTGCAGATGGACGCGGAACGCGCGGTGCCCACGCTGAAGACCGTTCTGGCACGGCGTGATGCCGGCTCGACCTGTCTGCGGCGCAAGGCGGTCTTCCTCGTCTCACAGAAGCGCAGCGATGAGACGACCTCCATCCTGCTCAGCGCCGTGCGCTCCGACCCCGATCAGGAAGTTCGCGAGCAGGCGGTGTTCTGGCTCTCCCAGGTACCGGGCGATGAGACGGCCCTGGCGCTGGATTCGATTCTGCGTGATCCCAAGACGGATCCCGAGATCCAGGAGAAGGCGATCTTTGCGCTGTCGCAGCATCGTGGCGCTCGTGCCGGCGCGACGCTGCGCGCCTTCGCGGAGCGCAGCGACGTCAACAGCGATCTCCGCGAAAAGGCGATCTTCTGGCTGGGGCAGAACCGCTCGGAGGACAACGCCCAGTTCCTGAAGGATCTCTACAAGAAGCTCGACAACCAGGACCTCAAGGAGAAAGTGATCTTCTCCCTCTCGCAGATGGGCGGCATCGACAACTACCGCTGGTTGATGGACATCGCCCTGGATTCGCGCGAGGACATCGAAATCCGCAAGAAGGCGCTGTTTTGGGCCGGGCAGGGACGCAGCGTGGATATCGCGGATCTCGTGCGGCTGTACGAGAGCATGAACGACCGCGAGATGAAAGAGCAGCTGATCTTCGTGTACTCGCAACGGCGCGAAGACGCCGCGCTCGACAAGCTATTCCAGATCGGGAAAAACGACCCCGACCGTGAGCTTCGCAAGAAGGCGATCTTCTGGGTCGGTCAGTCGCGAAGCCCGCGGGCAGCGCAGTATCTCCAGGAGCTCATCAACCAATGAACACACGTGCGTGGTGCGTCGTGCGTGGTGCGTGGTTGCTGCTGATCGCGGCGAGCACGGCAACCGCGCAGACGCTCGAGAAACGCGTGGCCGCCGCGCCCGACGGATCGGTGCGTTTCAGCTTTGACGCCCGACCGGGGGTGTACGGCAACGGCCGCAACATGATCAGCTGGGATTGCGACAAGGGGAATTGCCGCAACCGCCAGGTCGACGGGAATTGGAACGACCACGACGACTGGGAAACGCCGTGCGATTCCGGTCCGGTTCGCGTGGCGCTCAGCAAGAGCGGCGGACGGATCCTCGATCTCCGGGTGTATGTGGGAGGTCAGTGGCGCACCAGCACGTCGGCCACCGACCTCGGCATGGTCGGCACGAAAGAGGCGGCCAGTTATCTGCTCGCGTTGGCGCTTCGCGACGAGAGCCGCGCGGCCGAGAAGGCCATCTTCCCCGCAGTGCTCGCCGACAGCGTGACGATCTGGCCCGACCTCTTGAAGATTGCCAAGTCGGAGGACGTTTCCCGGAAGGTGCGGCGTTCCGCCGTGTTCTGGCTCGGGCAGGCGGCCGGCGATGCCGCCACGCGCGGGCTGACCGATCTCGTCGACGACGGCCGCGCGGATCGCGAGGTTCGCGAGTCGGCCGTGTTCGCCTTGTCGCAGCGGCCCCGCGACGAAGGCGTTCCGGCCCTGATCCGGATCGCCAAGGAGAACAAGGACCCCGACCTGCGCCGCAAAGCCATTTTCTGGCTGGGTCAATCAGACGATCCCCGGGCGCTGGCCCTGTTTGAGGAGTTGCTCACCAGGCCCTGAGTATCTTGTGGCATGCCTTTCTGGACTGGACGGCGTGCCGTCGGTGGGGTTCTTCTTCTAGTCGTCCTGCTCGCACTCATCTGGGCGGCCGTTGTGGTCGCAGTCGCCATCCAGGCGGCGCACGATGAAGCGGCGGGCGCCGACGCCATCGCGGTCCTCGGCGCCGCGCAGTACAACGGCCGGCCATCCCCCGTTTTTCGCGCCCGACTCGATCACGCCGCAACGCTCTACCAGCGGGGCCTCGCCCCCGTCGTCCTGGTCACGGGCGGCGTCGGCCCCCGCGACTCACTCAACGAAGCCAACGTCGGCCGGGACTACCTCGCCCGCCTCGGCCTGCCGGATGAAGCGGTCATTCCGCTCGCCGGCGGACACGACACGTACTCGTCCATCGAGCAAGTCAAACGCTGGTTCGCGGGACGGGATAGCCGTCGCGTGATCCTCGTCAGCGACGGCTTTCACATGCTGCGCCTGCGAATCATCGCCCGACGCTTGGGGTTGACCCCCTATACGTCGCCAGCCGCCGGTTCACCAATTCACGCCAACGTCCGCCGCAATACCGGATATCTGTTCGCGGAGGGCTTCAAGGTGCCCTTCACCTGGCTGTTCCAGCACTAGAAAGAAGGATTGCCGATGCAGATCGCCAGCAAGCGCATCCATTCGGGGCGAGTCATCGATCTGGACGTGGATACGGTGCGCTTTCCGGATGGATCCGTCGGACAGCTCGAGATGATTCGGCACCCCGGAGCCGCCGCTGTTGTACCCTTCGCGTCCGATCCGCGCGGAAAAGATCCCACCGTGTTGCTGATCCAGCAGTATCGCTACGCCGCGAACGGACTGCTGATCGAAATCCCCGCCGGCCGGCTCAACCCGGGCGAAGCCCCACAGGTGTGCGCCCACCGTGAGCTGCTAGAGGAGGTCGGTGTGAAAGCAGGACGGGTCGAGCGTCTTACTACTATATGGACAACACCCGGCTTTACGGACGAACGCATTCACCTTTTTTGGGCATCCGACCTCACGGCCGACAAGCCTGCGCGCGAGCCCGACGAATTCATCGAGGTAATCCCGAAACCCTTGTCAGAGGCGCTGCAAATGGTGCGCAGTGGAGAAATATCCGACGCCAAGACCGCGTTGAGCCTCCTCTTCGTGGCTGGTTTCATCCTGCAGCATTAGTTCGCCCCGTTCCTCGGATCTAGATCAAATGTGGAATTGTCACGTCCCCGGGCGGGGACAATATTCCCATTTCGCAACCGCTTGCGAATCACAACTGCATACCCCGCAATTGGTTAGTCTACAAGCTCGGGAGGCACGGTTTGTGCCCACTGCTCATAACGTGAATCACGGCAGCGTTTTCACCGTTTCCGCCAGAAACAGCAGGGTACCGATGCGGACCACGCTCAAGCATCCCACGCCGGCTGTCGACTCGCAGCGAGCGCTGCAGCGCGAAGCGCTGCACGAGCTGGACGACGGTCAGGTCGTGATGCGCCATCTGGCGGGTGAGCCGCAGGCGTTTGGCACGCTGGTGGATCGCTACCAGACGCGGTTGCTCAATTTCGTCAATCGGACCATCGGTGACCGTGAGCGGGCTGAGGACCTGGTGCAGGAAGTCTTCATCCGGGTCTTCCGTCACCTGCATCGCTTCGATCAGACCAAGAAATTCTCGACGTGGATCTATACGATCGCGTCCAATCTGGCGAAGAACGAGCTCCGCAACCGCAGCCGCAACCCGCTGGTTCTGTTCCAAACCATCAAGAAGAATTGGGAAGCGGATCACCGGCCGCTGCAATTCGAGGACGCCACCGCGCGGCCCGACGATCTCTATCGGAAGCGGTTCCTGAAGGATGCCGTGGATCAGTGCGTACAGCGGCTGCCCGAGCACCACCGGGAGGTGTTCGTGCTTCGGGAGCTCGAAGGGAAGAGCTACCAGGAGATCGCCGAGATCACGGGGTGCAACCTGGGCACGGTGAAGAGCCGCCTCAATCGGGCACGCAACAGCTTCGCCCAGCTCATCGGCCCCATCCTCGTTTAGCTACAATTCGGCATGTCCCACCCCCGGCGACGGAACACCCCGCGGCCGGGGGTGGTACATTTTTGCACCCATGCTCTGCAGCGAATTCCTCGAACGGCACAGCGAGTTTCGGGACGGGTTAATCACGTCGCCCTGGGACCAGCGCCGCTTTGCGCGACATTTGACCCATTGCGCGACGTGTCGTCGCTACGATGCGACGATCCGCCAAGCCGTTCAGGCCTTGCACGCCACATCATCCATCACTCCATCCGCAGATTTTCGTCAGCGACTCGACGCCCGCATTGCCGTCGAGCGCCGCCGCGTGCCGCGCGTGCCGGCACAGGCGGGGATATCGGCGACGCTGCTGGTGATAGCCGCGGTGGGGCTTCTCGTCTTCGAGGTCACACACCGACCCCGCATCGCGCGCGCACCCCTGCTTCCACCGGTGGCATTCCCCAAGCCGGTCGCGAGTGCGAGCCTCCCGTTCGTTTCCTTCCAGGATCCTCGCGCCATCATCCTCGTGGGGAATCCGTATTCGCCATCACGGAGCCTTTCTCCGAGCACAGGGGCGCGGTAACTTGGCTGGATGGCGGCGCTCACCCTCGACGCGCTCCTTCGCAGCCTGAAGAAGGGCGCTTCCCCCTCCGAAACTGTCTACCTGCTATATGGTGACGAAGACGTCCTCAAGGATGAGGCGGTGCGGATGCTGGTCGACGCGGCCTTGGGGGTGGGAGGAGGGGACTCGAGCCGGGATTTCAATTTGGATGTTCGCTTCGCTCCTGATCTGACGCCGGAGTCGTTCCATGCGCTGGTCAACACACCGCCGATGCTGGCGGAGCGCCGGGCGGTCGTGATCCGCGGCGTGGACCAGCTCGGCAAACGGAAGACGAAGCTGCGCGACGAAGTCCTCCGCTACCTCGCGTCCCCCAATCCGACCACGCTGCTTGTGCTCGTTGTCGCAGCGGGCGAAGAGGCCGATCCCGAAATTCTCCGGGCAAGCACTGGTGTCGAGGTGGATGCACTCGCTGCCGAGCGCGTTCCTCGCTGGCTGCATCACCGCGCGTCGACCTTGGGGCTGACACTCGCCCAGGATGCCTCAGTCTTGCTCTTGCAGGCGGTCGGCAACGATCTCAGCACACTCAGCCGGGAGCTCGAGAAGCTTGCGTCGCTCAGTGCTGGGACCAGCCGTCCCGTGACGGCCGAGGACGTCTCCAGCCTGGTCGGCGTGCGCAGGGGTGAAACGGTGTTTGATCTGGTCGAGGCGGCGCTGGAGCGGCGGGCGGCACAGGCGGCACAGCTCGTCGGGCCGGTGCTCGAGCAGGCGGGGATGAGCAGCGTGAAGATTCTGTCGTTGCTCGGCACGCACCTGGTCGGGACCGCGCTGGCGCGATCGGAGCGCGATCGCGGGGTGAACGTGAGTCGCCTCCCGGACGCCGTGTTCCGGCACATGCAGGCGGTTCGGCCCTATGGGATGCGCAGCTATAAAGAGGAAGCGGCCCGGTGGACCGCGTGGAGCGCATTCTGGACCGCTCGGGAATTGGGCGACGCGATGCGCGCCGCGCTCGCGGCCGACAATGCATTGAAAACGGCGACCGTTTCAGATGATCGGGGGATTGTGACGCAGCTGGTGCTGAGGTTTGCGGTGACAAAGCGGGAGGCGGCGTGAAGCGGCCGGTTGGGCGGTTAGGCGGTTTGGCGGTTGGAACGGCGGTCCTCCTTCTAACCGCCCAACCGCTGAACCGCCTAACCGCCCAGACCGATGCCCGACTCGTCGAAGCCCTACGTCTCGCCCAGTCCGGCCAGGTCGATTCCGGCCGCGCCATCGTCCGACGCCTCCTCGCCGCACTCCCGCCCGCCGACTCCTCGTATCCACAAGCGCTGCTGGCGGCAGCGAAGATCGCGCCCAACGCGGTGACCGTCGCCTCGTATCTGAACCGCATCGTGGTCGAATACGGCGCCGGTCCCTGGGCCGACGACGCGCTGTTGCTGCTCACCCAGCTCTACTTCGCGCAGCACGATCCCGCGCAAACCGTCCAGGCAGCCGAACGGCTCAACCGGGACTATCCCGACTCCCCGCTGAGGCCGCGAGCCAATTTTTCCGCGGCACGTGCCTATTTCGAGCTCAAGAACGAAACCCGTGGATGCGAGCTTATCCAGCAGGCGCTCGCCGGCGCGGGAGACGATGTCGAATTCAAGAACCAGGTGAGCTTCTACGCCTCGCGGTGCGCGGCAGCGCCCCCGACCACGGCCGCGACGACCGCCTCGACACCCACGCCGAGCGATACCGGCGCCAAGGCGACGTCCGGTCCACACACCTATGCGGTACAGGTCCTCGCCGTGAAGAGTGCGGCGCAAGTGGACGAGATGCTCACCCGGCTCAAGGTCATGGGCTTCGACGCGCGCGTCGTGCGCGACTCGACCGGCTTCTTCAAGGTGCGCGTCGGCCATTACGCGACGCGGGATGAGGCGGTCCGGTCCCAGCGTCGACTCAAGCAGAAAGTCGGCGGGCAGCCATTCGTCGTGGACGAGCCATGACCGCGGTGACGCCTCCAGCTCCTGAGACGCCGCTGATGCAGCAATACCGCGACATTAAGGCCCACCATCCCGAAACCATCCTGTTTTTTCGGATGGGCGACTTCTATGAGATGTTCGAGGACGATGCCAGGCTCGCCGCGCGCGAGCTCGGGCTGACGCTCACCTCCCGCAACAACGGGGGCGCGGCTGCGATCCCGCTCGCCGGGGTGCCCGTCAAAGCGGCCACGGAGTACCTGCGGCGGCTCATCGCGAAAGGACACCGCGTCGCGATTGCCGAGCAGATCGAAGACCCCAAGCTCGCCAAAGGCGTGGTGCGTCGCGCCGTCGTCGAGACCGTCACGCCGGGCACCGTGCTCACCGATGATTGGCTGGTCCGCAACCGGAATAACTACATCGTCGCGGTCGATCCCCGGGCCACCACCGCCGGGCTCGCCATTCTCGATGTCACCACCGGCGAGCTCATTTTCGAGGTCGTGCCGACCGTCGAGATCGAGCCGGCACTCGGCCGCTATGATGCGCGCGAGCTGGTGCTGCCGGCAGATAGCGCGGTGGCCACGCCGGCCGCAACCGTCACCACGCGCGACGCGTGGGAGTTCGATGCTGAGCTCGCGCGAGAAGACCTGATGCGCACCTACGGCATTGCGTCCCTCGATGGGTTGGGGATCGGACCGGACGACCGGCCCGCCCTTGGAGCCGCGGGGGCACTGCTGCGCTACGCGCGCGAGCTCAAACCCGGCGGTCTCCCCCATCTGGCGCACCCGACCATGGTCCGGCGCGGCGACGTGATGCCGCTCGACGAGATGACGCGCCGTAATCTCGAGCTGGTCGAGCCGCTACGCGCGGGGGCGGAAGGGGCGACGTTGCTCGAGGTGATCGACCGGACGCTGACGCCAATGGGAGGCCGGCTGCTGCGTCGCTGGCTCCTCGCGCCGCTCGTGGATCCCGCCGCGATCAACCCCCGGCTCGACGCGGTGCAGGTGCTCGTCGCCGATGGCCGGGGCCGCGAACGGTTGCGCGAAGCGCTGGATGGGGTGCGCGACCTCGAGCGCCTGGCTGGGCGGGCCGCGCTCGGCCGCGCCACGCCGCGCGAAATGGGTGCGCTGCGCGACTCGATCCTGCGGTTGCCAGACGTGGCCGGCGCGCTGGGCGGCGTGAACGGGCGTGATAGCTCGGACCTGCTCGAAACCGGCGCCCACGATCTTGACCTGTTGGCCGACATCGGCGACGAGCTGGGGCGAGCGCTGGTCGAGCGGCCCCCGGCCCAGGTCGAGGACGGTGATTCAATCAAGGCTGGCTACGACCGCGAGCTCGACGACGTCAAGGCGGCGCGCGACGGCGGCAAGCAGTACATCGCCGGCCTGCAGTCGCGCGAGCGCGAACGCACAGGCATCGCGTCACTCAAGGTCGGCTTCAACAAGGTCTTTGGCTACTACATCGAGGTCACCCACACGCACCGCGCGCGCATACCGTCCGACTACGAGCGGCGCCAGACGCTCACCGGCGCCGAGCGCTACGTCACGCCCGAGCTGAAGGAGTACGAAGCCAAGGTGCTCGGCGCCGAAGAGCGCATCGCGGCCCGCGAAGCGGAAGTGTTGGACCAGCTGCGGCATCGAGTGGGCGACGCGATTGCCCGGGTGCAAGCGACGGCGGGCCACCTGGCCCGATTCGACGCCTGGGCGGCACTGGCGGACGTCGCGGTGCGCGAGCGCTATGTCCGGCCGGAGGTGACGAGCGACTTCACCCTCGAGCTCGAGGGGAGCCGCCATCCGGTCGTGGAGCGCATGATGGCGCGCGAGGCCTTCATCCCAAACGACGTGCTGCTGGACGAAGGGGGCCGCGTCGTGCTGCTCACCGGCCCCAACATGGCCGGCAAGTCCACGTTATTGCGACAGGTCGGGCTCTGCGTCGTGCTCGCCCAGATCGGCTCGTTCGTCCCGTGCCAGCGCGCGCGGATCGGCGTGGTCGATCGCGTCTTCACGCGCGTCGGCGCGTCCGACAACCTGGTCCGCGGCCAGTCGACGTTCATGGTCGAGATGAGCGAGACCAGCGCGATCCTGCACGGGGCGACCGCGCGGAGCCTCGTGCTCCTCGATGAGATCGGCCGTGGGACCTCGACGTATGACGGCGTGGCGATCGCGTGGGCGGTCACGGAGTGCCTGCACAACACGATCGGCTGCAAGACGATCTTCGCGACGCATTATCACGAGCTGACCCAGCTCACCGAGGAGCTCGAGCACGTCCGCAACTTCAACGTGGCGGTCCGTGAAGTCGGGGACGAAATCGTCTTCCTGCACCGGCTGGAGCCGGGCGGCGCGGATCGCTCGTACGGCATTCATGTGGGGCGGCTCGCCGGGCTGCCCGATCCCGTCGTGACGCGGGCCTGGCAGGTTCTCAAGCTGCTCGAGGCGGGCCATCATGTGGCAAAGCAGCGCCCGCCATCATCCCCGGATGCCACGCAGCTGGGACTGTTCGCCGCGGCGCCGGACCCACTGCTCTTGGAGTTGGATGGTCTCGACGTCAACTCGCTGTCGCCGCTCGATGCGTTGAACCGCTTGGCCGCCTGGCAGAAGCGTCGTAAAGGAGGCTCCTGAGGTGCGCGTTACCCTGCTCATCGCAATAGCCATCGCCGCGTGCCGTGGGTCGCCACGGCAAACGGAGGCGCAGGGTGGCGGAGCGCCCCCACCTGAATCGGAGGCGCCGGTCGCACTCAACCCAGAGGTGCCGATCGCTTATCCGCCGGCGTTGTTCGAGCAGAAGGTCGAAGGGGATGTCACGCTGCGGTTGTACGTCGATTCGACGGGCAAGCTGGTTCCGGAATCGACGCGCGTCGCGGACCCGAGCGGCTACACCGCGTTGGACTCGGCGGCGCTGGCCGGCGCCAGGACGCTCCGATTCGCGCCTGCGAAGCGGCACGGCGTGCCGGTCGCGACCGAGTTCCTGCAGCCCGTCGAATTCCGTCAGGTGGGGACAACGCGCACGGGAGCGGTCACGCTCCCCCAGGCTCCTGCTCCCACTCACGCGACGATCCCACCACCGGCAGCAGCACCTCCACCCCCGCCACGGCCGAGACCGCGGCCGCCCGTTGTCCGGGATACGACACGAGCGGATACTACGAAGGTTCGCGCGCCGACTGATACGACGCGCCCGCCGCGCCCGCCTCCCCAACCCCCGCCCGACACCACCAAGGCGCGACCGGATACGAGTGCCTCAGCACATTAAGCCGTACGAGAACGTCCTCGAGACGATCGGCTGGACACCCCTGATCCGAATCAATAAGGTCACGCGCGGCGTCCGCACGCCCGTATACGCGAAGGCCGAGTTCTTCAATCCCGGCGGATCGGTGAAGGATCGCATCGGCCTGGCGATGATTGAGGCGGCGGAGCGCGCGGGAAAGCTCAAGCCGGGCGGGTTGATCGTCGAAGCGACGTCGGGCAACACAGGCGTGGGCCTGGCGATCGCGGCGGCCGTCAAAGGCTATCGCTGCATTTTCACGATGCCGGACAAGATGTCGCAGGAAAAGGCGCGGCTGCTGCGCGCCCTGGGTGCCGAGGTCATCATCACACCCACCGCCGTGCCTCCGGATCACCCCGACAACTACATCATGAAAGGCCGCGCCATCGCCGCGGCGCACGACAACGCCATTTTCGCCGACCAGCATTACAACCCCGTGAATCCCGACGTGCATTACCACACGACCGGGCCTGAAATCTGGGACCAGACGGACGGGAAGGTGACCCATTTCGTGTGCGCACCCGGCACGGGCGGCACCGTCAGCGGCGCCGGCAAATACCTGAAAGAGAAGAATCCCAAGATCCGCGTCGTTGCCGGTGATCCGGCCGGATCGATCTACACCGAGTTTGCCAAGACCCAGAAGAAGGGCGAGGGCCAACCATATAAGGTCGAGGGGATCGGCGGCGACAAGATTCCCACCTCGCTTCACTGGGATGTCATCGACGAGTGGGTCGTGGTCAGCGACAAAGACGCGATGCAGATGGCGCGCCGGCTGTCGAAAGAGGAGGGACTCTTCGTCGGGGGATCGACCGGTGTGAACGTCGTGGCCGCACTCGACATCGCGCGCCGGCTCGACGACGCCAAGGCGCTCGTGGTGACCGTGCTGGCCGACACCGGTGAGCGTTACCTCAGCAAGGTCTACAACGAGGAGTGGCTACGCGAGAATCAGCTGATCGACGACGCGCGGCCGACCGTCGCGAAGCTCGTGTCCGCCAAGACGGGCGACGCTCCGCCCCTGATCCACGTCACGCCAGAAGCGTCCGTGCGCCAGGCGCTGAATCTCATGACGACCTACAACGTGTCGCAGCTTCCGGTGCTGGAGGATGATGACGGCGTCGGCGCCGTCTCGGAGCAGGCGCTCATGGCGCGCGCGATCGGCCAGCCAAAGATCCTGGATACCGCGGTCCGAGACGTGATGGACCCCCCCTTCCCGGTCGTCGACGGCGAGTCCCCTGTGTCGTTGCTCACGACCCTGCTCTCCCGCACCACGCCCGCGGCACTCGTGCGACGGAACGGCAAGGTCGTCGGTATCGTGACGCGCTACGACTTGCTGCACCAGCTGGCGGGCATTCGCTGATGCGGGTCACGGTCCTGACGGGCGGCGCGACCCCTGAGCGCGCCGTGGCCTTCGCGAGCGCCTCCCAGATCGTGGCCGCCCTGCGCAGCCGCACGCATGAGGTGCGGGTCGTCGATCTCGCCGGCGGCCTGCTGGATGAGCGCGCCGAGCGAGAGTTGCTGGGCGGCGCGGTCGGCCTCACGCCCCCCAGCGTGGAGGCGTTGGCCGAGCGTGAGCGGCAGATGCTGTCCGAGGGACTAGGGGAGCTCGCCCAGGTGCGGGACGCCGAGGTGCTGTTTCTGGCGGTCCATGGCGGCGCCCTGGAAGGGGGCACGCTGCAGGCGGTGCTCGACGTGATCGGCGTACCCTATACCGGCAGCGGTCCCTTGGCGAGCGCGCTGGCGATGGACAAGGACCTCTCCAAGCGGCTGTTCCGCGCCGCCGGTGTCCCGGTCCCCGCCTGGTTCATGGCCCCCCCTCTGGCCGCCGAAGATGTGACCACCGCGTTGGGCTGGCCGGTCATAATCAAACCGTCGAAGCAAGGCTCGTCGGTCGGATTGACCCTGGTGAAGCGAGCCCAGGATTTGGGCGACGCGGTGAAGCTGGCGGCCCGTTATGACGACGAGGTGATGGCGGAACAGTTCATTCCGGGGATCGAGCTGACGGTGGGCGTACTGGGGGACGTGCCGCTGCCGGTAGGGCAGATCGTTCCGAAGCACGAGCTATTCGACTACGAGACCAAGTACACGCCGGGAATGTCGGAGGAGACCTTCCCCGCCAGGATCGCCACCGCGCTCGCCCGACAATTGCAGGAGTACGCCCTGATGGCGCACCGCGCCTTGAAGCTCAGCGGCTACTCGCGGATCGACTTCCGGGTGAGCCCCGAGGGAGACATCTTCTGTTTGGAAGCGAACTCCCTGCCGGGAATGACCCGCACCAGTCTGTTCCCTCAGGCCGCGCAGGCGGCGGGCATCCCCTTCCCGGAGCTGTGCGAGCGTATCGCAAGCCTGGCCCGGAACAACAGGACCGCAAAGGGGGGATAAAAACTAGACGCCTCAAAGGACACGTAGGAGCATAGATGGGCCCGCAGCGGATGTACGGTTTGACTCCCTGGGTACGACGACTACTCGTCGCCAACCTGCTCGTATTTCTCGTTCAGAGCACGTTGTTGACATCCCCGAGCTTTGCCGGCGCGTTCGGGTTTTCCCCCGCGCGTGCCTGGCAATATCCGTGGACGTTCGTCACCTACATGTTCCTGCACGCAGGTATTCCGCACATCCTGTTCAACATGCTGGTGCTGTTCGTCTTCGGCTCGTCGGTCGAGGACAGGATGGGTGGTCGCCTGTTCCTGCTGTTTTATCTCCTCTGCGGTATCGGGGGAGCCGCATCGTCGTTCATCTTGCGGCAGCTGGTGCCCGTGTCGCAGATCATCGGCGCGTCGGGTGCCGTCCTCGGCGTCGCGGTCGCCTTCGCCTGGTACTGGCCCGACCATCCGGTGTTCGTCTTCCCCCTGCCCGACCCCGTGCCGGCCAAGTGGCTCGTCACGTTCCTCGTCGCGCTGGATCTCGTGCTCGCGTTGATCGGCGCGAGCGACGGCATCGCGCACCTCGCGCATCTCGGCGGTGTGGGAGCCGCGCTGCTGTATCTCAAGGGCCAGGATCTGTGGGCGACACGCGGCGAGCGGCGCGACCGGCGGCTGTCCGAGTCCAGCGTGCTCGTGTCGCAGCCGCCCCGCGCCAGCCGGAGCGGCGGCACCTCCCCCACGGCGCAGCGGACGAAGTCTCGAGGGAGGAGCGAGCCCGACGCGCGGGCGAACGCCGAGATCGATCGCGTGCTCGACAAGATCATCGCGAGCGGCGTAGAGAGCCTCACACCCGCCGAGCGCAAGTTTCTCACCGAGATCAGCCGCCGGTTGCGCACACCCCCAAAGGGCTAGGAGGCGAGTTGTCAAGTCGGGCGTGGTGACGCCGCGCTTGTCACGCAGCGGCCCGGTTCCCAAATTGGTTCCGGCAACCGCGCAATGCTCGTCAATCTCGTTCCGGAATTCCTCGCGACGCTCTCCGCGTCAGATCGTTCCGCGGCATACCACGAGTATCTCGATCGCCACCGTCCGGTGTTGAGCGCCTACTGGCAGAACTACGTCCTCGATCCCGCGTCGCCGCACGCCGAGCCGATCATCGCGACGGCGATGCGCGCCGACCGCTCCGATCTACGGCGCATGCTCGAGGACGTGGACGTCGTCGCGATCGCCGAGGACGCCCTGCGCCGCGCTGCGGAGCTGCTGGAAGCCGACTGTCCGGTCGATCTCTACCTCATGGTCGGTGTCGGCGCCGCGAATGCGGGCGAGCTGGTCGTGGGCGGGCGCGGGATCGCGTTCGTCTGCCTCGAGCACTTTACGGGCCGGGCCAATGCGCAGACCTACGGCATGGGCCTCGCCCCTGCGCTGCTGCCGCTCTGGATCGCGCACGAAGTCGCGCACGCGCTGCGCTACACGTCCCCCACGAGCCGCGCGGCGATGCGCCGTATCGTGGCCGAGCTGGGAAGCTACTACGACGCCTGGGAGATGGGCTCGCGCGCGACGTTGCGCGAGTTGGTCGTCAACGAAGGTGTGGCGATCGCCGCCTCGCAGGCCGTCGCGCCGGGCTTCGAGCCCTGGGAGTACTTCGGCTACAACCGGCGCCAGTATCGGAGACTGCGCGAGCTGGACGCTTTTCTGCGGCGTGCCTCCGCCAGCGACCTCGACTCGACCGGTCTCGGTCTGCGGTTGCGCTATCTGTCGGGCGGGATGAGTCCGGCGGCGCGGTTGCTCGCCGGCAAAGTGCTTCCCGAGCGCTCAGGCTATTACCTCGGGCTCCGGCTGGTGGAGAACTACCTGGCGGAGCACGGCGCGGCATCGACCGTGCGGGCGGCGGTCGAAGAACTGCGGCAAGCTGATGATCGCGCTACGGGGATCCAGACGGCGTGACTACCCGCGGCAAACGATCGGCGTCGTCGACACCCCGGCCGGTGTCCGCCGCCCCTGTCGTTCGGGAGCGGCGCCGGAACCGGCCCCTGCGTGAGGTTCTGGACGAGCTGCTCAGTCACACGCGGGACATCGCGCGCCGCGCCAAAACCATGACGCCGGCGGAGCTCGATTACGCTCAGCAGCGGCTGGAGTGGCTGGCGGACGAGGTCTGGCGGTTGTCGACCGGCGAGGCTCCTCCCCCCGAGTAGATTACCGGGACCATGGGAACGCGCGGCGAATTCAAGGTAGCAATCACCAAGGAAGACCTCGTCTTTGCGGCGGCGCATTTCATCACATTCGCCGGCCACCGTTGCGAGAAGCTTCATGGGCACAATTACCGCGCCAGCCTGGTTGTCGAGGGCGGGCTCGAGAAAGACAGCTGGTTCGTCGTCGATTTCTCCGCGGTGAAGAAGGTGATGCGCAGCCTCACCGCCGAGCTCGATCATCGCGTGCTCCTGCCGCGCGACAATCCCCAGCTCAAGATCTCCGAGGAGAACGGGAGCCTGCGCGTCGCGTTTGCCGGGCAGCCGCGCTATGTGTTCCCCGCGGGCGACTGCGTGATCCTGCCGATCCCGAATACGACGGTGGAGATGCTGGCGCAGTATCTCGCGGCCCGGGTGCGTGCCGAGCTCGGTGCCTTCCATCTCAAGACCATCGAGGTCGAAGTGGAGGAAAACTTCGGCCAGTCAGCGAGCTACCGTGAAACCCTCGACTAAGCTGTCACCATCCGAGATTGCCGAACGATTGAAGAGCCTGCCGGGTTGGCGCCTCGAGAACGGCGCGATCCTGCGCGAGTACACCACGGACGGCTGGCCGACGACGTTGATGCTCGTGAACGCCATCGGGTTTTTCGCGGAGGCCGCCGATCACCACCCCGATCTCGCGATAAGCTGGGGTAAGGTGCAGGTCAAGCTGTGGACGCATAGCGCGGGCGGCATCACGGCGAGTGACGTGGAGCTGGCACAGCTCATCGAGCGGACCGCGCTGTGGCGGCCACAAGCGGGGAGCAGCGCGCTGCGCGGCACGACCAAGAAATTTGTCGGATCGTGACGATCGCCGTACCTCTCGTCCCCGTCCCCGATCGCTTCGGCACCTGCGTCCGCTTCAGCGGACATCCCCACCTGCTCTTCCTCGACAGCTCGGCTCAGGGTGCGCTGAGCCGCTACTCGTTTTTGACGGCGGATCCGGTGGCCGTCGCGCGCACGCCCGACGCCGCGCGCGACATGCTGCGGAGCCAGCGCCAGGCGCCGTTACCCGGGCTCCCGCCGTTCCAGGGCGGGATCGCGGGCTACATCGGCTACGATTGGGGTGCGGAGCTGGAGCGCGTGGCGCGGCCGGCGGCCGACCGGTACACGCCACGAATTGCCGACGTGGCGTTGGCGCTCTACGACTGGGTCATTGCCTGGGATCATCTGGAGCAGACGGCGTGGGTCATCGCGACCGGGAGCGAGGCGGAGGCGGGAGCGCGTGCTGCGTGGGTGCGTGCGCGACTCGCCGCCCCGGCATCGGCGATTCGCGATCCCGCGGCGTCCAGCCCGGCGCCGCCGCAATCCAACTTCGCCCCGTCAGAGTTTGAGGCCGCCGTCTCGCGCGTGCGCGACTACATCGCCGCCGGGGACGTCTATCAGGTCAATCTCTCGCAGCGTTTCCACGCGCCGTTCTCCGGCTCGGCGCTCGCGCTCTATCGCCGCTTACGCGGGCGCAATCCTGCACCGTTCGGCGCGTATCTGGAGTTCGGCGACGCACACATCGCCAGCATCTCCCCGGAGCGCTTTCTGCGGCTCGATGCCACCACGCGCGTCGCCGAGGCGCGGCCCATCAAGGGGACGCGCCCGCGCGGCAGCTCCCCGGCGACAGACCGCGCGCTCGCCGGCGAGTTGGTGACAAGCGAGAAAGACCGCGCCGAGAACGTGATGATCGTGGATCTGTTGCGAAATGATCTGGGGAAGGTATGCCGGCCGGGGTCGGTCCAGGTTCCCCGGCTGTTTGCGCTCGAGTCACACCCCACGGTCCATCATCTCGTTTCCACCGTCACCGGCGAGCTCGCCGGCGGGGCCGACGCTTTCGATTTGTTGCGCGCGGCGTTCCCGGGTGGATCGGTCACGGGCGCGCCAAAGATTCGGGCGATGCAGATCATCGCGGAGCTGGAGCGTGCACCGCGCGGTCTGTACTGCGGCGCGATCGGCTATGTCTCGGCGACCGGCGCGATGGACTTCAACATTCCCATCCGCACAATCGTGGTACACGGCGGCAACGCCACCTTTCATGCGGGCGCGGGAATCGTGTGGGATTCCGAGCCGGCGGCGGAGTACCAGGAGACACTTGCCAAGGCGCGGACCATGATCGAGGCGCTCACTTCCCCACGCAGAACGCCGCGAACACGCGGTCGAGCACATCCTCTGGCGTAACGGTCCCGATTAAGTCGTCGAGCGCGAGGACGGCAGCGCGCAGGTGGGTCGCCGTCGCCGCCGCATCCACTCCGCCCGTCCGCGCCGCCCAGAACGCGTCCAGCTCGGCCAGGGCACGCTCCAGCGCGCTGCGATGGCGCGCGCGCGTGACGACGGGCTCGACGTCACCGAGCGCCAAGAGGCGGCCGAACGCGACTTCGGCCAGCTGGCGGCGTAGCTCCGGGAGACCTTCCCCTGTCACCGCTGACACAGGGCAGGGGGACGAGTGACGAGGGACGGGTAGCAGATCGGCTTTCGTTCGCACTCGGACTACCGGTGCAGTGCATGCCGCGATAAACGATTCCCCGTCCCCCGTCCCCCGTCCCTTCTCCCCTTCCTCGCAGAATAGGACCAGATCCGCCGCCCCGAGATACTTCTTGCTTACTTCGATGCCAAGGCGTTCGACGCGCTCGTCGCTGTCTCGCAATCCGGCGGTGTCCACGAGCCGGAAGGGGAAACCCTCGATCACGGCCTGCGCCTCGATCGCGTCGCGCGTCGTCCCCGGAATCTCCGTGACGATCGCGCGCTCGGTGCCGAGCAGCGCGTTGAAGAGCGACGACTTCCCGGCGTTGGGGGGGCCCGCGATCACGAGCAAAGCGCCCTCACGCAGCCGCTCGCCCTCCGGGGCGGTTCGAAGCAGATCGGCGACGCGCCCGCGCACCGCGGACCATGCACCGCGCACGCGCTCGGGGCTTACCGGTCCCTCATCCTCCTCAGGGAAATCGATGTCGTAGGCGATCAGCGCCTCGAGCTCGAGAATCGCAGCGCGGAGCGCCGCCAGGCGGTCCGACAGCCCGCGCTCCAGCTGCTGCAGCGCGCGGCGGCGTTGCGCGGGGGAACCGGCGTCGATGAGATCGGCCGTCGCCTCGGCTTGGAGGAGATCCATCTTGCCGTTGAGGACGGCACGCCTGGTGAATTCCCCCGGCGTCCCTGGTCGCGCCCCCGCCGCGACCAGCGCCGCGACCGCGGCCGCCGGTACGATCAGTCCGCCATGGGTCGAGATCTCGACGAGATCATCGCCCGTGTAGGAGTGCGGCGCGGGAAAGCAGGCGGCGAGGCAATCGTCGATGGGCTCGCGGGACTCGGGATGCCGCAGACGCGCGCGGAAGACCGTGCGTGGCGGTGTGGGGTGGAACGGTTCGAGGCAGCGGGCGGCGATGGCGATACATCCGGCGCCCGAAAGACGAATCAGGGCAAGTGCGCTGCGACCCGGCGGCGTCGCGAGCGCGACGATGGGGTCAGAAAGCAGTCTAGGTCTTGACTGGTGTGGGCCGCACCCCGGCCACCGGCGCTTCGCGCAGCCGGCGCTTCGCGATCAAGTACTGCTGCGGGATGCTGAAGATGTTCTGCGCGGCGTAATAGAGGTTCAGCCCCGACGCGAAGTTCAGGAACAGTACCGTCATGAAGATCGGCATGAAGTACACCATCATCTTGGTCTGCGGATTCGGCGGCACCCCGATCTGCCCGACCTTGGACAACCCGAACATCGACAAACCCAGCAAGATGGGAATGATCCTGAACGGATCGGGGCGCGACAGATCGGGAAGCCAGAGGAACGGCACGCCCCGGAAAACGATCGTGTTCGCGAAGACGAAGAACAGCGCGAGCAGCACCGGCCAGGGCAGCAGCATCGGCAGGCAGCCGCCGAACGGATTGACCTTGTGGTCCTTGTAGATGCGCAGCATTTCGCGCTGCAGCCGCTCCGGATCGTTCTTGTACTTCTCCTGTGTTTCCTTGAGCAGCGGCGCCACCGCCTGCATCCGAATCCCCGACTCCATCGCCTTCTGGTTCAAGGGCCACAACAGCAGGCGGACCACGATGCCGAAGAGAATCAGCGCCCAGCCATAGGCGAGGTGCAGCTGCCCGTGCATCCACAGCAGGATGCTGGTGACGAACACCGAGACCGGGCGAACGATCGGCCGGAAAATCCCGCCGTACGGATTCGCGTCGTCCAGGCCGTGGCCCATGCGCCCCAATTGCCGATAGTCGAGGGGACCGGCGTACACCGAGTACCGGAACGTCCCGGCGGCCGGCACCGGCATCGTGATCAGGACGGTCGCGCGCGAGGCGGCCTTGCCGTTGCGCGGGCCGCCGATGGCGATCGCGCCGCCGAACGTCGGTTGCCCTTCCTCCAACGCGAGTGCCGCGGTGAGAAAGTATTTCGACTTCACACCGACCCACTCGAAGGGCCCGTTGAGCAGCGCGCGCTGATCGGGACGAATGCTGGAGAAATCGGTGCGCTCGGTCTTGGAGGCCTTCGTGACCACCGAGTAATGGCGGTAGTCGTCTAGCGAATCCTTCTCGACCGAACGCAGACCACTCGCTAGATCGATGAGCAGCACCGCGCCACCGCTCCCCAGCCCCGTCACCGATCCATGGACCTCGAAGCGGTACTCGTCCGGCACCAAGCTGTACTCGAGCGTCACATGCGACCCGCGCCGCTCGGCGTCGAAGCGCAACGGCGTCGCAGCTTGCCCCACCTGCACGACGAGCCCGGGGGCGTCGGGACTTGGCCGGAAGTCCCAATCGTCGAGCGACACGGTATCGCCGCTCGGCAGAACCAGGCGATGGCGTAGGAACGCGTCGCCCTTGGGCACGAGCTGTACCGGCCGAGCCGAGTCTCCGGGTGCGAACGATTGGTATTGCAAAAGCTCGGCGGACCTGAGAAGGCCGCCGCGAGTACTGAACCCGAGGCGATACAGCGGCGACGTCACTGAAACGATGCGGCCGGTGTCCGCCGTTGGGCCGTCGGGCGGTTGGGCGGTTGGTTGACTCGGGACGGCAGGGCGCGCCGTCGAGTCCCGCACCACCGCGCTATCCGCCGAACCGCTCAACCGCCCAGCCGTCGGCTTTTTCGGCGGCCAGATGAGCGATGGTGCGATCGCCACCATCAGCATCAGCACAAACGCGAGGAGCAGCCGGTTCCTATCCATTAGGGCACCGGGTCATAGCCGCCGGCGTGGAACGGATGGCATTTGAGAATCCGCTTGACCCCCAGCCAGGAGCCTTTGAGCGCGCCGTAGCGCTCGACGGCCTCGTAGGTGTAGCGCGAGCACGACGGCTCGAACCGACACTGCGTGAAGACGAGATGCGCCAGCGTGAGTTGGTAGCCACGAATGAGAGCCATTACGACGACGCGCGGTAATCGTTGCAGCGTCACGTCAGCGTCTCCACCGCGCCCGTCAATTCGGCGCGCAGCACTGCAAATGAGGCGGTGTAGGCCGAACGCTTCGCGCGAATCACGAGATCGACTGCCGGCAGGGTCCCCAGCACGTCGCGCCGCAGGATCTCACGCAGCCGGCGACGCAGCCGATTGCGCGCGACCGCGGAAGACTGGTGACGCGGCACGATGAGGCCGAGACGCGCGTGACCCAAAAGGCTGTGACACCAGGCCACATCGAGATGCGGTGTGCGCCGACGGCGGCCTGCTTCCCAGCAGGACGTGAGTTCCGAGCCGCGCGTGATGCGCACGCGGCGCGGGTACCGCTCGCGCGTTTACCGGCTCCGGTGTTTGGATGGAGAACGAACGGTGAGACGCTTGCGACCCTTCTTGCGCCGGCGGGACAGCGTCGCGCGGCCCCACACGGTTTTCATCCGCGCGCGAAATCCATGCCTATTGATGCGCCGCCGATTGCGCGGCCGGTACGTCGGACCCATAAATTTCCTCGAGTAAGGCCGGGAAAGTTACCCGGCTCGCGACGCGCCGGTCAAGGTTGACTTTTCCACATGCTGCCCGTACTTTCGGGCCGCCCTTGCTGGACGTCCTTCCTAAAATCCGAAGATCGTAATGGAGCAATCGGTAAACGAAGCTTGGAAGCGCCTCCTCGACGAAGCTCGACGTGAACTTCCCGAGGCGACGGTGCGCACGTGGCTCGAGCCGTCCCAGCCCATCGCACTCGACGACGGTCGTCTGATCCTCGGTGCGCCCGATCAGTTCGCCGCTGAATGGAATGAATCCAAACACTCGGGGCTCTTGGCCCGCGTCGCCGAGCGCGTGCTGGGCCGGCCGACGACGGTGGTCTTCCGCGTGCAGGAAGACCGGCAGCGGCGGCCGCAGATGGATTTCTTCGTCGCGCCGCGCGAGAGCACGGCGACGGCGACAGCGACGAACATCGGGACCACACCGCTCAACGAACGGTACAGTTTCCAGACCTTCGTCATCGGAAAGTCGAACGAGCTCGCGGCGGCCGCGGCGCACGCCGTCGCCGAAGCGCCGGGGAAGACGTACAATCCGCTGTTCATTTACGGCGCGACGGGACTCGGCAAGACGCACCTGATGCAGGCGATCGCGCACGCGGTGCTCGAGAAAAACCCCGAGACCAGGCTGCAGTACTTTGGCGCCGAGCAGTTCATCAACGACGTGATCGAATCGATTCACGCGCGCACGATGTCCGAGTTCCGGCGGCGCTATCGCAACGACGTGGACCTCCTGCTCGTCGACGATGTGCATTTCCTCGAAGGCAAGGAAATGACGCAGGAGGAGTTCTTCCACACCTTCAACGCGCTGTTCGAGGCGCACAAGCAGATCGTGCTCACCTCGGACCGGCCCCCGAAGGAGATTCCGGGCCTCGAAGACCGGCTGATCTCGCGTTTCGAGTGGGGCATGGTCGCCGACATCGGGCATCCCGATCTCGAGCACCGCATCGCGATTCTGCGCAAGAAGGCGGAGCAGGACCATCTCGAGCTCACGATTCCGGATGATGTGCTGCGGTTCATCGCCGAGCATATCCGCTCGAGCGTGCGCGAGCTGGAGGGGTGTATCATCAAGCTGCTGCTGTTCGCCTCGCTCAAGAACCGCGAGGTCACGATCGAGCTGGCGCGCGAAGCGCTCTCGGACAAGATCCGCCAAGGTGAGGAAGGACCCGGGTACGGCAGCTCGAGTGGGTCGGCGCCGAGCATCGATCGCGTGCAGGAGGTGGTGGCGCGCCGCTGGGGCGTCACGCCGGAGGGTTTGCGCTCGAAGGCACGGACCAAGACACTCACCATTCCCCGCCAGGTGGCGATGTACCTCGCACGCGACATGCTGGGTATGCAGCTGGTCGAGATTGGGCAGGCGTTCGGCGGGCGCGATCATTCCACGGTGATTCACAGCGTGGATAAGGTGGAGCGCCAGATGATGCGCGACCGCACATTCAAGGAGCGCGTCGAAATGGCGCGCCAGGAATTGTCCGCACTGTAACTAACAAAGGGACGTGGGAAAAGGCGTGGCGTGTGGGTTCTGGGGAAACCCCGAGCGCTATCCGCAAAGCGCCAACAGTCCCAACAGTGCACCAACATCATGTGATGTACGACAGGTGATTTACTGGTTGCGCTTTAGCGACATCGCCCACATATCCCCGATGTCTACTACTACTACTAGTAGTTCTATATAGAGAAGCAGTAGTAAAGACTTTCCTCATTTGGAGACGAAGCGCCCGGCATGAAGTTCACGATCACGCGAGAACAGTTGCAGGAAGGCTTGGCCGCGGTGGCTGCTGCCATCCCGGCCAAGACCACGCTCCCCGTACTTGCCAACGTCCTCGTCGAGGCCTCCAAGCAGGGTGGCGGCCTGCGCCTGTCGGGAACGGATCTCGACATCGCGGTGAGCACCACCGTCCCGGCCGAGGTCGACGCCGACGGCGCCGTGACGCTGCCCGCGAAAAAGCTCATCGACATCGCGCGCGAGCTGCCGTCAGGTCCGGTGCGCGTCACGGCGGCGGGCGAAGCCCGCGTCTCGATCGAGTCGGGCCGCTCCAAGTTCAAGCTGCTGGGCCTGCCGCGCGAAGAGTTTCCATCCTTCCCGGCCGTC
The DNA here is from genome assembly GCA_003222195.1 of Gemmatimonadota bacterium. Lineage (GTDB taxonomy): Bacteria > Gemmatimonadota > Gemmatimonadetes > Gemmatimonadales > GWC2-71-9 > 20CM-2-65-7. The sequence goes on along the minus strand of QHVB01000024.1, from coordinate 359,260 downwards.
AAATTCGAGAAGGCCTGGAAGGCGGCGGCCGGCGTGGTGCACAAGCTCGTCGGCCATGTGGCGTTCGCCGCGTCGACCGAAGAGAGCCGGCCGATCCTGAACGGCGTGCTCTGGGAGCTGCGGCCCGACCGCATGCGCATGGTGGCGACCAATGGCCATCGGCTGGCCAAGATGGACGTTCCGGCAACGGGCGGCTCTACGGCCGACCTCATTGTGCCGCCCAAGGCGCTAGAGCAGATCCGCCGGCTTTACGCGGGCGACGCCGAGATCGAGCTCGCCAAGAGCGATAACCATATCGGTTTCCGCGCCGGCGGCACGTTGGTGTATTCCCGCTTGATCGAGGGACCGTATCCCAACTACGAGCAGGTGATCCCGCGCGAGAACGACAAGCAGGCGACGGTCGACAAGGCGGCGATGGCCGCGGCGCTGCGCCGCATGAGCGTCGTCGCGAGCGATCAGACGCATCGCATCCGGCTCGCGTTCGCAGGCGGCAACGTGAAATTCTCGGTGCAGACGCCCGATCTGGGTGAGGCGCAAGACGAGCTCGCCGTCACCTACGAAGGCGAGCCGCTCGAGATCGGCTTCAACGCGATGTATCTGCTCGAGATCCTCAAGTACATGCCCACGGACGAAGTGCGCATCACCTTTAAGGCCCCCGAGCGCGCCGCGACGATCGAGCCGGTCGGCTGGAATGATCCAGCGTCTTACATGGCGCTCGTGATGCCGTTACGGCTTGTGGACTAGCGAATCGATCACCGTATCCGCGGGAATCACGGGAAGGATGGGAGGCTCGATCTCGGGAATTTCCGGGATCGAGTCTTCGTTAATGGGCGGGACCGGTGTCTTGCCACCGTAATAGCGCGCCAGAATCAGGTCGCGCCGCGCGAGCATACGTGCCGGCCGGAATGCCGGGTTCGACGCGCGCGGCTGCGGCAATGTCGCGGCGAGTGCAGCAGCCTGCGCGTCGGTGAGTTGCGGCGGCGCCACACCAAAGTAGGCTACACTCGCCGCGTTCACTCCCCAGATGCCCGGTCCAAACTCCGCCACATCGAGGTAGAGCGTCATGATCCGGTCTTTGTTCAGCGCGAGCTCGAGCCGAAGCGCGGTCACGGCTTCCTTGAGCTTGCGGAAGATCGAGCGTGACGGGGACAGGTAGAGATTCTTGGCGAGCTGCTGTGTAATCGTGCTCGCACCGCGGTGACCGCCGGCCGCCCATGCGTCTCGCAATTCGATGAAATCGATCCCGTGATGCGTTTTGAACCGCGAATCCTCGGCGATGATGATTATGCGCTCGAGGAGCGGCGACGCGCTGCGCTGATCCGCGCGACGGTCCGATCGTCCGACCGTCCGACAGCCCGACCGTATCCGCATCATGGCCGTACACCGCGGGTCGTGGGTGCGCCACCACACCGGCGGGGGCCAAACCGCGAGCAACCACGCGACAAACAGCGCGCCACTCACTAGCACAACGCGTGCTGCAATCCTAGCTTTTTGCACCGCCATGGACCTCGCAGCCCTCCAGCCGCGCCTGCAACAAGCGCTTGGACAGGAATTTACCGTTGGCCCCCTACTGGGTGAGGGGGGCTTCGCCGCGGTGTTCCGCGCGCGCGACACCGTCTTGAATCGCGACGTCGCGGTGAAGGTGCTGGACGTGGAGCTCGCGCCGTCCCCGGTGGTCGCCGAACGGTTCTTGCGCGAAGCGCAGACGGTCGCCCGTCTCGAGCACCCGCACATCGTGCCGATCTACAAGGTCGGCCGACAGGAAGAGATCTTCTACATCATCATGCGGTGCATCGACGGCCCGTCGCTGCGCGAACTCCTCGAGACGCAAAAGAAGCTGTCCGTCGGCGACGCCGCCCGCATCGCCCGGCAAGTGGCCGACGCGCTCGCCTACGCGCACAGCCACGAGATCGTGCACCGCGACATCAAGCCGGACAACATCCTGCTCGACAAGAGCGGCCACGTCCTGGTGACCGACTTCGGAATCGCCAAGGCCGCGCAGGCGGCTCAGGCGAAGCAACCCGATTCCACCCAGCTGACCAGCGAAGGGATGATCGTCGGGACGCCGGAGTACATGAGTCCGGAGCAGGCATCGGGCGACCCGCTTGACGGCCGCTCCGACATCTACTCCCTCGGCGTCGTGCTCTACCAAATGCTGGCCGGCGCGCCGCCGTTCGAGGGCCCTTCCTCCGCGTCGATTCTAGCGGAGCAGCTCACGCAGGCGCCCGTGCCGATCCGCCGCCACCGCCCGGACGTGCCGGAAGAAATGGCCATGGTGCTGGACCGGATGATGGAGAAGACTCGCGCCAAGCGATTTCAGATGGCCAGCGAGGTCAGCCGGGCACTCGTGGGCGCACTGCCGACGGCGGCGCGCGATCGCGTGCACGTGCCGCTGCGCCGCCGGCTCCAGTTGATGTTCTACCGGTCGCTCGTGGGCCTGAGCGTGGCCGGATGTCTCCTCTTCATCGCGTTCGCCGGGGGCGCCGCCGCCGTCGCGTACTATGTGTTCAGCAAACCGCCCCTCGTCGCCGCTCGCGCGCCAATTCCGGACAGCCTGTCACGCATGCTGCGCGCGCGCCGCGCGCTCGTGACCGGTGACGCCGCCCTGTACGCCTACCGGCCTGCCGGCCAGGAAGACACGACTCTGTTGTTGCTCACGCGGCGGCGCACCGTCGTCGTGACACCGCATCAGGTGCGCTCCTACGCGCGCGACAGCGTGCGGCGGGACATGGATCTGGAGATCCACGGCGGGTTGTCGTTTCGGCTGGTGATTTATGCCGCGGGGACATCGCCCGGCACCGGCGAGTTGGCGGATACGGTTTACCGCAGCCTGTCCTTCCGCGACATGATGCAGCTCCGCCCCGAGCTCAACCGCGCTGGAGCAGTTTCGCCTGCGAAGCATCGGGCAGTGCGGCCCCGTCCGGCACCTCCGCCACCGCCACCCCCCCGACCCACGCCGCGAGTCCGCAACCGGGGCGCTCCGCGCCGGCGCGGCTAGCGCCTGGGCGCGGGCTCACGCGCCGACAAGCCGTACAGACTCAAGGCACTGATGCGCGATACGGCTCCCGGTGTGGACGCGACGAGCCCACCGCGATCCTGCCCTCCGATCGACAGTCCGAATGCGAAGGCACCGCGGCGCAGTCCCCGATCGGTATCGAGCCGGGCGATGATCTCGATCGGCCAGCGCGAGGTGCTGGCCGCACGCCAGCTGGCTCCAAACGCGTATGAGGCCACCGAATCGGGCGTGATCCGCGCGTCCGCTGAGAGGCCCAGGGCCGGAACGGGCGGTGGCTGCCAAGTGAAACCGGGAACGACCGTGAGCCGTTGCCGCAGACCGCGGACAATCGGCTGGCCGAGATTCGTCGCCACAAACGCCAGCGTGAGGCTCGGCAGCGCGACGTACGACGTCCCGAGATCCCAGCCTGTGGCGTGCGTGCCACCGCCCTCGTAGCGCGCGATGTCGAAGCCGGCGGCGAGGCCGCCTGAGCCTCCCGCAAGACCCAGCCGGTAAGTACTGCCGCGGACGCCGTTGTCGAGGATGTCACGCTGATATCCGAAGGAGAGGCCGCGGGAGTTGAAGCCGCCGTTGATCTGCCGCAGTCGCCCTTTTGACCCCGGATCCTCCACCGCCAATTCCGCGTAGATCGACGCTTCCCTCAGCACCCCCAACCTGGCGGGATTGACCCAGATGGCGCGGGCATCCTGCACGGTCGTGGGAAACAGGTAATCGTTGGCGCGATTTGGGGCGACTTGCTGGGCCGCTAAGCGGTTGGACGGTTGGGCGGTTAGAAACGCCACGGCAATAAGGGAGCAACGGCCAAACCGCCATACCGCCGCACCGCTCATTAAGGCAGCACCGAGACCGTCGTCCTGGACACCTGCTTCCGGGGAATCGTCATCGCCTGAATCGGCAGGGTGATCGTCATGGCGGTGGAGTCACGCGACTCCCCGCCCAGGTAGCGGCCATCCACCGCGACGAAATCGGTGCCACTGCGGACACCGGTGCCCGCCACCTCGAACGGCTGGCCGACCTGCTGCCCGCTGCCTTTGATCGTGAAGTCGGAGATGACATCGACACGCAGTGCCCGCGTGCCGTTGCGATCTTCCCATGCGGTCGCATGGGAGCGGTTGACGCTCGTCACTGTCACGCCGCCCGCGGCGCGATCGTTTTCGCTCACCGTATCCGTCCACGCCGCGCCGAGGGTGAGTCCATTGGGAGGGAGCCGCGGGAAAAAGTTCTTGAACGAACCGACCACCGGCGAGAGCGATTGCGCGATCAGGCTGTCGGATGCCGTCTGATTGCGGAACTCACCCTTCGGCGTCAGCCGTCCGACAAACGAGAGTGCCTTGGCTGCGCCGAGGTTAATGCCCATCGGCGCGGTCGTGCCCGAGTCGGCCACGATGGAGTCGATCGTGATCGTCGTCGGATAGCCGCTGGTGTCGGCTGGCCCGGTGATTGTGACCGCGAAAAACGCGCGCAATCCGAAATCGAGCGGCTGGCGCATTCCCTGAAATTCTTGGTCGATGTGGATGATCTGGTGCATCACATAGCGCAGCGCGCTCGGTCCCAGCCGGATGACATCAGAATTCCCGCGCGCTGGTGGCGGGGGAGGAGGTGGCAGCGGCGGGTTCACGGGCGTCGGGGTCGGCGGCGGCGGCGGCGTATGCCCAGCACACGCCGCGGTGAGAATGGCGACTGCAAGCAGGAGCCGCGACATCCTATTCCTTTGTCTTGGTACGCCCGAAGATCGCCACCACCTCAGTCTCCTCGCTCATGACCTTGAGGAGTTTCCAGCCCCGCTTGCGCATGTCGGTGCGCCAGCCGATGAGCTTCTCCCACTCTTGGGCGGTGGTCCGAAAGACCCGCAGGTCGGCGACGTTCTCCCAATGCGGGGGATACGGCGTGGAGTGCGAGGGGGGCGTAGGGGGCGTGGGGGCCGCCGGGGGGGGCTTTGTTGTCGTCACGGGAGAGGAAGTGGTGAGACCATAAGCCGAGTTCTGTTTACCCGTTGGTACGAGCAGATGGTCATCTCTCTGGGATAGCTGTCGCCAGCCATCTCGTGCGGCCTACCCGCAGCTCAAGCGACCCGGGCCGGGTCTCGCTGCTTATTTGGCCTTGCTCCGACCGGGGGTTGCCGTGCCACGCCCGTTGCCGGGCGCGCGGTGGGCTCTTACCCCGCCGTTTCACCCTTACCCTTTGGATACAAGGGCGGTCTGTTTTCTGTGGCCCTGTTCCGTCGCCTCACGGCGCCCAGGCGTTACCTGGCGGTCTGCCCTGTGGAGCTCGGACTTTCCTCGAATGGCCCCTTCAGCCGGCCACCCGCGACCATCGGCCCCACCACTTCCAGGTGGGGAAGTTACCGGGCCCGCGGCCCAGGGGGCAAGCCTTACTTCGCGAAACGCCGAATCACGCGGCCCAAACTGTCGGTCGCGGGGCCGTCGAGCCAAAACCCCGCATGTTCGGTGAACGCGGCGTATCGCATGCGCGACCACTCGGCCGGTCCGAACGTCGCACGCTCAGGTTCCAATCCGACGGCGGAGAGCGCGAAAATGCCGCGCGTCCGATAGTGCCGCAGCAACGTCGGCCGAGCCTCCTGACGCACCCAGAGGAAAATCGGAGCGTCGGGACTCGAGAAACCGCGCAGCACGCCGAGCGAGAACCAGTCTGCGGGGGCGTCGCTCGCGTGAAACGCAAATCGCAGGTCGGGACGCAGCCGCCGCAGCTCCCCGCGCAGCGCAAGCGCACGCTCGGCGACGGCATCCTCCAGCCCTTGGAAGTAGCGGCTCAGCCACCCGCGCTCGAGCAACGTGTCGTATCGGACCGCCGCGGGCAGCGCGCCGAGGCGCTCGAGCTCGGCAGGATCCAGACCCAGCGCCGCTAACCCCGCACGGTAATCGGCGTCACAGAAGCCGCTGCCGCGGAAATGCGTCATCGCACTGTCGAGATCTAGCGCGACGCCCGCGATCACCTCGGGTTTGATTCCACCGAGCCGTATCAACGCGCGATAAATGGGGCGCAACCCACCGCGCCAGTACAGCGAGTCGAGCCCGCAGGGGATCGGCGTTCGCTCGCCGTGCCGATCGACCTCATCCGCGCCCTCCGATGCAATCGCCGCGAGCGCGACGCCGGGGAACCAGCGGATACTCGTGGCCTGGAGCCGCTCCCCCGTGAGTTTCCAGAGGGTGCGCGTGGTGATCGTGTCGGTGAGTGCCGCTTCCGGGATCGGTGTCGCGAGCGCATTCAGCGCCGCAACGTCGACGAATCGCAGCAAGGAATCGAGTGCCGTAAGTGTGAATCGGCTCCACAGCACGCGCATGCCCTGGCGCGTGACCCAACCGGGCACCGCTACGGTTTCGTCCGGTCCGCGTTTGGGATCAGCGGGCTCGGGCAGCACGGTCACCGCGGCGCCCGCGGGTGGTGCCAGGGGGGGCGGATGGTCCGTGACACGCTGCGGCGCGTCCCCCAGGCGGAGTGGTGCCGCGCGTGCCGCCGCGCCGATGCCGGCCCATTCCGCCGGCCGCCGCGTCCAGCGGGCGAGTGCCACGAGAAAGACTCGCGTTCCCGATGCGGCATCGGTGGCAGCCAGCAGGCTACGGCTCGCGACGACGATGAGACCGTCCCCGCCCCCGACCCCGACGCGGCTGGCGGCGACGAGCGCGCTCGTGGATCCGCGCGCGAGCGTCTGGCTTCGATCGCGGACCTCGAGCGACCGGTTGCGGCCCGCGGGGAATGGTGCGAACCCGGCATTGTCGAGCGCCGAATGCGGCAGCGGCGTCGCATCGATCGTTTGGTGTCCACCTTCAGCGGTTCCGATCTCGATACCGGCGCCTTGCGCCGCCAGCCACTGGTTCATGACCCAGCGATCCAGATCGCCGTCGGTGTAGCCGAGGACGACGACGCCGTCGCGGTGGATCCATTCGGTGAGAATCGCGAGATCGCCGATCGTCAGGGCGTCGGAGCGTCCCCCGGGCTCGCGCCCGCCGAGCAGCACAAGCGTGCGGTAGCGAGTCAGATCCTGCCTGGTGAGGTGGGGGTAGAAGCGGCGGTAGTCAACGCGATAGCCGACGGCATGCCAGGGCGCCGCGGTCGCTTCGAGCGTCAGCGGATCAGCGAGCGTGAGATCGATGATGAGAAGCCGGTGCGCCTCCGATTGGCAGCCCGCGGTGAGCACCAGCAGGAGGAGACACAGTCGTCTCACCGCCGTGGCTCGACCAGGCGGTTGTACTTCCGCAGCGCGGCGCGCAGCCGATCGTGTGGCAACGCATAGACTCGCTGGCCGTTGACCCCCGTCATCGTTTCGGCTGCCACCATCGCGTTGACGATCGCTTCCTCGGTTCCCTGGACGGTCGCCTCGAACAGTGGGGTGATTCGCTCGTTTGGTACCATGGTTACACTGACGTTTGCATCCGGTTTCGCCGCGCCGGGATTCGCCGTGGAGAAGGCGACAAAAATGTCGCCGGAGGGATTGCCCCCCAGTCCTCCCAGCCGGCCGACGCCGAGGGACGCCCGTTTCGCGATGCGTTTGAGCTGATGGGGCAGCAACGGCGCGTCGGTCGCAATCACGATGATGATCGATCCCCTGTCGGTATCTTCGCAGCGGCGGCCCCCACCCGGGCGGGCAACGCCAGGGATCGAGTCCCGGCACGGCAGCAGGTCCGGGATCTCCTGCCCCACCGGGACGCCGGCGATGGAGAGCCGCGCGCGCGAGCCGTAGTTGCATTGCACGAGCACACCGACGGTGTACCCGCCATTCGCCGCCGGGAGCCGGCGCGAGGCCGTGCCGATCCCGCCTTTGAACTGATTGCAGATCATGCCCGTCCCGCCACCGACGTTCCCCTCGGCTACCGGACCTCCGCGCGCGCTGTCGAGCGCGGCAAAGGCGTTCTCCTTCGTAACGTGAAACCCGTTGATGTCGTTGAGTGCGCCATCGTACGTCTCGGCCACGATGGGGAGCGACCAGTCGAACGCAACACCCTTGCGGACCAGCCACTCGATGACGGCGTCGCGTACGACGCCGACGCTATGCGTGTTCGTGATCATCACCGGTCCCGCGAGAAACCCCGACTCTTCGAGCCACGTGGTGCCCGTCATTTCGCCGTTGCCATTGAGCGTGAACCAGCCGCCGAACACGGGGTCGCCGTTGGAGGCGCCGCGCGGGAGGAGGGCGGTGACGCCCGTGCGGATCGGGCCCTGACCCACGACGAGCTTTCCCTGCCCTTGGATGATGGTGCTATGCCCCACGGTCACGCCCGCGACGTCGGTGATGGCGTTGAGCGGGCCGGGTGTCCCGTCGAACGGGACGCCGAGGTCGCGAGCACGAGGGCGAGCTTGCGCCTGAACGGACGATGTGAGGATGAGCAACGCGGGCAGTACTCGCATCTCAGGTCACCAGGGCGTAAGGGAGCAGTGCTCGCCGCATGTCGGCGGCGGTTTGCCAGCGCGCCTCGCGGGCCTTGGCGAGGGCTTTCATCACGGCATCGCTGAGCGCGCGAGGTACATCGCGCCGGAGCTTGCGCAGATCGGGGGGTGGCGCGTGTTGCTGCATATCGAGCACAGCGGCTGCGCTCGCGGCGGCAAACGGCGGGCGCCCCGCGAGCGCCTCGAACAGCACGACGCCAAGGGAATAGAGATCCGTACGGCCGTCGATGTCCGGAGAGCCGCCCGCCTGCTCCGGACTCATGTACTCCTCGGTGCCCACGACGAAGCCGCTGCGGGTCACGCGGTCCTCGCCCGAGTGGGCGATCGCTCGGGCGATTCCAAAATCGACCACAACCGCGCCACCCCCTTCTGCCGACAGCACGATGTTGTCCGGTTTGACGTCGCGATGCGCCAGCCCGTGGTCGTGGGCATGACTCAATGCGTCGAGGACGTCGGTGGCGACGCGGACCGCGCGATCGATGGGCAGCATGCGCTCGCGCCGCAGCACTTGCCGGAGTGTCTCGCCGGCGAGGAAGGGCATCACGAACCAGAGCAGGTAATCGGTTTCGCCGGAGTCGAGCAGGGGGGCGATGTGCGGGTGGTCGAGCGTGGAGGCGTAACGGATCTCGCGCAGGAAGCGGTCCGCCGCGACCGAGACCGTGAGCTCGGGGTGCAGCACCTTGATGGCGACCTTCCGGCCGTCCTTGTCGAAAGCGCCGTAGAGCGTGGCATTACCGCCGCGCCCCACCGCGGTGATGATGGTGTAGCGGTCGCCCAGTGCCTGACGCACGCGCCCGATCAAATCGTGAGCCACGCCGCCAGAATAGGTGCCGCCGCCAGGGAAAAAGGAAGGGTACTGGGGCTGCTATTGAGTCGGGGGGAGCACTCGGGTCCAGCGGAGGTTGTCAAAGATGGCGTAGGCCGAGCCTTTGCCCGCGAACTGCACTGCCCCAATTCCCGCGCCGCCGACGCAGAGCTGCTGGGGGACGCGGTCCGTGGTCGACTCGGTTCTGCCTAGGACATTGCCGTTCGCATCGAGCGCCTCGATGAACGCTACGCCACCGGACTGCGGGAAGATGGTGTGGAACCCACTCGGGGTTGCGGTGATGCATGCCTGGACGGCCGGTATGGCGAAGGTCGCCTTGATTTTCCCGAAGTCGAGCTCATTGAAATCCGATGCCACTCCCAGCGGGCAGACGCTGATGTTGTTCTGCCCCGAGTTGAACCCGAGGACGCCGTAATCGTTGGCATATACCGCGGTGCCTGGGCAGAGGCCGAGCGGATTGGTGCGGCTGAACGTGACGCCGAGCCGGGCATAGACGGCGTTGACTGCGGCTCCGGGAAGAATCGCCGTCAGATCCGGTGTCTGATCGAAGCCCAGGTCGAGCTGGCTGGGGAGCGCCCAGGTAAAGCGGCTGAATACGTCCGTACTACCACCGGCGCCGACATCAAACAGCGCGGTCGTGCTGGCAAACAGTGGTCGCGGCATGAAGAGGGAGCCGAGTCGCGCCACCAAGTTCCCCAACCGGGAGCCACGCGAGCCAAGGAGTTGCGGGTACGCCGGATCGCAGCGCAGGAACGGAGCGGGCACGTTGTTCAGCGCGAACAGCTGTGTTCCAGCATGGAGCTGGAAAATCTGGAGCAAATCCCGCGTCGCATGATCGACACCACTGAGGTCCGCGCAGATTCCCACCGTGACCTGGGTGTTGAACTTGCCCGCCGCGTTGACCTGCGGCAGCGGCGGCTCCGTATGGAAATCGTAGCAGGAATTGCCGATCGCCCCGATCTGTCCGGAAAATACCGGCTCGAGCAATCCCGCGATGCACGGTCGATCGTCTGCGGACTCGATGATGATCGTGACCGGTTGGTCCACCGCGCCTGCCGGGATGACGACGCCGGCCTGGCCATTTTCCGTGACGATGGTGGTGGTCGCCCCCGGCTGCGCGATGCCTTCGCCGCAGTCTGAGTCCGCGCGCTCACACTGTGAGCCAATCCCGATGAAGAACTGGATCGGGAGCGTGCGATCGTCGAGCAGCGGGATAAACTCGCCCGTGTTGACGTTCTGCAGTTCCGAGCCATCGTCGACAACGTCCACATCGGCCAGACCGAGTTGCCGAGCGCCGGTCTGAACGGCGATCCGATACGTGCACGCCGCGTCGAGGTAGTCGTCGGCGGTATGCCAATTGGCTTGATATTGACCGTCCTCCGGTTGCACCTCCGAGCCCGCGAACGTGCGGATGACGTCGCCGCTGCAAAGATTACTGATCGTGATCGTGGGACTGAGCTGGCGCGAGAACACCTGCCCGGCGGGCGGCTGCTGCGGCATGACCGGCGGGAGCCACAAGAAGAACGCATTGCCGCCGCCGTGGGCGCCATCAAGGATGAGCGCTGACGGTCCCGCCGAGTAACTGCGGTCGCCTTGACACGCCACGACTCCAATCACCACAACGACTGCCAACGCTCGGTACTTCATACCGCCTCGTGGGAGGGCTCAGTCCCAACGCGGAAATAGGTGGACACCCTTGGAATTAAATACGGTGCGTGGAAAAACCATCCGACAAGAGATGGATTTGATGACCCGACCTTGGGTTTACGTCAAAGGAATGAGGCAGGGGCGCAACAGCTAGCTAGGAAAAAAAGGAAGGGCGGCTCCGAAGAGCCGCCCTCTGAGAGATCGCTCCGGCCGTCGTTACAGGATGGGCGGCTGGATCCGAACGTAAGACAAGTTATCGAAAATCGCGAACCCATCCCCGGTTCCCGCGAACCGCACCGCCGCGATGTTTTGGCCCGACACACAGATGGTCTGCTGCAGGCGCGTCGGACTCGAGGGCGCGGACTCCACCCGGCTCATTGTTGCACCGGATGGGTCGAGTGCTTCTATGAACGCGGTGCCGGTGGTAGCCCCACCGCGCGGACCCAACGGCGTCGCGCCAATGCACACGAGCACCTGCGGCTCTGTGAATGTCGCGACGATATCGCCGAACTCGTTCTCGCTGAAGTCCGACGCCACACCTTCCGGACACACGGTGACGTTGTTCTGCCCCGAACCGAAGCCGGACGGCCCGTGATCGTTCGCGTACACGCCGGTGCCCGGACACGGTCCATTCGTGTTGCTTCGGCTGAACGTCACGCCGAGCCGCGAATAGAGTGAATTGACCACGGTGCCGGCCGCCACCGGGCTGCTGCCGTCCGCGCCGATGTCGAAGTTGATGTTGACAGCGCTCGGCAGCGCCCACTCAAAACGGCTGAATCCGTCGGTGCTGCCCCCGGCCCCCAGATCGAACATCATGCGACGGCTGCTGGCGTACAGCGGTCGCGGGCTGAAGAGGGCCGCGAAGCTCCTCGCGAGATCGCCAAACAGCGAGCGACGCGCCCCAAAGGTCGGGTTGAAATTCGGGTCGCAATGCAGGAACGGCGCCGGCACGTTGTTCAGCGCGCGGATCGGCGACTCCTGGCCGGCGTCGAACTGGAAGATCTGCAGGAGATCCAGCGTCCCATGATCTAGCGCGAACGCATTGGCGTCGGGGCAAATCCCGACCGTGACGTTGGTGTTGAACCGGCCCCCCGGCAGCGGCGGATCGGCGTGGAACTCATAGCACGAGTTTCCGACCGCGCCCGTCGACCCCGGGAAAAATGGCGCCAGCAGGCCGGGGATGCACGGCCGCTCATCGCTCGACTCGACGCTGATCGTCACATCGGCGCCGACCGCTCCCGCCGGGACGAACACACCCGCCTGTCCGTTCTCGCTCACGATGACGGTGCCCTTGTCCGGATGCGCGGTGCCTTCCCCGCAATCCGATCCCGTGCGCACGCACTGGGAGCCGACGCCAATGAAGAACTGGAGCGGCAGCGTCCGATCATCCAGCAGCGGGATGAACTCGTTCGTGACGACGTTCTTCAGCTCGCTGCCGTTGCTGACGACATCCACGTCAGCGAAACCCATCAGTTTGGTGCCGACGGTCACCGACACACGGTAGGTGCACGCCGGGTTGAGGTTGTCCTGAGCCGTGTGCCAGTTGACGTGATACGCGGCATTGCTGACGGAGAGGTCGGCGCCGGAAAACGTCCGCACGACGCCGCCGCCAAGGCAGAGGTTCGTGATCGTCACGAGGGGACTCAATTGCCCAGAGAAAACCTGCGTCGCAGGCGGCTGCTGGTTGATGACTGGCGGAAGCCAGAAGAAGAATGCGTTGCCGGCGTTATGATTTGCGTCTTGAATCAGTGCTGAGATGTCGGGGGGTGACGTTCGATCACTTTGACACGCGGCAAGTACGGCGACGACGGCGACGGTGAAGACAGTGCGCTTCATAGGGCGTCTCCCAGTTGGGGCTCGCGAACAACCCCCAGCTGGGCGCAGTCTGGGACGGTCGGGCGGGCAACGTACGGCAGAATGTTTCCAGCGGGGGTTAATTAGATCGCAGATTGGCCAACCCGTCAAGAAGTGAACTACATCACGAATGCGGTTGAGCCAGCGCCTGGAAACCGGGATGTTTTTGTAGGTCCCACCACCACCAGAAGATGTCTCCACCGACCCGGAACGAGTGCTCCGGATTGGCCGCTACGTATCGCTGTAACAATCGGATAGCCTCATCCTGCTCCCCCAGCAGGGTCCGGACGAATGCCTCGAGCGCCACGAGGTCGTGCTCCGGATCGATCTCGGGGGTCCCCCGCGAGCGCTCGATCACGTGATGAGTGCTGTCGCGAAGCCCAGCACGCGCCATGATTGCGGCCACCAACATCTGACTCTCCAGATGCTGCAGCGCGCGTTGCGGCGGGGGCGCGAGCGAGTCGATACGGGCCAGGGCGCCCCAGGCACGCGGAACGTCCGGCGATTCGAGCCTGGTCATCATGTACAGTTGGCACTGCGAAAACCGATAATCGCGCGGAAAGCGCCGCACGCCTTCCTGACACCAGCGCTGCGCCTGGCGCTGTTGATCGAGATCGTATGATGTGAAAAACAGGCGTGTGAGAATATCCGCGGCATTGCTGAGGTAGGCGTCCTCCTCGTACGCGCGCCGCGCGGCGAGTGCCGCCGCTTGCAGGTCCTTCGTCTGATAATAGAGGTGGCTCAGCGTGCTGAACGCGCTCGCCAGATTCGGATCGACCGTCGTCGCGCGCTCGAGATCCTTGCGCGCGTCGTCGAGCAGCGTGGCAGCCGCACGCGGATCGGCGGGACGGAACAGGAACCACTGACGATAGCGGAGTGTGCCGCGCAGCTCGATAGCGCGCGCGTCCTCAGGCGCCAGCGCCAGCGCGCGGGTCGCGTGACCCAAGCCTTCCTCGAGCGTCGGGAGGGAGCGCGTCATGCGGGCGCGCCGATCGAGCAGCTGACCGCGCAGGATGATCGGCTCGACCCACTTCGGATCGGCGCGCTCGGCCTGCCCCAGCACCGAATCGGCGCGCGTGAACAGGGCGAGCGCCACGTCCGGGTGCGCGTCGCCATCCTTGCGCAGACGCTCGGCACGCTGCACGAGCGACCAGGCCTCGACGCTCTTCGTACCGGCGCGCTGCTCGCGGAGTTGGACTTCGCCCCCAAGCCGCTCGCGCAGCAGGATCGCGGCCTGACTGACGAGGGAGTCCCGAATAGCGAGCGGGGCATCGATGGGCAGCTCGAGACTCTGTCGCCGCCCCACATCGGCACCACTCGGGCCGTCCACCAGTCGAATGGTCACGCGCGCGCGCGTTCCCACCGGCTCCACACTGCCTTCCACGAGTGTGCCCGCGCCGAGCGCGCGGGCGATCGAATCGCGCGGCACATCCCGTCCGCGGAATGGCGCGACGCCGCCGCGCGACACGACATCCAGCGCCCGAATGCCACTCAGTTGGTCGATGAGCGCTTCGGTGAACCCGTCGGCTAGGTAGCGAAGTGAGCTGTCGCGACTTTCGTCGTTGAAGTAGAGAACGGCAACGCGATTCGGCACGAGGGCGTCCGCGCCCCCTGCCCCGGCGGTGCCGTGTCGACCGAACAGCAGCCAGGCGCCGCCCAGCAACGCCATCCCGCCCAGGCCGATTCCGACGATCACGGGTCGGCGCCACCGCGGCGTCACGCGGCTATGACGTCGCGCCGCCGTCACGCGCGAGACGGTGCCCGTGCTCGCCGCGGTGAGCGCCTTGGCAAATTCCCCCGACGTCTGGTAGCGGTCGGCTGGGACTTTCTCGAGCGCGCGCTCGATCACGACTTCGAGATCGTCCGGAATCGCATCGCGCACGATTTTCAGTCGCGGCACCGCATCGAGCGAATGACGCGCCATGATCGCCTGCGCCGTGGGTCCGGTGAACGGCGGCTGGCCGGCCAGCGTCTCGTAGAGCACACACGCGAGACTGTAGATGTCACTGCGCCGATCGACCTGCCCCGATCCCGATGCCTGCTCGGGCGGCATGTACGCCGGAGTGCCGATGGCCAGGCCGGTCTGCGTGAGCTTGTCGCCGCCGGCCGCGCTGACGGCACGCGCGATGCCGAAGTCCGCGACGATCGCGTGCCCGCCCGACAGCATGATGTTCTCCGGCTTGATGTCGCGGTGCACCACGTCGTGCTCGTGCGCGTACGCGAGCGCCTCGGCAACCTCGTGGGCGATCTGCAGCGCATCGTCCACCGGCAGCTGCGGCTCGCGATCCAGCCGGTCGCGGAGGGATTCGCCTTCGACGAATGGCATGACGTAATAGAGCGTCCCACCGGCGTCACCCGAGTCGTAGACCGGCAGGATGTTGGGATGCTGCAGGCGCGCCGCGAGTTTGATCTCGCGCAGAAACCGTTCGCGCCCCAGCGCGATGGCGATTTCGGGCCGTAACGTCTTCAGCGCAACAAAGCGCTCGTGCCGCGTGTCGCGGGCGAGATACACGAGCGCCATGCCGCCACGGCCCAGCTCCCGATCGATGATGTAGTGTGGCGGGAGCGCGGCGTTCAGTTCTGCAAACGGATCAGTCACGTGGTTAACGATAGTTCTGTCGAACGTGCTGGGCGAGCGGGCTGGCGAGGTCCGGGAGGCGCTGGCGAGGCCAAGGGGCGTTCATGACCGAGAGCACCCGCCCTGTCCCGGCATCGATAACCATCATTCGCACGAGCACCGAATCGTTGCTCGCGGACGGGTCCAGGCGTCCGTAGACCGCGATCCCCGCGCTGGTGCGGCGCGCCAGATCGAGCGCCGCGATTTCCGGTTGTTTCTGCCCGCGCCAGCGCTCGCGAACCACGTCCTGCGAAACCGCCGTGAGCGGCGGCGTGCTGTCGAGCCGGGCGGTAAGATCGTGCGCGAGGCGAACGCGCCACTGCTCGAGGCCGGGGACGAAGATGTCGAACGGCGCAACCGCAACCAGCGTCGGCTGGGGGGCATGGGCGCGAACGTAATGCACGAAGCTCACGGCGCCGGCGATCGTCAACATCACGACGAGCGATGACAACCCGATCAGCCAGCGCTTTGACGTCATTGGCGTGGGGTGGCCTCGGTCCAGGCGTGCTCGTCGCTAACGCACGCGAATGGACAGCCGGATTTCTCCGATAACCGCGTTACCGCGGCCGCGTTGCATCAACATCCAGCACGAGAATGAGCTACCCACGCTCGATCCGCAACCGCCACTTTTTTGCACCATGCGGTGCGAAAAATCACCGCAGGCCGTATGACGTGCGCCAGCGCGGCGATGACTGGGAGTTGAAAGGCGGCGGTTACCATGATCGCGCATGGTGACCGTCTGCACGGTTCTCCCTCCCCCGGAACGCCCGCGGATCGACGCGGCGGGTGACGGCTGCTTCGATACGCTGCACGCCGATTCGCTGCGCGAGGCGCTCTACGTCGCGCGGCGCCGCCGCGTCGATGCCATGGTCATCTCGGTGCACCGCTGTGACGGCGAAGCGCTACCCGGCGTCGCGCGGTTCGTGCGCGAGTTCCCCGCCATCCCGGCTGTCGCGCTCGTGTCGCGGCACGATCGCGAGGCCACCGAAACACTGCTGCGGCTCGGCGCCACGGGCGTGCGCAGCGCGGTGGATTGCACCGAGCCGGATGGGTGGCGGCGGCTGCGCGACATCGTGGGACATCCCGCCTCGCCGGTCGCCGGGCGTATTCTCGCCCACCTGATTCCGGCGTTAGGGGACCCGTCTCCGCCGGAAGAAACGCGGCTGTTCTTCGAAGCGGTCGCGCGCCTGGCGCCGGCGCTCAGCACGGTGCGCGGCCTCGCGCGACATCTCCGTGTCCGGCCGAGCACGCTGATGTCTCGGTTTCATCGCGCCGGCATTCCGTCGCCCAAGAGTTATCTCGCCGGGATGCGACTGCTCCACGCGTCATTCCTGTTTCAAAACCCGGGTCTGTCGGTCTCGGACGTGGCATACCGAATGGACTATTCGTCGCCGCAAAGCTTCGGCCGCCACCTGCGCACGGTTCTGGGTGTCACGGCTGGTGAGTTTCGCCGCCGGTTTCCGTTTGCTGTGGCGCTAGCGCGATACATCGATCTGCTGATCATCCCGTACCGGGAGGCCCTGCGTGCGTTTCACCCCTTCAACGCGGGGTCGTGGGACCAAGGCCCGAGCGCCGTAGCGGTCTCCCGTGCGGGGTGAGCCTTCAGTCGGCAGCCGGCCGGATCTGATGCTCTTGCGCCGTTTGATCCCGTCGCAGCACCGAGAATCGCGCCATACCCCCACGCAGCCGCTCGGCCAGCTGGGCGAGCTGCTGCGATGTTGCGGTCAGCTCTCCCATGGAAGTGATCTGCGCCTCGGTGGCGGCTGCGGTGTTGTTGGCACTATCCGATGACGCTGTCGAGATACTGGCGACTTGCTGTAACGATTGTGCGAGCTCGGCGAGCCGCTGCGCCTGGCTACGCGACACCTCCGCGGTCGCATTGACCAGCTCGCCCATCAACTGCACGCCCTGATGCAGCTCCTGGAGGGCGCCGTCCGCTTCAGCCGCGACTGCCCCGATGTCGCGCACCTTAGCTTCGCCCGACTGCATCGCTCGCCCCGCGGCCTCGATGCCGGTCCGCAGATCGCTCACCAGCTCGGCCACTTCGCGCGCCGACTTCCCTGCCTCGGCCGCGAGCGTGCGCACCTCATCCGCGACGACCGCGAAACCTTCCCCATGCTCCTCGGCGCGTGCCGCCTCGATCGCCGCGTTGAGGGCGAGGAGGTGCGTCTGTCGCGCGATGCGCGCGATGGTTTGGGCGAACACGCCGATCCGTTCGGACATCCCCGACAAGCCAGCCACCGTGGAGGCCGTCGCCCGTACCTCCTCGCCGACGGCGCGGAGCGTGGCACTCGCGCGCGCGACGCGCTCGCGCCCCCGCTCCGCGGTGCCGACGAGGCGTGACGAATCGACCTGCATCAGCTCGGCACGCACGCGGAGTGACTCGGCCTGATCGGCCGCCTTGGCGCTTTCGCCGCGCGCCCCGTCGGCCAGGCCCCGCTGATGGCCGAGGTCGCCGGCCAGTCGTTGTGACGTCTGTGTGAGGGACTCGGTGGTCGCGTGGAGCTCCTGCGCAGCGGCCGCCAGCTCTTCGGCGAAGGCTGCGACTTCGTCGGCCTCGCGCTGCACCGACGAGATCGTGGTGCCGATCTCCTCGAGCATGCGGTTGAAGCTCTTTTCCAGGAAGCCGAGTTCGTCGGCCTCGGCGGCGGCGGCGCGAACGGCGAGGTAGCCCTGCTCCGCCTCGCCCATCACGCTGCGCGCGTGGCGAATGCGCTGGATGAGTGTCGCGGGAATCCGCTTGAGCGCCATCGCCACGATGATGAAGACGCCCGTCTCGAGGTATGCCACCGTATCGAGACCCGTGCCGCCGGGATCCAGACGGCCGTGCGCCCAGCTCGCGAGCAAATAGGCGAGCGACGCGACGAGCACGAGGAAGTCGCCGACCGCGTGGCCCTGATCGAAAGCGTACGGCAGCACCGCGATGAACAGGGCCGCGACGACACCGCCGTGCCCAAACCAGACGACGAGCACATTGACGAGCAGGACGTCGAGCAGCGGCAGCATATAGATGAACCACCAGCGATACCAGCCGCGCTCGTTGATCAATCCGACGATCGCGTTGATCACGGCCGCGCCGCCGGCGACCAGCACGATCGTGCCGAGGCGTGTGTCGGTGACCCCGCCCAGCTTGCCGAGCACGCCGAGAACGAGGAGCGCGGCCGCAATGGCCCAGCGGCGGCGGTGACTGCGTTCGAACGTCTCGAGATCCTTGAAGCGCTGCTCGAGCGCGGTCGCATCGTCGTGCCAGCCGCGCGCGCGGGCGGCGAACGACAGGCCGCGGGCAGGCTCAGTCACTTGGGGAGGCCCAAGCCAAGATCCGACGCGGTCAGAAAGGGTTCGACGAGATATCCCGCGCGCTCGATCGCCTCCCGGCCTCCTTCCTCACGATCCAGCACCGCCAGCACGCCGAGCACGTGGCCCCCTTCGCTTTGCACGGCATTGATCGCCTCGTGAGCCGAGCGCCCGGTCGTGAGCACATCTTCGACGATGACGACGGGGTAGCCGGACGCAAAGCAGCCCTCGATGCGCTGTCCCGTGCCGTGGTCTTTCGGTTGCTTCCGCACGGTAAATGCGTCGAGCAGCTGGCCGCGACGCCGGGCGGTCAGCGCGAGGGCATAGGCGATCGGGTCGGCGCCGAGCGTCAACCCCCCCACAGCCCGCGGACTCCAGCCGCGAGCGGCCAGGCGATCGAGACCCAGCCCGCCCACGACGGCCAGGCCCTCACCGCACATCGTGGTGAGGCGGGCGTCGATATAGAAGGAGGAGCGGCGGCCCGAGGCGAGCACGAACTCGCCGTGCCGGACGGAGCGCGCGAGGAGAAGGTCCTTGAGCGTATTACGTAGGTAGTAGTAGTCGCTACTACTATTCACTGTTCCGCTTGCCGACGATGTTTTTCAAGGCCCCCAGCAGGCCGCGCGACTTGGCGCTGCCTTTCGTTCCCGCGAGCGCCGCTTCCAGGTCGTCCGCGAACGCCGTCACCGTCGGCTGGCGATCGCCCGGCTGCCGGGCCAGGCCTTTCATCACTGCCGCCTCGAGTGCGGGTGGGAATTTCCGATCGCTCGCCTCTGAGAGCGGCGTCGGTTTCCCGCTGAGGAGCTGTTGGAACAGCTCGCGCGGGCTGCGCCCGTCGTGCGGATGACGTCCGGTCAGCATGTAGTACGTGATCTTCGCGAGACTATAGATGTCGGCGCGCCCGTCGACGAGCTCACCCGAGAGCGCCTCGGGGGCGACGTATTGCAATGTCCCGACGAAGAACCCGGTGCGCGTCAGCCGCTCTTCGGGTGGCAGCTCGGCGTCACGCGCGATGCCGAAATCGAGCAGCTTCACGGTGTGCGTGCGCGCATCGAACATGATGTTCTCGGGTTTTAGATCGCGATGAACGATGCCGGCCGCATGCGCGGCGGCCAGCGCGTCGGCGAGCTGCCGCACGAGCGGGATCGCGTCCGCCGGAGCCAGCGGGCCCTCGCGGTGTAAGAAGTTCGCGAGCGGCTCGCCGGTGGCCCACTCGAGCGCGAGATAATACAGACCGTCGGATTCCCCGAAGTCGTAGGTGCGGACCACACCGGGATGCACGACGCGGGTTCCATATCCCGCTTCCCGCAGGAAGCGTTTGACCACGATGGGGTCGCCCCTCAGACCCTCGCGCAATACCTTGAACGCACACGCGCCGCGCTCGGGATGCTCGGCGCGGTACACCTCCGCCGTCCCTCCTTCGCCGACGCGCTCAAGGAGACGGTAGCCGGCGATTGCCCTGCCGGCCAGGTTTTCGAGAGCCATGGGGGTTGTGCGCGAAACTAACGTCCTGATTTGAGGCTCTGCAAGTGATGCGACGCGTGGGCGTGAGACTAGCAGCGCAGGGAGGACTGCTGGCGGTCGCCGTGCTGTCCGGCGGCTGCGCACCGTTGCCACGCGCGGGAAAACCGGCTGCGGCGCCGCAGCTCGGGCCGACACTTCCGCGACTGTTCGACGCGTCGTCCGTATACCGTTCGATGGGTGCGCTCGTGGGCGGCGGCGGTTTGCCGTTCATCGCGTCCGTGCGCTATCTCGCCGGACCCTCGCCCGACTCCACGCTCGCGCTGTTTTCGGTGTCGCTCACCAATCAGACGCTGACGTTTCAACGGCGCGGCGGCGAGTTCGTCGCCGAATATCGCGTGGAGGCATCGTTCCGGACCGACAGCACCAGTCGCTCGCCGCTGCGGCAGATCGGCAGCGACGAACAGGTACGGGTTCGCAACTTTCAGGAGACGCTTCGCAGCGACGAGAGCATCATCTTCCAGCAGTTCGTCATGGTGCCGCCTGGCGCGTATTACGTGATGGCGATGGTGCGCGATCGCAACGGCCCCGCCTTCGCGCGCGCCGAACGCGCCGATACCGCGCCACGCTTCGCGAAGCCGGCGACGGCGAAACCCATCGCCGTCTACACGGCCGAGGGTCGGTCACGGCGTGGTGACTTTCCGCAGCTGGTCGCGAACCCACGCGCCACGTTGCCCTACGGTCCCGATTCGATGCGCTTTTATATCGAGCGCTATGGCGCGCCGCCCACGAAGCTGCTGGCGCGCGTGGTAGACGCGGCCAATCACGAGCTGTGGCGCGACTCGGTGCGCCTCCGCGGTGACACCGCCATCGCGTCAGCCACAGTCGTCGTCGTGCCCTCGAGCCTGCCCGTGGGTCAGGCTGAGCTGCAGATCCTGGTGCCGGGGGTGATCGGGGACACGGCGCGCACCCGTTTTTTGGTGAGCTTCTCCAGCCACTGGGTGATCACGAATTTCGAGGAGATGATGAGTTTGCTCCGTTACTTCGACCGCCAGGATTGGGTGGACTCGCTGCGGCGCTCTCCGCCCGACCGTCGCCCCGACGTATGGCGGGAGTTCTGGAAGGCGACGGACCCGGTACCGCTGACGCCGGAAAACGAGGCGATCGATGATTATTTTCGGCGCGTGCAACAGGCGAACATTCGCTTTCCCGATGAGGGCCAGCCCGGGTGGCTGACCGAGCGCGGCGAAGTCTTCATCACCCTTGGCGAACCGGATGACATGACCGACCTCTCGAGCGGCATCGATCGGAACGGAACGCGGCTGCTGCGCTGGACGTACACGGCGCAGCGGCTCGTCGTGTACTTCCAGGATCAGACCGGGTTCAACCAGTATCGCCTGACCCCCGGGTCACGGGCCGATTATCAACGGGTCCTGGCGCGCGTGAGGCAAGCGGGCAAGTGAACGCTCACGGCGCTCTCTGGATCGCGGCGCTGGCGGGGAACCTGGTGCTGGCGCCGAAGAGCTGGGGCCAGGCCGCGGTCCCGCCCGCCGCCGATCACACCGCCACGTACCGGGCCGATTCGCTGCGCCTGTCGGGCCGTCCCTGGCACGCGGCGGAGACTCTGCTGGCCGCCGCGCGGCGCGACCCCAATCCCAACGCATTCCTGATCGTCGAAGGCGCCAAGGCCGAAGTTCACGCGCGCCGCTACGAGCACGCGAGGCAGCTGCTGGTCGGCCAACCTTGGCTGCTCGACTATCTCGGTGGTGAGGCCCTTGCGGTGCTGGCGCAGGCGGAGTTCGGCACCGACCAGTACGCCTCTGCCGCTACGCATTTTCAGATGGCGCGGGCACGAGCGCCCGCCGCGCACGTCCCGCTGCTCGCGGTGCGCGCCGGCATTGCGTTCGAGGCTGCGGGCCAGGCTGACAGCGCCGCGGCCGCATTCGCGGCTGCGCGGTCGGGCGGCACGCTCGCGAGCATCGATACCTGGCTGCGGGTACGGCAGGCCCGGGTCACGCGCGATACGGCTGTCACGGCCCAGCTGCTCGCCGACCTGCCGCCGCCGGCGGCGCGCGAAGCGCCGCGGGCGCGCGCGCGTTCGCTGCTGCTCGCCGGCGATACCACGCGCGCGCTCGACGCGTACGCGATGGCAGGGAAGGGAGGCGGTCTAGACGCGGCGCGACTTGCCCTGGCAACGGGGGATTCGACTCGCGCGCGAACGCTCCTCTACGCGTTGCTGGCGCGCGACCCGCTGAGTGATGATGCCGCCGCGGGCGTGAGCCTGGCCCTCCGCCCGCTGCCCCCGCGCACCGCCGAACAGCACGTCGCCCTGGCGCGCGCGCTGAATCGACGCACCACGACGCGCGACGCCCGGGTCCACGTGGAACACGCGCTCCGGTCTGGCGACTCGAGTGCGACAACGCTTCTTCTGTATGGCGAGCTGCTCGTGGCTTCGGGTCGCCTGCGAGAAGCGGTGCGCGCGTATGCCGCGGCAGCCCGTGACTCGGCGAGTCGCCCGCTCGCGATCTACCGCCGCGCCCGCGTGCTCGTACGCCTCGGCGACTCCACCGCGGTCGCCGCGCTGTCCGGATTCGCGCTGCGCTATCCGGCCGATTCCGCCACGCCGGGCGCGCTCTACATCCTGGGCGACATGCAGGACAGTCGCGACGATTGGCGGCAGGCCGGCCGCTGGTATGGAGAGTTGATCAGCCGGTATCCCGGTGATGCGCGCGCCTCGCTGGCGCGCTTCCGGCTGGCGGCCCGCGCCGAGAGTACGGGGCGACCCGACAGCGCCGCGGCATTGTATCAATCGGAGATTGACGCGGCCGGGCCGCAACGTACCGCGGCGCGCTTCTGGCTCGGGAAAATGGCTGAGGCACGAGGCGACACGACGCAGGCACGCACCATCTGGGTCGGGCTCGCGCGCGAGGACTCACTCGGATATTACGGCATGCGCGCGCGCCGCGAGACGGGCCTGCCGCCCCTCGCGTTCCCGCCGATGAGTGACGTGACGACGCCACCGCCGGCGGTGCTCGCGGGGTTGGCGCGCATCGACACGCTGCTCCTGGCCGGACTCGACACCGAAGCGCAGGCCGAGGTCCGTGTCGCGCTCGCTCGCCCACCCGCCGATCTCGAGGGGCTACTCGCGTGGAGCGAGGGACTGGGCGTGCGCGGCTTCGGGTCGGCTGGCGTCCGGCTGGGTTGGCAGGCCGCGCTCCTCGCGCCTGGGGACGTACGGGTGCTGCGCGCGATTTTTCCCTGGCCGAATCGCACCGCGGTCGAAGCGGAGGCACAGGAATTCGGCGTGGACGCCCTGCTGCTCGCGGCACTCGTCCGGCAGGAGAGCGTCTTCGATGTCGAGGCGCTCTCGCCGGCCGGGGCGCGCGGACTGGCCCAGCTGCTACCGAGCACGGCCTCCCTCCTGGCGCGCGGCTTGGACGTCACTTTCTATCCCGACTGGATCACCGTGCCCGATCTCAACCTCCATCTTGGTGCGGCGCACCTCGCCGAGCTGCTCAGGCGCTTCGGGCGTGTGGATGCGGCGGTCGCGGCCTACAACGCCGGACCAATTCCGGTGCGCCGCTGGCTCGAGCGCGCCGGGGCCGGCGATCCCGATCGCTTTATCGAGTTGATTCCCTATCCAGAAACGCGCGGTTATGTCCGCAGCCTCTTGCGGAATCGCGAGTTGTATCGGGCTCTGTACGGACCGTAGAAAACCCGCTTGACAGCTTTCGGAGCGGCGGGTCTTTTCTAGCGTCCACGTTGAGTTGGGGAACAAGACTCTGCAGGAGGCGGATCGTGATCAAGGGAAAGGTGAAGTGGTTCAATGATGCTAAGGGGTACGGCTTCATTGAGCAGGAGGGCGGTGAAGACGTGTTCGTGCATTTCTCGGCGATTCAGATGGACGGCTTCAAGACCCTCGCCGAAGGTCAGGTGGTGGAGTTCGAAGTGAAGCAGGGAGACAAGGGGCTCCACGCCACCAACGTCGTGCGCGTCTAGCGCGCGCCCCCCTCTTCACCAGACCGTTGTCATGAACCCCGGGGCGTGGCCCCGGGGTTTACTTTTCCCGCCATGCCGCCGCGCCCAGCGCCGCCGATCCCCGCCACTTCCGCCGGCAAGACGAACGTCTTCCTGGTGGACGGCTACGCGCTCATTTACCGCGCGTTCTTTGCCATGATCGCCCGGCCGCTCACCACGAAAAGCGGCGAGAACACGTCGGCCGTGTGGGGCATTACGAATTTCCTATTGCGGCTCTACGACAACTACCATCCCGAATACATCGGCTGGGTGCACGATCGCGGTGTTTCGTTCCGGCAGGAGCAGTACCCCGAGTACAAGGCGACGCGCGAGAAGCTGGGTGAGGAGCTGCAACAGGACTTCGACCGCTCGCTCGAGCGCGTCTGCCAGATTCTCGACGCTTTCCATATTCCCGTCATCGCGCTCACCGGCTATGAGGCCGACGATGTGGTTGCCACCCTCGCCGATCGGGCGGCAAAACGTGACCTCCAGGCCGTCATCGTCTCGGGCGACAAGGATTTCTATCAGTTGATCGGTCCGGGTATTGCGCTCCTCAATCCGGGACGCGGCGGCCAGGCGGCGGTCGAGGAACAGTGGGTCGATCAGTCGAATGCGAACGAGCGCCTGGGCGTCCCGCCGGAGCGGGTGGTGGATTACCTCGCCCTGGTCGGCGACACCTCGGACAACATCCCTGGCGTGAAGGGCATCGGGGACAAGACCGCGGTGCAGCTCCTCGAGACGTACGGCGATCTCGATACGATTCTGACTAAGGCGCCGGAGATTCCCGGCAAGCGCCCGCGCGAAGCGTTGCTGCAACAGGCGGACAACGCGCGTCTATCGCGCCAGCTCGTCACGCTGCGGCGCGATGTGCCCGTCGAGCTCGACCTCGAGCAGCTACGCGTGCGCACCCCCGACACAGACACGTTGGCGACCCTCTTCACCGAGCTCGAGTTCCGTACGCTGATCCCGAAACTCGGAGACCTTGCGTCAGTGGGCGCCGCCCCCGCCCCCGCCCCCGCCGCCCCCGCCTCCCCCGCCTCCGCCCCCGCTGCGGCGGGAGAACCCGGCGCGGCAACCCGCCCGGCTCCGGCGGGGCGAGCGCCGCTGCTGGCGGATCCGACGATCGTCGACGAGGCGGCGGGCCTGGCCCCAATGATTCAGGAGCTGCGCGGCGCGCGGCTGGTCGCGCTGCAGACCGAGCCGGGACTCGCCGGCATTTCGTTCGCGGTCTCGCCCGGCCGCTCCTGGTACCTCCCTTTCGGGCATGTCGCGCGCGATGGAGAATTCGACGCCACACCGCCGCGCAACATGCCGTCGCTCGCCAGCGAGGCCCTCGCGCCGCTCCGCGCGCTGCTCGCCGACCCTACCGTGCGCAAAGCGGGACACGACATCAAGGCAGCCTGGGTCGCGCTCACGCGCGCTGGGCTGTCGCTCGCGGGCGTCGCCTACGACTCGATGGTGGCGAGCTTCGTCCTGGATCCCGGGAATCGCTCGCACGCCATTCACGATCTGGCGCGCGAGCATCTCTCCGTCGAGCTCCCCACGACGGCGCAGCTGCTGGGAAAAGGGAAGGGCGGGGCACCGGAACGCACGTTTGCTCAAGTCCCACCCGCGGAGGCCGCGCGCGTGTCGGCCGCTCAGGCCGAGATGGTGCTGCGACTCGAAGCGGCATTTCAGGGCGATATCGAGGCACACCATCTCAAGCGCCTCCTCGATGAGATCGAGATTCCCCTCATTCCGGTGCTCGTGGACATGGAGGCGACGGGGATCCTCGTCGATCGGGTGCTGCTGGGCGAGATGTCGCGCGGGTTCAACAAGGAGCTGAAGAACCTCGAGCTGGACATCTACAAGGCGGCGGGAGGCGAGTTCAACATCGGCTCGACGCCGCAGCTCCGGACCGTGTTGTTCGAACGGTTGAAGCTGCCGGTGCAAAAGCGCACGAAGACCGGCGCCTCGACGGATGTCGAGGTGCTCGAGCAGCTCGCCGCGATGGGACACGAAGTCCCGCGGCTGCTGATCGAATACCGCGAGCTGTCCAAGCTGCAGTCGACGTATGTGGATGCCCTGCCGGGATACATCAACACGCAAACCGGCCGCGTGCACACGAGCTTCAATCAAACCGGTGCAGCGACCGGGCGGCTGTCTTCATCCAATCCGAATCTGCAAAACATCCCCGTGCGCACGCCGCGCGGCGGCGAAATCCGGCGCGCGTTCGTCGCACCGCCCGGTCACCTGCTGCTCACCGCCGATTATTCGCAGGTCGAGTTGCGGCTGCTCGCGCATTTGTCGGAAGACCGGGCGTTCGTGGCGGCGTTCCAGCGCGGCGGCGATATCCACCGGCAGACCGCCGCCGTCATCTTTGGCGTCCCCGAAGAACGCGTCACCGGCGAGATGCGCGCCCGCGCGAAGACGATCAACTTCGCCACGATTTACGGTCAAGGCGCGATGGCGTTGTCGCGCCAGTTGGGGATCACACTCGAGGAGGCCAAGGCCTTCATCAAGCATTACTTCGAGCGCTTCGCCGGCGTCCGCGCGTGGTTGGATCGGACCATCGATGAAGCACGCCAGCGCGGGTTCGTCGAGACCCTGTTCGGACGTCGCCGCTACATCCCCGAGCTTCGGGACAGGAATTTCAGCATCCGCGCCTTCGGCGAGCGGACCGCAACCAATTCGCCCCTGCAGGGTTCGGCCGCCGACTTGATCAAGATCGCCATGATCCGGATCCACGCGGCGCTGGATCAGGCGGATTTGCGCGCCAAGATGCTGCTCCAGGTTCACGACGAGCTCGTCTTTGAAATCCCGGAAGCCGAGCGGGCGGTTGCCGCAGCCCTTGTAAAACGCGAGATGGAAGGCGTCGCCAGTTTACGCGTGCCACTCGTCGTAAGTGTCGGTGCTGGAAAGAATTGGATTGATGCCAAGAGTTAAGCATGCCTCTTGCAGGAACGGGGGGAAGGGCCCACAATAGGGGCGTCGACTCGGGGCTTGCCGGGTCGACGCCCTTTGGCGCCCGGAGGGTAATGCTGTGAAGGCACGCGGTTTTACTTTGATCGAGTTGCTCATCGTGGTGGTGATCATCGGGTTGCTCGCGTCGATCGCGATCCCGAAGCTCGCCAACACGAAGCAGAAGGCGTACGTCGCCCAGATGAAGTCGGACCTGAAGAACCTGGCGACGGCAGAAGAGGGGTTTTTCTACGACAGCGCGTTCTATACGACGAGCCTAGCGGCACTCAACAATTTCCGCTCATCGACCGGTGTGACGCTGACCGTGGGCGAGGCGACGCCGGGCGGTTGGTCGGCGCAGGCGGTCCATGCGCAGACCACGCGGCAGTGCAGCTTGTTTCAAGGAACCGCGACGCCCGTCGCGCCAGCGACGGTCGAGGGTCGAATCACCTGCACGTAGAGCCGCCCTATCGGGAGTTCGAACGCCGCCGCGAGGGGATGCGATTCGCCCTCAGCGGCGGCGTTTGGCTTCACCGGCACAAGATCGACAATGAGCCGATGGTCCACCTCGTGAGCTCGGATAAGGAACGCCTGCTCGCGCTGGGCCGGGGGCTGGGATTTCATGCCCGCTGGCTGCAGTACAAGCCTCTCAAGAATCCCGATACCGGCGTCCGCGTGCCCGCGTGGCACTGGGATGTGTGGGGAGAAAAGCTCCGGCTGCTGGACTCTAGGTAGCCTCTTCGACGTCCGCCCGCCGTGGCGCCCGCACGCCCGGCCACCAATTCCACCTTCCGGCGATGTGCATGATCGCCGGCACCAGCACCATGCGGATCAAGGTCGCGTCGAGGAACACCGCCAGGGCAAGCCCGAACCCGATGAACTGGACGGCGAGCACGCGCGTGAACGCGAAGTTGCCGAACACGATGATCATGATCAGCGCCGCGAACGTGATGGTGCCCGCCGTGCTGGAGAGTCCTTCCATTGTCGCGTGATCGTTCCGGCCGGTCTTGTCGAAGACTTCCTTGACGCGCGTCAGCAGGAACACCTCGTAGTCCATCGACAACCCGAAGACCGTCGCGAACACCAGGACCGGCACCACGACGAAGATGGCTTCCGTCGGCCCCTCGAGACCGAACAGGCTAGCGCCATAGCCATGCTGGAACACGAGGACGGTCACGCCGAACGCGGCGCTCACCGAGACACAGTTGAGCACCACCGCCTTGAGCGGCACGAGCACGGAACGGAACGCGATGAGGAGCATGATCGCCGTGACGCCGAGGATCATCGCGACGATTCCGGGAAAGCGGGCGAGCAGGTTCTCCTGCAGATCGAGGCTCGAGGCTGCGAATCCTCCGACCACCACCTCGGCGCCGCGGAGCCGGGTACTACGTGCGATCGTGCGGCGCACATGTCGCGCGAGGTCCATCATGCCGGTCAGGGACACCGAGTCGACCGCGATCACGTCTATGAGCGTCGTGCGCCGGTCGCCACTGAGGTAGGCGTTGAAGAACTCGGGGTAGCGCTCTCGGACGGGGTCCGCGTCGCTGTAAAACATCGCGAGCTGCAGCGTCGAGAGGCCCGGCCGCAGTGTGGCCACGCCGCGAACCTCGCGGACGCGTGGATCCTTCGCGATCGAGTCGCTCAACGCCTTGAGCCCCGACAAGCGGCGACCGGATAGCGCCGATTCATGCGGTGGCAGCTGCACGACGACCCGCAACGGCTGAATGACGCCGCTCGCGCCCATCTCGCGGAGCGCGGCGAGCCCCTGTCCCGATTCCGCGTCGGGTGGAAACCAGTTGCGGGCGGGAAGTCCGATCTTGATTTGCGTGAGTGGAAAAGTCAGGAGGGCCGCCACGAGCCCGCCGCCGAGAATCGCGCGCCAGGGATGGTGACCGAGCGAGCGCGCCCACCGCTCCCACCCCTGCGGGGTGTGGATCCAAGCGAGCATGCGCGCGAGCCACTTCGGCCGGTCGATGTCCCGTCCCAGGATCGCGAGCGCCGCAGGCAAAAACGTTGTCGCGAGCAGCACCGCCACCGCGACGACGATCAATCCACCGACGCCCACCGAGCGCGTCTCGGTGAGCGGCGTCAGGATCAGGGCCGCGAACCCGAC
The DNA here is from genome assembly GCA_003222195.1 of Gemmatimonadota bacterium. Lineage (GTDB taxonomy): Bacteria > Gemmatimonadota > Gemmatimonadetes > Gemmatimonadales > GWC2-71-9 > 20CM-2-65-7. Next base: position 330,072 of record QHVB01000024.1, on the reverse strand, counting down.
GACCACCGTGAGTCCCGACGTCACGACCGCCGACCCCGCCGTCTGAATCGTGCGCACCGCGGCGTCGACCGGCGACAGCCCGCGATTCAATTCCTCACGGAAACGCGTGACGATGAGCAGCGAGTAGTCGATGCCGACGCCGAGGCCGACCATCGTCGTGATGTTCAGCACGAAGACCGACATCGTCTGGAATTGCGCCGCCACCGCGACAATCCCGAGCGCGATCGTGATCGCCAGAATGCCGACGATCATGGGCAGCGTCGCGGCAACGAGCGCGCCGAACGCCAGCACCAGCACCGCCAGCGTCAATGGCAGCGCGCGCTCCTCCCCGTGCCGGGTATCCTCGGCGCTGATCGTGCGAACGTCGTAATCGAGCGCCGGATTCCCCGTCACCTTGACGTCGAACCCATCCACGAGCGGCAACCGCTGCAGCGTGCTGGTGACGGTCTCGCGGAGATCCGGCACGACGGTGCGGCTGACGTCGTTCGTGCTCGCCGGCGTCAGCGCCGCGATGAGGAAGGTGGTCTGGCGGTCGGGGCTGACGAATGTGGATTCGCCGATGGTGCGAACTGAAATCACCTGGCTGATGTACGGCTGCCGGGTGAGCGCGGCGGAGATCGAATCGAGCACCGCGACAAAACGGGGGTTGGTGTACCGCACCGGGCCGTGCACGACGATCGCGACGTACTCCGCGATCGGGTTGGGAAACGACTGCCGGATGAGCTGGGCGGCCTGAGCGGACTCCGTTTGCTCGACGTTCGTGCCGCGCACGGCCAGCACGCGCTGCACGTGGGTGGCCTTGGGCACGAACAACAACGCAAGGACCGCCCACGCGGCGATGACCCAGACGCGCCAGCGGACGAGCTGCCGCGCGGGTAACGCGATCACCTATGATCCAAGCACATGCGGGCCACAATCATAGAGACGTGCGAAGTGCAATGCTAGCGTCGCGGCCTCGGATCTTCGCATATTGCGCGCATGGTGGAACGCCGGCTCACGGGAATGATCGCCGCCGCGGCGGTGCTGATCGTCCTGTTCATTTTCTGGGACGTGTTCCGACCCGCGCCCCGCCCGGTCGAACCGGGATCAACTGCGCCGCTGCGCATCGCCGAGCCGCCGCCCACTCCCCCGCCACAGAACCCGCCACCGCCGGAAGCCACGACGCCCACGACCACTTCCCAGGGCACCGCGGTCCCCGCCGGACCGAACGGTCGCGAGCCGTCCTATCTCGAGCTCATGGCCCGGTCGGAAACGCGGCGCCGCATCCGGTCGAGCGGCTCGACCACGTACATCGCCGAGATGCTGGAGGCGAGCGGCGACTCGATGCTGCGGCGGTGGGACAATCGCCAGACCAATCCCATTCGGGTGTGGTTCGCCCCGACTCATGCCGCGAATTATCAACCGGCGTTCGTCGACGCCATCAAGCAGGCGTTCGGACAGTGGACCAATGCCGGCGTCCCCGTCCGGTTCGACTTCATTGCCGACTCCTCGAATGCGGAAGTCACCGTGAAGTGGCGCATCCAGTTCGAAATCGAGCGCACCGGCCAGACCGACGTCACCTGGGACGACGACGGGCGCATCCAAGGGGCGGTGATCACGCTCGCGACGTTCGATCCCAAGGGGCGGCCGATGGAGCCGCAAGACATTCAGGTGGTCGCCACGCACGAAGTCGGCCATCTGCTGGGTCTCGATCATTCCAAAGACTCGACGGACATCATGTTCCCCACCGCCAAGGTTCGCGATCTGTCGGACCGTGATGTCCGCACGGTGCTGTTTCTGTACCAGCTGACCCCGGGGAGCTTGCGCTGAGCCCGCGCCAGATCACGTCATTCCTGAGTCACGCTCCGCCTCCCGCTTCATTGGCGCAGGCCTTGGATACGCGCGTGCGGGAAGCCGAGCTGATCGAAAAGCTGGAGGGCGGGGCGGTCCGGTGCTTCGCGTGCGGCCATCGCTGTCTCGTGAAGCCGGACCGGCGCGGCATCTGTAAGGTGCGGTTCAATAAGGAAGGGACGCTGTACACGCCGGCCGGGTACGTGGCGGCGCTCCAGTGCGACCCGACCGAGAAGAAACCGTTCTTCCACTGCCTTCCCGGCAGCGACACCCTGACCTTCGGGATGCTGGGCTGCGATTTCCACTGCGGCTACTGCCAGAATTGGCTCACGTCGCAAGCGCTGCGCGACCAGACCGCGGGGGTCATGCCCACCGACGTCACGCCTGACGCGCTGATCGCCCTGGCGCAGCAACAGGGCGCGCGCATGGTGGGTTCGTCATACAACGAGCCCTTGATTACGGCGGAGTGGGCGGTCGATGTCTTCAAGGTGGCGCGGACGGCTGGTCTGAAGACCGCTTTCATCTCCAATGGCAACGCGACGTCCGAAGTCCTCGATTACATCAGACCGTGGACCGATTGCTACAAGATCGACCTCAAGGCGATGGACGATAAGCGCTATCGCGAGCTGGGCGGCGTCCTGCAGCACGTGGTGGACGCCATTCGGATGGTCCACGAGCGGGGGTTCTGGCTCGAGATCGTGACGTTGATCGTGCCGGGCTTCAACGACGACGAGGCGCAGCTCACGAAAGCCGCCGAGCTGATCGCGTCGGTCTCCCCGGAGATCCCCTGGCATGTCACGGCGTTCCATAAGGACTACAAGATGACCGACCCCGCCAACACCTCCGCGGCGACGCTGCTGCGGGCGTGTGAGATCGGCGCGCGGGCGGGCTTGCGGTTCGTGTACGCGGGGAATCTGCCGGGCCGCGTGGGCCGCTGGGAGCACACCTACTGCCCCGATTGTGGTGACCTGCTGATCGAACGATACGGGTACGTCATCAAACAGCAGCGCGTCGCAGCCGACGGGCGCTGTCCCTCCTGTAGCCGGCGGATCCCAGGCATTTGGTCGTAGCTCTCCTGCCGGTGCTGCTGCTGCAAACAGCTGTTCCCGCGCACGCATCGATTGACTCGACGGCATTTGACAGCGCGGTCCGTGGCGCGATTCGAGAGGGTGTGTTTCCAGGTGCCGCGCTGGTGGTCGGACGCCACGACACGGTCGTCTTCGCGAAAGGCTACGGCCGGTTGACATGGAGGGCGACGAGCCCGGTGGTGAGCACCGACAGTACGCTGTGGGATCTCGCGTCGTTGACGAAAGTGGTGGCCACGACGCCGGCACTGATGTTGCTCGTCGAGCAGGGAAAAGTCGTCCTCGATTCGCCGGTCGTTCGCTACATCCCCGAGTTTAACAGTCCCGGTACCGCTGGCATCACCGTGCGGCATCTCTTGACGCACACCTCAGGGCTGCGCGCGACCCTGCCGCTGCGCGAGGCGCGAGACAGCGCGGCAGCGTTGATGATGGTGCTCACGACTGTGCCGGTCGTACCGCCGGGGACGCGTATGGTGTACTCCGACCTCAATGCAATCTTGCTGGGAGAAATCGTGCGACGCGTGAGCGGCCAGACACTCGACGCCTTCGTCACGCACGCGGTCTACACGCCGCTCGGCTTGGACCAGCAGCTCCTGTTCCGGCCGTCGAAGCGTCTCGAAAAGCGGATCGCGCCCACAGGCATGTGGCACGGGCATCCCATCGCGGGCGTCGTCAATGACCCGAGCGCGTGGATGCTCGGTGGCGTGTCGGGCAACGCTGGGGTCTTTGGGACCGCACGCGGTCTCGCGCGGTTCGCGCAATTCATGTTGAATGGAGGGGCGCTGCCCGACCATCCTCGCATTCTCAAGAAAGAGACGATCCAACAGTTCACCCAGATGGCAGTCCCCGCGCGTCGCGGCGTGAGTGCGCGTACCCTGGGATGGGAAGCGCTCCCGACGGGTGAGGAGACGTCGAGTGCCGGGACGCTGTTCGGTCCGCACAGCTACGGGCACACGGGCTGGACCGGCACGTCGCTGTGGATCGATCCCGACCGCGATCTTTTTGTCTTGTTGCTGACCAATCGCGCGTTCGATCCCAAAGTGCGCGGGTCGTTCACGAAGCTCAAAGAGGTACGGGGTCGCGTGGCCGACGCCGCCGCCCGCGCCGTCGATGGCGGCCACTGATCCCGCGGCTCCGACGCTGATCTATGACGGCGATTGCGGCCTGTGCCAGCAGGCCGTGAAACTGCTCCGCCGCTGGGATCGGGAACACGTGCTGCGGTTCGTGCCGTTTCAGGACGGCCCTGCCGTCGCGCAGTTCGGGATTGCGCTGCCGGCGCTTGCCGCCGCGATGCACCTGATCCGTCCGGACGGCAGAGTCTACGCGGGTGCGGATGCGCTGCCCGAGCTGCTCCGGATGTTCCCTGGGAAGCGCGGGCTCGCCCCATTCTTTCGGATCCCTGGCGTGCTGCCACTCGCCCGCCGGATCTACGCCTGGATCGCGATCCGGCGGCGCTGCCTGGTGCGCGGTATACCGGGTCGCTAGGTTCGCAAGTAGGAGACACGTGCCGTGACCACAGCAGTCCTCAGCGCAGATGCGGTTCGCCAGGCCCTGCGTCAGGTGAAAGACCCCGAGCTCGACATGAACATCATCGACCTCGGCCTGGTCTATGACGTGGAGGTCGACGACGGGCAGGTCCGCATCAACATGACCCTGACGTCGCCCGGCTGTCCCGCTGGGCCGATGATCACGAACGACATCTACAAGGTCGTCCGCGCGATCGAGGGTGTGAGAGACGTCGATATCGACATTGTCTGGGAGCCGTACTGGACTCCGGATCGCATCGATCCGAAGATCCGCGCGATGATGGGGTTTTAACGGACCGCTTCGAGCAGCGCGTCCCCCAGCACGTCGATCTGCCAGCGCCGTATCTCACCGATCCGTTCGAGCGCCGCCCGGTTTACGGGACGCGCGCGCACCACGGCCTCCAACGTCGTCCGGCCGCTCAACACGCCAGGATCGAGTCCCAGCTCCGCGGCGATGCGGTTACGCAGCGCCTTGGCGCGTTCGAGTCGCAGGTCGAAGCCGGGGTCCTTGGGCATGCGGGGGCGGCGCTCGACGCGCGGCAGCTCGCTTTCGCGGAGTGCCTTGGCGCGCAGCACCGCATCGAGCAGTGCGTCGCCGTGACGTCGCGCGAGTGAGCCGGGCAGGTCCTTGATCTGAGTGAGATCGGCGCGCGTCGACGGTAGCGCGCGGCTCACGGCCAGTAAGGCGTCGTTGCCGATGATTCGGAAGGGAGCTTTGTCGTCCTGCTCAGCGACAGTATCGCGCCAGCGATGCAACAGTCGTAGCGCCGCCAGGCTTCGTGGCGACAGTCCCTTTGCCCCTTTGAGCCTCAAGTACGCTTCGTCTTCGCCTGCTCCACCGCTCACCGGCCCGGTCCACCGCAGCGACTCGAGCTCCTTGAATTCTTCCACTGCCCACGGAAGACGGCCCAACGCGTTGAGGCGTTGCTCGACCGCATCCCGCAGCGCGAGCAGGAACCGGGTGTCGGCGGCGGCATATGCGAGCATCGGGGGAGTCAGGGGTCGGATCGACCAGTCCGCCTTTTGGTGCTCTTTCTGGAGCTTCACGCCCAGGTACTTCTCGAGCAACGCCGCCAGTCCGATTGCGGGCTCGCCGGCGAGCTGTGCCGCGATGCGCGTGTCGAACAAGTGAACCGCGCGAAAGCCGTAGTCGCGGTCGAGCACGCGCAGATCGTAGTCGGCGTCGTGGAAGGTTTTTTCGAGCTGCGGATCCGCCAGCAAGGCGCCGACGGGCGCCAAGTCGGGGGCGGCGATGGCGACGGGGTCGATAAGCGCCGTCTGGGTTGGGCTCGAGATCTGCAGGAGGTAGATGCGGTCGCGATAACGATGGAAGCTGGCGGCTTCCGTATCGACGCCGACCCGTCCTTCGCGTCGGGCGGCGGCGACGAACGCCGCCAGCTCGGGAGCGGTGTCGATGTAGAGCGGAGCGCTCACTCCTCCTTCCCTAGCGCCTCCAGCCCGGCGGCGATTTCTTCCAGCGCCTTAGCCAACGTCTTGTAAAAGTCCGGGTCTGGAGCCTCAGGGGCTCCGCCGAGCGGATCGCCCGCGCACTTGCGGGCGGCTCGCGCCGCGTGACGTATGTAATCGGTGGCAACTCGCATGGATCGCTCCGCAGTGTTGGCGACAAAGATACGCGCCGCCTTCGCGCCGTGCAGTCTGGGGACCTGGCCTGCTCCGCTGGAGGCGCACCCGGCGCTCGCGCGCGCGTTGGGACTGCAGGCACTGTGGCTGAAACGCGAAGATCTGACCGGCGGCAACAAAGTGCGCGGTCTCGAGTTCTTGCTCGCGAGTGCTCCGCCCCGATCCGTTTTCGTGACCATCGGTGCCACAGGGTCGAGTCACTGCCTCGCGACGGCGCGTTCCGCAAAGGCTCAGGGCTACCGCACCGCCGTCGCCACATTTCCGCAGCCCGAGACCGACGTGAGTCGGGCCGTCGCGGCGTCAACCGCGGCCACTGCGAATCTGGTCGTCACCGCATCCTCCATCCTCACATTGCCGTGGGCGGTGCTGCGTGCGTGGCGCGTGGCGCATCACCTCGGTGGAGGAACGCCGCGTTGGATTCCGGGAGGGGGCGCCGACCCGCGTGCGGTCGTCGGCCAGTTCCTCGCGGCGCTCGAGCTCGGTGCGCAGCTCGACACACCACCCGACACGATCGTCGTGCCGCTCGGTACGGGAGGCACGGCAGCGGGCATCGCCCTCGGCGTCGCGTGGCTCGGTTGGTCGACGGAGGTCGTCGGGGTTCGTGTGGCGTCCTGGTTCGTCGCCAACCGGTGGCGCACGCTGCGACTCGCGCGCAAAACGGCGGCGCTGATACGGCGGGCGGGGATCGACTTCAGTGTTCCGCGATCGGCGATGCGCGTCCGGGTGGTCGATGCGATGGGGAAGGGTTATGGCCATCCCACGCGGGAAGGCGAGCGAGCCCGCGCGCTCGCGGCAGAGTACGCCGTGCGTCTCGATCCGACGTATGGGGCAAAGTCCTTCGGCTTCTTGCAACGTGCCGACGTGAACGTTCAACGAGTCGTGTTCTGGCATACCTTTGCCTGGCCATGATCGATCTCCCGGTACTCTTCATTCATGGTTTCCCGTTCGACAGTGCGATGTGGCGACACCAAATCGCCGCGCTGTCGCGCTGGGAACGCGTTGTACCGGACCTGTGGGGCGCGGGCCTGGTGAATATTCCCGCTTCAGCGGGTCCGTACTCGATCGCCGATCAGGCGACCAGTCTTGTTGGTATGCTCGACGATCTAGAGGTCGACCAGGTCGTCGTGTGCGGTCAATCAATGGGCGGTTACATCACGTTCGAGTTGCTCCGCGCGTTCCCGACCCGTGTGCGCGCGGCGATTCTCTGCAGCACGAAAGCGACCGCGGACACCCCGGAGGCAAAACGCGGGCGAGACACCATGGCCGCAAAAGCCGAGCGCGAGGGCCCGGGGGCGATCGCTGCGGAGCTTGTCCCCAAGCTGCTCGCGCGGGTCACGCTAGAACGTCAACCGGCGGTCGTGCGCGAGGTGACAACAATGATCGAGAGGCAGCCAGTGTATGGAATGGCCGTCACGCTGCGCGCGCTCCGAGACCGCACCGATTCGACGCCCTTACTTGGACAGATTCGGATTCCGATTCTGGTGGTTGCGGGCGACGACGATCAGATTGCGCCGGCCGAAGGAATGCAGGAAATGGCTCGCGCTATTCCGGGTGCACAGTTCACGGTCATCCCTGGATCGGGTCACCTGTCGCCGCTGGAACAACCGCAGGCGGTGAACGACGCCGTGAACGCCTTCCTGGCTCAGCTCTGAGTTAGGAGCCCTTGCGCTGCGGCTTGCCGGGCGGGTTCTCGCTCTGGAAGATATCGCGATTCTTCGCGATGTAGTCCTTCCACTGCGGCGGGGTATCCTCTTCGGGGAAGATCGCCGTCACCGGGCACTCGGGCTCGCACGCCCCGCAGTCGATGCACTCGTCGGGATGGATATAGAGCATGTCCGGCCCTTCGTAGATGCAGTCCACCGGACAGACGTCCACGCAGGAGCGGTCTTTGACGTTGATGCACGGCTCGGCAATGATATACGGCATTCCTTCTCCCGAGTGCGAATAGCGGCAAGCGCGGCGGCACGGCGGTGAATGGCAAACCTAGACTGAGAGTTAGCTCAGTCAAGGGACCGCACGGTATCTTGGATACCGGAAGGTATCCAGAGTCTTGCGCCAAAGGTGCCTGTTAGTATCCTAGATACTCGTGGGAATCGTACACCAGCGGCGTAAAGCCGAGACTCGCGCTTTGCTTGTGGCAGCGGGGTTGGAGCTGTTCGCCGAGCGTGGCTTCGACATCGCCACCCTCGATGAGGTCGCGCTCGCCGCTGGCTTCACGAAGGGCGCAATCTATCGGCACTTCCCATCCAAGGGCGCCTTCCTGCTAGCGCTGTTCGAGCAGTATGCCGCCGTGGTGCGCGCCGGGTCTGGGGCGCGGCAGGCACGCTGGTTCATCCCTCTGACGGTGCAGTTCGCGGCTCAGGCGACACGGGATCCGCTGCTGCGGCGTCGACTAGTGACTGTACTCTCCGAAGCTCCCGAGGGTTCGACCCCGGAGGGGCAGCTGCTGAAGGCGCTCGCGCGGATATGGCCCAGTTAATCGATCTGAGTCACGAGATCGAGCACGGGATGGTGACGTATCGCGGCCTTCCCGCCCCGGCGATCAGCGACTGGCTGTCGCGGGACGCGTCAGCGGCACGCTACGCCCCGGGGACCACTTTCCAGATCGGTAAGATCGACCTCCTCGCCAACACCGGCACGTACATCGACGCGCCGTTTCATCGATACCAGGACGGCCGGGACGTCGCGGGATATGCGCTCGACGCGGTAGCCGACCTGCCCGGCATCGTGGTGCTGGTGAAGCATGCGGCGGGTCGAGCCATAGACGCTGCGCGCTTCAGCCAGCTCGATCTAAAAGGAAAGGCTGTCCTCGTGCACACGGGGTGGGACGCGCACTGGCGCACCGACACCTATTCCAGCGGCCAACATCCGTTCCTGACCCGTGACGCGGCTGAGTACCTGGTGCAGGCGCGGGCGGCGCTGGTGGGGATCGATTCGCTCAACATCGATGACGACAAGGACGGGACTCGACCCGCCCACACGATCCTGTTGGGAGGGGGCGTGGCGATCGTCGAGCATATGACGAACCTCGGCGCGCTGCCCGACAGCGGTTTTCGCTTCTATGCGGTGCCGCCGCGGGTGAAAGGGATGGGAAGCTTTCCCGTGCGCGCCTTTGCGCGCGTGGAAGGAGCGTAAGCGGGGCGCCACGTTGCACGGTTGGACGGCTAAATCCTATCTTGGCGCATGAGCACTCTGGTCGCGGTGCTGTTCCTGATCGGATTCTTCGCCGTTGGTCTGCCGCTCATCACCTGGCTCATGCTCGGCGACGATGCCATGCCGCGGTTCGAGCCGTTCGATCCCACCAAATACCCGAATCCACCCGAGGTCGCGCAATTTTTCCGCGACAACATCGCGGGGCTCGAAAGCGCGCAGTTCCGCCAGGTCGGTGACCTCGTGCGGGTGAGACCGGGATTAACGATGGTGACGCGGGTCGCGGTATTGGAGCACCCTGACGGCGAGACCGCGACGATCGCGATTGTGTACGCCGCGAAAACCGGCACCGCGTTGCCGATGGTCGAGTTCACGGCGGAGCTTCCGGACGGCCGCATCTTCGACGTCAACAGCTCCGTTGCCGTGCCCGTGTTTGCGCCCCGGCCGGGTCACACGGTGTACCGGTTTCCCGAGGTCCGGGACCCGGTGCGGTTGCACAAGATTTTCCAGGTCCTCCTGCGGCGGCAGTTCGGCTCGAGTAGACTGCGGCAGCGCGGTATCGCCGCGGATCCAGCGCGGTTTCTCGCAGAAGTCATGGATGGGGAGTATCGCTCGCAGATGGAGGCGGGTTACTACCGCTTCGACGAACAGGCCCGGCGGTGGCGGCCCACGTTGTGGGGCGCGTTCCTGATGGTCTGGAAGATGCTGCCCCCCTTCAAGCAGATCGCCAAAGCGCGCATACGGAGCCGGGCCCGCCGCATCCTGCGTGAGATTGCGATGGAAGGCCGGGACGCGCGACCCATCGCGGCGGTAACGATGGTCACGCCACAGTCCGACCAGGCGGGCCGCGATGCCTCGCCGCGCGATAATCCGCTCGAGGTCGTGCTCGTGGTCGGCGGGATCTTGCTGCTCTTCGCAGGCATGTTCTTCGTGGGGCGGTGGACTCATAGCCCGACGGTTGGGATCGCGTTCTTGCTCCTCCTCGGCCCGGTCGGGCTGTGGTTTTGGGTGCGGTGGTCGGCGGTGGCGCGCGCGCGCAAAGCGGGCGGCGATCCTGTGGCCCTCGCGCGCGCCCGCAGCGGCGCGAATCGCGGGATCCTGCCGCTGGTGGTTATGGGAGTGCTATCCACAGGCCTATTGGGCTTTCGCGAGTACCAGGCTCACCTGCCGGCGCTAATCGTTCCCGCCGATTTCCAGGACGCCGTCGTCACCCTCGGGCAGCTCACCGGACACGACGTTTCGAAGCTCGAGGGACATGAAGACGTTTATGTCGTTCGCGTGCCCGTTCGGTGGGCAAATCGCTACCTCAGCGCCGCGTCCGACAAGTTCGGGGCACGGGGGTTCTTCCTCTCGCGGTTCGATCAGAACTTTCGCAGGGACACGAGCTCCGTGCGCCTGGTCCTCGTCCCGGTGATCGATGCGTTCGCGGTCATCCGTCGCATCGGCACAGAGGGGCCGCATGATGGTCGGACCACCGACGATATCGTCGGAGGACTTCGTGCATTGAACTCGGCCTATCCGTTCGAGCTGCGTAACGCCGGCGTCGATTGGGTACGCGGCGCGTTTACCGACCAGATCGCCAATCCGAGCGGGGTGACGCGGCAAATGAGAAAACTGTGCCCTCGTGTGTTGGCGGAGGAGTTTGGGGGAGACACAGAGCGGCTGCAACGGCTGATCGAGCGCAGCCGCGTCTTTATCTGCCGCTGGAGCTAACGCCCCGCGAGCTCGCGCACGACGTGCGTCAGCCCGTGCACGACACGAGCCATGCGAGCATAGTCGAGCTTGTCCGGTGTGTCCTGCGGCGTGTGATAGAAGGGGTTTCGATACGGGGCCGTATCGGTGATCATGATCGCCGGATAGCCCTCTCGCCAGAAGGACCAATGATCCGACCACCACACGCCCGGCACCCACGCCGGCGCTGCGGCGCCTTGCGTGGGCAGCGTCGCGTGAGCGCGAAACGCCCCAATGGCGCGGTGCAGCAGCGACCGCGACCGCAGATTTGAGACGAACCCGATAAAATCGCCCGCATCCGGATACGCCAGGTTGAGCGGGAACGGATATCGCTGGCTGCCCTTCTCAGTGTCGTAGTAGCCAATCGACTCGATCGACAGCATCGCGACGATCTGGTCGTTGCGCGCCCGCGCCGCCGTCGCGTAATGGCGGCTGCCCATGTCCGCTGTCGGAAACGACGGCGGCTCTTCGTTGGGAAAAAAGACAAAGCGCACGGTGCGCGGCAGCCGCTCATGGGCGAAGATCCGCGCGAGCTCGAGCACGCCCGCGACCCCGCTCGCGTTGTCGTCCGCACCCGGCGCATCCTCAGCGGTGTCGTAGTGCGCACCCAGCACGACCACCTCGTGCGCGTGGCCAGGAGCACCGGGCAGCGTCGCTTCGATATTGCGATAGCTGCGACCCAGGGCGAAGAACTCCTGCGAGTCGACCGTGTACCCGAGATCCTGCAGGCGGCGTTCGATGTACGCTGATGCCTGGAGCACGTTGGAATACGTCTTATCGCTGCGCACGCCGATGTCGTGCGCGAGTGCTCGGACGTGGCGGTCCAGTGCCGCGCGGATCAGCTCCTGATCGGGCGTGAGCGGCGGCAGCGGACCCGAGAATGCCGGGCCCGGCATGCGGACGGTGAAGAGCCAGATGATGAGGAAGAGGAGCGGCAGAATGCCGGCGAGCGCGATCATCCGGATCAGCCCCCAGCGCGTCCGAGGTATGAGGCCGATGCGCATTGACACAGTTTCGCCACTGCGCTATATCACGGTCAATGAAGCGTACTTCTTCGCACCGGCATCACCACGGTCACTCGGAGCACGGGGGATAGCCGGAGGCGTGTAGAGTCTTGAGTCATCACCGACGCCGGCCCCCCAGGGCCGGCGTCGTGCTTTAGGGGCGGCGTCGCGCGACTCTGGGGGACTCCGGCTCGGCCAACATGGAGCCGATCGATGTCCACAACTGTCCGCCGCGCCGTCCCGTTTCGTCTCGGCCTACCCAAGGGCCGGATGGAGCAGGCCGTGCTGACCCTCCTCGCCGACGCGGGCATCCGCGTGCGTCCCAGCGCCCGGGGCTATCGTCCCGAAGTGTCGCTGCCGGGCGGCGAAGCGAAGCTGCTCAAACCCCAGAACATCGTGGAGATGCTGGCCCTCGGGAGCCGCGATGTCGGCTTCGCCGGGGCGGATTGGGTGGCCGAGCTGGAGGCGGACGTCGTCGAACTGCTCGACACGGGGCTCGATCCGGTGCAGCTCGTCGCGGCCGCTCCCGCCGCATTGCTCGAGGGCGGCCGGCTGCCTGCGCGACGCCTGATCATCGCATCCGAGTACGAACGGCTCGCGCGTCGATGGATCAGTGCGAGCGGCCTGTGCGCCGAATTCGTCCGATCCTATGGTGCGACGGAGGTGTTTCCGCCCGAAGATGCGGACGTGATCGTCGACAACACCGCGACCGGCGCGACGCTGGAGGCAAACGGCCTCGCAATCGTCGACGTGTTGATGCCCTCATCCACCCGGCTGTATGCGCACCGCGCGGCGCTCGACGAACCGGTGCGGCGCCGGTACATCGAAGATCTCGTGTTGCTGATCAACTCCGTGCTCGAGGCGCGGCGCCGCGTGATGCTGGAGGTGAACGCGTCGGCCGCCTGTCTCGACGCCGTGGTGGCGGTTCTGCCGTCGATGCGGCAGGCGACCGTCTCGCGGTTGTTTGGCGAAAGTGGGTACGCAGTAAAGGCCGCCGTGCCGCGTGAGCTCTTGCCGCAGGTGATTCCCGCCGTGAAAGCGGCCGGCGGCACCGACGTCGTCGTCTCCGCTCTGTCGCAGATCGTGCCATGACTACCGCGACGACGACCGGGGAACAGAGCGGGCCACGTTCCTGGATCAATCCCGCGTCCGCGTATGACCAGCCGGTCCGCGGCGGCGCCGGCATGCTGCGACTCGACCGGAACGAGGGCCTCCTGCCGTCACCGGCCGCGCTGGCCGAGTTGGCGCAGGCCGATCCTGAGCTGCTTCGTCGTTACCCCGACGTTGCCGAGCTCACTGCCCGCCTCGCTGCGCGCTGGAGCGTCGCGCCCGAGCGCGTGATCGTCACGGCCGGAGCGGATGAAGCGATCGATCGCGCCTGCCGCGCCTTCCTCATGCCCGGCCGCACCCTGCTGCTTCCCGACCCGAGTTTCGAAATGCTCGATCGCTACGCGGCGCTCGCCGGGGGCGAACTGGCGCGCGTGCCGTGGCCGAGTGACGCGTTTCCCACCGGCGCATTTTTGGAGCGCATCGACGCCCGCACCGCGGTCGTCGCGATCGTGTCGCCCAACAATCCGACGGGTGGCGTGGCCACGCTGGCGGATGTGCTGCGGCTCGCGGCCGCGGCGCCCGACGCCCTCATCCTGCTCGATCATGCCTACGTCGAGTACGCGAATTACGATCTCACAGCTGCCGTGCTCGATATCCCCAACGTCCTCGTGCTTCGCACACTCTCGAAGGCGTGGGGGCTCGCGGGGTGCCGGGTCGGCTACGCGATCGGAAGCGCGGAAGTCACCGCCGTGCTGCGCGCGGCGGGCGGCCCGTATCCCGTCGCCGCCCCCTCGCTGGCGCTGGCGGTGCGCCAGCTCGAGCGCGGTGCGGCGCCGCTCGCGGAGCACGTGGCGCGGGTGCGCGAGGAGCGCGCGGCACTCACCCGGCAGCTGGCGTCACTGGGACTCTCGCCTCGGGCGTCGCAGGCAAACTTCGTCTTCGTCGAGTGCGGTCGACGCGCGAGGTTCTGTGCCGCCGGCCTCGCCGCGCTCCGAGTGCTGGTCCGCGAGTTTCCGGACCGGCCCGGCATGGTCACGGCGTTGCGTATCACGCTGCCCGGTGAACCGGCCGCCTTCGAGCGCCTCACGAGCGCGCTCGACACGGTGCTGGCGCCTGAGGCGCTCGTCTTCGATCTCGACGGCGTGCTCGCCGACGTGCGGGAGTCGCAGCGCGCGGCAATGATTGAAACGGCCGGGACCTACGGCGTGAGCGTAACAATGGAAGACATCGAGGATGCGTTGCGCGCGGGCGACGCCGCGAACGACTGGATTGTGACGCAGCGCCTGATCGCGGCGCGCGGCGTCCAGGCCGAACTCGCGAGCGTCACCACACGCTTCCAGGCGCTGTACCTCGGCGCGGCCGGATCGCCCGGGTTGCGCGAACGCGAGCGCTTGATCGTGCCACGCGCGCTGCTCGAACGACTCGCGAAGCGGCTGCCGCTCGCCGTCGTCACGGGGCGGCCGCGCGAGGAGGCGCGCTGGTTCCTCGAGCACGAGGGTGTCGCGGACCTGTTCCGCGCTGTCGTCTGCATGGAAGATGCGGCGCGCAAACCGGACCCCGCGCCGGTTCGCCTCGCACTCAAGCGCCTGCGAGCTCGACGGGCGTGGATGGTGGGCAATACCCCCGATGACATCCGGGCCGCCGCCGGCGCCGATGTGCTGCCGCTCGGCGTCGTCGCGCCAGGGGATGACCTCGCTGCAACCGCCGATGCTCTCGCCGACGCCGGCGCCGCTCGCGTGCTCGATCAACTGGCCGATCTGGAGGATTTGTTGCCATGAGTACTCGCACTGTCACAGTCACGCGCACCACCCGCGAGACATCGATTCACCTGTCTCTCGATGTCGATGGCGCCGGGAAGACGACGCTAAAGACGGGGATCGGTTTCCTCGATCATCTCCTCGACACCTTGGGTCGCCACGCGCGGTTCGACCTGAAGCTCACGTGCGAGGGGGACTTGCAGGTCGACGATCACCATACCGCCGAGGATTGTGCGCTCGCCTTGGGAGAGGCGCTCGACCGCGCGCTGGGAGAGCGGCGTGGGGTCAACCGTTTCGGCTGGGCCCTCGCGCCGCTCGATGAGGCACTGGCACGGGCGGTCGTCGATCTCTCCGGGCGGCCGTTTTCAGACGTCGCGCTCGGCCTGCAACGCGAGGTAATCGGTGGCCTCGCGTGTGAGAATGTCGGGCATTTCCTGCGTTCGCTGGCGACGGCGGGGCGGATGACGCTGCACGTCGATGTACTGAAAGGGGAAAACGATCATCATCGTGCCGAAGCCGCGTTCAAGGCCACCGCTTTGGCACTGGGGCAGGCGGTGGGGCTATCGGGATTCGCAGACGTGCCTTCAACCAAAGGGACGCTCGGAGCTGCCAGTCGTGAGTGACGTCGTGATCGTGGATTCTGGCGTCGCCAATCTCGCGTCGATTGCCGGCGCGTTCCGACGCCTCAATGCTGGTGTGGCCGTCTCCGCCGATCCTGCAACCGTGCGCGACGCGGCACGCATCGTTTTGCCTGGTGTCGGCGCGTTTGGCACTGGCATGGCGGCGCTCCGATCCCGCGGTCTTGAAGCCGTCATTCGCGATCACGCATCACGCGGCACGCCGATCCTCGGCATTTGTCTCGGCATGCAGATGTTGTGCGAGGCGAGTGAGGAGTCGCCCGGCGTGGCGGGACTCGGCGTTGTGGCGGGAGCATGTCGCCGGTTGCCCGCGCAAGTCCGAATCCCGCATCTCGGCTGGAACAGCGTGACACCCGAACCAGAAGCGCGCTTGCTGACTCCTGGAGTCGCGGCGTTCGCGAACTCCTACGCGCTGCGCGAGGGTCCGACGGGCTGGACGACGGCCTGGACCACGCACGGCGTCCCGTTCATCGCCGCGCTCGAACGCGAGCCCACGCTCGCCTGCCAGTTTCATCCCGAGCTATCCGGTGTGTATGGCGCGGGACTGCTGGAGCGCTGGCTCACGGGTCGAACGGCGCGACCCTCGGCGGCAGGGAACGGGTCGCCGGGCCTGCGGCGTCGCATCATCCCGTGCCTCGATGTGAAAGACGGCCGCGTCGTGAAGGGCATCCGCTTCCAGGACCTGCGCGACGCCGGCGACCCCGCGGAGCAGGCGGCGCGGTATGAAGCGCAGGGTGCCGACGAGATCGTAATCCTCGACGTCGCGGCGTCCGCCAGCGGCCGCGGCACGCAGGTCGAGACGGTGCGGCGGGTGCGGGCGGGGCTCCGCATTCCGCTGACTGTCGGCGGCGGCGTCCGCAGCGTGGATGACGCGCGCTGTCTCCTCTCCGCCGGCGCAGACAAAGTGAGCGTCAACACGGCCGCGGTGCGCCGTCCCGAGCTCTTGACCGAGCTCGCACAGGCGTTCGGCTGCCAGTGCGTCGTCCTCGCGATCGATGCGCGCCGCGCCGCGGATCACTGGGAAGTGCTGGTGATCGGCGGGCGCGAGGTCGCCCGACCCGACGCGGTGACGTGGGCTCGCGAGGGCGAGCGTCTGGGCGCGGGCGAGATCCTGCTTACGAGCTGGGATCGCGATGGAACGCGGGCGGGACACGACACCGAGCTACTTCGCGCGGTGGCGGACGCAGTTCGGGTCCCCGTTATCGCTTCGGGCGGCGTCGGAACGCGAGAGCACGTCGCCGCGGCTTTCGCAGCCGGCGCCGACGCGGTGCTCGCGGCATCGGTCTTTCACGACGGCGATGACACGGTGGATGGCATCAAGGCGGACCTCGCGGTCCGGGGAATTCGGGTGCGGCGATGATCGTACCGAGCATCGACATCATGGCCGGTCGCGCGGTGCAGCTGCGGCGCGGCAAGGAATTCGCGTTGGACGGCGGCGATCCCATCGCGCGACTGGAGGAGTTCTCGGTTGCTGGACAAGTGGCCATCGTGGATCTCGACGCCGCATTGGGACAGGGCTCGAATGCCGAGTTGATCCGCGATCTCGTGCGGCGCGCGCCGTGTCGCGTCGGGGGAGGCATCCGCGATCTCGACACCGCGCGCCGCTGGCTCGACGCCGGTGCGACGCAGCTGATGATCGGCACCGCCGCGACGCCAGAATTCTGCGCCGCCTTGCCGCGCGAGCGCGTCATGGGCGCTGTGGACGCCGAACACGGTGAAGTCGTGGTGGACGGGTGGCGCACGAAAACGGGGGTGCCTGTGCTCGAACGCGTGCGGGCGCTCGCGCCGGTCGTCGGTGGCTTCCTGTTCACGCAGGTCGAAAAAGAAGGAGCCATGGGAGGGTTCGACCTCACCGCTGTGGAGGGGGTTGTAGGCGCCGCGGGCGGAGCTCGCGTAACGGCCGCGGGCGGCATCGCCACTGCAACCGACATTGCCGAGCTCGATCGCATCGGCGCCGATGCCCAGGTCGGCATGGCGCTCTACACCGGCAAGCTGTCGCTCGGCGACGCGGTCTCCGCGCCGCTCACGAAGCCCCTGCCGGGCGACGTCTGGCCGACCGTGGTGTGCGATGAAGCGGGCCGTACGCTCGGCCTCGTCTGGAGCACGCGGGAATCGCTGGCGCGAGCCGTGGCCGAGCGGCGCGGGATCTACTGGTCCCGCTCGCGCCAGGCGATTTGGGAAAAGGGCGCGACGTCGGGAAACTCGCAGACGCTCGTACGCGTGGACCTCGACTGCGACCGCGACGCGCTGCGTTTCACCGTGCGCCAGGTGGGCGCTGGGTTCTGCCACCTGAATCGCCGCTCGTGCTGGCCCTCGGAATTCGATCTGGCTGATCTCGAACGGACGCTCGCGGACCGGGTGATCCGGCCCGTCACGGGCTCCGGAACCACACGGCTGCTGACCGATCGTGCGCTGCTCGCCGCGAAGCTCCGCGAAGAAGCGGACGAGCTGGCGCGGGCTGAGTCGACCGGGGATGTGGTGCGGGAGGCGGCCGACGTGGTGTACATGGCACTCGTCGCGCTGGCGCGCGGCGGCGGAACACTGGCCGACGTTCGTGCGGAGTTGGCGCGTCGCCACGGGGCGGTGAATCGGCGGCCGATGGTCAGAAAGACTTCCGCGTGCTGAGCCGTCGTTCCGTTGCCGAGCTCGTGCGGCGTCGCGCGGCCGGTGTGCCAGCCGAGGCCTTGGCGGTCGCTGCGCCAATCGTCGACGCAGTGCGAGCGCGCGGCGAGACCGCGCTACGGGAGCACGCTGAGCGTCTCGGCGACGTGCCCGTCGGCGGACCGTTGTTTCTGGATCGAGCCGAGCTTGCTCGCGCGCTCAATGGCTTGGCCGCGGGCGACCGCACGCGCCTCGAGCGCGTCGCCGCGCGGATCCTGACGTTCGCCGAGGCCCAGAAGCGCGGGTTGAGTGCGGTGACCGTCACGGTGCCTGGTGGAGCGGCGGGTCACTGGATCGCGCCGCTGGAGCGCGCCGGCTGTTACGCGCCCGGCGGGCGCTATCCGCTGCCCTCGTCAGTGCTGATGACGGCGGTGACCGCGCGGGCGGCGGGCGTGAAGGAGATCTGGGTTGCGAGCCCCAAGCCGGGAGCGATGACGCTCGCCGCCGCGGCCATCGCCGGCGCCGACGGTCTGCTCGCGGCGGGCGGCGCACAGGCAATTGCGGCGCTGGCTTTCGGCGCGGGCCCGGTCCCTCCGTGCGACGTGATTGCGGGTCCCGGAAATCGCTACGTCACGGCGGCGAA
Source organism: Gemmatimonadota bacterium (assembly GCA_003222195.1). Lineage (GTDB taxonomy): Bacteria > Gemmatimonadota > Gemmatimonadetes > Gemmatimonadales > GWC2-71-9 > 20CM-2-65-7. The sequence continues at coordinate 311,416 of QHVB01000024.1, read as the reverse complement.
ACAGCTCGTCGCGGGTCGCGTTGCGATCGACATGCTTGCGGGCCCGTCGGAGCTGGTCGTTTTCGCCGACTCCACGGCCTCCCCTGCAGTCATTGCGGCCGATCTGCTCGCGCAGGCGGAGCATGATCCCGACGCGCTGCCTGTGCTCGTCACGCTCGATCCTGCGCATCCCGATCGGGTCGAGAAGGAGCTCGCTCGCCAGCTAGGCAACTTGCCCAGCGCAGAAGTCGCTCGCGCGGCACTGGCGAATGGCGGTGTCGTGGTGGTCGCGAATGTGGAGGAAGGCATCTCGGCATGTGATGCGCTCGCGCCCGAGCACCTGGAGCTCTGCCTGCAGGACTCGGCTGCCGTCGCGCCGCGACTTGGGAATTACGGCGCGCTCTTCATCGGCAGTGGATCGGCGGAGGTGCTGGCGGACTACGGTGCGGGCCCCAATCACGTGCTTCCGACTGCAGGGACCGCGCGGTCGAAGGGCGGCCTGTCGGTCTACACGTTTCTTCGCGTCAGAACCTGGCTACGCATCGACGACTCCGCGGCCGCGCGTCCGCTCCTCGAGGACGCCGCGTGGTTCGGCCGGGTCGAAGGGCTCGAAGCGCACGCGCGGTCGGCCGAGCGCCGGTTGGATTGACGTTCCTGACCAAACAGGCCGCAACCAAAGGAGCGACTCGTGCGTCCCTACCAGTACACGCCCTCAGGAGACTCCTCGTGCGCTTGAATCTGGCACTTGCCGCGCTGTGCCTTGTCACGCCGCTCGCCCCGCTCGCAGCTCAGGATCGCGACCAACCTGACCGCACCATCGATGCTGCCGAGCGCCGCGCGGTGATCGATGGCGTGCTCGACCGCCTCAAACAGGCCTATGTGTTTCCAGATACCGCGATCGCCATGGAGCGCGCCGTGCGGGCGCGGCAGCGCCGCGGGGAGTACGATCACATCACGAGCGGCCGAGCCTTCGCGGAATCCCTCACCGCCCATTTGCAGGCTGTGAGTCGCGACCTGCATCTCCGGGTTCGCCATCGCGCCGAGCCCTTTCCCGTGGAGGCCGAGCACGACGAACCGAGTCCCGCGGATCGCGCCCGGGCGCGCGCGTTCGGCCAGCAGGTCAACTTTGGGTTTGAGCGCGTAGAGCGGTTGGCGGGCAACGTGGGCTATGTGGAGATCCGCGGCTTCGGGTTCGACACCGCCGACGTCTCGGAAGTCGCGGCCGCCGCGTTCACATTCCTCGGCCACACAGAGGCGTTGATCATCGACGTCCGCCGCAACGGCGGTGGATCGCCAGTTATGGTCGCGCAAGTGTCGAGCTACTTATTTGGACCGGACTCGGTGCACCTCAACTCACTCTACTGGCGTCCGGCGAACCGCACTGATGACTTCTATACGCGCGCCGAGGTTCCGGGAACGCGCTACGGTCCCGACAAACCCGTCTATGTGCTAACGAGCCGCAACACGTTTTCAGGAGCCGAGGAGTTCGCGTACAATCTGCAGGCACTGAAGCGCGCCACGATTGTCGGTGATACTACTGGTGGCGGCGCACATCCGGGCGGCATGCGCCGGGTGACCGATCACTTCGCCGTGTGGCTTCCGACGGGCCGCGCGATCAATCCGATCACCAAGACCAACTGGGAACGTGTGGGCGTGCGACCGGATGTCGCGGTGCCGTCTGATCAGGCACTGCGCGCATCTCATCTCGCCGCGCTGCGCGGGCTGCGCGCGCATGCCACAGACCCCGAGCGCCAGCAGGCGCTCGATCGGGCGATCGCGGACCTGGAGCGCGAGCGGAACTAGTCAGCCCCCACGGGCTCGCGTTGTTCGTTGAGGAGAATTGCGGATTCGCGTGGTGACGCGGCGACCCGGTCCGTAGGTATTGAGTTAGAGACATGACGCGTCCACCGCTTGTACTCGCCCTCATCGCTCTAGCCGCAGCGCCGGCGTGTAAGGTGGTTGCCGACCCTCCCGGGGGCCTTCTCACGTTCGAGGTGCGCGAGGTCGCTTGGGACCCGCCCACACCGCGAATCGTGCTGTTCGTGTCGGACGACAAGACGTATCCGTGCTTCAACTTTGGGATCGAGAATGACCTGCGCGTCCAGAACCACTCGATCCGGGTGGAGATGTCGGGTGCGATCACGGCGCCCAGCATCTGCCTCGAGGCGATCGGTCCGGCCCAGATTCGGTCACCGCTGCCAATCGCCGAGGGGACTTACTCGCTCGAATTCGTGCGTGGGGGTGCGACCGACTTCTATACGCTGATCGTGACGAAGTCGACCATCCAGATCATCCCCGTGGAGACACACTTCACCCGCCCGACGGCTCTGCGCTTTCCTCGGGCCGCCTAGTCCGCTCCCACAACCTCCCGCTTCTCTTTCTTCTGCGGCTCGCGCACGCCGAGTGACCGCTCGATCTCTCGGGTGATGTGCATCGAGCAGAACTTCGGCCCGCACATCGCGCAGAACTCGGCGCTCTTGAAGTACTCCGCCGGCAACGCCTCATCATGCAGCTCGCGCGCGCGAGCGGGGTCGAGTGCGAGGCGGAACTGCTCGTTCCAGTCGAACGCATAGCGGGCGCGTGACAACGCGTTGTCGCGGTCGGTCGCCCCCGGGCGGCGTCGCGCGATGTTCGCCGCATGCGCCGCAATCTTGTACGCGATCACCCCTTCGCGCACCTCCTCGGCATTCGGCAATCCGAGGTGCTCTTTGCGCGTGACGTAGCACAGCATGTCGGCGCCGAACCACCCGATCATCGCCGCGCCGATGGCGGACGTGATGTGGTCGTACCCAGGCGCGACGTCGGTCACGAGCGGGCCCAGCGTATAGAACGGCGCCTCGTGGCACAGCTCCTTTTCGAGCCGCACGTTGACTTCGATCTGATGCATCGGAATGTGACCCGGCCCTTCGATCATCACCTGCACGTCTTGCTTCCAGGCGCGCTCCGTCAGCTCGCCGAGGACCGTGAGCTCTGCGAGCTGCGCCTTGTCGGTCGCATCAGCGATCGAACCAGGTCGCAAGCCGTCACCGAGCGAGAGCGTGACATCGTACTCGCGCGCGATGTCGAGCAGCCGGTCGTAATGCTCGTACAGTGGATTCTGTTTGCCGTGCTGCGTCATCCAGTACGCCATCAGCGAACCGCCGCGACTCACGATCCCGGTTACACGGCCGAGTGCGAGGCCGACATGCTCGCGCAGGACCCCGGCGTGCACGGTGATGTAGTCGACGCCCTGCTTCGCCTGATGCTCGATGTTGTCGAGGATATCGTCCGAGGTCAGCTTCGTGACGTCGCCCGCGACTTCGATTGCTTGATAAATCGGAACGGTGCCGATCGGAACCGGCGACGCCGCGATGATGGCCTCGCGGATGGCATCGATGTTGCCGCCCGTCGAGAGATCCATCACGGTGTCGGCGCCGTAGTGGACCGCGTGATGCAGCTTCTCGAGCTCGCCGTCGATGTCCGACTCGACCGCGGAGTTGCCGATGTTCGCGTTGATCTTGACGCTGGCGACCTTGCCGATCGCCATCGGATCGAGCCGCTGCTGCAAATGATTGACGTTGGCGGGGATGATCAGCCGCCCAATCGCGACTTCGTCGCGAATCGTCTCGACCGGAAGCGATTCCCGCTCGGCGATGCGCTGCATCTCGGGGGTAATGGTGCCCTGACGGGCGAAGAACATCTGGGTACGACAGGTCATACGAAGCTCCCTTCGCCGGTACGAACCGGATCAGGTTCTAAGGGTGTGATCTCAGCCTGCGACTGCCGCAGGCACCCCTGCAGTTTGGGGAATGTAGCTGGTTTTAGACTTCGCGCGGGCGTGGCGGTCCGTAGCGCTCCGTCGGCTTGTGATTTTTTTCCCATTCGGCCCGGTAGGCGAATGGGTCCAGCCCGCTGGGCTGGTCAATCGCGAGAATACCGTCGAGATGGTCCAGCTCATGTTGCAACAGCTCCGCCATCGGTCCCTCGAGGTCCATTATCACGATCTTACCCTTCATGTCTGTGTAGCGCAGGGTCGCGCGAAAGGCGCGATTGACCCGTACGAGGAGATTGGGAAACGAGAAGCAGTCGTCCCAGACATGGAAATCCTCGGCACCCACGTCAGTAATCTCGGGGTTGATCATCGTCGCGCGGAACTTGCCGACCTCCACGAGGACGACCCGCACCGGCGCGCCGATCTGCGGCGCGGCGAGTGCGCGACCCATGTCGTACTTCTTGCGGGCGGCGCGGAGCGTATCCCGGAGGTCGTCCGAAAGCAGCCGCACCGCCGGCGACTTGGGGTCTTCAACCGGGGTGCCGCGGACCCGCAGGATAGGGTCACCGAGTTGGCGAATGCGTCGCACTGCCATGGGCGCGCCAAAATTGCCCCTTTCGGCGCGTCATGCAACTACCCTCTAGCCATAACGCCACTTAGTGGCTTAGTCTCTTAGCCCCTATGAGCATGGCGGGCGTCGTGCTGGCGGCTGGCCGGTCGGCCCGAATGGGGTCCCCCAAGGCCCTCCTGGACTTCCTCGGCCTTCCGTTCGTCGTGCGGATCCTGCAAGCCTTGGAAGCGCTCGAGGTGAAAACTCGCGTCGTGGTGCTTGGCCCGGACGCCCCGCGCATCCAACCGGTTTTGGCCGACCATGACTGCATGATCGTGGAGAATCCGGATCCCGAGACCGGCCCCATCGCCTCGCTCCGAGGCGCCCTGCGCGCCCTTCAGCCACTCCAGCCGAGCGCCGTGCTTGTCTGGCCAGTCGACCTGCCACACGTGCGCGTCGCGACGGTCGAGCGCATCCTCGAAACACATCGTCGGACCGGTGCAAAAGTCATCGTTCCAACCTTCGCGGAGCGTCGCGGTCATCCAGTGATCTGGGGAGCGGCGTTGTTTGCGGAGCTATTGGAGAGCCCCGAGGCGACACGTGAAGGGGCTCGTGTGGTCCTGCACAAGCATGAAAAGGAGGTGGTGAGCGTCGGCGTCGACGATCCGGCGGTCATCGATGAGCTGAATACGCCGGACGACTATGAACGGCTGGTTCGGGAGTGGAATCGAGACATTTACTAGTTCGGTTGACAATCCCGACAAAACCATTAGGATTCCCAACTGGACGGTCGATTTGACTGCCAAGTTTATGTCCGCTAAGGACTTCCGGAGCCAGCATGACGAGTATTGAAGCCCACGTCCAGCAACCGTACAAGTACGGCTTCGTCACCGACATCGAATCCGAGGTCGTGCCGGCCGGCCTGAACGAGGATGTGATCCGGCTGATTTCCGGCAAGAAAGGCGAGCCGGCGTGGATGCTGGAGTGGCGGCTCAAAGCCTATCGCAACTGGCTGAAGATGTCCGAGCCGCACTGGCCCAACGTGAAGTACGGGCCGATCGACTATCAGGCGATCAGCTACTACGCCGCGCCCAAGCAGCGCCCCAAGCTCGACTCGCTCGAGCAGGTCGATCCGAAGCTCGTTCAGACCTTCGAGAAGCTCGGGATCCCGATCGAAGAACAGAAGCGTCTGACCGGCGTCGCGGTCGACGCCGTGTTCGACAGCGTCTCCGTGGCGACCACGTTTCAGGCCGAGCTCGCGAAGTACGGCGTGATCTTCTGTCCGATTTCACAGGCGATCCGCGAGCATGCCGATCTCGTGCAGAGGTACGTCGGCACCGTCGTCCCGCATAATGACAATTTCTTCGCGGCCCTCAACTCGGCGGTCTTCACCGACGGGTCGTTCGTGTATGTGCCGAAGGGCGTGCGCTGCCCGCTGGAGCTGTCGACGTACTTCCGCATCAACGCGTCATCCACCGGCCAGTTCGAGCGGACGCTGATCATCGCCGACGAGGGGAGCTATGTCAGCTACCTCGAGGGCTGCTCGGCGCCGATGCGCGACGAGAATCAGCTGCACGCGGCGGTCGTCGAGCTCATCGCGCTGGATAACGCGCAGATCAAGTACTCGACGATTCAGAACTGGTACCCTGGGGATGAAGAGGGACGGGGCGGCATCTACAATTTTGTCACCAAGCGCGGCAAATGCGCCGGTCGCAATTCAAAGATCTCCTGGACACAGGTCGAGACCGGCTCGGCGATCACGTGGAAGTATCCAGGCTGCATCCTCCAGGGTGACAACTCCATCGGCGAGTTCTACTCCGTGGCGGTAACGAGTCACAGGCAGCAGGCCGACACCGGGACCAAGATGATTCACCTTGGCAAGAACACGCGCTCGACGATCGTCTCGAAGGGCATTTCGGCGGGTCGCGGGCAGAACACCTATCGAGGGTTAGTGAAGATCATGAAGGGCGCCGAGGGTGCGCGGAATTATTCGCAGTGTGACTCGATGCTGATCGGCGATAAGTGTGGAGCCCACACGTTCCCGTATATCGACGTGCGCAACAGCACCGCGATCATGGAGCACGAGGCATCCACGTCGAAGATCGGCGAGGACCAGATCTTCTACCTGCGCCAGCGGGGGCTGTCGTCCGAGGATGCGGTGTCCATGATCGTGAACGGGTTCTGTAAGGAAGTCTTCAAGGAGCTGCCGATGGAATTCGCGGTCGAAGCCACTCGGCTGCTTGGAATCAGCTTGGAAGGGAGTGTCGGGTGACGAAAGGGAGGGCGCTCCTCGAAGTCCAAGGCCTTCGGGTCGCCGTTGCGGGCAACGAGATCCTCAAGGGTGTCGATCTCGCGATTCGCGATGGCGAAGTGCACGCGCTCATGGGACCGAATGGCTCGGGCAAGAGCACGCTGGCGCAGGTGCTCGCCGGCCACCCGGCATACACGGTGCTCGCCGGGACAGTGCGGTACGACGGCAAGGACCTGCTCGAGATGAAACCAGAGGACCGCGCGCGTGCCGGCGTGTTCCTCGCGTTTCAATATCCTGTCGAGATTCGCGGCATCACGAATTCCTACTTCCTGCGCTCGGCGCTGAATGCGCTTCGGAAAGAGCGGGGGGAGCCGGAGCTCGATCCAATCGATTTCCTGCAGTTTCTCGAACAGAAGCTCAAGGCGATCGGCTGGGACGACTCGATGATGAATCGTCCGGTAAACGAAGGGTTCTCGGGCGGTGAGAAAAAGCGCAACGAAATCCTGCAGCTCGCGGTCCTCGAGCCGCGCCTGGCGATCCTCGATGAGACGGACTCAGGACTCGACATCGACGCGCTGAAGACCGTCGCCGAGACCGTGAACAAGCTGCGCGCTCCCGATCGCGCGTTCTTGATCGTGACCCACTATCAGCGGCTCTTGAACTACATCACGCCGGACGTCGTCCATGTGTTGGCGGACGGCCGGATCGTGAAGTCCGGCGGCCCGGAATTGGCTCACGAACTCGAGGCAAAAGGCTACGACTGGCTTCGTGATGCCGCCATGGTGTCGTAACGATGGCGCATGTCGAGCAGCTGGTAGGATCGTACCGGGCCTGGGCCTCGAACGGCGCGTCGCGCGCCCCAGCCTGGCTGCACGACCTGCGCGAAGTCGGCATCGCCCGCTTTCACGATCTCGGTTTTCCGAACATGAAGCAGGAGGCGTGGCGCTTCACCAGCGTCGCGCCGATCGCCGAAGGATCGTTCGAGCTGGCGAAGCCTCCAGCTCGGATTCTGCGCCTCGAGGACATCCGGCCGTTTTTGCTCTTTGAGGCGGGCTACCGCCTCGTCTTCGTGGACGGGTTCTTCCAGCCCCTGCTGTCCACGCCGTTCTTCGACGATATCCAGAGTCTCGCTCACGTCGTCACCCATCGGCAGGATCTCGTTCGCCAGCATCTCGGCAAGTACGCCGCCACGCAGGACCGACCGTTCTCCGCGCTGAATACCGCGTTCGTGAGCGACGGAGCATTCATTCACGTGCCGGCCAAGGCGACGGTCGCCGAGCCGATCCAGCTGTTGTTCCTGGCGAGCGGCGACAAACAGGTGGTCACTCATCCGCGCAATCTCGTCGTCGTGGAGCGCGAGGCGCGCGCTTCGATCGTCGAGACCTACGCGTCGCTCGCCGCGAGCGGATACTGGACGAACGCGGTCACCGAGATCGTGGTCGGTGATGGCGCGCGCGTGGACTATCACCGGGTCCAGCGGGAGAGCGATCGCGCCTACCACGTCGCGGCGACCCAATCGCATCAGGGACGCGACAGCACGCTCAATCTCCACTTCGTCGCGTTCGGCGCCGCGCTCGCGCGGCACGACATCGGCGCAGTGCTGAGCGGCCCCGGCGGAACGTTGATCTTGAACGGGCTGTACCTGCTGGCGGGCGCACAACACGCCGATCACCACACGACGATCGATCACGCGGCCGATCACTGCGAGAGCCACGAGTACTTCAATGGCGTGCTGGACGGCAAATCGCGCGGCGTGTTCACCGGCCGCATCATCGTCCGGCCGGGTGCACAGAAGACCGACTCGAAGCAGACCAACAACAATCTGCTGCTCTCGACCGATGCCCACGCCGACAGCCAGCCGCAGCTCGAGATCTATGCCGACGACGTGAAGTGTACGCATGGGTCCACGGTCGGGCCGCTCGATCCGCGCGCGCTGTTCTACCTGCGCAGCCGCGGCATCGGCGAACACGAAGCGCGCCGCCTGCTCACATACGGGTTTGCCGCCGAAATCCTCGGTCGCATGGACGTCGCGTCGCTCCGGTTGCAGCTCGACGCAATCGTGCGCGGTCGACTGGCGGAGCAATGAGCAGCCCCCCGCCCGATCTCAGCGAGCTCTATCAGCAGGTCATCCTCGACCACAACCGCAATCCGCGGAATTTCAAGCGCATCGAGTCGGCGAAGTGCAAAGCAGAAGGCAACAATCCGCTGTGCGGGGACCGTATTCAGCTGTACGTGCAACTCGACGACGACACAATCAGCGACGTCGGCTTTCAGATGCCCCAGGGCTCCGGCTGCGCGATCTCCAAGGCATCCGCCTCGTTGATGACGGAAGCGGTCAAAGGCAAGCGGATCGGCGATGCCGAGGAAATGTTCGAGGCGTTTCGGACCATGCTCGCGGGCGGGGCGAACGCGCCCGGCAAGCTCGCGGCATTCTCTGGTGTGCGCGCGTTTCCGAGCCGGATCAAATGCGCGAACCTCGCCTGGCACGCGCTGCATGCGGCGCTGCAGGGCAGCGCCGCGCCGGTGACGACCGAATCGGCGAGGGATTTCTGATGCTCGACACCGCCAGAATCCGCCCCGACTTCCCCCTTCTCGCGCGGCAAGAAAACGGGCAGCGCCTGGTGTATCTGGACAACGCGGCGACCAGTCAGAAGCCGCGGAAGGTCATTGAGGCGATCGTCCACTACTACACGTTTCACAACGCCAACGTCCACCGCGGCGCGTATGCGCTCGCGGTCGAAGCCACCGATGCCTACGAGGCCGCCCGCACGGCCGTCGCCCGCTTCGTCAACGCGTGGGCGCGCGAGGGCGTCGTGTTCACGCGCGGCACAACCGAGTCCATCAATCTCGTCGCCGCGTCGTGGGGCCGGACCAATGTCCGCCGCGGTGATACCGTGGTCGTGACGGCGATGGATCACCACTCGAACATCGTTCCGTGGCAGATCCTGTGTCAGGAAAAAGGTGCCACGCTCCGGATGGTCGAGATCACCGGGGACGGCCGCATCGATCTGGCTGACTTTGGGCGCGCCCTCGAGGCGAAGCCGAAACTTGTCGCCTTCCCGTATGTCTCGAATTCACTCGGGACAGTCAATCCGGCCGCGCAGCTGATCAAGCTCGCCCATTCGGCGGGCGCGGTGACCGTCGTGGACGGAGCGCAGTCCAGTCCACATCTGCAGGTGGACGTGCAGGAGCTCGACTGCGACTTCTATGCGCTGTCCGGTCACAAGATGCTCGCGCCGATGGGGAGCGGAGCGCTGATCGCTAAGCCGGCGTTGCTCGAAGCGATGCCGCCGTATCACGGCGGCGGTGAAATGATCGAACGGGTGTGGGACGACCGGTCCAGCTGGAACAAGATCCCGCACAAGTTCGAGGGTGGGACGCCGAATGTGGAGGCGGCTGTCGGCCTGGGGGCCGCCATCGCATACCTGGAACAGCTGGGAATGGAACGCGTGGCCGCGCACGAGCAGGAGCTGGCCCGGATCGCCGTCGACCGGCTCAGTCAGATCGACGGCGTTACGGTCTACGGACCGCCCGATCACCGCGCCGGCGTCGTGCCGTTCACTTACGGCGACATTCATCCCCACGACCTCGCGACGATCCTCGACAAGGACGGTGTCTGTATTCGGGCGGGCCACCATTGTACGCAGCCGTTGATGCGGCGGCTCGGCGTCGCCGCGACCGCGCGCGCGTCCTTCTACATCTATAATGACGTCGACGACATCGACGCCCTCGTCACCGCCGTGCGGAAAGCAGGCGAGCTCTTCGGCGTTCCTGCGTAGGACCACGCTTCCCCCTTCCCCCTTCCCGCGTCCCCTTTAGCTTGTGGGGGCCATGCCTGAACCCGTCGTCGTCGATCGCGTCACCAAGCGCTTCTCGGGTCACACCGCAGTCGATGGGCTCTCCCTGACGGTGCCCTCGGGCCTCATTTATGGCTTGCTCGGCCCGAACGGCGCCGGCAAGACGACCACGCTGCGCATGATTATGGACATCTACGAGCCGGATGGGGGCTCGATCCGGCTGTTCGATCAGGTCGGGGGCGGCCGGATACACTCGGCGCGCATCGGCTATTTGCCGGAAGAGCGCGGGCTGTACCCGCGCATGCGGGTCCTCGACGTGCTCGTCTTCCTCGCGGAGGCCAAAGGCGTGTCGCGCCGAGCCGCGCGCGTCAAAGCACTGGAATGGCTGGAGCGGCTCGGGCTCGCCGACTGGCGACTGCGCAAAGTCTCCGATCTTTCCAAAGGCATGCAGCAGAAGGTGCAGTTCATTTCCACCGTCCTGCACGATCCCGATCTCGTCATTCTCGATGAACCGTTCTCGGGACTCGATCCCGTGAACTCTCAGGTGCTCCGCGATACCGTCGTCGACTACCGGCGGCGCGGCAAGACCGTCCTCTTCTCCACCCACATCATGGAGCATGCGGAAAAGCTCTGTGACCGGCTCTGCATCATCGCGCGCGGCAAAAAGCTCATCGATGGCACGCTCGCCGAAGTCAAGCACACGCATGGGGGCAAGCACGTGATCGTCGCGTTCGATGGCAGCCAGGGGAACGCGCGCCAGATCTTCGCGGACCGACAGCTCGTGGCGAAGCTGCAGGACTTCGGCCAGCAGGCGGAGCTGGAGCTCGCGCCTGGCGCCGATGCGCAGGCGATCCTCAAGGCCCTGGTCAACTCCGGAGCGCGGCTCGCCCGCTTCGAGCTAGCGAGTCCTTCACTGCACAAAATCTTCGTGGATCTGGTTGGTCCCGAGGCTGCCACTGCGGCGGCGAGCGGCGCTGGCGGCGCAAACGGCGGCGCCAATGCATAAGGTCTGGGCGGTCGTTCGCCGCGAGTTCGTCGAACGCGTGCGTACCAGGTGGTTCTGGGTATCGGCGATCCTGGGCCCCGTGCTCTTCGCCGGGATCATCGTCTTCCAGATCGTCCAGTCCATGGGCGGGGCCGTCCGGAACGTCGCCGTGGTGGACAGCACGACCGACAAGCTGGGCCCGCAAGTCGTCGACGCGTTGGATGCCAGCGGCTCGTTCCGGGCGACGCTCGCGCCCGCAGGTCCAGGCGTGATCGATTCTCTCAGTAATCTTGTCGAGTCGAAACAGTTGAATGGATTCCTGATCATCACGGACGACTTGGTCCAAACGGGTCGCGCCGAGTATCAGGCATCCAACCTCGGCATGCAGACCATCGAGTCGTTGCAGCGGACGCTGGGCAAACTCGTCGTGAAGGCGCGCCTCGAGCAAAGGGGCGTGAACCCCGGAGTCGTCGACTGGGCCCAGATACGTATCGCGTTGGACCAAAAGAAGATATCGCACGGCAAGGCTGTGTCAGACAGCGCGACGCAATCGTTCTTCATGGCCTATTTCATGGCGATCCTGCTGTTCATGGCGATTCTGCTATATGGTGTGAACGTCATGAGCTCGGTGCTGGAGGAAAAGACGACCCGGATCATCGAGGTGCTCGTCTCGTCGATTCGTCCATTCCAGCTGATGCTCGGCAAGATTCTGGGAGCGGGTTCCGTTTCCTTCTTTCAATTCGTGATCTGGGGCGTCTCGGCGCGTGTGCTGCTCTCGCTCCGGGGTCCGATCGCTCGGGCGCTGGGGGCCGACCCCGCCTCGGTCCAAACGATGGTGTTGCCACACATCCCAGCCGCGACCCTCGCGGTCTTCATCGCGTTCTTCCTCGGCGGCTTTCTGCTGTACTCGGCGATGTTCGCGGCGGTGGGTGCGATGTCGAGCAACGAGCAGGAGGCGCGTCAGGCGCAGCAGCCGGTTACTTACCTTCTGATGGTTTCGTACCTGTCGATTCTCGGGCTCACGAATGATCCCAGCTCGACGTTCGCGAGGACACTCTCGCTCGTGCCGTTTACGACGCCGATCGCGACGCCAGTACGGTGGACCGCGGGCAGTATGCCAACGTGGGAGCTGGTGCTCTCGTTGGTGATTCTGGCGATTGGCATCGTGGCGGTCACCTGGATCGCAGCTCGGATTTATCGGGTGGGGATCCTGATGACGGGGAAGAGACCGACGATGAAGGAGCTGGTGCGCTGGGTCCGAACTGCGTAACTGTCAAACGCGGACAGGCAAAGGCTAGACGCACCGACGCACCGCGGTTTCGAGTAAACCGGGTACGGGACGAGCTGAAATGATTCAGTGCTTGACAGAGGACCGGCTTATCCTTGCTCCGTGCCGCTCCATCATACCCTCAGGGCTTGGCAATACGCCGAAAGATTAGCAGTCGAGTGCTCGAAAGCGGCTCAGCGGTTTCCGGACTTCGAGCAGGAGAGACTCGCAGATCAACTGCGTAGAGCGTCCTACAGCGTCCCACTCAACATTGCGGAAGGTTCGACCAAGAAGGGCACCAGGGATTATCGAAGGTTTCTGGATACGGCGTGGGGCTCTCTCGCCGAAGTCCAAACCGCTCTGACAATGGCTCGTGACATCGGCTATCTCCGTCCAGCTGAGTACGGACGGCTCGAGGCGCTTGCAACCGAAACTAGCAAGACGCTGTTTGGCTTGCTCCGCAAAATCAGTCAGGCGGCAGATCGTCCTAAAACCCGTTAACGGCTTACCGCGGTGCGTCGGTGCGTCTAGCCTTTGCATGTCCTCGCTTAGTAGTTTCTCCGAATGCCAGTCGATTATGACGTCATAATTGTCGGGGGTGGCCACGCTGGAACAGAGGCAGCAGCGATGGCGGCCAGGCTAGGCGCCAGGACTTTGTTGCTCACTTCCGTCCTCGACACGATCGGGCAGATGTCCTGCAATCCCGCCATCGGTGGTATCGCGAAGGGTACCGTCGTCCGCGAGGTCGACGTCCTCGGCGGGCTGATGGGCCGCGCTGCCGATCGCGCCACGATTCAGTTCCGGATGCTGAATCGCTCCAAAGGCCCGGCAGTCTGGGCTCCTCGCGCCCAAGCCGACCGTACGCTCTACCGTCGCGCCGTGCGCTTCCTGCTCGAGCAATTCCCTGCCCTCGAGCTCTCCCAGGGCATGGTCACCAATCTGCTTTTCGATCAGGGCGACACCCGGATCACCGGCGTCGAGACGGGCGACGGACGGCGGTTCACGGCCCGGGCCGTGATCATCACCGCCGGCACTTTTCTGCGCGGTCGGATTCACCTCGGCACCGACACGCAAATTCCCGCCGGCCGCGCTGGCGATCAGCCATCGATGGAGATGGCTCAAGTCATTGAAAATGCAGGACTTATAGTCTCGCGCTTCAAGACCGGGACGCCGCCGCGCGTGGATGGCCGCTCCGTGAATTGGAGCCAGGTCGAGCGGCAGGACGGCGACAACGAGGACTTTCGCTTCTCTTTCCACCAGCGCGTCGAGCGGCCGCGTCAGGTGCCCTGCTGGATCACGTGGGCCGGCGAGGAGGTGAAGGACATCATCCAGCGACACTTGAAGGAGTCCGCGTTGTACGGCGGCGCGATCAGCGGTCGCGGGCCACGCTATTGTCCGTCGGTCGAGGACAAGATCGTGAAGTTCCCCACCGCGAAGCGTCACCAGATCTTCCTCGAGCCCGAAGGCCTCGACACGACCGAGCTGTACGTGAACGGGCTGTCCACTTCCCTCCCCGTGGCCGTGCAGCTCGAATTCTTGCACGCCGTCCCCGGGCTCGAGCGCGCGCGGATGACGCGCCCCGGCTATGCGATCGAGTACGACTACTATCCACCGACACAGCTCACGCCGTGGCTGGAGGTGAAGAACGTCGAGCATCTCTTCTTCGCCGGTCAGATCAACGGGACGACGGGTTATGAGGAAGCCGCGGGACAAGGTGTGGTAGCGGGCATCAACGCCGTTCGCCGCATCCGCGGCGCGGAGCCAGTGGTCCTCGGCCGCAATGACGCGTACATCGGTGTGCTCGTCGACGATCTGGTGACCCGCGGGGTCGACGAGCCGTACCGCCTGTTCACGTCGCGGTCCGAGTTCCGCCTGCTGCTCCGCCAGGACAATGCGCTGCGTCGACTGGTGCCCCTCGCGGAGCGGCTCGGTCTGTTGACCGACGACGAGCTGCGCGCTGCGGAGCGACGGCTCGAGGAGGAAGAGTCAGCGCTGCGGCTCGCGCGCGAGACGACGATCACTCCGGAAGAGGCGGCGGGCCCACTCGCCGAGAGCGGTACGACGCTCACGGAGAGCGATCGGATTGCCGTGATTGCCAAGCGGCCTGGCGTGTCGTTGGCCGCGTTGTTCGCTGCGGCCGGAGTTGGGACCGGCGCTGCGGCCGAGGCGATCGTGGCTGCGGAAATCGAGATCAAGTACGACGGCTATCTGGCGCGAGAGCGTGAGGCAGCGGCGCGACTCGCCGAGCTCGCGGCGTTTATCCTGCCCCCTGACCTGCCCTATCTCGAGCTGCGCACACTCGCGACGGAGGCACGACAGAAGCTCGATCGCGTGCGTCCCAGCTCGCTCGCGCAGGCCGCCCGCGTCCCCGGTGTAACGCCCAGCGATCTCCACAACCTCGTCCTCGAGGCGACGCGCTGGCGGCGGAGGGTCGCCTAGACCCAGAAGGTTGCAGTTTCACGTGAAACGTACGCTCTTTCGTTTCACGTGAAACGAGCATATATTGGAATCCGCATCCATTTGCGCACTACATAACTCATTGTATATCAACGACTTGCCATGTCACGCGTAATCGCGATAGCTAACCAAAAGGGCGGCGTGGGGAAGACGACGACGGCCGTGAACCTCGCGGCCTCGCTCGCCACTGCCGAGCGCAAGACGCTCCTCGTCGACGCGGATCCACAGGGCAACTCGACGAGCGGCGTCGGCATCGAGCGCGATCGTATTCGAAAGTCGCTCTACGAGTCGCTCATCGATGGCGCGTCGCTCGCACAGTCGCGCTTCCCCCACGTGCATTTCCCGTATCTCGACGTCGTGCCCGCGACACAGGACCTGGTCGGCGCCGAGCTCGAGCTCGTCAATCAAAGCGCCCGCGAGACGCGCATGCGCGAGGCCTTGGGGGATCTGCGCGACGAGTACGGCTACGTAATCATCGACTGCCCGCCGTCGCTCGGCCTCCTCACCCTCAACATGCTGACGGCCGCCGACAGCGTGATCATCCCGATTCAGTGCGAGTACTATGCGCTCGAAGGGTTGTCCCAGCTGCTGAACACCGTGAAGCTCGTGCAGCGCAATTTCAATCCGACGCTCGCGATCGAAGGCGTGCTGCTGACGATGTATGATGCGCGCCTCAATCTGTGCAAGCAGGTCGCCGAGGAAGCGAAGGAATATTTCGGCGGCCGCATGTTCAACGTCACGATCCCTCGCAACGTGCGTTTGGCGGAGGCGCCAAGCTTCGGAAAGCCGATCATCCTGTACGACGTGCAGTCGGTTGGCGCGAAGAGCTACTTGGCGGTCGCCCAGGAGTTGATTCGGCGAGTCGAGCAGGACGCTCCGCCTTCGCCAAGCCTCCCCGCAATTGAACAGCTGCCCCCGATGCCCCCGCTGCCCCCCCCGGAGGTGCCAGCATGACGGAAACCGCCGCAGGAAGACGCCGCCTCGGCCGTGGTCTCGAGGCGCTGCTTGGGCCGACTCGCGAGGAGGCAGAGCGAGAAGGCAGCCTCGTCGAACTCCCCATCCAGGACATCAAGCCGAACCCGTTCCAACCCCGCAAGACGGTTGACCCGGGCGCCCTCGAGGAGTTGGTGTCCTCCATCAAACAAGCCGGTCTGCTGCAGCCGGTTGTCGTGCGGCGCGCGAATGGAGGCTACGAGTTGATTGCTGGTGAGCGGCGACTGCGGGCCTGCCAGCAACTTGGCTGGGAGCGCATTCCCGCGGTACAACGCGACGCCGATGACCGCACGCTGCTCACGCTGGCCCTGATCGAGAATCTGCAGCGCGACGATCTCTCCCCTGTAGACGAGGCGCGCGGCTACGAGCGATTGATCGCCGAGTTCAAGCTCGCGCAGCAGGATGTTGCGGACGCCGTCGGTCGTGACCGCTCAACCGTCGCGAATGCCCTCCGCCTTCTCAAGCTGCCGGAAGTCGTGTTGCAGATGCTGCATGAGGGGCAGTTGTCGGTGGGGCACGCGCGCGCGCTGCTCGGGTTGGAAGATCAGCGCATCGTCACGAACCTCGCGCGCGAAGCCGTCGCGCAGGGGCTCTCGGTGCGGGAGGTGGAGGATCGCGTGCGAGGCGGTCGCGCGCCGGAGCGGCGGCCGCGGATGAAACGCGGGCTTGGCGTCGCGCCCGAGGTGCGCCGCGTCGAGGATGCGCTACGCCGCCGCCTCGGCACGGACGTGCGCGTGACGTTGCGCGCCAAAGGCAAAGGCCAGATCCAACTGTCGTTCTACTCGAACGACGACCTCGCCCGGCTCCTCGAGGTCATCCTCGGCGCGCCGTTCGAAGGATGAAGAAGGGAAAGAGGGGCACTCGCGGCGTCACGATCGTCGTCCACGCCGACGGCGATCTTGAATCCAAACAGTACCGCTTCCCGCGCTGGGCAGTCGAGACGGGGAAGTGGGGCGCCGGCGCGATTGCCGTCTCTGTCGTCCTGTTCTTCGCGTTCGCGGGACCGATCTTCCGCAACGCGGCCCGGGTCCCCGGACTCGAGCGCGAGGTGTCGCGGCTGCGCGTCGAAAACAGTCGCGTGCAGCAGCTCGCGTCCGCGTTGAATCGCGCCGAAGCGAATTATCAGGAGCTGCGGCAGATGCTTGGCGTCAAAGCGCCTCCCGCGCAGGGCAAGGGCGGGTCGGTCGCTCGGAATGCCGATCTGACGTCCGCCATGCGCGCGGTCCCGATCCGGGCCGGGCTGCCCGGAGTGACGAATCGCTACGAGACCGCGGCGTCGATTCCGTCGCATTGGCCACTCGACGTCGCGGGTTTCGTGACGCGCGGGCAGGTCCGCCCAGGCGTTGTGGACGAGTCCCATCCGGGAATCGATATTGCCGTTCCGGTCGGCACGCCGATCCGCGCCTCCGGGGGCGGGACGGTCACGGCCGCCGGCTACGATCCCGATTACGGGTTGTTCGTCCTCTTGCGACATCCGTCCGGGTATGAGACGATGTATGGTCACACGTCACGGCTGTTGGCCGTAGAGGGTGATGATGTTCAGGCCGGACAAGTGATCGGTCTGTCCGGCAACTCCGGGCGGTCGACAGCCCCGCACCTGCATTTCGAGATTCGTCACGACGGCAAATCCGTCGATCCGCTTGACCTCGTGAAGGAGACGCGCTGATGGCGGTGTTTTCGGAAAAAACCACAGGATCCGGCGCAGGTCGTGAAGGCGTTCCCGGTCTGTCGATCATCGGCGCAGGCATGCGCGTCGTTGGCGACATCTCGGCAGATGGCGTCGTGAAGATCGAGGGCTCGGTGAACGGCACGGTTCGCGCCGCGAAGCAAGTTCTTGTCGCACGGGGCGGGGAAGTGGAAGGCGACGTCATCAGCCGCGAAGCCATCATCGGCGGCGACGTGCGCGGTGCGATCTACGCCGAGGAGCGTGTCGAGCTGCAAGCCACGAGCGTCGTCCACGGCGACGTGCACACGAAGAAACTGCTCATCCAAGAAGGTGGAGAGATGAACGGCGTGCTGAGGATGGGCGAGGACGCCGGTCAGGCCCCGCAGGTGAATGAGCGCAGCGGCCAAGCTTTAGCCCGTGCCTAGATATCCACACGGCGGGCCTTGCCGGATGTGGATTCTCTAACTTCTTACGTAACTATCAGTTACGGAACTACGCCGTGTGGAAAGTTCGCCAACTGCCACGATAGTGTGCCTACGGTGTCTTAAGTGCGCCTAGACACTTTGGTCCGTTTTCTCGATGAGTATCTCCGCATAGCAGAAGAGGTCGCTGACGCCCCCGAGGCGCTCAACGGCCTCCAGGTCAGCAACTCAGGCGAGGTCAATCGTCTGGCTGCAGCCGTCGATCTGTGCGAGGCCACTGTTCGTCAGGCAGCAGAGCAGCACGCCGACTGCCTCTTGGTGCACCACGGGGTTTTCTGGGGTGGTCTCAGGCCACTGGTGGGTCCCGCCTATCGTCGTGTTGCCGGTCTCATCCACGCCAACATCGCGCTTTACGCCGCTCACCTTCCACTGGATCGTCATCCCGACGTCGGCAACAACCACGTCTTGGCCCGACTGCTCGACGTCAAGGTCCGCGGCGATTTCGGATCATACCGCGGAGCGCCGGCCGGCGTGTGGGGCGAGTATCGAGGCACGCGCGACGAGCTCACCTGGGTGTTGACGAGAACATTGGGGTCCGCGCCGCGACTTTTTGCGTTCGGACCAGAGCGCGTCCAACGAGTCGGGATCGTCACCGGTTCGGGCGGCTCGCTGATCCCGCAGGCGGCTGCCGCCGGACTCGACACATTCGTCACCGGTGAAGGCCAGCACTGGACGTTCTTCGACGCTGAAGAGCTGGGGCTCAACGTGTTCTACGCGGGCCATTACGCCACGGAGACTGTGGGTGTCAAAGCGCTCGCGGCGCACGTGTCCAAGAAGTTCGATTTGCCCTGGGGCTTTCTGGATCATCCTACTGGCTTGTGAAGCCGCGGCGGGTGTTGGCAGTGCTAGCCATCGCCGACCTCTTGGCAATGGCCCCGTGGTTCAGCGCGTCCGCCGTCGCCCCCACACTCGCGCGTGTTTGGCAGCTCTCGCCCGCAGGCAGTGCCTGGCTCACGATTTCCGTGCAGTTGGGGTTCGTGGCCGGCGCCCTGATAAGCGCGATCTTCACACTCGCGGACCGGCTCTCGGCCCGGCGCCTCGTTGCCGGCTCTGCGCTGCTCGCTGCCCTCGCGACGTTGGGAGTCGCGGCAGCGGGCGGCATCAGGCTGGGGATCGGGTGTCGGCTCCTGACTGGCGCCGCGCTCGCTGGCGTCTATCCGCCAGGTATGAAGATCGCCGCGGGCTGGTTTAAAGAAGGAAGAGGGCTGGCGATCGGCATTCTTGTGGGGGCGCTCACACTCGGCTCTGCAAGTCCGCATCTCGTGCGGTGGGCGGTTTCGCCAACGGCTTGGCGCATAGTGCTCGTGATTGCTGCCGTCAGCGCGCTGGCGGGCGGACTGTTGGTCCTCCTCGTGCCAAACGATGGACCGTTCGCCGCCCCTTCGCCGCCGTTTTCTCTCTCCGCCGCTCCACGGATCCTCAGAGACCGCGCCGTCGCGCTCGCCAACCTCGGATACCTTGGCCACATGTGGGAGCTGTACGCGATGTGGACATGGATCGCGGTGTTCGTCGCGGCGAGCGAACACGCGCGCCGGGGCGCGCAGGCCGATGTCACCGGGCTCGCCGCCCTGGTCACATTCGCCGTCGTGGGCAGCGGAGCGATCGGATGCTGGCTCGGCGGAAAGTACGCCGACCGCTGCGGCCGCACGTTGGTGACCAGCGCGGCGATGGTGGTGTCGGGCAGCTGTGCAGTCGCTGTCGGATTGCTGTTCGGCGCTCCGCTGGCGGCGCTACTCCCATTGCTCCTGCTCTGGGGGATCACCGTCGTGGCCGACTCAGCGCAGTTTTCCGCGGCGGTGAGCGAGCTGGCTCCGCGCGATTACGTCGGGACCGCGTTGACGCTGCAAACCAGCTTGGGATTCCTCCTCACCTGCGCGACGATCTACTTGCTCCCGAACGTCGCGGGCGCCATCGGCTGGCGTTGGAGCATGAGTGTCCTGGCGATCGGGCCGGCGATCGGCGTCTGGGCAATGCTGGTGCTGCGCGGGCGTCCCGAGGCCCGCCAGTTGGCAGGTGGGGCGCGTTAAGGGACGACGAAGATCCCGACTTCTCCGTCGTAGTCGTCGGCGCTCCGTCTCGTACCTCCGGGCACCAGCCAGGCTCCTCCGTCACGACGGACGTTGATGCGGTGAATGCCACTCGAGATCCGGAACGTTCTGGCCCAGGATTCATCATCTGCGGTATTCCTGCTCAACGGGACGGGCTGCCAATCGGTGAAGTCGCCACTGATCTCGACTGCGGTCGCCCCGGGGGCGTGCACCGTGAGCAGCACGTCATCCCGGCGGACTTGAATCGCCAGGCGAGTCTCCGGAGCGACGGGCGCTGAATCTGATCTGCGGCGGACCGGCGAATCGCTCGGTTGTCCATGCGTGTCCGGCTTACGAACGCGGATCGTGCCGACGCGCACCGCCGCGGTGACATATCGGCCCGCGATGCTGCCACTGACGGCATCGGTGGGGTAACGGCCTGCAGACAGGACGAGGGCGGCGTCGGAGCCGAGGGGCACTGTGGCGCTGCCCTCTCCGAACACGCCACGCCCGCCGCCTCGGCTCCAGATCCGCGCACCCACAATCCCCTCGAGCATGATGCCGGCTCTCTGCCAGCGGCCCGACGACCGCACATCGGTGTACACGGTCTCGCCGACGAATGAGCGGTCGAACGAGACGAACATGGTCCTGTCTCGACGCAACAACCACACGCCGGCTGCGACCACGATCACGCGTCGTGGTGCGCCGCTGAAGATGGAGCGTCCGACGGTCGCCCCGACCCAACCGCCGCGCTCGTCGTCCATCAGGTGGAGACGCGCGCCTGCTTCGCTGTGACTGAAGCTCGCGATGTTGGCGTACTGACTCGAGCCGGCGGAGACGCCGAGTTCGCCGCGCCATTGCCGAGCCAGCGGCCTGAACCAGGAACCGTTCGCCGAGCCATCGAGACTGTGGCGCCCGCTCTCGAATCGCAGATACGTGCCGCGTGCGCTCAGCAAGCCCCGGCCTCCGGGGTGCTCCCATCGTATCGTCGGCGAGACGGAAGCGGCACCGGACGCTAAAAACCCGTCGTAGCGGACGTCTGAAATCCCGGCTTCGATGTTGGCTGCGACCTGCGCGACTAACCGATGGACGTCGGCGGGGGCCCCGCACGCCAATGCGATGAGTGCGAGGGTCCGCACGAGGCGACGGATCTACGGCCGGCGGGGGAGGGCGGGACCGGGAGGAGGAGGACCGGCGGCATTGAGCACGTCGGCGCCGGCATTCACACGAATCGAGGTTGCGGCAGCCGGCGGTGCGCCGAGCGCGATGTCGCGCTCCACGGCGCGCCGGAATTCCACCAGATCGGCGTCGCGCGCCTTCGGCGCCAGCGCCAGTACGGCCACGGCGGCGCTGTCAGCCGGGACGCCGCTCGCGACCAGGTCGGCGAGCACGGAGAGCGCCATCGTCAGCGGCGGGCGACGCACGCTGTGAAGATTGGCGAGGACTTGTGGGGTCGCGCCGGCGCGTAACGCTGCCACCCCTGCCTCGAGCTCAGGCACCGAGGCGCCATCGCCGAGCGCAGCACGTGCTGTGCCGAGGTCCACCGACAGCCTGCGGACCGCGGTCACGATGCGGGGACCGGGCGCGCCCTTCGTCGCACCTTCCAGGGCGCGCTGAATGAGCGGCTCGGCGGGCAGACCCGCGAGACGAGCCGAATCCACCACGGCCGTAACCTGCGCGCGCGTGTCGGGATCGAGGCGGTCGAGTCGCGGATCCTGGGCGGCGACCTGTACGGCGATGAGCAGCACGGCGAGAATCATGATCCCCTTCCTCCAACAGTAACCACGGAGCTCGGCGTCCCAAACTCGTCGTCTCTCGCTGCCGGCGCGCCGGGATCGGCGCGCCACTCGACGCCATTGACGAGAAATGCGTAGCGATACCGCCCGGGCGCAAGCTGAACGACGGCCGCCCAAATCCCATTGGCCGTGCGCATGGGGGAGCGCTTCGGGTCCCAGTCGTTGAAGTCACCGACCAGCGATACCGAATTCGCCTGCGGTGCGACGAGCACAAACTGCAGGGTATCGGGTCGATCGGCACCAGAACCTCGCGACCAGGGCCTCCAAATCATCACTGCCCCGAGCATCGCCGCTGCGGCGAGCCATGGCCAGACGCGTCGCTGCGAAGGGCGAGGCGCGGTGATCGCCTGCAGCACGCGCGCATCCAGGGCCGGATCGACAGCCACCGGCCGCCGCAGCTGCTGGATCATCCGTTCGACGATATCGTCTTCTTGCTCAAACATGCTCCGCCTCTCTGAGGTATCGCTGGAGCTGCTCGCGAGCCCGCTTCACGCGCATCTTGAGCGCCGAGACAC
The DNA here is from genome assembly GCA_003222195.1 of Gemmatimonadota bacterium. Lineage (GTDB taxonomy): Bacteria > Gemmatimonadota > Gemmatimonadetes > Gemmatimonadales > GWC2-71-9 > 20CM-2-65-7. The sequence continues at coordinate 288,900 of QHVB01000024.1, read as the reverse complement.
CGGCACCGGTCACCTCCGCGATTTCCTCGTACTCCAGGTCCTCCACGTGCTTCAACAAGAACGCCTCGCGGTACTGGGGCGCGAGGCGTGCCAGGGCGCGATCCACTGCGTCGGTCCATTCCAGGCGTTCGCTCTGATCGGCGTGGGCGGCGCCGTGCAGGGCATCCGCGTCCCGGACGAACATCCGGCGGCGGCGTGCGGCGCGGGCGCCTGTCGTCCGGCAGCGGTTGACCAGGATTCCATAGAGCCAGGCGCCAAACCGTGCGGGATCGTCGCAGCGCGCGAGCGAGCGATACGCGCGCACGAAGCTGTCCTGCAGCGCTTCCTCCGCGTCCTCGCGATCACCAATCATGTGGATCGCATAACGGCCCAGGCGATCGCGGTAGCGCGAAACCAGCCCGCCGTAGGCGCCGATGTCGCCGGCCCGGATCCGGCGCACCAGCTCTGCGTCGCTTGATTCCACTTTCTCTATACCCATCGAGTACGTTCCCGCGTCACAAGGGTAACCGCGCCTGCCGCTGTGACGCCGCGCGGGGCCTCATGGGTATTCAATGCAACTGTGCCGTCCGCGCAACTCCCCCGGAGGGCTCTCGCGATGTCGAGACTGAGCTTCGCCGTGTTCGCCGCCGCCACCATCGCCGCAGCCTGCTATCAGGACGAAGCCCTCCCAGCCAGCCCCATGACCGCCGGAGCGAAGGCCAAGGTCTTCCTCACCGACGCCCCGTTCCCGTTTGACTCGGTGCAGAGCGTGCAGGTCTACGTCGTGAGCATCGCGCTCTCGACGCACCCGGATACCGGTACGTCGGCGGACAGCATGCACTGGGTCACGGTCGCCGCGCCGCACCGGCAAATCGATTTACTGACGCTCCAGCAGGGACTGACCGACTCGCTGGGGATCGGACAGGTGACGGCGGACCAATACAAGGCCGTGCTCGTCACGCTCAACGTCGATTCTTCCGCGGGCATTCGTTTCAAGAACGGATCGCAAGCCGTCGTGCAGTGGAACGGATCCGGGCTCGAGTCGTACGGCTCGTTCGTCGAGGCTCCTATCAACGTTCCGGACACCGGCGCCGCCATCGTGGTCGACTTCGACGTGGCTCGGAGCTTCCCGTTCAACAACCGGGGTGACGGCGCGTTCGATTTCTTCGCATCGATGCGCGCCGTAAACCGCGCGGCCACGGGGAGCATCGCCGGCACCGTGCAGCACGATGCGAGCGTCGGAGGCTCCATCGGTCCCGTGGCGGACGCGACGGTCAGCGCCTGGACCGGAGGTCCCGCCAACTGGTTTGTCCTGTCGACGGGCAAGACGGACGCGGCGGGTCACTATCGGATCGCATATTTGCTGCCCGGCAGTTACATGATCAGCGTCGATCCTCCGTTTGGGACCAACAGCTACGCGTCGGCAGTCGATTCGAGCGTCGCCGTGAACCAGGGCTTCGAGACGACGCACAACGTGACGTTACATCCCTAGGCAAAACGTCGACTCACGGTCGGGCTATATTGCCCGGCCGTGAGCCCCGATCCACTCCCATCGCATCACCGGCCCGGCGGCGGGTTTCGCAATCCGTGGGTCGACCAGGCGGTCCCAGGTTTCGGCAGTCTCCTGAAATGGATGCTCGTGCACCGCACGACGCGGCCGCGACCGAAGGATCCCGATCCATCAGTGTTTACGCGCGTGCCGCCCGATTTTGTCCCGCCGCGGGCACCGCTGTCGCAACTCACGGTGACGTGGGCGGGACACGCGAGCCTGCTCATCCAGCTCAACGGCCTCAACCTTCTCACCGACCCGATCTGGAGCGAGCGGGCATCGCCGGTCTCGTGGGCCGGTCCGCGCCGCTGGGTGGCGCCGGGGATCGCGTTCGAGGACGTGCCGCCGCTGGACGTCGTCTTGCTCTCGCACAATCACTACGATCATCTCGACGACCAGACGGTGCGACGTCTGGCACGGACGCATCCGCAGGCGACGTGGATCGTCCCGCTTGGGCTCGCCTCGTTTGTCCAGAAACGCGGTGCTCCCGGCGCGGTCGTCGAGCTGGATTGGTGGCAGGAGTCGAGCATCAAGGCGGTCCGGATCGCGGCGACGCCGGCGCAGCATTTCAGCAGCCGCGGGATCGGCGACCGCGGCGACACGCTCTGGTGCGGCTTTTCACTCTCCGGCGCCAACGGCCGTCGCGTGTATTTCGCGGGTGATACGGGCTATCATCCCGAGTTCAGAACGATCGGCGAGCGGTACGGTCCGTTCGATGTCGCCCTGTTGCCGATCGGGGCGTATGAGCCGCGTTGGTTCATGCGTTACCTGCACATGAATCCTGAAGAAGCCGTCGCTGCGTTCCGCGCGCTGAACGCGCGCATGCTGGTGCCGATTCACTGGGGGACCTTCAAGCTCACCGATGAAGCGATGGACGAACCGCCGATCCGCGCGCGCGCCGCATGGGACGCGGCCGGATTGCCACCCAGCGGGTATCGCCAGCTCGCGCACGGTGAGACGCTCACCCTCTAGCACGGGACATCGACCATGCATGGTTTCAAGCTGATCCCTCTGGTGGTGCTCGTCGCCGGCTGCGCGGCACGTCGTCCCGCGCCACCCCTTGCCGGTCCGTCGTCGGCGCCGGTCTACGTGACTCCCGCCGCCGCGGCCCTCCTCGCGGCGCCCACCGAGGCGGACTGGGCGGCCCTCGGCGATGAAGCGACGGCTCTGCTGTCGCAGTACCTCCGCATCAACACCACCAATCCGCCGGGCAACGAAATCGTGGCGGCGCGCTGGCTCGCGCAGGTGCTGCGGCGCGACGGCATCGAGGCGCGAATCTTCGAGCCGGCGCCCGGGAAAGCCAACCTCTACGCGCGGCTCGCGGGCGACGGCAGCAGCCGTCCCATCATTCTCTTGAACCACATGGACGTCGTGCTGGCCTCGCCCGACTACTGGAGCGTCGATCCGTTCAGTGGGTTGACAAAGGACGGCTACATCTGGGGCCGGGGCTCCCTCGACATGAAGGGCGAAGCGATCGCTCAGCTCATGACGATGCTGATCCTGAAGCGCGCGCACGTTCCGCTGCGGCGCGACATCATCTTCCTCGCGACGTCGGACGAAGAGATCGGCGCCGGCGTCGGCGCCGCTTGGATCGCCGAGCAGCAAGCGCCGCTCGTCAAAGACGCTGAGTTTCTCTTGAATGAAGGCGGGCTGACGCGCGCCGATGGTCACGGGGGGGTCGAATTCTACGGCATCGGCACGACCGAGAAGTCGCCGTTCTGGCTCGATGTCACAGCGCACGGGACGGCGGGGCATGGCTCTCGCCCCACCCCGGACAATCCCGTCCACCGCCTGGTTCGCGCCCTGAATCGCATCGCCGCGTGGCAGACGCCGCTCACGGTGACGCCCGCGGCGGAGCGTTCCTTTCGCGATCTCGCGACCATCGAGCGCGACACGACGGTGCGCCGCTGGCTGAGCGACATTCGCGCCGCGCTACGCGATTCGGTCGCGGCGCGATACATCACCGCCGACCTGACCTATAATGCCCTGCTGCGCAACACCATTTCGATCACCGGCCTGAAGGGCAGCGACAAGACCAACGTCATTCCACCCGTGGCGACGGCGGCGATCGACGTGAGACTGTTGCCGGGCCAGGATCCGGCCGCCTTTCTCCCGGACCTGATGCGCGTGATGGGAGACAGCGCGGTGTCGATTCGGCCGCAGGGGCCGAACTGGCCGGCGACCGAAAGCTCGACCGAGACCGAGATGTTCCGCGCGATTGCGGCGGTGGCACACGCGCGACATCCGAATGCGCTCGTCACCACGCTGATGCTGCCGGGATTCACCGACAGCCACTACTTCCGGCGCATGGGGATCGCGAGCTACGGCTTGGGGCCGTTCCCGCTCACGCAGGGCGATTCCCGCGGCGTGCATGGCAACGACGAACGGGTCAGCATCCAAGCACTGCGCTTTGGAGTTCGCTTTTACTACGACGTTGTCGCGCGCGTCGCGGCGAAATAGGCGCTACTTGAGTGGAACGACGAACCGCACCGTGAGCTGTTCGGCGGTCTGTGGACTCACGCTGCAAAAGCAGTCCCGCCCGATGATTCGCTTGACGCCGAGGAGCTCGGCATCGGCGATTCCGGCAACGTCGCGATAGGTGATTTCCAGCATCTGGCCGTCGATCACGCGATAGCTCACGGGCCGGCCCAACAGGCGGTGGTGCGGGTCGATCTTCGCGAGGCCCTCCGTGAGCCGGCGTTGCAGCTCGGTGATGGCCTCGGTGGCGGTCATGCGTCGAGTACCGCGGCGGCGTTGCGCCGCATGCCGCGATGTCCCGGTCGCGTGAAGGGCGTCCCTGTAAATCGGCGCTCGAAGTCGCTCTCGTCCATGTGTGCGAGGGCGTAGAGATCCGGTCGCGCGACGTCGGGGCGCGGCGCGAGCTCCGGATCGTGCGTCGCCCCCGCAAAGCTCACATTCCAGGGACAGACGTCCTGGCAGACGTCACAGCCGAAAAGCCAATCGCCCACCTGCTCGCTTTGCGTCTCGGTAAACTCTCCGCGGTGCTCGATCGTGAGATACGAGATGCACGCCCGCGCATCGAGATCGCGCGGCCCGACGAAAGCCTGTGTGGGGCAGGCATCGAGACAGCGCCGGCAGGTGCCGCAGCGGTCCGCTTCGAACGGCAAGTCCGGCTCGAGGTCGGCGTCCGTCAGAATGACGCCGATGAACGTGAACGAGCCGATCTCGGGATGGATGAGCATCATGTTCTTGCCGATCCAGCCGAGTCCCGCGAGCTGTGCCAGCTCTCGCTCGGGCACGGGACCGGCATCGACGTAGCAGCGCGTTGTCGCCGCGGGGATCAGCTCCCGGATTGCGGCCGCCAGTTGCTCGAGGCGTTTCCCGAGGACCTCGTGGTAGTCCGACGACCAGGCGTACTGAGCAACTTTGCCTGAATCCGACGCCGCGGGCCCGGGGTCAGCAGAGCCGTGGAAATAGTTGGTCAAAGTCACGACGGCACTGCGCGCGCCCGGAAAGATGGTGCGCGGATCCTTCCGCTTCTCCGCTTGCCGATGCAAGTACGCCATAGTGCCGGCGTGCCCGTCCGCGAGCCAGCGGTCGAGTTCGGTCGCGTGCGGATTGGGATCGAGTCGCGCGACGCCGGTCGCGGCAAAACCGAGCGCTGCCGCTTGGCGCTTGATCTCGATCACAGACCCATCGTCTCCCGTCGCCAGCGCGCGAAGTTCACGACATCAGCAACGGGCGGGATGGCGTGCTCATCGCCGTACGCGGTGAACATCCGCCACTGCATGTAGTCGCGCGGCGGGATGGGTAGGAAGGGCGGGCGCCGATACCAGTCGCGAGCGCGAAAACTCCACGCGAGGCGCAACAAGTCGACGGCGAGTCGCGGACGCACCAGCGCCCGCAGCGCCAAACGCAGATAGAGTGCCGACCAACTCGCGATACGCTGCATTCCTTCTGTATATTCCCGGCCTATGACGCTCGCAAGCAGCGTACAACCGCGCGCGCTTGGACTCGCCAGATACCGCGGCGAGTTTCCCATCTTTCAGTCGAGCGTCTACCTCAACACCTGCTCGCTCGGAGCGTTGGGCGAGCGGTCTCGCCGCAAAGTAGCGGAATTCCTGGATCTATGGCAGAGCCGCGGCGCCTCCGCGTGGTACGACGTGTGGTGGGAGGCCCTGACCGATCTGCGCGCGCGCTACGGTCGGATCGTGAACGCGTCCGCCGGCGAGATCGGGCTCGCTCCAAGCATTTCGGTCGCGCTGAGCGCGGTCGCTGAGTCGCTGGACTACAAGAAGCGCCCCAAAGTCGTCATCACCTCGCTCGACTTCCCGACGGTCGCATATCAGTGGTTGGCCAAGGTGCGGAGCGGGGTCGAGCTCGTCATCGTGGAAAGTCCCGATCGCATCAGCGTGCCGGTCGAGGCGATTGCGCGAGCTGTCGATGACCGGACCGCCCTGGTCGTCACCTCCCACGTCTACTTCACGACTGGCGCGATTCAGGACATCAAACGGGTTGCCCAGGTGGCGCACGTGCACGGCGCGCTCTGCCTGATCGATGCCTACCAATCGGTGGGTCAGATTCCCGTTGACGTGCAGGATGCCGGCGTCGATGCCCTCGTCGCGGGCGGCCTCAAGTGGTTGCTCGGGGGACCCGGCATCGTCTTTCTCTACGTGCGCGCGGAGGTGGCGCGCCGCCTCCAGCCAGGCATCGCCGGATGGTTTGGCCAGCGCGAGCAGTTCGCGTTCGATCCCCGAGCCCTGACGTTTCACGACGACGCGCGCCGCTTCGAGCTGGGCACCCCGGCCCTCGCCGCGGTCTACGCGCAGCTCGGCGGGCTGGAGTACATCGAGGAGATCGGGGTGCCCGCCATTCGGGAAGCGACCGCGGCGTTGACCGAGGACCTGATTGCCAGCGTGCGCGCGGCGGGCTTCAAGCCGAAGGTCGCCGCTGAACCCGAGCGGCGCTCCGCCATCGTGATGATTCCCATGCCGGACCCGGCGGCGAGCGTGCGGCATCTGGCGGCTGGCGGCATTATCGCCGACAGCCGGCCCGGGCACGTCCGGTTCTCGCCTTTCTTCTATAACGTGCAGGATGACCATGTCCGAGCAACCGAGCGCCTCGCCTCGCAGCCCGCTCACTGAAGACGAACAGCTTCTCACCCCGCCGCAGGTCGTTCCGGTCGAGCGGCGGGCGTCGTTCACGAGTACCGATCCGTGGCGCGTGTTGCGCATCATGGGCGAGTTCGTCGAGGGCTTCGACACGCTGTCCGACGTGCGGAACGCCGTCACGATCTTCGGCTCGGCACGCACGCTCGAAGGCGATCGCTACTACGCGGCGGCACGCGAGACCTCGCGCCTGCTCGCCAAGGAAGGCTTTGCGATCATCACCGGCGGTGGGCCGGGAATCATGGAAGCGGCGAACCGCGGTGGGAAAGAGGGAGGCGGACTGTCGATCGGCTGCAACATCGAGCTGCCGTTCGAGCAGGGTACGAACAAGTGGGTGGAGCGCTCCATCAACTTTCGCTACTTCTTCGTCCGCAAGACGATGTTCGTGAAGTATTCGACGGCCTTCATCGCCTTTCCGGGGGGCTATGGCACGATGGACGAGCTGTTCGAGGCACTGACCCTCGTGCAGACGGGCAAAGTAAAGCAATTCCCGGTGGTCCTGTTCGGGCGGGACTACTGGCGCGGGCTTGCCGATTGGCTCAGCGAGCGCGTCGCGGGTGAAGGAAAGATCTCGCCTGAAGATCTGAATCTCTTTCTGCTCACCGACGATCCGAAGGAAGCCCTCGGCTGGATCATTGATGCGCGCGAGCGCCGCACCCGGGCGTTCCGTGCCATGCAACCGATCAGCCAGTCCACGCGATGACGCAAAACGAGTTTCTGCGCGGGCAGCGCATCAATCCCAAGCCGGTCACCGGCAAAGAAACGGTCGCCGATCTCGTCGACAACGCCTTCCTCGCCTACAACGCCGGCCGGCTCGCCGAAGGCTGCCGCCTGTTTGCCGAACGGATGCTGGAAGACGATGTGACTGTAGGGATGAGTCTCACGGGAGCCATGACGCCGGCCGGGCTCGGCATGTCGACGATCATCCCGCTCATCGAAGCGGGGTTTGTGGACTGGATCGTATCGACCGGCGCGAATCTCTATCATGACGCGCACTTCGGCCTCGGCATGGCGATGCATCGGGGCACGCCGTTTGCCGACGATGTGGTGCTGCGCGAGGAAGGGGTCGTTCGGATCTACGACATCTTCTTCGACTACGACGTGCTCCTCTCAACCGATCGTTTCGTGCGCGAAGTCTCCGCCCGCGACGAGTTCCAGCGGCCGATGAGCACCGCGGAGTACCACTACCTGCTTGGCGGCTACGTGCTGGAGCGCGAGCGCGCGCTCGGCTTGTCCCGCAAATCGGTGCTCGGCTCCGCCCACGCCAACGCGGTCCCGATTTACACCTCGTCACCAGGCGACTCTTCGATCGGCATGAACGTGGCCGAGCAGGCGCTCTCGGGCAGCAAGCTGCGCTTCGACGTCAGCGCTGACGTCAACGAGACGTCCGCAATCGTGTTCTCCGCCAAGGTGCACGGCGGCAAGAGCGGCGTTCTCATCATCGGTGGCGGCAGTCCCAAGAACTTCGTGCTGCAGACCGAGCCGCAGATTCAGGAAGTGCTGGGTATCAGCGAGAAGGGTCACGACTACTACCTGCAGCTCACGGACGCGCGCCCGGACACGGGCGGACTGTCGGGCGCGACGCCATCGGAAGCCGTGAGCTGGGGCAAGGTGGATCCCGACAAGCTCCCGGGGACCGTTGTGGCGTATCTCGACAACACCGTGGCCTTCCCCGTGCTGGCCGCCTACGCGTTGGCCCGCCGCAAGCCCCGCAAACTAAAGCGCCTGTACGACCGGCGCGGAGACATGATGCGTGAGCTGACCGACTCGTATCTCGAGGCGAAAGCCGATCGCGACGCGCGCGCCGAGGCGGCAACTGGCGGCCGAGCGACCTGAGACGCACAAGGCACCAACTCCCACCAGGGCGTACGCTGCTTACGTCCTGGGTCTGCTGACCCTGGTCAATCTCTTCAATTATCTCGATCGCAACGTCGTGTATGCGGTGTTTGAGCCGGTGAAGCGCGACCTCCACTTGTCGGACGCGCAGCTCGGCTGGCTGGGCTCGGCGTACATCGTGGTGCTGTCGCTCGCGGCGCTGCCGCTCGGGGTGATCGGGGATCTCCGGTCGCGCCGCAGCGTCATCACGTTTGGCGTCGCCATCTGGACGGCATCGACCGCCGCGGGCGGGTTCGTGCGGCGTTTCTGGCAGCTGTTCACCTGCCGTGCCCTGGTCGGATTCGGGGAGGCAGGGTACGCGCCCGCCGCCCAGGCCATTATCGCGCAGTACTACCGGGGCCGGCGCCGCGCGTTCGCGATCGGCGTGTACTCCGTCGGCATGGCGCTCGGCGGCGTGCTGGGAATCTGGTTCGGCGGTGTCATAGCCGAGCGGTACGGATGGCGCTGGGCATTCATCTGGATGGGATTCCCGGGGCTGATTCTCGCGGTGCTCGCCTCGCGTCTGCGTGAGCTCGATCGCCGCCCGCCGCCGCCGATCCTCGAGACGCTGCAGCGGTGGTGGCAGCACGGCATGCGCGGCGTGATGTACTATGTCAGGCCGCTGGCGACCTGTGCAGGAATCGGCGCATTGCTCGCGGGATTCCTCTCCTTGTTCGAGGGGATTCCCTCACAGTTCGGCACCGCCGTGTTCGGTGTCGGCATGAGTGTGGGAATCGCCTGGACCGTGTGGCGGCTGGTCCCGCTCGCCGTCCGGCGCACTACGGAGGCGGGCGCTGTCGCGGCGGGCGCGTTCGACGACTTTCAGAACGCTGCGATCCTAGTGCTCCGCACCCCGACATTGATCTGGGTGTTTCTCGGCGGTGCGATGGTGACGTTCGCGGTGAATGGGCTCATCGCCTGGGCCGCGGCGTTCATGCAGCGAATGCACGGGCTTTCGGTGGCGCGGGTCGGCGGGGAGTTCGGGCTATGGGCGCTGGCGGGCGGCGTGCTAGGTGCGCTCGTCGGTGGCCGCCTGGCCGACCGGTTGCAGCAGCGCTGGCGCGGCGGCCGCGTGCTCGCCTCCGGCGCTGGTTTCGTGCTCGGCGCTCCCGTGTGCGCCGCGCTGCTCCTCGTTCACGATCTCCGTTGGTTCGCGCCGCTCATCCTCGCGACGTATTTCCTCTATACGTGGTACAACGGACCGCTCGCGGCCGTCATTCTCGACGTCGTGCCGCCCGCCGTCCAGGCGTCGGTGCTCGGCGCCTTCGTGCTGTTCTCGCATCTCGCCGGTGACGCGCTGGCGCCGCCGCTGATCGGCTACCTGTCCGACCGCACCGGCGATCTGCGCACGGCGATGCTGCTACTGCCGGCCGTCGGCCTGCTCGGAGGACTGGTGATACTCATTGCGTTGCAGACGGTGGCGCGCGACATGCGGCGTGTGACCGCGCTCGACATCCATGTGTCCGGCCAAGGCTGAGGTTGGGTCGTGAAGATCGCCGTCATTTTTGATTCATTGCACCCCGAGTGGGAGGATGACGCCTTCAAGCGCGAAGTCGAGGCCAAGGCTGAAGAAGCCGAGTACGACGTCGCGCGCGCGCTGCTGGCGGGTGGCCACGATGTGCTCATGATCGGGATCGGGGATGATGTCGCGCCGCTGCTCACGAAACTCGCCGCGTTCCAGCCGAAACTGGTGTTCAACGGCTGCGAGGGCTTTCGCAAGAACGCGCGGCACGAGTACGCGGTCGCCGCCTTGCTCGACATGTACGGGTACCGCTATACGGGATCGCCCCCGACGGCGCTGCTCGTCGCGCGCAACAAGTCGCTCACCAAGAAAATCCTCGCGTACCACGGTATCCGCGTGCCCGCATTCGCCGAGTTCCACGACGGCGACAAGCTCGTGCGGCCGTCGGAGCTGCGCTTTCCATTGATCGTCAAGCCGTTGCTCGAGGACGCGTCGATCGGAATCGCGCAGGCGTCCGTGGTGGAAGACGACGCGAGTCTCGGCCAGCGGGTGGAGTTCATACACGAGAAGTACCATCAGGCGGCGATCGTCGAAGAGCTGGTCGAGGGACGCGAGGTGTACGTGGGCCTGATCGGCAATGACAATCTGGAGGTGTTGCCGCTGACCGAGATGACATTCGGCGAGCCCGAGATCGGCGAGCACCGAATCGCCACCTACAAAGCCAAGTGGGATGAGGAGTATCGGAAGAAAAAGAAGATCAAGAACGTTTTCGCCAAAGGCGTCTCGGAGGAGCTGACGCGCCGGATCGGCGAGATCTGCAGCACCGCATTCCACGCGCTGTGGCTGCAGGACTACGGTCGTGTGGACGTGCGCCTCGCGCACGACAACGAGGTGTACGTCCTTGAAGTGAATCCCAACCCGTTCATCGCCGCCGAGCACGAACTGGCCGAGGCGGCCGAGAAGTCTGGCCTCAAGTACAACGCGTTCATCCAACGCATCGTGGATGAGGCGATGGCGCGGTGAGCCGTCGCGAGGTCCCCACTCCCGAGCTGCGCTGCCCCCGCTGCCACACCGAGGTGGAGCGGTTCTGGGGCTACTGCCCGAGCTGCAGCCGGCGGCTCGAGTGGCGCGACACGCAGCGCGAAACCAACGCCGAGTGCGCGTATTGCGGCTGGATGGTCTCGGACGCGTCATCGTTCTGCCCGTGGTGCGGGCGCAACATCAAGGACGAAGACTCGAGCGACGAGCCGCTCAAAGCCCCGAAAGGATTCAAGTTCCACGCGCGCTGCGACTGGGGCTGCGGCGGCGGCGTGATGTATCCGATGCGGTTCTGTCCCTGGTGCGGCCGCGCGCAAACGTGGCGCTACGATGATTTTCAGAACGTCTGCCCCCACTGCGACCGTGGGGTCGACGACTGGATGGCGACCTGCCCCTGGTGCGGCGAGGACGCGACCGGGGGGGATCTCATCCCGCGGGCGCTGCGGCGCGCGCGCCGCCTGCTGGTCGTCTCCCGCATCCGCGACTGGCATTATCGAGTGGCGCTGCGCCCCGGGGTCTCCGGCGTGGCGCCGCGCGCGCCGAAGGTGATCGAGCTCGACCGCCGCTACGTCACGGGCAAGCGCCGCCGCGACGAGATCTCGTGGAACATGCTGACCGGCCTGCTGCTCCACGAGCTGGGGCATTCGTTTCTCTATCACCACTGGTCCTGGACGCGGAGCGGCCGGTTCCGCCGCGCCTTCGGCGAAGTGCGCAAAGCCTACCGCGTCGCGGACGAGCACTGGGTGGATTTCGAGCGGCGCCGGATTGCGACGACGCTGACCGATTACGTGAGCGCGTATGCGGCCACGCATCCACAGGAGGACTTCGCCGAGACGTTTCGTTTTTACGTCGCGCGCCGCGGCCGGCTTCGAGAATTGTTCAGCGAGTTCGGCCGGAAGCGCAAAGGCGTTCGCGTCTACGAGAAGTTTCTCGTGTTACACGACTTTGTGAGAAGCTTGCGAGGCTGGAAATAAATCTGCTTCAGTACAGCGTCACGTTCAGACCGGGGACCGGACACGGGTTCGCGGGTTCCGGCCCCGCGCCCCGTGTACCGGTGAGCCGTGTCACTCTGCGTGCTGCGTCAGCCGGCGAAGCAGTAGGCGCAACCTTTCTCTTGCGACCGTGCCACGGCGAGGACTCCCGACGGCACCACTTGCACGCCGGGAAGTAGTCCCGCGACCCACTCAGCCTTCACCGCAGCCGCATCCATCCCCATCTTCTGCGCGACCATGCCGCTGTACAGCGTGAGTGCGACGTTGCAGCATCCGACCTGGGCGCCGCTCGCGAGCAATGCCTCGAGGCCCGTGCCCGGCAGCGGCAGCGGCAGCACCTTCGCGAAGACATTCCGCACCGCTGGCGTTTCACCGTCCTTGATACTGAACACCTCACCCAGTTTGTACTTCGCCCACAGCGCATCCTGCATCGCGATCGGAATCGCCGAGTGGCGGAGCACGATGACCGCCGAGTTATCGCCGTCCTTCGTGGCGTAATTCTCGTTGTTGCCGTTGAGCCAGACGCGCGGCCAGACCACCGGCATCCCGCTGTTCGGCTCAGGTGCGTCGAAAATCATCTTGTGCTTCCCGGTGATGCGATTGAGCCAAGTCTCGAACGACGGATCTGCGCCTCCCACGATCGGCTCGTGGCGCGTCGGCTGCGCCTCGAGGCGAAGCGGGGTCAGCCCTGCGACTCCAGCGGCCGCCGTGGCGGCGAGACGACCAAGAAATCCACGTCTGTACATGCGAAGCCTCCTCAGTGATGTGACCGTGTGGGATATGCGACATCGGGTGGTGGATCGCCGTTGGGCCAATCGTTTTCCTTGCCCCGGTAGTCCGGCCGGGGGTGCGCGTTCACGTAGGCCGCGACGTGAAACGCCTGGCTGTCCGTGAGCGTGCCGGGCGCGTCGAACGGCATGTTGCGACTGATGAACTCGGCGGCGGTACGAACGCGCGTCATACCGGCTCCGACGTTGTAGGATTCGGGCCCCCACAACGGCGCCGCGCCTGCCGTTCCCTCGCCCAGGGCGCCATGACATTTGGCGCACGACACCGCGAATACGCGCGCGCCGGCCGCGGTGTCGGCGGTGAAGGTCGCCCACTTCTGGAGCCGGGCGCTTGCACCGGCCGGCGGCGATACCGTCACACCGCGCGAGAGAAACGCGAAATAGGCGACGATATCCCGCATGTCCGGTCCGGCCGGATCGAGCGCCGTCCCATTCATGCTGCGGCGGAAGCAATCATTGACGCGGTACTCGAGCGTCTCGACCACGCCACTGCGGGGCCGATACTGCGGATACCGCGCGAACACCCCGACCCACGTGCCGGTCTCGCGGCGCCCTTCGTCGAGGTGACAGGTCGTGCACCGCAGCTTGTTGCCCACGTGGCTCGGCAAGCTGTCACGTGTCGCGGTGAGCAGCGCGCGACCGCGCCGCACCGCGTCGCCGTAGGGACCTGACGGAATGACCGAGTCGGCGGCTCCCGTCGAGCCGCTTGCTTGCGCGGGACGCGAGGAGTCCGTTCGACGACATCCGGTCGTGCAGATGATCCAGATGAGAACGCACGTACGGGGGCGCACTGGGCGAGATAATACCGGCATTTCCCAAGGCGGCAACCTTTCGGGCGGTGAGCATATCCAAACGGGCGTATCCTCCACCCAGGATTGCTATGATTGCGCCGCTCCTTGTTTCCCTGTTGCTCGTTGTCCAAAACCGCCCCGTCCTCGATTCCGCTACCGTGACCCGCGTGCTGAACCAGCTGCGCACCAGCGACTCGACCGTCTGTGCACTCGCCGGTGAAGCGCTGACCAACTACGGGGGATTCTGGGGACACGCCTTTGCCGATCCGGGCATGGCGATGCCGCAGCCGATGCCGACACCCATGCCGATGCCCGGTGGCGGCGGTGGCTTTCACGTGAACATGCACGGAAGGAGCCATGACTTGGATCCGGCGGTGCTGCGCGCCTTCCGCGCCGTAATACGTGACGATAATCGCTGCGTCCGCAACATCGCCGCCCGCGTCCTCGGCAACCGCGGGGGCAGCGAGATGTACGACCTGTTTCTCGGGCTCCTCCGCGACACGCGCGCGGATCTGCGTGAGACCGGGGCACTCGGCCTGGGCGAGGTCGAGGATTCGCGCGCCATCGGCCCGCTCAGCGATGCGCTGGGCCGCGACGAGAGTCCTGCCGTGCGTATGACGGCTGCCTGGGCGCTCGGTGAAATCGAAGACAAGGTCGCCATCGATCCGCTGACCCGAGCGCTGGGTGATCGCGCCCCCGACGTGCGTCGCACCGCGGCGTGGGCTCTGGGCGAAATCGAAGACGCGCGGGCCGTGCGCCCGCTCAGCGTCGCACTCAGCGATCCGGTGGTGGAGGTCCGGCTCGTCGCGGTGTGGGCGCTGGGAGAGATCCAAGACGCTTCCGCCGTACCGCTCTTGAGCACCGCGACCAAAGACCGTGATCCGCGCGTTCGCCAGCAGGCTGCCTGGGCACTGGGCGAAATCGAGAAGGCCGAGGGGATCGCGCCGCTCGAAGCATTGATGCGGGATCCTGTCGCCGACGTGCGGAGGACGGCGATCTGGGCGCTCGGAGAAATAGAGGACGGCGGCGCCGTGCCGGCTCTCGCCGGCGCGCTCAAGGACTCCGATCCCGAAGTGCGGGTGCTGAGTGCCTGGGCGTTGGGCGAAATCGAGGACGGCCAGGCGGTCGAGCCGCTCGTGGCGGCGTTGAAGGACAGCGATGAGGAGGTGCGCGCGACGGCGGCGTGGGCGCTCGGCGAGATCGAAAGCCCGCGTGCCCGAGACGGACTGAGGGCGGCTCAGCGAGATGAGGTCGGCTCCGTGCGCCGCGCAGCGACGTGGGCGCTGCGGCAGATCGACGACAACGACGACGACCACGACGTCCACGTGCGCGTGCGGCCGCGCGTCAAGGTCAAGCCTTGATCCGGCCTCGTTCGACCACCTGAAAGTAGTCCCGCAGCTCCTCGGCTTCCCGCAGATCGTCCCAGCCGAGGAGCTGTTTCATGCGCGCGGCAACCTTGGTGACCACGGACTGCGCATGGTCCGGGACTTCGTAAAACAGGTGAAGCCGCCGCACGAGCACGTCCTGCACGCGAACCGCCAGCTCACGGTCTACGGCGTAGGCGATCTCGGCCCAGATCTCGGGACGGCCTGCGATGATCGCGTCGCCCAGCCGGCGGTCGCGGTCGACCAGATTGAGCACTGCGGCGGCTTCGCTGCCGTAGCTCGCGACCAGGTGTCGAGCCGTGGCTTCGGAGGCGGCGCGCGCGCGCGCCGCCTCGCCGAGGACCTCGAGCTCCGCCGCTTCCCCGCCCGGTAACGGCAGCTTGTCGGTTTCGGCGCGCGGCGGGAGCGGGCGCCCGTCCAGCTCGTGCAGTCGTGCCGCCACCCGATCGACCACATCGCGGGCCATCACCCGATACGTCGTCAGCTTGCCGCCGGCGATCGTGATGAGGCCTTGCTCGCTCGCAAACACCTTATGCTCGCGCGAAACCTGCGAGGGATTGGCGTGGTCCGCGCGGAGCAGCGGCCGCAGACCCACCCATGCCGAGACCACGTCGTTGGGTGCGAGGTGAGCATGGGGAAACGCCGCATTGGCGGAGCGGAGCAGGTACGTGACGTCGGCGGCCGAGACGCGCAACCCATCAGGCGAAGCATCCGCGTCCGTGTCCGTCGTGCCGATGTAGGATAGGTCACCCCAGGGCAGGACGAACATGACCCGACCGTCGACCGGCGACAGCAACGTCACGGCGTACTCGTTGGCGAGACGGCGGCGGGGCACGGTGACGTGCGCACCCTTGGTGAGCCGCAAGATCGGCGCGGCCTGCGGGTCGTCGAGCCGCCGCAGCTGATCGGACCAGGGGCCTGTCGCGTTCACCACGACATTCGCGCGAATGGTCGCCGTTTGGCCGGTGAGCACGTCGCGCACGACCGCGCCACGCACGCGTCCATCGGGCTTGAGGAGAGCGGTCGTCTCTACGTAATTCGCGGCAAGCGCCCCGGCTTGCATCGCACTGCGCACGGTCGCAATCACGAGGCGTGCGTCGTCGGTCTGGGCGTCGTAATACAGCGCCGCGCCGATCAGGCCGCGATCCCTGAGGCCGGGTTCGACGCGCCGCACCTGCTTGGCGCGCAGCCAGCGATGCCACCGCACGTTTCGAAACGAAGAGAGCAGATCGTAGAGCCACATTCCCGCGCGCAGCTTCCACGCGGGAAGTCGTCCGCCGTGATACAGAGGGAACAGAAACGCCAGCGGGTGCACGAGGTGCGGCGCGATCCTGAGCAGCACCCGCCGTTCGTGACTCGCTTCGAACACCAGGCGAAACGCGCCCTGTTCGAGGTAGCGAATGCCGCCGTGGATCAGCCGCGAGGAATGTGATGACGTCCCCGCGCCGAAATCGGCCTTGTCGACCAGTGCCGTCCGGAAACCACGCAACGCGGCGTCTCGCGCAATTCCCGCTCCCGTGATGCCGCCACCGATGATCAGCACGTCCACTGGTGTCTCCACCATCGACGCCAGGGCTGCGGCTCGGGTTTGCTCCAACTCCCCTCCACTTGGGGCTGGTGGTAGGTTTCGATTCCCAGGAAGAGGGGAAGAATCTAATGCCAGGTCTCAACGGTCGTCGCGTGGCAGTCATCGCCGGCGTCCGGACACCGTTCGCGAAAGCCGGCACGGTGCTGAAAAACGCGCGCGCCGTCGATCTCGCGCGCTACGCAGCCCGCGAGTTGCTCGAGCGCACCAATTTGGACGGCCACGAGGTCAACGAAGTCATCTTTGGCCAGGTCGTGCCCTCGGCGCTGGTGCCGAATGTGGGGCGCGAAGTGAGCCTGCTCCCGCAGTTCCCCAAGGAAATACCGGCCTACTCATTGAACCGGGCCTGCGCCTCGGCAAATCAGGCGATTAGCGCCGGGCAGGATCAGATCGCGCTCGGCAACGCGGACGTCATAATCGCGGGTGGTGCCGAAGCATTGTCGGATATCCCGATTCTCGCCTCCCGCCGGCTTGCCGATATCCTCGTGGAAGCGAGCAAGGCCAAGTCCCTCGGTGGCCGCATCAAGACCTTTGCCAAGATCCGCCCGAAGGATCTCGTGCCAGTGTCGCCCGCAATCGCGGAGCCATCGACCGGTGAGTCGATGGGTCAGTCCGCGGAGAAGATGGCGAAGGAAAATCACATCTCGCGCGAGGCGCAGGACCGGTGGGCGCTGCGCAGCCACCAGCTCGCCGCGCAAGGTACTGCCGACGGCCGGCTGACGGCGGAAATCGTGCCGTGGCTGCCCACCCGTCCCGGCGAGACCATCGTGCGGCAGGACAACGGCATCCGAACCGACACGTCGCTCGAGCAGATGGCGAAGCTCAAGCCCGTGTTCGATCGCCGCTACGGCAGCGTCACGGCTGCCAATTCCTCTCCGCTTACCGATGGCGCCTCGGCGGTGCTGCTGATGAGCGAGGCGAAGGCGCGCGCGCTCGGATACGAGCCACTGACCTACATTCGCTCGTATGCCGTTGCGGCTGTAGACCCGGGCTGGCAGCTCTTGCAGGCGCCCATCTTTGCCGTCCCGACCGCCCTCGAGCGCGCGGGCATCCAGTGGAAGGACCTCGGCCTGATCGAGCTGCACGAGGCGTTCGCGTCGCAGGTGCTCTCGAACCTTCAGGGATTCGCGGCAAAGGGGTGGGAGATCAACGAGGACATCATCAATGTCATGGGCGGCTCGATCGCGATCGGTCATCCGTTCGGCGCCACCGGCGGCCGGATCGTGATCACGCTGTCCAACGAGATGCGGCGCCGTGACGTGCAGTTCGGCTTGATCTCCGTGTGCGCGCAGGGCGGCATGGGATTCGCCATGGTGCTGGAGCGGCGCTGATGGCGACGATCGCCCCGCCCGCCCGGACCGCGCCTGCCGTCACTTGGGGCATCGCGGATGGTATCGCGACCGTCGTGCTCGATCTCAAAAGCCAACCCGTCAACGTCATCTCGCGCGCCGTGAAGGATGAATTCCTCGCTTGCTTCGCGGCGCTGGCCGGCGATCCGAGCGTGAAAGCCGTGGCGTTCTTCTCCGGCAAGGCTGAAAACTTCATCGCCGGCGCCGATATCGAGGAGTTCCTCACGCTCAGCTCGGCCGCTGAAGCCGAGCGACTCTCGGCCGACGGGCAGGACATGCTGGACCGTTTGGCCCGCTTTCCCAAGCCGATCGCGGTTGGCATTCACGGCGCCTGTCTTGGCGGCGGATTCGAGTTCGCGCTCGCCTGCCATTATCGCGTCGCGACCGACCATCCCAAGACGCAGATCGGATTGCCCGAGGTGCAGCTCGGCATCCTGCCTGCCGCCGGTGGCTGCCAGCGGCTCCCCCGGCTCGTCGGCGCGCGTGCCGCGCTCGACATGATTCTCAACGGCAAGACCGAGCGCGCCGCGAAGGCGTTCCGGGTCGGGATGGTTGATGAGCTGGTGCCCCCAGCCATTCTCGCCGATATCACGCTTGCCGCGGCGAAGCGGATGGCCAGCGGCTGGCGCCCCAAGCGCAAACGCCCCGGCGGCTTTCTGGGATTTCTGCTCGATGGCAATCCCCTTGGCCGGCGCCTCGTGTATCGCAGTGCGCGCAAGCAGGTGCTCGAGCGAACCGGGGGACACTATCCCGCGCCGCTCGCCGCGCTCGACGCGGTCGAGTACGGCCTGAGGCACGGCATCCAGGAGGGGTTGAAACGCGAAGCGCAGCTGTTCGGCCAGCTGGCCGTGACCGACGTCTCCCGCAAGCTCGTCCAGATCTTTTTCGCGACCAATCAGCTCAAGAAAGATCCCGGCGTCGCCAACGCGCCGCCTCCGGTGCGCGTCGAGCGGCTCGGCATCATCGGGTCGGGCTTCATGGGCTCCGGTATCGCCGGCACCGCCGTGGCGCAGGCCGAAGTCGACGTGCGGATGAAGGACGCCGATCTGGCGCGCGTGGGCCAGGGGATTCTTGCCGCGCGTGCGATTCTCGATGACCGGCTGAAACGGCGGCGGATCACGAAATTCGAATACGCGCGGCTTGTCGCGTTGCTCTCGGGTGGCGACACGTACGCCGGCTTTGGGCGCGCCGAGTTGACGATCGAGGCGGTGTTCGAAGAGCTGGGAGTGAAACAACAGGTGCTGCGCGAAGTCGAGGCCGCCCTGCCGTCGAACGGCGTCTTTGCGTCCAATACGTCGACGATCCCGATCACGCGCATCGCGGAAGCGGCTCACTCGCCCGAGCGCGTCATCGGGATGCATTTCTTTTCGCCCGTCGCGAAGATGCCGTTGGTCGAAGTCATCCCGGGCGCGCGCACGGAGCCGCAGACCGTGAGTACCGCGGTCGCATTCGGTCGGCGGATGGGCAAGACCGTGATCGTCGTGAAGGACAGCCCGGGATTCTGGGTGAACCGAATCCTTGCTCCCTACCCGAACGAAGTCGGGCATCTCCTGGCGGAAGGCGCGTCGATCGAAGACATCGACAGTATGGCGGTGCGCTTCGGATTCCCGGTCGGGCCGGTCACACTGCTCGATGAGGTCGGGCTCGACGTCGCGGTCAAAGTCGCGGCAGTGATGCAGGAAGCGTACGGCGATCACATCGTGCCGGCACCAGGCGCGGGCGTTGCGGCCTTGGTGAAAGCAGGACGGTTGGGCCGAAAATCGGGACGGGGCTTTTACCTTTACAAGGGCGGCAAGAAGCGGGGCGTCGATGACAGCGTGTACGGCCTGCTCGGCGTCCACCCCAACGGCGGTCCGCGCCCGGCGGAGATTCTGCAGCGCCTCGTGCTGGGCATCGTGAACGAAGCGGCGCGAGCACTTGGCGAGGGCGTCGCCCACAGCGCGCGTGACGGCGACATCGGCGCGATCTTCGGATTCGGCTTTCCGCCATTCCGCGGTGGCCCGCTCCGCTACGCGGATGACCTCGGCGCGGAGCGCATGGTCAGCGATCTCGAGCGCCTCGCCGAACGCCATGGTGTCCGCTTCGCGCCATCGGAGGTGCTGCAGGAGCATGCCCGCCAGGGAACAAAGTTCTACGGCTGATGCTCCGCGCCGCTTTTCTCTGGTTGAGCGAGCAGCCTCGCATCTTTCGGTTCGTTCGCAAGAATCGACTCGCGCACAAGCTAGCGTCGCGGTTCGTCGCGGGCGAAACGATCGACGCAGCCATCACGACGCTGCGCGACCTCAACAACAGCAATCTGTCCGCGTCGCTCGACTTGCTCGGCGAATCGGTGCTCCACGCCGATGAAGCGCAGCGCGCCTGCCGGACGTACCTCGATGTCCTCGACCGCATCCGAGCCACCAACGCCAACGCGAACGTCTCGGTCAAGCTCACGCAGATGGGGCTCGACATCGACGAGCAGCTGTGCATCGCCAACATGCGCGCGATCATCGGGAAGGCAAAGCAGTTCGACTCCTTCGTGCGCATCGACATGGAGCAGTCCAGCTATACCGCCAAAGCGATCGCGCTCTTCAAAGACATCTTCTATCCGGAGTTCGGGAATGCCGTGGGCGTGGTGCTCCAGTCGTACCTGCGGCGGACAACGGCCGACGTGCGCACGATGATCGGTTTGGGTGCGCGCGTGCGCCTCTGCAAGGGAGCGTACCAGGAGCCGGAGGACGTCGCCTTCCCGCAAAAACGGGACGTCGATGCCAACTTCATCGATTGCATGGAACAGTTGATGGAGCGCGGCAACTATCCGGGCATCGCGACGCACGATCAGAGAATCATCGACCATGCCAAGGCGTTCGCGAAGCAAAAGAAGCTTCCCCTCGAGCGATTCGAGTTCCAGATGCTGTACGGTGTGAGACGCGACCTCCAGTACCGGCTGCGGCGCGACGGCTACAACCTGCGCGTCTACGTGCCGTTTGGAACGCATTGGTACCCGTATTTGATGCGCCGTCTCGCCGAGCGTCCCGCCAACATCGCTTTCATCACGTCGAGCATCCTCAAAGAGTGGACGACACGACGCTAGGCGGTTACCAGCAAGTGCACGGGCGTCCTCCGGCGTTTGGTGCGCCGGATGGCCAGGCCTACTCCGTCGCGACATTCGCCGACGATACGGGATCCGACGGCCGATACGGCGCAGCGCTCTTGTTCGTGCGCTGGGGCGAAGGAGAGCGCCCGGTTGGACACCTCGAGACCGATTACCTGGCCTTTGGCGCGACGCCCGACGAAGCGCTGGCGCCGGTGCTGGCGTTGACCCTGGAGCAGGTGAAGGCGCACCTCGACCAATGCGTCGCCCGGAGCAACGCGTGACCCTCACGAACGGTGTGGTGCTCGCGCGCACCGCCGGCGGGTACCGGGTTCACACCGACGCCGGCGAGATCACCGCCACGCTGCGGGGCAAACTCAAGTACCAGGACTCCGACCGCGTCGTCCCGGGCGACGTCGTCGTCCTCGAGGGCTCGACAATTAGCGAGATCCGGCCGCGCCGCTCGGTGCTGGCGCGGCGCGCGGCACAAGGCAGCAGCGGAGCCGGTCCGCGGCGCGCGCAGCCGGTGGCGGCCAATGTGGATCAGGTGATCGTCGTGACCTCCGCCCGTGATCCGGAGCCGAGCCCCAGAATGATCGACCGCTTCCTCATCATTGCGGAAGCGAACGGCCTTCCGGCGGCGGTGGTGCTCAACAAGATCGAGCTCGACCGCGCGATCGAGGAGACCCTGGCGCGCCGCTTCAAGACCGCCGGCTATCAACTGCTCGGAACGTCGGTGAAGGCCGATGAAGGCCTCCCCGCGCTGCGCGACTTGCTGCGGGGCCGGCACTCGGTGTTTACGGGCGCGTCGGGCGCGGGCAAGTCGAGTCTGCTCAATGCCCTCGAGCCGGGGCTCAAGCTGCGTGTCGGCGTGATCAGCGAAAAGTGGCGGACCGGCAAGCACACCACCACTGCCGCAGAGCTGGTGCCCGTTGCCGGCGTCGGTTACGTCGTCGATACGCCGGGCCTCCGCGAGATCGGCGCCTGGGGCATCGATCCCAACGAGCTGGGCGCCTGCTTTCCGGAATTCCGTCCATACCTCGATCAGTGCCGCTTCGACAATTGCCGCCACCTCGCCGAGCCCGGCTGTGCGGTGCGTGCCGCACCGGCGGGCGCGATCGATCCCGACCGGCTGGTCTCGTACGAGCGGATCTATGAGGAGATCAGCGAGCCTTCTTGGTCCAGCGGCCGGCGTCGCGGGAGGTGACCTTGGCCATCATCTGGGCGAACGCGTCGTCGAGGTCGATGCGCTGCGAGTTGGCGATGCAGATCACGACAAAGAGAATGTCGGCGAGCTCCATGGCCAGCGAGCCGGCCGGCTCATCGGCTTTCTTTTGCTTCGGACCGAACTGGTGATTGATCTCGCGAGCGAGCTCACCGACTTCCTCGGCGAGCCGCGCCACGTTGGCGAGCGGCGGGAAATAGCCCGCCTCGAACTGACTCACCCACTCATCCACGCGTTGCTGCGGTTCACGGAAGCTCATGGCTGACCTCGTCGCGCCCTTTCGGGGTGAGCGATACGCCGCCGTCGATCGGCTCAGCTCCTTGATCGCGCCGCCCTATGATGTGATCGATCCGGCAGAGCGCGCGCGTTATGCGGCATTGGACCGGGACAATATCGTCCACATCATGCTCCCGGAAGCGCCGCCGGGAGCGGCCGACGACGCGCGCTACCGCGTCGCCGGGGAACAGCTGGCCGCCTGGCGCCGCGCCGCTGTGCTGCGGCGCGATCCGGAGCCCGCACTCTACGTTCTCGCGCAGGACTTCACATTGCCGACGGGCGAACGCCGGACCAGACGCGGCGTGTTCGCGGCCGTCGCCGCGGAAGGGTACGAACCGCGCCGGATTCGGCCCCACGAGCGCACCCACGCCGGACCAAAGGCCGATCGGCTGGCGCTCATGCGCGCGACGGGGACCAACATCGAATCGATCTTTTTGCTCGCGCCCGATCGCGATCGTGCGCTTGCCACGTCACTCGTAGCTGTCACTGATGACAAGCCCGATGCCACCGCGGAGCTCAACGGCGTGGGGATCCGCCTCTGGATCGTGGGTGACCCGTCCCGCCTCCCCCTTCCCCCGGCCCCGTTGTACATCGCCGACGGGCACCATCGGTACGAAACGGCGAGCGCCTACGCGCAGGAGAACCCCGCCGCCGACCGCGTGCTCGCGCTGATCGTATCAGCGCAGGATCCGGGGCTCGCGGTTCTGCCCACGCACCGCGTGATCTTCGGGCCCGGCCGCGAGTTGGAGCGCTTGTTGCCGCGCTGGAGAGAATGGTTCGATGTTCAGGCGATCACCGGCGGCCGGGACCCGTTGACGACGCTCGCCTCCGTGGGGCGAGACCGCACCGCCTGTCTCGTCGCTGATCGCTCGCGGGTTCTCGCACTGCTGCTCAAACCCGGCGGGCTTCCTGATCGACTGCCGAGTCTGGCGCAAAGCACCGCGGTTCGCGATCTCGACGTCGCGCGGATCGAATCGCTGGTCGTCAAGGAGATTCTTTCGGCCGGGACGTCGACGCCGATCATCCGCTACGTTGCCGACGGCAACGAGGCACTTGGCATGGTCCAGCGCGGTGGCGCGGCCGTGGCGGTGCTGCTCAATCCCATGAAGGTGGAACAGGTGTTTGCCGTGGCGGATGCGGGAGACGTGATGCCGCCGAAGTCCACGTACTTCGTGCCGAAGGTGTCGAGCGGCTTAGTCTTGCGGCCCGTGTCGTAAGGCCGCGATCAGCGCTTTGCAGAACTGTGGCAGGTCGGCTGGCGTCCGCGACGAAATGAGATTGCCATCGACCACGACCGCGCTGTCTTCCCAGATCACGCCCGCATTCTCCATGTCGTCTTTGATGGCACGGACACTCGTTGCGCGTTTGCCTTTCAGAATCTTCGCCGAAATAGGGACCCAGCCTGCATGACAGATGAACGCAACCGGCTTCCCTGCCTGATAGATCTCACGCGTGAGCCGTAGGACCTTGTCGGAACGCCGCAGCTGATCGGGCGCGAATCCGCCCGGAATCACGAGCGCGTCGAAATCGGCAGCGTCGACCTGTTCCACATTGGTGTCGACGGTGACGGGATAGCCGCGCTTTCCCGGATAGGTCTTCTCACCCATTCCAGCGACTGTCGTGCTGGCTCCTTCTTCCTCGAGTCGGATCTTGGGATACCACAGCTCGAGGTCTTCGTACAAAGGGCCCGCAAAAAACAGAACGCGCATGCCTTTGAGTGTCATGCGAGGAACCTATATCTTTGGCAGTCGTGAGGCCACGCCAGCAAATTCTCGACAATCTGGACACGGTGTACCGTGAAGCGTACGAGCGAGCCAAGACGGCAAAGGATGATCGCCGTATGGCCGATCTCGACGCGGCCTATCAACGCGAACAGCTGCTGCTCGAAGTGCTGCTCGATATCCGCGACGGGCTGAGCGCTCCCGCCAAGCCAAAGCCGCCGTCCGATGCGGGAGCCAATCCGCTCGCGACCATCGATACCATCCGCCGAATCACCAAGCTCCGTTAGGAGGTACCTCGTGCGTCGTGCGTCGCGCGTCGTTGCGCTCGCGTTACTCACCGCCTGCGGTTCCACAGCCGATCTCGTGATCCAAGGTGGCCCCGTCTGGACGGGCCTCTCGACGGGCCGCGGCCGGGCGGGTGCGGTGGCCATCGCCGACGGCAAGATCCTCGCCGTGGGAGACTCTGCGGAAATCGCCCGCTACATCGGTTCCGGAACTCAGGTCGTGCATGCCGAGGGCGGCCTCATCATGCCCGGCTTTGCCGACGGCCACACGCATTTCATCAGTGGCGGCTTCCAGCTCGCGTCGGTGGATCTGCGTAACGCAGCGACGCCGCAAGAGTTCGTGCGTCGCCTGAAGGAGTACGCCGCCCATCTCAAGCCGGGCGAATGGATTCTTGGCGGCGACTGGGATCACACGTTGTGGCGCGGGGCGCCATTGCCCCGTCACGATTGGATCGACTCGGTCACGCCGAACAACCCGGTTTTCGTAGATCGCCTAGACGGGCACATGGCGCTCGCCAACGCGGCCGCGATGCGCGCGGCGAAGGTCACGAAAGACACACGCGACCCGGTGGGCGGCGAGTTACCACGCGACACGCGTGGTGAGCCGATCGGAATATTCAAGGACAACGCGGAAGGCTTGATCGGAGCCGCGATCCCGACTCCTGCTCCGGAGCAACAGGACTCCGCCCTGGCGCGCGCTCTGGCCCGTGCGGCATCGCTCGGCGTCACCGCGACGGGGAACATGTCGGCCTCGTGGGCCAATCTGGCGGCCTACAAGCGCATGGAGCGAGCCAACCGGATGACCATCCGCGTGTCGCTCTATCTCCCGATCGAGGACTGGCATACCGTCGCCGATAGCGTCCGACGCAACGGCGCCGGCGACGATTGGGTCCGCATCGGTGGAGTGAAGGGATACATGGACGGCTCGGCGGGATCGCGGACGGCATTCTTCTTCGAGCCGTTCTCCGACTCCGCGGGTTACCGCGGCTTGATGCGGCAGCCGGAATCGGATATGCGTGCCTGGGTTGGGGCGGCCGACTCCGCGGGCCTGCAAATCGCCGTGCACGCCATCGGCGATCGCGCCAACGCGATCATTCTGTCCATCTACGACAGCGTTACACACGCACACGGCGCGCGCGACCGGCGGTTCCGCGTCGAACACGCGCAGCATCTGCGGTCTCAGGAGATTCCACTGTTTGGTGCCCGGCGTGTCGTGCCTTCGATGCAGCCCTACCACGCCATCGACGATGGCCGCTGGGTCGAGCAACGCATCGGACCGGAGCGCATCAAGACGACGTACGCCTTCCGCACGCTGCTCGACACCGATGCGCCGCTGGCGTTTGGGTCGGACTGGACCGTCGCTCCCCTCGATCCGATGCTCGGTGTGTACGCGGCGGTGACCCGCCGCACCCTGGACGGCAAGAACCCCGGCGGCTGGGTGCCCGACCAAAAGATCACCGTCGGCGAGGCGCTCCGCGCCTACACCTACGGCAACGCCTGGGCGACGTTCAATGAGCAGAAGTGGGGCACGCTGGCCGCGGGAAGATTCGCGGATGTCGTAGTACTGGATCGCGATCCGTTCGCCGTGGCGCCGGAATCGCTCGGCACAATCCAGCCGCGCTTTACGATCGTTGGCGGGAAGGTGGTCTACCGAAAACAGTAGCGCGGGCCTAGCCCGAGTATTTGAATCCAGCCTCGGCGAGGGTAAGGGGCTCTCCCTCATGCTCCACACCCGCTCCCACCACCTCGCCGAGCACGAGCGTGTGGTCGCCTGCCGGTAGCGTCGCGAGGACGCGGCACTCGACCCATCCCAAGCTGTCCGCCAGAACCGGGACTCCGGATACGGGCGCCGGCTTGGTCTTGAGTCCCTTGAGCTTCTGTGGCGCCTGATTGGAGTTGCGTCCCAGCTTGCCGGCGAGGTCCCGCTGGCCGGTCAACAGCAGGTTGACCGCAAAGTGATGCGAATTGCGGACCATGCCGATCGTCTTGGAGGTGTTCTCGATTGCGACTACGACCATCGGCGGCTCGAACGCCGCCTGCGTGATCCAGTTGGCCGTCATCCCGTGGTCTTCGCCGTTGTGCGCCACGGTCACAACGTACAGGCCGTAGGGGAAGTGGCGGAGAATCGCTTTCTTCGCGGCCTCGTCCATGTCTTGAAGTAAGAGATCAGGCTATTTTTGAGCAATATGGCGACACGTCCCCGCACGGCTACGTCGCAAGCCAAGCGCACGCTCTCCAAGAGCGATCTGCTCGACATGTATCGGCTGATGCTGCTGTCCCGGCGCATCGACGACCGGGAAATTCAGCTCAAGCGTCAAAACAAGATCTTCTTCCAGATTTCGGGGGCTGGGCACGAAGGGGTGTTGGTCGCGGCTGGAAAAGCCTTGCGCCCATCCTACGACTGGTTCTATCCATACTATCGCGACCGTGCGCTCGCCCTGACGCTTGGCATGACGCCCACCGAGATGTTCCTCTCGGCCGTCGGCGCCGCGGACGATCCCAATTCCGGCGGGCGGCAGATGCCCTCCCACTGGGGTCACAAACAGCTGAACATCGTCAGCCAATCGAGTCCGACCGGGACGCAGTTCCTCCAGGCGGTCGGCTGCGCCGAGGCGTGGCTGCGCTATCACAGAATCGACGACCTCAAGGAGAA
Source organism: Gemmatimonadota bacterium (assembly GCA_003222195.1). Taxonomy (GTDB): domain Bacteria; phylum Gemmatimonadota; class Gemmatimonadetes; order Gemmatimonadales; family GWC2-71-9; genus 20CM-2-65-7. Next base: position 261,746 of record QHVB01000024.1, on the reverse strand, counting down.
GCCGATCCACGGCGACGAGGTCGTGTACTGCTCCGCCGGCGACGGCACTACGAGTGAAGGCGAATGGTGGGAGGCGTTGAATACCGCCAGTAATCTCAAGCTGCCGGTGCTCTTCCTTATCGAAGACAACAAGTACGCCATCTCCGTGCCGATCGAGGTGCAGACCGCCGGTGGATCGGTTTCCAAGCTGGTGAGCAATTTCCCCAACCTCCGCATCGAAGAAGTCGATGGCTGCGACCCGATCGCCTCTTACGAGGCCCTGACCCACGCGGTCGATTGGTGCCGCCAACGCAAGGGCCCAGCGCTCGTGCATGCGCACGTCACCAGGCCTTACTCACACTCCCTCTCCGACGACGAGATCCTCTACAAGCCCCCGCGCGAGCGTGAGGACGAAGCCAAGCGCGACCCGGTGGCGATCTTCCCCAAGCGTCTGTTGGACGACGGCGTGGCGACGGCGTCGGAGCTCGAGGCGATCAAGGCGCAGGTTGAGGAAGAGATCCAGGTTACCGCCGACATGGCGCTAGCCTCGCCACAGCCCAAGCCCGAGACCGCCCTGCTCTGGGTGTACTCGCCCGACGTCGATCCGACGTCCGAGCAGTTCGACACCGAGGACGATCCGCATTTCACGGGCGAGCCGACCACCATGGTGGATCTGCTCAACGCCTGCATGAAAGACGAGATGACGCGCGATCCGCGCATCCTCGTGTTTGGCGAAGACGTCGCGGACGTGAGCCGCGAGCAGTATCTGAAGGAAGTGAAGGGCAAGGGCGGCGTCTTCAAAGTCACGTGGGGCCTGCAGCGCCAGTTCGGCAGCGACCGCGTGTACAATTCACCGCTCGCCGAAGCCAATATCGTCGGGCGCGCGATCGGACTCGCCACGCGCGGGCTCAAACCGGTCGTCGAGATCCAGTTCTTCGATTACATCTGGCCGGCCTATCATCAGATCCGCAATGAGCTGGCGACCCTGCGCTGGCGTTCGAGCAACGCGTTCAGCGCCCCGGCCGTGATCCGCGTGACGTACGGCGGGTATCTCAAGGGCGGCTCGGTCTATCACTCACAGACCGGCGCCGTCGTCTTCACATCGGTGCCCGGGCTGCGGGTCATTTGCCCGTCCACGGCGCTGGATGCCAACGGTCTGTTGCGCACCGCGATTCGCAGTGATGATCCCGTCCTTTTCCTCGAACACAAGCACCTCTACCGCCAGACGTACAACAAAGCCCCGAATCCCGGCCCGAACTTCATGATTCCATTCGGCAAGGCGAAGGTGGTGCGGGAGGGGACCGCGGTTACCGTCGTGACGTACGGCGCCGTGGTGCAACGCACCCTGGTTGCGGCAAAGGAGCTCGAGGAAAAGGAAGGCGTCAGTGTCGAAGTCATCGACCTCCGGTCGCTCTCTCCGGTAGACTGGGAGACGATCGAGGCCTCGATCAAGAAGACCAACAAGGTGATCGTTGCCTACGAAGACGCCTACTCCTGGGGGTACGGCGCCGAGATAGCCGCGCGCATCGCCGACCAGTGTTTCCCGTGGCTCGACGCCCCGATCAAGCGGGTCGCGTCGACCGACACGTTCGTCGGGTACGCGCCCGACCTCGAGGAATACATCCTGCCACAGGTGGAGGATCTCGCGAAGGCGATGCGCGAGTTGCATGCGTTCTAAGCCGGCGCTCGCCTACACTCTCCTTTTCTTCTTGTCGGGTGCCACAGGGCTCATCTACGAGCTCCTCTGGGTCCGCATTCTCTATCAGTCGTTCGGCTCGACCATCCAGTCCGTGACTACCGTCGTCGCCGCCTACATGGGCGGCCTCGGCCTTGGCGCCTGGTTGCTTGGGCGTGTCGCGGACCGCTCGCCGCGCCCGGCCGTGTTGTACGGTTGGCTCGAGATCGCGATCGGCGTGTTCGGCATCGTGTCCCCCTTGGTGCTCGGTCTCGCGCACTGGATCTACATCGGCACGGCCGGGGCACTATCGCTCGGCGGCGGCGCGAGCGTCGCACTCCGATTTGGACTGGCCGCGCTCGTTCTCATGATCCCCACCACGCTCATGGGCGGGACGCTGCCCGTATTGACCCGCGCGTTGATGGGCCAAGATCGTGGGTTGCTCAAGCAGTCACTGGGCCGTCTCTACGGTTTGAACACGCTCGGCGCGATGACGGGCACCGCGTTCGCCGGGTTCTTGCTGATCGAGTTTCTCGGAGTGCGTACTTCGCTCTGGATAACCGCGGCGATCAACCTCGCGATTGGGGCGGCGGCGATCTCACTCGGTCGACGAGACGCCGTCGTTGAGCCGAGTCGCGAACCGGGGGAGAACCCCGACTTTCCGCGTGATCATCTTCGTACTCTCGCCCTGGTTCTTCTGGCGCTGACCGCCTTTGCCTCGCTGCTCGACGAGATTGCATGGACGCGCGTGCTGGTCATGGTCGTGGGGGGATCCACGTACGCGTTTACGCTCATCCTGCTGGTGTTCCTGATGGGCATCGGTCTTGGCAGTGTGGTCGTCGCGCGGGAAAGCATCCCGCGCGCCGACACCGCGGCGGCAGCGGGGTTGGCGCAGGGTCTCGCCGGGGTCGGCGCGGCAGCGTTTTTCCTGTTCCTGGCCCTCTTGCCGGGTTATGTCATCGCTGTTTTTCAAATCCCCAACCTTGGGGCCGCGGGCCGCCTGCTGTTCCTCGGCGCGGCCATCGGGTCCGCGCTCCTCGTGCCCGCGCTCGGCATGGGCATGACCTTCCCGCTGCTCGTCGAGCTCACCGCGCGCCAGCGCGAGGCGCGCGGAGCGGACGTCGGGATGGCCTACGCGCTCAACACCGCCGGTAGCATTCTCGGTGCCGTGCTCGCCGGCTTTGTGCTGGTGGCCACGATTGGCACCCAGGCGACGCTTCGCATCGGATTAGTGATCAACGGATTGGCGGCGCTCGCGTTGGCATGGGCGAGCGCGCGGGGGATCGCGGAGCACTCGACTGAGCACCGGCGGATGCAGGCTCGCGTCCTGGGTGCGGCGATCCTGGGGATGATCGCACTCGTTGTCGCCGTGGCTGCCCGGGATTGGAGCACGCGCCTCATCGATCTCGGACCCACGATCTACGCGCGCCAGCATATGGATGCCGGGACCCGCCGGGCCTTTCTCGAGCACGAGGGCGCCCGGCAGCTCGCGTTTGTCGAAGGCCGCAACGCGACGGTCAGCGTCTGGGAGAGCGATGTGGGCCGCTCGCTGCGCGTCAACGGCAAAGTCGACGCATCTGATCGCGGCGACATGGGCACCGAGATCATGATGGGGCTCGCGCCGATTACCGCCCGCCCCGGGGCATCCAAGGCTCTGGTCATCGGATATGGCAGCGGCGTCACGACTCACGTCCTCGCCGCGACGCCCGGAATGCGGCAAGTGCGCGTGATTGAAATCGAACCCGCCGTGCTCGCGATGGATAGTCTGTTCCATCACGTCAACGGCCGGGTGCTCGACCAGCCCGGCGTGTCGCGTGTGACGGACGATGCGCGAAGCGCCCTGCAGCTGCAGCGGGACCGCTTCGACGTGATCGTTTCGGAACCTTCGAATCCGTGGGTCGCGGGAATCGCCACGCTGTACACGCCGGAGTTCTTTACGATTGTGCGCCGGCACCTCGCGGAGGACGGCGTCTTCTGTCAATGGGTCCAGCTCTATCAGCTCCCATTGCCCATCGTTGCCGGAATCGTACGCAACGTGCGCGCGGTGTACCCGCATGTTGAGGTCTGGTTTGGCGAGTATCCCGACCTGCTGGTACTTGGCTCGGCACGCCCGTTGTCGTATGACTCGACGTGGGTTCGCCGCCTGGTGGGACCTACCGGCGCCTTGGGTGACCTCGCGCGCGAGTGGCTCAACATCGACACACCAGCGGAGCACCTAGGCCACCGGCTGCTTGGCGAGCGCGGCGTCAGCGATCTCCTCACCCGCGCCAGCTTCGCTCATACCGACGACCATCCCCGCCTCGAGTTTGCTGCGGCACGAAGTTTTCTGGCTCCCGGGAATAGCGTGGCGGCCGTGTTTGATTCGCTCGCGCAGATCGGCGCGGCAAGTGGTGATGGAGCTCCCGCCCTGCTGCTCGCTCGGACCCTCGCGATGCGCCGGGGCGATGCCGCCGTCTTGCCGTACCTCCAGGCTCTTCGGCGCGCCGAGCCGGTCCCCGGTGAGTATGCGGTGCGCGAGGCCCGCATTCGGCTTGCCCTGCGCGACACGGTCAGCGCGGAGGTGATGCTTGCCGACGTGTATTCACGCGGACGGCGGGACGGGAAAGCGTGGGCGGACGCGCAACTACTCAAGGGGCTGATCGCGACGGCACGGCAGGAGCCGGCGTCACGCGTGCTGGCATTCCTCGACGCGGCCCTCGCCGCTGGTGCGGATACCGCGCAAGCGCGGGCCGCCCTCGCGTTGCTCGCGGTGCGAGACTCCTCCTGGAAACGAGCGGCGACCGAGGCCCTCGGCGCGCTCCGCGCGGGCAGAGGCAGTTTCCGCCATCCGTATGCCGCCTACTTCCTGAGCGAAGCTCTGGGGCACCTCACGCTGGATGGGCCGCCATCGCTTGCAGACAGTGTGATGGCGGTTGCGGTGGCGAGTCGCCCGGGCATGGCTCGGTATCGCGAGTTGCGCGCTTTAGCCGCCGTGCGCGCAGGGTCGTGCGACGTCGCAGTGTCCGAGTTCATCGAGATGCTGCAGTTCGGGATCGAGCGGCAGGATGGCCCGGCGTTAGTGCGACAATGCCGGGCAATGGGACAGGCTAGCGAGGCGAGGCCGGCCCCGGGGGTTGTCGAACGGAGGAGGGGGAAGGGCTCGAACTGAGCACGTCGCGGATCTCACCCGCGGCCGCGATGACATGATCGACGTCTCGCGACAGCGCCCGAGCCTGTTGTGTGGCATGCGTCAGATCACTGAGCACCGCCGCCACACCCGCGGATCTCAGACGCAGCAGGTCGAACCGGACGTTTTGCATGGCCAGCACGCACGACTCGATCTGCTCTTCGACGTTCTTGCGACGCGCCAGCAGATCGCTCAACGCCTGCCGCTGGCGATCGAGTAGGCTGAGTTGCCGCTCGCGCTCCGCGCCCTCCTCGTGATGCTTCACCGCCTCGATCCGCACTTCGATCCGCGCGAGGGCGCCATCGTCCATATCCGCGCTCATTCCGTACAACATGCGCGCGAGGTCCTCGGCTCGTTTCAGCAGCGCGTCGACGGTCACGACCACGTCCGGCAGCAGCTTGCGCTCTGACGTGGGCACTCGCTCCATGATCTTGAGAATGGCCTCGCGGTCGTTGCGAACCAGCCGGATCGTATCCACGTGGCGTCCGAATTCATCCGCTTTGGGCGGCGCCAACGCGCGGCGCGGGCCGAGCAGGGCTTCCCGCGCATCGGGTGCCGCGGGGCGATTGAGGACGTCGCGCCACGAGTATCCGTTTTGCCACAGCTTCATGTACTGCGGGAGCAATCCAAACGCGCCCCACGGGACGGTGACGAAGAGCGACCACCCCAGCCCGCCGCCTTGAATCAGATCGATCAGCATCAGGCCGCCGCAGACCGACGCCCACGAGACGAACGAATCCCTGAACCTCGCGACCATGCGGGGTTCCCCACTCGGCGTGAGGTCGCTCTTGGGATCGCGTTTCGGGGTGGGTCGAGTAGCCCGGCGCCGCTCGGGCCGGCCACCACCCGACTGTCGGGCCGGGGGACCGCCACCCAAACGCGACTCGGGTCGCGCGAGCGCGCCCGCACCCAGGCCAAGCCCTCCGCCGCTCGTGCGACGCGAAGGACGATACGGCGGCGCACTGCGCGATTCGAGTGCCCGCCGCAGCGCGTCCGCAGTCGGCCAGCGCGCCTCGGGTTCTTTTTCGAGCGAGCGCATCACACACGAAGCGAGATCGTCTGGACAGGTCGGAGACCTATCCTGCAGGTTCGGCGCCTGCTCCGTGATCTGCTTGAGCAGAATGCCGGGCACGGTTGGAGCCGAGAACGGCAACTCCCCCGCGAGCATCTGATAGCCGACTACCCCGAGGCTGTAGATGTCCGACCGTCCGTCGATCTCCCGATCGCCGGCCGCCTGCTCGGGGCTCATGTAATGGGGGGTCCCGATGGCAACCCCGGTCGCCGTCAGCGTCCCGGGCCCGGTCGTGGACGTCAGCGCCTTGGCGATCCCGAAGTCGGTGAGGATCGTTCGGCCGCGGCTTCCCTCAAGCAGGATGTTGTCGGGCTTGACGTCGCGATGGATGATGCCGAGGGCGTGTCCGGCGCCGAGGGCGTCCGCCGTTTCCATCATGATGCGTCGGGCTTCTTCAGGTGGCAGCCGCTCGCGGCGTTTGAGGCGCGCCGCGAGCGATTCACCATCCACGTAAGCCATGACGAAGTAGACGAGCCCGTCGGGGCCCTCGCCGACGGAGTGAATCGGAACGATGTGCGGGTGTGAAAGGCGGGCGGCCGTTTCGGCTTCCCGCAGAAACCGTATGCGGATCTCCTCGCGAAACGCGAGGTCCGGCGGCAGCACCTTGACGGCGACCTTCCGCTTGAGCCGCTCGTCGCGGGCGTGATAGACCACGCCCATGCCGCCCCGGCCGATCTCGCCTTCGAGCGTAAACGAGGAGCCGAGAGCCTGACTCAGCCGCTGCGCCAGCAGGTCGCTCATGCGTCTCTGCAATCCATTCGAGGCCAAAAAGATACTCGTCAAGCGTCTACTTGGCAGCCAAGCGCCGCTTTGGCGGCGTAATTCGGAACGGACCTGCCGTCTAAGGTGTTTTTTCGTGGCATGGACGGTGCATTCACCGTCCCGGAATGTTGTCCCTGTAACCCAAGATCGGAGAATCCATGTCAGACCGGATGACTTTGCCCGTCCTGCCGCTGCGCGATGCCGTGTTGTTTCCGGGCGTTGCGACGCCGATTGGCGCGGGCCGTCCAGCGACATTGCGGGCCATAGAAGCCGCCCTGAAGCAACCCGACCGCAAGGTCTTTGCAGTCAGCCAGAAAGAGAACGTCGATCAGGTTACCCCTGGGGTGCTCTATACCACCGGCACGATCGCGCGGATCAGCCAGGTCCAGCGCAATCTCGGTGGCGTTCAGCTGATCCTCCACGGCGACGCCCGCGGTACCGCAGTCCACTATACCGAGACCAGCGGCTATTTCGAGGCGACCGTCCGAGAGGCGGCGGATCTCCCTCCCCTCAATGAGAAAGATCCGGCGTTCGTAGCGTTGCATCGCGAAGTCCGCGAGCGCGCGGCCGAGCTGGGGCAGAAGTCCGGCCTGCCGACCGAGGTCGTACAGCAGGTCCTGCAGGGAGTCGCGGACCCCGGCGCACTCGCCGACCTCGTCGCCGGACATCTCGACATTCAGTCGCTCGAACGCCAGCAGCTGCTCGAAACGCTCGCTGTGGAAGACCGGCTGCGCCGGGTGCTCGTCCACGTCCAGCGCCAGATCGCCGTTTTGGACGCCCAGGAAGACATCAAGTCGCAGGTGCAGGAAGAGCTTGGCGAGCGCCAGCGGGAGATGTTGCTGCGCGAGCAGATGAAGGCCATTCGCAAAGAGCTCGGTGAGGAGGAAGAGGCGGCGGAGGCCGACGATCTCAAAAAGCGGCTCGACGCCCTGGACTTGCCCGAGGCCGCCCGAACAGAAGTCGATCGCGAGCTCGCGCGCCTCGAGCGCGCCGGCCGGGAATCGATGGAAGCGCAGGTCATTCGGACCTATCTCGAGACCGTCGCCGAGCTGCCGTGGAACAAGCGCGCCGAGGAGTCGCTCGATCTCAAGCGGGCCGAGGAAATCCTCGAGGAAGACCACTACGGGCTTCAAGACGTCAAGGATCAGGTGCTCGAGTTCCTCGCCGTGAGGCAGCTGCGGCAGCAGCAGCCCAAGACGGAGGCTCCGGGCAACGAGGATGATCGTGCCTCGCGCGCGCCGACCTTGCTGTTTGTCGGGCCGCCGGGCGTCGGCAAGACGTCGATCGCCAAGTCCATCGCCCGGGCGATGGGGCGCCCTTACGTCCGCATCTCACTCGGCGGCGCGCGTGACGAGGCCGATATTCGCGGCCACCGGCGCACGTACGTGGGGGCGATGCCGGGCCGCATCATCCAGGGCATGAAGCAGGCGGGCGCAAAAAACCCGATCTTCCTGCTCGATGAGGTCGATAAGCTCGGTATCTCCTTCCAGGGAGATCCCGCCGCGGCGCTGCTCGAAGTGCTGGACCCGGCGCAGAATGACACGTTTACGGACCACTATCTCGGCGTGCCGTTCGATCTGTCTGAGGTCCTGTTCATCGCGACCGCGAACTTCATCCAGAACATTCCTGGACCACTGCTCGACCGCCTCGAAACGGTCAATTTCGCCGGGTACACCGAGCGTGAGAAACTCGAGATCGCCAAGCGCTATCTCGTGCCGCGGCAGCTCAGAGAAAACGGACTGCGTGCTGATCAACTGACGCTGAGTGACGGTGCACTGAGCGAGATCATCGCGAGCTACACGCGCGAGGCCGGTGTCCGTCAGCTCGAGCGCGAGATCGGCAAGCTGGGACGGAAGATCGCCCGCAAGATCGCCGATGGCGCCTCACAACAAGTCACCGTCGGGCCGAAGGACATCCCCGATCTCATCGGGCGGCCGAAGGTACACCCCGAGCGCATGGCGGGCGAGGATCAAGTCGGCGTCGCCACCGGGATGTACTACACGCCGGTGGGCGGCGACATCATGTTCGTCGAGGCCAGCGTGATGCGCGGCAAGGGAGAGCTGGTCCTGACGGGGCAACTCGGCGACGTCATGAAGGAATCGGCGCGGGCCGCGCTGACCTACGCCAAGTCGCATGCCGATCTGTTGGGCATCCCGGAAGGGGCGTTTATCGACACGGACATCCACGTCCACGTCCCGGCCGGCGCGATTCCCAAGGATGGTCCGTCCGCCGGAATCACCATGGCCAGTGCCCTCGTGTCGGCCCTGTCCCGGCGACCGGCTCGGCACGACATCGCCATGACCGGTGAGATCACGCTGCGGGGCCGCGTGCTCCCGATCGGCGGAGTGAAGGAAAAGGTCCTTGGCGCGGTTCGCGCGGGGATTAGAACGGTGATTCTACCGAAGGAAAACGAGCGCGACCTGGAGGACCTGCCGGAGGAAGTGCGGAAGACGCTCGACGTGCATCTCGTCGAGGAGCTGGGCGACGTCCTCAGCTTGGCATTGCGCGGGGCGCGATTCGAATCGGGGCACCTGATCTTCGAGACGGAAGCGCCGATTGGCCTAGCTGGCGCTCACTCCGGCCACCACTAAGTCGACAGCCGCCTCGCGCCAGCGCTCCCGGAGCGAGGGTTCATCCGCGCCGAGGGGGGGGGCGCTGGCGGCGACCACCGCTTCCATATGGAGATAGCCGACCATCAGAATCAGGGCTTGGGCAGCGGCCAGGTGCGGATCAAGATCATCTCGCACCTGGCCTAACCCTTGTCCTTCCGCAAGCAATACGACGAGTCGATTGATGGCAGGCGCGAAGGCGGCCCCCGAGCGCGTGCCCTGCCCTATCAGTGCGACCATCTGTGGATCCTGGGCCAGAAAGTCGAATTGCGTGGACAGGGTCAGCCGCAAGCGCTCCAACGGCCCACCCAGCGGGAGCGCTAGCTCTGCCAGTGCCTTTTCTAACTCGCCGGCGGATTGGGTGAGCACCGCTTGGAAGAGGCCGCGCTTGGAGTGGTAGTAGTAAAACAGCAGCTGCTTGTTGACCCCCGCCCGGCGCGCGATCTGCTCTACGCGCGCGCCCGCGAAGCCGCGCTTGGCGAACTCTTCGCGGGCCGCCGCGACGATGCGTAATGCTCTATCGTTGCTGAGCTTAGGTGGCACAGTGCGATTTCGTCAACCGTTTGGTTGATGAAATCTATGGTCCATCGCTCGGCGCCGCCACTGGCCGCGCCGTTGGCTTGGGAGCGGCCGGCCACTGCACCCCCAAATCGTTCCAGTTCAGGATCGTGTTGAACACGAGCGCAAAGCTCCCCTGCGTCTCCCACCGCCAGAACGGCCGGATCGCGAACAACACGACATGCCCCTGACCGACGGGGGCATCGAGCACCGCCGGCCGACCGGTCAACTCCTCGCCGCTCACGAGTAGTCCCGACAGCCGCAGGGAATCCCGCTTCTGATGGAAGGCTAGCACGACCCGCGGGCGCATCCGGGCCTGCGCGGCCGTGAGGTCGGGATCCTGATCCTCCGGAATGTCGGTGCTGGTATCAACCTGGAAGAGCGGCGATTGGTTGAAGTAGACGGCCAGCGTGTCCGCGTATCCGTACGCGATCGGACTGCTGGCGTCCTTCATCACCGCCCTGTAGATGGCCCCGGACGCGCGCAGCTGGCGCGCGGGCGTGATGTCCACGCCGCGGGTCACGCCGTAATCCGTGAACACCGCCGACGTGCCACCCTCGGTAATCACGACTCCACCGGCGGCAATCCACTGACTGAGCGCGGCCATGCCTTCAAGACCGATGCCAGGTCGGACGTCGTCTGTGGAATCGACTCCGCCGAGGTTCGGCGTCAGCGCGCTGCGCCGCCACGGTATCGGCGGCCCGTTCATCGGCAGTCCGTTGACGATTTGCTGAGCGTTGTTCGACACGTACGGGAGCACCAGCACGTTGAACTGCTTCAGCAGTTCACGATTCTTGAGCTGTTGGACACTGAGATACCGATACGGGATTCCCAGCACGTCGAACGCGTAGCGCACCCACCCCTCGTTCTGCGTGTTCAACCAGGAGTGGACGAGGGCGATCTTCGGCAGGTCGAGCTCGTGCTTGGCGACTTGTGGCATTGTGGCCACGCCGACGACGTTCAAGCCAAGTGACTCAGCGGCCTGCCTGATCCGCGCTTGTGCGATTCCATCAACGATGGTCGTGCCCCTTCCAAATGAGCGTCGATCCATGCTGAATGAGTCTTCGCTCGCCCACATGCGGACGTCGCGCAAGGCGAACCGGAATTGGATCAGCCCGCTCTCGGTGGTCGGAGCGATCAGATATGCCGCGGCCCCGCTGGCACCCGATAGCTGACCTTTGACCCGCGCGTCCGCCGTCATGGGAGTCGCGGGTGCGTGCAGCACCGTTGTGTCGTTGATCGGACGCAGCGCGACATTGCGAACGTACTGCAGCGTCCACCCGGTATCGTCGTACGGCGGTGGATCGTTCGCCCCGTAGTCCTGTTTGCTGAAGTAGCTCTTCGCGAGCGGCCCATACGGTTGATCGAGCGGCACGATGTAGTCACCCGCCGCGATGTCCGCACCGCCGGCCTTGAACGGCTGATCCGCGCGTCGCACCTCGATTCCGTGAAAGCGGAGCAGGTTCACGAGATTCGCCGTCTCGACCGGCCGCGCTTGGCTCGCGGGAATGACGAACGCGTTCGGTCCGTCCTTGGCGTGCCCCCGCTCCACAGCCCGCACACCCTTGCGATAGAACTGGTCCAGATAGCGATGCCCATTGCGCGCCATGTAGTTCAGCGCGATGAGCAAAGCCGATTGCTGGTAATTGATGTTGTTGCGAATGCACCACCGCACGCCGTTGAGCGGCGGGTTGGGCCGGAACCATTCGACCGAGGTCTGACGATCGGGAAGCTTCACGGTGTGACAGTCGGCTCCGCGCGAGGTGTACGTCTCGTAGAATCGGCCGATCGAGTTGTGCCCGTTTGCCACCCAGAACATGTAGTTGGGAGTCCAGCCGTCGTAGAAATCATGGGTCCACACGCCGGGGAGCCCGCGACTCGTCAGCGCCGTGATCTCCTGGAACGCGAGCTCGTTCCACTCGCTGATGACGATGGGGTCGAGCTCCCGGTTGTATGGCCCGGTCCCGGTCGATGTATAGAGGAAGGGGACAGACTCGTGGAGATCGTGGAGCACCGTGGGGTGCCAGGCGAAAAACGCCTTCATCATGGTCTGAGTCAGCACCTGCGACATGACGATGCCATCGCGGTTGTTGTCGTGCGCGGTGTACTTGCCCCAGTAAATCAATCCAGGACCGACGTTCTTGTTCGCCTTCCGGTAGCGATAGATGTCGACCATGCGGTCCCGCCCATCCACCTCGGTGACTGGCGTGATGAGTGTTATGACGCTGTCGCGGATCTGCCGGATGAACGGCGTCTCCTCGACGGCCAGCCGGTAGGCCAGCTCCATCAGCATTTCCGGCGAGCCTGTCTCCGGGGAGTGGATCGAACCGGTCGCGTAGTAAATCGGTTTCCCGGCCGTGATCAGCCGCTGCGCGGAGTCGGCGGTCAGGCGTCTCGGGTCGGCCAGTGCGGCGGTGATGTCGCGATAGTGATCGAGCTGCGCGATGGTGGCCGAATCGGCGATCGCTGCGACGATCATCGGCCGTCCCCCATCGCTCTTGCCGAGGTCGAAGACCTTGACCCGCGGCGACGCATCGTCGAGCGCGTGGAAGTAGCGCGTGATGTCGGCGACATAGGAGAGATGCCCGACCGTCCCGGGCACATACCCGAGCACTTTCAGGGGCGTCGGGACGCGGGCGTCGGCCGGGAGGTGGTCGGTGAGCTCGGTGTTGAACCGCAGCTCGGTCGTCAGTTCACGAATCCTTGCGGTGTAAGCCGTGTCTACGGGTTGCTGGAGCGCGAGGAGCGCGAGGGCGGCGTGGACCATGCGACGTTCTCCGGAATGCGGGACAGACCTTCCTTGAGAAAACCCAACAGCAAACGATTCACCTTGTCGGCGGCTTCTTCTTGTGCGTTATGGCCGGCGTGCTCGAGCAAAACGAACTCACTGCGCGGCAGCTCGCGCCCGAAGCGGCTACCGTCCCGGACCGAAATCAACCGATCCGCATCACCCCACAAAATCAGCGTGGGTGTCTGCACGCTGGCAAGACGTCCACCGAGCGTGTCGAAGCTGAATTCCCGAAGCACACCTCGCAACGCGCGCCCAAAGTTCGGGTCGGGGACCGGTGCGTAGTACTGATCGACATCGGCTTCGGTGACTTTGTTCGGATCGGCGAAGGTCGAACGCAGGATGCGGCCGGTGACCCAGCGGGCTCGAAACGAGGTGACGATCGCGCCCACGAACGGCCAGCGCGCGATCTTCAGCACTCCCGGCCAGCTCACGCCGAAGCCGGCGGCGTCGATCAAGACGAGACCCCGCACCCGGTCGGGATGCACCAGGGCGACTTCGGCGGCAATCGCACCCCCCATCGAGTGACCGACCAGCACCGCACTCGCGATCCCCAGCGAGTCGAGCAGCGACACAACCAGGTGGGCGTACTCGGCATTGTGGTATCCGTGCGCCGGCTTATCAGAGAATCCAAAGCCGCGATTATCAAATGCGACGACGCGGTACCCCGCGGCCACGAGTGGGGCGAGCTGATAGCGCCAGCCATACATCGAAGCGCCGATGCCGTGAATGAACACGACCGGTGTCCCGTTTCCGGAGTCAATCAGCCGGAGTCGCGTTCCATCCACTGTCCGGTAGTGGGCGCGGAACGGGGTCCCCGCGGGATAGCGTTGCGCTTCTGGAATCGCCGCCGCGCGGCAGGCAGACACCAGAATGATGCTGCAGCAAACGAATCGCCGGGGACTCACGAGGGTGTCTGTAACGCGCGTCGCGCGAGCAAGAGAATGAGCGGATGGGAGGTCCATAAGCCTGTGACCGCATCGCCATCGCCCGACGTGATCACGAGGTGAGCCTCATCGATTAGCAACACCGTGGCATCGGGTGTATCGCCTGCCGGCTGGAGCCAGGACGGGGCGTCTTCGGGCATCCCGCCGCGCATGCGAACCTTCAGCTGCGCACGGTCAGCAGCCCGTCTCCAGGCGGGCAGCGTCGGTCGCCACAGCTCGAGCGCCATGACTCCTTCTACACTTCGTTCGGCGCGTGCCACCAATTGCATCAGGAGATTGGCGACTGCCCGATTGCCGGCGACTTCCCTGACCACCGGTTCGCCCGGTCGTGAGATGTCGCGGAGTTGCCGGCCGAGGCGATCCAAGGCCTCCCCCTGCAGCGTCGCGAGGTGCGCGAGCAGAGACTGCGGGTCCGTGGGCCGATAGCGGGCCGGCCGGTTGGGTGGCGGCGTCCGCGTGGCGGCACCGCGCGCGACCAGCCCCTCTAGGGCGCTGTACGCGTTCGCGCGCGCCACCCTGGCACCGCGGGCGACGGCATAGCCCGTCGACGGGCCGAGACGGAGCAGAGTCGCGTAGGCCAATGACTCGGTGGGCGTGAAGCCAAAGGGTGTCAGATCGAGTGCCACTGTAGTAGCAAATACTACTACTTGTTTCTGCCGTACACCACGACTAGATGACGTTCAGCGGAATCCCCAGAATTCTGGCGATCAACGCCAGTCGGAAGGTGACGTCCGTCTGGCGTTGTGCCGGACTCTTCCCCGGGCCTTCGAGGGGGAAGTAATGCGAAATCACGGGGTTCGTGGACTTCGGCATCGCGCGCAGGCCCCCGGGGCTCCAGATGCCGCTTTCGTCGCATTCGCTGTACAGCCGAGCTAATACCCGATTGGCGCTGGGCACCTGGCGGACGATCCCCAAGCGGGCGAGCAATTCCAGCCAATAGACCGCGAACGCCACATCGCTCACCCGACCCTGGGCGTCGGCATGCAGCGGGTCGCCCAGGAGCTCGAACAGCGGCCGAAAGACCTTCTTGCCGGCCAGAATGAAGAATGACCGGCGCGACGTCGGACTCGAAAAGTAGGACGCCAGCCGCTCGAGAAAGCCGGCCCGCTCCCGCTGGACCGCCGGCATGAACGCGAGCATCTCGATCGAGAAGACGGTCGGCGGATAGGCGAGCGGGTCAAGCACGGTCTTGCCTTGCGCCTTCTTGAACGGCTTCTGCGCCAGCTCGCTGCGCAGATACATGGAAATATCGCTCGCGATGCGATGCGCCGCGCCGCGCAGCCGCGGATCGTCCTGGTGCGCGCCGCGCGCGAGTGCCGCCGCGGCCGCCTGCGCTCCCATCCCCCGCGCCCAGAGGCCGAGGCCGGGATCACTCTTGGCGGCTCGCTGGAACTCGACGAGCAGCGCGGGATCGTCATCACGCGACAGCAGCCGGAACAGGAACCGATCGGCGAACCGAAACACCCGCGCGTCACCTGGCCAGCCCAGCTCGAGCAAACGGCGGTACTGGGTGATGGTACCGACTTCTTTCCACCCCATGGCCTTCGATGGTGCCGGTGCCAGCAGATTCGCACCCCAGAGCCCCGTGTCCTTCTGCTTGCGAGCGATCGCGAGAGCTTCCTTGTAATGCAGGATCTGCTCGCGGAGCGCGGTTACTTGTTCGAAGTCACGAGCCGACTCGGGGACAACTTCGGTGAGCGTGCGATACTGAATTGGAAGACTGGCTGCCTCGTACAACCACGAGAGAGGCACCGTATGCGTGGAGGGAATCTCCAACGCCGCTCCCATGTAGGAGGTCGGAACAGCTGGTGCTGCTGGGTTAAAAACGGGCGCAAACTTACCCGCCCCCCGGCCAATAGGCAATCGCCGGAGATTAACCCATTACGCTCCAAGATGTTCCGAAACTCCCGCAGCGGTGCAATCTGCTGCACGGCTCAGGGCTGCGGCCGCTGGAACTCCGAAGCAGGCAACCAGCGGGGCATCGCTGGATCGTTTGCGATGGCGCGCGCCGTTCGCACCGTGACGCGCACTTGTTGCGCCATGCCATCATAGCGGAACGCCCGCTGATACTCATCGCTTGGCTGATGATAGCGCTCCTGGTTGTACAGGTTCTCCTGCTGTTCGCCCCAGCCCTTCGGACGTCCAACGAAATCGATGCCCGGTTTGATCGAGAGCGCGGGCACGCCGGAACGCGCAAACGGAAAATGATCGGAGCGGAAAAACGACCCGCGCACGTCCGGTTGGGATTCTACTTTCAGCGACTCCGCGCGGGCGGCGGCCACGAAGACGGGGCCCAACGTCGAGCGATCCATCCCGACCGCCCCGATGTCGCGCGTGGCGCCGCGCACGTTCGTCACATCGAGATTCAGTACGGCCGCCGTCTGTGCGAGCGGAATGAGCGGGTGTTGCACATAGGCCTCGCTGCCGAGCAGACCACTCTCTTCGGCGGTCGTGGCGACGAACAGGATGGAGCGCGCGGGTCGCGGGAGCTGGGTCATCGCTTTGGCGGCGCCGAGGATTGCCGCAACGCCGGAGGCATTGTCCTCGGCGCCGTTGTAGATCGAATCACCACGCACGATCGGGCCGATCCCTTTGTGGTCCCAGTGAGCCGTGATGAGCACCGCCTGAGAGGCCAGTCGCTGATCCCGGCCAAGGAGACGCGCCGCGACATTCTCCGACTCCACGCGGCGCAGCGCGCTGTGAATGCGCACCGCGGCGCTCAGCCCAGTCGATACCGGGTGGAAATCACGACGCGCCGCGGCCTGAGTCAACGAATCGAGGTTCAGCCCGGCCTTGGCGAGCGCCGCGCGGGCACTCGCCTCCGTTACCCATCCGGCGAACGCGAGGCTGGGCGATCGTGGCTGATCCAACTTGAACTGCTCGACCGACCACGAGCCGCGCACGACTTCCCAGGGGTATGTCGCGCTCTCCGTCGTATGAATCATGATCGCGCCGGCGGCACCCTGCCGAGCGGCTTCCTCGAGCTTGTAGGTCCACCGCCCGTAGTACGTGAGGACCTTGCCGAGGAATACTGTGGAGTCCACGAGCCCAGGATCATTCACCAGCATCAACAGGACTTTGCCGTGCAGGTCGACGCCCTTGTAGTCGTCCCATTGCCACTCGGGCGCGCGAATGCCGTAGCCAACGAAGACGACGTCGCCGGTTGCCGAGATGTCCGCTTCGGGTCGTTCCGCCCACGCGACGAATGCGTCGCGATATGGGAGACTATCAGACGCGCCCCCCGATTTGCCCCAGGAAAGGGAGGGTTGGGGTGTCATTCCCACCAGCGCGACCGGCTGGAAGTACGTTCCATTCGCGCCGGCGGGCTCGAGTCCCAGAGCTTGGAACTGGGCGGCGATGTATTCCGCCGCCAGGCGGCCACCGCGCGTCGCCGGGGCACGACCCTCGAGCAGGTCGCTCGCCAGGAAACGCAGATGCGCATCCATGGCGGCCGTGTCGACGGGGATGGTGGACGATCGCTGCGCCACGCCGGTGGTCGCAGTTAGCGCCAGCATCACGACAGTATTCCAACATTTGCGCGTCATGTGTCACGACTCCATTAGGGACTGCAGGTCACGGTGTCGATTCTGCCCCGGCGCCGGCCGGACGCTTCGCTCGTCAGGACGAACGTCGAATCATCGAGAAAGTCGATCGCTTCACCGCCGATCTCGAGCCCCGCGATGCTGCAAGCGTGCTCGCGAGCGGGCAACAGGCGGCCACCAACTCCCGGATAAAACAGGTAGATCTCCGAGTAGGTGCGCAACGCAACGAGGCGACCGTCCTGTCGGATGGCCCCCGCGGTGACGACGCGGCCCGCTTCAGGGCTGGGGCGGATGTCCAGGGTCTGCACGAGCGTCGCGACGACGACGTCGAACGTCGTGTCGGGAGCGCTCCACGCGCCGCGATCCACTCGATACAACCGGATCGCGCTACCCCGTAGCGCTCCCTTGCTCACCAGATACAGAGCCGTATCGCGCGGGGAGACATAAAGCGCCTCGACGTCGTGCGGACCGTCCGGGTACCGAAGGCGCACGAGTGCCGGCGCCCGCGTGGTTCCGAGCGTATCTCCCGCGCGTTCCGGCGGTGGTGGCTCTGGAATCGCGTAGACCGTCACGAACGGACGGAACTCCAAATTGTCGCCCGTGTCGGCGAGATAGAGGCACGAGCCGGCCTTCGGCAGGAATGAGACCGGGCAGGGACCCAATCCGATGTCCTCCCAATCGATCGCCTGCGCGCCCGGCACGAGCAACGCCCCGCGGTCGGTGCCGCGCAGATCCGTCGCGTATAGATAGGGCCCATCCCCGGAATCGTTGTGGGTCCACAGCACGCCGGGATAGGCATGGCTCACCGCCACGCCGGAGCTCTCGATCACGCGCGGGCTGTGAAACGTCGCTTGCAACAAAAAAAAGGCAGGAAGGAACATGAGCTTCCAAGAAAATCCGCTTGCTCGCCCCGAGGCAAGGGGTGATACTTCGCGCATGCGCGACGCGAACGTCCGACTGCAGGGGCGCATCCTCTATCTGACCGAGGATCCCGCGTTCGTGCGGGCGCAGCTCGCCGGGAATGACCCCACGTGGACGCCGGCCAACAAGTTGCGCGACGATATCTCCACCGATGAAATCACCCCCGCATACATCTGTTACTACTACGACGAAACACTGGGTGAATTCCCCTATGTCGGACTCAAGTGCCGGGACGAGTTCCCGATTTCGCGCGGGGCCGTGAAGGGCGGCGGTTTCGTCGCCGCGGTCAGCGGCAAGCGCCGGGGCAAAGGGTCCTCCCGCGAGCAGTCGCCCTACGCTGAGATGTGTGCCGGAATCAAGCTGGTCGTGGCCGAGAGCATCGAACGCATCTACCGCGAGAACTGTCAGAACCTCGGGATCCTCACGACGACGGATTTCTCCATGCTCGACAAGGTCCGTCGCGGCGACGACATCCCGCTCTCCGCGTTCACGGCGGGAGAGGGCGAGATCACGCGGGGCATCATCGAACATGGCGGATTGTTCAACTACAACATGGCGCGCCTGAAGGGTGACGTTGTCCTCCATCCGCCCCAGACGCCGCGCCGTCCGATGACGCTGGGGGAGAAGATTCTTGCGCGTCGCTGGGTGGTCGATCCTGCCAAGGGCAAGATCGGCGTGCCCGCCGTGAAGCCGGGCGATGAAGGATTCGTCCTCACC
Organism: Gemmatimonadota bacterium; assembly: GCA_003222195.1. Lineage (GTDB taxonomy): Bacteria > Gemmatimonadota > Gemmatimonadetes > Gemmatimonadales > GWC2-71-9 > 20CM-2-65-7. The sequence goes on along the minus strand of QHVB01000024.1, from coordinate 243,010 downwards.
GACATCCGGTTCAGCCACGAATACGTAACGCCGATGGCCGCAATCTTCTTCGAGCAGCTCGTCGGCAAGGACGCGAAGGTCCACGATCCCGGCTCGATCCTCATGTTTCGGGATCATCTCACGTTCCTGCCGGAGGCCATGACACCGGAACGCATCAAAGAAGGACTGCTCGATGTCGCGATGCAGCTGGAGAAGAAGCAGCGCGAGTTCGCGACGGCGCAGGGGATCAAGCTGTACGGCGAGCTGCGGCTCGGCCACCACGGCTCGGAAGCGATTTGTCACTCGAAGATTCTCGAGGCGCATGCGCTCCCCGGTCAGGTGATCATCGGCTCCGATTCGCATACACCGCACGCCGGGGCTGTCGGCTGCATCGCCTTCGGCGTGGGAACGACGGCGATCTTCAATTCCTGGATCACGAAGGATGTGCGCCTACAGGTGCCGGAGACGGTCAAGGTCGAGGTCAGTGGCCAGAAACCCGACAACGTCACGGCCAAGGACTTCATGCTGGAGGTGCTGCGTCATCCCTACGTGAAGACCGGGAAGGCCATCGGGAAGCTGGTGGAGTATTGTGGCGATGCTGTCGCTTCGCTGTCGGTCGACGAGCGGGCCACGATGACCAACATGACGGCCGAAGTGGGTGGCTTTACGGGCTACGTCGCACCGGACGAGAAGACGGTCGAGTACCTGATGGACTATCGGAAGCTGTCGCGCGCGGAGGCGGAGCGGCTCTGTGCCGGTCTCGCTAGCGACCCCGGTGCCGAGTACTGCCAAGTCATCGAGATCGACGCCGCCAGTATCCGGCCGATGATCGCGCTACCGGGTGATCCCGGAAACGGGCTCTATATCGATGACGTTGCTGAGCGCATCAAGGTCGACATCGCGTACGCGGGCTCCTGCACCGCGGGCAAGAAGGAAGACATGGATATGTATGCGCGCGTGCTGGCGGACGCGGCCGCGCGCGGCGAGCGGGTGGCGCCCTGGGTGCGCTTCTTCATTCAGTGTGGGTCGCAGGACGTGAAGCGCTACTGCGAGGAGCGCGGGTACCTGGACATCTTTCAGCGCGTGGGCGCGACATTCCTGGAGCCGTCGTGCGGAGCCTGCATCAATGCGGGACCGGGCGTGTCGAAGACGCGGGAAGAAGTCACGATCAGCGCGATCAACCGCAACTTCCCGGGGCGTTCCGGCCCCGGTCAACTCTACCTTGCCAACCCCTATACGGTGGCCGCCTCGGCCATCACCGGCTACATCACCGCATGGGCGCCGGGGATGGTAGAGTCCCTCGAATCTTCACCTTGATCGCCCGCGCGCCATTTCCAAAATCCAGCGCGGACGTCACCGCCGTACTCGAATCCGGCACAAATTTCGCGTTGATGGTGAACGCGCCGCTCAAGGAACCCCGGGCGACGGAGAAAGACGCAGTACCGTGCGCGGTTCCATACTGACTCGCCGTCGTTCGCAGGTGCCCGCCGCGTGACCACCACTTGGTGACCGCCGAGTTCCTCGCCTCATGAATGACGAAGCCGGTGCCGGTGCTTGCGGAATCGAGCGTGAAGCGCGGCCGGAGCGAGTCGTTCACCGGAGCGCGCCCGGAGCCCAGCAAGAATAAGACAGAGTCCACCGTGCTTGTGGTGGAGTCATAGCCCTTCCACGCGAGCAGTGTCGTGAAGTTACTGATCACTCGCGTGCCATTCTGGGTGGCGTCGATGTCGAACTCGATTCCCACGACCCGCGTTGTGTCGGTGCCCTGACCGATCCGCGATGCCCGATCGATGAAGAAGAAAACGAGCGTCGACATCAGTGCATAGAGGCCGGAGTCTCCGGTGAAGGCAGGATCAAGAGTCGTATCGTGGAGGAAAGCGGAATCGAGGGCCGTGCGCACGGCGAGCAGTTCCGGTCCAGGGATCGCATCCGGATCGACGCCACTCGTGTCGGAGCACGCGCCGAGCACTCCGGCGAGTGCCAGAGGTATCCACAGCTTTATCATTGCGTGAATATGGCGCTACTGTGTGCCGCCCGGAACTATCGCCACCTGCTCCCGGTAGGGGCGCAGTGAGTCGCGCTGATAGACGCTGCGGGGATTCCACAGCACCCACGTGTCGATGCCCAGCTCTTCGGCCGCGCGGATCTGCTCACGAATTTCGTGCGGCGTGTAGCGCGGCTTGCGCCGGCCGAGCGTGAATGCCTGGAGATACGGCCGAATCGTGGCGGCCTTGACCAGTGGCCGAGAGCGCTCGAGCGCTTCACTCAATGCATTGCGCACGACTCGATACGGCTCGCCATTCGGCCAGGCGAGTCCGTAGCTGCCGCGATAATAGTGGCTGGGATACACCATCGGTAACACGACGTCGGCGACGCTGACGAAATCTTCCCACACCTGGCCGATGCCCAGGTCATTCGTGGCGGACGCCGTCAGGCCGAAGATGTCGAACGTGACCGGCACGCCGAGCGGCTGGATGCGATGCGTGAGTATCGCGATCCCCGCCTGGACGCCCTCGCGTTGCGTTTCGCCGGGCTTGCGGGCGGCGAAGACCGCCTGCGCCATCGCTTCCTTCGGCTCATCGGGGAAGCGCACATAGTCGAACTGCACCTCGTTGAAGCCGAGCTTCACCGCTTCCTGAGCGAGCTGCGCCGCGTAGATCCACACCGAGTCGTTGTACGCATCCACCCAAGCGATGCCGATCCGATCGCGCCACAACCCGCTGCCGTCGCGATTCTGCACCGACCAATGGGGCCGCCGCTCGGCGAGCAGCGGATCTTTGGCGACGACGATGCGCGCGATGGCGTAGATATCGTGGGCGCGCAGCGTGTCGAGCCGCGACTCGACGTCGCGGGTGCGCACGCACTTGGTCGCGCCGATGTCCTGCGCGACCTTGACGTCAGAGGGATACAGCAGGCAGCCCGTGTCATCCTTGATGTCGACCACGAACGCGTTGATCTCGGTCGAGTCCGCGAGACGGACCAGTTGCGCGAGCTTGCTGGAGCCAAACGCCCACGCGTTGACGTACAGGGCCTTGATCGGTTCGGTCGTCTGCTCGTTATCGAAGAGCGGCTCTGGCAGGACGTACCGCAGCTCGACTCCGCGGAGCTGGAACTTGTCGGGCGACGAGGGCAGTTGTTGGGCAAAAAGGCCGCGACTGCATGTCGCGGCCCAGAGCAAGAGAGCGCTTGCCTGCCGAGCCAACTTCATAGGGGTCACCAACATAGGAAACTGACCCCCAACCGGGCAAGGATTAAGCCCTCATTTGCGTCGTAAGCTATTGAACAGTAAGGGGTACGACGCAATGCTCTGGCCGCGATACTGCGGCCGCAGGCCGAACAGGATAATCCGTCCGGCTCCCTGTTGCACTTCGAGGATGGCGGCCTTGCCCGCGATGCGCTCGGGGCGGAGCACCCAACCGGAGAGCAGAACGCGCGCGGGATCATCCGGCCACCGCCCCACGACGTGCGTCACCGTCGAGTCGAGCACCTCGAACGCGGGTCCGCCCTGGAACCAGCCCATCGTTTCTCGCGGCATGCCGCGCGCAATCGCGCTCGAGGTGTCGAGCTCGAGTCGGAAAATTGACCCGGGCGCATAGAAGTCCTCTTCGCTCACCGCCTCGAGCACGTTTCGCACGGGCAGGAGCAACGCTTGGATCACAAAGCGGCTCGCCTCGTTCAGCGCGACCAACGTTCCGCCGTCGAGCACGAACTGCCGCAGCGCCTCACTGCCGTCGGGACCGATGCCTCCCGAATACGGCGCGGGATAGCGCGGCGGGAGTCCCTCGAGAATCTCATTCGGGGACTGGTCGGGCAGGATGATCACGTCGAACTGATCGCGCAGCTTACCGGCGCGCACCACGGAGTCGACGAGGGACGTGTACGGCACCTTCGATTTGTCGAAGACCCACCGCGTCCAGCCCTCGTCGATCGCTGCGTCGTATGACTTGTACAGACCGATGCGCGGCGTGTCTGCGACGAAGGGTGGAATCGGACTTACCGATCGAGGTGTGATCGGCGCGGAGAGCGGTACCCGGAGTGAGTCATTCACAGCCACCGCGTTCACACCCATCAGGAGAGGCAGCGTGTGGGCTGTCACGTCATACGGTTTCTCGGGTGGGCCGCCGGGATACAATCGGCGATCGGGATAGTGCTGCGGCTCGAGCAGCGTTTTTGCGAACGCCGCGTACGGCTGCCGCAGCACGATGACGTAGGTGCCCGCCGCGTGGCGCTGTCCCTGGGCCGTGAACGATTGCAGCGCGGTGCGTATCTCGACGCTGCCGCGCCGGAGGATGCCGAGCAGCGCGCTCAGCCCAACGGAGTCTTGCCGCGCCGGGATGACATAGGCGTATGGCCAGTCGCGCCACCCGCGTATCGCGTGCGTTTCGACGTTGAAGAAATTCGCGAGCCACCGCTCGCGCGCCTGCGCGGCGTGCGCCAGCAGCGCGTATGCGCCTTCGGTCTGGTACGACACGATATCCCGTAACGACCAGCGCCCGCCGTGCCACGGATTCGTAAAATTCCACGACCGCTCGCGGGGATTGTAGCCACGCGCGCGGGCCTGCAGCCGATCGAAGGGAATGTCGATGGGGGTGGCGAGATCGGCGCTGGCCGTCTCCGAGAGAATGCGCACCCCGCCGTGGTAATGCTGGTAGGCGCGGGCCGGCGTCCAGGCGTCGTAGGTCGAGTTGATCGAGATCCCCGTCTTGCCCTGACCGGCGAGCTCCCAGGCCATCGCGGTCCCCAGGGCGTTGACGCCGTCGATCAGCAACGGATCGACGTTGGGCTCGACCGGATCGAGATAGGGAGGAAGAAACAACCGGGCGCCGTTCGCATCCATCTGGTGAATGTCGTGCACAATCTGCGGGTGCCAGACGTTGTAGAGCGAATCGACGGTCAGCTGGGTTTCGACCTGGGTGAACGCGTACCAGTCCCGGTTGTTGTCGTGACCGGCGTAGTGATGGTACAGCTCCGGCGGCGACGTCCCTTCGGCGCTGGTGCCGAGCGTGTGGTTATACCACTTGGCGACGATGGTCACGCCGTCGGGATTCAATGACGGGACCAGCCACAGAATCACATTGTCGAGGATGGCGCGCGTGGTGGCGCTCGTATCGGTCGCCAAGCGATAGGCTAGGGCAACCGGCGAGAGATGGCCGCCGACTTCAGTCGAGTGAATGCTCGACGTGATCAGCACGATCGCCTTGCCGTTCTGCAGCGCATCGCGCGCGGCGCGGCTGGTGCGAAAGCTGCGTGGGTCCGCCAGTTCGGCGTTGAGCTGCCGGTACGAGTCGAGCCGCCGCAGGTTCTGCGGGCTCGAAATGACGAGGGCGATGAGCGGCGCCCCCAGCGTCGTCTTGCCAAGCTCGCGGTAATCGACGCGATCACTCGCCCGGGCCAGCGCTTCGTAATAGCGCACCAAAACCGGCCATTCGACGAGCTTGCGATCGTCCCCGGGCTCGAACCCGAGCATGGACCGCGGCGTGGGAATCGCGGGAGTAGCCCGGCGGGTGGATGCCGGCGGCGGCGCAGGGCGGCGCGCGCGCCGCTGCTGGGCGGGTACGGGTCCCGCCAGCAGAGCTCCTGCCAGCGCCAGGAGCACGCCGTTTCGCAGCGTCAATGCCCGCTCGTCGTTACGGCCGGTGCCGCGTCGCCCGTTCCGATCCAGTGCGCGAACCACGTGCGGATGCGTTCCAACCGGTCGACCAGCAACCACGGCGGGCCGGTGCGGGACAAGCCGTGGAAGGAGCGTGGGTACCGCACGAACTCCGCGGGAACGCCCCGCTTGCGGAGCGACATGAACAGCTGCTCGGCATCGGTGATCGGCACGCGCTTGTCGTCCTCGGAATGCACGATCAGCATCGGCGTATGCATGTTGGTGGCGTAGGCCATCGGCGACAGCACGCGGTACAGGGAATCGCTCTCCCACGGCGCGCCGCGGAACTCGTACTCCGTCAGCCCCTGCGCGTCCGACGAGCCGTACCAGGAATACCAGTTGAAGATCGAGCGATCGGTTTGCGCCACTCGAAAGCGATTCGTGTGGCCGACGATCCAGTTCGTCATGAATCCGCCGTACGATCCGCCCAGCACCGCCATGCGCGTGGTATCCACGCCCCCCTTGGCGCGAGCGATGGCGAGATCGACGGCCTGCATCAAGTCCTGGTAGTCCTCCATGCCCCAGCGGCCCCGTGTCGCGTAGGTAAACGCATGGCCGTATCCGGTCGAGCCACGGGGGTTGGTAAACAGCATCCAGTACCCCTGGCCGGCCAGCATCTGGAATTCCGGAAACAGCACGTTGCCGTAGTTCGAGTGCGGCCCACCGTGAATCGAGAGCACGAGCGGATAGCGTTTCCCCGGCTGATACCCGAACGGCTTCATCAACCACCCTTCGATCTTCAAGCCGCCGACGCCGGTGAACCAGAAGGTGTCGGCCGGAATGAGGGTGACTTGCTTGAAGAGCGAATCATTGAACATCGTGAGCCGGCGCTCTGTGCCGTGGGCCGGAGCCAGCGCAGTCACGTACAACTCCGTTCCGTGCGTGATGTCACTCGCCGTGTAGGCGAGTGAGCGTCCGTCGCTGCTCAGGGTGAAGCCACGCAGCTGCCGCTCACCCGTCGTGACTTGCCGGGCTGGGCCGCCCGCCGCAGCGACCGCGAAGAGGTGCACGTTGCCGCTCGTCTCGGCGCTGAAGTAGATCGTCTTGCCGTCGGCCGACCAGCTAGGGTCGTTCGGGTCGAGGCTCCAGTCCGCGGTCAGGTTTCGTGCGGTTCCGCCGGTCGCGGGAATGACGCAGATGTCGTTCTCCATGCCACGGCCCTTCGAGCACACGAACGCGATCGTCTTGCCATCGGGGGACCAGGCGGGAGAGCTGCTTTGAGCGAACCCGGTCCCAAGCGCTCGTGTCGTGCCGTCGGCGATCGTGAGGAGAAACAATGCCGGATATGCGTCGTCGCGGACTTCCTGATTCTCGGTGGAATCCTGCTCGAAGATGATCGTCTTGCCGTCAGGTGACCACGCGGGTGAGGTCTGACTCAGCTCGCCGCTGGTGAGCTGACGCGGTGTGCCGCCGGCGAGCGGCACGAGGTAGAGATGACTGGGCCGGCGCGTCTCGCGCGGCGGGAGGTAGCCGCGCTCATCGGCGACAACCGGGATCGACGTGTACACGCGCCCGTCGAACCGCTTCGGATCGGGTCCATGGGTGATCGCGCTCGGCGAGACGCGGGTGCGCCACGTTTCCTTCTTCATGCTGTCCGGCTCGTCGCCGCGCCAGGCGTAGGTGAGCCAGCGGCCATCCGCCGAAAAGACCGGCATCGCGTGCACGCCTTTGATCTGGAACGCTTCGCCGCCCGGGGCTGACGTCCGCAAGAACCAGATGTCGTCGTCCGAGCCCTCGCGCTTGCTTGAGAACGCGAGCAGGCTGCCGTCCGGCGACCAGCGGGGACTCGAGGCTTCCGTCGACGGGCTGGTGTAGCGGAATGCTGGGGCAGAGCCATCGGCCGGCGCCATCCAGATCTCGGTGTGGCGGCGGTCCTTGTCTTCCACGACCGTCGTCAGGACGAAGGCCACTCGCCGGCCGTCGGGCGCAAGCGCCGGATTGCTGACGACGTTCAATCGATAGTAGTCGGTGGGCTGCCAGGGCCGCTGCTGCGGCAACAGGGTGCTCGGCAGGAGGACGAATCCAACGACCACGGCGTGTTGCAGACGCATACGCAGCTCGATCCGATCGGGGCGAGCAAAAAATACTAGGGGTCAGGACGATTTGCTCGTCCTGACCCCGTCAGCCCCGTTTGCAGGCCTGCTAATTCAGCTTATGCAACTCGACCCGTCTGTTCTTCGCTCGTCCTTCCGCCGTCGAGTTCGGGGCGATGTAGCCAGAGGCTCCAAATCCCCGCGCCCGCATCCGCATCGGATTGACTCCTTTGCGGGCGAGATAGTGCTGCACCGCTCCCGCCCGTCCCATCGAGAGCCGCATGTTCGTCAGTTTGCGGCCGGTCGAGTCGGTATATCCGGCGATCTCGATCCGGATTTCCGGGTTCGCGACCAGTGAGGCCGCAACCTGGTCCAGCACCGCGTACGACTCGCGCGTCAGGATCGAGCGTCCCGTCTGGAAATTGACGCCTTGCAGAATCAGCGTCGGGCGGGCCGGCGGTGCCCCGGGCGGAGCCGGCGTGACCTCGAACAGCAGCACGCAGCCGAACTGATCCACCTTTGATCCGGGCGGCGTGTTGGGGCAACGATCCAACTGATCGGGCACCCCGTCGCCGTCGGAATCGTGCTCGATCGGGCAGCCGTTAGCATCGACCTTGATGCCGGCCGGCGTGTTGGGGCATTTGTCGAGGTTGTCCGGCACGCCGTCTTTGTCGCTGTCGAGGGGGCAGCCGGTGGCATCGACGGGCGTTCCCGTCGGCGTGTTGGGGCACTGATCGATGCCGTCAAAGACGCCGTCGCCGTCCGAATCGTGCGGGCAACCCGTCGCATCCACGGTCGCGCCTGCCGGCGTGCCGGGGCATTTGTCGATGCCGTCCCAGACGCCGTCATGGTCGGAATCGATCGGGCATCCGTCGCTATCGACCTTGGCGCCCGCAGGTGTCCCAGGGCACTTGTCGAGGAGATCGTTTACGCCATCACCGTCGGAATCCGCGAGTCCGGGCGCCGCCAGCGGACACCCTTTGGCATCGACCTTCTGGCCCGCGGGTGTGTCGGGGCATTGATCGATGCCGTCCAGCACACCGTCGCCGTCCTGATCGTGCGGGCACCCGCGCGCATCGACGGTCGCGCCAGCCGGCGTGTCGGGGCACTGATCGATACCGTTCAAGACGCCATCGCCGTCCGCGTCTGCGGGGCAGCCGCGCTTGTCGACGGTCGCACCGATCGGTGTGTCGGGACAGGCGTCGTCCTTATCCAGCACGCCGTCGCCATCGGCGTCGCCCGCCCGCCGAGCCGCGTCCGGTTGGAAGAACGCGAGTCCGGCGGATGCGACGAGATGGGTCGCGCTCTTGCTGGCCCCGGGAAATGCGCTCGTCGTGCTCGGAGTGTAGATGCCGCGCGCTTCGAATCGCAGCGCGAACCGCGAGCTCATGAAGAACTTGGCGCCCGCGCCGCCGTGGAATCCTCCGTCCGTGAAGCGGTACGGGCTGGTCGCGCCGAAGTCCAGCCGGGAATATCCACCCAGCACGTAGACCGACATGCGGGGCGCGTTCAGGGCGTTCACGACGAGACTGCCACCGCCGATCAACGGCTCGAGGTGTGCAGTCCCGACGTCCTGCGGTGATTGAAATAGCGCCTCGACCTCGACGTCGATCATCGGTGTGAAGGCGTACGCGAAGCGGACGCCGCCGCCGATCTTGCTGGCCAGATTGAACGCCTTGTCGTACTTCGTGAAGGCGCCGAACAAGCCGACTTCGTAGCGCCGGTCGTACTGAGCCGAGAGGCTGCTTGTCGCAACCATCATTATCACGATTGTGGCGATCGTTCTCACGTTGTACCTCCGCTCAGTTGGTCTGCCGCAGCTCGACGCGCCGGTTCTGCGCCCGGCCGGCGGGCGTCGTATTTGGCGCGACGGGCTGCGTGGGGCCGTAGCCCTTGGCGATCATTCGGTCCGGCGCGACACCCTTGCTTGCGAGATAGGCGCGCACCGCTTCCGCTCGTGCCTGCGACAAGCGCGTGTTGGTGGCAGCCGAGCCCGTGTTGTCGGTGTGGCCCGCGATTTCGATCTTGATGTCTGGATTAGCGACCAGGGAAGCCGCGACGATGTCGAGGATCGTGTAGGAATCCGGCTTCAGCGCCGACCGGCCGATCTCGAACGTCACGCCCCGCAGGACGACAGGCGTCCGTGCTTCGGTGAAGAGAATGGGGCAGCCGACCGAATCGACGCGAGTGCCGGCAGCCGTCCCGGGACATTTGTCCTTCGCATCGTCGACACCGTCGCCGTCGCTATCCGTCACGCGCTGGCAACCGACGGAATCGACTTCCGTCGCCGGGGGCGTGTTAGGGCACTTGTCCAGGCCATCCGGCACGCCGTCGTGATCGCTATCCACCGGGCAGCCGGTCGCATCGACCGTCGCGCCCTTCGGCGTGTTGGGGCATTGGTCGAGCCCGTCCGGCACGCCGTCGGAGTCGGCATCGGTGGGACATCCCTGCGCGTCCACGCGGGCGCCGACGGGAGTGCCGGGACACTTGTCGATGCCGTCGTACACACCGTCGCCGTCGCTGTCCTTGGGACAGCCGCGAGCATCGACTTCCGCGTGCTCGACGGTGTTCGGGCATGCATCGAGGCCATCAGGCACGCCATCGCGATCGGAATCGAGCGGGCACCCCTTCGCGTCCACGACGGCACCCACCGGTGTGTTGGGACAATTGTCCTTGTTGTCGGGAACGCCGTCTCGATCGGTGTCACGGAACGCGCTCGGACCGGTGAAGATCGACAATCCGGCGGAGGCCACCACGTGTCCCGCCCACCCGCCGTTGATGTGGTGGGTGTTGGGAGAGTAGATCGCCCGCCCTTCGACGCGCAGTGCAACGCGTTCGCCGAAGAAGATCCGATCGCCGAGCGCACCGTGAACGGCGTTGTCCTTGAAGTTGAAGTTGGTGCCGCCATCCCAACTGAACTGGAGGCGCGTGTAGCCGCCGAGGATATAGAAGAGGTTGTGTTCGTTTCCCAGGTTGAGCGCGAGACTGCCGCTGCCTAGTGACAACGCCGGGTTGGACACGCCGCCTAGCGGGTGGGGCTGTTGGTAGCCCAGCTCAAGCTCGAAGCCGATCGAACGGCTGAAGAAATAGCCGAGGCGACCGCCACCGCCGATCTTGTTGTCTAGGCCGAACGCACGGTCGTAGCGGGTGAACGAGCCGAACGCGCCGATTTCGAATTGATGAGCATGCTGCGCGACGCAGAGGGCAGGAACGGCGTTCAGGCCCAGCACCAGCAGCGTCGTCCGCGTGCGCATGTCTCTCCCGAGGTTAGCGGCACTCCACTTTAATAATCGACCTCGAGTTGAGAAACCCCTGTAGCGCGCGTCACCATCCGCCTGGTCTAGGGGTGGCCGTTTCCGCCGCGAATAAAGCGGAGCGCCTGCCTCAGCTGCTCGGCAAGGGCTGACAACTCGGTCGCGCCATGCGCGAGATCCTGGATGGCCCGCAACTGCTCGGCGGCCGCCGCCGCAACGGCTTCGGCCTCCTGACTGGAAGTCTGGGCTCCCGCGCGCGCCTGACCGAGCGACTCGGTGATTTTCGCCGCCAGGTCGGTACTCTGGCGACCGAACTCCGCCACCTGTTTTCCGGCCCGTGCCGTCTCGGCGGCGGCCTCCGCGATACGATCGAGGTCCTGCAGCCACGCGGCGGAGTTCTGAACCACCTGGCGCAGATCGCCGCGGATTCGTTCGATCAACTGGGCGGCGCGGTCCAACGCCCGGCGCGTGTCCTGGACCGCTTTGCCGACGTTGCGCGCCTCGCGCCCGCTCGCTTCGGCGAGCTTGTGGACCTCGTCGGCGACCACCGCGAATCCTCGCCCGTGAATGCCCGCGCGCGCCGCCTCGATCGTCGCGTTGAGGGCGAGCAGATTCGTCTGATTCGCGACGAACCCGAGCGTCTCGGAGAATTTCTCGACCTGCGTGGCGACTTCACGCAGCCGCCCGACCTCGGCGGCGCTTTCTTCGGTGGTGGCGCCAAGATCGGTCAACTGACGCACGGCGTCCTGAGTTCCGGTCCGCACGCGGTCGGCGGTTTTCTCCATTTGCGCGCCCGCTTCGCGCGTCCGATCGCCGGCCGCCGCCAGCTCGGCGGCGCTGTCTTTCAGCTGGCCGGCCTCGCGCGATGCCGTGGTGACCAGAGTCGCCGCCTGCCCGGCGCCGTGGCTGGCGCGCTGGGCGGCGGCCGCAACTTCCTCACTCGACGCGTGGATCTCTTCCGTGGTGGCCGTGAGTGTCTGGACGTACTGCATCGTCTGATCAGAGGCGCCCGTGACGGGGCGCAGCGAGCCATCGATCGCGACCATCAGCGCAAGCTGCGGCGCCAGTAGCTCGAGGAGATCCCCGTCCGACTGGCGGTACATCGCCGGATCGGAGTGCCGCACGCTCCACAAGCCCACCAGCTGGCCGGCGTGGTACAGCGGGACGAGCATCTCCGAACCGGGCGTTTCCCCGCCCGGCACGACGACTTGATCTTTGGCGAGGCCATGCGCCACGACGGGGCGCTTCAGCCGCACCGCCTCGCCGGTCAGACCGGCGTCGGAATCGAAGCGGAATGTCGTGCCCGGCTGCGCCGCCGTGTCGGCCACGAGCTCCATCTGCCGGGTCCGTGCATCGTAGCGGGCAAAGCCCATCTGTTCCCAGGGGACGAGCTGCCTGGTCAGCTCCTGTACGCGCTTGAAGCTCTGCGTCAACGTGAGCTCGGCGGCGATCACCTGGGCGAGTCGTTGAATCAGGCTCAGCTCGTCGGCACGCACGCCCAATCGCAACACCTGCAAGCTGCCGGCCGTGGCAATCCCGAGGGCGGCGAACAGTAACCCGCGTGTTCCAACGGGAATGACCGCATGCGCGACGGCCAGCCAGGTCAGCGCCAGCGCCGCGGACACGAGATAGACGATCGATTCCCAGCGCAGTGTCAGCTGCGCATCCACCCACGCAATCGTCTGCCCCAGTGCGAGCTCCAGATAGAACGTGCCGTTCACGATGACCGGCAACAGGACGACCGTGAGCGCGACGACCCAGGCGTTGTCCGCGGAAAGAGCGGCGGCCCCGGTGGCGCCGCTCAGACGGAGGTACATCCAGCCGACGAACGCGGATCCCGCCGTCAGGTGAGCGGCATTCCCGAGCGCGGTGCGCACCGGCACACGCCGGAGGAGCACGTCGCCCGCGAGCATCGCGAAGGGCGCGACGATGGCGGCGAACGCCCAGCCGCGGTCGAGAATGGCGTACAGCATGACGCCGAGGACGTACGACGAGAAGCCGTTTCCCGGGAGCGCGATGCCGTAGCGGCGCGTGATCGCGGCGACGAGGACGAGCAGGGCGCCGGCGAACGGCAGATTCTCCCCGGCGGGAACGCGGCCGTTGACGTAGGCGACAAGCGCAGCGCCGAAGCTGACCAGCGCGGCAACGGAAACCGCGAGACGCACGATGAGCGCCGGTGCCGCCGAGAAGCGCGACGGAAGCCGCATGTCGCGCAAGGTCGGCGACGTGGCGCGGGGTGTCAAGCGCGACTATCCTTCACGCCATGACCGTCACCATCGAATACTGCGTCATCTGAAACTACGAGCCTCGGGCCACCGGTCTGGCGGCCGAGCTCCGCGATGCCTTCCCGCATGCTGACGTGCGGCTGATCCAATCGTCAGGCGGCGTCTTCGAGGTAGACGTCGACGGACATCGGGTCTTCTCCAAAAAAACCACCAAGCGGCATGCCGAACCCGGCGAAGTGCTGCGGTTGATTCGCGGGGCAGCCGGCCCCAACACTCCCTCCAGCAAGCGGTGAGAATTGGGATCTCCACCGGCGGCGGTGACGCGCCTGGGCTGAATGCCGTCATCCGGGCCGTCGTGTTGAGCGCCGTCCATCGCGGTTGGGAATGCGTCGGAATCAGGCGGGGATTCGGGAGCCTGCTGGGCGAGGGCGAGCTCATGCCGCTGGGCCCCAACGAGGTTCGCGGGATCACGCACCTCGGCGGCACGATTCTCGGCACGTCGAATCGTGGTAATCCGCTCAACTGGCGCATGCAGCAGTCGGACGGGACGTGGGCGGAATTGGATCGGACGGATGAGCTGCTCGAATCCTTTCGCTCGAATCGGCTGGATGCTCTCGTGGCGATCGGCGGCGAAGGCACGCTCGGCATCGTCCTGACGCTGTGGAAGAAAGGACTTCCAGTCGTTGGCGTGCCCAAGACGATCGACAACGACGTTGGTGGCACCGTCGCGACGTTTGGCTTCGATACCGCGGTGTCCACCGCCACGGACGCGATCGACAAGGTCCATTCGACCGCCGAAAGTCACGAGCGGGTGATGGTCGTCGAAGTGATGGGCCGCTACGCCGGGTTCATTGCGCTGCATTCAGGAATCGCCGGCTCGGCCGATGTCATCCTGATTCCCGAAATCCCGTTCGACATCAACAAGGTGTGCGACAAGATCCGCCGCCGCGAAGCCGAGGGGCGGCACTTCAGCATTGTCGTCGTGGCCGAGGGCGCCGTTCCGAAAGGCGGCACGGTCTCTCTCATCGATCCCGCCCACGAACGACTCGGCGGCATCGGCGACAAGGTGGCCCATTCCATCGAACAGATGACGGGAAAGGAGGCGCGGTCGCTGGTGCTCGGGCATCTGCAGCGCGGCGGTAGTCCGACGACGTTTGATCGATTGCTGGCATTGCGATTCGGTGCCGCCGCCGTGCGCCTGGTGGCCGAGCGGCAGTTCGGGATGATGGTGGCGTTACAGCCGCCCCGGATCGTCCCGATCGCCATCGAAGAGGCGCTTGCAGCTCCGCGCCGCGTGCCGCTCGACTCTGATACCATCGCCACGGCCCGGGACCTGGGGGTAAGTTTCGGAGATTAGAGAGGAAGGACAGGTGTTTCTGTGGACGGACACGCGCGATATGACGCTCACAACATAAGTAACTAACAACAAACAACTTACAGCGACCGCCTCTCGTGGCACGCCTCTTCCTAATGAAGCCTCCAATCAAGGAGGAAGCCATGAAACGCATGCTGGTTCTCGTTGCATTGTTGGTTGTTCTCGGCACCTCAGTCGGACGCGTGCAGACCCGCGTCGGTGTTTCATTGAGTTTTGGAGATCCATATTTTGCCGGCCAGGTCGTCGTCGGCCGCCCGTACTACCACCGCTACGCACACCTTTACTTCCATCGCTACCGTCCCGCGCGCCCGTAATCGTGGTGGCCTCGCGATACTACCGGGAACCGCGAGTCATCGTCGTGCGGCCTTATCGGTTTCACCGACACCGCTATCATCGCGGCTGGTAGGACCTCACGCCTGACCCCCTCTCCACCTCGTGGGGGGGGGGAATTTTTTGTAGGCCCTCTTTCTATATTCCGGCAGTGCGCATATCCCGCGACCACTTCCTCCCCCCCGATCCCCAGGCCTTTCTCGCAGCCGAACCGACCACCGGGCGAGTCATCGTCATCGCGCCCACGCGCGCGGCTTGCGAAACGATCGAATTAGCCCTGGGACTCAGGCTCGAGACCCTGCTGGAGCGTGAACACGGAGACGATATCCGTCGGCTTGCCGGATCTGGTCACGGCTTTGGGATCGTCGCCGGTACCGGCACCGGAAAGACGCTAGCCATCCGCAGCATGGCGGAGACCATCCTGCAGGCGCCGCTGAAAGTCGGCGTGGTCAATCGCGAGCGAGAAGCCACCCCGGAAACTCCGACCTGGAACGTCGTCATCGTCACGACCGGCATTGCGCGGCGCTGGTTCCAGGACGGCCTGATCACGGCACAAGACACACTGGTCGTCGACGAAATTCATCAAACCTCGGCCGAGATGGAGCTGTGCCTGGCGCTTGGCAAACGGGCCCGCTGCCGATTCATCTGGTTATCTGCCACGGTCGATCCGACCTTCTATTCCGGCTACCTCCAGTCTGCCGAAGTCTTGGAAACGCGGGCGTTCGACCCCGCGAAGGCCGCCCAAGTCAATGTGCTGGCAGAGCAGCCGCTCGAGTTCTTGAACGACCGTTTCATGAAGGGCGTTATCCGCGAACGGCGGGGAGTCGCGGTGTTTGTGCCAACCAGAGCGGAGGTCGAGCAGATCGCCAGAGAGCTCGGCGACCGCTGGCCCAACCTCGCGACGGCATTCTATCACGGTGGCGAGCCGATCCGGGTCATACGTCCCTTTCTTGACGGTTTGGTCAAACGCCCCTTCCTCCTGGCGATGACGGCCGCCGGTCAGTCCGCACTCAACATTCGCGGGCTCGACACAGTCGTGATCTACGATGCGCGCTACACAAACGTGGTCGAGCGCGGCAAGAATGTTCTGACACGCTCCTACCTGGGTGCGAATGAGATCTTACAGATGGCGGGCCGGGTGCATGGACGGGTCCAGCACGGGGAAGTGTACATCCTCAGTGACCGCGACCTCGCGTTTGAGCAGCTCCGGCCTACGGCGCCCGAGTTCCAGCTCGCCGGCGATGCGGAGCGCGTGGCGATTACCTGCGCCGCGATCGGTGTCGACGCCACAGAGCTCGATTTGCCGGTCCCGCTCGATCGACGTGCCTACCGTGAAAGCGTCGAGCTCCTCACAGAGCGCGGGCTCATAGAGCATGGCCGGCTAACGACTTACGGGCGGGATGTCGAGGCCATGCCGGTGGAGCGGCCCTGGGGTGAAATGCTGTACCACGCCGAGCCGGCGTTGGTGCCTGTGGTCGCGGTGGCCTCCAACATCGAATCGCTGCATCGCATGACGCGCGAGGAACGTCAACTCGGCGGACTCATTGTGCCGGGGTCGGATCAAATCACGGCGTACAACGTGTATGCGGAAGCGGTAAACAAATACGGATACCTGGGCGAAGTGTATGGCCTGCCCCGTCACCTGTTTCGAGAAGAGGAGATCGAGCGCTGGGCCGAGGATCGTGGTGTACTGGTCAAGGCCATCGAGGACATCGCGTTGGGGACCGCGTCCGTCTACCGGCAGCTGGAGCTACCGTTGCCCGCCAAACTCCCCTATGGCGATCGCAAGACTCTGGAATTCTTTGCTGACCTTTTGGCCAAGATCATGCCTTTCGATCTCGTCATAGACGAACAGACGGCGGACGGGCGGGAGGCGCGGGTGAGCCGCAGCTCGGTGAGCGGCAGCTGGGGGGCGATCGCTGGGTCTCTGCGGTATTTCGCTGACCGATTTGGTGTGCCGCGCGCGAGTATCGAAGGGACGCAGATACCAGAGCGCGCAATTCGACGCTACGCCCGCCGCGGCAAGCCCGTGGTTGTCTTCGAACGACAGCGCCGGCGCGAAGGACTGATGGTCGTTCGGACCGTCGACTATTTCGGCTTCACGCTCGATCGGGACGTCGAGCCGTTGCCAAGCCCCTTCCCTCCGGAGTTGGCTGAACCCGCCCGAGGGGCCTTAGTCGAGGGGCTGCTCGCAGGGGCGACGCCGCATCCGGATCAGTCCAGAGTCCGACGCGCGTTGGAGCGGTTCGGGCACTATTGGCGTCGTTCGGGGGGCCGGTTGAGCCAGGCTCAACCGGAGCAGGTGGCGGGACAGATCGCGGCGCAACTCACCGGCGTGAATTCGTGGGATGCGTTCATTGGCAGGCGGATTGACGTCGACCCTGATGCGGCCATATCCGAAAGCGAACGCCACCGCCTCGATGCATTGCCCTCCTCAGTGTTTCTCTATGGTGATCGCGTGCCGGTGGATTACGACGTCGAGCATGGCGTCGGGGTGGTGCGACTCCGGCTCAAGGAGGGGCAGGCGCGGCGGCTGCATCCTAAGGACTTGCCGGCGTTCGACCGGCCGGTGCGCTACACCGTAACCCGTGGCAAGCACGAAGCTGTGCGGGCGAGCTCCCTCGAGGAATTGCGACAGGGACTGCGAACGCTGGGGACGATGCATCGCGCTCGCGTCATGCGCGGCGGCAGGCGGCCGCGGCGGCGCTAGGCCTTCGCGGTTACTTCAAGCAAGGAAAGCCAGAGCGCGTCGTAAGCGTCGCGGGCATCGGCGAGCGGCACGCCCGTCGCCAGGGCAATGGCGGAGCCGTCCACGATGGCATCGCGGGCGGCAACCTCGAACTCGGCCTTCTTGGCCGATCGGTCAACAAGACCTGCCGCACAGAGGCTTAACCACGCCCGTGTCGTGCCGTCTTCCGACTGGCGGCGCAACTCCTCCCAGCACGCTTCGAGACCAGCCGCGCCGGGGCTGGACAGGGCGCGCTCGAGCGCGGCACTGCGGGAGGCGTCGATCTGGGAGGCGGCGGCGCGCAGCAATCGGTCGCGTGATACGTAGTGATAGAGGACTAACCCTTTCACAACGCCGGCACGCCGGGCGACCGCGTCGAGGGTGAAGCCTTCCACGCCTCCGCGCTGGAGCGTCTGCACGGCGGCCGCGAGGATGTTGGAGCGGGTAGAGGCGGCGTCCTTAGGCAAGGTTGCCCCGGCGGTCGATGCTGGAGGGCATTAAGAACTCATTAAGAAGGGACGCAGACCGAAACCTAACCAGCAACCTTTTGCCTCATGAGCGAGTCTCATCTTGACACGAATCTAACAGCCCGCGTCGTCCACATGAAACCTCGGACCGGCATGTTTTGTATGAGGATAACCAACCAATGATCGACAAGCCTGTCAGCCCTGCGGGCGGCATCCCCGCCACGTTTTCCCCCCTCGTGCGTGCGGTCATCGATTCTGTTACCGAGGGTGTTGTGATCTTCGATCAGCAAGGCCGCCTGCTCTACGCGAACGCCAGCGCCCGCCGCGTCATTGACGGACAAAACGGTGACGTGCGGAACCGACTGCAGAGTCTCGGCGCCAGGTTCTCTCTCCTGAAAAACGGCACGCAAAATCTCGGCGAAGCAGCGATCCTTCCCCAGACCGGACCGCTCACTCTCGCTGAGCGCGAGCGCCAAGCCATCACCGCGACACTTCAGGACACCAGCGGCAAGCTCGCGGAGACTGCGCGTCGGCTCGGTATCAGTCGCACGACGCTCTGGAGACGGCTCAAGTCCTACGGGATGGACGGCTTCCGCGCCTCTCCGTAGTCTCCTAGCTTCTCCGGGGGATGGGCTCCCCCGCACCGCAGCCGTTCGTCATCGAGGAATACGTCCGTTGGTCTGACGTAGACTTCGCCGGCATCATTTTCTACGGTTCGTACGTTCGCCTGTTCGAGATCGCCGAAACCGAAATGTTTCGGCACTGCGGGCTCGCGTACGCACGGATGTTTGACGAATACGACATCTTTTTGCCGCGCAAGGCGGTGCACTCCGAGTTTTACTGGCCGGCGCGCCTCGATGACCGGTTACGCATTGCGGCATATGTCGGCAAGGTGGGGACAAAGTCGCTTACCCTGCACTTCGATGTTTTGCGAGCGGACGCGACGGCACTCGGAGCCGCGGGATGGATGGTGTTGGTCTGCGTCGATCGCAGGAAATTGAAGCCGATCCCCCTCCCCGCCGGTCTGATCGCGTCGCTGGCTCCCCATACGCTCCCCCCCGAGGCGGCACGCAAATTTCTCGGAGTCACACCATCACCTCGCTAAGAGTCCCTGCCCTGCTCCTGCTTCTGACTTGCTGCGAGGGTGGTGGCGACGAGCCGCTCCGTGTTGACGCGGTGGTCGCATTTCCCCCGCGAGACACGGTTCGCATTTCTCTTCCCGCGGTGACGCACCGCTGTTCGGATGGACGATCCATGCTTCTGGAAGCCGTGAGTCCCGAGGGCACCGGCGTGCTCGTACGTCTGCGATATCGCGATAGCGTGGTCACCGCCGCCTACCGGATCATCGTACCGGGTGATACGACCACGCCCGGCGCGACGGTCGCGGTGCGCTATCTGCTCAGGGACGTGGCACACGCTTTCTTTTTCGATACCGGCACCGTCCAGCTTCGGCGCGAGGGGGGGAGGGGGGGCGCGAAGGTCAGCGGGCGGATCGAGGGATCGGGTATCGAGAACGCGATCCGGACGCCCACGCGCATCGAATACCACGACGTTCCCCTTGCCCGTCCGACCGATACCGTGTTCTGCGTCGCGCAGCCATGAGCTCGGCGAGCGACGTCCGTATCGGCTTCATCGGGTCCGGATTCGCCCGCCGCGTGCAGCTTCCCGGGCTAGCGTTCGTACCTGGCGCCAAAGCCACCGCCATCGCGAGCGGGCGCCGAGCGAACGCGGAGACAGTGGCGCGCGAGTTCGGCTCGGCACACGTCTTCACCGACGGAACGGAGCTCGCGCGCTCGCCCGACGTGGATTTGGTGGTCGTTTCGTCGACGCCTGATTCCCACGCGCGCTACTCAATGGCGGCGCTCGAGGCCGGAAAGCACGTCCTGTGCGAAAAACCCATGGCGCTGGATGCTTTCGAAGCGGCGCAGATGGTGACAGCATCCGCACAGCATCCCGACAGGCTCGCCTGGATCGACCATGAATTGCGCTTCGAGCCGAACCGCCGGCGCGCGCGCGAGCTGATTCGGTCGAACGCGATCGGCGAGGTTCGCCACATCGAGCTCTCGCTCAAGCCGTATCTCCGGGGAGATGGCAGGCCGCAAACCTCCGACGCGCCGTGGAACTGGTGGTTCGACGCTTCGCGCGGCGGCGGCATCCTCGGCGCTGTGGGGTCACACCTGATCGATCTGTGCCGGTTCTGGACGGGTAGTGAAATCAGATACGTCGCCGGACTTGTCGAGACATTCGTCAAGCAACGCAAAGACGACACGGGCAACCTTCGTCCAGTTACCGCGGACGACTTCGCGGGCTGCGTCTTGCGGACGCGCAGCGGTGCGGTGGCTACGATCACGTTGAGCACCGTCGCCCATCACGGAACGGGCCACCACGGCCAGATAACCGGGAGCGAAGGGACCCTGGTCCTGAGCGGCGAAACGAAACTCGAGCTGGCGAAGGCAGGAGGTCCGCTGGAGGACATCTCCGCGACGGATGATCTGTGGGAGAAGATCAATCCGGACAACATGTGGGCGCGCTCCTTCGTGCGGCTGATGCGTGAGATGGTGCAGGTGATCCGCGGCGGTACCCCGCAGGGGGAACCCGCCACCTTCCGCGACGGCTGGCAGGTGCAGCGCGTGCTCGATGCGGTCCGCGGCGGCCGCGGTGTCCAGTTAGATTGAGCGCGTGGAACAGACCTATTTCCGCAAAGGGTTCGGGCTCAAGGGCGCCATCGAAGGGGTGCTCTCGGCCGACTATCACAGCCGGGTGGTCGATGCTATCCGCGCTTCCGGCTACACGCTCGAAGTCGGCGACCTTACGTTCCGGCTGGCAGGCGAGTTCGGCTTCTGTTACGGCGTGGACCGCGCGGTCGAGTACGCCTACGAAACGCGCACCAAGTTTCCCGACAAGCGGACGTTTCTCGTCGGCGAGATCATTCACAATCCGCACGTCAATCAGAAGCTCGCCGCGATGGGCGTGCAGTTCCTGCACCGGCCAGAGGGGCGGGATGGTGAGTTCGACTTCAGCTCGGTCAGCGCAAATGACGTGGTGATCCTGCCGGCATTCGGCGTGCCGGTCAGGGACTTCGAGCGACTGCGGGCGATCGGGTGCGTGCTGGTCGATACGACGTGCGGGTCGGTGCTCAACGTCTGGAAACGGGTCGAGTCGTACGCGCGCGACGGATTCACCGCGCTGATTCACGGCAAGAATTACCACGAGGAGACGAAGGCCACCTCGAGCCAGGTCAACAAGTATCCCGGTGGCAAATATCTCGTCGTGCGCGACATGAGTGAGGCCCGCGTCGTGTGCGAGTACATCGAGGGACGGGGGACGAGAGAGGAGTTTCTCGAGCAGTTCAATGGCAAAATGACCCCGGGCTTTGATCCGGATCGCGACCTGCAGCGCGTCGGCGTCGCGAATCAGACCACGATGCTCTCGGGCGAATCGCTGGCCATCGCCGGTGAAGTGGGCAAAAGCATGGGGCGGCGCTGGGGCGCCGCCGCGGCGACTGAACACTTCCGAACCTTCGACACGATCTGTTCGGCGACGCAGGAACGTCAGGACGCGGTGCTCAAACTGATCGCCGAGCCGCTCGACCTGATGGTGGTGATCGGCGGATACAACTCGAGCAACACCACGCACCTTGCGGCCATTTGCAATGAGAAAGTCACGACGTATCACATCGAGGACGCGGCCTGCATCGATGTGGCGGACGGCAGCATCCGGTATCGGCCGGTCGGCACGCATGCCACCGAAGAGCGACGGGAGCGGTGGCTGCCGGATGGCCCGCTCAAGATTGGCATTACGGCCGGCGCGTCGACGCCGAACAACAAGATCGGCGAGACGATCGAGCGGATGGCGGCCCTGCGCGGCTAGCGGGGTTTTCGGGTATATTTCGGGCCTTATGCCGCTGTCGCGTTTCCATCCTGTCATTGAACGCTGGTTCTCGACCCGCTTCGCCGAACCGACCGAGCCGCAGAAGCGCGCGTGGCCGGTCATTCAGAATGGCGCGGACGTGCTCATCGCGGCGCCGACGGGTTCCGGCAAGACGTTCGCGGCTTTTCTCTCGGCCATCGATGGGTTGCTGAGGCAGGGGTTAAGCGGCGAGCTGCGGGATGAGATGCAGGTCGTCTACGTCTCCCCGCTCAAAGCGCTGTCCAACGACGTACAGAAGAATCTGTCGGAGCCGCTCGCCGAAATCCGCGCTTCGTTGACGGAGCAGGGCCTGCCCGACGTCGAGGTCCGGACGTTGGTTCGGACCGGTGACACGCCACAGTCGGAACGGCAGGCGATGCTCAGTCGCCCACCCCACATCCTCGTCACCACGCCTGAGTCCCTGTATCTGATTCTCACCTCCGAGCGCGCGCGCGAGATGCTGCGCTCGGTCCGCACGGTGATCGTCGACGAAATCCACGCCGTGGCGCGTGACAAGCGCGGCAGCCATCTGGCGCTGTCGCTGGCGCGGCTCGACACGCTGATCGGCAAGCGGCCACAACGGATCGGCCTCTCGGCCACCCAACGGCCAATCGAGGAGATCGCTCAATTCCTGGTCGGCACCGGCCAGGCGTTGCCCACCATCGTGGACGCGGGCCATATCCGCACACTCGATCTGGCGCTCGAGATCCCATCGTCGCCGCTCGAGGCCGTGATGTCGGCGGAAGTGTGGGAAGAGGTCAATGCGAGGATTGCCGAGCTGATCTCGCAGCATAAGACGACGCTCGTGTTTGTGAACACGCGCCGGCTGTGCGAGCGGCTCACGATGCACCTTTCGGAGCGCCTTGGCGCCGATCGGGTGACCAGCCATCACGGCAGCCTGTCGCGCGAGAAGCGGCTCGAGGCCGAGGAACGGCTCAAGCGCGGGGAGCTGCAGGCGCTCGTCGCCACCGCATCACTCGAGCTGGGGATCGACATCGGCAGCGTGGACCTCGTCATTCAAGTCGGGTCGACCCGATCGATTGCCACACTCCTGCAGCGCGTGGGCAGGGCGGGGCACCGGCTCGGAGCCATCCCCAAGGGACGCGTGTTCCCGCTATCGCGAGATGAGCTGATCGAATGCGCGGCGTTGCTGCGCGCAACGCGCGAGGGGCGGCTCGATCGACTCATCATTCCAAACAAGCCGCTCGACATCCTGGCGCAGCAGATCGTGGCCGCCACGGCCTGCGAAGAGTGGGACGAAGCGGCGCTCTATGAGCGCATGCGGTCCGCCTATCCGTACCGCGAGCTCAGCCGCAAGGAATTCGACGATGTCGTGCAGATGCTTGCCGGGGGGTTCACCACGCGGCGTGGGCGGCGCAGCGCGCATGTCCACTACGATGGCATCAACAAGAAGCTGAAAGGACGCCGGGGAGCGCGGATTGCCGCGATCACCTCAGGTGGGGCCATTCCCGATCTCGGTGATTATCGGGTGATTCTCGAGCCGACCGAGACGTTCGTCGGGACGCTGAACGAAGACTTCGCTATCGAGAGCACGCCTGGCGACATCTTCCAGCTGGGCAACACATCGTATCAGATCGTCAGAGTCGAGTCGGGGCAGGTGCGTGTGGCCGACGCCAAAGGCCAGCCGCCGACGCTGCCGTTCTGGTTGGGCGAAGCACCGGGCCGTACGAACGAGCTGTCGGAAGAAGTCTCCCGGCTGCGTCAGGACATCGCCGACCGGCTGGACGACCAGCCGGCGGCGATTCGGTGGCTGGTCGACACGATCGGCATGAACGAAGCGGGTGCACGGACCATCGTCGAGTACCTCGCGGCGACCCGCGTCATCCTCGGGACGATCCCAACACAGAAATGCCTGGTGCTGGAGCGCTTCTTCGACGAGGCGGGCGGGATGCAACTCGTGTTGCACGCGCCCTTCGGCAGCCGCATCAACCGCGCGTGGGGTCTCGCGCTCCGCAAGCGGTTCTGCCGCAGCTTCAACTTCGAGCTGCAGGCGGCGGCGACTGAAGACGCCATCATCTTGTCGCTGGGACCGCAGCACAGCTTCCCACT
The DNA here is from genome assembly GCA_003222195.1 of Gemmatimonadota bacterium. Lineage (GTDB taxonomy): Bacteria > Gemmatimonadota > Gemmatimonadetes > Gemmatimonadales > GWC2-71-9 > 20CM-2-65-7. Next base: position 218,990 of record QHVB01000024.1, on the reverse strand, counting down.
CGAAGACGTCTTCCAATACTTGAAGCCTGCGACGGCCGAGCACCTGCTGGTGCAGGCAATGCTCGATGCGCCGGTATTCGGGACGCGTTGGCGCTGGAATGCGACACGCGCCCTGGCGGTGCTGCGGTTCCGCGGCGGCCGCAAAGTGCCGACGCCGCTGCAGCGCATGGAGGCCGAAGACCTCGTCGCGGCGGTCTTCCCGGATCAGCTCGCGTGTCCGGAGAACCTCGTCGGCGATCGCGAGATTCCCGATCATCCGCTCGTGAATCAGACGATCGACGACTGCCTGCTCGAGGCGATGGACTTCCCCGGCCTGAAGCACGTGCTGGAGGGCATGGAAGCGGGGCAATTCACCCTCATCGCGCGCGACACGACCGAGCCGTCGCCGCTGTGTCACGAAGTTCTGAACGCGCGGCCTTATGCGTTCCTCGACGATGCACCGCTCGAGGAGCGCCGGACGCAGGCGGTCATTACCCGCCGCGGCCTCGATGTGAAGACGGCCGAGGAATTCGGCAAGCTCGATCAGTCCGCCATCGATCTGGTGCGCGAGCAAGCATGGCCCGATCCGGAAACGGCAGACGAGCTGCACGACGCGCTGCTGATCATGGGCGCGGTTCCGAGTGTGGAAGCCGGCACACACGCATCCTGGAAAGACAAGTACGACGACCTGGAGCGTGCCGGTCGCGTGACCACGGTCGACGGGCGTCTCTGGGTGGCGACGGAACGGCTGCCGCTGGTTCAGGCGGCGTTCCCGGGCGCTCGCAACGAGCCGGCGGTGGTGCCGCCGGAGCGCGAAGCAACCAAGGTCTGGACCAGGGAAGACGCGATTCGCGAGCTGGTTCGCGGGCGCCTCGAGGTGGTAGGTCCCACCATGGCCCCTGAAATCGGCGAGGCCCTGGCGTTGCCGGTGGCCGACGTGGACTTCGCGCTGGCAGCGCTCGAGCACGAGGGGTTCGCGCTCCGTGGCCATTTCTCCTCCGGCGTCGCTGCCACCGAGTGGTGCGAGCGGCGGTTGCTGGCGCGGATTCATCGCTACACGCTCGACCGGTTGCGCAAAGAAATCGAACCGGTCACAGCGGCGGATTTCCTGCGCTTCCTCTTCAAGTGGCAGCGATTGGCGACCGAGTCGCGGGCCGAGGGACCGGAGGGTCTGGCGGCCGTTCTCGACCTGCTCGACGGTTACGAGCTGGCGGCGGGGGCGTGGGAGTCCGAGGTGCTGCCAGCCCGGCTCACTGACTACGATCCGCTGTGGCTCGACGGGCTGTGCCTGTCCGGCGAAATCGCGTGGGGGAGGCTGACGGCAACGCGGAATGCGGAAGGCGGAACGCGGACCAGAAAGGTCGGTCCCGTTCGCTCTACACCGGTCGCTCTCTTCCGGCGGGAGCGAGGTGAGGTCTGGAGAGCGGGGAACCCCGAAGTGGATCCAGCGACGCTGCCGCTCTCGTCGACAGGCAAGGCGCTGCTCACGGCGTTCGAGTCGCGCGGCGCTCTGTTCTTCGGCGACCTCGTCAACGCCACCGGGTTGTTGCGCACGGAGGTCGAGAAGGGACTGGCCGAGCTGGTCGCCTGGGGGCTTGTGTCCTCGGACAGCTTTGCCGGATTGCGGGCGCTGCTGGTGCCTTCGGATCGCCGGCGGCCGCTGGGCGGCGGGTATCGGCGCCGCGGGAGGATCGCACCGTTCGGCGTCGAGACCGCGGGACGCTGGGCGCGTAGCCATTCACCGCCGCCGATTCCCGCCGAACAGATCGCCGAGGCGATCGCCTGGCAGTTGCTGCGGCGCTACGGGGTGGTGTTCCGGCGGCTCGTGCAGCGCGAGACGCTGCTCGCGCCGTGGCGCGACATCCTGCGCGTCTTCCGGCGACTCGAGGCGCGTGGTGAGATTCGCGGCGGCCGGTTCGTCGGGGGATTTTCAGGGGAGCAGTACGCCCTGCCGGAAGCGATCGGACTCCTGCGGACCACCCGCCGGGAGCATGGGGAAGGGGAACTGATCGCCGTGAGCGGCGCGGATCCCCTGAACCTCGTCGGCATTCTCACGCCTGATGAGGCCGTTCCGGCGATTACGACGAACCGCATTCTCTATCGCGACGGTGTGCCGATTGTGGTGAAAGAAGCAGAGGGGAGAGAGCGCTTCCTCGTTGACGTGCCATCCGAGGAAGGCGACATGCTGCGCGGTGCGCTGCTCCGCCGCCGGCCCGCACCGCTCGTGCGCACCTACCTCGGCAAGAGCAAGGCCGCAGGTTAGACTTTCAGCTTTTCCAAGTACTTGCTGCGCAACTTCGCGACTTTGGGTGCGATGACCGCCCGGCAGTAGGGCTGGTTCGGGTTCCTTCTGTAATACTTCCGATGGTACTCCTCGGCGGGATAGAACGCCTTCAACGGCTCGATCTTCGTCACGATCGGGTCATCGAACACGTGCTCGGCTTCCAGCTCGCGGACGACTTCCTCGGCGGTGCGCCGCTGCGCGTCGTCGTGGGAGAAGATCGCCGACCGATACTGGGTCCCCACATCGCCGCCCTGGCGATCGAGCGTGGTGGGATCGTGCAGCGTAAAGAACACGCCCAGCAGGTCACGGAAGGAGATTTCGTCGGGGTCAAACGCGACCTGGACGACTTCAGCATGTCCCGTCGTGCCGGTGCAAACCGCCTCGTAACTCGGACTCGGGACCTGCCCGCCCGAGTAGCCGGAGGTCACCTTCGTGACGCCCCGGAGCTGCTCGAAGACCGCCTCGAGACACCAGAAGCAGCCGCCGGCCAGGGTGGCCAATTGTGTGCTCATGCCATCATTCTCGCCGCGCCGTCAAGCGGATGGAGTCCGCCAGGCTGCGCAGGAAGGGAGCGAAGTCCACGCCCCGCGCCGCGAGCTGGCGATATTGCCCGAGTCCCAGCTCAAAGGAGCCGGCGGCGCGCGCCGTGTCGTGTTTCGCCTGCCACGCGATGCCTTGTACCAGCTCGGCGTAGACCAGAACCGCGGGTGTAGCGTCGTTCACCGGATCGAGCGCCTCTTCGAGAAGCTCCATCGCGCTGTCGGGTTGTCCGGTTCGCAGCTGTGTCCGCGCCAGGTCAATGAGGTGGACCGGATCGCGCGGCGGCGGCGGCGTGAGATTGAAGCGGTACGAGACGAGACTGCGTACCGGCTTTCCGGCAATGCGCGCCGGGCTGAACAGTACGCTTGTCAGCGTCTGTTTCAGCGCCGTGCTGAACGCGGAGTCCGGGATTTCCAGAATCTCGATGTTGCGCTCCTCCACGTGGCCGAGCGTATCCACGAGCATCCGTACGACCGCCGCTCCCGACACGCGGCGGCGGCGCAGCTCGCGCGGGTAAACAAACTGCGGTGCGGTCAGCCAGCGCACCGGTTGATCGAGATCCCACGCCCGGAAGGTTCGATGCGCGCGGGACTCGACGTCAAACAGATTCGCCAGGCCGGGAGAGATTGTGTCGAGTCCGCGGACGCCCGGATCGGGATAGAGTGCCAACGCGCGCCGCACATTGAGCCGGGCGAGCTGGTAGTGGCCACGCTGGTATTCCAGCACGCCGCGCCAGACGTACGCCCAGGAGCTGTCCATGATGTACGGGGCGCTCGCGAGCGCGTCAGATAATTCGGCGTCGGCGCTGTCCCATTGCCTCGTGGCGATGTGTGCCTGGGCGGCGGCGAGGAGCTGCGCACTGCGATGCTGTGCGGTCAGAGCGGGTGCGGCGGCGAGGAATACTAGTGCGAGGCGAGATACCGTAACACGACCAGATTGAAGTACGCGGCATTGCTCGTGTGCGGCGGATGCCCCGCACCGGAAATGATCACCGTGGTGTCGTTTTGCAGGCAGCGCGCCAGCTCATCCATGATCAACTGAAACATTCGGGGACTGCGCTCACCGCGAACGAGCAGCACGGGCGTCGTGATCCTTCCGAGGTCGGCGCACGTCACGGGTGGCAGGTAGTCGCCGCGCTCGGCGAGCATTTCGCGCCGCAGCTCGAAGGCATGCGCCAGCAGGCTGGCGCGCGCGGCCGCGGGAAGGCGGTCGAACGTGCCGCGTCTCGTCGTGGCGTCGAAAAAGAGTCGCACACCCGCGACGGAGTCTCCCCTCACGAACGCGGCACGCGCCGGATCGAGCGAGTTCCTGTAGAACGCGCGCCGGGCCGAGTCCCCCGACTCCGATCCGGTGAGCAGCGAAGAGATCGGCGGCTCGGCGAGCACGAGCCCGCGCACGAGCTGCGGATGGTCGCGTGCCAGCTGGAGGGCCGTGTACGCGCCGTACGACGAACCGATGATCTGTGCCGGCGCGAGTTCCAGCGTCAGCAGCATGGCCGCGAGATCCTCGGAGTGCAGCTTGGGGGAGTACGTCTGATTGTCCTCGGCCTGGGGATTCGGCCGATGATAGCGACGGCTGTACACCAGCACGCGGTATCGCTGCGCGAAGAGATTCTCCTGGCCTGACCACGAATTGAGATCAGCCAACGTGCCGTGGACGAAGACGATCGGGGGCGCACCGCTGTCCCCGGTGAGGCGGTAGGTCAGGCGCGTGCCGTTGAACGTCATCGCATGCAGCGTGCGATCGAACACCCGCATGGGTGGAGCAGGCGGCGCCGGTGCCGTCTTCTCGGGAGACGGCCCTCCGCCGCACGCGACCACCAGCAGGCAGCACAGCAGGATTCGCATGCGTACAGGATGCGGCGCTGAGCTGCAAAACGCCATTAGCTGACCAGCCACGCCGCCGCGGCGGCCACCTTCTGCTCGGCGCGCCACCGAGCAACACGCTCACCCAACGCTGCGACCTTGTGCTTCGCCTCGGTTGGGGACCGCCGGAGCGCCTTGCCCAGCAATTCGTAGGCCTCCCGTTCGAGGACGACTCGAACGGCGACATCGCAGTGCTCCAGCGCGTCGACCAGCACCGTGCGAAACAGCCGGCCCTCAGAGGCGTGGGCCCGCATATGCTGGTTCCCTATCGTCGCTGGATCGGTCAATGAAGCGACCACGACGCCGGCACGACGTACGTGGTGCTGCTTCCGGTAATCAGCCAACAACGCCGCGATACTGCGGCGCGAAAACTGCTCGATGCCATGTATCAGACGCGTCACCTTCGTGGTGTCGGTCTGCTCCGTCCCGAAACCGGCGTGAAAGGGTTGGCGGGAATCCGGCACGCCGGGGTCGGCCAGCTCGATCACACGGCTGTCGATGACCGTGGGCGCGCGTTGGGAATTCGCGATGAGGACGGCCGCAGCCCAACCCGATTTCACGCGAAAGCCGAGGGTGCAGGATTCTCGAGCGCTCATCCCCAGTCCTTGGAATCGGGAGCGACGCGACGCATGGCTCGCAAGAAAGAGAATGGGGACGTGGGACGGGTGACGGGGGAGGGGTCATCGTTGAAAGCACTCGTCCCCTGAAGCTTCAATCCTTCCACTTTCTCTGCGAGCACGTTCACGGTCCCGTCGTCCTTGGCCAACTTACCGGTTACCAGGACGAACGGCTCCCCTCGCACAGCGGCCCGATAGCGATCGTAGACATCAGGCCGCACGATCACGTTCGTCATTCCCGTTTCGTCCTCGACCAGGAGAAAGACGATTCCTTTGGCGGTCTCCGGCCGCTGGCGAGCGACGACCAGACCCGCCACCTGACATTTCACGCCGGCTTTCAAGTCGTCCAGATCGCGATTGAGCGTGAGTCCGGGTGGTAAGGCGTTGCGCACCAAAGACAGAGGATGGCCGCTGGCCGAGAAGCCCAGCGTGGCATACTCTGCGAGCAGACGCTCATGCGGTGTGAGGCCGCCGAAGGCCAGCTGCTCATGGGGGTGGTTCAGCGCCAGCTCGAGCTGCCGGCGGCCCCGGCCGTCCACGGAGCGCGAGGCCTTGGGTGGCAGCCAGAGACCGACCTGCCATAACATTTCGCGGCGCGTCAGACCGAAGGCATCGCAGCCGCCGACCCACATCAGCGCTTCGATTGCGGTGCGTTTGAGCATGGGCGGTGCGCGCCGGATGAAATCACCCACGCTTTTGAACGGACCATGGTGCTCTCGCTCGACGACGGTTGCCGTGGCGGTCTCTTCGCTCCAATGACGAATGAAGCCCAGTCCGATCCGCACCGTGTGGCCCTCCACCGTGCACCACACATCGCTCCGGTTGATGTCGGGCAACCGCATCTCGATGCCGTTGCGCAGCGCATCGCGGCCCAGCGCATCGATCGAGTAGAATCCCATCGGCTGATTATTGAACAGGGCGACGTAGTACTCGACCGGGTGATAGTGTCTGAGCCATGCCGATTGATACGCGAGCAGGCCGAACGCCGCGGCATGCGACTTGGGGAATCCGAATTCGCTGAACGCGATCACCTGGCTGAAGACTTTCTCCGCCGTGGCTTCGGGGACGCCGCGGGCGACGGCGCCGGCCCGAAATTCTTCCCAGAAGCCCGAAATCAGATCGTGCGAGCGACGGCGGCTCATCGCGCGGCGCAGCGCTTCGGATTGCCCGGTCGTGAATCCCGCGAGCGCCTGGCACACTTGCAGTACCTGATCCTGATAGAGAATGACGCCGAGCGTTTCGGCGAGGCATTCGCGGAGCAAGGGGTGGTCCATGGGCGGCTCGTATGGCCGGCCGGCCGCGTGGGCGCGGCGCTGTTCCTCTCGCCGCCTGACGTAAGGGTTCACGGCCCCCCCGACGATCGGCCCCGGTCGCACGATCGCGACTTCGACCGCGAGGTCTTCCAGGTTCCGCGGCCGGCTGCGCCGGATCATCTGGATCTGCGCGCGACTCTCGATTTGAAACAGGCCGATCGTGTCGCCGGCGCAGATGCGGTCGTAGATCGCGGGGTCCTCGAAATCGATGCGTGAGAGATCGGGCGCGGTTCCAGTGCGGCGCGCGATCAGCTCGGCGCAATCTTCGACGAGCGACAGCATGCCCAGCGCAAGAAAATCGATCTTGATGAAGCGCGCGTCGTCGCAGGAATCCTTGTCCCACTGGCAGACGACGCGGTCCTCCATCGCGGCGCGCTCGAGTGGCACCAGCTCGATCAGCGGGCGCGACGAGATGATCATGCCTCCCGGATGTTGCGAAACGTGGCGCGGGAGCCCGCGAATCTCCTGCGCGAGCTGACACAGCTCTTTCCATAACGGAGCATCTTTGCGGCCGGCAAACCCCGGCAGATGCTCCATCTCGTCCGCTAGCCCGTCCGCCCTCCCGTCCGACAGTTTCGCGACCAATTCGATTTCGCCGAGCGGCAAGTCGAGGGCCTTGCCGATTTCGCGGACGGCCGATCGCAGGCGATAGGTGGGAAACGAGCACACCAGTCCGGCGTGCTCGGCCCCGTACCGGGTGTACACCCGGCGAATCAGCTCCTCCCGGATCTCGCGCGGGAAATCGAGATCGATATCCGGCACCGACGCGAGCGTCTCGTTCAGGAAGCGGCCCAGAAAGAGCTTGTTGGCGATCGGATCGATGTGCGACAGGCCGAGGAGGTAGCAAACGATCGAGGAGACGGACGACCCGCGTCCCCGGCCGGGAAGGAGGTTGCCCATGGCCCGCCGCGACCCGCGCCGGATGTCGGCCGCGACTTCGCGGGCGAGATCGAAGAGGTCATGATAGACGAGGAAGAAGCCACTGAGCTTGTGGTGCTCGATCAGCTGCAGCTCGTCTTCGAGACGACGCACCGCCTGCGCGTGGTAGAGGGAGCCAGGCGGGTAGCGCTCCCGCATTCGGGCGTGGCACAGCTCGGCCAACGCCTGGGGCGCGGGGGCGCGACCCGAGCCGCGGAAGTCCGGGAAGGTGTAGCCCAGGTCGCGCGTGAGGTCGAAGGCCTTACAGCGCTCGGCGATGACCAATGTAGTGGCGACAGCATCTGGACAGTCACTGAACAGCGCCACGACTTCGTCCAGTGGCCGCAAGTAAAATTCGCTATTCGGATTTCGCACCCGATGCGAGCCATCGAGCGTCGTCCGATGACGGATCGCGACCATGACGTCGTGCAGCCGGTACAGCTCGCGCTTGTGGTAGTGGACATTTCCAGTTGCACAGACGGCAAGTTGCAAGTTGCCAGCGATGTCGATCAGGGCGCGAGTGTGCGCAATATCCCCACGGACACGATTTCGCTGGATCTCGACGAAAAACCTGTCTCGCCCGAAGACTTCCTTGCAGTGCTGCGCGAGTTTGATGGCGGCGCTGATCCCCTCGGTCTCCATTGTCCGCGGCAACAATCCGTCGCGGCGTCCCCCGGAGAGAATGATCAGCCCGTCATGCCGCGCCTCGAGGGCCGTGAGTGGGAGTCGTGGGTCGAGTCGCTCGGCGTCGAGGTGCGTCTCGGTGAGGAGCCGGCAAAGATTTGTGTATCCCTGCGACGTCTCAGCGAGCAGAATGAAATGACTGCCATTGGTGAGTGTGACCTCGGCACCGGTGATCGCCTGCAGGCCGAGCGGTTGGGCGGCGTGCGCGAACGCGAGCGAGCCGTAGATGCCGTTGCGATCCGTGAGCGCGAGTGCGGGATAGCCCAGCCGGTGCGCTTCCGCGAGGATCTCGTCGGGCGGGGAGGCGCCGTCGAGGAATGAAAAGGCGGAGTGGCAATGCAGCTCCGCATACATCCCGTGAGTCATGGCTGCTGCATGAACCAGAGACCTGTCATGAGATCTTGAAATACCACCACGCGCTTTCCTCCTTCTAACAACAATTCCAGATACGAGCGCGAAATCGGTTGACGCCACCATTCATCGTCAATTCGCCACGATTCGAGAATCGCTTCGACGTTTCCAACCGACCGGCCGCCCAGGCGTCCGACCTTCATCAGACCGGATTCATGCAATTCCACCGTGACGGTGCGGGGCTCGTTTACGGCTCGTAGTCGATCAGTGCGTAGCGGCGCTCGGGCAGGCGCGACCATGGCTGCACCTCGATGACGTGATAGAGATTGGCGCGTTTCACGCGCATCCGGACTTCGCGCGCGGCATGGTGCAACGCACGCTGTTGCCCAGCACGCGCGGCAGCCGCGGCGTCGCGTGCGAAGAGTTGCAGCTCGGCGGTTCCAGGAGCGAACGCGGTGAACTCGAGTACGAGACGCTCGACGGCGCCGGTGGGTGGCGACTGTTCGAGCCTGACTTTCAACGGTGCCGCGATGCGATCACCGTCGGCGGTCGGATCCTTCAATATCACATTGACGAGCCACGAACGGTTTGTAGGGGCGCAGCATGCTGCGCCCCTACCTGCGTTTTCACTCACATCCCCACCCTCGAGATCGGCACGCAGCCGCACCGCGTGCACGCGCCAGCCGATGCGGCGGGGATGATTGAGCGCGCGTGCGATCAGCTGCTCGAGCGAGTGCACGAGCAACTCACGCTCGCTCACCGGTGTGAAGAATGTGAGCGCGACCACGATCGGCTCGAGCGTGACGCGTCCCGCGACGGGCTCCGCGATGCGGCTGGCGGCGAGTCGCCACAGGCGTTTCCCCACGTCACCGAACTGCGCGGTGACCGCCGCTTCAGGAATCGCCGCGAGCGCGCCCAGCGTGCGGATATTGAGTTGCCGGAGCCGGCGATGGATATCGGTGTCGAGCGGAAGGACGGCGATCGGCTGGGAGGCGAGGAATTTCCTTTCTGATCCGACCGGAACGATCACTGCTTCGTCAGGCTTGGAACGCGAAGCGGCGACCCACGCGACGAACTTCCCGAATCCCCATCCCAGTCGAACCGTCCGACCGTCCGACTGTCCGACCGTCCGCCGTATCGCCTCGAGGATCTTTCCTGGCGAGCCGAAAATCCCCTCCAGCCCGTCAGTCCCCACGTACGCGAGCCCCAACTCGCCTGGCTCGACCACCGGGCTCACTTCGCTCAGTGCCGACAGCAGGTGAGAGAAGCGCTCGTCGTAATGGACCGGGTCGGGTTCGATGAGCCGCAGCGTGGGACAGAGCCCGATCGCCTGGCTGACGGTCATTCCCGGCTTCACCCCCGCATGGCGGGCGAGCGGGGAGACTTGCCAGAGCTTGCGTGTGGTGTCAGGGGCGAGCAGGGCCGTGGGGTAAGCCGACAGCCCCTCATGACGAGCCTCTTCACAGCGGAGCGGGAAGAGGGGAACCCAGACGCAGGCGGCGAGCGAGCTCGTAGGACGTCGCGACATTGACAAAAGCCCCAAGGGGACCCGAATATATCCCGAAGATCACGTCACTCGCAAGCAGCCTCGGGAAGATTAGACTTTGGGCATGACGCAAGCGGATCTCTTTGGGCCTGAAGCACTTCCGCCCCCCAGCCCAGAGCTCGTCCAGCTCGGCAGAGGCATCCCGCCTGGCATTCGCTTCGGCACGTCCACCTGGACCTATGACGGTTGGTTTGGCGATGTCTACCACCGCCGCTATCGCGGTCCGCAGCCGGCCAAGCGACTCGAGGAATACACGCGCTATCCCCTGTTTCGCACAGTCGGGATCGACAGCGTGTTCTACGATCCGCCCTCGGAAGAGGAGCTGCAGTCCTACGCTCGTGCCCTGCCGCCGGCGTTCCCGTGTGTCAGCAAGGTCTGGGACCGTATCACCGCAATGCGATTGGGTCAGGATTCGCCGCAGCCGGGTCTCGCCGGGATGCGCAATCCTGACTTTCTGAACGCGGTGCGCTTCAAAGACAATGTGCTGGGGGCTTACAGCCGAGTGTTTCGGGATCACGCGGGGTGCTTTGTGTTCGAGTTCCAAGCGATGCGTGGGAAGGACCTGCCAGATCCGCTACAATGGGCCGACCAGCTCGACGATTTCCTCAGTGAGCTGCCCAAAGACTTTCGCTATGCCGTCGAGCTGCGCAATCCGGAGCTGCTCACCCCAGTGCATGGCGAGGTCCTGAAGCGGCATGGCGTGGCGCACGTGTTCAACTCATGGACCGAAATGCCGCCGATCGGCGAGCAGATCGACCTCGGCTGGACGTTTCCCACGGCCTTCACAGTTGCACGCGCGTTGCTCAAACCGGGCCGCCGCTATGCCGACGCCGTCAAACAATTCCAGCCGTACGACCGGGTGCAGGAGCCGCTGCGAAGTCTGCGGCAGGATCTGCTCCGTCTCGTCAGTGAAGCCCACCGCCGCCGAGTCGAGGCGTTCATCCTGGCGAACAATCGCGCCGAGGGAAACGCACCCGGGACGATCCGGGCGGTGGCGCGTATGTGGGTGGAAGGTGACGCGGAGGCTACCTAAGCGGGTAGAACGAGTATGCGCCAAGCACGATCCTTGGTATTCGTTCTAGGCCTCCTCGCAGCGTGCGAGCCCAACGCCAAAATCGATCCTGTCACGGTCCAGTGGATGGACTGGCCCGCCGAAGTAAACGCCGGTCAGCCCTTCCGCACGAGGCTCGTCGTATGGGGTGTCTGTGCGATCAACCCGCAGTTTCGGGCCGGTGCGTCCGCCGATCAGTCGGCGGTCACTTTCGCGCCCTATTTCCTGGTCGGCAACGATCACATCGAGTGTCTGACCGCACGTACTCGGGCATTGCTCGCCGTAATCGCGATCGACACCGCGGGCACGGCACCCGGTCTCGCGGCACTGTCGGCGCGCAGCTATGAAATGCGCGCCCCCACCCTGGCTTTTGCGCTCTCGGCGGGAGCGCAGAATCTGGCGGTGAGCAAGTTCGGTGAGGTCGTGGTGCGACGGAGTGGGGCGGATGCGTCGCGCCGGAATGCCGCCGGGTACGTGAATATCGAACGCGACTCGCTGAACTGCGCGCGCGTGCGGCCAATGGGCCTTTACACACCCAATGCCGCGCTCGTACTCGAGGATCAGGCGGATACAGCCGGGTTGTCGGCTGCGTTGGTGACCGGCTACATCCACACCGCGACGGCTGCGGTTTGCGGAGAGACACGGGTCTTCCGCCGCGTCGGGGGCGGTTAAGGCAGGCTGCCGCGCAGCTCCAGCTCGCCCTGCACCGGCATCTTGGCCGGCCGGTAGCGATCGATCATCCCGGGGTGGTTCTTGAAGCCGTATTTGCGCCGCAGCTTCTCCACGCGGCGCGACAACGCGCGCGCGTACTCTTGCGGTGCGCCCGCCTGGCGCGCGTACGCGCGCTGGTACCTTGGTACCAGATCTGGAAAATGTTCTCCCAGCACCGGTAAGAAGCGATCGCGTACGGCGGCGTAGAGCCGCAACGCACCGGCGTGGACGAAACGCGCGCCGGCGTCACGTGCGGCAGCGAACAGCGCGTCGAGATGGGCGACGTCGTCAGTGATGCCGGGAAGCACCGGTGCGACGATCAGTCCGGCATTGACGCCGCCGTCGACGAGTTTGCGCAACGCGCGCAGGCGAGCCGCCGGCACCGGCGAGCGCGCTTCGAGTTTGCGCGCGAGTTTGGCGTCATGCGTAATCAATGAAATGTGAATCTGGACTTCGTTGCGTTCCTGCAACCGTACGAGCAGATCACAGTCGCGCGCGATCAGCGGGCTCTTGGTGATGATGCCGAACGAGAGACCCTCACAGCGCGTCAGCCGCTGCAGCACCGCGCGCGTGATCCGAAACCGGCGCTCGGCGGGTTGGTAGGGATCGGTCGCGGTACCGATCACGATGCATTGGCCGAGCGGCACGCGCTTGAGATCCGCCTCCAGCGCGCCGACGACATGCTCTTTCACGAAGATCCGCTTCTCGAACGCTTCCCAGCCGTGCGCGCCGCGATAATCCGCGAACTCGGCGTCGGTCAGCTTGCCGGCATCGTGCGCCCGCTCGACGACGTAGCGGTGCGTGTAGCGCGCGTAGCAGTAGCTGCAGCCGAACTCGCAGCCGACATAGGGATTGAGCGACCAGTAATCCATGCCCGTCGACTTGGGCGAGTTGAGGACGCGGTTCGGGGTGAGGGAGACGAAGCGGGTGCCGCGGAGGCGCTCGTCGAGAATGACGGGCGGACAGCCTGACGGTTGGTCAACGGGGAGCAGCGGCAGCTGGCGGTTAGCCACACCGCGCCCAGCCGCATTGGAGACATAGGAGACACCCCGACTGGTGGACGGTCTTGGCGCCGCAATCGGGACACGAAGGGGGTTTGGGCGGGCACTCCCGGGGTTTCCGTACAGCCATACACCCCGAATATAACCCGAAACCTATGCGGCAGCCAGGCGCCTCCACGCGAAGTACACCGGCACTCCCAACAGCACCAGGATCAGCCCCAAGAACGCGTACGTCCGGGTGGAGTCCTGTACCAGCAGGTCGACGGCGATCAGACCGGTCAGCACGACATACAGGGCGGGCAGGATTGGGTACCCCGGCGCTTTCACCGGCCGTGGAATGTCGGGCCGGGTTTTCCGGAGACGGAAGATGCCGATCGCCGTGATCGTGTAGAACACCACGGCGGCAAAGATCACGAAGTTGAGCAGCTGGCCGTACGTCCCGGAGAGACACAGCACGCATGTCCAGATCGCCTGTACGATCAACGCGAGTGCCGGCGTCTTGAAACTTGGATGCAAATTGGCTGCCGATTTGAAGAACAAATTGTCCTTCGCCATCGCGTAATACACGCGGGCGCCCGACAGAATCAGCCCGTTGTTGCAGCCGAACGTCGAGATCATGATCGCGATCGCCATGATGTACAGGCCAGGCGCGCCGAACATCGCCTGCAATGCCGCCGTGCCGACGCGATCCTGCGGCGCATGGGCGATGGCGTCCTGTGGGAGGACGACCAGGTAGGAGACGTTCGCGAGGACGTAGAGCGTCGTCACGATCAAGACGCCGGCACCCATCGCGAACGGCACGTCCTTCTCGGGATTCTTGAGCTCGCCCGACGCAAACCCGACGTTATTCCACGCGTCCATCGAGAAGAGCGAACCCACCATGGCCGCGCCGACCACTGGTAAGACCGCCAGCGTCAAGGCGCCGCCGGCCCAGAAGTTCGCGCCCCAGTTGGCGGCGATCGCCTCGGCGTTTCGCCCGATCGTGATCCCGAGCAGAATCAGCGCGGCGAGGGATGCGGTCTTGATCGCCGTCAGCGTGGTTTGGATGAACGCCGCGGTGCGCACGCCGCGCACATTGATCCAAGTGAGCAGCACGATCGAGGCGATCGCAAAGATGCGCTGCAGCGAAACACCGACCGCGACGTCGCCGATGGGCTGCGGCAGATGCAGCGTCGTGCCCAGGCCGGGCAGCACGTCCGGCGAGAGCGAGGGCCAGAGCACCGAGGTGAACCGCGCGAACGCGACGGCGACCGCCGCGATCGTGCCGGTCTGAATCACGACGAACAGCGTCCAGCCGTAGAGGTAGCCGAACAGCGGCGAGATCCCCTCGCGGAGATAGATGTAGTTCCCCCCCGCCTTCGGATACATCGCCGCGAGCTCCCCGTAGGACAGCGCGCCCAACAGCGTCACGACGCCTGACAGGAGCCACACGGTGAGCAGCAGGCCCGGGGAATGGACCTGCCGCAGGATGTCGGCCGACACAATGAAGATGCCGGAACCGATCATCGATCCGACGACGAGGGCGGTGGCGTCGAGCCGGGAGATCGCGCGGACGAACTCGACCGGCTGGGATTGCGCCGGGGTAGGGGTCATGAGCCGATAACCTAGTTGTCATTCGCCGGGGCCGCTATCTTTGCGGTCCACCACGCCCCTGGAGATACCGTGCGTCTCCTGCCGCGCGAAGAAGAGTTTTTCGATTTGTTCACCCAAGTCGCCACTCGCAACAAAGAAGCGGTGGAGCATTTGCGGCAGCTGTTCCAGGCTGCGCCCGACCGCCGCACGCCCCATGTCGAAGCCATCAAGCGGTTGGAGCACGAGGCCGATCAGGTCACGCATGAGGTCGTCAACCGTCTCGACCGCACGTTCATTACGCCGCTCGATCGCGAAGACATTCACCAACTGGCGTCGGATCTGGACGATGTCATGGACGCGATGGACGGCACCGCGCGGCGGACGCAGATCTTTCGCCTCGGGGTCGCGCCGCAAGGCGTGCTGCGATTGGTCGACGTTTTGGGGCGGATGATGGGCGTGCTGTGGGAAGCGGTGAGCCGGCTCAAGAAGGGCAACGACGTCATGAAGTACGCCGTGGAGGCGAAGCAGCTCGAAGAAGAAGGCGATTCGATTTACCACGAGGCGCTGGGACAGCTCTTCGAGAAAGAGCGCGACGCCATCGAGCTGATCAAGTGGAAAGAGATCTACGACAATCTGGAGGGCACCCTCGACCAGGCCGAAGACGTGGCGAATGTGGTCGAGTCTATCACGATCAAGCACGCCTGATGACGGCCTCCGTCTGGTTCGTTCTGGCGATTCTCGTCGTCGCTCTCATCTTCGATTTCATCAATGGGTTTCACGACGCGGCCAATTCGATTGCCACTGTCGTGTCGACGCGCGTGCTCTCACCGAGCGCGGCGGTTATTTGGGCTGCGTTCTGGAACTTCATTGCCGCGTTCGTGTTCGGGACCGCGATTGCGAAGACCGTGGGCAAAGGGCTGATCGATCTCAACGTCGTCGATTCGACCGTGGTGCTCGGTGGGCTGTTGGGAGCAATCATCTGGGACCTGGTCACCTGGTGGCTGGGACTGCCGACGTCGTCGTCGCACGCCCTCATCGGCGGCTATGCCGGCGCTGCAGTCGCCAAGTCGGGATTCTCCGCGATCATCGCGAGTGGTTGGACCAAGACCCTCATCTTCATCGTGGTCGCGCCGGTCATGGGGTTCATGCTGGCGCTGCTGCTGACCGTGGCGCTGTCGTGGTCGCTGCGACGATCGCTGCCACGCCGGGTCGACAAAGCGTTCCGGGTGCTTCAGCTCGTCTCGGCCGCCGCGTATTCGCTTGGCCACGGTACGAACGACGCACAGAAGACGATGGGCATCATCGTCGCGCTCCTCGTTTCCAGCCAGGCACTGTTCGTGAACTTTCCAATCCAAGCATTTCACCTCACCGATCCCAATCACATCCCGACCTGGGTCATTGTGGCGGCCGGGGCCGCAATCGCCCTCGGCACCATGGCGGGCGGCTGGCGCATCGTGAAGACGATGGGGCAGCGCATCACGAAGCTGACCCCGTTCGGGGGGTTCTGCGCGGAAACGGCGGGCGCGATTACGCTCTTCGTGTCATCGCACTACGGCATCCCGGTGAGTACCACGCACACGATCACCGGTGCGATAACGGGGGTCGGGGCGGTGCAACGGTTCTCCGCGGTGCGGTGGGGCGTGGCGGGCCGGATCGTGTGGGCCTGGGTCGCCACGATCCCGGCGGCGGCCGGCATCGGTGGTCTCGGTTACCTGATCTTGCGGGCGTTGGTCTAGCGGCTAATCGAGCTTGAGCGTCAGCACCCGGCGCTCGGTCATCTCCTCGATCGCGTAGCGCACGCCTTCCCGACCGAGGCCCGAGGCCTTGGCGCCGCCGTACGGCAGGCGATCCACGCGGAAGCCGGGAATGTCGTTCCCGTTCACGGCGCCCACGTCCAGCTCGGCGTGCAGCCGGAACATGGTCTGCAGATTCGTCGTAAACACGCCCGCCTGTAACCCGTAGGGCGAGGCATTCGTCCACTCGATCGCTTCATCTAACGACCGGTACGGCGTGACGGTCACGAGGGGCGCGAACACCTCCTCGCAGTTCACCTTCATGGCGGCGCTGGTGTGCGTGAGCACCGTCGGTTGCAAGAACACGCCGTTGCGCTTGCCGCCCAACTCGACTCTCGCGCCGGCGGCCACTGCCTCGGCGATCCAGCGCTCGACGCGCTCGGCGGCTTCGAGCGAGATCATGGGGCCGACGTCCGTGTGCTCGTCGAGCACGTCGCCGACCTTCAGGTGCTTCACTTTGTCCAGGAGCAGATCGAGAAACGTCTGAGAGACGCGTTCCTGGACGAGGATCCGCTGCGTCGAGATGCAGGACTGGCCGGCGTACGTAAAGCCGCCGATGGCGCAGCGGGCCGCCGCCCACGTCAGGTCGGCGTCGGGCTCGACGATGACCGCCGCATTGCCGCCCAGCTCGAGCGCGACGCGCTTGGTTCCCGCCTTGGCGCGAATCGCCCAGCCGGCTTTGGCGCTGCCGGTGAACGTGATGAGCCGCACGCGCGGATCCTCGATGAGGATCTGCGCGACCTCGACGTGGCAGGGAACGACGTTGGCGGCGCCGTCGGGGTAGCCGGACGCCTGGACGAGATCGAACAGCCGCAGCGACGTGAGGGGATCCTGGGGCGGCGGCTTGAGCGTGATCGTCGCGCCGCAGGCCATGGCGGGCGCGATTTTGTGAGCCGCGAGCAGGACCGGAAAGTTGAACGGCGTGATCGCCGCGATCGGCGACAGTGGAAAGCGGCGCGTGATGGCGATCCGGCCCGTGCCAGAGGGGACGACATCGGCAGGGAGTACTTCACCGCCGATCCGTGTGGCCTCTTCGGCTCCATCGCGGAACACGGCGATGGCGCGATCGATTTCGGTCTTCGCCTGTGCGATCGGCTTGCCGGCTTCGAGCGCCAGCGTGCGAGCGAACTCCGCTCGCCCCGTCTCCAGCCCATCCGCGACCTTGCGCAGGGTGGCCGCGCGGGCGTAGGCGGGCATCTCCCGGCAGGCGCGCGCCGCGGCGACGTTGGCATCGAGGGCCGCGCGCACGTCCTCCGGCCCGGCCAGCGCCACCACGCCGACCTCACTGCCGTCTTGGGGCGCGCGAATCACGGCGGTTTCCCGTTCCTTCTGCTGTTGCTTCGTCGTCATAGATCCAAGGCCTCACTCAGTCACTGAACAGGCGACGCAGCCCGCGCTCGGTTTCCGCGAGCGCTTCCTGGAAATGTTGCAGCTCGCCGCCGTAGCCAAAGCGGAGAAAGCCCGGCATCCCGAAGTGATCACCCGGACAGAGCAGCACGCTGTGCTGCGCGCGCAGTTTCTCGACGACTTCAGGCGCCGGGATTGCGCCGCGATAGCGGGCCCAGCAGATCGCGCCGGCGTGCGGTGCATGCCAGGTGAACGTGTCGCCAAACGTCTTGAGCCAGGTTTCCATCACCGGATAGTTCGCGTGCAGGATGCGCCGCGTCCGCTCGATCAGCTTGTCGCGCACGTGGGGATCGAGGGCGACGGCGGCGAGATGGTCGGACGCGCCCGACGGGCCGATCGTCGTGTAATCGTGCCGCGCCCACGCCTCCTGACTGAAGCCGGGCGGTGAGACGATCCAGCCGATGCGCAGGCCCGGGAGGCCGTACGCTTTCGACAGGCCGTTCACGATGATCACTTTGTTGTAGCCGCTGCCCCAGAACGACGGGGTCGTCTTGCCATCACGCTCCGCGCCCTGATAGACCTCGTCCGCGAGGACCCAGGCACCCACCTCGGCGGCGCGCTCGAGGATCGCTTTGCGTGCCGCGTCGCCGAGCACGTGGCCGGTCGGGTTATGCGGATTGGTGACTACGACGAGCTTGGTGCCGGGCGCGATGGCGGTGCGAATCTCCTCGACGTACGGCTCCCATCCTTCCTTCTCGTGGAGCTGCAACGCCTTCGCCTCTGCGCCGAAGTTCTGCGCCAGTCCCCAGGTCTGGAGGTAGTTCGGCATCATCACGGCCACTTTGTCGCCGGGCTGGAGCAAGCGCCAACACGTGACGAAGTTCGCTTCGGAGCTGCCGGTCGTGACGAGCACCTGATCAGGAGAGGCACCGGGGTAGAGCGCCGCGATGCGCTCGCGGAGTAGATCGGTGCCATTCGATTGGCTGTAGCCGAGGCGCACGTCGAGCAGCGGGAGGGAGGAGGCGCCGGCGAGACCAAGCAGCTCCTGGATCGAGAGCGGGTGCACGCCGGATTCGGAGAGATTGAAGCGCACCCGGTTTTCCCAGGTGCTTTGCCAGCGTTCCAGCTCGAACGGGACGAATTTTTGAGAGCTCATGGTTCGTAAAGCTGACGCAGGTCTCCCGGTTTCTCCAGCCAGTAGTCGGGCGACAGGTCCTCGAGGTGCGGGCGGTCGAACGGTCCCCAGAGCACGGCGGCGGTCTTGACGCCCGCGGCGCGGCCGCATTCCATGTCGTGGCGGGAGTCGCCCACGAACACCGTATCCTCTCGCGTGACGCCAAGCTCCTGAACCGCCTTCAGGACCGGCTCGGGATGTGGCTTGAAGTGCTTGACGTCGTCACAGCCGACGACGACGTCGAACACCTGGTCAAGCCCGGAGATCCGGATGCCGCGCATCGCGCCATCGCGCAGCTTGCTGGTCACCACGCCGAGTCGCTTGCCGGCAGTCTGGAGCCGCCGGATCTCGTCGACGACGCCGTCGTACGGTTTCACGAGCGCGTCGTGGTGCGCGAGGTTGTACGTGCGGTAGGTCTGCACCATCGCCTCGATCTCTTCTTTGTCAGCGGTGATCTCGCCGAATTGCGTCCAGAGAGGAGTACCGAGACCTTTGATCCACACCTCATCGGACGGCAGCGGCTCGTTGCCGCGATGCAGCTCCATCGTATGGCGGTAGGAGCGCAGGATCAGCTCGATTGAATCGATGATTGTGCCGTCGAGATCGAAGAGAAACGTTGTGAGCGTCACTCGGGGGAATCTACAGCGCGACGACCATCAATGCGGCAACGAGCTCAACCTCAATGGGTGAGTATCCCGTGTCGGCGGGCGGCAGCCCGTGATGCCACGCCAGCAGGTCTGGCACTACCAGCGGCTCTTGCCGAGACAATAACACTTCCAGCAGCAGCTCCTCCCCTGCAGTCATCCCCGACGCCAAACGCGAAACCAGAGCGTCGAGCGCGCCGAGTTGCTCACCATCCCCGCGGCGTGCCGCACGTCGCCCAGCGGACAGCACCCAGGGAATGAGTCGCCGGGCAAGTCGGTCTCGATCGCTGGCTCGCCACCGTGCGTCCTGTACGGCGGTGAGACGGGACTTGATCAACGGCGCCGCCGCGTCAATCGCCTGCTGCAGCAGATTACGATCGACGTCGACCGGCGCTTTGGTGCGGGCGGCGGCGAGGATCCGCGTTGCGGCTGCTGGATTGGTTCGAGGCGTGTTCCCTTCGACAACGATCGCCTCCACGAGCTTTGCGATCCGCACCACGATTACGGTGCAGGCCTCCTCTCCCGCAACCCCCGCAAACGCGCCCAGCGCGGCACCGCAGGTCGACGACGCGAGCGTTGCGAGCTGGTCACACCAGTCGAGGCGGCCGCCGGTACCTGCGACCTGCTGGTCGCGAACCTTCCGGGCCAGTCGCTCTTCGAGCGCGAGCGCACGGGCCAACGTCGGCGACGGCAGGAACGTGACGGTGCTGATCGAAGCGTGCACCGAGCCGAGCCGGTCGATCCGGCCGACACGCTGAGCGAGGCGCGCCGGACTCCACGGCAGATCGTAATGCACCACGCGCTCGGCATCCTGGAGATTGAGGCCCTCGCTCAGCAGGTCAGTGGCGATCAGGAGATCGGTTTCGAGGGCGGCGGCGGGCTGGGGCCCACCCTGCGCGCGCGGCGCAAAGGCCCGCAGCACCTCCGCGCGTGAGGCATCGCCTGATGCGAAGCGGCCGGCGTGTCCGAATACCGCCGCGCGGCGCGCGAAGCGCAGCCGCTGCATGAGATATCGCGCCGTCGGCTGCGCGTCGGTGAAGACGATGGTCTTGGCGGGCCGTTCAGCGAGGAGACGTTCCAGCGCATCGGCCTTGGGGTCGGCGATGGCGGCATGCGTCAGGAGCTCGCGTAGGCGAGCCAGGGTGCGGCGATCATCGGCCAATGGCGCAGCCGGTTCGCTGGCCGCCTCGAGGAGCAGCGGAAACAGGACGAGCTGGATATCCGATTCCGCGGCGCGCGGGAAGCAGCGCTGAAACTCCCGCGGCGTAAGCGAGCGCCCCTCGGTCGCGGCCCCGGTTGCGAGGTCGAGATAGGTCTCGTGCCGGGTGAGCGCCGCGCGAAATGCCGCCACACTGGACCCCAAACGGCGTAACAGCATCAGCCGGAGCAGCGGCGCGGCTCCGCCCCCTGCGCGTAGCGAGGAGACGCCCGTTGCAAGCGCCGTGATCAACGCGTCTGGTGCTGGAGCAGCCCGCAACGCTGCGGTTGTCGATCGCGGGAAGACCATGCTCACCGGGCCGCCGTCGTATCCCGTCCGCACTCGCTCACGCGAGCGCGCCACGATGACGCGGGCGACGGCGACCTGCGCCAGGGACGTGTCGGCTTCACGCCGCGCGGCGTTTCGGAGGGAAGGCACGCCGAGCGCGGCAAGGGCATGATCGCGCAAAAACAGACGCAAGAGGTGGAGCAGATCCGCGACGCAGTTATGGATCGGCGTGGCGGTCACCAGCAGCACGCGACTCCCGACGACGAGGCGGGCGAGCGCCCGGTAACGGTTCGTGTCGGGATTGCGGAAGCGGTGGGCTTCATCGACGATGACGGTCGGACGGCCGGACGGGCGGCCCGGCGAGATGCTGAGGGATTCGTGTGTGATGATGGGGATTTCTTGCACGGCGAACCGTTCCAACAGAGTGCGCCACTGAGGCACGAGTACGGCGGGAACGACCAGCATGAACGGTTCGCGCTGCGCAAGGGCGACGGCAAGCGCGACGTACGATTTGCCCAACCCGACCTCGTCCGCGAGCAGCGCGCCACCGTGGCGAGCGATGATGGCGGTCAGGCGTTCGGCGGCCGGGACTTGATGCGGCGCGAGCCACGCAGGCCACGCGATGGGCGTCGCTCTCGGGACCAGCGGTGCGCTGTCGAGCAGCGCCCGCGCGGCGCTGCAGACGACCTCTCGCGGCGACGCTTCCCCCGCCGGCTGGAGCGCGACGGCGAGGGGTTCCGGCACGGGGACGAGGTGCTCAGACAGGATCCGTGGCCAGCGCGCGGCGATCGGACTCATCGAGATGGAGGGCGTCAGCGACGAGGTCATCAGCGGGTTCACAGGACATGCCGCGCCGCGCGAGCGCAGCCCAGGCGCCCGACCCGGCGGGCGGCACCGGGAGGCCGCGCACGACGCTCGCATTGAAGCGGCGGAACCCGCCTCGCGCTGGATCGGCGACGAGCCGGGCGAGCGCCGTCACCCAGCCTGAATTGAGAAGGGCCGCGAGCGCGGCCGCATCGCTCGCGTCGCGTGTCGCGATACCGTACACGGTGTTGAGCGGCACGAGATCCGCAGCCGGTACAGCAGCAGTGAGGCGGCGGCCCAGGTCCGGCCAAATCACGCGATGCGACGCGAAGCCGAGGCTCGTGCGAAACAGCTGCCAGGGCGGGCCGGCGCGGTAATCGGCGCGCCGCTTGAGCCGCTCTTCATGACGCGACAGTCGCTCGGCGAGCTCCCGTGGCAATCGCGGGAGCGGCAGCCCGTCGCTCCCGTGAGTCCACAACACATAGCGGCGCGGGCGGCAGCGCCACGCGGCGATGTCTCGACCGCGAATTGCTGGCCGGGTGCCCGGACATTCACGGTCGAGTAGAAAGACGTCATCGGCGCCGGTTTTTACGCCGAGCTGTGGCGTCCAGCGATCCCCGAGCGTGGGGAATTCCCCCCGCAGCCGGCGGCGGACGTGGTCGGCGCCGGGAATGAGAATCCACGGCCCTCCACCGTCGTGCTGCAGCTGCCGCTGGGGAATGGCAGGCGCTGCGGGCTTGGCACCGAGCGTCGTGCCCGTCATCTCGGTGCCCGACGGATCGGCTCGCGCGGCAACCAGCGCCATGGGGTAGACGGCTGCGCCGAAGGCCAGCGCCATCGGTTCGGGCAAGGGGCACGCTCGCTCGATGCGCGTGGTGTGCGCCAATCGCGTCCGGAGCGGCGCGCCGTAGCCGCTGGTCGCGAGCTTTGCCGGAACCAGCAGCGCGACGACGCCCCCGGGCCGCGCCAGCTCGAGCGCGCGTTCCACGAACGCCACGGCGAGATCGGGGAGATGCGCGAATCCGCGCGTCCCGGCTGGCCGCCAGCAGGAGTAGCGCGTCGTAAGAATCTCACGCACGCGGGGCGGCAGCCGCTCCGCGCGCACCCACGGCGGGTTGCCGGTCACGACGTCGAACCCGCCTTGGAGCATGACGTCGGCGAAGTGCGATTCGAACGCGAAGAATGGCGCCGCGCCGTCCAGTCGCAGCCGCCGCTGCGCCGCGCGCAAGTCGCGCAAGGTTTGCCGCAGCCGGCTCAGGCGCACGCGTTGCTCATGATCGAGCCCGCGGCGCCGGCCGAACAGATCGCGATTGCGCGCCGTACTGAGCAGCTCGTTGATGGCCCGCTCCAATGCGATACAGCCGTCACGGAGCAGTCTCCGCGCGAGTACAGCTTCGGCGCGGCTGAGCTCCGCCTGTGCATGGCGCTTTTCCGGTCCGGCCAGGACGAAGTGATCACGTCGCGCGGCCCTTAGCCGTCGCGCCTCTCCGGCGCCTCCTCGGATCGCGCGGCCGCCGAGCGAAGCCGCCAGGGTCAGCGGGTCGAGCAGCGCGTCGCCCTGAAGGATATGCCCGTCGAGATTGGGAAGCGGCGCGATGGCTTCGAGGTCGGGAGTTTCATCGTCCGCGACCAGGGCGAGCCAGAGCCGCAGCTCGGTAAGCCGCACGGCGGTCGGCGTGAGATCGACGCCAAACAACGAGTGGGCGAGGACGTCGCGCTTGACGGCCGCGGCGGGCCCGTCGCCGGCGGCGCGCCTGAGCGCCGCCAAGACGTCGAGCGCTCCTAGCAAGAAGGCTCCAGATCCGACGGCAGGGTCGAGGACGGTGAGCCCGCGCAGGTCCGGAGCCGGTTGCGGTGGGAGGCCGTCATGCACCCATCGCGCGGCAGCCGACGCGCACATGCCAAAGCGACTGGTGAGTGCGGCTTCGAGGCCCGCCCGCACCATTTCACGGACCAGCGACGCAGGCGTGTAGTAGCTGCCGCTGGTCCGGCGTTCATCGGGATCCATCACCCCTTCGAACACGCGACCGAGCATGTCAGGCGCGATGAACTCGCCGGCGTCGTGCTCGCGCACAGAGAAATGGAAGCGCTCGAACAGATCGTCGAATGCGGCGCGCCAATCGCTGTTGCCCCAGATCGCGGGGCCGTGCTGTCGCTCGAGTGGCGACGGTTCGAACAACCCGCCGTTGAGAAATGGGATGCTGCCGAGCGCGCGTGCGGCAGCTCCGCGCCGCGCGGGAGGGCGATTGAGGGCGCCGAAGCAGAGCGCGTGCAGAAAGGAGCGATGGAAGTGATGCCGCCCTGACAGTGCCCGATCGAGGAGGTGGGCGATGTAGCGGCGATCACCGTTCAGCCAGCCCTTCGACTGGATGAAATAGAGGAAGAGCATGCGGGTGAGCACCGTGAGGGTGAGAGCATGGCGGTCGACACGCGAGCGCGGAGTGTGCAGCTGCTCCGTCAGCCGCTCCAGGATGCCGCGAAATGCGCGGAAGAAGCGGGGCGTCACGCCTTCGCTCGCGAGCACCTCGCCGATGCGCAGCGACAGGGCGAGTGCTGACTCATTGCTTGCCGGGGCGAGCCGTTCGAGAATGGCCAGCGCGGCACCGGAAGGATTGGCCAGGGGGATCGTCGCCATGCGAAGGCCGACCGGTCCGGCCGCGCAGACGAGCCGCCCCGGCTCGCCTCCCACGGCGCATGCGAGCCCGCGCTCCGCACTGGCCGACAGACGGCGCGCGGCAGCGCGCGCGGCGTCCTCGGGAGCGGCGGCCTCCAGCGCAAAGACGCGGAATGCGCCGTGGCGCCCGATCAGGGCGGCGCGCGCGATGCCAGCGGTTGCGCCGAGCCAGGCTTCGACCGGCACCGACTCCCGCGCGGGTTCATAGCCGAGCGCGGCGAACAGCTCGCGGAGACTCTCGATCTGCGTTGCGCGGGCAAGGATGTCCCGCAACACCAAAACCCCCTCGGACTACGAGGGGGTCAAGGTCGTGCTACATGCCTAGGAGTTCGGTACCGAACGACTGCGAGCTGGTGCGATTACGTGCCCTTCTTGAGCCGTATCTCCCCATTCACCGTACTCAGACTGAGCGCGCGGCCGCCCGCGCCGATCGTGCCACGTATCCGCCGGTTGCTGAACCGCCCGGTAATCATGAGCGGCCAGTCGGTCTCGATGTCGCCGTTCACGGTGGTGGCACGCACGTCGGTGTCGAGCTTTCCTGGCAGAATCAGTGTGATCCCGCCGTTCACGGTGCTGAACTCGAGATCGTTGTTCCAGTCTGCCCGGCCCATCTGCGCGTACACGGACCCGTTCACGGTTGATGCTTCCGCCAGGCCGGTCGTGGTCACGCGCACACTGCCGTTCACGGTGCTCGCCCGCACATCGCCCTTGAGACCCTCGGCGGACATCTCGCCGTTCACCGTCTGGCCGTTGAACTCGATTCCGGCGGGTACCTGCACCTCGAAGTCGACCGTCACATCGTTGTTGTCGGTGCTGGAGCTCCAGCGATCACCCGGCTCACAGGTGTTCTCGCGGCGGGCGCGGCGCGGCGTGGGATAGACGGCGCAGATCGTAATGCCTTCGTCCGATTCGACCACCTTGATCTCGACTTCGTCCGGATCGGAGCGGCGCGCGTGCTTGCGAGCATTCACCACCGCCTCGGCGCCGCTGGCGAGGACCGCCCGCACGTCGCCGTTGACGCCCTTCACTTCGAGCCGCTTACCGGCGGCGATCCGGCCATGCCAGTTGAAGTCTTGAGCCGACGCGGTTGCGATGGCGCCGGCGGCGAGTGCGCTCACGATCAAGAAGGTCCGCATGGAGTCTCCGGAGTTAGTGCTGATACTGGTATTGATACCGGTACTGGTGCGCGTACATGCGCGCGTACTGCCGCGCATATCTGGGCGCGTACTGCGCGGCATATTGCGCTGCGTACTTGGGTGCGTAGTGTGCCGCGTATCGCGTTGCGTACGCGGTCACGCTGCCAAAGTCGAAGTGCCAGCTGGAGTCGGCATCGTTGTCGTTCTCGTTTTCGTTCTGGTCGTGCTTGTGCTTGCGATCGATCCGATCCCGCAGCTCCTGGGGACGGCGCATGTTGATATCCCCCTGGAACGACTCCAGCTCCATGCGCGCGCTTCCCGAGCCGATCTTGAACGTCTTGCGATGCTTCCCCGTCGTGCTCGTAAGCGGGAGCGCAAAGCTGGCATCGATGTCGCCGTTCGCCGTCGCCGTGGTCACCGTGACGTTGGCGCGCTCCGGGATGGAGACTGAGATGTCCCCGTTGTGCGACGCGAAGCTGTACGATCCGCCGTCCGTGACGGTACCCTCGTAGACCACGTCGCCGTTGATCGTGCCGGCATCGACGCTCGACGACTGGATCCCGGTCATCATGATGCCGCCGTTCGTGGTTTCGACCTTGATTTCGCCGCTCACGTTCGTCAGCTCGATGTCTTCGTTGACGGAGTTCACCTCGATACGTCCCGAGGCGTCGGCGAGTGTCACCGATCCCTGGATCGAGTGCAGGGTGATGATGCCCTTGCCCCCACGGACGTTGACCTCGCCGTTCACGGTCTCGGCGTTGATCGGTCCCTGCACCCCGTCGACCGTGATGTCCGCGTAGGTCCCGTTGAGACTGATGCCCATCGATTGCGGCACGGTGATGTCGAAGTCCATGACCGATGGCGCGCCTTCGCGACTGCTCGCCTTGACGACTACCGTGTTCCCCACCAGCGAGACTTCCACCCGTCCGCGGCGACCGGTCTCCGCATGCACCTTCACGCGATTCTCGCTCCACCCGTGGACGGTGATCCCGCCCCCGAAGTTGTTGACCGAAAGGCTGGCGCCGGCCGGCACGGCGATGCTCGTATCGGTTTGCCTCTGCGGTGCCAGCGTGACCAGCATCGCGGCGGCCAGCATTGCAACCATGTCTGTCTCCTCCTAGGACCGGGCTGCAGCCATGTCGTTCACACGCCGCAGCAATTCCACCTTGCGCCGCATCGTGTCGGCGAGATGGAGGTTCAGGTACGCGTTGCCGGGGTCGTTCCGCAGCGCGATGCGCGCGTCAGCGATCGCCCGATCGATAATGGCCAGATTCTTCCGCACGATGCGCACGGTCGTTGAATCGAGCCGCTTCTCGTTCAGCGTCAGTGCGGCCTGCAGCTCGGCGATGGCGACATCGGTGGACCCCGTCCAATTGGCAACCCTGGCGGTTGAAGGTTGCGTGGTGACCGCCGGCTCGGCGGCGGTGTTCGTCGACCGCTGCTGCACGGCGAGCCAGACACTGCCACCCGACAGCAGGATCAGCGCGATACTCGCGGCGAGTAACTGCCCGACGGTCAAACTGAAACGGCGGCGGACGGGGCGGTCACGTCGTACCGGTGCCTGCTCACGACGAATCTCCCGAGCGATTTCCGGCCAGAGATCTGTCGCGGGTGGCGTGTCGGCGAGCGACTGCGCGCGCGCGACCACCTGGCGCAGATCGCCCAGCGTCGCGTAGCACTGACCGCAGGTCGCGAGGTGCGCCTCGAGTGCCGCGCGCTCGGTCGAGTCGAGCTCGCCGTCGATGTATTCCGAAAGCCGGTTTGTCCACTGATCGTTCATCGTTCCAAGTGCCTCCGCAGCGCCATCCGCGCATGATGCAGCTGCGATTTTGACGTGCCCGGCACGACGCCGAGCATGCGCGCTATTTCCTCGTGGCGATACCCCTCCACGTCGTGCAACACGAACACCTGCCGTGCTCCCTCGGGAAGGCTCGCCAGCGCTTGCTCGAAATCCATCGACAGCTCCGGCGTCACCGGCTTGCTCGTCACGCCATCGAGCGGCTCTTCCTGGGTAATGAATCGGCCGCGCTCGATCCCGACGCGCTTGCGGCGAGCCAGGACCACGTTCACCGCCAGCCGGTGCAACCACGTCCCGAATGCCGACTCGCCGCGGAACGTCGACAGCTTCTGCCACGCGCGAATGAACACATCCTGCGTGACGTCGTCCGCCTCATCGGCGTCGAGCATGCGGCGCACCAGCGTATGGACCCGCGCAACGTGAGTCCGGTACAGCCGCTCGAATGCACTGGCGTCCCCGCTTGCCGCGAGAGCCGTGTCGGCCGCAATCGAGTCAGCAGTCAGAGTGTCCTCGAGCACCTGTCGGGCCATGCACGGGGTTGGATATGCAAGCAGGCCAAAAGGTTGTGGTTAGATTTGGAGCGCCAAAATGACGCCCTCAATTGTAGCGGTTCTGGCCATCGGTGGCCTGCTGGGATTCCGCCATGCCTTTGAGCCAGACCACCTTGCGGCCGTCTCGACCCTGGCCACACGGCCTTCCGCGCGGCTCTGGAGCGCCGCCCGGCTGGGGCTCGTGTGGGGGTTGGGGCATACGGTGACGGTCGGCGCGGTGGCCCTGCTGATCATCGCCCTCGGGATCAGTCTGCCGGACCGTTTCTGGCCGGCCGCCGAGCTGCTCGTCGCCGCACTCCTGGTGCTGCTCGGCAGCCTGGTGATCTGGCGGTACGTGCGCGGACGGTGGCACATGCATGTGCACACCCACCCGGCCGCGGGTCCGCACTTTCATCTCCACAGCCACGGCACCGATGCAGCGCATGGTCATGCGCACGCGGTGGTCGACGCGCGGCGTTCGCTGGGCTTCGGGATCGCGCACGGTCTGGCGGGGAGCGGAGCCATCGCCGCGCTCCTCGTGGCGGCCGCGCCCGACATCACGTCGCGGCTCGTCTACTTCGCGGCGTTCGGCGTGGGCACGATCATCGGGATGTTGAGCGTGTCGCTGACACTCTCGATCGTGGTGAAGCTGGCGGCGGAGCGGAGCGGCAGATGGGCAACGACGCTCCACCTGGGAGCCGCGCTGGGGAGTGTCGTCGCCGGGTTGGTTCTCGCGTGGGGAGTTGCGAACAGCTAGGACGCCTCGCTTTTGTAGATTCGCCCTCGCCATTCGATTCTTCCCCTTCCCCAGGCTGATCGCAGCATGATGAACGCCACCAGCGTCGCGCCGAGCGGGTAGAGGACGGCGTACCAGAGCGGGGCGCGGTACGTCCCGTAGATCGCCAGCCAGGTGAGGAGCGAGGCGAGGGTCGCGATGGCGGCGAAATCCGAGCCCGCCAGCCACGCGACGGGCGGCCCAATCCAGAAGAGTGCCGGCAACCACATGACGTACGGAGCAACGGCGCGGATCGGGCGGAGCGGCGGCGTCATCAGTGGGATGCCCGACGCCAGGTTCTTCGACCAGCCCGCAATGATTTCGCGCAGTGAGCCGTACATGCGCGTCGTCATGAATTCCTCGCCGTAGACGAGGAAGATGTCCTTCCCGCCGCGCACGTAGCGCTGCGCGAGCAGCAGGTCGTCGACCACCGAGTGTCGAACGGCGGCGTGCGTTCCGGCGCTCTCGTAGGCAGCGCGCGTCGTCAGAATGAACTGACCGTTAGCGATCGCGTGCCACTCGACCCGCGTGCGGTTCACGCGAGCCAGGTTCCCGAGGCCACTCTCGAGCGCGAGAAAGACGTGCGGCTGAATCACGCGCTCCCAGAAACTCCGCATCTCCTGGCGCGGCAGGACCGAGAACAGGTCCACGTTCTCCGCCTGCAGCCCCCGCACCGCCCGGCCGATCAACTCGGGGCTGTGCGTGGTGTCGGCGTCCGCAAACAGCAGCAACTCGCCCTTGGCGACGCGGTACCCCTGCACGATCGCCCACTGTTTGCCGAACCAGCCCTCCGCCGGCTCGACGCCGCGCACCAGGTGCACGCGGCCTCCAGCTGCGGCCTCGACGATCTCCGCTGTGTCGTCGGTCGAGCGGTCATCCACGACGATCACTTCTATGGGCGAGTACTGCGTGGCCAGCACAGATCGCACACAGCGTTCGATGTTGCGCGCCTCGTTGCGCGCGGGGATGATGATGGATACGAGGGGCCCGGCGGAGAGGGGCGCGTACGCGCGCAGCGTGGGCTCGCGGCGCGTGAATCGGTACAGGAGAACGGACAGGACGACGATCCACGGTGCCGCGAGCAGCCAACTCATTTTGCGGGTTCGCGCGGGGCCACGACCACCGCGGTCGTCAGATGACCGGTGACGTTCGTCATCGTGCGAAACATGTCGGAGATGCGATCCAGTCCCATCAGAATGCTGAGGCCGGCGATCGGCAGACCGGTCGCCTGGAATGCGGGGAACAGGCTGATCACGCCGCCCGAGGGCACTGCGGCGACGGTCAGGGACGCCAGAAACACCGCGATGCCCGCTTGCAGCATGTGTCCGAAGCCAAACGGAATCCCATACAAGCGGGCGATGAAGAGGACCGCGATCGCCTGAAACAGCGCGCTGCCGCCGCGATTGATGCTCGCTGCGAGCGGCAGCACGAAACCGGACACCGGCCGCGGGATGTGCAGGTCCTTATCCGCCGCGTCGATCATGTTGGGCAGGGCGGCCATCGACGTCGTTGCCGAGAACCCCATGAACATGGACGGGTACGCCGCGCGCAGAAAACGCAGCGGAGAAACGCGAGCAATGAGCGCCGCACTCGGCAGGTATACGACGGCGATGAACACGAGAACGCCGATGACCACCGCGGCGATGAACCAGAGCATCGCGCGCACGACGTCCCAGCCGTACTGGGCCGCGGTCGGCGCCACGAGTGCAAAGATGCCGATCGGCGCGATGACGAGGACCCATTGGACGATCCGGATGAGCGCGTCGGTCGCGGCGTCGGCCAGGTTGATGAGCGGCGTACGACGTTCGATCGGCAGGGTCGCGGTCGCGATCGCGAAAATCGTGACGAACACGATCACGGGCAGCAGGTTGCCGTCGGCCGCCGCCTTGAACGGATTCGCCGGCACCAGTTGGACTATGAACTGGAGACCTGTCGGAATGGTCGCGGCAGCGCTCTGAATCGCGGCTGGATCAGCCGCCGCGGCCTGCAGGACCGCCTGTTTTTCCGGCGATACCGCAGCCTGAGGCAGCATGACGCTGCCGATGGCGAACCCCAGCGCGATCGCGAGGACTGACGTGCCCCAGAAGAACGCGAGAGTGCGAACGACGAGGCGGCCGAGCGCGCGCAGCTCGCCGAGCTTGGCGAGTCCCGCAAAGAGCGCGGTCGCGACCAGGGGAATCGCGACCATGGACAGCAGGTTTTTGAAAATGATGCCAACCGGCTGAATGCCGAACAGCACTGCCGCGAGCGCGGGGTTGTTGTGTTGCGCGAGCGTGGCCGCGAAGAGGCCAAGCAGAAGTCCGGCGATCAGGCCGATTCCCATCCACAAGTGGCTTCTCATCGGATGGAAGCTATTATACCGCCATGACCGACACCCCACACGCGCAAATGAAGGCTTCGAAATGGGCGCTCATCCTCGGAGCGTCGAGCGGCTTCGGCGAGGGCGCTGCACGCGCGCTCGCGCAGGCGGGTTATGACATCGTCGGGGTGCACCTCGACCGCAAGGCGGGCCTCGAGCACGTCGCCCAGATTCGCAAGGACATCGAGCAACTCGGCCGCAAGACGCAGTACTTCAACATCAACGCGGCCGACGAGGAAAAACGGAACGAGGTCCTCGCCGAGCTGGCGAAGCAGCAGTTGAACATCGCCGTGCTGCTGCACTCGCTCGCGTTCGGGACGCTGAAGCCCTACATCGGGGTCGATGTCCTGAACAAACCCAATATCGATATGACGCTCGACGTGATGGCCCACTCGCTCGTGTACTGGGCGCAAGGCGTCGTGAAGCAGGGGCTCATGGGGAGGGGCGGCCGGATCTTTTCGATGACGTCATCGGGCTCGACGCGCGTCTTCGCCACCTACGGCGCGGTCTCCGCAGCAAAAGCGGCACTCGAATCCCACACCCGGCAGCTCGCGCTCGAGCTTGCGCCCTATGAGATCACGGTCAACGCGCTGCGCGGCGGCGTGACCGACACGCCGGCGCTCCGCAAGATTCCCGGCAACGAGAAGCTCGTCGAGATCGCCACACAACGAAACCCGCACCACCGGCTCACGACACCCGCCGACCTCGGCGGCGCGATCGTGGCGCTGTCCCACCCCGGCGCCGACTGGATCACCGGCAACGTGATCAACGTGGACGGCGGCGAGGAGGTGTCGGCTTAGGAGCTGGGAGTTAGGAGTCGGGAGCCAGGGTGACTGCCACGCTGGAAGCAGCGCGTCGCAAGCTGCGCGACTACCGGCCCGTTGAAATTCCGTTCGAAAAGGGGATGATTGCCGCTGCGGTCGCCGTCATCCTGCACGACGGTGACGAAGGGTTGGAAGCATTGTTCATCCACCGGGCCGTGCGCGCCGGTGACACCTGGTCGGGGCAGATCGCATTCCCCGGCGGACGGCGCGATCCCGGGGATGTCGACCTGCTGGCGACGGCCATCCGCGAAACGGGCGAAGAAGTCGGCGTCGACCTGTCGGGCGCCGAACGCCTCGGCGTCCTGGACGACCTGTACCCGCGGACTCCCGTTCTCCCGCCCGTCGTCGTCCGACCATTTGTACTCGCGTTGACCTCGCGTCCACGTATTGTGGTCAGTGCCGAGGTCCAAGACGCCTTCTGGGTGTCCTTCCGGGCTCTCCAGGCCTCGGGGGTGCTCGGGGAGATCGTCGTCGATCATCCTGGCATCCCCCGACGGGTACTTCCTGCATATAGGCTGGGCGATCATACCATTTGGGGGATGAGCGAGCGCATTCTGACACCGTTAATTAGCTTAGTTTCTTAGGTATACAAAATCCACATGTTCGCTTGACAATAGTTGAAATTTAGTCTAGGCTAATGCACTGTCTCGTTGACAGGGCTTTGACCTGGAGAGCTCCTTGAACACGATTCGTTCGCCGCAGCCGCCCCCATCCCTCACGCGGTCCGTCGAAGACTACCTGAAGTCCGTTTTCCACCTCACCAGTCAAGGCGGTTTCGCGACGACCAGCGACATCGCGGAGATGCTCGACGTCGCCCCTCCATCCGTGAGTGGCATGATGAAGCGGCTGTCCGAAACGGGACTCATCGAGCACGTGCCTTATCGCGGCGTGCAGCTCACCCCGCAAGGCCGCCGCGCCGCACTCCAGATGATCCGCCGGCACCGCATTCTCGAATCGTATCTCACGAGCAAACTCGGTTACGACTGGGGTGACGTGCACGTCGAAGCCGAGCGCTTGGAGCATGCCGTGTCCGAAAAATTGATCGAGCGGATGGCGGATGCGCTCGGCGAGCCTCGCTACGACCCTCACGGGGCGCCGATTCCGACGGCGGCGGGGGAGATCGAAGAAGCGGAGCTTGTCCCACTCGCCGAGAGCGAGGTCGGCAGCAGCTTGGTGCTGCAGGAAGTCGGCGACGAGCATCCGGCGCGCCTGCATTATCTCGCCGAGCAGGGGCTGACGCCGGGCGTGCGCCTCACGGTGATCGACCGGCAGCCGTTCAACGGCCCCACGATCGTGAGGCTGGGCGACGGCACGACGCGCGTCGTCGGCCAGGAGCTCGCGTTGTTGCTGTTCTGCAGGTCCAGCGATGGCGAATAGCGTTCTCGATACCGGCTGGCGACACCCGCGGCTGACGCCGAGTCTCGCCGAAGCGTACCGCACCGTGCCGGTCAAACCCGGCGCATGGTGGAAGAAAGCGCTCGCGTTCGCGGGGCCTGGCTACCTCGTCGCGGTCGGGTACATGGATCCCGGCAACTGGGCGACCGATCTCGCGGGCGGTGCGCGCTTCGGCTACACACTGCTGACCGTCATCCTGCTGTCCAATCTGATGGCGATTCTGCTACAGGGTCTTGCCGCGAAGCTCGGCATCGTGAGCGGCCGCGATCTGGCACAGGCGTGCCGCGATCACTACTCGAAACCAGTCTCGTTCTTTCTGTGGGTGATCTGCGAGATTGCGATCGCCGCCTGCGATCTCGCCGAAGTCATCGGCTCGGCGATCGCCTTGAACCTGCTGTTCGGCATCCCGCTCGCGTGGGGGATCGTCATCACGTCGCTCGACGTGTTGATCGTGCTCTACATGCAGCATAAGGGATTCCGCTTACTGGAAGGGCTGGTCATCGCGCTGATCGCGACGATCGCCGGCTGCTTCCTGTTCGAGATTCTCATCTCCAAGCCCGATACCGGCGCGGTGTTCGCGGGATTCATCCCGAGCGCATCGATTCTCAAAGACCCAGACAAACTGTACATCGCAATCGGCATCCTCGGTGCCACCGTGATGCCGCACAACCTTTATCTCCACTCGTCGGTCGTGCAGACTCGGAGTTACGAGGAAACCGACGCGGGGAAACGGGAGGCGGTGAAGTTCGCGTTCATCGATTCGACGGTCGCGCTCTCGTTCGCGCTTTTCATCAACGCGGCGATCCTCATCGTCGCCGCGGCGACGTTCCATCGCGCGGGGGCAACGGGCGTCGCGGAGATCCAGG
This sequence comes from Gemmatimonadota bacterium, assembly GCA_003222195.1. Classification (GTDB taxonomy): domain Bacteria; phylum Gemmatimonadota; class Gemmatimonadetes; order Gemmatimonadales; family GWC2-71-9; genus 20CM-2-65-7. Next base: position 184,953 of record QHVB01000024.1, on the reverse strand, counting down.
ATGCCTACCGCCTCCTGACGCCGCTGCTCGGCGTCACCGGCGCGAGCGCGGTGTTCGCCTTCGCGCTGCTGGCATCGGGTCAGAACTCCACCCTGACTGGAACGCTGGCGGGCCAGATCGTGATGGAAGGATTCTTGAACATCCGGATCCGGCCCTGGCTCAGACGGCTGATCACGCGCTTGATCGCGATTGTGCCCGCGGCGCTGACCGCTATTTTCTTCGGAGAGCACGGCACTGCCCAACTCCTGATCCTCAGCCAGGTGATCCTGAGTCTGCAGCTCTCGTTCGCCGTCTTCCCGCTCGTGATGTTCACTTCAGACCGCCTGAAGATGGGTGAGTTTGTGAATCCCACCTGGCTAAAACTCCTGGCCTACATCGTCGCGGTCTTCATCGCGACCCTGAACGCGTACCTGCTGGTGCGGGTCTTCGCCGGCTGGGTCGGTTGATGTACAAGCGCATCCTCGTGCCGCTCGAAAACGGCCCGGCCGACGCCGCCATTCTCAAGCACGTTCGCGAGCTGGCAAAGCTGCTCGGCGCCGAGCTGCTGCTGTTGCACGTCGCGGATGGGTGGGCGGCGCGTAACATGGAGCAGCTCAACCTGCGCGAGTCGCAGGAGATGAAGGAAGACCGTGCCTATCTGGAGCGGGTGTCGCAGGAGCTGCGGCAGGCGGGGATCGACGTGGACGCGGTACTGGCAGCCGGTGATCCGGCGAAGGAAATCGCGGCGACGGCCGAGCGGGAGGGGGTCGACTTAATCGCGATGGCGACCCATGGGCACTCCTTGCTGAGCGACGTGGTTCATGGCACCACCGCGACAGCATTGCGACACGTCAGCCGGATTCCGATCCTGATGGTGCGCGCGCCTGCTCCAGGCCCTTGAGAATCGCGCTGAGACGGCGATCTCGCGCCTCCCGCAGGAACTCGACCTTCCCTTTGTAGGCCCGTTCGATCGACTGTATCAGCGCCCGCTGCTGCTCGGGATCGAGCTGCGCCCAGTGCGCGAGCTGCTGCCACCAGCTCTCGAAGCTCGCCAGCAAGTGCTGCGTGAAGCTGCGGATGCCGCCCTCCCCCGCCGCCAAATGGTAGGTGAGGTGGGGGCCGGCCGCGGCCCAGCCGATCGCCGGACCGAGCGACACCGCGCGGTCGAGATCGTCCACGCTGATCACGCCGCGCAGGACCAAGTCGATGCATTCCCGCCATACCGCAGCGGATACGCGTCCGACGACGTAACCCGGGATCGACTTCTTGAGGACGATCGGGAAGCGGCCCAGGGAGCGCAGATACTCCACTGCGCGATTCATGCTGGCGGCTGATGTACGACCCTCCGGCACGACCTCGACAATCGGAATGAGCTCCGGTGGATTCAGCGGGTGGGTCACGAGGCAGCGGTCGAGCCGGCGCATCCTGCCGAAGATCTCCGTCGGGGGGAGGCCGCTCGATGAGGAGCTGATGAGCGCGTCGTCACCCGCGAGCGGTTCAATGGCGGCGAGGAGCTTTTGCTTCGCCAGCACGTCTTCGTGAATCGCCTCGATGATCCAGTCGGCGTCCTGAATTGCTTCGGAGAGAAATTCTGTCCGAACCAGCTCTGTGAGGCCTCGTTCGACGATGCTCTCAGGCGCGCGATCGAGGGCCACAAGCGCGCGCGTGCGCCGCTCGACTTCGACCGACGCGCGTTCCATGGTCGCCGGGTTCAAGTCGAAAATCGCGACGGGCCACCCGGCCGAGGCGCACAACGCCGCCCAACCCACGCCGATGTCTCCGGCACCGATCACCGCAACCTTTCGCGGAATCGTCACGCCAGCGCCTCCTCGACGAGCGCTCCCGCCGGCAGCACGCGGTCGAACAGCAACCGCCGCACCGGCTGTGGATGCACTTCAACCGCGACGCGCGTGAACGACCCCTTCGGGTCGAGCTTCGTTCTGCCGCGGCTTTGCCCGTCGGACAGATCGACGGTGAGTCGCAGGTCGCTGAACGTGAGCACATCGGGTTGCAGCAGGTAGGCGATCGCGAGGACGTCGTTGATCACCGCGCCGTCGAGTCCTTCCTGTTTGCGGTGGAACTCCAGATAGAATCGCAGTGCGTCGTGCAGCCAGGGTGAGCTGCTCGCGAGGCGCTCAATCTCGCTGGCCTTCAGCACGATCTTGCGCGTGACGTCGAGCCCGACCATTTCGGTCGGGATCTCGGCGGCGAGCACGGTCGCGAGCGCTTCCGGATCGCACCAGGCGTTGAACTCGGAGAACCGCGTCTGCGTGCCCACGGCTTCGATCGAGCCGATCATCGCGACGTGGCGGCTGACTTTCTCCCGCACGAGGGCCGGGTTGGCGCGGAGCACCAATGCCAGGCTGGTGACGGGGCCGAGCGTGACGAGGGTGACGGGCTGGCCCTGAGCCTCCAGCATGCGCTCGAGCGGCCGGACGTAATCGAGAATCACGCCGGCGGGCGGTAGGTCGGCATACCCCAGGCCCGATGGACCATGCGTGTCGGCCGCCACGTGGAGCTGGCGTTTCAGCGGCCGGCGGGCGCCGATGCCGAGCGGAACGCGCACGGCGTGCTTCACTTTGCGAATGATTTCGACGGCGTTGCGGTAGGCGTTCTCGACCACGGTGTTGCCGTACGAGATCGAGATGCCGCGCACTTCCAGCTCGGGAGAATTGAGGGCCAGGAGAATCGCGAGACAGTCGTCGATCCCTGGGTCTGTATCGACAATGATCGGCTGGGGGGGGGGCACGCTCTAGGTTAGGCTACTCACTTCGGAAGTGCAAACGCGATGATGGCGTCGCCCGCGCCGAACGGACCACCGCCGCCCGCCGCGATGACGACGAACTGCCTCCCGCCAGCCTGGTAGGTCATCGGTGTGGCACGCGCACCCGCGGGCAAGTCCGCCTTCCACAGCTCGCGGCCCGTCTCGACGTCGAAGGCGCGAATCGCGTGCTCGAGCGTCGCGCCGATGAAGACAATTCCCCCGGCGGTCACGATCGGCCCGCCGAGGTTCAGCGATCCCGGATTGCCTCCCATCGTTCCCAGCGGGACGTTCCAGGCGATGCCGCCCGTGCTGAGGTTCACCGCGACCAGCGCGCCGAACGGTGGCGGCGTGCAGGGCAGCCCAGTGGGACCCAGGATGATGCGCCGGCGCATGAGGTACGGCGTGCCACGCATGTTGGTGTACTCAAAGTCCGTCATGCCATGTGCCGCATCCACCGTTTTTGAGCTGTCGTAGTTGAAGCTGTGCGCCACGAAGAGCTGCACCATGGCGGGGACGCGATTGACAGGCACGACGGCAAGCCCGTGCCTTTCATCTATAGCCACGCCGCCCCAATGGGCGCCGCCGACGTTGCCGGGCTGTGAGATCGTGCCCTGCATGCTGGGCGGCGTAAACGGTCCCTCGTTGCGCAGCGCCGCCAGGATCTCGTGGCAGGCGGCCTTGGCCTCAGGTGTCGGCCCCCAGGCGTCGTCCGCGGTATACCGCAGCGGGACGAGGGGCGGCGTAGCAACCGTAAAGGGCTGCGTCGGAGATGCGACCTCGCCGGGGACGCTGCTTGCCGGGACCGGCCGCTCCTCCACAGGGAAGATCGGCGTCCCGGTCGTTCGGTCCAGGATGTACAGCATCCCGGACTTCCCGGTCTGGATGACTGCAGGGATCCTGGCGCCATCGTGCGTCACAGTGACGAGTGTGGGCGGCGCGGCGTTGTCGAAATCCCAGAGATCGTGGTGCACGGTCTGGAAATGCCACACGACTTTTCCGGTGGAGGCGCGCAACGCCACGATTGAGCTGGCGTAGCGGTCTTCGCCCAGGCGCATCCCGCCGAAGTAATCTGGTGCTGGACTCGACGTGGGAAGGAACACGAGATCGCGCTCGGGATCGGCGACAATGACGGACCAGACGTTGGCAGCGCCGACGATCCGTGCGGCGCCGTTCTGCCACGTCTTGAAAGCCGGGTCGGTCGAGTCCTGGGGTATGGGATCGAACGTCCACTTGAGCGCCCCGGTGCGTGCATCGAATGCGCGCACTTCGCCGCTCGCCGGCGCCAGATTGGTGTTGTCCGCGACCGCCGAGCCCGTGATGACGAGGTCGCCCACGATCGCGGGCGGCGATGTGACCTCGTAGAAGGCAAACTCGTCTGGCGGTACCCGGAGTCCCTTTCGCAAGTCGACGCTGCCGCCCGCGCCGAAGCTCGAGCAGGGCTTTCCCGTTGCTGCGTCGAGCGCGACGAGCCGCGCGTCGATCGTCGCGGCAATGATTCGTCTAGCGCAAGCCGCGCCGGTGGCGGCGCGGCTATCCCGCCAGAAGCTGACGCCGCGGCTCGCGAAGTCGCCGTAGCCGCGATGCGGGTCCACGCCAGCGTCGTAGCGCCACTTCTCGGTTCCGGTCGCCGGATCGAGCGCCGCCACGATCCCCGTCGGTGTGATCACGTACATGGTACCAGCGACGACGATCGGGGTGACCTCGAGGGCCGGCGGGCGGTGCGACATGCTCGACATGTCGGGGATACCGGTGTGATAGGTCCAGGCGACGTGCAGCTGCGCCACGTTCTCACGCGTGATCTGTGTCAGCGGCGAGAACCGCGCGCCGCCAGGATCGCGGCCATAGACCGGCCAGTCGCCAGGCGACTGCAAGCTAACGACGAGCAGCAGAGTCAGCATCGATTTCCCTCGCGATGATTTCACGCAGATGGCGGAACTCCGTTTCGCCGCCGAATCCGAAGATCCGTTCGATGATGCGTCCTTCCCTGTCCAGTAGGACGGAGTAGGGGAGCCCGCGGTAGTGATATGCCGCCTTCATACGGCCGCCGCCCACGAGAATGGGAAACGGCGGGCGAAACTCGCGTACGAACTCGCGCATCTTGCTGCCGCTGACGTCGTCGGAGATCGCCGCGACGTCGAAGTCGGCGCGGTGGAATTCGCTGTACAGCTCCGCCATGTGGGGGAATTCTTCCCGGCACGGTCCGCACCAGGACGCCCAGAAGTTCACGAGTGTGACTTTGCCGTGGTAATCCTCGAGCCGGACGGGTTTGCCCGACGCGAGGTCCGGCAGCGTAAACGACGGTGCAAATAGGTCGCGTCCATGCGTGGGGGTCTGCGCGAGCAATGCCTCTGGATCCAGTACGCGAATTCGGCCGCGGCGATTCACGGCGATCGCTGTCGCCGGCGTGCCGAGCACGCGCGTGTCGACGATTTCGCCCGTCTCGCGGTTCAGCACATCGAGACGCAAGCGAGTGGCCGCGGAATCCGCGCCGCCGAGCACATACAACCGGCCGTCCGGACCAACCGTCATCGCGATGTTGATGAGTGCGTGCGCGACGCGCCGCACGTTGCCGGCCACGAATTGGGGATCGCGCTCCACGGGGATCATCCCCCGCGAGCTGCGCCAGACGGGCGAACCGGTGGCATCGAGCCGCAGGATCTCGTCCCGGACGAGGGGAGCAAAGTAGGGGACGTCGTGCGAGAGTACGGCGGGACCCGCGTTCATGAGCTGGGCGAGGTAGCGAATGTCCGGCACGTGCGCGATGCCGAGGCCCTGCCGCGGGTGCCCCAATGTGTCGAGCAGCCACAACAGCGGCACGCTGCCGTCCTCGGCGACGAATTGGACGAAGTAGGGAGAGCGTGAGGCGATGATCCGTGTTCCTTCCGTCGCGTAGAGCGAGGCGGGGAAGGGGCTTTCCCACTCGCGCACCGGCTTGCCGGCGGTGTCGAACACGACTCCCTCGCCGGTGCGCTCGGTGACCAAAAGCCGGCCGCCGGGATACGCTGCGACCGCGACGGGACTGGACAGCCGGGGATCGGTGACCGTGCGCACGACGTGGAGTGCGCCGTCGAAGACCACGAGACGGCTGTGGTCCGGGTCGGGCGCCCACGAGAGGCTCCCGACAGGGGCCGCGGAGGAGCGTCCCAGGAAGAGGAGGGTGAAGCCGCTGGGGGCGGGACGGCAAGCGGTCAGGACGAGCAGTGCGCCCGCCGCGCCCGCCCCCAGCACGCGTCGCATCAGGTGGCAGCGGCGATCGTCTTGATCTCAATCGTGTGCATGCCGTGGCTCATCCGGTGGACGCCGGTGACCTTCACCTGGCTCTCGGCGAATGGCTCCAGCCGCGAGTTCTGCGGGTCGGCCGCCTTGGAGCTGACCGGCATGTAGATCGTGCCGTCCGAGCTCAGAATCGCGAGCGCGACGCCCGCCTTGGCGCACTGAGCGGCGCACTGTTTGTGCGCGGCGCCAGAGGCGCCCATGGTGGTGTAACAGTTGACGTCGATCACCTGTCCGGTGAGCGTCACGTCGTTGCCCGCGTTCGCCGCGGGCTTCTGCTGTTGGGCTGCGAGCGGCAGCGCGCAGATCGCGAGCAACGCCGCAGCTGCGACGGTCTTCAGCATCGTGCACCTCCGTGATTGTGGTAAGGACATTACGTCCGAAACCTCATACCCGGAACGGCTATATTTGGGCGCCATGAATGAGACCTTTCGAATCCTGATCGACACCTTCGGCAAGGGCTGGGAGCGAGGCGACGTCGACACCATCTGCTCCGTCTTCAGCGAGGACGCGGTGTTTCTCGAGACGCCGTTCAGCAGTCCGGATCGCGGCATGGCGGCGATCCGGGCGTACTGGAAGGACATCCCGCTGTATCAAGCCGAAACGAAGTTTGAGTCAGGGGAGATCTACGTGGCGGGACCGTGGTTTGCGACGGAGTTCAGGTGCACGTTCCGGCGGCGCAGAACCGGCGAACAAGTCGATGCGCGCGGGGCGATTTTTTGTGAGACCAAGGATGGGAAGATTTCCGAGATGCGCATGTACTGGCACAGGTATGCCGGAGGGAAAGAAGAGCCTAAAGCTTAGGACATGCAAAGACTAGGCAACAGAGGCACCGCGGTTCACAGGCTACGGTCATCCGGACAACCCGCTCGCATACGTCACGGCGATTTCCATTAAGTCCGCGCTTCTCAACCCAATGCTCATTGCCAAGTCCACCGCATCCTCCTGCTCCATCTTCTTGTCGACCATCAGGTAGGGAATCAGCGCGGCCGCTGTCCGGTTGCCTGACGAGCAGTGCAGCAACGCCTTCTTCCGCTCCAGACGCTGCAACGCGTGATGCATCTGCTTCATCGTGTCCGTTGTAACGGCGCCGTGGACGATGGGAACGCTGATGTATTCCAGACCGGCAGCACGCACGGCACCCGGCTCGTCGAACGGCCTGGGCTCCATCGGGTCGCGATTATCGAGTACGACCTCGCCGCCCGCCGCCTTGAACGCCTTGAGCTGCTGCTCCGTCGGCTGACCACCGGTGACCCAACCGGGTACCGGCTCGGCGGCGTTGGGCAGACCCGGAAACGCTGCGAGCAGCGCGGACATCAGGGGAGCCAGCCTCCGATAAAGCCGGCGCGCTGCAAGCCGCGGATGATGTGCGGGTTCGTGCGCATGACGCGCCATACCAGCTCGGTGCGGTAGTTCTCGATCATCGCGAGAATTGGTCCCTGATCGATGCCGAGGTAATCGACGTCGAACCAGCCGAGTGTGGGATCGACGCTCCCGGTTTCCTGCTGGCCCTGAGCGGTGAACGTCGGGTTGAAGGCATCGAGGAAGCCGTAGGTCGAGAACACGTAGGTGCCATACGTCGCGCGCAGCGCGAGCAGCGCGGGAATCGTGAACTCTGGGGCGAACGGCACGGCCCCGCCGACGGCAGTCGGGCAAATCGTCCCATCATCGCGCTCGTCACCGAGTGCCGCGCCGCGCGCGAAGTAAGTATGGAACAGCCGGCTCTTGCCGCTAAGGGTGAGCGTCTTGTTCGCCGGACCGTCACAGGCCGTGAGTCCCCAGACGTTCCCCGTGTAGCCGCGCCAGGCCCCGGGATTGGCGATCGCATAGGCGCGTTGCGCGAGCGTGGCGCGGCGCGAATTCTCGAAATAATCGCTGCCGCGGCTCCGCATGTAGTCGTCCGCGATATTCCGGAAGTCGATCCAGACGTGCGAGTACTCATGACCGAACAGCGGCGCGAACTGCACGAAGTCCTGCCCGTAATAGCTCCCCCATTGATAGCCGCTCACCCATCGGCTCCAAGCGGCCGAGTCGGCGGGGTGCGTGGGCGAGGCGAGGGCCAGGATGTTGAGGATCATGCCCTCGTTGTAGCCGATCCAGTCGGCGTTGATGAACCCGCTCTCCGGGTGCCAACCCATGCTGACCGCCGGCGGCCGGGCTTCGGCCCATTTCCAATCCACGCGGTAGTAGATCGAATCGGCGAGGGCGCGGATCTGCTGCTCGGTGCTGTCGCCGTGGTCGTAGTAGGACTGCGCGAAGAGAATGCCGGCGAGCAATAGGGACGTGTCGATCGTGGACAGCTCCACCGTTTGAAAGCGCCGGCCGGTGCTCATGTCGAGGAAGTGATAAAAGAAGCCGCGATAGCCGGTGGTGTTGGGCCCGGCAGAGTCCTGCGGTGCGGTCCAGAAAAAGCGCAGGGTCGCCAGCGTGCGAGCGGCGGCCTGCGCGCGGGTGATCCAGCCGCGTTCGACGCCGATCGGGTAGGCGGTGAGGGCGAAGCCAACGGCGGCGATGCTCGAGAATGACGGCGTCGGCCAGCGGTCGGGCGTCAGGCCGTTCGAGGCCGGCGTGAGATCCCAGAAGAAGTTGAAGGTGCGGTGCTGCAGGGTATCGAGGAATGCGACCGTGTCGGGCGGGGTGCCCGGGCCCCCGGAGTTGTGGGAACAGGCTCCGAGGGCGAGGGCAAAGCAGACAGCGGTGAAACGACTTCGTCCGATCAGAACGTGTACTCGGCGCCGATCTGCACGCGTCGCGGGTCACTCACCACTTGGCGTGGCTGGCCGACGGTAAACGTGTGTAGTGCCGGGACGACGGTGATGTTGTAATCGCCCAGGTTTTGGAAGTTGAAGACGTTGAACACGTCCACGGTCACGCCGAGACTCGTACCGGAGATTTTTGGGAAGTCCTTGCGAAACTTGATGTCGACCCGCCGATAACCCCAGCCCCCCAAGAAGAGGAAGTTCCTCTGCGGCGGCAAGAACCCACCGGGGAAGTACGTAGAGTCCACCACTCCTCCGAAACGTGGAGCCGTGCCGACATCGATGCGGGCGCCGCTGCCGAGAGTCACAAGGCCGCTGAACTGGATGCCGAACAGGTAGGGCACATCCATGATCCAATTGCCGACCACGTGGTGCCGCTCGTCGCTCCCGCCGAGGTCGGTGTGCTTGGCGATCCCGTTGGCCTTGGGAAATCCAAACGGGAAAGACCCGGCGAGGTCACCGAGGAAATCGATGCCTGCCACTGACCGCTGCGCATACGTGTAGACGAGGCCTGCACCCCACCCGATCCCACCAGTCGACGGACGGTACGGGCGGTCCAACTGGAGGGAGAGCGCGTCGTACCAGGTCTTCCCGTCGTTGGTGGAGTAGATGATGTTTCGGATCCCGTGCGCCCCGATGTTATACCCAGGGACGCAGCAGTGTCCGGTGGCGTTGTATCCGTTGTTCCCCGAGTTGTACATGAAAAGATCCGTACCGCGCTGGCCCTGATACGAGAGCGAGGCCACCCACGGTCCCAATACACGCCGCACGCCGAGGCTGAATTGTTTCGACTTCGGCGGCTTCATCTTGTTATCGAGCAGAAATGCTTCCGGCTGGCCGGTGTTTCGCGCGAGGCTGCTGACCGCGGTCGTGTCAGATGTCAGATAGCTGGCGTTCCATGGCACCGCCCCAGGTGTCGCGGTGCCGTTGTCGAAGCGGGTGATATACGTGGGTCGGGTGAGCTTCTGGATCTCGTCCACCGAGAAGTCGAACAGCGACCGGTCGTAGTAGATCCCAAAGCCGCCGAAGACCGTCGTGACGTTGTTGCCGTCAAGCGCGTATGAGAATCCGAGCCGAGGCTGGAACGCACCGTAAAACGGCTGGCGGTTCTTCCCGGTGCTGATGTAGCGACTCAAGTCGAGCGGGACGGGTAAAGAGTCGTTGTACCGGGTGAGCGTATCAGCCACCCACTGCGGCGTGACGTAGTCGGTGTTCAACATGCGGGACTCGAAGTCCCAACGAATACCAAGATTCAGGGTCAGGCGAGACGTTGGCGACCAGTCATCCTGAAGGTACGCCCCGATCTGTGTGTTGTTGACATCGACGAGACCCGCACCCGTTGCATAGGTCAACTGGTACGGGTGGCTGTACCCGTACGCCAGCGTGGGAGCATTGCCGCCTCGGCACCAGCAGTTGGTGTTGATTGTGTCAGCCCACTCGAACTTGGGTACCCCGTCGTTCAGCTTGTTGATGTGGTAGCTGACCAGGTCGACGCTCACCCCACCCTTGAACACGTGCTGCTGCTTGCCGCTGTAGGTGAGGTCGTCACGGAATCCGAGGCGTCGCTGAATGAAGTCCTGCACGCTCACATCGCTGCCGATCCACGCATCCTGGCCTGGGTAGTGATAGATCCGCGCGATCGAACCCGAAGTGGTCGGTGAAGGGTTTCGCTGGAAGCGGGAGTAGTCCACCTTGGCCTCGTTCAACCAGCCGCCCGAGACGCGATTGTATTTCACCTGTCCAATCGACACGTTTTGTCGGAAGTCATTTGCTGCCGCGAACGTGCGGCTTCCCCCGAAGTCCCGCACATCCGTCTCGTGTCGATTGTTGAAATTCACTTCCAGGGAGGAGTTCGCGTTCACCGCATAGGTCAGCTTGCCGAACAGCAGGCTCTCGCGGAACGGTGACGTGAAGTTGCCGTTGTACCGTGTTGCAAGGTTCACCGTATCGAGCGCCGCGAACCCACTCGGGGGCGTGAGGTTCACGGAGTTGGAACGATCCTGGTAGTTGCCCTCGTACGAGCCGAAGAAAAATAGCTTGTCCCGCTGGATCGGTCCGCCGGCGCTCAACCCGATGAGGGAGCGCGTGAAGTCCGGCTTCTTAAAGCTTGGATTGGTTCGCCGCTGGAAATCCTGCAACGTGTCAAGCGCTACGAGGCCCTTGTTCTGGTAGCCGAAGAACGCGTTCCCGGTCCAGGTGTTGCTACCCGAACGGGTCGTCGCCGAAATGACCGCGCTGGACGCCTTCTGATACTCCGCCTTGAAGTTCTGCGAGATGACGCGGTATTCCTGAATCGCGTTGCGAGGGAATGGATTGCCGCGACTCGCATCCTGACCCGCCACTCCACCGCCAGTAAGATCGTTTTTGAGACTCGTCCCGTCGACGAACACGTTCACCTGGTTTGCGGTGCTGCCGCCGGCGGAAAAGGTGCGGAACCCGATTGAGTTGAGACGATCCTCGGAGACGACGACGCCGGGCGCAAGCGCCGCGAGATCGAGGAAGTTGCGGCTCGGCGTAGGAAGCTGCTGGATTTGCTGAGGCGTCACGTTCGTAGCGACTTCGGAAGTTCGTAGCTCCACCGTCGGCCCAGCCTCGACGGTCACGGCCTGCAGCTCCACGGCTCCGGCCTGCATCGTAACGTCCACGGGTGAGGTCGCACCGATCTGTACCACGACTTGGCGGCGCTGAGGCCCGAAGCCAATCTTGCGGACGGCCAGCTCGTAATTGCCAGGAACCAAACCGGGAATGATGTACGAGCCATCGGAACGTGTTGTCGCGCTGCGCAGTATTCCGGTTTCCGTCTGCCGCGCCGACAACTCAGCATCCGCGACCGGTGCCCCATTCTGATCCTTGACGTAGCCTCGAACGGTGCCGGTGGTGGTTTGTGCGCAAAGTGACAGCGGAAGGGACAGCAGAGCGATGCAGACGAGCCACAGAGAACGATGACGCAACATAGATCATCTCCCGTGAGATCGAGTCAGTGCCCGTAAAGTTGCGGGGGACGTGACGGAAAACGCTAGACCTTCACGCCATCCCGTTTTGCGCCGTAACTTCAAGGTCCAATCCTCTCGCGCCGGAGACCTCGTCCCATGTCGCGCCTGTGCCACACGTTGTTTTGCGCCGTCCTGCTGGCCTCTCCCGCTGCTGCCCAGAATCTCGACTCCCTCCTCGGCCGCATGACGCTCGCAGAAAAACTCGGCCAGCTGAACCTTCTGTCCGCCAACGGTCAGGCGTCGCCGCAGCAGCTGCAACTGGTGCGGGCGGGCAAACTGGGCGGGCTGTTCAACGTCATCGGCGCCGAGAACACCACGCCGGTGCAACGGGTCGCGGTGACGGAGTCGCGGCTCAAGATCCCGCTGCTCTTCGGACTCGACGTGATCCACGGCTATCGCACGATCTTCCCGATTCCACTCGGGGAGGCGAGCTCGTTCGATCCCGACGCCGCCGAAGCGACCGCGCGGGCCGCGGGCCAGGAAGCCGCCGCCTTCGGGATCAACTGGACCTACGCGCCCATGGTGGACATCGCGCGCGATCCACGCTGGGGCCGGATCGCGGAAGGTTCGGGCGAGGATCCGTACCTGGGCTCGCTGCTGGCGGCCGCCCGCGTCCGCGGATTTCAGCAGACGATCTTCGCGACGGCCAAGCATTTCGCCGGCTACGGCGCGGCCGAAGCGGGGCGGGAATACAACGAAACGGAGATCTCGCAGCGCACGATGCGCGAGATCTACCTGCCGCCGTTCAAGGCGGCGGTGGACGCCGGCGTCGCGAGTCTCATGTCGGCGTTCAATGACATCGCGGGCGTGCCCGCGTCGGGGAACGCGTGGCTCACCGACACGGTGCTGCGGCGCGAGTGGGGCTTCACAGGCTTCGTCGTCAGCGACTGGACGTCCGTCGCGGAATTGATCAACCACGGCGTCGCAGGCTCGCGGGCGGAAGCGGGGCGGCGCGGGCTCATGGCGGGCGTCGACATGGACATGCAGAGCAGCATCTACGTGGACTCGCTTGCCGCCCTGGTGCGCAGCAATCGGATTCCACTGCGGGTCGTGGACTCCGCCGTGATGCGCATCCTGCGTGCCAAGAAGCGCCTCGGCTTGTTTCGCGATCCGTATCGCGCGCACACCGCGCCCCCCAATGCGGAGCTACGCGCGCTCGCCCGGCGCGTAGCGGGGGAATCGATCGTTCTATTGAAGAATGAGCGATCACCGCTGCCGCTCGATCCCAACGCGGGCACCATCGCCGTGATCGGCCCACTCGCTGATAATAAGGAAGAGCCGCTCGGCCCCTGGCACACGCAAGGCCAGGCGTCCGACGTCGTGACGGTGCTACAAGGCGTCAAGTCGAAGGTGGTAGCTGGGACGCAGGTGGTGTACGCGCAAGGCTCCGGCATCGAGGACAGTGCGACGGCGGGGTTCGCGGAGGCCGTCGCCGCGGCGCGGCAGGCCAAGGTCGCGATTCTCGTGCTCGGCGAACGCGGCGACATGAGTGGCGAAGCAGCCAGTCGTTCGTCGCTGGGGTTGCCCGGTGTCCAGGAACAACTGTTGGAGGCGGTCGCCGCGACCGGCACGCCGGTGGTGCTCGTGCTGATGAACGGCAGGCCTCTGATCCTCGAATGGGCTTGGGATCACGTGCCCGCGATCGTCGAGACGTGGTTCCTCGGCGTCGAGGCGGGGAACGCGACGGCCGACGTGCTGTTCGGCGCCGTGAACCCGAGCGGCCGGCTGCCGGTCACATTCCCGCGCGTGCTGGGTCAGATCCCGCTCTATTACAACCATCGCAACACGGGGCGGCCGCCAGATCCGAACAACAAGTACACGTCGAAATACATCGACGTGCCGGTGACGCCGCGTTACCCGTTCGGCTTCGGGCTGTCGTACACAACCTTCAGTTACAGCAATCTCAAGCTCAGCGCGGCGCGTGCTCGTGTGGCCGACACGGTTACGGCGACGGTGACGGTGACGAACGCTGGGAACCGTGAAGGCACGGATGTCGTCCAGCTCTACGTCCGTGATGAGGTCGCCAGCCTGTCGCGGCCGGTGCGCGAGCTGAAAGCCTTTCGTCGCGTCGCGTTACGACCTGCTGAATCTCGAACTGTGGAGTTACGGATTGCGGTCCGGGATCTCTGGTTCTACGGCCTCGACATGAAGCGGGTCGTCGAGCCGGGCACGTTCCGCGTCTTTGTCGGTCCCAGTTCGGCCGAGGGCCTCGAGGCGAGCTTCGAATGCATTCCCTGATCCTGCTGCTGCAGGTCGCCGGTGTAGGGGCGCAGCATGCTGCGCCCCTGCCATCACACCCCGCGCCCCCACCACCACACCCCACCGCTTGCTACGAGATTTTCGTACGCTCGTTCTACGACTCGAACGGCGACGGGATCGGCGATCTGCGCGGGCTGACCCAGAAGCTTGACTACATCTCGGGGCTGGGCGTCGACTGCGTCTGGCTGATGCCCGTCGCAGCATCGCCGAGTTACCACGGCTACGATGTCACCGACTACTACAAGGTCGAGCCGGACTACGGCACGAACGACGATTTCCAGGCGTTCGTCGGGGCTGCGCATCGGCACAAGATCCGCGTGCTCGTCGATCTCGTGCTGAACCACAGCTCGAGCGAGCACCCCTGGTTTCAGGAAGCGTTACGGGACACGGCGGCGCCGCATCGCAGCTGGTACCGCTGGGCGCCGACACAGAACGGGGCGTGCGCGAACAATTGGCACAAGTCGCCCATCCGCGATGAGTGCTACTTCGGGCTGTTCTGGAGCGGGATGCCCGACCTCAACTACGAGAATCCCGCCGTGCTCGACGAGATGAAGCGCGTCGCGCGCTTCTGGCTGGACTCGATGCACGTGGATGGGTTCCGGCTCGATGCCGTGCGTCATCTCGTCGAGGCGGGCAGCGAAGTCTCCAACACTCCGGGGACACACGCGGTGTTGCGCGACTTTGGGCAGTACATCCGGAGCATCGCCCCCCAGGCATACACGATCGGCGAGGTGTGGGACAACACCGACGTGATTCTCACCTACTATCCCGATCAGCTCGACGCCTATTTCGCGTTTCCGATATCGGAAGCGCTGCTCGAAGCGGTGCGAACCGGTAAGGCGGGCGGTTTGCTGCCGACGGTGGAGCAATTTCAGCGCGCCGAGCCGGCGTGGCGGTGGGCGCCGTTCCAGCGCAATCACGATCAGACGCGCACCGTGACGGCGCTGGGCAACGACACTGCTGGTGCCCGGTTGGCTGCGACAATCCTGCTCACGCTGCCGGGTGTGCCCTTCATCTATTACGGCGAAGAGATCGGCATGACCGGTGATAAGCCGGACGAGCGGCTGCGTACCCCGATGCAATGGACAGGGACCTCCGCGGGCTTCACGAGCGGCAAGCCGTGGGAGGCGGCGCAAGCCGATTCACTGACCACCAATGTGGCGCGGGAGAGTCGCGCGTCGGGCTCGCTGCTGAGTTTTTATCGCCGCCTGCTGCGTGAACGTCTCAAGAGTTCTGCGCTGCGCAATGGTGAGCTGGTGCCGGTGCCAACGGACAACGACGCCATTCTCGCCTACATCAGGCGGGACAGCACCGAGGCCGTCCTCGTCGCGGCGAACCTCGGTAAGACCCCCTACACACTGCGTGGCCCGCTCGTCAGGCGTTTGGCGCCGCGTCACGCGTATCTGTTCTCGATACCCCAACGTCCATAACCGACGTCTTCACACTCGAGAACGCGAACGGCCTCGAAGTTCGCGCCACGAATTACGGCGGCATCATCATGTCGGTGGTGGCTCCCGACACGCATGGTCGGCGGGCAAACGTCGTGATCGGGTTCGACACGGTCGAGGAATACCGCGACAATCCCCAATACCTGGGTGCCATTGTCGGTCGTTGCGCCAACCGCATTGCCAACGCGCGCTTCACGCTGGACGGAAAGACCTACCAGCTCGCCGCGAACATCGGTCCGAATCATCTGCACGGCGGCCGCAAGGGATTTGACCAACGGGTGTGGCGTGCGACACACGGCGCAGCGACGCTCGAGCTGCGGTACACGAGTCCCGATGGTGAGGAAGGCTATCCGGGCAACCTCGACGTGCGAGTGACGTACACGCTCACCGATGAGAACGAGCTGATCGTCGACTACTTCGCGACGACGGACAAAGCGACGCCGATCAATCTCACGCAACACAGCTATTTCAACCTCGCCGGCGCGGGGGACATTCTGGGACATGTGCTCCAAATCGATGCGGATGCGATCACGCCGGTCGACCAGAGCCGGATTCCCACGGGCGAGATCATGCCGGTTGCTGGGTCCGATTTCGACTTTCGCTCGCCCACGCCGATCGGTGCGCGGCGCGCGGGTCAGTACGACCACAATTTCGTGTTGCGGGGAGGCGCCCGGGTGATCGAACCTGCATCGGGTCGCACGCTCGCGATCCAAACGACAGAACCCGGCGTGCAACTGTACACCGGTTACCGGCGCGGGCTCTGCCTCGAGACGCAGCACTTTCCCGATGCGCCGAACCGGCCCAATTTCCCTTCTACGATCCTCCGCCCCGGGGCAGGGTACCATTCGCGCACGGTCTTCAGATTCGGCATTTTTGCGGTACCAAGCGGCGCGAACGGCGTCATCGTGATCAAGACGAAGGGGTCGCACTAACTGCCACAGATCCACCTCGGCGGGATCGACTACGCGATCCTGATCATCTACTTCGTCTTTGTGCTCGGCATCGGCTGGGCGCTGAGACGCGTCATCCGCAGCAGCGAAGACTTTTTTCTCTCAGGCCGGTCGATCCCCGCGTGGATCGCCGGTCTCGCTTTTATCTCCGCCAATCTGGGCGCGCAGGAAGTGATCGGGATGGCGGCGTCAGGCGCCAAGTACGGCATCATGACGAGCCATTTCTACTGGGTCGGCGCGATGCCCGCGATGGTCTTCGTGGGGCTGTTCATGATGCCGTTCTACTACGGCTCGCGCGCCCGCTCGGTCCCCGAATACCTGAAGCTGCGATTCGACGAGAAGACGCGCGCGCTGAACGCGATCACCTTCGCGATCATGACCATCTTCTCCTCGGGCATTTCGATGTATGCGCTCGCGAAACTGTTCGAGCTGGTGCTGGGCTGGAGCTTTCACGGCAGCATCGTGCTGTCGGCCGTCATCGTGCTGATTTACATCTTCCTCGGCGGGCTGACTTCAGCGATCTACAATGAAGTCCTGCAGTTCTTTCTCATCGTCCTGGGATTCCTACCACTGGTGTTACTGGGCCTGAAAGACGTGGGCGGGTGGAGCGGGCTCACCGCCAAACTGGCCACCGTGGCCACGAACGCTGGGTTCGAGCCCGGGGCGTGGACGCACTCCTGGAAATACATGGATTCACCCAGCCACAACCCCATGGGGATGGAGTGGTTCGGCCTGGTGATGGGATTGGGGTTCGCGTTGTCGTTCGGTTACTGGTGCACGGACTTTCTCGTCGTGCAGCGCGCGATGGCCGCCGGGTCGATGACGGCGGCGCGCCGCACGCCCTTGATCGCGGCCGTCCCTAAGATGTTGATGCCGGCGCTCGTGATTCTGCCGGGGATGCTGGCAATCGGGCTCCACGCCTCGCGCGGCGGCTTTCTCCCGATCGGCGCCGACGGCCAGCCGAACTACAACCTCGCCATCCCGATGATGCTGGGGCATTACCTGCCGTCCGGGCTGCTGGGACTGGGACTCACCGCCTTGATGGCGTCGTTCATGTCCGGCATGGCGGGCAACGTCACCGCGTTCAACAGCGTTTGGACGTACGACATCTATCAGACACATATCCGCCCGGGCCAAACAGACGCGCATTACCTGCGCGTGGGGCACGCGGCGACGGTCTTCGGAATCGTGGCCAGCGTGCTCGCCGCGTATTCCGCCACGCGCTTCAATAACATCCTCGACATGCTGCAGCTCGTCTTCTCGTTTGTGAACGGGCCGCTGTTCGCGACGTTCCTCTTGGGGATGTTCTGGCGCCGCACGACCAGCCACGGCGCGTTCTACGGCTTGCTGACCGGGACGATTACGGCCGCGCTGCACTATGGGCTCACGCTCCCGCGCGGTGCGGTCCCCGGCATCAAGGGCGGGTTCCTTGGAGCGGTGCTGCACGTGTATCCGAGCGAGATGGCGCTGAACTTCTGGACCGCGCTGTTCGCGTGGACCGGCTGTTTCGTGGCCACGCTCCTCATCTCGCTGCTCACGAAGCGCACCAAGACGGACGACGAGCTGCGCGGGCTGGTCCATTCGCTTACGCCGCGCCAGCGCGATGGGGACATGCCGTGGTACAAACGGCCGGTCACGCTCGCGGTCGGGATTCTCGCCGTGTCGGCCTTACTCAACGTGATCTTCTGGTGATCCGGACATGAGACTCGACGTGCGATTTCCTATCGGTGGGATGTTCACGATCATCGGCGCCATGCTGGTGATCTACGGGCTTGTCTCACCCGCCGCGGTGTACGAGCGCTCGCTCGGCATCAACGTCAATCTGTGGTGGGGACTGGCACTGCTGATCTTCGGGGTGGTGATGTTTGCGTTCGCGGTGCGGGCGTCCCGTGGATGGAGTGCGTGGCGGCGGGCTATGCAGCCACAGCCGCCAGCACAGGACCGGCGTCCACCAACTGTTTCCTGACAGGATCGATCCGGAAGTTCAACCCTTCCAGACTGCGCGACCCCAGGATGACGAGGTCGGTTGGCTCGCCGAAGACCACATCATCCACGGTACTGCTTCCTGCGACGTGAATGAAGGCGGCTCCGATCGAACGCTCTACGATCGCGCCACTCGCTTGCCGAAAGCGGGCCGTCCGATAGCGGCGTATCCCCAATGATTCAAGAACGGTCGCAGGAATCCACGACAATTCCGCGCCCGTATCCACGAGCACGGATCTCACCTCCTGCCGCTCCCCAGGCCGCGCGGGATTCTCGATCTCGATGTCTACCCGGAAGGATCCCATTTCGTCCGTCATGATGGCTCCTCGGTCGCTGCCCAGTAGTACCATATCCCTGCGGCTCGTGTCAATCCCAGTCACGGGCCGAAGCCGAGGACGACCGACTCGACCTCCACGCCGCGACCTTCATTTCGCCGAACCGACAGCTGCAGCCGCTCGAGGTGCGCGAGCCGCAGCCGATCGCCGGCGCTGCCGCGACCTTCGGCCGGTCCGACCCAGTAGTTCCACTCTCCGGGGAAGCCTTGAGGCAACAGCACGCCGCGGCCGATCGTCAAGCTCGCCAGCGGGATGACCTGCTCCCGCCAGGTGCTGTCGACTTGCAGGACGGCCGTCCAGCTCGTGCCGTCGTCTTCCATGAGCGTGACATGGAGGATCTGGTGCGTGCCGAGACCGCGTAACCGCACCCGCAGTTCGTTGGCCGCGACGATGGTCTCCTGCCGTGCGGCTATCCGGCTCCTAATCACGAGCGACGCGGTGTAGTCGGCGGGACTCCACCCGCTGGTGTCTCGAGGTAGCTCGAGGTGAAACACGGGCCCGCCCGTCGTCGGCGACAGAGCAACGCGGAACAGGCCGCGGCGTCCCGCGTCGCCGATGCGCGTGAAGGCCAGTCGCGACGCGTCGACCGCGGGTTCGAACAGCCGAAGCGGGGTCCGTGGATTGACGACATCGAATTTCCAAGCCGCCGTGGGGTCATAGTTCCAATTCGTCGGTTTGGCGTGCGAGCCCGCCGGAAATGTCGTCATGGAATCGCCACGGAATACGGTGATGACGAACTGGTGCGGACCCTCCCGCAGCGCTGCGTGGGGGATCGCCGCGACATACTCATACCCCCGCGAGCGTCGCATCAAAAATATTTGATATGGCCCGGTGGTGGCCGAGCGCAGGAAGAGCCTGGCCGAATCGGGTGGGAGTACGTCTACGATGCTCGCCCGCACCTCGACATCTTGACCGGCGACGTATTGCGGCGCAGCGAGCGATTGAACGAAGAGGGGAACGGTATCCAGCGGTGGGGTGTGGAACTCGTCGAACCGCAAATGACCGATGGAGTTCGGGACGCTCGTGTCGCGGGCATTCGGGGAGCGGAGCACGTAGACTCCCGGAACAACGACAAAACGACCGGCGTCCGCGTGTGACGGCGCAGTATGGCCTGGAGTCACCGGAAGAATAGCGAAGGAGGGGCCGAGGTCAGGGAGCGAGACGGTCATCGGCCAGGCACGGCTGATCGCCCGCGTCACGATCTTGTCGGGGCTCGGCGGCTCGAATGGATCACGTATCGGGACCGCGTCAGGATAGACCTCGAGCCGCCAGACTCCCGGCCGGATCTTGTCGAGGAAGTAGATGCCGGTCCCTTCATACGTTACCGTGGACGACGACCCGTGACCGGCGATGCGCTCCAGTGCCGCCGGGTCGGGAGGCTGCGCGCTGGTCGAGCTCGTGTAGAGCAATGCGTCACGTGCGACCAGCTCACCCAGATCGCCGTCGGCCGAGACGTGGAAATCGCCGAACCGAGTGTTCTGCGGATACGGTCCGTACGCTTGCAGCCGCGGCAGGCGGCGCATCGCCTCGGCGGCGATGATCGCACTCATCGCCTTGCACGGCGTGTAGACCAGGTTCAGGTAGTGCGTCTGCCAACCGAGGTTCCGTGATGCGGTCGCCAGCATGTCGTAGGTGAACATGGCCGCGAACTGCGTGCCGACCGCGCGAAACGTGCGAGCCATCGCGAGATACATCGAGCCCGTGCGCAGGTCCGGACTGTCGAATTCGTACACGATGCGGGGCAGACGCGCGAGCTCCGGCCGCAGCATGTCGGGATAGACGTCGGTGCCGCGGAGGTAGTTGCCCTCCAGCTCATGACCGGCATTAAGGCCCGTCGGATACCAGCCGAACGTGACGCCTTGCGCCTTGGAGCGCCGGATCGCCTCGGCGATCCGGAAATCCTGACTGACGTTGTAGAAGATGAGCTTCCGACATCCCGTGCCTCGGACCGCGGCTGTCAGGGCGTCGATGTAGTGGATCGATCCCTCCACGTCGTCCGGGTGATGCCACGGCTCGTTCACCAATTCGATGAAGAGGATCGCCGGCTCGTCCTGGAGCGCGATATGGGTGTAGGGGTTCACGTGATTCAGGATTTGACGCAGGTAGTTCAGTTGCGCGGCGAGGGCGGCAGGGTCGGTCCCCATGCGGCCTTTGCCGAAGTGTCTGCCAAATCCCGGTGCGGTCGTGTCAGCGAGTGCGTCCGGCCAGTTGGAGCTGTAGAGCTGGATCGGACTGAACAGCATAAAAATGCCGCGCTCTTTGGCGCGAGCGATGAGATAGTCCAAGAGATCCAGGTGATCGTTGGCGATGAGATTCCCCGCGCTGTCCGACGCTTCCCAATCGCCCCAGAACGTGAGCCGCAATCCGTCCCAGCCCATGCGCGCGAACTGCGCCATGTCCTCGTCGATCATCCGCTTGCGGTCGGCGTGGACGTAGCCGGCGGCGCGATAGTCTGACGCCGTCGGGAGCACGTAGTTGGCGCCAAACAGGCTGACCTCCTTTTGCGTGGCCCGCCAACGGATGACGCCCTGCCTGTCGAGATATACGAGCTCCCCCCCGCCCCCCGCCCGTTGCGCGTGTGCCCCGGGAGCGAAGCAGAGGGTCGCAGCCGTGATGTAGAGCGCTGTCCTCATCACGAACCGGGGTGGTATCGGCGCTCCGTGTGGCCGGCGAGGTGTGAGCGGTAGAAATAGACGTCCCGCAGCCGGCCGGAGCCGTAGCGCTCGGCCTCGTCGTTGAAATGCGGCGAGCGCTGGTCGCCGCTTTCGCCGCCCGCCGTGACGGCCTGCGCGCGCACGCTGTCGCCGAACTCGACGACCGCGACGAAGCTGTTGCCGCTCGTGCCGTACCACTTCTTGGTATTGGGATAGGCGCGGGCGCCGAACGCCGCGAGCGAGCCCCACACGCCTGCGGTGAACGGCACCGGAATGCTCGGAGCGGCGTCGTCGAAATGCGGCGCGATGTCGTCGTTGATCCGCTGGAAGCGATTGATCTCGCCCCACGGCGTTTTCCAGGTTCCGAAATCACCGGTGAGCGCATCCACGGCCGCGGCGAGGGGCTCGAGGAGATCCGCCCCGCTTGCCAGCGACGTCGCGACGTACTGCATGACAGAGATTCCGGCCGTGCGGGCGTCGCGACCGATCCGTCGCGCCACGCGCTCGCCCCAGAAGACCGCCAGCGACGTCGGCACCGATTCCGCGCCCCAGCGATAATCCCACCCCCGGAGCGCGGCGATCGGCTCGGCGAGCTTCGCCTTGAGGGTGTCCGTCGCCGGCGCCTGATCGTACGCTGCGAGGAGCGGCGGGATCAGGCGCTCGAACGCGGGGAGATAACTGTCGAACGCGGCCGCCGTCAGGGAGCTCATCGTCCAGCCGGTTTTGCCGGTGAGCAGGCGCAGCGCGTGGTAGCCGCGCGGCGACTCCTCGGTGCCGGTCTCGACATAGCGCGGATACTCCTCGCGCTTGGGACTCGATCCCGCTCCCGCCGCCGACCATGGCCAGTTGTTCGAATTGTAGACCCAGCCGCTCGATGGATTCACGACGTTCGGGGTCTCGTCGAATGACAACACACCACGGTAAGCGGCCGCTGGATTGCTGCCGTCGACCGGCTTCGTCCAGTCGAACGAGGTGTCACGGCGCGGGATGTAGTTGGAGTGGAAGTACGCGATGTTCCCCGCCGCATCGGCAAACACGGTGTTGTTGGACGAGTTGGTGTGCAGCTCCAGGATCTGGCGAAAGCCCGTCAGATCGTGTGCTTTGGTGCGCGTGTACGACTGCATGAGCGCGCTGACGTGGTTGCTCATCAGGCTGATGCTCACCAGACGATCGCCTTCCTTGCGGACGACCGGTCCGTGCTGGGAGTAGGAGACGGTGAACGTCTTCCGTGACATCCCGCTGTCGGTCTGAAAAGGAATCGTAATCGTTCGGGTGCGCAGCGGCGGACTCTCGAGAAATTCATCGATGTTGTCCACACCGCTCGAGGTGTGCATCCAACCGGCGGTGGCATTGAATCCCTGATAGATGAAAAACTGCCCCCAGGTCACGGCGCCGTAGGCATTCAATCCCTCGTCGCTCACCATCTGCAGCTCCGAGCGGAAATAGAAGGACGTGTGCGGATTGATCCAGAGCAGCGCGTGATTATCCGCAGTCAGCCGCGGCGCGATGGCGATGCCGTTCGAGCCCGACGGATCGATCTCCCATTCGTCCGCATCGCCGCTGGTGCGCGCCGCGGCGGCCGAGTCACCGTAGAGCGCCGCGAGGTCGCGCAGGTTGATGCGCTCGATGTCGCCCCCGATGCTCCCCTCGGTAAACGACAAGGCCATCCACGGCTCGAAGTGCGTGATGACGCGGGGTTTGACTGCGGGATGCTTGTAGAGGAAGTAGTTCAGGCCGTCGGCAAACGCGTCCATCAGCCGCTTCAGCCACGGCGGGCTCGTGCGGTACTCGGCCCGCAGCGACTCAGGATCGATGAACAGTCTTTGGCGCAAGTCCTGGAAGATCGCCCCGGCGCCTTCGGCCTCGGCCAATCGGCCCAACGAGTTCAGGTAGTTCGTCTCGATGCGATTGAAGTCATCCTCGGCCTGGGCGTACTCCATGCCGAAGACGGCATCGGCGTCCGTCTTGCTGTACACGTGCGCGATCCCCCAATCGTCGCGAATGATCGTGACGTTCTGCGCGTGGCGTTCCCAACGGATCACGTCCGAGCGACGGCGTTGGGCCGCGGCCGGCAACGTCAGAATGCAAATCGTGAGAGCGGTGTTACTGGCGAGTCGCAGTATCGATTGCAAGGGCAGATCTCGGGGCAAGGGTGAGGTGCACGGAGCCGGCCGGGTCGAGCTGCACGGGATTTCCGGAAATCAAATCCAGGTACGTCCCCGCGGCCATCCCGGTGCTGATCGTGGTGTCCAAACTGGTTGTCTCGTCATTGATCGCGACAAAACCCTTGTCACCGCGCGAGAATGCGATGGCGTTCGCGCCGTTATCCCACCAGTGGTTGATGCTCGTGCCGGCGACGACGTGCCGGAAGCTCACCATGCGCAGGATGGAGGGGTCGCGGTGCTCGCACACCCACTGACCCCTGGCGGCCGTTTCCAGGCTCGACGCACAGGTGACGGCCATCGTCCAGCCGTTCGCGTCCGATGGCGGGCCGACCGCATTGCCGTCGGGACAATCGAATGCGTAGCTCGACAGGACCGATGGATAACCGTACGGCTGGGCCAGCATCCAGACGTTCGCGAGCCGGAAGACATTGCCGTCGCGGTAGCTCAAGCCGCACAGGTGCTGGGTGTCGTGATTCTCGAGAAAGACCACGGCCTTGTCCGAAGGCATGATTCCCCACGCCGTCTCGGAGAACTGGTTGCCGGGTGTGCCATTGGGATTGAGCTGCGAGATGTGCTCGCCATTCAGGTTCTGAAACTTGTTGCCGACGCCGGTGAACGTGAACTCGGTGATGTCGGCGCCGCCGCCGGAGCTGTAGCCTTCGCCGAAGTAGTCGCGCGGTGATAAGGCCTCACCGGCGCCGCCGATAACTTCGAGAAAAACGTAGGGCAACGGTCCGCCCTCGGCGGCCAGCGCGCGGTTGACGCGTCCCAGAATATCATCGAGCTCGACTTGCTGAATGTGCTTGGCGGCGTCGATGCGAAATCCGGCCACACCGAGACGGGCGAGCGTGAGCAAATAGTCGGCGATCTTCTGGCGTACCGACGCGAGCCCGGTGTTCAAGTCGGGTAAGCCCAGCAGCTCGCAATCCTGCACGTTGGCCGCGCTTTGATAGTTGTTCACCGCGCAGGGCGTGTGAAAATCACTGGCCGTGTAGAGCCCGGGATAGTTGTACTTGGAGTAGGCCGTGCCGTTGCTGCCGAGTCCGGGACTGGGGTAATTCGTCATGTGGTTGATCACCGCGTCCGCGATGATCCCGACGCCCACGGCTTTGCACCGATTCACCATATCCCCGAATTCGGCGCCGGTCCCGGAGCGGCTGTGGGCGATGCTATAACTCACCGGCTGATAGCGTTCGCTCCAGGGGTACGTCGGTTCGATGCTGTGTTCCTCGGGAGGCGAGATCTGCACGGCCGTGAAGCCCGCCGGGCCGAGCACGTTTTCACACTCGGCCGCGATGTCGGTCCACCGCCATTCGAAGAGGTGGACGAATACGTCGCCGGCGGCCATGTGCCCAGTCGGACGGTAGGCCGGCGCGAGCACGGGCCGCTGCGGGGCCGGTCCAGCCAGCTCCCGGGAACAGCCCGCCGCCGCGAGCAGCAGCAGCATCGCGGCGGCGGCGGAGGATCCAGACTTCAATAGCCTGGGTTCTGCTTCAGGTTCGGATTGGCGATCAGCTCGTTCGCCGGCAGCGGATACAAGTCACGGAACGAGGGCAGCGGCGACCCGCCCGGCGTGCCGCCCTTCCAGGCCCAAACGTACGTGCCGCCGGTGAATACGGCGAAGCGGATCAAGTCGGTGCGGCGCGACGCTTCAAACAGTAACTCGCGGCCGCGCTCGGCGAGGATCGTGTCGACCGGGGGCAGCGCGGCGAAGTTCGCGGTCGCGTTTCCGTACGCGCGCTGCCGGACGGCGTTGAGATACGTCAGCGCGTTCGCGGCGGTGCCACCACCACCCCGGATGTTCGCTTCCGCGTAGATGAGATAGGCGTCAGCGACCCGGAAGATTGGGAAGTCGGTGTCGACCATCCCCTTGGCCTGTGCGGTGTCGCCGTTCGCCTTCAGGTTCGTGAACTTGGGTGCGGCGATCCCCTTGGTGAAGTCCCCGCGGTCGCTGACGGAATCGGTTTGACCCGCCGTGTAGAAGAAGGCGGCCCGGGTGTCGCCCGCGGCAAACCGGCGGTAGGTCTGCTGCTTCATGCGGTAGCCGCCCCAACAGTAGTCGATGCCGTAGTTCGCGGCCGACATGCTCCCGCCACAGCCCGCGTGGATCAGAAATGTCATGCCGCCCCAGGTCTGCGTGCTCCGGCCGTCCTGAGCCGCGACGAAGACGAGCTCGGGCGAGTTGTTGTTGTCAGCCGTGAAGTTGCTCCGGAAGCTCGCCGGGAGTGTGTATCCGGCGTTGATGACCGCTTGTGCCTCGGTCAGCGCGCCGGCGTAATTCGGTGTCCCCGTGTAGACGCCGGCGTTCAAATACAGCTTGGCCAGCAGCATGTGTGCTGCTTCGGGGATCGCCCGGCCGTACGTGGACGGGCCCTTCGGCGGCAGCTTGCCGATGATGTCGTTGAGCTCGCTCACGGCGTAGGCGTAGATGTCGGCCCGCGTCGCCTGCTTCGGGGGCGTGGCGCCGAGCGGGTCGTCTTCCGTCACGAGCGGGATGTTTCCGAACAGGTCGATGCCGTGCCAGTAGCTCAAGGCCCGGAGAAACCGCGCCTCGGCACGATAGAAATGCACGTTGGTCCGAAGCGTCGGGTCGAACTGACCGCGCGAGTCGAGCTTGGCGTCGGTGCTTTGGCGCAGGAACTCGTTGGCGAGCATGACCTGATAGAAGACGCGGTAGTACATCGCGTTCACCATGCTATTGTCCGCGCCCCAGAGTCCGGTATTGAGGTCGGGGAGACCGGGATCGTTCCACCCGATCACGGCCTCGTCCGTCGGCATCTCTTGCAAGTACCAGTACAACCGCAGGTACTCGCCGAACCCTTCGTCGATGCCCGCGATGTCCGGGTTGCCGTCGGGCCCACGCTGGCCGGTGACGATGAGGCCACCGTAGATCTTCGCGAGGAACGCCCGATACGAATTGGGATCGTTGAACACGTTGGCACTGCTGACACTGCTCTTCGGTGCTACCGTCGGGTCCGTGCAACCCATTGCCGCGAAGCACAGGAGGGCGGCGGTAACGCTGAATGTCTTGACCGTGCGATTCATGGTTCCGTCCCCCCTAAAACCGGATGTCGAGCCCGGTGCTGATCGTCCGGGCGCGAGGATAGATGTTGTTGTCGATGCCGTTCAGGCCCGACGTCGGGTCCACGCCCGTGTAGCCGGTGAGTGTAAATGCGTTCTGGATCGTGCCGAAGAGACGGAACTGCTGCCCCCGGTACGTGCCGGCGTAGCCGAGCGTGATGTTGTCCATGCGGAGGAACGAAGCGTCCTCCACGAAATAGTCGGAGTAGTACTGGGGCACGACGAAGCCGGTCTTGAGCACCGACGTGTGCAGGTTACTCGGCATTCCCGAGCCCGTCAGGTTCTGATAGGCGCCGTTGGCGGACGCCACGTTGTTATAGACCCAGTTGCCGAGGTATGCCCGCAGCGTCAGGCTGACGTCGAAGCGCTTGTAGTTGAAGTACGACGAGTGACCCAGGATCCATTTCGGCGATGGATCGTGGAACGGGCGCCGGTCGGAATCGTTGATGATGCCGTCGCCGTTCTGGTCGACATACATGTTCGTCGGCGTGGTGACGTCGTAAATCGGCTTACCGCTCGCGTCATAGCGCTGCTGGTACACGAAGAACGAGTTCACCGGGATACCCGGCTCGAGCACCTCGACGTTGTTTCCCACGCCGCCTGAGATGCCCCCGGTCAGGATCTTCGAGACGCTCTTGTTCGGGTTGATGGCGAGCAGCTCGTTGGTATTGCGGGCTGCGGTCAGCGAGGCGGTCCAGCTCAGTCCGGCCGCGCTGTGCCTGAGCACGTCGGCGTTCAGGCTGAACTCGACTCCCCGGTTCCGCATGCTGCCGATGTTCGTGGTGACGTAGTTGCCGAGGTTTGTGCCTGCCGGAATGGGGATGTAGAAGATCAGGTCGTTGGTGCTTTTGGTGTACCAGTCGATCGTGCCGTTGAAGCGTTGATTGCTGAAGCCGAAGTCCGCCCCCACGTTGTAGGCGGTCGTCTTTTCCCAATGGATGTTCGGGTCGACGGCGCTGGGACGGATCGTGGTGGTGTATACGTTGCCGAACTGCACCTGCGTCTGCCCATCGCTGAACGTGTAGGTCGGATACTGCAGATAATCCTGGAAGGCCTGATTGCCTGTTTTGGCCCAGGATGCGCGCAGCTTCAAATCGGACAACCCGCCGACGCCCTGCAGGAACGATTCCTGGGAAATCCGCCACGCGACCGCCGCCGAGGGGAACGTGCCCCACTGGTTGCCCGGTCCAAACCGGGACGAGCCATCCCGACGCACGCTGAACGCCGCCAGGTAGCGGTCGTTGATGTTGTAGTTCAGCCGGCCGAAGAACGAGATGAGCTTGTAGTCCACGATGTCGCGGCGGTTCTGAACGTTGCCGGCCACGGGAATCCCGTTGTCACCAAGCACGTTCGTTGTGAGGCTCGTCTCCCTGAGCGACGGGTACTCCGCGTGGGATTGCGTGTAGGAGTAACCGCCGACCACGTCGAGCCGTCCCGGTCCATAGCTACGGGACGGCGAGTAGCCCAGAAAGCTCTCGAGCACCTCGTTCGTCTGGCTGTTGTTGGCGAGGAACAGCAACCCCTGCCCCTGCCGCACCTGGGCCGCGAGGTTGTTCGGATAGAACGTCGTGCGGTCGGCCCGCGCCAGGTCATATCCCAGATTCACGTTGGCCGTCAGCCCTTCGATGAAGGGCGCGCGATAAACCGCCTGCACGTTGCCGACGCTGCGCCACGTCGTGCCATGGTCGCGCGCCCAGGTCAGACTCGCCACGGGATTACTCGGCGCGGCGTTCGAGGTCTTCCAGTCCCAGTAGCCGGTCGTGCTCGACGAGTCGAGGACCGGCTGGGTCGGTGCCATCGCCGCCGCGTTGCCCAAGACGTCGCCTGGGGTGAACTGGTCGACCGCGCGCGAGCCGCGCACGCTGGTATGCACGTTGAGGCGATCATTGAAGAGCTGCTGCGAGTAGTTGAGCCCGAGTGACACGCGCTTCGTCGAGCTTGCGCGGATGATCCCGTCCTGATTGAGATACCCCAGCGACAGGCGGTAGCTCATATCGCTCGTGGAGTTGGTCACCGCGAAGTTGTGCTCCTGGCCATATGCGGTGCGGTCGATGAGGCCGAACCAATCAGTGCTGGCGCCGAGCAGCAGCGTGTCACGCGCCGGCGCATACGTGTTCAGCGCGGTGGCAAACTGCGCCGCGTTCATCATCGCGGGCAGCCGGGTGACGGATGACGCCGAGGCGCTGCTGTTGTACTCGAACTGCGGCTTTTGACGCGTGCCGCCGCTCTTGGTCGTGATGAGCACGACGCCGTTTGCCGCGTTCGACCCGTAGATCGCGGCGGCCGACGCGTCGCGCAGTACCGTGATGCTTTCGATGTCGTTCGGATTGAGGTAGTTCAGCGGGTCGCGTCCGGCGGAGAGCCCGCCGCCGGCGCCGTTGCCGAGCGGCACGCCGTCGACGACGTACAGCGGCTCGCTGCTGGCATTCACCGACGTAGCACCACGAATTCGGATGGAGAGGCCACCGCCAGGATCGTTGTTGTCGACGACCTGCACGCCCGCCACCTTGCTCTGAATGAGCATTTGGGGGCTGATGACTCGACCGGTGTTGAACTGGGAGTCGCCCACGGCGGTCACCGCGCCCGTGATGTTGCCGGCGCGCTGCTGGCCGTAGCCGGTCACCACGACTTCCGACAATCCGATTGCCTGCGCCGTCAGCGCCAGGTCGACCGCGACGGTCTCACCGCTGCCAACCATGACCGGCTGGTTGATCTGTGCGTAGCCGATCATTCTGGCCCGGAGCAGATCACTCCCGGCGGGGACACCACTGATCGTGAAGCGGCCATCGTCGTGGGTCTGTGCGCTGCGGTTGCCCACGGTGATGGTCACGCCTGCGATCGGTTGCTGTGTGGTGTTGTCGGTGATGCGTCCGCGAATGGTACCGGTGGGTTGCTGAGCGGCGAGTGCTGCGGTCCAGGTCAGTGCCAGGAGCGCGCACATGGGGTAATGCGAACGGTGCATACGACCTCTCAGGCTGTGACGGGAAGGCGTTTTTCCAGGTGACGTTCAAGAGGCGGGTCAGGACAAATCGTGTCAAGACTCGTCAACGAACAAAGAAAGAGTAGATTCCGTCGAATGCGTTATCGATCTTTTCATGAACGCCTCACGAACGCCGTCTTGAACGGGGCGGGCGATACTTCCGAATCGCTACGCCGCGCCGTTCTGGAACGGGCAAGAAAGTCGAGCGCCAGGGATGGGCTCCCGCAGGCGCTCGAGCACTACGTGGACACGGTCGCACGTCACGCGTACAAGGTTTCGGATGCCGACGTGACCACCCTGCAGCAGGCCGGTCATTCCGACGACAGCATCTTCGAGATCACGGTCGCCGCAACGGTCGGCGCGGCGCTGTACCGCTTGGAGCGCGGGATGGCCGCGCTGCGCGGCGAGGAACCGGACTGATGCGCGTCCGCGCGGTCGAACACCGCCACCGGCTGCCGCAAAAGGTCAAGCTCGCGCTCATCCGGCTGCTGAGCGGCCGCCGCGTTCCCGATGTCGTGAAGACCCTGATGTATCGGCCCGAGTTCTTCGGCCGGCCGCAGTGCGAATGGACGCAGGCGGTGATGCGCGGCCCCTCGGACTGGAGCGTCGGCGAACGCGAGCTGTTCGCCGCCTTCACCTCAAAGCTCAATCAATGCGTCTTCTGAACGGAGTCTCACGCCGCGGTCGCGGCGCTGGCCCTGAAGGATGACCGGTTCGTCAAAGCAGTGGTCGATGACTGGCGCAGCGCGCCGCTCGACGCGAAGCTGCGCGCGGCGCTCGGCTTTCTCGAAAAACTGACGTTGCGGCCGGAAGAGGTGCGCCCCGCCGATGTCGCTCCGCTCCGCGCGGTGGGACTTTCCGATGCGGCGATCGAGGACGCGATCAACGTTTGCGCGCTCTTCAACATCTACGACCGGCTCGCCGATGCGCTGGGCTGGCACCTGCCGGACAAGGGCGGGTACGCGGCCTCGGCGCAGAACCTAATGCGGCGCGGCTATCTGCTCTAGCTGCAAACGGTCGTTGTTTCGCGCGACGACGATCAACCGATCGCCGGTGGCGCGCTTCAGCAGCGCCAGGTGCCGCACCTGGCCTTCGATCGCGAGGCCGCTGCGCTCCATATCCACGGCAGCGAACTGACCGTGCCCGTCGCCGTGTAAGAACAGCCCGTACGAGGCGTCGTAGCGACCCTCGACCGGCGTGACGCCGTAGAAATTTCCCGCGACCACCAGATCGGTCTTACCATCTCCGTCGAAATCGCCGGCCAGCGATGCGTACACCGGGGCGAACTGCGCTTCGACGGGCAGGGGGCGCAGCTCGAACGTGCCGTCGCCACGATTCAGCGCGATCGCGCTGGCGAACTGATCGGCTTGGAGCACGCGCGCCTTTCGCAACGCGGTCCGGGGAATGATGTCTTCGATGCGGCTCGCGCCAAACGAAGCGTGCGTGGGGAAACGGCTGCGCAATGCTGGCATCACCTGCAGCAGCTCGTCGCGGCCGGCCAGCGGATAGCTGACTTCCTGGCGGTACGACGTGAGAATCTGCGCCAGCGAGCCGGTGTCGAAGAAATCGCCGACATACAGCCGCGCCGGCTCGGCGCGAGAGGCCCGGACGAAGGAATTCAATCCGAGGTTGCCGAGCACGAGGTCGGGCCGGCCGTCGCCGTTGAGATCCACCGCCTGGATGCTGTTCCACCAGCCGTTCGTGCCCGCGAAGCCGGCTTGCTCGGTACGATCCACGAAGCGGCCGTTCTCCTGGTGGAATACACGAATGGGCATCCATTCACCGACGACGATCAGGTCGAGCTTGCCGTCGCCGTCGTAATCGACCCACGTCGCCGCGGTGACCATGCCGATTGAATCGAGTCCTGGGGCGATCTGGGAGGTGACGTCGCGGAAGTGTCCGTGGCCATCGTTCTCCAGCAGATAGCTGCGCGGCGCCACACCGTAATGCCGCGCGACCACGCGACTGCCCACGAACAGGAAATTCCCGCCCGCCACGGCACACGAGCCATTGTGAAAGAAGTCCGGCAGCGCGGAGGGGGCGCGCACAAAGTGGCCGCGGCCGTCATTGAGGTATAGCCGGTCGCGCAGCGGCTCACCCTCCCAGAACTCGTTCCCGCCGCTCACCACGTAGAGATCGAGATCGCCATCGCCGTCGGCATCGAAGAACACGGCGGCCACGTCCTCGTGCAGGCTGTCGGCTGTGAAGGCCGGCTCGGCCATCGCATGGAAGCGGCCGTTCGCGTCTTGCACGAACAGTTCGCCCGCTTGCCACTTGCCGCCGCCAACGTAGATGTCGTCGCGGCCGTCGCCGTTGACGTCGCCGACCGCGAGCGCCGGGCCTTCCGTCGAGAGCAGATGGGGCATCAGCGGCTCGCGCCTGAAGTCGAAGAACGCGTTCTCTTTGTGCTTGTAGCTGACGGGCACCCGATCGGTGATGTCCGAAAACAGCGGCGGATGGGCGGATGGGCGGATGGGGGGATGGCTGCGCGCGTCGGATTGCGACAACGTGATCGTGCGGTCGGCCGTTACGTTCTCGAGCACCTGTTGGCGACGATCGGGCCAGATCACCGTCAGCGAGTCGATCCGCGATGTCGCACCCAACCCAAAGTGGGGGCGCGGGTCAACCGCTGATTCGAAGCCGCGCGTCGGCATCACTTCGACAAGCTGGTGGCGACCACCCGCGGCGACCATGACCTTCGCACCGATTCCCGCCGTGTTGGCGCCGGCACCCCGCAGCGCCACCGTGAGATAGTGGTGGGTCGCGGGGTCGAGCTCCCGCACGCGGTTGCGGTAGATCGCCGCCGGCGCGTTGAGGTTGTTGACGACGAGATCGAGGGCGCCGTCATTGTCGAGGTCCACGTACGCCGCGCCGTTCGAGAAACCGGCGGCGCCGACCCCCCAGGCAGCAGCCACATTGATGAACGTCAGATTGCCGTTGTTGCGAAACAGGTAGTTGGGGTGCGGGACATGAGGCATTTTCGCGATCAGGCGGGCAGCGGGAGGCTGTGTGCCAGCCGGGATGCTGTCCAACGACGCGATGTAGTCGAGGTCGTTCGGGCGGTGATAGATGCCCGTCGTGACGAACAGGTCCTTGAAGCCGTCATTGTCGAAATCGGCGAACAGCGGCGCCCAACTCCAGTCGGTGGCCGCGACTCCGGCGAGCAACCCGATGTCGCTGAAGCGGAGCTTGCCTTCCGTAACGCCACGATTCAGCTGCAGCGTGTTGCGCGCGTACTGGTAGTGATAGCCAGCCTCGAGCTTCAGGTTGAAAAGCTCGTACCTCTCGGCGGGTGATGCCGTCTTGAGGAGCCGCTCGCTATCGGGCAGCATGTCGAGCACGGCGATGTCCGGACGGCCGTCATTGTTGAAGTCCGCGGCATCCGCGCCCATCGAGAACCGGCTCGTGTGTCCGGTGGCTTGCGCAATCGACTCGGTGAAAGTCCCGTTGCAATTGTTGAGATAGAGAAAGTCGTTTTCCGGGAAATCATTGGCGACGTAGATGTCGGGGCAACCGTCGAGATTGACGTCGCTGACGACCACACCGAGGCCGAACCCTTCCACGCCGCCATAGATGCCGGCCGCCGCGCTGACGTCCACGAAGTGGCCGCTTTCGTTCCGATACAGCCGGTCGCCGGCTTTCGCGTTGCGAACCAGGCGGCTCTTGCTGGGGCTCGCAGCACGCTCGGTGAGCGTGGAGCTGTTCAGCAGGTACATATCGAGGTCGCCATCGCCGTCATAGTCGAAGAACGCGGCCTGCGTAGAGTATCCGGCGAAGTCGAGGCCAAACTCGTGGGTGCGATCGGTGAACGTGCCGTCGCCGTTGTTGATGTACAGCACGTTGCGGCCGTGCATGCCGAGGTAGTCGACGCCTGAGACGAAGATGTCGAGCCGCCCATCGCCGTTGACGTCGGCCATCGTTACGCCGCTCTTCCATCCGACTGAGTCGGCGACGCCGGCGCGATCGGTGATGTCCTCAAACTTGAAGTTGCCCAGGTTGCGGTACAGGTGGTTTCGGCCCAGGTTCGATACGAAATAGAGGTCGATCAGTCCGTTGCCATCGATGTCGCCCGCCGCCACACCGCCGCCATTGTAGTAGTACAAATAGCTGACGATGTTGAACGCGGAGTCCTCCGGCAGTCTATTGGCAAACGTCACGCCGCTCGACTCGGGCGCGACAGCCACGAACAGCGGCGGCTCGGCGGGCGAAGGGTGACAACCGGCAAGGGCGAGCGTAAACGCAAGAAGTCTTCGCAAGGGGCGCCAGTATAGCGTGAAAACTTTCCGTTCGCTTGCGGCGGCGGCGTTGCTCTTCGTCACGATCGGCTGCCGCGAAAAGCCGATCGATCAGGGCGCGCTGATCACCGCCCGTACAGTCGGCCTCGACGATTTGCAGCGCGGGCGCCTCGCTGAAGCAGAGCAGGAATTCCGCAAAGTGATCGCGCTCGCGCCTCGGGACCCGCTCGGGTACGCGAACCTCGGACTGACCTACCTCCGAGCCGGCCGCTACGGCGACGCCGAGTCGCAGCTGCAGCGGGCGCGGCGGCTCGATACCGCGAATGTCGACGTCGCGCTCTCGCTGGCGAAGCTCTATGCGCTGACCAACCGGCCCGATGAGGCGCGCAAGCTGCTGGCGCTCGTCTCTGACCCGCGCGCGCTCTACGGACTGGCCGAGCTCGAGCGTGAGAGCGGGGCGGGCGGCGGCGGGGACAGCGGGCAGCAGCGCTACGCCGAGCGGTTGCGCCAGGTGCTGGAGCGTTCGCCCGCCAATCTCGCCGTGCGTCTCAAGCTGGCGGACGTGCTGCTCACCCTGGGTGAGAGCGACAGCACGCTGCGGTATCTCGAAGACGTGCGCCAGCTCCGTCCCGAGCCGCCGCGCGAAGCGAAGCCGCACCTCGACGCCGCAATCGCGGCGCTGCGGGTCAGGCGTCTGACCGCTGCCAGGACCGAGCTCGATCGTTTCCTGCGGCTCATGGAAGTCACGGCACCCTATCAAGCGGCGCTCGCCAAGGTGGACTGGACGGAAGGGCCGCTGGTCGGACGGCCGGTGCTCGCGTTCAATCCGGCATCGCTCATCACGATGCGCGGCATCGCGCCCGCCGCCAACGCAGGCATTCACTTCACCGATGTGACCGGCGAAAGCGGGTTGCCGGACCTCGGGGGGGGAGCCGCGCCCACGGCGCTGGCGTTGGGCGACTACGACAACGACGGCGAAGACAATCTGTTGATTGCGTGGCCGCCATCCAATGTTCGGCTCTACACGCTCCGGAAGGGCTTTGTCGCGGATGCCGGCGAGCGGGTCACCCTCCCGCTTCCGGCCGGCGCGATGAGCGCGACATTCGCGGACTACGACGACGACGGCTGGCTCGATCTGTTCGTGATCGGAACCGACGGCCGCGGCTACCTGCTGCACAACCGCGAAGGGCGGCAGTTTGAGGATGTCACCACAGCCGCGCATGTGCGAGACGTCGACGGTGCCCGGCGCGCGCTGTTCGTCGATCTCGATCACGACGGCGATCTGGACTTGCTGCTCGTCGGCGGGAACTCGCTCGCGGTCTATCGCAACAACCTCGATGGCACCTTCACCCTGGCTCCCAACGCTGACGGGATCGTCCAGGGCGGAACCGATGCCGCCTTCGGCGATGTGGACGACGACGGGCGCACCGACGTGTTCGTCACGAGCCAGGTCGGCCGCGATGGTCTGTTTCTCAACGACGCGGTGCGTGGCTTCACGCGTACCGCCGACACGATCCGAGGCTCCGGTCCGGTCGCGATCGGCGACTACGACAACGACGGCGCATTGGATCTCTTCGTCGGGGGTAGCGAGGGCGGCCTCTGGCATAACGATGGCAGCGGCAAGTTTACGCGCGACACTCGCTCGGCGGCGGTGCTCGATCGGTTGCGCAGTGCTGCCGTGGGCTCGGTGGCATTCGTCGACTACGACAACGACGGCTGGCTCGATCTCCTCATCGCCGGACCGCAGGGCATGCGGCTATTTCACAACGATGGTGGCAAACGCTTCGAGGATGCCAGCTTCGTACTGCCGCATGAGGTGCAGCACGATTCGATTGGGCCGCTGCTGGTCGCCGACCTCGACGGCGACGGCGATCAGGATATCCTCTTCGGCGACCGCCACGGCGTCCACCTGCTGCGCAACGACGGGGGCAACGCCCACCTCGGCATGCAGGTGCAGCTCACGGCGCTCCGAACCGGCAGCGGCAAGAACAACACGTTCGGCATCGGCTCGAGGCTCGAGGTCCGCGCGGGCGAGCTCTATCAGACGCGCGTCGTGACCAGTCGCGTGACGCCCTTTGGACTGGGCAGTCACTTCAAGGCCGATGTGCTGCGCGTGCAGTGGACGAACGGCGTGCCGCAGACCATCTACTTCCCGGGAACCGACCAGGACGTGCTCGAGCGGCAGCAGCTCAAAGGCTCGTGCGCTTTCCTCTATACCTGGGACGGGAAGCAGTTCCGGTTCATCACCGACATCATGTGGCGCAGCGCGCTCGGCATGCCGGTCGGAATCATGGGGAAGGGCGCGGCGGCGTATGCTCCCGCAGGCGCATCACGGGAATACGTGCGGATACCAGGTGAAGCGCTGCAGGCGCGAAATGGCCGGTACGTTCTCGAAGTCACTGAAGAGCTGTGGGAGACCGCGTATCTCGATCAGCTGCGGCTTGTGGCGGTCGACCATCCCGACTCCGTGGAGGTTTTTGTCGACGAACGGTTCCCTCCGGCATCTGGCTCGAATGGACTGCGACTGTTCCCCACGATCCACCCCCGACCGCCCCTCTCGGCCGTGGACGGCCACGGAACCGATGTGCTGGACGACCTGCGGGAGCACGACTATCGCTACGTCTCGAATCTGACGCCGCTCCGGTATCAAGGGCTGACGGAACCGCATGAGCTGATCCTCGACCTCGACGCGGCCG
This sequence comes from Gemmatimonadota bacterium, assembly GCA_003222195.1. GTDB lineage: Bacteria > Gemmatimonadota > Gemmatimonadetes > Gemmatimonadales > GWC2-71-9 > 20CM-2-65-7. The sequence goes on along the minus strand of QHVB01000024.1, from coordinate 148,399 downwards.
CCGGCGCGCCCGGGACGTTGCTCCTGTTGCGCGGCTGGATCTTCCCTTCCGATGCGAGCATCAATGTCGCGCTGTCGCAGCAGCAGCACGCGCGCGCCGAGCTGCCCGTGCTCGAGGTGCGCGACGCGCGGGGGGGGGGCCGATGGGTTTCGCGGGGTGCGATCGGCTTCCCCGCGGGCAAGGACAAGACGGTGGTGATCGATCTCGCCGGAATTTTCCCGACGCGCGATCATCACGTGCGGCTCCGCACGAACATGCAGATCTACTGGGACCAGGCGTTCGTGGCGGAGGACATCGGAGCCGGGAGTCAGGAGCCGGGAGTCGGGAGTCTACATCTCAAGGTCCTGGCTCCAGTCTCCGGACTCCTACATTACCGCGGCTTCTCGCGCATGTACCGCCGGGGCGGGCGTTACGGTCCGCAGTGGTTCGCGTACGATGACGTCAGCAAGGAATCGCCGTGGCGCGCCATCACCGGCGCCGCCACGCGCTTCGGCGACGTCACGCCGCTGCTCGACCGTCCCGACGATCGGTACGTCGTGATGGTGCCGGGGGACGAGACCACGGCGGAGTTCGACGCCGGGGCGGCACCGGCTCTCCCGGCCGGGTGGACGCGCACCTTCCTGCTGTACAGTGATGGCTGGATCAAAGACTCGGACTTGAACACCGCGCACGGCACGACGATCGACCCGCTGCCCTACCACGCGGTCAGTTCATACCCGTACGCGCCAGGCGACGCCTACCCCTCCGATTCCGCGCGTCAGCGCTACTTGCGCGAGTACAACACCCGGATCATCAAGCCCGGAGCGCGGGAAGAGCGCTGACGAGCGACTCGCGGCTCATGCCGAGCACCGCATGGCGCTGCACGAGCATGTCCAAATCGACGGGGTAGAGACCGTGGGTCGCAGGGTTCGCAAGGCCGCAGACATTTCTGGGTGCGATGCTCCTGGTTACCCAGCTGACGAACTCGCGCCGGTCCTCGCGCGTGCGCGCGTGGCGTAACCGCCGCAGGCTCGCGCGCGGTAGGCCGCCTAGACGCGAGTCTCCCACACCCAGAAATCCGGACCACGCGGCGGTTTCGGTGGCATGGATGCGCTGGTTGACCTCCGCGAACGACACCGTCGCAAAGTAGATCATCGCCTGCGCCGCGAAGAGATCAAACCGCGCCATCGCATGATAGGCGCCAGCGACGAGCCAATCGATCTGATCGGCTTCACCACTCAGTTGCGCCTCATAACGGGCCAGGTCCCGCTCGCTAGGAACGGATCCGTTCTCGAAACTGAGCGCCAGGCGCTCGATGGCGCGCAAGCTCCAGGCGATTCCGGTCGAGAAGAGCGGATCCACGAACGCGAAGGCGTGAGGCAGCATCGCCCAGCCGGGGCCGGTGGCACGCGCCAGCCGGTGCTGAATCCGCGGCTTGTAGCTGAGAGGAAAGAGCGGTTTGGCGTCGCCGAACAGCGCGCCGATCGTGGGGTAGCGGCGCAGCAGGTGCCGCCACATTTCCTCCGGGGCTCCCGGCACCCGGTCCCGCAGCAGGAAGCCGGCGCTGGTAACGCCGTCGTCGAACCGCAGCGAGTAGAGCCACCCTTCCTCTATTATGTGATGCACCGCCGCCCAGTCATCCGGGTAGGGGCCTGCTGGCAGCCCCGGCACGACGTCGGGCATGAGCCGCACGCCGTCGAAGTGGCTGAACAGCAGGCCGGCGTGCGTGTGCATCCGGTTTAGCCGCGATGGGATGGCGAGCTGGCGTGCCAGAAACCCGCCGGGTCCGGACGCATCGACGACGAAATCGACGTGCAGGGCCTTGAGCGTGTCGGGCGTCACCTCGACCCGGTCTCGATACTCTACGCCCGCTTGGATGGCAGCGCGCACGAAATGATGGTCGACATCGGCCCGCAGCCAGTGATTGTCGGCGACATGATCGTTGGGACTGGCGGCAACGAGGAGCCGCTCCGACCGCAATCCGGCATTGGCGAAGGGACGTCCCGCGTGGTGCCGATAGAACGTGAAGCCGCGCTTCAGCCCCCGCCGCAGCTCGGGGAAGCGCGCGATCCACCGGCCGTGCGCCGCGAGATCGTAGCAATCGCCCAAACCGTAGCGGCGCGCCAACCGCTCCAGCGTGAGGTTGGCGAGCGGCGTGCTCGACTCGCCGATCGCGAAACGCGGGTGCGTGCCGCGCTCGAGCAACGCGACACCATGTCCCTGGACCGCGAGGATGCGGGCGAGCAGCGAGCCGGCAAAGCCGCTGCCGACGATCGCTACGCGCACGCCGAGCAGCGAACCGCGGGTTCGGGGCGTGAGGGGCGGCTGAGATTCAGGTGCTTGATGCGTGACACGCGGTCCGCGCGGCATTGGTCGCAGGCTGGCAACCGGTCGAGATCCCAGACATCAGCGGTTACGACGGCGGGGGCGAGTGCCAGGGATTGTTCCAGAGCGCATTCGAGCTGTGCGAGCGTGGGCGGGGTGAACGCCCCTTGCGCCTGTAGCCGCTCCAGCTCGCCGTTGCCGCCGCGTACGGGGATGATGGCAACCCGCCCGGCGCCGTGTGCCGCGGCATATTCCACGGTCCGCACCGTCCAGTCGACTGATTCGGCGGCGGGGACGTGCGGCGCGCCAAGCAAGACGAACACGCGCAGATCGATGTCATGCTCGGCGAGAAATGCGGCGGCGCTGTCGAAACGATCGAGGTCGAGCCGCTTGTTGAGCTGTGCCGCGGCGACCGGGTGAATCGTTTCGAGTCCGACAGCCACTTCGAGGCGACCCGAGAGCAGCTCCGCAAAATCGCAGACGACAGGGCCGATCATACCGGCGTGGGATTCCACGGTCACGGTCCCGAACGGCTGCGCGAGCTCCGCAATGCGGGGCAGGTCTTCCAACGGTACGGCCCGGCGATCGAAGAAATTGCTCGCGTTGTAGAGCTTCAGCCGATCGGCGACACGCGCAGGCAGGTCCGCGAGGACGAGCTCGAGCTGCATGGGGAGTGCCCCAACGGGGGTCGGTCCGTCGATTGTCCAGCGCCACAGGTCGCAGAAGGAGCAGGTGAAGGGGCATTCGGCGCCGGACAGGAACACGGTGAGAGCCCGCTCCACCGCACCGCCCGCCGCCCGTTCCTCCTCCAAAACGGTCCCGTGCGCCTTCCAGGGATCGACGAACGGCTTCGGCGGCCTGAGCCCGCGGATCCGGGCGTCAGGTGTGGAGTGCGTGGAAATGGCGGCGATAGCGCGCCTCGTCCTCGGTGAACAGGTGTGCGGCCGTCGCGGGCGTCGCCGAGCCGTGCTGGAAGCGCCGTTTGGGGTAGACGGGCATATCGACTCCCAGCACTGCGCGGACACCGCGGCTCACGATCTCGCCCTTCAGGGCGTACAGGCGCTCGTGTGAGCCGCTCGTCAGCTGGGCGAACGGTATCGCCTCGGCGATGGCGATGACGGACGGTCGCGTGTGGGGGCTGAACGACACGAAGCCGTAGCGGCTGGCGCAGGCGTAGCCGCGCACGCACCCACGGCTGTAGCCGCCCGAGTAGGTCAGCGAGTGCTTGAGCGAGTCGACCCCCCAACCCTCCTGATAGAGCATTCGGTTATTCACCACGCTACGGATCGTCAGCTCGCCGTTCGCTTCGATGGGGTAGTCCTTGAGGTTTTCATCACCGCCGTCCCCGTCCACGAGCAGTCTCCAGTCGGGATAGCGCTCCCGAATGGACTGCAGCAGCGCGAGGTTGACGGCGGCGCATTCGACGTCGAGCGGCTTGTAGTCCTCGATGACGGCGACCGCGCGCAGCGGATCGAGCGCCCCCCCGCTCGCGGGGACCTCGATCGTCTCGCCCAGCATCTCGAGGTTGGTGCGGCGGAGGAACTCGCGTGCCTGGCGGGCGTCATCGCCGTCGCCGTCCAGCGACAGCGTAAACGATTTGAGTCGCCCGGGCGATTGTCCGTGATCGAGCAGCAGCGTGTACAAGCACAGCAGCACCGAGCCGCTGTCGATCCCGCCCGAGAACGGCACACCAATGGGGGCACCAGGATCCTGGGCTACGAGCCAGCTGCGCACCTCGTGGTACAGCGCTTCGATGTAATGGCGCCCGATCACGTCCAGGTCAGGCGGCAGGGTAGCGCGTGGCGGATCGAAGAAGCGTGTATAAATCGGGTTGGGATCCGGGCAGCCGATCAACCGCAGCGTCGTTACATGGTGGGCCGGCGTCATGCGTGTGTACGACGGGTGGAACTGATCGCCCCATCCCCGCCGCTCCAGCTCGGCGGCGATCTCGTCGATCCGTTCGGCGACGATCAGGACGGGGCCGTCGGCGGCCTTTGCGAGGAAATACCGCAGCGGCCGTTCGAGGCTCCGCGCCAGCACGACGCGCTCGCCTTCCTGCGCCACCAGCGCGAATGAGCCGGCGATCTCGAGCACCGCGGCCGGATCGCTCGCGAGCAGCGCCCGGCGCGCAGCGGCGAGATCGTTCCCCCCCGACCAGAGATGCTGTGATTCGTCGGCGACCAGATTGATGACTTGCGCGATCTGCCGGTTCATGGCTGTGCGGGGCGAATGCGAATCGCCTGGCCGCCCCCTGGGGCCATGGCGATGCGCAGGACCGAGTTTCGCGTGACGGTGCGATGCGAGATGGCGACGGCCGTTGGGTTCGTGAGCCAATTGGCCCCCGGGCCGTCGGCGTAGATGTCGGCGATGTAGCTCCTCCCGCGGTCGAGGAAGGTGAGCGGCACGTTGAAGGTGCGCGCCTCTTCGTCGGTGATGGCGCCAAGGAACCACTGCGGGCTGCTCTTCTGTTTGCGCGCCACGATGACGTAGTCGCCGATCTTGCCGTCGATCACGCGGCTCGTATCCCAGTCCACTGCGACGTCCTTGATGAACTGGAACGCCGGCACATTGGCGTAGTTCTCCGGCAGGTCGGCCGCCATTTGGAGTGGCGAGTAGATCACCACGTAGAGCGCGAGCTGCTTGGCGATCGTGGTACGCACGCGCGATTCTTCGTTGGTGCGCGCCGGCCCCGTGCGGGTGCGGAGGATATCGAAGATCCCCGGTGTGAAGTCCATCGGACCGTCGAGCAGCCGCGTGAAGAACAGGATCGTCTCGTGCTCCGGCGGGTTGCCGCCCTCGCCGCCCCAGGCATTGTACTCCTGCCCGCGCGCGCCTTCGCGGCTCAGCATGTTCGGATAGGTGCGACGCTCGCCGGTATCGTGAATCGGCTCGTGCACGTCGAGCATGACGCGATACTGCAGCGCCTTCTCGATCACGTGCCGGTAGTGGTTGACCATGAACTGGCTCCAGTGCGAATGGCCTTCACTGGTCATGTCGGTCACGTAGCCGGACTTGATCGCATCGAGGCCGAGCGAGTGATAGAGCGCGAAGGCGCTATCCATCTGGCGTTCGTAGTTCTGGATGCCACCCGAGGTTTCGTTGTGCACGATGAGATGCACCCCTTTGGAGCGGGCGTAGCGCGCCAACTCGGGGAGATCGTAATCGGGGTAGGGTTGCGTGAACGAGAACGCGTTGCGGTTCTGAATCCAGTCGCCGTCCCAGCCCAGGTTCCAGCCTTCCACCAGCACGCCCCGGAAGCCGTTCGCCGCGGCAAAATCGATGTAGCGCTTGGTGTTTGCGGTCGTGGCGCCGTGCTTGGGGCCCGAGCTCCACGTCATCGTGTTAATGTGCATGCCCCACCAGATCCCGACGTATTTCATCGGCTTGATCCAGTCGGTGTTCGCAATGACACTGGGTGGATTGAGGTTCAGGCCGATGACGGAGGGCGACAGCTCCGTCACCCTGTCGGCGATCTGTATCGTCCGCCACGGCGTCACGAACGGCGTATGGCCACGCACCTTCACGCCGTCCGCCATCGGCGCGAGGTCGGCGTGCAGCGTGCGGTTGTCCATCCGTGGACCGCGGATATCCATGCGCGCGTAGTCCACGAGGTTCGCCTCGTGAATCACCACGAACGTCTTGCCGTCCCGGAACTCCATGGTGAGGGGTGTCTGCACGCTGTCGAGCGTGCTCACCGGTCCCTCGGACCACAGCTGCTCGGACCGGTCGAGCCGCGGCCGGTTCGAAGCGATCCACCAGGTGCGGGCGTTGTCGGCCAGCGCGAACTCGGTCAGCTCGTCGGTGATCTCGAAGTCGCCGAGGTTTGCTTGCGCCGGGAACTCATAACGGAAGGCCACGCCGTCGTTGAAGGCTCGGACGGCCAGCGTGAATTTCCGATCCGGCGGCCCCGTCTCGGCGACGGACACCTTGAGCTCGTTGTGGTGATCGCGGATGCGCGACACCTCGCCCCAGGGCTGCGTCCACGTCGTGTCAAACGTGCTGCGGCTCGAGTCCACGATGCGCAGGCCATCGCGCAGCGGCGGGGCGCCGCGGAATTCGAAGCCGAGCATCGAGGGTGTCAGGAGCGGGCGGCCGTCGCGCTGCACGGTGTAGTAGAGCCGGCCCTCATGGGTGTCGACCATCACGACATTCCGCCCGTCGGGCGACGCGACGCGCACCTGGCTGGTCGCCACCGAGCAGGGGATGAGTAACGCCAACACTGCGGGCCCGTAGATCCTCATGAATGCCTCTCCACTGGCGAAATGTACGATGCGGGCATCGAGTCCCACCCGTATATTTGCGGTCAGGCGGACTCCCTCAAGGGGCGGTCTATGACACACCTGACGCGCACGATCCTGCCGCTGTTCCTGCTCGCTGCCTGTTCATATCGGACGTCGCGGCAATCCTCGCAACCCGATCCGAACAGACCACCCGGTACCGTCTTGACCGCGGAAGACATTCAGCGCTCACCGGGGCAAAGTCTCGAGCAGCTATTGTTGGCGCGCGTACCCGGTCTGACGATCAGGCGCGCTCCGGACGGTCATCCGGTGCTGCACCTCCGCGGCGAAACGACGTTAATGGGCGACGAAGAGCCGCTCATCGTCGTGAACGGCATCCCGCTGGGGCCCAACGCCGGCAACCTGTCGGCGGTCAACCTGCACGACATCGAGACCGTGCAGGTCTTGCGTGATGCCGCCGTCACCGCGGCCTACGGCATCCGCGGCGCCAACGGTGTGATACTCATCCGGACCAAACAAAGCTAGCGGCCGGCGCCCGCCGCCCGCGCGGAAAAACAGCGGGCGATCGTCGTTGCGCGCAACGATGTAAAGATCGCCGCGTGGGGTGTGCAGTCGCTGAATGTCGCGCGCCTGTCCCGGCACGAAGAAACCGCTCTCCGTCGCCCGCACCGGCGTGAAGTTCCCTCTCCCGTCCCCATGCAGAAACAGCCCGTAGCTCGACATCATCGGGCCGATCGACGGCTGTAGACCCTCGAAATTGCCGGCAAGCAACAGGTCGGTCGTGCCGTCACGATCGAAATCGCCAGCCAAGATGCCGTAAACGGGCGCGAGCTGCGCTTCGTGCGGCAGCGGGACCAAGGTGAACGACCCGTCGCCGTTGTTGCGCACGAGCGTGGTCGCGAACGTGCGGGCCTGTTTGAAGATCGCGCCTTCGAGCTGCTGGGGCGAGAAGATGTCGCGCACCGTCTGGTTCGCATAGTCTTTGTAACGGGGATAGCGCGCCTTGAAGGACGGTAGCGCGCCGAGCAGCTCGTCCCGCATGGCGATCGGGTAGCTCGTGCCCTGGTTGTAGACGGAAATGATCTGCTGGAACGGGCCGGTGCCGTTGAAGTCCTTCGCGTACATCGTGACCGGCTCGCTGTCGCTCGCGTGAAGACGGGTGTTGAGACCCAGGTTGCCGACGACGAAGTCCACACGGCCGTGACCGGTGAAATCGCCCGCCACGATGCGATTCCACCACCCCTCGCTGCGCTCGAGGCCGGGTGTCGTCACGCGCACGAGCCTCCCGCCGCCTGCGTTGTGGAAGATCGTGATGGGCATCCACTCGCCCACGACCACGAGATCGAGCCGGCCGTCGCCGTCCACGTCCCGCCACACGGCGTCGGTCACCATCCCGACGTGCTCGAGGTCTGGCGCGAGCCGCCGCGTGACGTCGGTGAAGTGCCCGTGGCCGTCGTTTTGGAGCAGCATGCTCCTGGGATCGGCCCCGTAGCGCCACGGCACGACGCGGCCGCCCACGAAGAGATCGATGTCGCCGTCGCCGTCGTAATCGGCCGCCACAACGCGCGAGCCGCTGTTATCCTCGGCGGGCAGGCTGCCGGTCGCCTTGTGGAAATGGCCCCCCCCCCGTCCGTCGTTCAGGTAGAGCCGATCCTGGAGCGCAGGGGCCAGCGCCGAATATTCGCTGCCGCCGCTGACGACGTAGAGGTCGGGATGCCCGTCGCCGTCGGCATCGAAGAACACCGCGCCCAGGTCTTCCGAGATGGAATCCTGCTCGAACAGCCCCGGGTTCGAACGCACGAACCTGCCGTCGCGCTGCTGGATGAAGAGCGCTCCGGGCTGTCCCTTCGCGCCGCCGATGAAGAAGTCATCCAGACCGTCACCGTTCACATCGCCCACGGTGATGAACGGACCTTCGGTCGACACCAGCTTCGGGATAAGCGGCTCACGGTCGAAATCGACGAAGTCGTTTTCGTGGTGCACGAAGTCGAGGCCGACCTGAGCGGTGACGTCTCTGAACAACGGCGGATGGGCGGATGGGCGGTTGGGCGGTTGGAAGTGACCGTCCGACTCTCGCACCGTAATCCGTTGATTCGTGCCGACGTGCGACGTGCCACTCGTGCGACCATCGGGCCAATCCACAGTCACGGATTCCAACGTATCGACCCGGCCCACACCGAACGTGAGCGTGTAGTCGACGCTCGACTGGAAGCCGCGGGTGGGCTCGAGCTCCTGCATGAACTGGCGACCCCCGCCGCGTGCCGTCACGCGGGCACCGACGGCAAACGGGTTGAGGCTGTCTCCGCCGAGACGGACCTGCAGGAAATGGTTCTGGGGCAACTGGGTGCGCGCGTTGTTGCGGTAGATGAACGCTTCGTCGTTCACGTTGTTCACCACGAGATCGGGCGCGCCATCTCCGTCCAAATCCCCGAACGCCGCGCCGTTCGAGAAGCTCGGCCGATCGATCCCCCAGGCGGCGCCCACATCGGTGAACGTGAGGTCACCGTTGTTGCGAAACGCATAGTTGGGCAGCTTCGTCGAGCTCATCGCGTTGATCAAGCTCATGAAGTCGACGCGCTGGCCACGTGTGGCTGCCAGCATTGTCTCGTCGCTCGCGAGAAACGATATGTAGTCCTGTTGCGTGACGTCGCGCGCGAGCCCGTTCGCGACGAAGATGTCCTTGTTGCCGTCGAGGTCGAAATCGGCGATGAGCGCGGCCCAGCTCCAATCGGTGCGCGCGACGCTGGCCTGCCAGGCGACGTCGCTGAACGTCCCATTCCCATTGTTATGCTGGAGCATGTTGCGCATGAGCTGATGGTCGAAGCCCGCGCGGGCCTTGGCCTGATACAGCTCCCACGTCTCGAACCCCGAGGTCGTCTTCAGCCGGTAGTCGTCGGCGGGCAGCATGTCGGACGTGTAGATGTCCGGCCAGCCATCGTTGTCGATATCGGCGATGTCGACGCCCATCGAGAAGTAGCTGGAGACGGGCATGGCCTGGTCCAGGACGTCGTCGAAGGTGCCGTCGCCCTTGTTGATGTAGAGGTAGTCGCGCTCGAAGAAATCGTTGGCGACGTAGACGTCCGGCCGGCCATCGCGGTTCACGTCGCCGATGGCGATCCCCAGCCCGAAGCCGATCTCGGGGCCGTAGATCCCAGCTTGCTCGCTCACGTTGGTGAAGTGGCCGTGATCGTTGCGGTACAGCTCGTGGCCGCCGAGCGGGTCCCGGGTGGCCCGCATGTTCCGGACGGGAATCGTGGCCACGGCCTTTGGCGAGTTGCGGATCAGGAAGAGATCGAGATCGCCGTCGCCATCGTAGTCGAAGAACGCGGCCTGGGTGGAGTAGCCGGTGTCCGCGATTCCGTATTGCGCGGCCATTTCTGTGAATCGCGGGATGCCGTCCTTCACGCCCTGGTTGATGTAGAGGGTGTTCGCGCGGAGCGCGCCCGGCTTCAGCCCTGCGTGACAGACGTAGATGTCGAGCCTGCCGTCGCCGTTCACGTCGGCGAGCGTGACGCCCGTCGTCCAGCGGCCGTTCTCGGCGACGCCCGCTTCCTTGGTCACATCGCGGAAATGGAAGTTGCCGAGGTTGAGGTAGAGTTTGGGGCCTTCTTGATTGGAGGAGAGGACGATCTCCGGCAGCCCGTCACCGGTGAGATCGCCGATCGCGACGCCACCGCCGTTATAGAAATTGCGATAGGTGAAGACGTTGAAGTCGCGCGTCTCGGTGAGGCGATTGGCGAAGTTCACGCCGGTATAGCTCGAGGGAAGCAGTGTGAACAACTGCCCGTCACGGGATGCCGGCGGTGGCGCGTCATCGCGCTTGGTTTCGGAGCAAGCCACGATGGCGAGCAAAAGAAAGAGGGGCGCAGCGTGTTGCGCCCCTCTGTGAAGCGCCTGCGGCAATTAGTACCCTGGGTTTTGCGAGAGCATGGGGTTGGCGCTGATCTGCGTCTGCGGGATCGGCATCAGGACGTAGTAGTCCGCGCTCGCCACTTTGCCGCCGACCAGACCCGATGGGGCGTCGGTTCGATTCGTGAACTTGCCGAACCGGACCAGGTCCTGCCGCCGCTTGACTTCACCGAACAGCTCGAACAACCGCTCCCTGAGAATTACGGAATCGGAGACCGCCGCAAGCGGAGGCGCGACGGGGTCGGTGCGGGCGCGCAAGTTGTTGAGGACTGTCAGCGCTGGACCGTCCTGCCCGAGCACATGCTGCGCCTCGGCCTTGATCAGATAGATTTCGCCGAGACGGAACCAGGCGAAGTCGTTCCCGCTGTTTTGGGCCACGTGCGCCGGGTCGGCCGGCCACTTGTAGATTCGTGGGCCCTCGCCTTCGGTCGCCGAGCGGATGTTACCGATGCTGTCGGTGAAGACCAGCGCATTAGCGGGGGTATAGGCTGGACAAGAATTGTTCACCCGTACGGTCACCAGCGCACCAGTCAACACGTCCCTTTGAGGTCCGATCAGGATGGCGTTGCGACGCTTGTCGGCCGCATCGAAGGAGTTGAACGTCTGCGCCAGCGTCGAGAAGCCGTTCCACGGCGTGAGGGGCGCATACTGGCAATAATGCAGCGCCGCCATTGTAATCCCCATCCCCAAGCCGTCCGCGGCGATAAACTTTACGACGAAGATGTTTTCCGGCGACTTGGAGTTGTCGGCGCGGAAATTCTGGGGGAAGGAGTCGGCCAGCGTGTAATGGCCGGAATTCAGAATGCGGTCCGCCGCGGCGATGGCGGCTGCGCACGCACCCTGGCCTCCGCTTACGGTCATACCCTGACACGAGTTGTATCCGGTGGCGTTGATTCCGGTCCCGCCCGCGCCGTCCTTCGTAAACACGCCGGCGTTCAAGTACATGTTGGCGAGGATGGCATCCGCGGCCCATTTGGTGAGCCGCCCGTTGTCCGCTGCATCCGCCTTGTCTGGCAAGCCTGAATCGCGTGCCGCAATCAGCTCGCTTTCGATGAAGTTGAAGAGTTCATGGCGCGTGCTGCGGGCCTTCAATTGGATTTCAGGGGTTGTGACGATCGGCACGCCGCCGAACATGTCCATCAGGAGATAGTAGTAGAAGGCCCGTAGTGTCCTGCCCTCCGCCACGTAACGCGCCTTGTTCGGAACGGTCGAGTTCTCCATTGCCGAAAGGAACAGATTCGCGCGAGCGACGCCCGTATAGGCCGTATTCCAGGCTCCATTGAAGAAATTCGTCGTCGCGATGCTCGTCGGCGTCCAGGTCACGTTGTGCAGATCGATCCACTGGCCGTTGTCGTTCCAGTCCTTGCCGCGGATCGGCACCACGATCTCGTCGGTGCTGACCTCGTTCGCATCGTAGAGACCTCCTTCCGGCGCCGTGCTCCGCAGCTGCGCATATACACCAGCGAGACCGGCCAGCACTTCCGGCTCGGTATGGAAGAAGTTGCCGGGCGTGATCAGGCTGAGCGGCGTTTCATCGAGGTTGGTGCACGCTTGCGGCACGATGAGCAGCCCAAAGAGCAGCGCCCCCGCTCCGATCGATATCTTCACAAATGGTCGCTTCATTGGACATCGCTCCCTAGAAGAGGAGACGGAGACCCCCCGTAATCGTCCGGGGGTGGGGATAGACGAGATAGTCGACACCACGCACTGCCAGCCCGGTGCCCGAATAGACCTCGGGGTCGAGCCCTGAATACCCCGTGAGCAGGAACAGATTGTCGGCCGACACGTAGAGCCGGGCGCTGCGCGCCGAGCGCATGAGCCACGCCACGTGGAGGTCATACCCGACCGTGATGTTCTGCATCCGCACGAACGACGCACTCTCGATCCAGCGAGAGGAGTAGATCGCGGGCTCATGAAGACCGGTCGGATCGGTCAGCGAGGGCCGCAAGACATTGCTCCCCCCGATGGCGTTACCCTTGCTGGAATAGACCAGCGCCGTGTTATTGAACACGTCCTGCCCCACCACTGCCCGGACCAGGAAACTGACGTCGAAGCGGTTCCAGGTGATCTGGCTGCTGAATCCCAGGGTAAAGTCCGGGTTGGCGTTGCCAATGACGCGGTAATCGGCGGCGGCCGGGTTGCCACTGATCGTCGTCCGTCCGTTCACGCACCCGGTCGTGGCCGCTGTGCAGAAGAATTGCTGCTGCCCGTTCGCGCCGACGCCCAAGAACACGGGGCCGTAGAACGTGCCCAGGGCATACCCCGGGCAATAGCCCGGCCGACTTGGGTCGCAGACCATGACGCGTTCCGCCCGTACACCGCTCTGACCCTGTCCGCTGACGTCTCCGGACTCGTAGTACGGGCACGTCTTGAGGCCGGTTGTTGAATCCGCACCGCACCCGAGGTCAGTCACCTTGCTGCGGTCCGCGGCGAAGACGAGGCCCGCACGCCAGGTGAGGCCGGGTCGAGAGATCGCCAGAGCGTCGAGGGAAAGCTCCAGGCCGTGACCGTTGAGCCGGCCCACGTTTCTGAGCTGCTGGGGCGTCAGAGACGGCTGCGCGACGTCGACGGTCAGCAGCAGGTCCTTGGTGTTCTTGTGGTAGTACTCGACGGTTCCCGAGATCCGGTTGTTCCAAAGCCCGAAGTCGACGGCTCCGTCGACCTGCGAGGTCTGCTCCCACTTCAGATTCGGGTTCCCGTTACTCGTCGCGAGAACTCCGCCATGAGGAGTGTCGCCCCACGGGTATGTGGCGCCGCTGCCGCTCGCGAGCGTGATCTCCGTGGTGTATGGATCGATGGTGGGATTGCCTTGGAGACCCCAGCCGAGTCGCACGCGGAACTGCGAAAACGGTCCACCCTGCATGAACCCTTCCTGCTTCAGGTTCCATGAACCTGACAGCCCTGGGAACAGAGCCCATTTGTGTCCCGCCGCGAACCGGGACGAGCCGTCATAACGCACCACACCCGTGACGAAAAAGCGATCGTTCAGCCCAAGGTTGGCCCGGCCGAAAAACGACGCGAGCCGGCTTTCCGTCGCGTTGGACGCAGTCGTTCTCGAGTTGGCGGCATCGAGGGCGTTGAAGCCGTAGGCGTCGGTGAAGAAGCCGATGCCCCTTCCCATCACCCAGTTCGTCTTGAACTTGCTGTATTCGTAGCCACCCACGACGTTGAGGCTGTGGCCCTCCCCGACTTGACCGTCGTAGGTGAGGAGCGTCTGCACGGTCTGCGTGGCGTTGTCCAGCTCCTGCTGCTGCGCGAGCCCGTTTCCTAGCGCCCTGCCCAGCGGGTTCGCGATAGGATAGTACTCCTGCCGTCCGCCGCTCGAGTGGTCCAGCCCGACGTTGACCTTCGCCGTCAGACCGTGTACCACGTCGAATTCGGCCTCGGCGTTGCCGAGCGTCCTCGTCGTCTGGCCGATATTGGTGATCTGATTCGCCAAGGCTACCGGATTGCGTGTCGTGGTCCCGCCGACCTCGAAGTAGTGCGTCCCGGTCGAATCGGTGACCGTAATCGGCTGCGTCGGATTGAAGATGGCGACGTTCTCGAACACGCCGCCCTCGAAGCCACCCTGGTTTTCGTAGGTGAGGTAGGTGTTGTTGACGCGCGAGCTCGTGACATTCAGGCCGATCCGCAGGCGGTTGTCCAGATCCGAATGGGTAGCGCTGAGCCGCCCCTGAATCCGCTCCAGCCCGCTCGAGAGCGTCACGCCCTGCTCCTTCGCGTAGTTCAGTGACGCACGATAGTGCGTGTCTTCGCTGCCGCCGGAGAACGCGAGATTGTGATTATGCGTGATGGACGAGCGCGTCACTGCGTTTTCCCAATTTGTGTTCGCCGTCCCCAGGGCCCCGAGGTGCGAAGGATCGAGGGCGTTGAAGGTGGCCGACGAATCGCCGAAATGCTTCGTGAAGATCGTATCCGCCGGCCCATGTCTCCCGCTGAACGCGGTTGAATCTTTGCGCCAGTCCGCAACCGAACCCTGCACGAAGCTGCGATACTCGTTGCCGTTCAGCACGTCGAGGTGGCGGGAGGGACTGGACGTTGACACATAACCGTCGTACTCGAAGGTCGCTCCGCCCGCCGCCTGACCGCGCTTCGTCTCGATGAGAATCACGCCGTTCGAGGCGCGGCTGCCGTAGATCGCCGTCGAGGCCGCGTCTTTGAGCACCGTGATGGAGGCGATGTCGGCCGGGTTCAGCAGGTTCAAGGGGTTGCGCGCGAGCGACGGGTTGCCCGTCCATCCGTTGGCGTCCGGCTCGGTCGCCACGTTATTGATCGGAACCCCGTCGATAACGTAGAGCGGATCGTTCTTCGCGCTGACGGAGCTGCCGCCGCGGATCAGGATCTGCGCTCCCGCGCCCGGCTCGCCGTTGTTCTGAATGACCTCCACGCCCGCGGCGCGTCCCTGGATCATTTGGCTGACGTTGGTCTTCACGCCCACGTTCGCGGCCGAGGCATCGACGCTCGCCACGGATCCGGTGATGGCTTCACGTCGCTGCGTCCCGTAGCCGGTGACGACGACGGCCTCGAGCAAGGACGCCTGCGGCGACATTTCGAACGCCGCCTCGGTTGTACCGCCGGCGCTGACGGTGACGACCACCTGCCGCGGCGCAAACCCGATCCGTGTCGCCCGTACGACGACGCTTCCCGCCGGCACGTCGCCGAGCGAGTAGTTGCCAGCGGGTCCCGTCAGGGTGGAGCGCGCAGTGCCTTGGATTTGGACTGTGACGCCGGCGAGAGCCTGCCTTGTCGAGCTGTCCACCACCTGACCTCTGACGGTGCCGATATTCTGCGCGGTGAGAGGCATGGTGTACAGACAGAGGAACGCGAGAGCCGAAGCCGAATGTCGAACGAAGCGCATCGATGTACCTCCGCGGGCTAGTCAGCTGACCAACGGAATGCCGTTATTCCCACCGAATTGCCGCCCGGTCGAGCCCTTGTCAAGGGTGGCCAGGGGGCGGAGTATCTAGGCCCATGCTTCTGGCTTTCGTGCTGGCGCTTCAAACTGCATCCGCGCGGGAAGCCCCGCCGGTGCTGCAATTCCCGACCCCTGGGCTCGACGATTCCGCCGCATACGAGGGCTACACGGCCCGGATCTATCGGGATAGCCGCGGGAATTCCGTCGAGATCTATATCGAGGGGAAGACCGGTCGCGTGGTGCACCTGTGGGCGGACGGGTTGAACGAGAGCGTTGGCTTTACGGCGCGCGAAGAGGGCGGTCAAAAAACGACTGCGGCGGTCGCATTCGATGCTGGGAAGGCGACGGTTGGCGCGACCGGCGGTCGGCGCTGGTTGCGGTACTCGCTGGCGGTGCGGGCCGGGCGCTCGATCTGGATCGGGCAGCTACTCCTCGGCTCGATGCGGATCGAGCGCGACTTCGGCTACGCGGGACGCGTGCGCGACCCGATCGACGCGCCGACGTTCGTCGTTCCGGAAATGGCGCAGTTCGCCGCCAAGCTGGGCCCACCGTACACCGATCGTCTGACGCCCAGCGTCGTGCTGGTCAACACCGCCTCGCGCTGGACCGTGCGCGCGTCGCAGCCGAGTCTCGATGGGAAGAACCACCTGTGGCTGACGTTGAGCGGTGACGCGCGCCGCTCGCGCGCGACCCTCACCAGTCGCGTCGTGACGATCCGGCCGCTCGGTACCCAGGCGGTCACGGTGAGCGTCGAGATCGCAACCGACGGTCCTCCGCTGAGCCCACTCGATCGCACGCAGATCTTCAGCAACCAGTTCCGCCACTTCGCCGATTCCGCCAACTCTCCGCGAATCGAGCGCGAAATTCGCGGGTTCGAGCTGCTGAGCTCGCGCCAGAAGCTGATGGCGGGATTGCCGACCTACGCCACGTACTTCGGGCGTGACATGCTGATGACCGCGCTCCTCATGGAGCCGGTGTGGTCCGACACCATGCCGGAGTTCGTGATTGGCGCCGCACTCGCGAAACTGGCGCCCGACGGCGAAGTGAGTCACGAGGAGGCGCTCGGCGGTCAGGCGATTCGCGAGAACGGCGCCGAGTTCCTCAAGACGGGCAACCGCGCATTGCTTGGCGATCTCCAGGCGACGCGCGAGAACTATTGGATGGTGGACGACGACTTCCAGCTGCCGGTCGTCGCGGGGCATTACTTCGCCGACGCGCGCGTCTCCGACGCTCGCAAGCGTGCCTTCGTGCGGCGCTGGGGAGCGGCGCTGCGCAAGAATCTCGCGTTCGTCGCCGCGCAGGCGGCGCCGTACGCGCGAGAGGCGGTCCCGACGCATCTCGTGAGCTTCAAACGCGATGCCGATGGCTGGTGCCACCCGGGCAGCTGGCGGGATAGCCGCGTCGGGTACGCGGGTGGCTGTTTCGCGTTTGACGTCAACGCGGTCTGGGTGCCGGCGGCGCTGCGGGCCATCGGTGCGGTCGACAGCGCGCTGCGCGCGCTGGGGGAGCCCGGGATCGAGAACGCGGCCGAGATCGGGCGCAGCGCGGAGGCGTGGCGCGGCACGGGGCGCCACTTCACGGTCGCCCTCGGCCCCGCGGAGGTCGAGACGCGCGTGCGCGCCAAGATCGCTTCGCTCCCCGCAATGGAGCGGCAACATTGGGACTCTGTGGTCACGCACACGCAGTTCCGCCTGGACACGTTGCGCTTTCCGGCAGTATCCCTCGACAGTGCCGGACAGCCGATCCCGGTGATGAGCACGGATCCCGGTATGTGGCTGCTGCTCGAGCAGCAGGACGCGGCAAGCGAGGCTGAGCTGCTCCGCCCGTTCCTGCTTCCTTATCCTGTCGGTCTCTTCATCGACGGCGTTGGCCTGGCCGTCGCCAATGACGCATACGCGCCGCCGGCGGTGTGGCAGATGTTCGAGCGGGACCTGTATCACTCGCCGCGCGTCGTGTGGGGACGGGAAGTGAACGTGCTGCTGGCGGCGCTCGCGACGCGTAGTCGTCCGGGCGCGATCGATTCCGTGCGGAGCGCGGTCGCGCGCTCCGGTTTGCAGTACGCAGAGCTGTGGAGTTACAAGTTCGAGGGATCGGCCCTGCGCCCGGTGCGCTACGGCTCGAGCTCGGACGTGCAGCTGTGGACGCTCACTGACCTCGCTGTTCAATATCTCCTCAACTCTCCAAGGCCGGGGCCGACCCAATGAGCAATCTCCACGCGTACGACGTGCTGTTCATCGCGGTCTACTTCATCATTCTGTTCGGCATCGCGTGGTGGGCCGCGCTGCGCGAGAAGAACGTGAGCTCGGACTACTTCCTCGCGAGCCGCGACGTCGCGTGGTTCGCCGTCGGCGCGAGTTTGTTCGCGTCGAACATCGGCTCCGAGCACCTGGTGGGACTCGCGGGGTCAGGTGCGGCGAGCGGGCTGGCGGTCGGGCACTTCGAGTGGCTGGCGTGCCTGATCCTGCTGCTGCTCGGCTGGCTGTTCGTGCCGTACTACCTGAAGAGCGGCGTCTACACGATGCCGGAATTCCTGGAGAAGCGGTACAACTCGGCAGCGCGGACGTACTTCACTTGGGTGTCGGTGATCGGCTATGTCCTGACGAAGATCAGCGTGACGCTGTATGCGGGCGGCGTCGTGATTCGCGCGGTCACGGGGTGGAATTTCTACACCGCGGCCATCGTCCTCATCGTCGTCACCGGGCTGTATACCATCTTCGGCGGGCTGCGCGCCGTGGTCTACACCGAGGTGCTGCAGGCCATCGTACTGATCCTCGGCTCCGTCACGCTCATGGCGATCGGGCTGTCGCGGGTTGGCGGCTTCTCGGGACTCGAGGCCAAGGTTCCGGCCGGCTTTTTCTCCATGTGGAAGCCGATCAACCACCCCGACTTCCCGTGGACCGGAATCATCTTCGGCGCACCGATACTGGGCATCTGGTACTGGTGTACCGATCAACACATCGTGCAGCGCGTGCTCGCGGCGAAGAACATCAAAGAGGCGCGCACGGGGACGATCTTCGCGGGCTACCTGAAGATTCTTCCCGTCTTCATTTTCGTGTTGCCCGGCATCGTGGCCCTGGCGCTGTTCCCCGAACTGCGTGGCAACGGCGACTCCGCGTATCCCACGCTGGTGACGCGGCTGCTCCCGGACGGGATCAAAGGCCTGGTGCTTGCGGGGATGCTCGCAGCGCTGATGAGCTCCCTCGCCTCCGCCTTCAACGCGTGCTCCACGTTGCTGACGTGGGATGTCTATCGCAAAATGCGGCCCGCAGCCACGGAGCGGCAGCTCGTGCAAGTGGGCCGCATTTCCGCCGGCGTCATGGTGGGGCTAGGCTTGGTGTGGATTCCGTTCATGAAGTACATCTCGTCGCAGATCTACATCTACCTGCAGAGTGTGCAGGCCTATATCGCCCCGCCGATCGCCGCCTGCTTCCTGCTTGGCCTGTTTTACCGCCGCCTGAACGGCTCCGGCGCGATCGCATCGCTGGTTACCGGACTCGCCCTCGGTCTGTTGCGCCTCATTCTTGAGCTGACCAATAAGGCATCGGGCGGTGGTCTCACGCCCGGCACCCTGTGGCATTGGATTGCGACCATCAATTTCCTCCACTATGCGGTGCTGCTGTTCGTGATCTGTACGTTCGTGCTCTTCATCGTGAGCATGATGACCCCGCCGCCGCCCCGCGAGAAAACCGAGGGGCTCACCTACGGCGGCGCCGCAACCCCAGCGGGCGAGACAAAGGACGAGAGGAAGTTCGAAGTCGGGCTCTCCGTCTTGCTCGTCGCACTCATTGGCGTGTTGTGGATTGTCTTCGCGTGAGAAACCGGTACGCGGTGAGCGGTGCGCGGTACGCGGTAGTGCTGCTGCTGCTCACCGCTTGCCGGCCGTCGAACCGTCAGGCCGTCCGGCCGCCAACGTACGATCCCGCGCACGACATCGGGTCGCTGTTCTCCGACGTGCAGCTGTCGGGCATCTTCCCCGATTCCAAGGAGTTCGTCGACGCGCGTCCTCGATCCGCTCCAGCGACGATCGAGGCACGCTATGACTCAGCGCGGCGCACCAGCGGCTTCGTGCTGCGCGCGTTCGTGGATCAACACTTCGTCCTGTCCGAGCCCGCGGGGGACGGATATCACACCGTCGCCTCACAAAGCATGGTACAGCACATCAACGCACTCTGGCAGGTTCTCACGCGCCAGCCTGACAGTGCGGATGCGCGCTCATCCCTAATCCCTCTCCCGAGTCCCTATGTTGTCCCGGGCGGCCGCTTCCGCGAGGTCTACTACTGGGACTCCTACTTCACGATGCTCGGCCTGGTGCAGAGCGGCCGCACCGATCTCGTGAAGGGCATGCTGGACAACTTCGCGCACCTCATCACGACGATCGGGCATATCCCAAACGGCAATCGCACCTACTACCTCACCCGCAGCCAGCCGCCGTATTTCGCCGCAATGGTCGGCCTGTACGCGCGTGCCACAGACAGCACGAAGGCGCTCGCCTATCTGGACGCGCTGGAGAAGGAATACGCCTTCTGGATGGATGGAGCGGACACGGTGTCGTCCGGACATGCCTACCGGCGCGTGGTCCGCTTGCCGGACAACGTCGTACTGAACCGCTATTGGGACGATTCGGCGGAACCGCGGCCGGAGTCTTATCGGCCCGATGTCGAGATCGGGCAGACGCTGCCCGAGTCGCTGCGCGCGACCTTCTATCGCAATGCCCGCGCCACCGCCGAGAGCGGCTGGGACTTCTCGAGCCGCTGGATGCGCGACCCGAAGGATCTACGCACGCTCGAGACGATCGGTCTGATCCCCGTCGATCTCAACGCTCTCCTTTACCATGCCGAGCGCACGATTGCGGCGCTGCGCTCCTTCCGGCATGGGGCCGGCGATGAGGACGTCGCTCGCCGGTTCAATCAGAAGGCGGACGCGCGGCGCCAGGCCATTCTCGCGATGTACGATCCGCAGCAGGGATTCTTCTTCGATCGGCGCTGGCGCACCGGTGAGCTGGTTACCGATCGGCCCTCGCTCGCCGCGGCCGCGCCGCTGTATTTCGGCATCGCTACTCAAGACCAGGGGCAGCACGTCGCTGCCCGCTTGGAACGCGATTTCCTGAAACCGGGCGGCTTTGTCACGACGAACTTTGCGTCGGGGCAACAGTGGGACGCCCCGAACGGCTGGCCGCCGCTCGAGTGGTTGACCATGGAAGGGGTGCGGCGCTACGGGCGCGCCGACCTGGCGGACAAGGCCGCGAGCCGCTGGCTTGCGCTCATCAATCGGACGTACCAGGCGACCGGCCGGATGATGGAGAAATACGACGTCGTCAGCACGAATCGGAAAGCCGGAGGCGGCGAGTATCCAACGCAGGATGGATTTGGATGGACCAACGGGGTCGCTCTCGCCCTATGCGCACAAACTGCGGGGACATGCAAAAACTAGGCAACAGACGCAGCCGCGGTGAACAGTCTTGAGTCAATGGGGGTTCGGGTTTGGTTATGGCAATTATGGCTGCACCGGTTGCAGCAGCACCGGCTCGGTCAGCGGTTACCTGAAGCTCGGCGGGACCATCAACAAGCATCTGCTGCTCGGTGGCGAAACCGACGGCTGGACGAAGAGCGAAAACGGCACGACGTTCACCGCCGCGAACGCGTCGTTCGCCGCGTACTATTACCCGCAGCCCGCGAGTGGCTTCTTTCTTCGCGGTGGAGTGGGTTTCTCAGAAGCGCGCGCTTCGAGTGGTGGGTTGACCGCCAGCAACTCAGGCGTTGGAGCGACGGCGGGCATCGGGTATGATCTAAGAATCGCGGAAATGACCTCGATTACACCGGTAGTCAATTTCGTGTGGGGTCATCCCGCCAGCGGCGAAAGCCAGCACATCCTTCAATTCGCCCTGGGCATCACGTTCCATTGATCTAGCGTCACACGTTAGAACGAGCGACCGTTTCGGCCGGTGAACATCGAGCTGAAACGGTCGCTTCGTTTGTTCGACGGCCTCGCGATGGTCGTCGGCATCACGATCGGCTCCGGAATCTTCCGGACGCCGGGCCTGGTCGCGCATCAGTTGGGTCGTCCCTGGCTCACTTTCGTGGCGTGGCTGCTCGGCGGTGTCCTGGCGTTCCTCGGCGCGCTGTGTTTCGCGGAGCTCGCCACTCGTCATCCGCAGGCCGGTGGCAAGTACGTGTACGCCCGCGAGGCGTTCGGCCCGCGCATCGGTTTCATGGTCGGCTGGTGCGAGGGATTCGCGATGTACCCCGCGGCGATCGCGGCGCTCGGCGTCGTCACCGGGGAGTTCCTCGGCAGGCTGTTCGGCTGGTCGCCGGGTGCGAGCAAGTGGCTCGGCGTAGGTGCGGTCGCGCTGCTCGTGGCCATCAATCTGACCGGCGTCACGTCGGGCCGCTGGGTCCAAAACGTCGCTACCAGCGCCAAGGTCCTGGCACTCGGTAGCATCGTGCTGATCGCCTTCGTCGCCGGCGATGGCGCCGGTTGGCGCGGCGCGCTGCCAGGTGCTCCGACGGGGATCGCGCTGTTCGGCGCGCTCGCGGTCGCATTCCAATCCGTGATCTGGTCGTACTACGGGTACGCGGATGCCGCGAAGATCGCCGAGGAGGTGGTGGATCCGGGGCGAACGCTGCCGCGCGTGTTCTTATGGGGAATCGCGATCGCGACGGGGCTGTATTTGCTGCTCAACGCGGCATTTCTGCACGTCCTGCCCTTCGATGAGATCGCCGGGTCGGTGCTCGTGGCCGGTGACGTCGCGGCGAAGATCTTCGGGCCGCACGGCGATCTCGTGATCACGGTGCTGGCCTTGCTGGTTGTGCTGGCGTCATTGAACGGAAACATCTTCGTGACGCCGAGAGTGATTTTTGGTCTCGCGCGCGAGGGACTCGGGCCGCGGGTGCTTGCGGAGGTCAATGCCGGCGGGACGCCGTCGGAGGCGATGGTGTCGGTTGGCATGGTCGCGATCGCGCTCGCCGCCTCGGGCACGTTCCCGCAGCTCCTGTCGATCGCGATCGCGCTGGTCCTGCTGCTCGACAGTGTGACGATCGCGGCGCTGTTTCCGCTGCGGGCGCGGCAGCCCGCGGCGCCATTCCGCGTCCCATTGTATCCGCTCGTGCCCGCGCTCTTCATCGCCGTGTATCTCGCGCTGCTCGTGGGAACGGCGCTCGCACAACCGGGACTGGTCGCGATCGCCGTCGGAGTCCTGGTGGCCGCGTGGGGTCTTAGCTGGATCCCGGTCGGTAGAGGATCACGTTCGCCTTCTCCAGAGTGATCAACCCGCCACCAATCATCTCACTGAGATCGGGCAGAACGGACCGAATCGTATCATCGGTTTCGACGACCTCGATGATCAGCGGCAGGTCGACCGAAAGCCGCAGCACTTTGTCCGTGTGCATCTTGCTGGACGCCCCAAAACCAGCGACGCCACGCAGGACCGTCGCCCCCGCGAGCCCCTTGCTGCGAAAGCGCTCGAGCAACGCCTCATAAAGGGGCTTGCCGTGGTACTTGTCGTTTTCGCCGATGAAGACCCGCATCAGCGTGCGCTCGCCGCGGAACTGTTCTGTCATCGAGACCTCACAGGAGTTTGCTGCCGAGCGCCGTTCCGAGCATCACGGCGGCCACACAGCCGAGAATGGTCGCGCTCATGTAGAGCGCCGCGCGCAGGTAGTCGCCGTCGGTGAGCAAGGCGACGCTCTCATAGCTGAAAGTGCTCATCGTGGTGAAAGCGCCGCAGAACCCGATCGTCAGAGCCGCGCGAACATCGGGGGAGATCAGCGTGGTGCCGGTGGCGACGCGCAGGATGAAGCCGAGGAGGAGCGAGCCGCAAATGTTGACTGTGAGTGTGCCGAGCGGGAAGCCAGTCGCGGTGCGGCTCTGGATCCACCCCTCGAGTCCATAGCGCGAGAGCGTACCGGCGATGCCCCCGAGCGCGATATAGAGGATTGTCAAAGAAAAACTCCTGCCGTGGATGGTTCGGGTAGGAGTCATCAGCCCGAAAAGGGCGGTTTGAGGCGAACTCCATCGCCTGCTGTAAGCTAATATCTTTCCCACATGCCGCACATCTGCCTGGCGCTGTCCCAGTTCCGACCGACCAAAGGTGAGTACGCCGACAACGTCTCTCGAATCGGCGCCGTCGTCACGCAAGCGGCGCAGCTCGATCCCAAGCCCGACCTCGTCGTCTTTCCCGAGACGGCGACGTCGGGCTATTTCGTCGAAGGCGGAGTCAAGGAGCTCGCGGTCACCGCCGGCACGCTGGCGCGCGATCTCGCCGCGGCCTATCAGGGGCCTGCGATCGATGTCGTCGTGGGGTTCTACGAGCGCTTCCAGAACCATATCTACAACTCCGCCCTGTATGTCACGCTCCACGAGAAGAAGCCCGAGGTGCGGCACGTGCACCGCAAGGTATTCCTGCCGACCTACGGCGTCTTCGACGAAGAGCGTTTCGTCGATCGTGGGCAGGAAGGCGTGCGGTCGTTCGAGACGAGTTGGGGTGGGAAGGCCGCGATCCTGATTTGCGAGGACGCCTGGCACTCTCTGGCCGCGACCGTCGCCGCCCTCGAGGGCGCGCAGCTGGTCATCGTGCCGAGCGCGTCGCCGGCGCGCGGGCTGGGCGAGGCGGAGGACTGTGAGGGGGGGGGCGAGACGCTCCCTGCCTCTGTCGTGCGCTGGGAGCGCATCGTCCGCGGTATCGCCGAAGAGCATGGCGTGTTCGTCGCCCTTGCGAATCTCGTCGGGTTCGAAGGTGGCAAGGGCTTCCCCGGCGCATCGGCGGTGATCGATCCGACCGGCCGAGTCATCGCGCGCGGCCCGCTGTTCGAGGAAGCGTTGCTCACCGCCGATATCGATCTCGACTCGCTGACGACCGCGCGCTCCGATTCGCCGCTGCTGGCCGATTTACAAAGTGCCCTGCCCGTGCTGACTCGAAGCCTGAGCGGCGAGAAGCAGAACGAGAAGGTGAAGTTTGACCCGGTGACAAACGGCACTCCCACGCACGACGCACGACGCACGACCCACGTCGACATCGTAGCCGGCAAGGAGCGGGACGAAGACCCCCTCGCCATCGACCCCGAGCTCACGCGCAAGTGGCTGGTCAGCTTTCTCAAGGATGAAGTGGTCCGCCGCCGCGGTTTCAAGAAGGGCCTCGTCGGGCTCTCCGGCGGCGTGGATTCCGCCCTTACCGCGTTCCTGGCGGCCGAAGCGCTGGGCAAAGACAACGTCGTCGGCGTGCGCATGCCCTACCGCACGTCGAGCCCTGAAAGCCTCGAGCACGCGCAGCTCGTCATCGACAAGCTCGGCATTCCGTCGCTGACGATCGACATCTCGGACGCTGTGGATGCCCTCCTGAAGCAAGTCGGGAACCACGACCCGCACCGTCTCGGCAATATCATGGCGCGTCAACGGATGATCGTCCTGTTCGATCTCTCCGCCAAGCACAACGCGCTGCCGCTCGGCACCAGCAACAAGTCGGAGCGGCTGCTCGGCTATTTCACCTGGCATGGCGACGACGCGCCGCCGGTGAACCCGCTCGGTGACCTGTTCAAGACGCAGGTGTGGGCTCTGGCGCGCCATGTCGGCGTGCCCGAGGAGATCGTGGGCAAACCCGCAACCGCCGACCTGATCAAGGGCCAGACAGATGAAGGCGACCTTGGCGTTTCATACCTGCACGCCGACCGGATTCTCTATCACCTGATCCGCGGCGAGGAGTCCCCCCCCTCCCCGCGGGGCTTTACTAAGGAAGAGGTGGAGATCGTCCGGAAGCGGCTCGACTCGACGCACTGGAAGCGGCGGCTGCCGACGGTTGCGGTCCTGTCCCAGACCGCAATCGGTGAGTTCTACCTGCGACCGGTGGATTACTGATGCCCGAGAAGAAGGGCCGGCATCCGCGTGAATCGGAGTCTGTGCTCACGGAGCTGATGATGCCGCATCATGCGAATATCATGGGCAACGTGTTCGGCGGCCACATCCTGGCGCTCGTGGATCGCGTCGCCGCGGTCGCCGCCATTCGACACGCGCACCGTGAGTGTGTCACCGTCTCGGTCGACAAAGTCGACTTCCGCGAGCCAATTCATGTCGGCGACCTGGTGACCGCGATGGCGCGGGTGAACTTCGCGGGCCGCACCTCGATGGAGGTCGGCGTCAAGGTACTCGCCGAGGACGTGCTGACGGGCGACAAGCGGCATACGAATTCGTGCTATATCACGTACGTCGCGCTCGACCAAGACGGCCGGCCGACGGAAGTCGAGCCGATCGTGCCCGAGACTCCTGACGAGAAACGGCGCTACGATCGGGCGGCCAAACGGCGGGCGAAACGGGTGATGGAACGCCGCTACGACCAAGGCCGGGGTGAGTAAGGTCGTACTGGTTTTGTCGGGTGGCGGAGCGAAGGCGCTTGCGCACGCGGGCGCCTTCAGGGCGCTAGAGCAAGCGGATCTGATCCCCAGTCACATCGTCGCAACCTCGATGGGTGCCGTCGTGGGCGCGGCACTCGGCGCCGGCATGCCGTTCGATCAAGTGCGGCGGCGCGCGATGGGCATCCGGCGCAAGGACGTCGCCCCGTTCGACCCGTTCGTGTTGCTGATGGGCCTGTTCGCCCGCAGCCTGTTTCCCGCCTCCGCGCTGCGCAAGGCGATCGCCAGCATCGTGCCCCAGACGCGCTTCGAGTACTTGCGCATCCCACTGACCGTCACCGCCGTTGATCTCGATAGTGGCGAGCTGCTCCTGCTCGGCGGCCCCCGCCCGAAGCGTGGCCCCCCCGACATCGAGCTCGCGGACGCGTTGTACGCTTCGTGCGCCTTACCGCTCTACTTCCCGCCGCTCGAGGCAGACGGCCGGCGTCTTGGTGACGGCGGCTTGCGCGCGGTGCTGCCGCTGGGCCCGGCGCGCGAGCTCGAGCCGCACGCCGATCTGTTCGTCGCCGTGAATGTCGGTCCAGGATTCGATGAGCGCGGCGGACCGGTCATGAACGGCGATCAGCCGCAACCGCCCCCCCCCGGCGCGCCCGTTCCCGCGGGGATCCCGCGCGTCGTGCGGACGCACGGCGAGGCGATGCGCATCATGATGGCGGAGCAGGCGGAGCGAGCGCTCGCCGACTGGCCGGAGGATGGGCCGAGGCTCATCTATGTGCGCGCAGTCGCCGAACGTGAGGCGACGTTCGCCGTTGATCGAGTGCAGGAATATGTGGAGCTGGGTTACCAAGCCACGAAGAAAGCCTTAGGATAACTCCATGCGAGCCTCGGAAGTGATGATTGCCGATCCGGTGGTTGCTGCCGCAGGTGCTACGTCTTCTGAAGTCGCCGCCCTCATGCGGGTCAAGAACATCTCGGTCGTCCCCGTGGTCGACAATCCGAAGGACCGGCATTACATGGGCACGATTTCAGATCGTGATATCGTCGCGCGGTGTGTCGGTGCCGGTCATGATCCAACCGACTGCTCCGCCGCTGATCACGTCCGTACCGATACGCCGATAGTGAAGCCTGAGACCGAGCTGAAAGGATTCAAGATCGCGAAGCAGGTGGACGCGACCGATCACCACATTCGATCGACCATCGTGGTGCTGAACGGCGACAAGAAGGTGGTCGGGTTCATTCCGCATCCTGAAGAAGTTCAGGGAATCGTGGTGGGGTAGTGGCGCACAAGTTCTTCACGCTCGCCGAAGCCAACCGGACGCTCCCCTTAGTCAAGCGCGTCGTCCAGGACATCAGGGCGGTCTACCCGGAGTGGAAGGATCTCGTTGCCCGCTACGAGCTGGTGGCGGCGCAGGCGCGGCCCGATTGGGGCGAGTCAAAGGAGCAGATCGACCTGAAGGCCCAGATCGACGCCGTCGCGGCGAAGATCAACGGCTTCCTCGGCGAGCTCGGGGAGATCGGCTGCGAGTTCAAGGGATTCGACCTCGGGCTTGTGGATTTCCACGGCCGGCTGGACGAGCGCGAAATCCTGTGGTGCTGGAAGTTCGGTGAGGATCGGATCACGCACTGGCACGAGCTGGAGGCGGGGTTCGCAGGGCGGCAGCCATTGCCCGAAGTCTTGAGCCGCACGTGAGAGGCTTCTGGCTGTTCCTCCATGTCATGGGGTTCGTGGCCTGGCTGGGCGGTGGTCTCGCCGTCATGCTCAGCGGGATCACCGCGAAGTATCTCCCGCCCGACCATCGCCTGGCGGTCTATCGCGTTATGAGCGTCGTCGCGCGCAACCTGATCGGCCCGGGGGCCGTGCTGGTGGTGGTGAGCGGTATCGTGTTGTCAGTGCCCTACTTCAAGAGCTCCACAGTTCCCACCTGGCTCATGGCGATGCAAACGTTCGGCCTGCTCGGGGCCGTTGTGGTCATCGGGGTCGTGACCCCTACCGCGGCCCGGCTCGGCAGGCTGCAGGTCGACGCCCGAGGCGAGCTGCCTGAAGCCTTTACGGGTTTGCGTCGCCGGCAGGCCATTTTTGCGACTCTTGCCGGGGTACTTGCCCTCTTGGCCCTCGGCGCGGGGACCATCTTCCGGTAGGCCGTACCTCTTTCTAAACTCCGTGACCATACC
The DNA here is from genome assembly GCA_003222195.1 of Gemmatimonadota bacterium. Lineage (GTDB taxonomy): Bacteria > Gemmatimonadota > Gemmatimonadetes > Gemmatimonadales > GWC2-71-9 > 20CM-2-65-7. The sequence goes on along the minus strand of QHVB01000024.1, from coordinate 120,524 downwards.
CCCCCTCTACGGGTCGTTCTGAGGGGAAACACCCCGTACATACTCCTCCCTCTTTCGAGCCGGGGTGTGGGCACGAGTGCGCGGCTTGGTACTTTTCGATTTCGGTGGGACGCTGGACGCGGACGGCGCCCGTTGGAGCGTTCGCTTTCACGCCGCGTATCGCGCGGCAGGCGGTAAACAGTCGTTCGCGGCGTTCGACCGGTCGTTTCGTGAGTCGGACCGAGCTCTCGAGCGGCTCTCAGGGATAGAGAGGCTGGGATTCCGCGCGATGGTAGACGCTCAAACCGCCTTGTTATTACCCCGGCTATCCGATGGTGCCGGCCTTTCGCCCCGGGCCATCGCCGATCAGTTTCATTCCTCGACATGCACGACCGTGCGCCGCAACGAAGAGCTGCTCGAGCGGCTGCACCAGTCGTATCACTTAGGGGTCGTTTCGAATTTCACCGGCAATCTCGAGCGCTGCCTCGAAGAGCTTGGCGTGATGCGTTTCTTCTCCGTCGTTGCCGATTCAGGACGCGTCGGGATCACGAAGCCGGACCCGCGCCTGTTTCAGCATGCACTCAGCTGGCCCGGACTCGTCTCGGAGCCGGCCTGGATGGTCGGCGACAACTTCGAGTCGGACATCCGTCCCGCCGCGGCGTTGGGCCTGTCGACTGCGTGGCTCGCGCCCGAAACGGAGAAGTCGCGGGAAACAGGCATTCCAACGGTGCGCTTGCAAACATTGTCGGACCTTGGCAGAGTGCTCGACTCGTGATGCGCGGACTGATCTTGGCTGGGGGTCGCGGCTCTCGTCTGGCTGCCGATGGCGTCGAGACGCCCAAGGCGCTGGTCGAGGTCGCGGGCCGCCCACAGCTCGTCAATCTGATCGAAACGTTCGCCGGCCTGGGCTGCGACTCGATCACCTGCATGGTTCGCGACGGCATATCGGTTGACCTTCCCGCCCCGGTGCCCGCGATTGTGCGGACGTGCCGGACGCCGTCCTCCCTGCACACACTGGTCGCCGGTCTCGCGGTCGTGCCGCCCGGTCCGGTGTTCTGCGCGATGGTCGATACGGTGATGCCGGCCGCCGACTGGCGCCGCCTGTACCGCGGTGTGACTCAGTGTCTCGACGAAGGAGCGGCCGCCGCGCTCGCGGTGACGCCGTTCGTGGACGATGAATTGCCGCTGTACGTGACGCGCGACGCGCAGGGTTTTGCCACCGGGATCCTCGACACCCCGCCTCCCGCGGGCGTGTCCTTACTCGTCACGGGCGGCGTGTATGGCTTGAGTCCGGTCGCGCGGCGACTCGCTTCTGTCGCGGTCGCTTCGCTCCATCGCATGCGCGCCTTCCTCCGGCTGCTGGTCGAGCTGAAGGCCCCAGTGGCGACGGTCGAAGTGCCGCGGATCATCGATCTCGACCACAAGAGCGACCTCGAAGCGGCGGAACGCTGGCTGGCCGCGAGCGCCAAGTCATGAAACGTCTCGTCGCCCTCTACCGCAGCCCCACGTATTCGCCGGCACAGCATCGCAGCAACGACACGGCGATCCTCGACGACACGATCGCCGGGCTGGAACGGCGCGGTTGGCTGGTCACGCGCATGGGTGAAGGGGATGTTGCGGCGGGCCGGCTCCCAGCCGCCGATCTCTACGTGAACATGTGCCAGGGTCCCGCGGCGTCCGAGCGTCTGCTCGACCTGGTGCCGCGGGAGGCGTTGGCCGTCAATCCGCCGGAAAGCGTTCTGAACTGTCACCGTCACCGGCTGGTCGGACACATGGCGGCCGCCGGCGTCGCCTTCCCCCGCACGCTGATCGTTCCGACCGCCGAGCCCGCAGCCCTGATGCCGCTGGTCCATCAATTGAACGGGGATGGACGGCCGGTGTGGGTCAAGCGCGGCGACGTGCACGCCGAGACCAGCGCGGACGTCGTGGCGGCCAAGGAAGCGGGTGTGACGGACGCGATCGCGGGATTCGCGCGGCGCGGCGTCACGCGCGTGGCGCTGCAAGCGCACGTCGGTGGCCCGATCGTGAAGTTCTACGCCCTTGCTGATGGGCGCTTTTTCTCGTGGTATGCCGCCGATCCAGGCCGGGTCGACATCTCGGAGGAACGGCTGAAGGAGCTCGTATTCGCGGCGGCACGCGCCGTGGGGCTCGAGGTGTTTGGCGGCGACGTCGCGTTCCCTGAGCCCGATACGCCGGTGCTCATCGATCTCAACGACTGGCCTTCTTTTGCTCCCGTGCGCATCGCCGCTGCAGAGGCGATCGCCGCCTATATCGACGAAAAGGCCGCGAACGGAACACAGGCATGACCGACCTTGATATCCAATTGCAGTCGCAGCGCATCTTCGAGCTCGAGGCGCAATACCTCGCGCCCGGCACCCAGAGCGTCGCGCTCTTCAGCAAGCTGTGCATGGATCGCGGCGAGGGCGCCGTGCTGTGGGACGTGGACGGCAACCGCTACGTGGACCTGCTCGCCGGCGTCGGCGTGGCCAGCCTCGGCTACGCCCATCCACGGTATGTCGCCGAGATGTCGCGACAGCTCGAGCGCGTGCACGTGGGGAGCTTTACGTCCGAGCATCGGGCCGCTCTCGTCAAGCTGATTGCGGAGCTCGCGCCCGGGGACTTGAACCGCACGCAGCTCTACTCGAGTGGTGCAGAGGCGGTCGAAGCGGCGGTGCGGCTCGCGAAAGCCGCCACCGGTCGGCACGAAATGATGGGATTCTGGGGTGGCTTCCATGGCAAGACGGGAGGAGTCCTGCCGCTCTTGTCGGGCAGCTTCAAGCACGGCCTTGGGCCGCTGGCCCCCGGCAACTACTCGACCCCGTACGCCTCGTGCGCGCGCTGCGCGTTCGGCAAGACGTTCCCGTCCTGCGAGTGGCACTGCGTCGATTTCGTGCGGTCCAAGATCGCGCTCGAAACGACGAACGACATCGCCGCGATCATCGTCGAGCCGGTGCAGGGGACGGCCGGCAACGTCGTGCCGCCGCCGGGCTACCTGCGCGCGCTGCGCGCGCTCGCAACCGAGATCGGCGCGCTCCTGATCTGCGACGAGATGATCACCGGCTTCGGGCGAACGGGCAAGATGTTCGCCGTGGAGCACGACGCCGTCGTGCCCGACGTGTTGCTCGTCGGCAAGGGATTTGGCGGCGGGTTTCCAGTCAGCGGCCTCGTGATCCGCGAGCCGATCGCGTTCTCGAAGCCGTGGGCCAATCCGAGCGGCAGCTCGTCGAGCTACGGCGGCAACCCGCTCGCGGCCGCGGCGGCGCACGTCACGATCCGCACGATCGTGGAAGAAGGGCTCGTGGAGCACAGCCGCCGGCTCGGTGCGCTGATGCTCGCCGAGATGCAGCGCTGGGAAGACGAGATTCCAATCGTGAGCGACGTGCGCGGCCGCGGCCTGATGATCGGCATGGATCTCGTGGTGCCCGGCACGCGGAAGCTGCTCGATAAGAAGGTCACGCGCTGGATTTTCGACACGTTGCTCGCGCGCGGCGTCATCGCGATGATCTACAATCCCGAAGTGCGCATCAACCCGCCGCTCGTCATCACGGACGAACAGGCGATGGAGGCTCTCGCCACGATGAAAGCGGTGCTCGAGGAGGCCGGCGCGCGTGTACGCAAGTAAGGGACCCGTCGTAGAAGAATGGGCCGATCGGCGCTTCTTCCGGCCGCTGGGGTGGCGCGTGGCGACCGCGCTCCTGCCGACGCGCATCTCGGCCGATGCCGTGACGCTCGCGAGCCTGGTGCTGGGCGTGCTCGCGGGTCACCTGTTCTGGTACCGCAGCGCCTGGGTCAACGCGTGCGGCGTCTTGCTGTTCATCGTGTCGGACCTGCTGGACAGCGTCGACGGGCAGCTCGCACGCCTGCGTGGCACGTCGACCCGCATGGGCAGGATCCTCGATGGCCTCGCCGACAGTGGCCGCTTCGTCAGTCTGTATGGGCATCTCGCCGCCCGCCTGTATGCCGGACATTGGGGCTGGGGTGGAGTCGCGCTGGCGATGGCCGCGCTGTTCTCTCACTCCTACCAGGCGGCCGCAGCCGACTTCATTCGCCAGGCGTATCTGCGCTTCGCGATCGGAGAGGGTGACGAGCTCGACGTCCCCGAGCAGACGAGTGTCGAGAGCGGCGATTCGTGGTGGGGGCGGATCTCTTCCTGGATCTACGGCGACTACACGCGCCGGCAGGCGTTGCTTTTCCCTCGCACGACAGCGCTCGCCCGCGCGTATTCGGGGCGTGAGGTGCCCGACTCGTTGCGCCGCTCCTGGGCCGAGCGACAGCGCTGGGTGGTGCGGGGGTGCGCGCTGATCGCGCAGAACATTCGCTTCCTGCTGCTGGCGCTGACCGCGGTGCCACACTGGCCCGCGGCGTATTGCTGGATCGTCGTCGTGCCCCTGAATCTGGTGCTGGTCGTCCTCATTCTGGCGCACGAGCGCGAGCCGAAATTCCATGCACAACTCGCCTGACGCTCGCGTCTATCGTGGCGTGCTCCTCGGCCTCGGGGGCATCGCGCGCTCCGGCCACCTGCCCGCGTTTCAAGCCGATCCGAAGGTGGCGTCGCGACTGCGGATCGTCGGGATCGTAGACGACGCGCCGCACGCGCCGGCGTCGTTCGCCGGGATTCCGCTCCTGTCTCGTCCCGATCAGCTGGCGGACCTCGGCCCCGTCGACTTCGTCGACATCTGCACCCCGACGTCGTCTCACCTCGAGCTGTCGCTGTGGGCACTGTCGCAGGGCTACCATGTCCTGTGCGAAAAGCCGGTCGCGGTGAATCGCGCCGAGGCGGCCACGCTGGCCGCGGCGGCGCTCGATGCGCGCCGCGTAGTGATGCCCTGCCATCAATATCGCTTCAATCCGGTGTGGCGCCGTCTCAAGCAGTGGCTCGACGAGGGCGCGATCGGACGTTGGTATCTGGCGGAGTTCCGGGTATATCGTCTCGCCGCCGATCCTGGCGCCGGTCAGGCGCCCGTGCCCTGGCGGGGACGTCGCGCCGATGGACGGGGCGGCGTGCTGCTCGATCACGGCACGCACCTGGTCTACGAGCTGCTGGACGTGGCGGGTCCGCCGCAATCCGTGCGTGCCTGGACCGGCCGGCTGCGGCATGACGGCTACGACGTCGAAGACACGGCGCAGCTTGTGTTCGGCTATCCCGATCGGATGGCGACGATGTTTCTCACGTGGGCCGCGCGGCGGCGTGAGACTGAGATCCGCTTCATCGGCGAGCGGGGGAGCATTACGTGGAGCGGCGGCATGCTCACGCTCGAGCGCGACGGCCACACCGAGTCGTTCGATCACACCGTCGATCTCGACAAAGCGTCGTATGCCAAATGGTTTGCGGAGCTGTTCCACGATTTCGCGACCACGCTCGATACGGGCGACAGCGCCCGGCCGATGGCCGATATCGTCCAGGTCGCGGCGGTGCTCGAGGCCTCGTACGCCGCGGTCGCATGAGCCGGCCGCTGCAACTCGCCTGCTTTCTCCTCGGTGCAGCGGTATTCGGATATCTCGTTGCGCAGATCGGCGTCGGCCAGCTCGTCTCCGATGCCGGACGCACCGGCTTCATGTTCGTGCCGATCGTCCTGCTCTACGCTCTGGTCTACGCCTGCAGCGCCCTCGCCTGGCAGCTCACGATGGGAGACTCGGGCCGGCCGCCGTACTGGCGCACGTACGCCGTGCTCGTATCCGCGGGCGCGCTCAACTTTCTCACGCCGCTCATCAACGCGGGCGGTGAGCCGTTCCGCGCCGCGGCCGTCGCGCCGTGGCTCGGCAAGCGGCGCGCGGCCGGCTCGGTCATTCTCCACCGGATGTTGCATTCGTTTACCTATGTGCTCGTCTGGCTTACCGCCGTCGTCCTCGCGTTCGCCCTGCTGCCGCGCGCAACGCCGGTCGTCGTCCAAGTGGTTCTGGGCATTGTGGGCGCCGTGTTGCTGCTCATCATCGCGCTGCTCCTGTCGGCCCACCGCAGTGGCCTGCTCGAGCGCATCCTGAATTGGATGAGCAAAATTCCGCTGATCCGCCGTCTGAGCGCGCGGCTCGAGTCGAAACGGGCGCTGCTGATCGAGCTGGATCAGCAGATCACCGATTTCTATCACCACCAGCCAAAGCGGTTCGTGCAGGCGATCCTGCTCGAGTATCTGAGCCGTTGCATCTTCATGCTCGAGATCGTGCTGATCGTCGCCAGCCTGGGATTCCGGCTTGACTACCTGCTGGCGTTCACGATCGGGGGGCTCGAGGCCATTGCGGGGAACGTGCTGTTCATGGTGCCGTTCGAAATCGGGGCTCGCGAGGGCAGCTTCTACGCGCTCTTCAACCTGTTCGGGCTCGATCCCCTGCTCGGACTGTATACCTCGATCGTCAGTCGTGTCCGGGACTTCGCGTGGATCGCCGCGGGATTGCTGCTCGTCTTGATCGTGGGGCCGAGTCCGGCGTCGGCGAGTGAGCCGGCCACATGACGATCGTCACGCATGCGCTCGCCACGACACTCGGCGTGCGCCTCCTGAAGCTCACGGGCAGTGATGTCGTGCTGGCGTACGTCTTCGGCGTCGGCGTCGACCTCGATCACGTCATCAAGGCTCCTTTCTACTTGAAGGCTATTGGGTTGAAGAATGAAAGAGGCTATTACTGGCGGACGTCGCTGCAGGAGCCGGTCGCGCTGCTGTGGATCCTCCCGCTGTGCTTCTTCCTGGGGACGTGGGTTCCGGCGATCTTTTTCGTCATTCACCTCGCGATGGACTACAGCGTCGGCTACGAGAAGATGCCGTGGTATCCGTACTCGCCGCTCGTGACGCAGGGGTTTCTCGTCGGGGTCTCTGATAAGGCGAAAGAAGCAATCCTCATTGTGGTGTTGCTATGTATGAATTTGCTCCTGTTCTTGGCTCCGCTGTAGACCGCGGCATTCGCCCGGTCCTGCGATTCGTGCACGTCACTCTCGGGCTGTCGCCCGATCAGGTGACCTGGGCCGCGTTTGGGGTGAGCGTTGCCGCGGGCGCCGTGTTCGCGACCGGCCGCGTTGTCCCCGCGCTGGTGCTCATGGCCATCGGGCAACTCCTCGATGCGCTCGACGGCGGCATCGCGCGGCAGTTCGGGCTCGTGTCCGCAGCGGGGCATCGGCTGGACACGTGGCTCGATCGCGCGTCGGAGATCGCGATTTTCGTGGGCTGCGCCGCGGGGGGGCTGGTGTCGCTGCGGCTGGCGCTGCTCGCGTCGGTCGCGGTGCTGCTGCTCACGACGGTCGTCGATCGCTCGCGCCTCGATCCCGGCGTGAAGCGCTTCGCGCTCTACTTCGGAATCTGGGCCCCATATCCGCTCATCTTCTCGATCATCTTCATCGTGAATCTTGCGGCGTACGTCGCGGGACTGCTCATCATCGACTGCCGCTTTCAACGCAACATGGACGCGCTGGGCGGTGACCTGAACACGGTCGCGTCGCGTGCGGCGCGCCTCGAGATCCCGTAATGCTTGGAGACGGGCCGCAGCATCCCTACGTCGTCGTCGCCCCCGCGGAAACGATGCACGTCGAAGCCTGGCCCGGTGACGGTCGGCCGGTCGCGCTGGTGCCGGGTCTGTTCGGTGCGGCCTTTACCTTCCGGAAAGTCCTGCCGCTCCTCGCCGCCCGAGGATTCCGGCCGATTGTCATCGAGCCACTCGGCACCGGCTTCTCGAGCCGGCCGCCCAAAGCCGATTACTCGCTCGACGCGCAGTCGCGTCGCCTCGCGGCCGTGCTCGATTCGCTGGGCTCCGGCCCCGTGCTCGTGCTCGCCCATTCGCTCGGCGCCGCGATGGCGTTCCGGCTCGCTCTCGAGAGACCCGATCTCGTGCGTGGCATCGTGTCGCTCGAAGGGGGGCCGACGGAAGAGGCGACGACGCCGGTGTTCCGCAGCGCGATGCGCTACGTCCCGTGGATAAAGCTGTTCGGCGGGATTAACCTCATCCGCCGCAAGATTCGCGGCATGCTGCTCGAATCTTCCGGCGACCGATCATGGGTGACCGACGGCGTCGTCCAGGGCTACACGCTCGGTGAGGAGCGTGACTTCGACGCCACGCTGCGAGCCTTTCTGGCGATGTCGCGCGCGCGCGAGCCGGTGAAGCTCGCACCGCGTCTCGGCGGGATCGCGTGTCCCGTGACCTTGGTCGTAGGTACAGCGCACCACGATGGCGACGTGCCGCCGTCGGAGGTCGCTTTGCTGAACCACGCGATCCTATCGTTCGCGGTGGACAGCCAGCCCGGCGCCGGGCACTACCTGCAGGAGGAGCGTCCCGCGGCGGTCGTATCGGCCCTGGAACGCCTGGCCCAAAGGGCAAAATGACGCCGCTGCGCATCGCCCTGGTCGCGGAGGACTACTATCCGCAGCTCGGCGGCGTGCCCGAGCATGTGCACCACCTCGCCGGCGAGCTGGAACGTCTGGGCCATCGGGCGACGATCGTGACCTCGCACATGCGCATGCACGGCCACGTCGATCCGCCGTACGTGCGGCGGGTTGGTCAGAGTCTCGTCATCTACGCGAATGGCGGCGTCGCGAGGGTGACCGTCGGGTGGCGTCTCACCAGCCAGCTGGAAGCACTGTTCCGTGCCGAGCGATTTGACATCGTGCACGTCCACGGCGGTTTGAATCCCACGCTCGGCATTGTGGCTCCCCGGGCGGCGTGGCGAGCCGGGATTCCCGTGGTCGCCACGTTCCACACGTGGTTCCCGCGCTCGGTCGGCCTCCGCATCTTGCGGAAACCGTTGCAGCGTATGCTCGATCGCCACGCCGCGACCATCGCCGTCAGCAACGTCGCGCGCGACGCGATGTCACGCTACCTCACGGCCCGCTGGGAGATCATCCCCAACGGCGTGGACACGACGTTCTTCCGTCCCGGCCTGGCGGCAGGGGAAAGCCGGGGACGATCGGAGCGGCGCGCGCCGAAGCTTCTCTGGCTGGGACGGATCGAGCCGCGCAACGACCTCGGCACGGTGCTCGCGGCGATGCCGCGCATTCTGGAGCGGCATCCCGCTGCCCGTTTGACCGTGGTGGGCGATGGACCGTGGCGCTCGCGGCTCGAGCGCGCCGCGCGCCGCCTGCGGCTCGGGCCGTCCGTGCACTTCGCCGGCTATGCGAATGGCGATCGGCCCGCGTACTATCGCAGTTCTGATCTCTATCTGTGCCCGACCACACGCGCGTCGTTTGGCGTGACGCTGCTCGAGGCCATGGCGTGCGGCACACCGCTCGTGGTCTCGGATATTCCTGCGTTCCGCGATCTCGCCGGCCAGGCGCAAGCCGTCTTCGCCCCACCCGGCGATCCGGCCGCATGGGGCGACGCCGTGAACGCCTTGATCGACGATACCGCGCGGCGCGACGTGATGATGTCCGAGGGCCGCAAGGTCGCCGAGCGCCACGCGTGGCCCGCGGTCGCGCAACGCGTGCTTGCGGTGTACAGGCGGGTGACCGGATGATGGGGCTCGATTTGATCTTCGGACCCTCGATCGAGCGCGGTCCACGCCGGCGGCGCGTCTATTTGACTTTCGATGACGGTCCGAACGAGCGGGCGACGGACGCGATCCTCGGCACACTCGCCGCGGAGCGCGTGCCGGCGGCGTTTTTCATGGTGGGCGATCATGTGCGGCGGTTCCCGCAGCTGGCGCGGCGGGTCGTGGGCGAAGGTCACATGGTGGGGAATCACACACACAATCATGTGAAGCTCCACCTTGTCGGGCGAACGCGGCTGCGCCATCAGCTCGAAGTCGCACATAACGCGATCGAGTGGGCGACGGGGCAGCGGCCGCGGGCCTTTCGGGCGCCGCACGGATACCGGAGTCCGTATCTGCGTACGGCGGCGCGCGAGCTTGGCTATACGGTGTTCGGGTGGACGTTTGGCGTGTTCGACACGGCGAAACCCGGCGTGGAGGAAATTCGGCGACGCGTTCGCAAACGACTGAGGCCGGGTGCGATTGTGCTCTTACATGACGGCGACGGCTACGACCCTGAAGGGGATCGCATGCAAACGGCCCACGCGTTACCGGGGATTATTGAGGACGGGCGGCACGCGGGCTACGAGTTCGCTCCCCTGAGCGAACTGCTAAACAATCATTCCTGACCGGGCATTCGGGGCATTTCGGCTTTCTGGCGGTGCAGACCAATGCGCCGAGCTCCATCAGCGCCTGATTGAATCGCCAGGCGCGCTTGCCGTTCTTCGGCACCAGGTTCGCTGCGAGCTCCCAGACGTCCCGCGGCGCGAACACGCGCTCGAGCACTCGCCTGACGTTCGTGTCAACCGTCGGCACGCCTTTCTCATACGCGAAGCACGCGACCGCTCCGGCTGTGTACTGCCCGACACCCGGTAGTGTCCTTAAGTCCTCGGGACTGTCGGGCAGGACCCCGTCATGTTGACCGCTCACCTCGCGAGCCAGCTTGTGGAGATTGCGAGCACGCGCGTAATAACCCAAGCCATCCCAAGCTTCCATTACCGCCTTGGGTCGGGCGCGTGCCAGCGAAGCGATCGTCGGAAAGCGCTTCAAAAACCGGGGATAGTAGTCCAACACCCTGCTCACCTGTGTCTGCTGCAGCATGAACTCCGACACGAGGATGGCATAGGGATTACGCGTTTCGCGCCACGGAAGGACGCGTGCGTTGCGCTTGTACCAGGCTAACAGCTTGCGCGTGAAGCTCATAGCCACACAAGATACAGGTCCATGAGAGCATTCACCGCCGCCCTCGACCTGCGGCGATATGTCGGGCGGTGGTCCTTGCGCAGCGCCAGCCACGCGGGGCGCTTCTTTTTTATGCTCCTGGACCTCGTCCGGGGCATTCTCGAATGGCGCGTCTGGGTCCCCCGCACGTTGGACCTGACGATCACGGTCGGGTATGGCAGCGCGTTTATCGTGTTGCTGGTCGCGGGGTTCGCCGGGGCCGTAACAAGTCTTCAGGCCGGCTACCAGTTCACCGGCCAGCTCCCCCTCTATGTAGCGGGCGGCATCATCTCGGAATCGATGATTCTGGAGCTGGGCCCCGTGCTCACAGGCCTGATCCTGGCGGGCCGGATCGGAGCGCGCTACGCCGCTGAGCTGGGCAGCATGCGGGTGACTGAACAGATCGACGCCCTGGAGAGCCTGGGCCGCTCGCCCGTTACGCACCTGCTCCTGCCGCGGATCCTGGCGGGGGTGATCGCGATCCCCGCGCTGGTGATGCTGGCGAACGGCTTCGGCATCGTGGTGGGATTCATCACCGCCAAGTCCTCGCTCGGCCTGACCTACGCGGACTTCGAGTTCGGCGCCCGTTACTTCTTCAGGCCGCTGGACCTGTGGTATTCCCTGATCAAGTCCTACGCCTTCGCCGGAGCCGTCACGATCATTCCTTGCTACATCGGCTTCAACACGCAGCAGGGCGCCGAGGGGGTGGGGCGGGCGACGACGCAGGCCGTGGTGGCGTCGTCGGTGACCGTGCTGATGCTCGATACGATTCTCACGAAGATCATCCTGGGGACCGCGAAATGAGCATCGAGCTCAAGAAGGTCTCCAAGCGATTCGTGGACAACGTCGTCCTCGACGGAGTGGATTTCTTCGTGGCCGAGGGTGAGACGGTCGCGCTGCTCGGTCCCTCGGGCGTCGGCAAGAGCGTGCTGCTCAAGCACATCATCGGCTTGATCAAGCCCGATTCGGGCGAGGTCTGGGTGGACGGACAGCAGGTGCCTCTGCTCGGCCGCAAGCAGCTGGCGGCGCTGCGCAGCCGTATCGGCTACGTCTTTCAGAACGGCGCGCTCTTCGACTCGATGGATGTCTTCGAGAACATTCGTCTGGGCATCACCGATGAGAAGCTGTATGCCGACAAGGACTACTGCATTCAGCGCGTGAAGGAGTGTCTGCGGCTCGTGAACCTGAGCGAGGACGTGAGCCGCAAATTCCCGTCGGAGCTCTCCGGCGGCATGCGGAAGCGCGTGGGCATCTCCCGTGCGATCGCGGGCAAGCCGACATATTTGCTGTACGACGAGCCGACGTCGGGACTCGATCCGGTGAACGCCGACGTGATCGATTCCCTGGTCGAGCGGCTCCAGCAGGAGATCGGCGTGACAAGCGTTGTCGTCACGCACGACGTGCGTGGGGCGTTTCGCGTCGCCGATCGGATCGCGCTGCTCGCGCAGGCGAAGATCCGGGCCGTCGGCACCGCTGAGGAGATTATCGCGTCCCAAGACCCGGTCGTGCAACAGTTCCTGGAGCGGGACCTCGAGATGGCTGTGATCCAGGCGAATGAGGTTCCGACAAAGGAAAGGCGAATAGGCGGGCGATAATGGACCTCACGTACAAGCAGGAAGTCGGAGTCGGCGCGATCGTGCTGATCGGAGTCGCCGTCTTCCTCGTCGGGATGTTCTACCTGACGGGGCGGTCGCTGCGCGCCGGCGGGATCTCCGTGGACGTGATGTTCCAGAGCGTCGCCGGCCTGAAGCAGGGCGATCCCGTCCTGGTCTCCGGCGTGAAGAAGGGCAGGGTGGCGCGCGTGGCGCTGGAGCGCGTCAAGAGCGTGCGCGTGACGCTCGAGCTGACGAAGGATGTGGCGCCCCACATCGACGCCAGCGCCGCGGTCGCGGCGCTGGATCTGTTCGGCGCCAAGTTCATCGATTACAACCCGGGCTCGCGCGAGGAGATGCTGGCGCGTGGTCGCGTGATCACCGGATCCAATTCGCCCGACATCACCGACGTAGCGCAGGGCGTCGCGAACCGCGCGAACGAGCTGATGGAGAATGCGGCGAACATCGTCTCGGATCGATTGGGCGAAGACATCCACAACACACTGGTCGTCACCCAGCGGGCGATGACTACACTCGCCAACGCGCCCGAAGGCCCGTTCATCAAGCAGACGACGCGCACACTGCAGGCGACCGAGCGCGTGATGGAGCGCGTGGACTCGATGCTAGGATCAGGGACGGGCGCGAATATCGACTCGATCTCGAAGAATCTCGCGCGCTTGACGGATCACCTCGGGCACACCACCTCAGCCCTGGATACGCTGCTGAGCCGCATGAATCGGGGCCAAGGGACGTTGGGGAAAATGGCGTCTGACACGATGATGTATCACGACCTGCACGAGCTCTCGGTATCACTGACCGCGTTGCTGACCGACCTCAAGGAGCACCCGGACAAGTACGTGAAGCCGGGGCTCATCAGGGTTCGACTCTTCTAGTTACCGAGTCAACGCGTTTCGGAGATTGTTGATCAGCCCCTCGAACATCCGATGCGCATTGCGCCGCCGATAGAACTGGCCGTTGAGCCAGGACCGAAAGCCCGTTGGGTGCCAGATGTGTTTCAGCGAGACCTTGGTGGACCCGCCCTCCCAGCCCAGAGCAAAGAATGTCTTCGAGCCCGCACGATGGTAAATCTCGACCCAGCCGAACGTGTGTGGCGGAGCGAAATCGATGATTTCGATGACCGACTCGTGACGGTTGGTATCGCGCTGGAACGTGACCTTGTAGCGCGCTCCCTTACCCACTCTGTCGTTCGTCGTCGCCTTGACCGCCACGCAGCGCGGCAGCCACTCCGGCATTCGCATGGGATCGGAAATGAGGGCGAACACCTTGTCGATTGGAGCTGGTACTCTGGCTGAGTAGGTGAATGACACCGGTCCCATGGGGCGGGGAATATAATCGCCCGCCTCATGGGCCGTGGTGATGCGTTACATCCTCAGTGTCAACCCCGCCTGCCACAGGAAGTCGTTCTGCGCCTTGCTGCTACGCTGACGACCCGACTGTTTTCTACGCAGTCACGGCTGCTGGTTCACTCGGCAAATGGAACGTCGACCTCCATACCGTCTTTGGCGACACTCGCGTTGGGAAATACTTCGCGAGCTTCCTTGGCCAATTCATCGGCACTGATCGAGTAGCGCGCTGAAACGTGCGACAGCAGCAGGCGTTTCGCTTTTGACGCGAGCGCGATCTGCGCCGCTTCTTTCGCCGTCGAATGCCCGGTGTCGCGCGCGCGTTCCCGCTCCTCTTCGCCGAACGTTGCCTCATGAATCAAGAGGTCCGCGCCTTGTGCCGCGTCCACCGTGGCCGCGCACGGCCGGGTGTCACCGGTGAACGCTACTAACCGTCCCGGACGTGCTGGACCGATGACGTCGCTCGGTCGGACCGTCTGACCGTTGGACAGGTGCACCGCTTCGCCTTTCGTGAGCTTGCCCCACAGGGGGCCCTCAGGAATCCCGAGCGCACGTGCCTTCTCGACGTCAAACCGGCCGCGACGCTCATGCTCTTTTAGGACGTAGCCGATTGAGGGACCGCCGCCATGCTCAGTGGGGAATGCATGGATGTCGTAGCCATCCCTCGCCGCTGCGCTTTTCAAAGTATCGCCGGCCTTCACTTCGGTGACTTCGATGGGGAATGGGACCCGCTCGACGCCGAGCTGCATCGCGGTGCTCAATACCTTCTTCGCTCCTTTGGGGCCATACAAAAACAGCGGCTCCGGCCGCCCCTGCAGGCCGAGCGTCCTGATCAATCCGATGACACCGAGAAAATGATCGGCGTGAAAGTGGGTGAAGAAGATTTCCGACAGCGCAAAGCTCACCCCGTAGCGCATCATCTGGCGCTGGGTGCCTTCACCACACTCGAAGAGCAGCGTCTCGCCCTCGCGATGAATGGCGAGGCCGGAGACGTTGCGCTCGACGGTGGGCCGGGCGGCCGAGGTCCCAAGGAATGTCACGGTGAGCATGGGGAGCGAATCTAACAAGGATGGGCCGCTGGAGCGGCCGGCCGAGTAGCCGCGTAGGTCCAGATTACCCCGCTCAGCAGCACGGCCACCGGAATGATCAGGACGGCCTCGCCCAGCGAGCGCGCATCCGAGATAATCCCTACCAGCGACGGGGACGGCACATCGCCGAGGATGTGAATGGTGAAGATGCTGACGGCGACCGCCGTGGCGCGCATGTGCGGCGACACCACGTTCACGATGGCGGAGTTGATCGGTCCGGTGGAGGCGAATAGGCACAGCTCGGCGCCGATGATGCCGGCCCAGTACAGCGGCGGCTGCGGCGCGGCCAACGCCAGCAATGTGAGTGGCGCCGCGAGCAACGTGGTGATACCGGAGAGCCACCAGTACGCGTGATGCGTGACGCGCAACAGGCGGTCGCCAAGCCAGCCGCCCAGATAGGTCCCGAGAAATCCGGTGACGACCACGATCGCGCCGAACTGCACGGTCGCGTGGGCCTTGGGGATGCCGCGCACGCGCTCCAGGAACGTCGGGGTCCAGAATGCCAGCGCACCGATCGCGAATGTGTAGGCCGCGTAACCCAGGACGGTGAGCAGATAGGGCCGGTTGCGGAGCAGGATCCGATATGCCCCGCGCGGGTTGCCCGCCGGTTCACCGGGGGGGGCGGGGGGGGCGGGGGGGGCGTCCTGAACGCCGCGCGGCGGGTCGTAGAGTTGCCACGCGAAGGCCGCCAGCACGAGGCCTGGCACGCCGGCGACGAAGAACGCCTGACGCCACCCGAAGTAGCGGTCGACCAGCCCGCCGACGATGTAGCCGAGGGCGGAGCCGATCGGGATGGCGGCAAAGAACACGGCGAACACGCGCCCGCGCTGCTGGCGCGGGAAGTAGTCCGCGAGGAGCGCGGGTGAGATGGTACCGTACGCCGCCTCTCCGATCCCGACGGCCGCGCGCGCCGCGAACAGTCCGGCATAGCTGCGCGCGAGTCCCGCCAGCGCAGTGGCGAGGCTCCAGATGGCGACGCCCACGGCGAGCAAGCGATTGCGTGACCGTGTATCGCCCAGCAACCCAAACAGCGGCGCGGTGAGCGTGTATACGATCAAGAACCCGGTCATCAACGCGCCCAGCTGCGTATCGGAGAGGCGGAGCTCGGAGTGTTTCATGCTCTCGGCGAGCGCCGCGACGATCCAGCGATCGAGGTAGTTGAAAAGATTGATGAGCGTGAGGACGACGAGCCCGACACGAGCGGTTTGGAGAGACTTGCGCACTGGGTCGTGTTGCTTGGAGAATAAAGAGCGAGAGGTTATGTTCCGGGCCCTCGCGGGGCTGTAGCTCAGCTGGGAGAGCGCCTGGATCGCACCCAGGAGGTCAGGGGTTCGAGCCCCCTCAGCTCCATAATCGCTGCCCCTTGGTGTAACTGGCAACACGCCTGACTCTGGATCAGGAGAGTCCTGGTTCGATCCCAGGAGGGGCAATGCAACGCGCGATGGGATGTTCGGTCCCATCGCGCTTCCTCCGCGGCCGTTCCAAGCTGTGATCCGGGGGCTCCGACGCGCCTAACGCCGTGTCCCTGACTCGCATCAGCACGTAGCGCATCGCCTGAAGGGTTCCTGGTAGATTGATTTGGCATTTCGCCCACGTGCAAGTGACGTCACTCACAGCACTGTTACTCGCTCTCGGGCAACCTGCATCACCCCACCATTGACCGAGGCCGTGATGGCTAATCTCTCGCTCGCAGCAGCGGCGCTTACCCTGGCAGCGTGTAGCGTCACCGTGCCTTCTCAGCCGTTTCATCCGCCGGTCCCCGGCCCATCCGCGTCAGAGGCGCCCAGCGCCTTCGACAACAAGAGCAACGGCGTCGTCGATGACTCGACCCATGAGGCCGATCAGACGACCTTCGACGAAGTCGAGGAGATCGGCGACGGGTTGGGCCCGCTCTACAACGCCCAGTCCTGCCGCGAGTGCCACCAGAACCCCACCTCCGGCGGCCCGAGCCAGATCACGGAATTGCGCGTGGGCCACCTCGGTCCCGAGGGACAGTTTCGCAATGCGGACATCCCGATTGCGCGCGGGCAGGTCGTGATCTCGGGACGCACGCACGTCAACGACCGCGCCATCTGCCCGAATGCCGAGTTCCCCGACTCGGAGATTCAAGAGCGGGTACCGGACACGGAGACCATTCGCACGACGCGGCTCGCCCTCAATCTGCTGGGTGACGGCCTGGTGGAAACCGTCGCCGACGAGACGCTGATCGGCCTCGCGCGGGAACAGCGCCGGGCCACGCGCGGCCGGATCCACGGACAGGCGCTGCGCGTCCCGATCGTGGAAGCTCCCGGGCAGTCGGGCGTCGGGCGGTTCGGCTGGAAAGATCAGCACGCCAGCCTCCTGTCGTTCGCCGGCGACGCCTACTTGAACGAGATGGGGATCACTAGCCGGCTCTTTCCCACGGAGGTGACGGATCTGTGCAACACGGCCGGCGAGCCCAACTCTACGCCCGACTCGACGGGGCTCGAGGACATCGATCGCTTCGCGCGCTTCATGCGAGCTAGCAAGGCCCCCGCGCGCGACCGGGAGCTTGCGGCGACCCAGAAGGCCGTGAGAGGATCCGCGCTATTCGACAGCATCGGATGCGCGTTGTGCCACGTCGCCACCCTGACGACGGCCCCGGCCGGCACGGTGATCAACGGCGGCACGTTCACGATTCCACCCGCACTCGGCGACAAGGTGTTTCATCCGTTCGGAGACTTCCTGCTGCACGACGTCGGGACGGGGGACGGGATCGCGATCGCGATGTCGGAGCACTACGGCCGCAGGGTCTATGAGATTCTGTGGAAGGAGTTCGTGCTGGACAGCGTCGCACGCGGTCGCAACAAGATCCGGACCGCTCCCCTATGGGGCGTGCGCCTGCGTCCGCGATTGATGCATGACGCGGCTTCCCGTACCTTCCGCGACGCGATCTTGCGCCACGGCGGCGAGGCCCATGCGGAAGCGCGCCGCTTCAGGCAATTGCCGCCCAGCGAGCAGGACGCAATCATCGAGTTCTTGAAGTCGTTGTGAGGCTCCTTCGTCCGGCGGCGATGTATGGTGCAGTCGGAGTACAGGAGCACCGTCGGCGACCACCGACCCGCTGACCAGAGTTGCTGTGGCCGCAGGCCCGCCACATGAACATGTTGAGTCCCCGCGGCACACCGACCGCGGGCACCAGCGCAGCGTGCCTCAGAGAACATCTCCTGCCGCCACCTCCTCCAAGGGCACACCGCTTGCAGTACCCATGCGTTGCTAGCGTGGCTGGTTCACGCGATTGGTAAGGCGGTGCTGTCGATGACACAGCTAGAATGGGCGCGCTTGAAGGTCGAAAGTCCCTACCCGCTGCGCCGCGGCGCATGGTATCGCGTCACCGAGTTCTTCCCGGATGAAGTCGTAGTAGACGTCAACCGGAAGCCGGTAACCCTGCCGCTGTCACTGCTCGATGTCCGTGGAGAACTGCCACGCCGCTGGACGATCGTCCCTCGCCCCACCAATGCGGTACGATTGCCGAAGAGCTGGGGCGAGCGGTACGGAGTATGTCCGAGTTGCAAGTCTCGTGCGCTGCTACGCGGCTCGCCCCAGACGATATCTTGCCCGAGGTGTCGCGGGGTGTTCCCAGTCGGGTGGGATGAGCAGTACTTGCACTCGAACCTGAGTCGTCGAGACGCCCCGCCTCGCTCCGGGCGTTCTCGGCGCCGCTAGTCATCTCCGCCGCACCTGCGGCGGCTCTTCGTAGATCAGATGCTCTCCTACGCACTCATCACGAGAGTCGGCCAGAACTCTCTGCAAGCATTTTACCAGCGTTTCTCCGGGCACGAGCGGGCAAGGATGTCAGACCGACAGGGCGCCGATGCTCGTCGGGACGCCATTCCCGGTTAATTTGAGGTCGGCCTGCTTCTCCCAGTTGCGCCGTGACAAGTAGTAACTGTGCGGGTCCAGGCTGTGCAGCATGCCGTCGATAGCGGCGCGCATCAGCTCGTGGTACCGCACCGAATCCATGTAATTGACCCGGATGTGATTGAGCACACTGGAGAAGAGCTGCAGCTCTTCGTACGCGGACAGTTCGCGCGTTGTATCCGATTGCTGCGCCGCCGCTGGACGGACGAGTGAAAGCGTGACGGCGACCAGCGCGACGCTGAGCGTGCGGCAGGTCTTCAGATGACCCCCATCTCAACGTGGTTAGGAGAATTTTGTGTATGCGGTCCGGCTCTTCACAAGCCGGGGGATCGTGCGTGAGGAGTACCCAGGCCCATCACGGAGTTAGCCCCCAGCCCCCCTCAGGTTCTCCTGGCGGGGGCTTCTCCACGATGATTTCGATCGCGGCTCTTTGGTGCCGTAGCGCTCCTCCGGGAGGGTACCGATCGAATCATGCCACGCCTCCAGGAAACGCCAGCGGGCGAGCCCCGTGGCGTATTTCCAGTCATGCCCCGAGCGCCGCGCCGCACCCCTCACCGCGTCATCGCACCCGCTGCATCCGTCCGGGTTGAGGCAATACGGGAAGAGCTCACACTGACGTCGCGCGAACGCTTCGAGGGGCGGAAACTCCGGGCCGCCCGGGCCCGAACGGGCCCAAGACAGCATGTCGTACATTGCAAGGAACATGGCGGTGCGTCCGGAGCCGCCGCGGCAGTGGAAATGGAGCCAATCTCGATCCCAATCGATCCGCTGGCGCAGATCGATGAATCGAACGAGTGTGTCGCCGCGAGGCGGACAATGGTCGGTCACCGGCAGGCGGACGTACTCGACCGTGCGACCAATCCGCAGCCCCGCCGCAAATTGCTCTTCGGTCTCGGCCGACCGGACGGTGACCTCGGCGGAGCCGGTCGGCGTCACACGACCCTCTGCGTCCTTCGCGATCGAGAACACCCGCGTTGTCGGAACCTTCGTGATCTTGTCGATCTGGGTCAGTTCGTCGGCCTGGATCCAGGCGAGCGGCTGTCCGACGTTCGCGAAGTTCTTGTCGGCATACCACGAGAAGGCACTGGTATCGAAGAAGAGGTGAGATTCCTCGCGCAGGTCGACGAGGTATATGCGTCCGTCTTGCGGAACGAGCTTGGCGACCTCTGCCAGTGTCGCCTTGAGATGCTCCTTGTCCAACTGCCGGCTGCCGGAGGCCCGGAACGCCACGTTCTTGAGATCCGCACCTGTCCGGAAATATCGGCCGACAACGCCACCTTTGGGGTCGAAGTCACGGATCAGATAACCTCCCGTGCGACAGGGCACGAATATCGGTGCTCCCGCGCCGACGGGAATCCGGCGATCCCCACCGCTCATCCTGATCTCTCCCGAGAATCTCGTACTCGTTCGCCGGCGGTGGCGGGTCGGCCGTCCCCTGAGCCCAGCCACCTCCTCCTACTCATCCGGACCAGCGATCTTGGCCCATTGGTCGGGCGTCAGGACCTCACGCGCGCGCGCCAGCGCCGCTCGCGCGCGTTCGCGCGCCGCCGCCACGAGCGGCTCGAGCGCCCCCGCGAGAGTGGCGGAATCGGCCTGCGCCCCCGCGCGGACCATCACCAGCATCGAATCCGCGGTGGCGCGATCCTGCGCGTCGACCGAGTCGGCAATCGCCGTCAACGCCGCGACCTGCTCGGGCGTGCAGTGCAGCGAGTCGCGCAGCTGCAGGATGGCCGTGACCGGGTTGGTCGGCAGGCTCGGCACGGCGCGGGCCGTCCGGGGGCGTGAAGGTGCCGTGGCCGGGCGCGCGCGCACACGTCCGGGACCGAGCGTGTAGCGGCCGCGCAGGCCGATCTGGAGCGGCACGGACACGCCTCCCGAGGCACTCGCCACCGACCCGAAGTGTCCGTTGACGGTGTAGTGAAACCGCGCGCTCGCGGGATCGAATCCGGTCACGGCGAGCAACACGGGATCGGGAGCGACGGCGTATCCCCACCCGTGCAGGCCGGAGACGCCGTGCAGCCACTCGTCGAGCCCGCCGAGCAGGTTAATCGTCACCAGCGAGAGGGTGAGGCGGCGGTCGGCGGACGGCCACTGCGGCCGCCAATTGAGCTGGAGGTCGAGCGACGGTTGCCAGGGGCCGGTGCACGAGTTGCGCGCGGCGATGCGGCCGAGCTGCGAGCGGAGACAGCCGGCGATGGACGACGGCGCTCGGGCGAGCAACATCCGCATCGCTGCCGCCACGGCGGTGTCGGCTGCGGTCGCCGGATCGAAGACGAAGGCCCGATCGTTCCGGGCGCCGTCGCCGTTGATGTCGGACCCGGCGATCGGCGTGAACGGAACGCCGGAGGTGAGCCGCGCGATGGCGTCGAGCTCGAAGGCGCGCGTCATCGCGACGGAGACGGTGCCTACGAAGGCGTGGCGGCGCTCGAGAGTGCTGGTGCCCCAATCGAGTACGTTGGGATCGCCCGCGGTGGTGGGCGACGCGAAGCCCCGCGACGCCGCACAGCAGGAGAACGACGACTGGTCGCGCGCCCGGGTGAACGTGTATCCAGCGCGGAACGTCGCGCGCCCGCCGCGCGTGGCGCCAGTGAGCGTGACGCCCAGCTGCTTCGTGACCGATTGCAAGCCCGATTCCAGCACCAGCACGTGGCCGAACGCGGGATCACGGCGCGACGCCGTGGAGGCCACGGCGCCGGTCGCGGGGACGATCGAACCGAGCGGCACGTACACCGGCCGCCCCGCCTCGTCGGCGAGCGTGAACTGTGGCGTCGTGGAGAGGTTGCGGTCGCGCAGGCCGTACTGGTTGACGCCGCGGGCGTAGCCGCCCTCGATCGTGACCCAGTAGTCGGCGCCGAGCCGCCGCACCAGCGCCAGCGATGCGCGGCGGGCGCCGGGCGCGCGGTAACGCCCCTCGAACGCCGTCACGTCCGGTCGGGAAGTACTCGTCACCGCGTCGCTCGTGTCGGCGCAGGCGGACGGAATGGTCGTCGCGTCCTGCAAGTAGAGGGACCAGTTCGGCCGGGGAGCGGCGGCGCCTACGCACACGACCTGCTGCTCGGCGCTCGCCAGTCCGGGCGCCCCCAGGGCGGCCGCGTAGAGGCCGATGGGGGTGAGGCCGTGGAAGTCCCCCGCGCCGCCGCGAAGGAAGGTGGCGGCGTGCCCACCGCCGCCGTCCAACGTCCAGGTGAACCCGATGCGCGGCGAGACATGCGTCTCGGTCGGTAGGCGATCGGTGCGGACCCCGAACAGCGAGTCGACGGCCCGGTTGTAGATAGGCATCCCACCGAAGCCGACGTGCTCGAGGCGCACGCCGTACGTGAGCTGCAACACCCCCCCGGGCACGGGCCGCCATGTGTCTCCGGCGTAAAGGGCGTCGTTCCACACGATGCCCGTTTGTCCGAGGGGCGCCACGGTGCGCGTGTACGCCGACGGGCTACCGGCGGCGAGCGCCGCGAGCGACGGGAAGAAGAACGTGCCGAGCTGATCGGGCGTCTCGTTGTCGTGCATGCGGGTGCCGATCACGTCGAGGCCGAGCTTGAAGCGGTGCGCGGTGGTGCCAGGGAGCCAGGAGAGCTCGTCGGCGATCTCGAGCGTGCGGTCGTCGTTCCACTGCGGCAGCCCGTTGTTGCCGCCGAAGCTCAAGGTCGTGAGCCCATGGATCCCGTCCGGCAGGTCGGACGAGACCTCGACGAGAGCGGCCGGGAGGGCGAGATACGCCGTCGCGTCGCGCCGCTGGCGGGCGGCGTAGGCGCGGAGCTCGTTGACGAACGGTCCGGGCGCGGACGTGAGCGCCACCATGACGCCGCCGCCGCGCGTGCGGCGCGTACCGCCGGTCGCGGGCAGCGCGAGCGATCCGATGCGCACCGGCTCCTGGGTCTCCATGCTGCCGTCGGCCCGCAAAGTGAGAGTGTGTACGTTGTTCACCTGCCAGTCGAGCCGCAGCAACGCCAGCGTGGCGGCGCTGGCGCGGTCGTCCGGAATCCCGCTCACGGTCATGGGGACGCCCGATCCCGACGCCAAGGAGAGGAAATGGGCGACCGAGTCGGGGCTCACGCCTAGGCGCGCGAGCGTCAACGCGTCGGCGCTCGTGAGCGAGGGCAGGGCCTGCGACCGCCAGCGTGTCTGCAGCGCGGCGAACACGAACAGTCGGTTGGGGACGAGCGGCCCGCCGATGCCGCCGCTCACTTGATTCTGCGTGGCTCCCTGGCCGAAGGGGGAGGCGGTTGCCTCGCCCCAGGAGAGCGCGCGGTCCTGCCCGATGTAGGTGAACGAACCCTGCGGGATGTTGGTGCCGCCGCGGGTGGTCGAGGTGACGATGCCGCCCCAGAACTGCCCGCGCGCGACATCGTACGCGTTGGTGACGACGCGCACCGAGCGCAGCGCGTCCTGCGGGATGCTCGCCGTGCCGAGGGCGACGCCGTCGAGCATCACGGCGTTGGCGGCGGGCCGCTGGCCGGCGACGGAGAACGCGGTGGCGCTCGAGTCCGTCCCGGCGATGCCGATCACGCCGGGCTGGAGCCCGGCGATGGCGTTGAGGTCGGAGAGGTCGATGGGCAGGCGGCTTAATTTTTCGGGGTCGAAGCTCCGCTCGCTGGCCCCGGCGCCCACGCGGTCGGAGGGCGCGCCGGTGCGCGCCGTCACCGTGACCGGGGTCAGGGTCGCGGTAGCGAGCTCCATCTGAATCGTCGCCTCGACGCGGTCGTCTTCCTGGCGGCGGGCCACGCTGATATGCGCCGGCGCCATCCCGATGTACCGCGCCGTCAGCTCGTAGCGGCCCCCGCCGTCGGGAAACGTGATCCTGAACCGGCCGCGCGAGTCCGTGACGTGCTGGCGGGTGATGCGCGTCTCGACCGACGTGGCTTCGACCACGGCGCCCGCGAGCGGCTGGCCGCCGGGCTGCAGCACAGTGCCGTTGATGATGTCGGTCGTGGTGCCGACCTGCGCCACCGCCGGACGTGGCGCGAGCGCCGCGGCCACCAACACGAGTACCCACCTGCCGCTCATGACGCCATCCCGCTCGCCACCTGCTCGCCGCGCGCCGCGTGGATCGCGGCGGCGTACAGGTACCGCGCCACGAGCCGGGGCGCGTCGGGCACTCCTTTGTAGCCGGGAGTGACGCCCACGTCCACGACGTACGGCACACCGCCGCTCTCGATGATGTCCACCCCGTACAGCTCCACGCCGAACGCGCGGCCGCACCGGAACGCGAAGTCGCGCAGCTCGGCCGACACCATGAATGGCTCGCCTTGCTTCTCTTCGGCCGTGCGGCGGGGGAACACCTTCATGACTCCGAAGCACCGATCGCCGATCACGTACAGCTTCCGGTCGCGGCCTCCTTGCGACTCGTGATAGCGCTGCGCGAAGATGGGATCACGCCCAGCGCGGCGTCCGAGTTCGAGGTTCACGAGGTCGGCGCCGCTCCGGACGATTTGGACGTCGTGGCCGCCCGCGCCCTGATACGGCTTGACCACGATCGGCCCGTCCTCCAGCAGGGGAAGCAAGGCGTCGGTGCCCGTCGCGACGTACGTGGCCGGCACCGGCACGCCGGCGGCCTGGAGGATTCGAGTGGCGACGATCTTGTCGCGCAGCGCGGCCAAGGCGGGGTAGGGATTCACGATGGTCGCGCCCAGCTCGTGAAGCGCCCCCGCGAGGCTCAGTGCGAGTCCGCTGATCTTCCAGAGCACGTACAGATCGTGCTCGACGCGGAGACGCGACAACTCGACGGGTCGATCGGGGGCCGGGGGAACGATCACGTCCACCGTGGCTCCCAGGTCCGCGAGCGTGCGGAGCACGCTCGGCATCTGACTGGTGCTGTGCTGTGAATACGTGGGGAGCAGCACCCCGATGCGCGGGCCACTCATGCGCGGAGCGCCTCCGTCGCGGGCGCTAGTGCCGTGTCGAGGATGCCGCTCAGGATGCGTCGCGCGTCGAAGTGCGCCTCCGCGATTTCGCGCGCGGCGCGGCAATGGCGCGGGTAATCCGAGTTGATGGCGTCGAGCGCGGCTGCCGCGTCGGCGGTGGTTCGGAAACGGAACATCCCTTCGCCATGCGGCAGGTAATCACTCGGTCCGGTGTGCTGCACGACGACGGGCTTGCCGCTCGCGAGGTAGCACGTCGTGCGATCGCTCACCCAGGCGTTTTGCAGCTTCACGAAGAACGGCTTGGCGCAGCTCCATTCGCCGCGAGATTGCTGGATGTAGGCCTGGTACGCGTCAGGCGAGCTTGCCACCTCGCGTGCGTGGCGCACGCGCCAGCCACGTTGCTGAAGCAGCGCCAGGTCATCCCCGTCGTCGGCTGCCATCAGGAGCGCCAGCTCTAACGGCTGAGAGGTCAGGCGAGGGAGATCGGCGTGCTCGAGAAACGCGATGCGTTTGTTGTTGTCATGGCACACCTCCCGCCCTTCTTCCTTGACTTTGACC
The DNA here is from genome assembly GCA_003222195.1 of Gemmatimonadota bacterium. Taxonomy (GTDB): domain Bacteria; phylum Gemmatimonadota; class Gemmatimonadetes; order Gemmatimonadales; family GWC2-71-9; genus 20CM-2-65-7. Next base: position 95,543 of record QHVB01000024.1, on the reverse strand, counting down.
CACTTACCGGACCACCAGCCGGCGACGGTGGTGAACGTCGTGCAGCGCGGATCGTGCACGTAAGGCCACAGATCAAGACATACGGGGGGATGGATGTGCAGCCAGGTGAGCCCGCAATCTGGGAACGTTGCGTCGGGAGTGCCGACTGTCTCGCCGATCGTGAAGTAGACGTCGTGCGGCGGTACTTGAATCTGTCCATTGCTCATCCACAGCTGGGTGAGACCTGGGTCGATATCGACGAGCGCGGTCCGGCGTGCTCCTGAGAGGAGGCGCGGGTCGATGCCATAGTGAAAGTTCAACACGAGGTCCGCACGGCGCAGGATCGACTGTTCCTCCTGCGGCGGCGCGGTCAAGAACGCGACCCGCGCATCGGCCTGCGTTGTGGGCTCGATCGCGTACAGCAGCGCGCGGTTCCCCAGCCCGAAACGCTCTAGACGGTTTCGAAAGGCCGCGAGCACCTGCGCGTTCCGGTCGGGATCCTTCCAGGGCCGGAATTGCTCGAGCCACCACACGTCACATCCCAATCCCCGGAGGGCCTGGACGTACTGCATGTAGACCCAGAAGTGCCCGCCCCCTTCGGGATAGTTCGCGACGTCGAAGGACGAGACAACGACCGTCGTCATGACTCGGGGAGCGCCGGCTCCAGCGTGTTGAACCAGCGCTCGACCTCCGCGAGCTGATCGAAGCCCCACGTGGCGCCGTCCTTGAGCAGGGCTACCGCTGGCCAGATGATCCGATTGGCGTATCGCGCGTATTCCGCGGTTTCGAACAGGGCGTTCAGATCTTGCGTCGCCGGCAGCTGCCAGCCGGCGCGCGCGACTGCCCGCCGGTAGAGGTCGAGAATCCAGGGGCGATCGGGCTTCGCAAAGCGGAAGAGAAACGTCGAGAGGTCGTAGCTGATAGGCCCGACCGCCGCGTGATCCCAGTCGATCAGTCGCGACGTCACACCTGGCCCGCCGCCGTTCCCCGAGTGACACAAGAGCGTGTTCGTCGTCCAGAGGTCTCCGTGGAGTACCGTGTCGGGGCCGCCGAGGGACTCGAGCAGGGCGACGCGGTCGGGCAGGTCGTCTCTGAGACGGTACAAGTGGGCGAGCAAGCGTCCACGCAACTCGCCCTGCTCGGCCGTGGCTTGGACCTGCGGCGGGGCGAGCGCCTCGAGCACGCCGATCGCGTCGCGGATATTGGCGACGAAGAATGAGGCGCCCAGGCTGCCGCAGAAATGCCGGCACTCTGGCACCACGGCGTGGCCCGCCCCGCGCATATGCAGTTCGGCGATCAAATCCACGACGGCGCCGACCTGCTGCGGATCGGGCTGCGCCGGATCGAGCGCGGTCTCGCCGAGGTCCTCGTAGACGTGCCAGACGGTCGTACCATGACGCTCTGCGGCGGCAGCGACGAGGTGCGGCGCGCGGTCGTCGAGACCCAGAGCCGGCAGCCACTTCTGCAACACGAGCTCGTTGCGGCGAGCGAGCCAGGGGTCGTATCGCTTCGCCACGAAGGACAACGATCTGCCGTTCCCGTTCGCGGGAACACGCAGGCGGTACACGCGAGACTTCAGGCGCTCCAGCTCGATCGGCGGGTCGTGCGCGCCGTCAGGCAGGACGTGTCCGAGGACGTCGCAAAGCTCCGACCATCCGGGCTCCGCGGTGCCGGGGATCGTGTGACGGGAATCTGTGCGCCTGCGTAGGGCGATCATGTCAGGTCCCCGAGCTCGTGAAGGGCGTGAATCAACCGCCCGTGGTAGACGCGCAACCACGACAAGGGCCGGACTACGCACAGGGGTCGCTCGTCGCCCAGCTCTGGACTCACCCAGTCAATCCCCGCCACCTGCTGCAGCGCGGTCCCGACGGCCGCGACCCGGTGCACGTCGTCGAGCCGCACGTGGGGCCAGACCGCACCCACCACGCTGTGATAGGCTGTCAGATCGAGCTTCGGCAGGTCCACTGCCGGGAGACCCCAACCCGCGGTCTCCCAGTCGATCAGGCACAGCTCGGGCCCTGTGGCGCCGCTCCGCACGTGGATGTTCTTCCGCTGGATGTCCCCGTGTACCAGCGTCCGGGGAAAGGCGTTGCACGCGTTCTCGAACCGGCTCCAAGCTCGCTCGATGGTGTCCAGGCTCGCGACGACCTGATCCAGAAGCGCGATGCCGTCGGGATCGAGCGCGGGGTTCTTGAGGTTGCGCCGTAGCGTATCGCGCCCGGAGTGAAGGTGACGCAGGTAGCGGCCGGGCCCTCCGTCCGGCAATCTCCGGGCGGCCGGGATCTCCGCCGCTGCAACGTGCAAAGCCCCCACCCAACGTCCTGCCAAGGTGAGGTGGACGGGGTCCATGGCTGCAAATCGGTCGTCGCCCATGTCCTCCACGAAGATCCAGACGAATTCTTCCGACCCCGACTCTGTCCATGAGCCGTAATAGCGCGGCGCGGGGACGGGCACATGAGGGAGGATGTCTTCGTGTACGGTGCGCTCGATGGACGCGCGCGCTGGCTGCGAGCGCTGCGCGATGATCGACTCGCCGGACGGCCCCGCGCCAACGAGACGGTAGGTCGCCGACTTCTTCCCTTTACGCAGCACCTCTATGATCTCGGGCGTCGCTGTGACTTCATCGGCCGCGAACGCGGCCCATGCCTCTGCAGCGGGATGCCATTGCAGGTTGCCCCACAGCACGGCCCGCGGCCGTGCGCGGCTCAAGGTCTCTGACATACAAGCTCCGGTGTGGCGGTGACGAGACGGCCCCGCTCCAGGTGCAGGCGCACGTCGCAGGTGACGAGGGCAGTCTCTCGATGCGTGATGAGGAACGCCGTTCGCCCCTCCATCAGACGGTCCATCGCTGCGAGGATGATGGCTTCGGTCCGCGTGTCGACAGAGCTGGTTGGCTCGTCGAGGATCAGGATCGGCGCGTCCTTGAGGAACGCGCGTGCCAGCGCTACGCGCTGCCGCTCGCCACCCGAGAGCTGCATCCCCCGCTCCCCCACGAGTGTCGCGTAGCCGCGCGGCAGCCGCGTGATGAAGTCGTGCGCACCCGCGGCCTCGACTGCCTCGGCGATTTCCGTGTCGCTCGCGTCGGGCCGCCCATACGCGATGTTCTCGGCGATGCTGGTCGAGAACAGCACCGGCTCCTGGAGGACGATCGCGAACTGATTTCGCAGGTCGGCGAGGCGATAGTCGCGCAGGTCTACACCGTCGAGGGTAATCGCGCCGGCCGTCGGGTCATAAAAACGGGTCAGGAGGCTCACGAGGCTGGTCTTGCCGGCTCCGGTGGTCCCCACGACCGCGACACGCGCGCCCGGGGACAGCTCGAACGAGACGTCGTGCAACACGGATCGGGCGGGCTCGTACCCGAACGACACGTCGTGGAACGCGACCGCCCCCTCCGCCCGCTCGAGCGGGCGCGCGTTCGTCCGCTCCGGCACGTCGGGCCGCTCGTCCAACACGCCGAACACCCGCTCGGCGCTCGCCAGGTACGCTTGGATCCCCGCCGCTTTGCGGCTGATGGTCTTGAGTGGATCGTAGAGCTGGCCGAGGTAGCCGAGCACGAGGAGCAGCTGGCCGAGGGTCAGCGTACCGGATCGGACGTGTCGCACGCCGATCAAGAGCACGGCGGCGGTGCCGAGCGCAGCCGTGAGCGCGACGAACAGACCGAAGCGCCCTTCTGCGAACGCTAGGCGCAGACGCGCCATCATGCCTTCGCGCGAGCGGTCGACGAAGCGGTTTGTTTCGCGCTGTTCCTGACCGAACGCCTTGACCACGCGCAGCGCCCCCAGCGTTTCGTGCGCGAGCGCGAGGGCCGCGGACTCGAGCTTCTTGACCTGGCGGGACTGGCGCCGCAGGCGCGAACGGTAGAAGCGCGAGAGGAGCAGCAGCGGGGGGCAAATGCCGAGCGCGACGATCGCAAGTGGCCAGTCGAGGCGGGCGGTGACGACGATCATGGTGACGACGGAGACGCTCGCGGCGACGAACGGGACGAGGCCTTCCACCATGACGTTCTGGATCGCCGGCGCGTCGTACTGGATGCGGTAGAGTGAATCGGCCGCTCCCCGCGTGTCGTGATAAGAGAGCGACAGGCGCTGCACCTGGGTGACGAGACGTGCGCGGATATCCAGCGTCACCCGCTCGCCGACGTACGCGCGCAGCAGCGTGCTCGAGAGGTTCTGCACCTGGCCGAGGACGGCGACGACGAGGAGCAGCACGATCGGGGCTGTGAGAATCGTGATGGGCGCCGCGCCGTGCGGCAGGAGCGCTTCGAGGGTGCGGGGCAGAGGGCGGCCGCCGAGGACGGAATCCACGACGATCTTGATGGGCAGCGGTGTGAGGAGCGCGATCGGGCTGGCGAGTAACCCGAGCGCAAAGAGTGCGGCGAAGTGGAGCGAGTAGGGTCGTGCTTGCTCCAGCATTCTCCGATAGAGCGAGCCGTCGGCCATCAGGACCGCTCCTGCCCGTTCCCGTCCCGCAAGCGACGAAGGGCGCAGCGCACCGTTGCCATCGCGACCAGGCTTTCCTCCAGCGCCTTTGTCAGAGGCAGCATGGCGCCGAAGCCGATGAGCGCGCCCGGGACCCACGCGTGATCGTGAAGCGCAGCGGCGGCCAGGGCAGCGAGCGCGATGGTGAGGATTGGCCCGCGGGCTGGGATGGTGGGCCACGACCGCAGTCGCACCAGCTGCCGCCCGCCGCCGAATTCTTCGACGGCCATGAGCAGTCGCGCCGCGCCCAGGAATCCACCGCGCACCTCGAGGTCCCAGCGGTCGTGCGGGCCGCCCTCCAGCACGCAGGCCCCCGCGCCGCGCAGCGCCCCTTCCACCTGGTGCAGACGCGCGCCCGGGGCGTGCCATTGCTCGCTCCAAAGTGCGGTCGTGACGGGCCAGAGCGGGGCGGGGCGCAGGCTGCCGTGGCAGCGCCAGGGAGTTAGGCCTTCCTTGAGCCGCCCCCACAGGCGCGCGATCGGTTGCACGAGATGCAGCATGCCGGTCAACAACCGCTTCCACAGGCGCGTCGCCCGGGTTGTGTCCGGGAACGAGGCGCGCGTCGCGCTGACGACGGCCTGCGCCACTGGCACCAGCACGCCGACGGCGAGCAGCGGGAGCGCGAACCGCAACGGGCTCCACACAGCGCTCAGGACGGTGATGCCCGCGAGTATCGCGGTGATGAGGTGCCACTCGGGCATTTGGGCGACCGAGCCGAGCAGTCCGGACGCCGGCTCATACAGCGACTGATATGGCGCGGCACCCCAGATCCCGTGGTACACGCGCGAGCGTCGCCAGCTAAGCCGTGCGGTGAGCCCCTGTCCGTAGATTCGGCCCGCCCAGCGGACGTGTCCGGGGCCGTTGTATTTCTCGGGCCACTTGCGCTCGAGCATCGCTTCGGCCCGCCCGTAGCCACGCTGCTGCTTCCAGTACGCGCGGACCGAATTTCGGCGGTGGTGCCAGACGACCGCGGCCGGGCTGAAGCCCAGTGTCCAGCCGCGAGCCTGCAGCCGCCAGCAGACGTCTACGTCGTCACCCGCGACGCGGAACTGACCGTCGAACCCACCGATGGACGAGAGGCACACCTTACGGAACGCCATGTTGCAGCCCGGGATGTGCTCGGCTTCGCGGTCGCTGAGGAGGACGTGCACGGGCCCGCCCGGCGCGCGCGCCACACATTGGGCGATCGGCCCATCGTCGGGGGGAACGATGTTGGGACCGCCGACCGCGCAGTGCGTGGTGCTCATGAAGGTCGCCGCGAGATACGTGAGCCAGTGCGGGTCGGGGTACGCGTCGTCGTCGATGTAGGCAACGATGTCTCCGGTCGCAGCCTGGAGACCGACGTTACGTGCGAGGGCCAGGCCCTGGTTGCGCGTTTGGATCACGGCAACCGGATAGCGGCGGGCGATGTCGGCCGAGTGATCCGTGGAGCCGTCGTCCACCACGATCACTTCATAGTTGGGATAGTCGAGGCGCCCCAGCCCCTCGAGACACTCCTGAAGCGTCCGGGACCCGTTGAACGTGCACAGAACAACGGACACGCGGGGCCAGGGAAGAGTCGGGACGTGCGGTACCTCGCCGAACGCGTCCTGAACGGCGCGGAGGGCGGGCTTCGGTGAGCGGTCGCGTCGCGTGAGCCCGAAGTCCCAATCCTCGACGTCTTCGCCCGAGCGGTGCCACTCGTCCGTCCACGCATAGACGAAGGCGCCGGCACAGCCGGAGGCGAACGCGCTGCGCACCTGCCAGTCGAGCGTACGCGCTTGCTGGTGCTCGCCGTTGCGCCGGCTGTCGAGGCCGAGCTCGCTCATGACGATGGGCCGCTCCCCCGCGAGGTTGTGGAGCCGGGCGAGATACGCTTGGAGGCGCTCCTGCGATTCGAGGTACACGTTGAAGCACAGGAAATCGAGGAACCCGAGCCGCAGGTACTCGGTCGAGGGATAGTTGACGTAGGTGACGAGACAGTCGGGTGCCTCAGCCTTCGCCGCGCGGTAGAGGCGCCGGAGGTAGCGCTCGACACGCCGGGCGCCGAACCAGCGCGCCACGGGAGCTGGGATTTCGTTGCCGATGGCGTAACACAAGGCGGCCGGATGCGCGGCGGTGGCGCGCACGGCCGTGCGCACGATGTCCTCGATCTCGGGCTCGCCACGCTTCCGGCGCTCGGCGATGAACCCGATGTAGCGCTCGACGGGGATCCCGATCATCACGTAAAGCCCGTGACGCCGCGCCGCGTCGAGTAGCCAGAGCGGAGGCACGGTGTAGGTGCGCACCGCGTTGAAGCCGGTCGCCGCCATCAGTGCGAAGTCACGCTCGACGACGTCGGCGGCGGGGACCTCGCTGCCGTCCGGTTGTGGACGAAACGTGCCGTAGGTGGCGCCGCGGATGTAGAGCTTCTCGTCGCCGACGAACAGGAACTTGCCGCGTACGCAAGGTCGCGCAGTCGGGGCAGGACTCGGTGTCGAGGCAGGCAGGTTCGCAGCCGCAACTCCAGGTAGCTCGATTACCTGCCGCCGAAGCGATCGGTCGAGAAATCGTGGAAACAGATTCATCGTCTTGTAGTGATCGCGATTGACGTGCTGTTGACAGGGCTGAGTACGAGGCGAGGTGGCGCAAGACATATGCCCACGTCGCGCGATGTGCTGCGACACGCCAGGACCCATCGAAGATCGTGCGACGGCGCGTGATACGCTCTGGCGCGTTTCGGTGGAAGCGTGCGCCGTTGTCGCACGATCGACCAGGTGATGTGTGCGTGCCGTTGCGTGCACGCAAGAGCGTGGATCCGGGTGTTACCTTGGCGGCCCGCGGGACTCTTCCATTATTTGGGCTGCGAGTACCAAACTCCCTAAGAAACCGACCATGCGAGCTCATCCGACTGGCGCCGTACGTGAGACCAACCTGCCCGACGACGCTGCTCGTCAACCGCGTCGCCGCGCTGAGCGACCGAGCCGCTCAGATGCTCTTCTACGCACTCATCACGAGAGTCGACCAGAACTCTCTGCAAGCATTTTACAAGCGTTTCATTATCGACCGAATCCAAGACGGTGGGGTGGCGCGGCGGGGGGGCCCGCTTCCATATTGCGTCCCCGACTTCTCGAGCCACGGCGTGACGACTCCCCACCTCCCCCCCCCGACCCTCAGCTCCTCCGCTCCGCGCGATGAAACCTGGGCGGTCGACGAGCGGTCCCTGAAGCTCTTCGCCGAGCAGTTGAAGGGGCCCCCCACAGACCGCGCCTGGTACGACCTGCGGCGCGAGGCCGAGCGGATCGCGCTCGTGCCGGGCTTCGACCGGCTCATCACGCTCGACGCGAACGCGATCAAGGAGCTGCCCCACCAAATCGACGTCGCCCAGCGCGTGCTGCGGCAGATGGGCGGCCGCGCGATCCTCGCTGACGAAGTCGGCCTCGGCAAGACGATCGAGGCGAGCATCATCTACAAGGAGCTTGCGATCCGCGGGCTCGCCCGCCGCGCGCTGATCCTCACGCCGGCCTCGCTCGTGGGCCAGTGGCAGGGAGAGCTGGCGGAGAAGTTCTTCGAGCGCTTCGACGCGCCGACCGACCCCGACGACTGGCAGCGCGTCACGAAGGCGATCGTGTCGCACGACCGCGCGCGCTCGCGCCGCCACGCCGAGGAGATCCTGCGCCACCACTGGGACCTCGTGATCGTGGACGAGGCGCACAAGATCAAGAGCCACCGCGGCGCCACCTACCAGTTCATCGAGAGGATCGAGCGCGACTTTATCCTGCTGCTCACGGCGACGCCGCTCCAGAACGACCTGCGCGAGTTGTACAACCTCGTCACCCTGCTGCGGCCAGGACAGCTCGGCACCTGGGAGGAGTTTCGCGCCGAGCACCTGGTCGCCGGCGACCACCGCCAGCCCCGCGATCCCGAAGCCCTGCGCGCGCTGACGCACGAGGTGATGATCCGCACTCGGCGCTCGAGCGTCGTCGACGACCTGAACCTGCCGCCACGCCGCCCCCGGCACCCCGAGGTGAAACTCACGACCGCCGAGCGGGACCTGTACGATCGGACCACGCAGTTCCTGCGCCGCCTCTACCGGGAAGGCTTCGTCCAGCCGGCCGAGCAAGAAGAGACGGAAGACGGGGGAGAAGCGCCCCGCCGGCGGCTGACCAAGAAGGGCATCCTGCAGCTCGCGGTCATCCACCTGCGCCAGCGGCTGTGCTCCTCCGCGAAGGCGCTCGCCGAATCGCTCGAGCACCTCGCGGAGAGCGAGCGCATCAGCCCCGAGTACCGCACCATCGCGCGCCAGCTCGCCCAGCGGGCGCAGAAGATCAAGACGCACGCCAAGCTGAACGTGCTGACCGCCGTGCTCAAGGAAACGCCCGACCGCGTCGTGGTCTTCAGCGATCACCGGCCCACGATTCAGCTGATTGAGCAGCGGGTCCAGGCCCTGGGCCGGAAGCCTATCGTCTACTGGGGGGCGCACGCGACGCCCGAACGGGACAAACGCATCCGCGCCTTCCACGAGGACGAGCGCAGCGTCCTGATCGCCACCCGCGCGGGCAGCGAAGGACGGAACCTGCAGTTCTGCAACGTGCTCGTGAACTACGACCTGCCGTGGAACCCGATGGTCGTCGAGCAGCGCATCGGGCGCCTGCATCGCATCGGGCAGACGCGCGAGGTGCACATCGTGAACCTTGCCGCCGCCGGGACGATCGAGTCGTACATCCTCGAGCTGCTCGACCGCAAGATCAAGCTGTTCGAGCTGGTCGTCGGGGAGCTGGACCTGATCCTCGGCGAGTTCGGCGGCGCCCACACGTTCGAGGGCCGGCTCGCCGACGAATGGCTCGCCGCCGACAACGAAGAGGATTTCGCGCGCCGGGTCGAGACGATCGGCGCCGACATCGAGAAGAGCAGCGCCGTCGGCAAGGAACAAGAACAGCTGAACTCACTCATCGCGCCCGACGACAACGCGACCCGCTTGGAGCGACGGTTCGAGACGCTCTCCGTTCCTGGCCGCCTGCGCCTGGGCCTCGGCACGAGCCAGGTCACCAAGGCCGCGGGGTGGGACGCGAAGCGCCGGCGCCTCGGCGTGCACGTGACCGAGGTGCTCGAGGCGCTTGAGTCGATCGAGCCGATCGGGGGCATCACGATGCCCCAGCCGGCTGGCAGTCATCCCCAATACGGGGAGCTGGTGAGGCTCACCGGCATGAGCAGCTCGGGACGCGCGATCACCCTCGTGGCGCAGGTGGAGCACCTGCCTCTGGTGCTCGTAGACATCCAGGTGGACACCGCGTGACACGCCGTCGCAAGCCGCAGCCCAAGCCTCAGGGCAAGGCCAAGCGTCCCGCGCCGGCGCCCGAGGCAGCGGAGGCGGACCCCCTCGCCGACGCGCGCATCCGGCCGTTCGTCGAGCGCTACTGCGATCTTGCGGGGGTCAAGCTGCTCGAAAAAGGCTCTGATCTTCGCGAACTGAAGCTGCCGCCCGCCGAGCGCGCCCACTTCCAGGGCCGCGAGTCAGTGCGGTTGGCCCTCTCCCTCGATGCCCTGGAGCGGAACCCCGCCGCCGAGATCGCCGTGCTCGGCAGCCCGTTCCTCACGCATCTGATCGAGGCGATCCGCACCAGGGCGGGCCGCCTCTCGCTCGGTATGATCCCGCCGCCGTCTCCCGTCGCCGCGGACGACGAGGATGTCGCACCGAGTGTAGCGCCTCCGGTTCCCGTGAGGGACGGCACGGCACGGCAGAGCAGCGTGGGCCTGGCGGCGCATCCCATCGGACGGCTCGTGGCCCGCGTCGTGCTGCGCGCCGGCGCCGCAGTCGAAGAAGCCGTGGTCGAGAGCGACGTCTTCGATCTGTCGACGGGTACGCGCTCGAGCGACGACGTCGCCCGTTTATTCCAGGATCTCGAGGCGCGCCGCGTGAAAGCCGCCGCTGCGGGCGTGATCCCCGCCGCCGCCCCCGTGCTGCCGCGCGAGCCCGACGAGATGCTGAAGCTGTTGCTCGGCAACCTGCGGGAGAAGAGCGCCGAACGGGTTGCCGCGCGGCAGACTGTCGCGGAAAAAGAGGTCGCCACGGAGCTCGATCGGCTTGACCGGTACTTCGCTTCCATCCTCGCGGACAAGTCCGACTCGGAAGAAGAACGTACGATCACCGCCCTGCACGAGCGGCGGAGGACCGAGGAGGTGCGCCGCCACCAGGTCAAGGCGATCGTGCACCCGCTCCAGCTCGTCGAGGCTCACGTGTTGGTGCAGCGCGTCGAGTGGGAGCTGCGATCGGCGCGTGGCCGACGCGGCAAGCTCGCGGCCCAGCGGCCGCTCGCTGGAACGGCTGCGTGGACGGTGGCGTGCCCGCATTGCGGCCGGCCCCCGTCAGAGCTTGTTGTGTGCCGGCACGAGGAGGGGCACTGCGCCTGTGACGCCTGCTCGACGCGGTGCTCCGTGTGCGCCGAAGACTTCTGCGCCGACCATGGCATTGCCAGCTGCAGGATCGATGAGCAGCCCGCCTGCGCGGAGCACGCCCGCGTCTGTCCGTCGTGCCGGATGGACCATTGCTCGAAGCACGAGGGCGTGTGCGCGGAGGCTGACCACCCCGCCTGCTCGGCCTGTCTCGAGGCCTGCGGCAGCTGCGGGCGGCTCGTCTGCAATCGCCACGCGCAGCAGAGCCGGCCTGACGCGCCCAAGGGCAGCCGCCGGTTGTGCACCACGTGCGTGCGTTACTGCGAGGGCGGGACCAACGAGCCCGTGGGCGTCGACGAGGTGACGCAGTGCGCGAGCTGCAGCAAGTCCGTCTGCACGGCGCATCAGGCCGTGTGTGTGGTGGATGGGCACGTGCACTGCTCGCGCCACCTGCACCGCACCGACGCATCGCGGCGCCTGGTCTGCGGGGCGCACCGGGCCGACTGCGCAGAGGAGCCGGCGGCGATCTTCGCATCGGATGAAGTGGAGGCGTGTCCCGTGTGTGGCAAAGGCGCCTGCGCGCAGCATCGCGCCGCTTGCGCTCATTGCGGCCGTCAGGTGTGCACGGCCGATCTAGACCAGCAGTCCCACCGCTGCGCGACGTGCGCGCAGCTCGCGACGATCGGCGACCCGCCGGAGGAGGTGGTCACCGCTGCTCGGGCGGTGACGGGCCGTGCGCCCAAGGCGTCACGCGCCTGGCGGATCGCCCGCGACCGCAGCCATTTCGTGGTGGAGCTCGATCTCGGGTTGACGCGAAAGACAGTTTTCACTCTGCGACATGGAGACACGGTGCCGGACCGGATCGTGAGGCATTCGGTGCTCGGGTCGAAACGGCGCAGGTGAATCCTTGGCCGTAGTTCCGGGTATGGGACCCCAGCGCCCTGACCACGCCACTCGGGAGGTCCGCCGATGCCGCGGCGTATTCTGCTGGTCGGTAAGGGCGAGTCGCTGCACCGCGCCTGGCGGAGCCGGTCATTCGGCCTCGCCGGCGCGGACCTGGAGAAGCTGCTTCACGTCCCGGGCTTTGCGCTCGACGACACCTACCATCCCGTGCGCGTTGCCGGTCGTCTAGGCTCACCTGCCGAGCGGCCAGCCGCCCGCGGATTCCGCTATGCGCGCGCCGAGGGTGGGCCGATCGACACCTACGCCGTGCGCGCGATCTTCGACGACGAAGAGGCCGTGCACCGCCTGCGCCGAGAGCGCGGGATGGATGTCGTTGGCGTCTTCGCCGACCCCGCCGTGTCGGTCTTCCCCTCCGCCTATTGCGGCAGCGGCGCTGTCGGCACGGCGGACGACGTGGCGCGCCGGGTCGGCGTGTCAGCCCTGCGCGCGCACGGCTTGACCGGGAAAAGCGTCCACGTGGCCGTCGTCGATACCGGCATCGACGGCAGCCGCATCCCCGTGGCCGGCGGCTGGGCCCCCGGGTCGGACTACGTGCCGGGCTCGGCCAAGCCCGATCACGGGACGATGGTGGCCTACGATGTGCGCATCGCCGCTCCGGAGGCCAAGATCTACGACTACGCGTTGCTGCGAACCCAGGCGGGGACGTGGTCGGCGTTCCTGTCGGACGCTATCGCCGCCTTCGCCGACCTCATCGAACGGGTGAACGCGAATCCGGGCCGCTGGGTGGTGAACAACAGCTGGGGGATGTTCGACCGCTCCGAAGACGCCCCGATCGGCTCGCCCGAGAACTACAGCGCCAACCCCGACCATCCGTTCAATCAGATCACCGGCGGCCTGGTCGCGGCGGGCGCCGACGTGTTCTTCGCCGCGGGCAACTGCGGCAAGCCCTGCCCCGACGACCGCTGCGGCACCGCCGACACCGGTCCGGGCCAGAGCATCCACGGCGCGAATTCCCATCCCGACGTCGTCACCGTCGCCGCCGTCACCGTCACCGATCGACGCCTCGGCTATTCGTCGCAGGGACCGGGAGGGCTCCACACCCGCAAGCCGGACCTCGCCGGCTTCAGCCACTTCGCGGGCTCGGGCGTCCAGCCGGTGGACGGGGGCACTTCGGCCGCAAGCCCCGTGGCCGCGGGCGTCGCCGCGGCGTTGCGCCAGCGCCTCCCCGCGTCGGCGCTCACGCCCGCACAGCTCAAGGGCGCACTGCAGCGCAGCGCCCGCGACCTGGCCGGGCGCGGCTGGGACTACGACCTGGGTTACGGAGTGATCGACGCCGCCGCCGCGACGCGCGCGCTCGGCCTCGGCACGAAGCGTCTGAAACGACTCAGCCGGCCGGTTCTTGGCGGGCGTCGACAAAAAACCTGACGCCCGGGATCCGCTCGGCGACCGCGCGAGCTTCGGGTGACGCGAAGCCGCGCACCACGAAGCGCCCGAGGCTGGGGTTGACGGGAACAGGCCCGTACCCGGCGTCGAGCTCGACCCCGGTGCCGCCCAGCAGAGCGCGGACGAACTCCATGTCCACACGCTCGCCCGGCCGCTCGAGCTGGATGACGTAGCGCGATTTGACGGCGTCCGGCACGGCCCGCCCTGGTGAATTTGTCGGTGCAGACGTTAGACCGTCTCAGGACCCTCTGCAAGTCTATGGGCAGACGCGCACGCCGGATCAGGAGAGTCCTGGTTCGATCCCGGGAGGGGCAATCATCACAGACGCGCGCGGCCGCTCCGTCCCTGTAGCCCGGCGGTGCGTGAGACTTGTCACCGTCATCCGCGGCAGCCCAGACGTAACCATTGCTCCATGACAGACGGATGCCGCAGGCGGATCCTCCTGGGAGCCTCGCTGTGGCTCGCAGCCTGCTCGGACATGAACAAGCCTTCGGGCAGCCTCTTAGCCGACCGCTACCCCTGCGATCAGGGAATAGGCAATGATCCGGATGTGGTCTGGCACGAAGACTTCGAAGCGAGTTCGGTGGCTGCAATAACCGCGCGCTACGACGACTACAAGAACGCGGGTAGCATGGCGTTGGTCGCTGACAAGCCGTCGAAGAGTTGCGGTGCGGCATCGATCAGGCTCACAGCCGGTGGCTCAACCGCGAGCGCCGACGACGCCACCGACCTGTACAAGAAGCTGCTCAAACCCGACGGATCCGGATTCGATGAGCTGTACGTGCGCTGGTACGTGAAGTATCAGGCTGGCGCTCCGTGGCATCACACCGGCGTCTGGTTGGGCGGCTACAACCCTCCCAGTAACTGGCCCAACCCGCAGGCGGGGATTAGACCTGTCGGTGACGACCGCGTCTCCTTTGGACTAGAGCCGGTGTGGGGCGCCTCTCCCAACCTGCGCTTCGATTTCTACAACTACTGGATGAAGATGCACACGTGCTCGAGCTGCGGCGGCGCATACTGGGGGAACGCCCTCGTGAGCCGGAACGCCTTCACCGTAGAGGACGACTGGTGGGCGTGCTTCGAGGTGCACGCCAACCTCAACACCGACATGGGATCGGCGGCAGGGGCCGAGCTCGAAGTATGGAAGAATGACGTCCTGGTCCAGCGGTTTCCTGAGACCGGTGCGATCGGGTACTGGGTGCAGGACCATTACTGCCCGGCTGGTGCCGACGGCTCGCAATGCAACTTCTCGCCCACCGTGCCGGGCCCGCTGGACATCCAGTTCCGGAGCAGCGCGGCGCTGCAACTGAACCACATCTGGCTGCAGAACTACATCACGGACCCGAGCGCTGGAACCGTGTGGTTCGACGATGTGGTCGTGGCCAAGACTCGGATCGGCTGCCTCCGTTAGCCCTCGATGATCCCGAGGGCCAGCTCATTCGAGCCGGCCCTTTTGCATTCTCTGCTGCTCTCTCGGTCTAATTGAAGAACACCGTCTTGTGCTTGGTGCCTGGCGCGCTGACGTCGTCGCCACCGGCAACGAGCACGTGGAATGCGCCGTTGCCGTCGGTATAACCCGCCTCGGCCTGATTGAAAACGTTGCCGCCGCCCCGGGACTGGATCGTATTCGATCCCGTCGCGCCACCGAAGCTGCCCACGCTGCCGTCGACGTTGATCGTCGCGTAGGTGTTCTCCGATGACCCGGTGGCCGCGCCGGTGTAGAGTCCCGCGGTGACCAGGACGCTTCCGCTCGCAATCCCCGCCGTGTGTTTCGAGCGCGTCTTCCCCAGTGCGGTGCCATTGACCACCCAGCCGGCGGCGGTAATGTCGCGAGTCTTCAAGTCGATCTTCGCGTATGCGACCTGATCCATGCGGGTGGCCGTGAGACTGCCGTCGTTCGGGGTGACCGTTCCGCTGTCGCCGCCCACGGCATAGAGGTAGCCGCTGAACGAGCCGGAAGCGAAATACGCCCGCCTGGTGGGTAACGCCGCCTCAGCCTGCCAGGCGCCGAGCGCTCCGGCAGCATCGATGCTCGAGCGATACACGGTCTTCACCGGAACGTTTCCGGTCGTGGCGCCGCCCCAGATGTAGAGACTGCCAAAGAAGATTGCGGCACCGAACGAATGCAGGGGAGCGGGCAACGCAGTCGAGAGCGTGGTCCAACCGCTGATCGTCCCATCGGACGCGATCGTGCCACGGTAAATCGTCGCGCTCGGCGTCCCGGTGGAATCCGTTGCGCCACCGAGGACATAGAGATACCCAGCTCCGCTGACGCTCGAGTTCGCTCCTGTGGCAACTACGGCTTGGGAAAAGGCGCGAGCGGCCGGCAACGCTGTCGTGGCCGTCCAGGCGCCGAGTGTGCCCGTCGGTCCCACGGTCGAATAGTACACAGTCGACCGCGGAACGCGCGTGCTGTCTGCTCCGCCGACGACGTACACGACTCGCGTCGTGGTCGCACCGCGGATCTCGACGAATGCCGCCTCATGACCACTCAGGCCGACGGGCAGCGCACTCGTGCTCGTCCAGGAAATCGCCGATGGACTGAACGGTGCGCCGGCTGAAAGGGTGAATGTGATTGGCGTGCTGCTGCCCTTGCTGGTCTGGACGACGAGGTTCCCGGTGGCGGCGCCGCTCGGAACGGTGGTGATGATGAACGTGTCACCCCAGTCACTCGGACTCGCGATGGTCGCAGCGATCGTACCACCTGTTCCATTCGAGAACAGCACTGTGCCCGATACCGTGGTGGGCGTGCTTCCGAACCCCGATCCTTCGATGAGAATGGTGCTGCCGGTGGGACCACTCGGCAGCGTGGCACCGTTAACAGCTGTTACGACGGGGGGACCCGATGGGCCAGTCGGACTGCTTCCGCCGCACCCTGCCAGAAGAATTCCAATCGCAACCGACGGCCAGCCGCGAACGCGCATCAGCAAACTCCAGGTGGAGAGACTAAAGACTCCTGCGTTGCTGAGGTGGTAACGGGAATGCGCGACGTTGCTCTAATGTGGAACGAGCGTCCGTATTCCTGGCTCAATCCCCACCGCTACTGCGCAGATCGGCGCGGTGAGTAATCTTTCAGCTTGCAACACCGGCGCCCGTTTGCGCCTTTTTGTCGCCACCGAACCGTACGAGGATCAATGCGCCGTCTCGTGGTCGCGCTGCTCCTAGTGCTCCCACTCGCCCGGGGCCTGCCGGCCGGTCAGACTCCGCCGACAGCCACCGCCCACGTCGTCGCAACACCGCCCGTCATCGACGGCCGGCTGACCGATCCGGCGTGGCTCGAGGCGACGCCGGTCACCGGTTTCATCCAGCGCGAGCTGCACGAAGGCGCGCCGATCACCGAGCGCACTGAAGTACGCATCCTCACCGACGGGCAAGCGTTGTACGTGGGCGCCTGGCTCTACGACAGTGACCCAACAGGAATCGTCGGTGGCGAGAAGGTCCGCGACGGCGACATCTCCAAGAGCGATTACTTCGGCATCGTGCTCGATACCTACCACGATCGGCAGAACGGCTTTGTCTTCACGACCACGCCGGCGGGAATCGAGTATGACGCACAGGTCGTCAACGAAGGAGAAGGTGGCGGCATCCAGCTCCCTGGCCAAACGCGGGTGATGGCGGGTTCGCTCGGAGGGTTCAACCTCAATTGGGACGGCACGTGGACCGTCGCCACGTCGATGGACTCGGCGGGGTGGTATGCCGAATTTCGCATCCCGTTCACGACGCTGCGGTATGGTTCGGGCAAGCTGCAGACGTGGGGACTCAATCTCGTGCGCAGTATCCGCCGCAAGAACGAAGAGGCGTTCTGGTCATTCGTCCCGCGCCAGTTCAGCCTGATGAAGATTTCGCACGCGGGAACGCTGTCGGGGATCAGCGTGCCGTCGCAGCGGATCTGGACCGTGACGCCCTACGCGCTGACCGGGGTGGAACGCAATTACGCGATTGACCCCTCCGCGCAGGGACGCGGGGACGTCGGCGGCGAGATCAAATACGGCGTGACACCCAGCCTCACCCTCGATCTCACCTACAACACCGACTTCGCACAGGTGGAGGTCGACGAGCAGCGCACGAATCTCACGCGCTTTCCGCTCTTCTTTCCGGAAAAACGCCCCTTCTTTCTCGAAAATGCCGGTACCTTCTCAGCCGGCACACCGCAAGCTGTTGACCTCTTTTTCACCCGTCGCATCGGCATCGACACGCTCGGCCAGCCCGTGCCGATCCTGGGCGGCGGCCGGCTCACCGGACGGGTCGGTGACTTCACCGTGGGCGCGCTGCAGATCTTCACGGACCGCGCCACAGTGCAGGCGGCGACGTCCTACTCCGTGGTGCGGCTCCAGCGGGAGCTCGCCGCCCGCTCGCACGTTGGCGTGATCGCCGTGCAGCGCGCGGCGACGTCGCACCCTGGAGACTGGAATCGCGTCGCCGGCGTGGACGGCCGCATCGGCATTCGCGATGCCTGGACGATCGACTGGTGGGGCGCCGCCTCCGCCACGCCCGGCCCCGACGGCGACGCGAAGGCGTACAGCGCGCGGCTCAGCTACGAGACGGGTTCCTGGAGCAACCTCGCGCGCATCATTCAGGTCGGGCGGGACTTCGATCCTGAGGTCGGCTTCCTGAATCGGCGTGGCGGCTATCGGTTTTTCGAGACGACTGTGATGTGGAAGAAGCGGTATCTGAACAGCAAGTTGTTCAAGGACTGGCACCCGCACGTGGGCTACCGGGGCTATTACGGGCTCGACGGCTATCGGCAGGAAGATCGCATCCACATCGACATCACCGAGTGGTATCTCGCCAGCGGTGCCACGGTCGGCCCCGAGGTGAATATCGAGCATCAGGGGCTGCAGCAGCCGTTCGCGATCGCGCGCAATGTGACGCTGCCGGTTGGATCATACGATTACACCTCGATGGGCTTCGACTTCGGGACCAACCCGAGCGCCCCGCTTTCACTGTTGCTGCGCGCGGACGTCGGCGGGTTCTACAATGGGTCGCGTCGTGGCGGCAGTGTGACGCTCGCGGCGCGGCACGGGAGCTCGCTGTCGGCCTCGCTGCTCACCGAGTACAACGATGTGCGCCTCGATCAGGGGAACTTCACGCGCGTCCTGATCGCGCCGCGCATCGCGTACTTCTTTACGCCCCGCATCATGTTCCAAACGCTCGTGCAGTACAGCAACCAGGCGCGCGCGTGGACCGCGAACGCGCGGTTCGGGTGGCTCAGCACCGCCGGCACGGGATTGTTCGTGGTCTTCAACGAGGGACAGGAGGCGGACGGCTTCTTCCAATGGACTCGCCCGCAGGCCCGATCGCTGATTGTGAAGTACACGCGCCAATTTGGGAGGAGCGGATGAAGGGCATCCTTCACTTCGAGGGTCTCACCATGATCGCGCGTTCGTCGCTGCTCGTTCTCGTGCTCGGCACCATCCCCCTTCCCCCTTTCCCTGTCCCGCTTCCCCCATCGCTCCTGTCCGGTCTCACCTGGCGCAACCTCGGCCCGTTCCGCGCTGGCCGCGTCTCCGCCGTCTCCGCGCCCGTTGGCCAGCCCGGCGTCTACTACATCGGCCTGCCTATGGGCGGCGCCTGGAAGACGACCAGCGCCGGCGAGACCTGGTATCCGATCTTCGACGCCGTCGAGGCGTCGTCGGTCGGCGCGATCGAGGTGGCGCCTTCCGATCCCAACATCATTTACGTCGGCATGGGAGATCTGATCACGGGCGGCAGCATCAACGAGGGTAACGGCGTCTACAAGTCCACCGACGCCGGCAAGACGTGGCAACACTTGGGCCTCGATCAGACGAAGCAGATTCCCTCGATCCTCGTCGACTCCAGGGATCCCAACGTGGTGCTGCTCGCCGCCCAGGGCGACGTCCACAAGAAGTCCGACACGCGCGGGGTCTACCGCTCCACCGACGGCGGCAAGTCCTGGACCCGGACGCTGTACGTCGACGACTCGACCGGCGCGCAAAAGATCACCTGGGCCTTCGACCATCCCGAAATCATGCTCGCCACCACGGTGCGCCACTACGCGACGCCGCCGACCGGACCGGCGCGCTACGGCGCGATCGGCGGTGGCGGTGGTGGTGGGGCGGGCGCGGGAGCGGCGCAGGGTATCTCGCAGACGAAGCTGTTCAAGTCGACCGATGAGGGCGGTACCTGGCACGAGATCACCGGCGGTGGGTTGCCCCGGCTCATCGGGCGGACATCGGTCGCCATCGCGATCGGCACCAACGCCCAGCGGATGTACCTCATCGGCAACTTCGGCCTGTATCGCTCCGACGACGGCGGCACGACGTGGCGGCAGATGGACGCGGCCGACCGGCGCATCGCCAACGGCCAGGGCGGCTACAACTGCGGCGTCTACGTCGATCCCCGGAACTCCGACGTCGTCTACACCGTCAACACTGCGATGTACAAGTCGACCGACGGCGGTAACACCTTCACCGGCTTCAAAGGTGCCCCGGGCGGCGACGATCCGCAGCAGCTGTGGATCGATCCCACCAACGGGCAGCGCATGCTGATGGGACTCGATCAGGGGGCGGTGGTGACGCTGGACGGCGGCCAGACCTGGAGCTCGTGGTTCAATCAGTCGACGGAGCAGGTCTACCACATCGCGGCCGACAACTCGTGGCCCTACTGGATCTACGCCTCGCAGCAGGACGCCGGCGCGATCCGCACTCGCGTCCGCGGCAACCAGGGCGCCGTCACGCCGCTCGACTGGAATCCGGTGCCGGGATGGGAGTGGGGCAGCGAAGCCCCCGATCCGCTGAACCCCAACGTCGTGTACGCGAGCGGCAGCGGCATCGTGAAGATCACCTACCCGAGCGAGCAATGGATCAACGTGAGCCCCAACGTCGATCCCGCGCTGCGGGCCCGGACCTCTATCTCGCAACCGCTGGCATTCGCGCCGTGGAACCCACGCGAGCTGATCGCCGGACTGAACGTCGTGATGTCGACGACCGACGGCGGCGTGCATTGGACCAGGCTCTCCCCCGATTTGGGCTTCCCCAAAGACACGGTGCCCACGCCGGACTCGTTGCGTGGCAAGCCGGGATATCTGATCGGGGGCGCGATCCAGTCCATGGCGCTCTCCACCGTGAAGCGCGGCGTGATCTGGGTAGGGACGAACAACGGCCTGATCAAATTCACTGCGGACGAGGGGAAGACGTGGGAGGATGTGTCGATTCCCAATCTTCCCGGCGTCACGGGTCGCGCCGACGTGCTCGCAATCGACGCGTCGCACTTCGATGCGGGGGCGGCGTACGCCGCGGTCGACCTGCATACACAGGGCGATTACACGCCGTATTTCTACCGCACCCGCGACGCGGGCAAGACGTGGACACTGATCACCAACGGGTTTGCCACCAATCAGCCGAGCGGCAGCTTCGCGCGGGTGATCCGGGAGGATCTCAAGCAGCGCGGGTTGTTGTTCGCCGGGACCGAGAGCGGCGTATACGTCTCGTTCGATGACGGCGACCACTGGCAGTCATTACAGCAGAATCTGCCCAACACGTCGTACCGCGACATGTCGATCAAGGGCAACGACCTGATCGTGGGGACGTACGGGCGCGGCATCTGGGTGCTGGACGACATCGCGCCGCTGCGCCAGATGACGGCCGCCACCGCGGCGGAGCGGGTGCATCTGTTCGCACCGGGGGACGCCGTGCGGGTGCGTAGCAACGTCGGTGCCGACACGCCCTTCCAGCCCGATGTGCCGCACGCCCCGAACGCGCCCGAGGGCGGGCTGATCACGTACTATCTGGCGTCGGCCCCGACCGGTGAGATCACGCTCGAGGTGTTGGCTCCCGGCGGCACCGTAGTCCGGCACATGACGAGCGCGCCGACCCCGCCGGTGAAAGAGGCGGCGCAGCCGCCGGAGCCCAACTGGTGGCTCGCCCCGCCGTTCGTGTTGCCGAAGGGCGCGGGTTTGAACCGCGTGAACTGGGACGTGCGCGCCGATGCGCCGGCGGCGTTCTCACATTCGTTCGAGATCAACGCCAATCCGGGTCTCACGCCGCCGTCACCGCAAGGTCCGCTCGTCCCGCCGGGCGTCTATACCGTCAGGCTCGCCGTCGACGGGAAGAGCTATACGCAGCGGGTGACGGTGGTGAACGATCCGCGCTCGCCCGCAACGACCGCCGACGTCGTGGTGCAGTACGCGCTGCAGACGAAGATCACCACCGCGATGCAGACAGCCTGGGATGCATACCGCCAGGTCGCGGAGCTACGCACGGCTGTGAGCGGCGATACTGCCACGTCTTATCCCGCCGCGGTCATTGCTGCCGCAAAGACCTTCGACTCGACCCTCGCCGCAGTCGGTGGCGATCCGGAGCGTAGCGGGGGGTTTGGAGGAGGCGGCTTCCGGCCCGGCGGTCCGCCGCCGCCGACCTTCGTGGGGGTGAATAACACCCTCGTAGGTCAGATCAACGCGCTCGAGAACGGTGACATGGCGCCGACACCGGCGATGCTGGCCGCTTACGCGGCGGCGTGCAAGGACTTGGGGACGGCGCTCGCGACGTGGAAGGGCATCACCGGCGCGCAGCTCACGGCGTTCAATGCGCTCCTGAAGCAGCACAACCTCGGCCAGCTCAGTGCGGGTGGACTAACGCCGGGGGCATGCCCCGGACACTGAGGCCTCCCGCTTCCGCCGTCCCCGGCCCTGATTCCGCGAAGACGCGTGCCGTGCGGCCGGTCTCGGCTGCATAGCGGGCAGCGAGGTCCCGCACCACACCTTCTGCCTCGCTCGTTCCGAAGACCGCAACTGTTCCACCGCTGCCGCCACCCGTGATCTTCGCGCCGAATAGAGCACGCTCGGGCCCCGCGGATCTCACGAGCTCCACGAGACGATCCGTTCCATCGCTGCCGAGTCCGCAGGCGCTGTAACTCCGGTGTGAACCGTACATGAGCTCGCCCAACTCGGTCGCGACATAGGGCTGACGCGGGAGCGCAGCGAGCAACTCTGCAAAGCGGTCCACGCGCGCTTGTTCGCCGACCGGGTGCTCTGACGCGCGGCGCACGGGATAGCGGCGGTCGGGATCCACGACGGTGGCGGTGTCGCTGATGTCGCCGTAGCGCTCGAGGAACTCGCCGCCTGTCATTTCCTCCGGCAGGCAAGGAGCGAACTGCGAAAACTGCACCGGCGTGAGATCGGCGAGATAGCGGCCTCGCCATGGGGTTTCGGTCGTGAGGATGCGCAGTCCCATGAACGCGGCGGTGCGGACGGTCCCGTAGTCGGCCCCCGAGACCGCATGGCTGATCCCGGAATCGATGCCGTAGAATCGATACCCTGAAGGAACCTCGAGGTAGCCTTCGATTGTGCCTGGCTGGCAACGCAGTTGCAGCAACCGGTCGCGCTTGCCGCACGCGCTCGTCATCTGGTCCATGATCCCGCACGGTGCGCCCACGACGTGGTTTTCGACGCGCTGGCACAGCGCCGCCAGGTCGGCCGGTTCGATGCGAATGTCGGAGCTCGCGGCGACGGCGGCGGCAACCGCGACTTCCAGCGCGGCGGAGGACGCGACGCCTCTGCCTTCCGGTACGGAGGAGTGAATCAGAATCCGCAGACCAGACCTGGCCGTTTCCGTCGGGAGCAGCGCCTGCACGACGCCAACGACGTAGGTCGCCCAGCGATCCGCCTGAGCTTCGCGAACCCAGGGAAGCTCCGTCGCGAAGAAATCCCATCGATCGCCCCTGAGACTGGCGACCTCACAGCGCGGCGCGTCCTGCTTTTGCACGAGCGCAAACGTCGCGCACGCGAGCGGCAGCTCGAGCACGCGCGCACCGCTGTAGTCGGCGATTCCGCCCATGACGTCGAGTCGGCCCGGCGCCCGCGCGATGCAGATGGGGCGTGCGAGGGAAAAGAAACTGCGCAGGCGGGTATCGGACGCGGAGGGCAACGAGTGCAGCAGGTCGATCGAAGGCTGGAACCAATTCACCTGAGGAGCCCGCGCCGGCGCAGCGCGCCTTGCAGCACGGGCTCGATCGCGTGACGCAGTGCCTCATTCGCGTATCCGACCCACGCCACATCGGTAGTCAAGTCGAGCGGCGCATCCACCGCTGCCCCCGAGGGATCGGTGATGATCACACCCGCCTCGCGCGCGATCAGCGCGGTGCACAAATCATAGGGGTGGCAGCACAAGGGGGGGCTCGCCGACTTCACCAGCGGACGCAGATCCGCAACGAAGCGGTCGTGGCCCGCTATCAGCTCGTACAGCTCGCCGCCGGTCGAGGCATACTGATCCTCGAAACATGACGCACGGCGCGGCTCGGGCTTGACCAGCGCCTGAACGACTTCGTCATCGATGGCGCCCAGGATCTCTCGTGCTCCGGGGAAGAAGCGCACGACGGTCGCGAAACCGTGCGCAATCGTGACGGCGCCCGAGCGTCGCAACGTGAGTGGCTCGGCTTTCGCCGACACGCGATTCCATCGCCGGGCCTCGACTCCGGCGCCGCGTGACGCCCAGAGCTGGTCGGAGAGGTGCTGCTTCAGCAGCGGGATCTCGGTCTGCACGGTGAGCACGATGTCCGATAACCTTGTCGCGGCACCGCGGTTGGGCGCGACGCCGGTGAGGATCCAGGCGCTACGCTTCTGATACATGAGGCCGCGCGTGCCGTCGAGCGGATCCACCAGCAAGCGCCAGCGACAGTCGCTCTCGCGCGCCCCGCGCGGCAGAATGAGCGGATCCGGGATTCCCTCAGCCACGACGCACACCGGTTCGTTCCGCGCCAACTCGCTTAGCCCACGCACCAGCGCCTCTTCGCCCACGCGATCTATGGCGTAGATCGTGTCGCCCGCGTCGCTCGACCCAGTCGCGTTGATCGCGAGCTGCTCCGGCGTCTGCCTCGTGCACGCGTCCACGACGGTGTCGCGGATGGAATCGTGCAGCGCCAGAATCGGCTCGAGAAGGCCCTCAGCCGTGGCCACCTCAGCTGCCCTCGCCATCGCCGCCCTTCGCCGCCCTCCGCCGCCCTTCGCCGCCCTGTGTGTAATGAATGTTCGAGACCGCACGCAACTCCGCCGCCTTTTCTTCAGGCGCCGTGTCGTTCAGAAAATTCCCGCCGCCGATCTCCGGTCCCGCGAGATATTTGAGGAGACCCGGTTTGCGCAGTGGCGGGTGGATCTCGATATGGAAATGGAACCCTGAATACGCTTGGTCTGTGGGCGCCTGGTGCAGCACCATCACGTATGGAAACGACATCTGCCAGAGGTTGTCGAGCCGGATCAGCGTCTCGCGTAGCACGATCGCAAAGTCGCCGAGCTCGGAGGCGCTGAGATGCGCGAGGCTCGCGCGTGTCTCACGCGGCGCGACGAACGTTTCGTACGGATAGCGCGCGAAATACGGAATGAACGAGAGTGCCAGGTCGCGCCGCACCAGTAGTCGCCTTGCGTCCGCTTCCTCGGCGGCAAGGATGTCCTGAAACAGCGGTCGATCGTGCTCCGCCAGGTACGCCGCCTGCGCTGCGGCTTCGAGCTCGATGGTCTTGAACACGAAGTTGGTCGCGTAAATCTGGCAGTGCGGGTGTGGATTGCTGACACCGACGACTTCCCCCTTGTTCTCGAATACCAGCACGTGACGCACACCCGCCTGCGCGCCGAGCTCGCGATACTGCGCTTGCAGTGCCTGCAGGAGACCGAGCACTTCAGACTCGGGCAGTTGGGCGAGCGTGAGGTCGTGGTGCGGCGTGTAGCAAACGACCCGCGCGCGGCCGCTCGCCATGCTAGTCCGATAGATGACGCTGGGAGGTGCCGAGACGGCGGGTGCGCCGGGACCGACGCAGGGATGGTCGTTGTCGAACACATACACGCCATTGTACTGGGCATTGCGTTGTCCCGAGCTACGCCCGTTGCCGGGACAGAGGTAACAGTCGGGGACGTAGGCCGGCAGGGGACGCGCCGATTCCGAGACGCGCTCCCCTTGCCAGGGCCGCTCGTTGCGGTGGGATGAGATGATGACCCATTCCCGCCGGAGCGGATGCCAACGCTGTTCCCACACCATGCGTGCCTCCGTTTGACAACCCGTCAAAGCGAGCCGAGTATCGCCGGGATGGTGCGAAGCGGCAAGGATGCTTTTCAGCCCCGGCCGGAGGATCATTTCACCTTCGGGCTCTGGACGGTAGGAAATCCCGGACGCGACCCCTTTGGCGATCCGGTGCGGCCGCCGCTCACTCCGGCCGCGATCGTCCGCAAACTGGCGGCGCTCGGCGCCTATGGCGTCAATCTGCACGACAACGATCTCGTACCGGCTGGGTCGTCCGCAGCCGAGCACGACCGGATCGTGCGCGAGTTCAAGCAGGTGCTCGGCGACACGGGCATGAAAGTGCCGATGGCCACGACGAATCTTTTCTCGGACCCGGCATTTCGTGACGGCGCGTTTACGAGCAGTGACTCGCGCGTACGTGCTTATGCGCTGCAAAAAACGCTGGCCGCTATCGATCTCGCGGTCGAGCTCGGCGCCACCACCTATGTGTGCTGGGGCGGAAGAGAAGGCGTCGAAACCAACGCGGCCAAGGATCCGCGCACCGCACTAGCGTGGTATCGCGACGCCATCAACTACCTGTGCGAATACGTGCGGTCACAGCGCTACGATCTGCGCTTCGCGCTCGAGGCAAAGCCGAATGAACCGCGGGGCGACATCTTTCTGCCGACCACCGGTCACATGCTCGCCTTCATCTATACGCTGGACCATCCGGAGATGGTGGGCGTCAATCCGGAGGTGGCCCACGAGCGCATGGCCGGGCTCGACTTCTCCCATGCGGTCGCACAGGCGATCGACGCGGGCAAACTGTTCCACATCGATCTGAACGGCCAGCAGGTTGGCCGCTTCGACCAGGATCTTCGTTTTGGCAGCGACGACCCCAAGGGAGCGTTTTTCCTCGTCAAGCTGCTCGAAGACTCCAAGTGGCCGGGTATGCGTCATTTCGATAGCCATGCGTACCGAACCGAGGATGAAGCGGGCGTTTGGGACTTTGCCGCCGGCAGCATGCGCACCTACCTGATCCTCAAGGACAAGGTCGTGCGCTTCAATGCGGATCCCGAGATCCAGCAGTTGCTCACCAATCTCGACGGAGGTAAGAGCAGCGCGCGTGTCCCGTTCGAGGAGCTTCGCAACACGAAGTTCGATCT
Source organism: Gemmatimonadota bacterium (assembly GCA_003222195.1). Taxonomy (GTDB): domain Bacteria; phylum Gemmatimonadota; class Gemmatimonadetes; order Gemmatimonadales; family GWC2-71-9; genus 20CM-2-65-7. The sequence continues at coordinate 69,278 of QHVB01000024.1, read as the reverse complement.
CGCGGCGCTGCGCTCGCGCGGCTACGCGTACGAGCGACTCGATCAGCTCACCATGGAGCTCTTGTTGGGAGTGCGCTAAGCGTGGCGGCTGATCTGTTTCTCGGCCTCGACGTCGGTACGAGCAGCGTCAAATCCATTCTCATCAGCGTAGACGGCGGCGTCGCGGCCGTGGCGACCGCTCCACTGTCACTCGACACCCCGCGACCAGGCTGGGCGGAGCAAGATCCCGAGGCTTGGTGGGACGCGAGCCGCACGGTGATCCGGGCTGTGGTCGACCAGCGGCCGAACGCTCGAGTCGCGGCCGTTGGAGTCTCGGGCCAGATGCACTCGTCCGTCTTTCTCGACAAGCGCGGTGCGGTGATCAGGCCGGCGCTACTCTGGTGCGATGGCAGAACGACGGCCGAGTGCCGAGAGATCGAGACGCGCGCCGGCGGCGAGACGCAGCTGCGGAACTGGGTGTGCAACCCCGCGCTGGAAGGCTTCACCCTGCCCAAGGTGCTGTGGCTGCGCAATCACGAGCCGGCGGCATTCGCGCGACTCGCCACGGTGCTCCTCGCCAAGGATTTCGTGCGCTTGCGTCTGACGGGCTCGATCGCGACGGAGCCGTCCGACGCCTCCGGCACGCTCATGTTCGATCCCGCTCACATGCGTTGGAGCCGGGAGATTCTCGACGCGGTCGATCTCGCGCCATCACTGCTTCCAGCGGTGGCTGGATCGGCAGAAGTGCTCGGCCAGGTCACCAAGGAAGCTGCCGCCGTTACAGGGCTCGCCGCCGGCACACCGGTCGTGGGGGGCGGCGCGGATAATGCGTGCGGCGCGGCGGGCGTGGGCGCGATCAGTCCCGGTGACGCGGTGTCGAGCTGGGGCACATCTGGGACCGTACTGGCGCCCACGGCGCAGCCGCGCGTGGATCCCAAACTGCGAGCGCACACCTTCTGTCACGTCACCCCCGACGTGTGGTATGTGATAGGCGTCGTCTTGTCGGCCGGCGGAGCGTTTGCCTGGTATGGCGATCAGTGCGCGCGCGAGCTGCCGGATGGGGGGGGGGGTCGAGACGCGCAGCTCGTTGCGGAGGCGGCAAACGTGCCACCCGGTGCCGACGGCGTGACGTTCCTTCCCTACCTCCAGGGAGAGCGGACGCCGCATCGGGACGCGTCCCTGCGTGGCGCGTTCACCGGCCTCAGTCTGGCACACTCGCGTGCTCATCTGACGCGCGCCGTACTCGAGGGCGTGTGCTTCGCACTGCGCGACTCACTCACCATTCTCCAGGAGTTGGGGCTCGCCCCCGGTCAGCTAGTGCTGACGGGCGGCGGTGCGAAGAGCGCGTTTATTCGGCAGTTGCAGGCAGATGTCTTTGGCCTTCCCGTGACGACCGTCAATCGTGAAGAGGGCGGGTCCTACGGCGCGGCGCTGCTCGCGGCGGTGGGGGCAGGAGCGTTTCCCGATCTCGAGACCGCGGCACGGCGGACCCTCACGCGCCAGCCGCCCACGCCAGCGAACCCAGAAATCCACAGAACGTACGAGCCCATCTATGACCGCTTCCGCAAACGCCTGGTGGCCTCGCGCGCATAACCTGATGTGGCTGGCGGTCGTCGCCACGCCGCTGTGCGCGCAGACGCCGGACTATCAGAATCCCGACCTGCCGTTCGAGCGTCGTGCGGCCGATCTCGTCTCGCGCATGACGCTCGAGGAAAAAGTCTCGCAGATGCAGGACGTCGCGCCGCCGATCGACCGGCTTGGCATTCCCCGATACAACTGGTGGAACGAGGCACTGCACGGCGTCGCGCGCTCTGGGCTCGCGACATCGTTTCCGCAGGCGATGGGGATCGCCGGCACGTGGGACGATTCCCTGATCTACCGGATGGCGACCGTCATCTCGGATGAAGCTCGTGCGAAGCATCACGAGTACGTGCGCCATGGCTCGCGCGAGCGCTATCAGGGGCTCACGTTCTGGTCGCCGAACATCAACCTGTTCCGGGATCCGCGCTGGGGCCGAGGTCAGGAGACGTATGGGGAGGACCCATTCCTCACCGGCCGCCTCGCGGTGCAGTTCATCCGCGGCATGGAGGGCGACGACCCCAGGTATCTGAAGACCGTCGCGACCGTGAAGCATTTCGCCGTGCACTCGGGGCCCGAGCCCGCGCGCCACACCTTCGACGCCGTCGTGGGCGAGCGCGACCTACGGGAGAGTTACCTGCCGCATTTCGCCGCTGGCATGCGCGAGGGCGGCGCCTACTCGCTCATGTGCGCCTACAACCGCGTGCTCGGGAGTCCCGCGTGCGGGAGCGATCTCCTGCTCCACAACATCCTGCGCGGCGAATGGGGCTTCTCGGGTTATGTCGTGTCGGACTGCGGCGCCATCAACGACATCTACGAGCGCCACAAGGTCGCACCGACGGCCGCCGCCGCGTCGGCCCTGGCTGTGAAAGCGGGAACGGACCTCGAGTGCGGTAACGTCTACGCGAACCTCGTAGCTGCCGTGCGACAGGGACTGATCACGGAGCAGGCGATCGACACCGCGGTCATACGGCTGTTCCTCGCCCGCTTCCGGCTCGGCATGTTCGACCCGCCGGAGCGCGTGCGCTGGGCGCAGATCCCGTTCAGCGTGCTCGACCAGCCGGCGCACCGCGCGCTCGCCCGCCAGGTGGCGCGCGAGTCCATCGTGCTCCTGAAGAATGCCGGCAGCCTGCTACCGCTTCGCAAGGACGTCGGCACGATCGCCGTGATCGGGCCGAACGCGGACGACCGGCGCATGCTGCTGGGCAATTATGAAGGCTCGCCCGCCGACTCGATTACCCCGTTGCGGGGCATTCGTGAGGCCGTGTCACCCGGCACGCGCGTGCGCTACGCCCGCGGCTCGGACCTGGTTGTGCCCGGCGACTCAGGGTTCGCCGAGGCGGCGCGGGCGGCGGAGCAAGCGGACGTGGTCGTGCTGTGTCTGGGCTTGACAGCGCAGCTCGAAGGCGAGGAGATGTCAGTCGAGACTCCCGGATTCCTCGGCGGCGATCGCACCCGCATCGACCTGCCCGACGCGCAGGAACGGCTGCTCGAGCGGATCGTTGCGGTCGGCAAGCCCACGGTGCTCGTGCTGATGAGTGGCAGCGCGGTCGCCGTGAACTGGGCGCAAGAGCACGTGCCCGCGATCGTCGAAGCGTGGTACGGTGGGCAGGCCGCGGGCAGCGCGCTGGCCGACGTGCTCTTCGGCGATTACAACCCCGCGGGGCGGCTGCCGGTGACGTTCTACACGAGCGTGGATGACCTGCCGCCGTTCGATGATTACCGAATGGCGGGACGCACCTATCGCTTCTTCAAAGGGACGCCGCTGTACCCGTTCGGCGATGGCTTGAGCTACACCACCTTCGCGTACAGGAATCTGCGCACGAGCTCGGCGAGACTTCGAGCCGCGGACACGCTGATCGTTCGAGTGGATGTGACAAACACCGGGCGGCGGGCGGGAGACGAAGTCGCGCAGCTTTACGTTCGCCACCTCGGGTCGCGCGTGGAACGACCGATTGAGGACCTCCGCGGCTTCCGGCGAATCACGCTCAAACCGGGTGAGACGCGAACGGTGGAGTTCGCGCTGCCGGCATCCTCACTGGCGTATTGGAGTCCCGACACGCACCGCTGGGTCGTGGAACAGGAACCGGTCGAGCTGGCCATCGGTGCGTCATCAGCCGATATCCGCCTACGGCGTAGAATTCAAGTCGTGAGCCTCCAGTAGATCGCGTAGCGCTGATCGAAGATGGTGTGGAACGGCACGAGCGTGACCGCGCCTTTCTCGCCGGCGGCCCGAAACTCGAGACCCCGTCCCGCTAGGCGCTCAGCGCCTTGGGCGCGCAACTCCGGCGGTGGGATCGGCTGACCCTTGTATTCCGGTATGGTACGCGGCTTTGTCGGCTCAGCGCGCAGCACGTCTGGAGTCAGGCCGTCAGTCCCTAAGCGTCCCGCGAGCACGAGCGGACCGTACATCACCGCCGCGAGTGTCGGATCGTCCGGCATCGGGTGCAGGTGGAGGCTCATCGGCAGTTTGACCGCAACGCTGTCGCCGTTGCGCCAAGTGCGCTCGAGCACGAAGTAACCGCCCGGACCAGCGAAGCCGTCGAGGGTGCGGCCGTTGAGTGCCGCGGTTCCGCCGTGCGTCGCCCAGTACGGTACGCGGATGCGGAGCGCAAACCGAACCGGTTTCGCGGTCTGGATTCGGAGTGTCGTGCCTTCTTCTTCAGGAAACTGCGTCTCCTGCACCAGCCGGACGCCGCGCTCCGACCAGTTCAGCTCGGACGCAATGAAGAGATTGACGTACACGCCGGCGTCGTCGTGGAAGTAAATCGAATCCCCGAACTGTGAGAACGACTCGCTCATCGTTCCCGTGCAGCACCAATAGTCCTGCCCGGGTGTCCCGAACAGCTTCCAGAGACCCGCGGCGAGGTTCACGTAGTACAGCTTCTCTCCGTCATGCGGATGCTGGCTGCCGATGATGCCGTTGAACAGCGCGCGTTCATAGAAGTCAGCGCAGGCTGGGTCCGCCGTCCAGCCGAAGATGTGGCGGGTCAGCTTGAGCATGTTATAGGTGGTGCAGTCTTCCTGCGTATAGCCCGACAGCTCGGTGGACAGCACGGCGGGCTCCGCGTTCCAGCCCTCGCCATTCGACGTGCCGCCGGTGCAGTAGGCGCGCTGCGTCGTCACTTGCCGCCAGAAATATTCGGCAATACGTCGATAGCGCAGTTCGCCGGTGAGCTCGTAGCGGCGCGCCGCGCCCACCACCTTGGGGATGTTGGTGTTGGCATGGAGCCCCTTTAGCTCGTCGCGTCCTTGCGCGAGTGGAGCGAAGAAGCGCTCGTGATCGAAGCGGTGGGCAAGATCCTTGTAACCATCACGTGCCGTCACCGCCGCGAGGTTGTAGAACATCTCGTTCATGCCGCCGTACTCGCGCTCGAGCACGCGGGCCATGTGCTCATCGCCGAGCGGCTGCGCCCAGCGTCCGGTCCAGCGCGCCATGCCCTGAAGCACATCGAGCGCCTGCGGGTTGTTCGTGAGCGTGTGCATGTCGAGCAGGCCGGCCATGATCTTGTGCAGCGTGTAGAACGGCGCCCACACCGGCTTGCCATCGCGCAGGCGATCGAAGAACTCCTCGGGAAATGCACTCAGATAACCGTTGCCGAGTTGTTGCTGGCACTTTGCGAGTTCAGTCACGATCCGGTCACCGCGCGCCTTGATGTCCGAGTCGCCCAGAGTACGCGACATCTTGGCGAGCGCGGAGAGGTAGTGGCCCACGTAATGGCCGCGCAGCTCGTTCACCGGCGCTTCCCACCCGCCGAGGGGCTCTGCAGTCGAGGGTAGACCAGCGGTGATGCGGAACATGTGCAGCAGGCGGTTCTCATCCTGGGCCAGGAGGAAGCGGCGGTTCACTTCGAGCGCATCGAGAAACGGTCCGGGGCGGAGCCGCACTCGATCGAGATCGAAGGGGCGGGCGAGCGGCGCCGGTGGTCCGTCGATCATCGGGACGCGCACCGCGGCCAGCCCTGCGACTGCGGTCAGAGACGAAATAAAGTCGCGACGTTTCATGGAGGCCCCCCTCCCCAAGCTTTCGCCTGCGCGATCACCCCGGCCATCTGATCGCGGTATTTCGTAAACGTGTCGTCCACCACATTCAGCGTCGGAATAAGTCCCTCGCGCTTGGTCAACGACAGCGTCGCCGGATCCCACTTGTTGAAGCCCGACTCGTGCACACCGGACGAGCCGCGCCCCGGGGCCGGATGTGAGAGATGTGAGAAGAAACGGGCGTAGGGCACGCCGTGCGGTGAGTAGACGTGATATAGTGGAATGAACTCGAGCAATGCGTCATACAGGAATTCGCCGCAGGCGAGTACCCGCGGGTACCGCGTCCGGAGCTCAGAGATCAGCGCCCGCGCACCTTCGTGCATGTCGGCTTTCGTGTTGTTCACCCAGCCGCCGATAATGTCCAGGAAATATGCATCGACGCCGTAGCGGTCGATAACGTCGGCGATTCGGGCCGTGAGCCAGCGGCGCCAGGAATCGACACCGAGGTTCATGTAGACGCCGAAGCCTTCCTGATGGCGATCGTTGTCCCAGTCCACCCAGTTCAAGTTGAACGGATCGCCGTCAATCCGTGCGGTCGCCCCGTCGGCGAAGTTGGCGAAATTCGCGAGCTTGCGATTCGACGCATTCGCGCCAAACATCGGCATGATCCGAAACCCCAGCCGCTGTCCTTCCTGCACGAGTCTCTTGAAGCCGGCCTCACCGCCCATGCGCGGCGCCGCCTGATACGTCGGATAATCCCAGTAGTAGCGTCCGTCCCAGGCTGAAATGAATGCGAGCACCCCACTCGCCGGAATCTGGGTCGCGATCCACCGCAGGATGTCGAGCATCCGGGCGTAGTCGTTGAAGATGTAGCCGGTGAAATGCATCCCATGCAGCGTCACGACGAGCTGGGTCCGCCGCAGCCACTCCGGGACATCGGTGCGGGTTTCCCAGCGGGGGAAGTGATACGCGCGCTCGAGGTGCGCGTAGTGCGGCGCGACTGCGCCATCGAGCGACGTCGCGCGCCCCAGACGCCAGGTCGGGACCTGGACGCTTCGCCGGTCGAGCCAGCCTTCGACCTCGTGGACGAGCTCGACGCGATAGCCTTGCTCGCCAGGCTGGAAGTAAAACCGTTTCGTGCGCACCCGGTCGTCGAGTGACGAGAGCGCGATGAACTGATCGCCAGCCTGCACCACCGTGAGCGGCGTGCCCATCCCCCAGGCGGTATTGTCGCCAAATAGATCGCCACCGCCGAAGGGATAGCCCCAGAGCACCTCATCGTCGTGCGGATCGAAGGGGGCGCCGCCACTGGAAGACAGCTTTCCGCGCGGCACCCCCCGCACGACCGTTGTGACCGCCTTGATCGGCTGATCCATCTCGGCCGTGACGTCACACAACGTGGCATCGCCGTCGCGGCGGAGCCGGGCACTGACACGTCCCGCAGCGCGCTCTTGGCCACCCGCCCCAAGGAGCCGTGTCGCGATGAGCGATAGCGCGTCAGCGGATCCTTCCGCGGTCATCGCACTCGCATCGAGCGCGTACGCGTTCTCGCGGGTGAACACGAGGAAGCCGAACCGCAGCCCCGCGAGCTCCACCGACGGTTCCGGAAAATCGAAGCTGAACTTCTGGAAGGCGCGGCCGCGCGGCGGGACGAACACCTCACTGGTCGACGTGAGCGGCAGAATCGGCGTGCCCGGGTGAAGTATGGTGGCTCCGGGAAGCAACGCGCCCGCCCCAGCGGCACCCATCGTCCTGAGCCAGTCACGACGAGAAATGGGGTCCATCATGTGGCCTTTCTTGACACGGGGCCCGAGACGTGTACTCTCGCCTCGCAATGGCCGGTCTCGATTGGGTCATCATCGGATTGTATTTCACCCTGTTGCTCACCGTGGCCTGGTGGGTCGCGCGGCGAAACAGGGACACGCCTGACGACTACTTCCTGGCCGGTCGCAACCTCGGCTGGTTTCTGGTCGGTGCCTCCATTTTCGCATCCAACATCGGCTCGGAGCACGTCGTGGGGCTCGCGGGCGCCGGCGCGACGAGCGGCGTCGCGCTCGCCCATTACGAGCTCCACGCCTGGTGCCTGCTCGTCCTCGGCTGGGTATTCGTCCCATTCTATTCCCGCGCCCTCGTGTACACCATGCCCGAGTTTCTCGGCCGGCGCTTTTCACCAACCGCGCGTTGGGTGCTGTCCGTCATCACCCTGGTCGCGCACGTATTTACGAAATTCGCGGTGTCGATCTTCGCCGGCGGCATCGTCTTCGCGACCCTGCTGCCGGAAGTCTCGCTGCAGGTGGCCGGCGCCACGTTCAACAGCTTCTGGATCGGCTCAGTCGCCGTGGTGCTGCTCACCGGCCTCTATACCGTGCTGGGCGGAATGCGGGCGGTGGCGTACACGGATGCAGTGCAGACGTTCATCCTGGTGGCGGGATCGGGATTGCTCACCGTGTTCGGGCTCGCCAAGCTGGGCGGCTGGCACGAGCTGCGCCGCGTGTTGGACCCCGATCTCTTCAATCTGTGGAAACCGCTGGTGCCTGCGGGCATGCAGGGCACGTGGGCGCCGGTGAAGGAAGCCGGTCGCATCGCCTGGTACTTCAACGGCAACTACCCTTGGCTCGGCATGCTGTTCTGCGCCCCGATCATCGGCCTGTGGTACTGGTGCACCGACCAGTACATCGTGCAGCGCGCGCTCGGAGCGAAGGATGAGCGCACGGCACGGCGGGGCAGCATCTTCGCCGCCTATCTGAAGCTCTCGCCTGTCTTCCTTTTCATCATTCCCGGACTGATTGCGTTGGCACTGGCGAAGACGGGTCGGGTCGCGGGTCTCGGCGTCATGCTGGATGCGCAGGGGCACGTCATCCCGCAGGCCGCGCAAGCGGCGTTCCCGCTGATGGTGAAGGACCTGCTTCCGGCCGGGCTTCGAGGGATCGTGGTCGCCGGTCTGCTCGCCGCGCTGATGAGCTCGATGGCCGGTGCCTTCAACGCGTCGTCCACGCTGTTCACGATGGACCTTTACCAGAAGTTCCGGCCACAGGCTTCACAGCATCAGCTCGTGTGGGTGGGCCGAGCCGCCACCGCGGCGATGGTGGTGATCAGCCTGCTGTGGATTCCGGTGATTCAGGGCGCGCGCGGCCTCTACGACTACCTCCAGGGAGTGCAGGGGTATCTCGCGCCACCGATCTTCACGGTGTTCGTGTTCGGCATCTTCAACAAGCGCCTGAACTCCAAGGGCTGCCTCGCCGCGTTGCTCGCTGGCTTTGTGCTGGGCGTGTTCCGGTTGGCCGTGGACACGCCCGTGAGCCTGCATCTGGCGGGATTCGCCAACGGCTACGCACCGGGCTCGTTCCTGTGGATCGTCAACAATCTCTATTTCCAGTACTACAGCCTCTTCATCTTCATCGTCTCGGTCGTGGTCATGGTCGTGGTGAGCTACGCGACGGCGCCGCCGGCGCCGGAACAGCTGGCGGGTTTGACGTATGGGACGGTCACGACAGAAGACCGCGCCCAGTCCCGCGCCAGTTGGAGCGGCCGCGAAGTGATCGCGTCCGCCGTGGTGCTCGTTTTGATTCTCGCGGCCTATCTCTATTTCCGGGGCTGACCCGTGATCGCGCTCTGCACGCTCCTGCTGCAACTCCACACGATGAATTTCGATCGCGACTGGCGCTTCCATCTCGGCGACGTCACGGGAGCGCAGGACCCCACGTTCGCGGACTCGGGCTGGCGTCGGCTCGATCTGCCGCACGACTGGAGCATCGAAGGCAAGTTCAGCGAGCAGAATCCCGCCGGTGTGGCGGGCGGGGCGCTGCCGGGCGGCGTGGGGTGGTATCGGAAGACGTTCAGCGTGTCCCCGGCCGACAGCGGCAACGTCGCCTACGTCGAATTCGACGGCGTCTATCGCAACAGCGAGGTCTGGATCAACGGTGAGTACCTCGGCAATCGCCCCTATGGCTACAGCTCATTTCGCTATGAGCTGACGCCGCATCTACACTACCGCGCGCCCAATGTGATCGCGGTACGCGTGGACAACTCGCAGCAGCCCAACTCGCGCTGGTATTCGGGGTCGGGCATTTACCGCCACGTGCGCTTGGTGACGAGCGATCCGGTCCACGTCGATCTATGGGGTACGTATGTCACGACGCCGAGTGTGACGAACGATTCGACACGCGTCACCATTCGGACCAGGCTCCGCGACGAGCGGCACAGCGCGCAACGGGTGGCATTGCAGACCACGCTCTACGACTCCGCCGGGAATCGTTTGGCGAGACTGTCAGCCGTTGTCGACGTTCCAGGCGACTCTGTCCTGACGATTGCACAAGACTTCACGCTCCCGCATCCGGTGCGCTGGTCGCTCGAGCGCCCGTATCTGTACAGCGCCCGCTCCGAGGTGATATGCGGCCGCAAGGTCTGCGACGCGTACACGACGCCGTTTGGCGTGCGGTCGTTCGTCTTCCGCCCCGATTCAGGATTTTTCTTGAACGGGCGCCACGTGAAGATTCGCGGTGTGTGCCTGCACCACGACCTGGGTGCGCTGGGCGCCGCCGTGAACACGCGTGCGATCGAACGGCAGCTCGAGATCATGCGGGCAATGGGAGCCAATGCGATTCGGACCTCGCATAATCCGCCCGCGCCGGAGCTACTCGACCTCACCGACCGCATGGGCTTCATCGTGATGGACGAAGCCTTCGACATGTGGAAGAAAGCGAAGACGCCGTACGACTACCACCTCGATTGGGACGCCTGGCACGTGCGCGACTTGTCTGACATGGTTCTGCGCGACCGGAATCATCCCAGCGTCTTCATCTGGAGCATCGGCAACGAAGTAATGGAGCAATGGAACAATGGCGACAGCACCGCCGCTCCGATTGCGCGCGAGCTCGCCGGAATAGTGCGCGCCCTCGATCCCACGCGGCCCATCACACAAGCCGCCAATAACGGCAGCCCGCAGAATCCCGTCTTCCATGCCGGCGCGCTGGACCTCCTGGGCCACAATTATCACCACGAGGTCTGGGCCGATTTTCCGGCGCAATACCCGGGCGCGAAGTTCATCATCACCGAGGCCATGTCGGCCCTCAATAGCCGCGGCGTTTACGAGCAACCGTCTGACAGCGTAGCCAGTTACGAGACGCCGTACGTGAAGAACCATGGGCCGCAGCCCAACAAGGATTTTCGGCTCTCATCCTACGACAATCGCAAAGCGTTCTGGGGCTCGCTGCACGAAGAGTCGCTGCGGCTGTTCGAGCGCGATCCCTTCCTTTCGGGGATGTTCGTCTGGCAGGGCATCGACTACCTGGGCGAGCCCACGCCGTACGAGTGGCCGGCGCGCAGCTCCTACTTTGGTGTGGTCGATCTCGCGGGGTTTCCGAAGGATCCCTTCTACTTGTATCAGAGCGTGTGGACCGAGCGGCCGATGCTCCATCTGCTCCCGCATTGGAATTGGGCTTCGGGCGATTCTATCGACGTCTGGGCCTACTCGAACGCCGACGAAGTCGAGCTGTTCTTGAACGGCACATCGCTCGGCACCAGGCACAAGCCCGAGCTGGTGAGTCATGTGATGTGGCGCGTCGCGTACGCACCTGGAACACTACGCGGCGTTGCGCGCAGCGGTGGCCGCGTCTGGGCGACCGCCGAGGTGCGGACCGCAAGCGCGCCGGCGCGCATTGCGCTCGCTCCAGACCGCGCCCGCATCCGAGCCGATGGCGACGACCTGTCCTTCGTTACCGTCACCGTCCGGGATCGGGCTGGAGTCGTCGTGCCGACGGCGGAGCCGCTCATTCGATTCCGCGTCACCGGCGGGGATGCGCGCATCGTTGGCGTCGACAACGGCGACCAGATCAACCATACATCGTTCAAAGCGAGCGACGTCCGGCTCTTCAATGGAATGGCGCTCGTCATCATCCGCGCCGGCACTAGGCCGGGAACCGTCACGCTGACCGCGGAAGGGCAAGGACTCGCCCCTTCCGCCGTGCCCATTCAGCTCAGATAAGGAACGGAAATCCATGAAGGCTCTCTTCGCGCTGCTCGTTGCGGCATCCTCCATTCGCGGCGCCGCCGCCCAGCAGGTGGATACGACGCTGTGGACGCGGCTGCATTACCGCTTCGTCGGGCCCGAAGGCAACCGTGCCATTGCAGCGGTGGGCGAACCCGGCAACCCGCTCGTCGCTTATATCGGCGCCGCGTCGGGCGGCGTCTGGAAGACCGAGGATGGCGGCGTGCACTGGCGTGCGGTGTTCGACAGCGAACCGGCACAGGCGATCGGCGCGCTCACCATCGCCCCCTCGGCGCACAACGTCCTGTGGGCGGGAACGGGCGAGACGTTCTTCATCCGGTCGACGACGGCGCTGGGCAACGGCGTCTACCGGTCGACGGACGGCGGGCGAAGCTGGCTGCACATGGGCCTCGATTCGACGGGGCGAATCGCCCGCATCGTGATCCATCCCGCGAATCCCGACATCGTGCTCGTGTGCGCGCTGGGCCGCGCCTACGGCCCCGCGCAGCAGCGCGGCGTGTACCGCACTGCGGACGGCGGCCGGACCTGGACCCGCGTCCTGTTCGTCGACGCGAACACCGGCTGCTCGGACCTCGCCATCGATCCCGGCGACCCCAACACGCTGTTCGCCGGGATGTGGCAGTTCGAGGTGAAGACGTGGCACCTGCAGAGCGGCGGGCCGGGCAGCGGGCTGTGGGCGTCGTACGACGGCGGAGTCACGTGGAAGCGCCTCGCTGGTCGTGGCCTCCCCGACACGAAGCGTGTGCTCGGCAAGATCGCCGTGGCGGTCGCGCCGTCCAACCCCAATACGATCTACGCACTCATCGAGGATCGGGATCCCACGCTGTACCGCAGCGACGACCGCGGCAACAATTGGCGCGTGGTGTCGCGCAACCACGACATGGCCGAGCGCGCGCCGTACTACGTGCGCTTCGCGGTCGCCCCCGACGACGAGGAGCGGCTCTACTTCGTCTCGGTGCGGTTCAGCATGTCGCGCGACGGCGGCCAGACGCTCGGGCGCTCGGGCTTCCAGGCCGGCGGGGACAACCACGACATCTGGATCGATCCGTCGAATCCCGACCGCATGATGATCGCGCACGACGGTGGAGCGAGCATCACGCTCACGGGCGGCAAGAACTGGACCCGCATCGTGCTCCCGATCGCGCAGATGTACCACGTGTCGACCGACACACGCGTGCCCTACAATCTTTACGGCAACCGGCAGGACGGCTCCTCGTATCGCATGCCGAGCCGCAGCCTGTCGGGCGGGCTCAGCGAGGGCCAGTGGCGTCACGTGGGCGGGTGCGAAAGCGGCTTCGCGTACCCCGATACCGTGGATAACGCGACCGTGTGGTCAGGCTGTTACGACGGCGGGCTCGAGGTCTACGACGTCCGGACCGATCACGCGCGCAACGTGCGTGTTTGGCCCGAGGCGGGCTACGGCTGGCGGCCCGCGGACATGAAATACCGCTGGAACTGGACGTTCCCCATCGCCATCTCGCCGCACGATCACACGAAGGTCTATGTCGGCAGCCAGGTCGTGCATGTGACGAAGGATGGTGGCGCGAGCTGGCAGGTGATCAGCCCCGATCTCACTCGCAACGACACGACGCACCAGCAGAGCTCGGGCGGCGTCAGCACCGACAATCTGATGACGTTCGATGGCGCGACGTTGTTCGCGCTCGCCGAGTCGCCGGTGCGAGCCGGCGTGCTGTGGGCCGGCTCGAATGACGGGCTCGTGCACGTGTCGACCGACGGCGGCGCCCACTGGACCAACGTGTCGAGCAACATTACGCGGCTGGCGCCCTGGGCCAAGATCGTAAACATCGAGCCGTCCAACTTCGACGCCGGCACGGCATATCTTGCGGCCGATTTGCACGAGCTGGACGACTTGAATCCGTATATCTACAAGACGACGGACTTCGGGAAGACCTGGAGGCTGATCTCGGCGACATTCCCGCGCTCGCCGCTTTCGTTTGTGCACGTGGTGCGCGAGGATCCGGTGCGGCGGGGCCTGCTGTTCGCGGGGACGGAGAACGGCCTCTACGTGACCGTCGATGACGGCGCCAACTGGCTGCCGCTTCAGACCAACCTGCCGCACGCTCCCGTTTCGTGGATCACCGTGCAGCCGCGCACCCGCGATCTCGTGGTGTCGACTTATGGGCGCGGCTTCTACATCCTGGACGACATCTCGCCGCTCGAGCAGCTGGACGCGACAACGCTGGCGAGCAACGCCACGCTCTTCGTGCCGCCGCCCACCTATCGTTTCCGCGACCAGCAGGGAGTGGCGAGCGCGCCGAACAGCGCAGTACAGGCGGAGAATGCGCCATCCGGTGTGGTGCTGACGTACTACGTCTCGCCCGCGGTCGCGGACACGACCACTGGCGTCCCCGCCGCGCCCGGTGGCCCCGGTGCCAGCAGCCCCGTATGTCCCGCTCCTGCACCGGCCGCCGCGGCCGCACCGGGGGATAGCACGCGCCGCAAGAAGCCCGCGCGACTCGTGGTTCTGGACGCGCAGGGCGACACAGTGCGCGCGCTCGAAGGAGACCGGAAGCCCGGATTGAATCGCGTGTGCTGGGATCTGCGCTACACCGCACCGACCACGCCGAAGCTTCGCACGCCGCCGCCGGGCAGGCCGTTCGTCCGCGTCGGTGGGGACGGGACGCGCCCGCTCGTGACCTGGGACCTGGATCTCTCGCTCCGGGGCCCACTCGTGTCGCCCGGGACCTACACCGTCAAGCTCACAATGGCTGATTCGACCGCGCCTCCTGTCACCGCGACGCAGTCGGTCACCGTCCTCAAGGATCCCAACACGACGGGCACGGACGCGGACGTGCAGGCGCAGGGGAAGCTCGCGCGCACGATCCGCGCGGAGCAGGACAGCATAGCGCGCATGATCAACCGGCTCGAGTGGGTGCGCAAACAGGTGCGCGATCTCGCGGCGCAGCTCCGCGACTCCGCACTCGCCACCGACTCGGGGGCCAAGCGCATCGCCGCCCTCGCCGACTCACTCGAGCGTCGAGCCATCCGCGTCGAAGCGGAGCTGTTCGACGTCAACCTCACGGGCGCGCGTGAGGACGCCTTCCGCAGCCCGATGCAGCTGTATGGCCGGCTGGCGGCGCTGCAATCTGACATGGCGGAGAACGGGGCGGACTTCGCACCCACCGCGCAGCAGCTCGCGGTCCACGACGTCCTGGCCCGACGCCTCGCAGACGCCACGGCCCGCTTCTCGGACCTCATGACAAAAGCAGTCCCGCAGTTCGCCGCGGAGCTGCGGCGGACTCCGCTCCGCGACGTTCTCAGCGGCGGCGCGACGGAGGGGACGCGGCCATGAAGACTCGACCACTCGGCGGTACTGGCTACCGCGTCAGCGAGATTGGCTTCGGCGGCTGGGGACTCGGCGGCGAGATGTGGCGCGGCGTGGACGAAAGCGAAGGCCGCAAAGCGGTGCGCGAGGCGATCGAACAGGGTATCACCTTCTTCGACACGGCGCTGGCGTACGGCAACGGCCACAGCGAGCGCCTGATCGGTGAAGAGCTGAAGCACGAGATCCGCGCCGGCAAGGCGATCGTGGCGACGAAGATCCCGCCCAAGAATCGGCAGTGGCCCGGCAAAGCCAGCTACAAACTCAGCGATGTTTTTCCCGCGAAGTACATCGTCTCGTGTACCGAGCAATCGCTCAAGAATCTCCGCATGGAAGCACTGCACGTGCAGCAGTTGCACGTCTGGAACGACGCCTGGCTCTCCGATCCCGACTGGCAAGCGGCCTACGGGCAGATCGTGCGTCTGAAAGAAGAAGGGAAAGTCCTGCACTGGGGGATCTCGATCAACGACCACGCGCCCGAAACGGCGCTGCGCGTGCTCACCGATCCGATCTTCGAAACGGCTCAGGTGATCTACAACATCTACGACCGGTCTCCCGAGAAGGCCTTGTTCGCGCTTGCCAAACAAAAGCCGCTCGGCATCATCGTGCGCGTGCCGTTCGACGAGGGCGCGCTGACCGGCCAGATCAAGGCTGACACGGTGTTCCCTGCCGGTGATTGGCGCGCGGGGTACTTTGCGGGCGATCGCAAGGCGGAGGCCGAGCGGCGCGTGAAAGCGCTGGCAACCGTGCTCGGTGACCAGGTCGAAACGCTGCCCGAGCTGGCGCTGCGCTTCTGTCTCTCGGCGCCCGAGGTTTCGACGGTGATCCCGGGGATGCGCCGCCCGGCGCACGTGCGCCAGAACACGTTGGCCTCAACCAAGGGGTCGCTGCCGCCCGCCATGCTGGCGAAACTCAAGCCGCATGCGTGGGACAAGAACTGGTATCCCGAGGACTAGGCAGCTCACAACTCTTTCAGTCTTCGCTCGAGCAGGTGTCGCTCCGGCTCTTCAACCGCCAATGCCAGCGCCCGGTTGTAGGCCGCGGCGGCCTCGCTCTTACGGCCAAGTCGCCGGAACAGATCCGCGCGCGCGGCGTGCGCGAGGTGATATTCCTGCAGCTCGCCGCGGGCGAGAATCGCGTCGATCAGGGTGAGACCGTGCTCCGGGCCATCGCGCATGGCGACTGCGGCCGCGCGGTTGAGCTCGATCACGGGCGACGGCTCCATTCTCAACAGCACGTCGTACAGTCCCACGATCTCGCTCCAGTCGGTCGCGGCGGAGGACGGGGCTTCGGCGTGCACCGCCGCGATGGCGGCTTGGAGGGCGTACGGACCCGCGCGGCGCGTTTCGAACGCACGTCGCACCAGCGCCGCCCCTTCCTCTATCTGCGCCCTGTTCCACCGCGAGCGGTCCTGCTCTTCGAGCGGAATCAGGACGCCCGCGGCGGTCGTGCGGGTGGCGCGTCGCGCGTCGTGCAGCAGCATCAGAGCGAGCAATCCGAGTGCCTCCGACTCGGGCAGCAGGTCTACGAGCAGCCGCCCCAGGCGGATCGCCTCGGTCGCGAGATCGGCACGGGTGAAGTAGCCCTGATTGAAGACCAGGTAGACGACGTGCAGGACGCTGGCGAGCCGCTCGGGGAGGTCGGCGCGCTCGGGCACCTCGTAGGGAATCCGGGCGTCGCGAATCTTGGTCTTGGCGCGGACGATCCGCTGCGCCAGCGTCGGCGCGGTAGTGAGGAACGCCGCCGCGACTTGCTCGGTGGTGAGCCCGCAGATTTCGCGCAGCGTCATGGCGACTTGTGCGTCGGGATTCAACGCGGGGTGACAGCAGGTGAAGATGAGACGCAGCCGGTCATCCACGACGTCGTAGTTCTCTATGTCGGGAGTCTCCTCCGCCATGTCGTGCTCTCCGGGGATTTCGCGGCGACGCTTGCGCAGCCGGTCGATCGCCCGGAACCGTCCTGTCGAAATCAGCCACGACCGCGGACTGGCCGGCACACCTTCTTGGGGCCAGCGCTCCACCGCCGCCGCGAACGCGTCCTGGAGCGCCTCCTCGGCGAGATCGAAGTCGCCGAGGAGACGGATCAGGGTGGCGAGAACGCGGCGGGATTCGGCGCGGTAGATCGACTCGATCGTGTCTACGGCTGGTCGAACTCCATGATCGGACGGACCTCGATGGTGCCGTTCTTCGCGCCCGGGATCCGCGACGCCACTTGCACGGCGTCGTTCAGGTCCTTCGCCTTGATGAGATAGTAGCCGCCGAGCTGCTCTTTCGTCTCGACGTACGGGCCGTCCGTCGTCGAAATCTTGCCGTTGCGGACTCGTACGGACTTCGCGGTCTTCGTGGGCTGCAGCGCCTCCCCGCCCACGTAGTTGCCGTTCTTCTTGATGCTCTCGGTGAACGCGTTGTACTCGGCCATGCCCTTTTGCATGTCGGTTTGGGTCGCCTTGTCCCACCATTTTTCGTCTTCGTAGATCAAGCACAGGTATCTCATGGCTTCCTCCACAGCGGTGATAGTTATCCCCAGATGGGGCGGACTTCGACCGATCCCCACTTGGCTGAAGGAATGCGCGCCGCCACCTGGAGGGCGTCGTTCAAATCCTTGGCCTCGATGAGGAAGTAGCCGCCGAGCTGCTCCTTGGTCTCGGCGAACGGCCCATCAGTCGTCGACACCTTGCCGTTACGAACCCTGACGGTGGTGGCGGCGTCGGTGTGCTTCAGGCCATTACTCCCGATGTAATGGCCGCTCTTCTTGATGTCTTCCGTGAAGGCCCAATAGTCCCGCTTGGCCTGCTCGATTTGCGCGGGAGGCACATTCACCTCCTGCTTTTCTTCCTGGTAAACCAGGCACAAGTATTTCATTGCATCCTCCGCAGATTCTGAAATATGACCGCTTCACCCGTTAGTCGTTCGAGGTTCGCCGATTTCGACAAGACGCTAACTTTCAGGGGTGCCACGCTATGCGGCGTTCCTCCGGGGCGTCATGCCGACCAACTGCAAGATGCCCGCGTTGAAGGCGGCGTTCGAGGCGGCGGGATTCACGGACGTGAAGACGGTCCTCGGGAGCGGCAACGTGGTGTTCGACGCCCGTAGCAGCTCGGAACAGTTGCTGCAACAGAAAGCCGAGGCCGCGATGCAGGACCGGCTCGGCAAGGCGTTCATGACGATCGTGCGCTCGATCGAGCAATTGCGGAAGGTTCTGGCGACGGATCCCTACAAGCCATTCAACGTCAGTCCCAAGGCGAAGCGCATCGTGACATTCCTGCGTGGGCGGCCCACAGCGAAGATCAAGCTGCCCGTCGAGCTGGACGGTGCGCGGATCCTCGCGCTGAAAGACGGCGAAATCTTCAGCGCCTATCTGCCGAATCCGAAGGGGCCGGTGTTCATGACGCTCATCGACAAGACGTTTGGGAAGGATGTCACGACGCGGACGTGGGACACGGTCGCGAAGGTCGCGCGCTGAACTCACCTTCGCACTGAGCTGGGCTCCTTAGTCTCGATCATGGAACATGACTGGCGCCGCGCACGATCAGAACCACCGCGACGAGCGCGCTGGCGACACCGGCGGTCTGCCATGCGCTGAGCCGCTCGCCCAGAAGGATGCGGGCGAGCAGCACCGTGCTCGCGGGATACAAAGAGGATAGCGTCACCACCGGGCTGAGCGGACCGACCTGCGCCGCCAGCAAGTACAGGGTGTTGGCCAGCATGTCGAGCGTGCCGCCGCCAACGGTGAGCGCCGCGAGCCGCGCCGGCATCCGCAGCGAGCGGCGTCCCACTATGGCTACTACGGCAAACAAGGTCACGGACGCGGCGCGCTCCATGAACAGCGGCCACAGGCCGCTCGTCGCGCGCGTCTGCGCGAGGGCGAGCAAGAACAATCCAATCGCGACACCGGAGGCGAGCGCTGCGCCGAGGCCAGACTGCTGACCTTGTTCCGTGGGCACTCTCGTCTGGCGGCTCACCAGGGCGATGGACGCGATGCCCAGCAGGATCCCGACCACGGCGAGCCAACCAGGTCGCTCGCCCAGCGCGATCGAGGAGATGACGGGAATGGCGACAGCCGCCACCGCCGTAGTCGGGGCGACGACCGACATCGTACCGATCGCGAGGGCGTGGTAGAGCAGCGCGACACCGACGCCGCCGGCAAGGCCCGCGGCGCCGCCCCACCACAGATCTGCCGCCTGCGGCGCTGCCGCGGGAAGCAGCGGCAGGACCAACGCGACCAACACCAACCCACTCGCCTGCGACAGCAGGACCACCGGAATGGCGGCGACACGCCGCGTCACAACTCCGCCGGTGAAATCGGCCGCGCCATAGAAGACGGCGGAAAGAACCGCGAGCAGATATGGCACGCCGGATCCTACCACGCCACCGCGGGTCGTGCGAGGAGCGGTACATTGAACGGGTGATCGATCGACGCGAGTTCATCACCACCACGCTCGGCGCCGCCGGCATCGCGGTAACAGGTTTGGTCGATGCTCCCGCTCCCTTTCCCCCGCTCCCCGCTCCCCGGCAGTTAGCCTGGCACGACCTCGAGTTCTACGGCTTTGTCCACTTCACGGTGAACACATTCACGAACCGCGAGTGGGGGGACGGCGACGAGTCGCCCACGGTGTTCAATCCAACGGACTTCGATGCCGACCAGATCGTGGGCGCGGCGAAAGAGGGCGGGATGAAAGGGCTGATCCTCACCTGCAAGCACCATGACGGCTTCTGCCTGTGGCCGTCGCGATACACGGAGCATTCGGTCAAGCACAGTCCCTTCCGTCGCGACGCGGTGAAGGAGATCTCGGAGGCGTGCGGCCGTCAGGGGCTGCGATTTGGCGTCTATCTCTCGCCGTGGGACCGAAATCACAAGGACTACGGCACGCCTGAGTATCTCGTGTACTATCGCAATCAGTTGCGTGAGCTGCTCACCGAATACGGGCCGGTGTTCGAGATCTTCTTCGACGGCGCGAACGGCGGCGACGGCTACTACGGCGGCGCGTACGAGCGGCGCGAGATCGACAATCGCAGCTACTACGAGTGGCCCAACACCTGGCAGCTCGTGCGCGAGCTCCAGCCGAACACGGTGCTGTTCAGCGACGCGGGTCCCGACATCCGCTGGGTCGGCAACGAACGTGGCATCGCAGGGGAGACGTGCTGGGCGACGCAGAACAGCGCGGACTTCGCGCCGGGTCGCGCCGACGTCCAGCGCTTGAATCGCGGCGACCGGCCTGGGACGCACTGGGTGCCCGCCGAGTGCGATGTGTCGATCCGGCCGGGCTGGTTCTATCACCAGCATGAAGACGACCAGGTGAAGACAGCGCAGCAGCTGGTCGATCTCTATTACTCGTCAGTCGGGCGGGGTGCATCGTTCCTGCTCAACCTGCCGCCCGATCGGCGCGGGCGGATTCACGAGAACGACGCCCGGTCGCTGCGCGAGTTCCGCCGCATCATCGACGCGACATTCGCCACCAACCTCGCGGCGGGCGCGCGCGTCACCGCGAGCAACTCGCGCGGGAATGGGCGCGACCGGCGATTCGTCGCCGGGAATGTGCTCGATGGCAGCCGGATCACGTATTGGGCAACGGACGACGAGGTGAAGACGCCGAGCCTCGTGCTCGATTTTGGTCAGCCGACAACCTTCAACGTCGTGCGCATCCAGGAATACCTGCCCCTCGGCCAACGCGTCGAGGCAGTAGGCGTTGATGCGTGGAAGGATGGATGCTGGAGCGAGGTCGCCGGCGCGACCAGCATCGGTAACTGCCGGTTGATCCGCGGCCCGCGAATTACGACAGCGCGCGTGCGCCTGCGTGTTACACAGGCGCCGGTATGCCCAGCGATTTCGGAAGTTGGCTTGTTTGTGGAACCCGGCTAGTGACGCCTGCCGCCCCCGAAAGACCGTCCCGAAGAACCACCCCGCGGCATCGCCGGTCTGCTCCAGCCGCCACCTGATGCGCGCGGCAGTGGTCGAGAGAAGATCCGCGGCGCAAAGTCACGAGTGCGAATCGGAGACGGGCTCAACCCGACGCGGGGGCGAACCGGCACCGGCTCGTAGCGCACGCGCGGCTGCGGCCTGCTGAACACCAGCGGTGGGTAACGCCGATAGCGGGTGTACGGGAAGCCCCAGCCAAACCGGTAGCCGATCGAGATCCGATAGCCAAACCCGAAGGGGTACCCGAACCCGTACCCAAAGCAGTTCGCCCAACCCCAGAAGGGATCGGCACAGAACGGATTGTAGAATCCGACACCGAAGTGATAGGGATAATCCCATCCGGAGCCGTAGCCGTAGGCCGACGCGAGCCGATTGGCCCGCACGACGTACGTCGTCGCGTCGTAGTTGAAGCGTCCGCTCGAATCGCCGGACATGCGTTGCACGATGTCGAGCAGCTTCGCGAGCGGATCGTCTCGCACTGTCGATGATGGGCCGCCGAGGGCGCGGAAATCCCAGTGGTCGTTGTGAACGAATGCATCGTAGCTGAGCGGGTCGGGCGATACCGCGGCGACCACCGTGCCCGACCCTTCATCGCCCTCGACCTGGAACGCTTCGCGATCGGCCCGGCCCCGCACCTCGAACCGTTTGCCGCCCCTGATGAAATCGTCGTCCCGCGGATCGATCGGGAAAAGCACGCGAATGCGCCCGTCCGGATCCGCATGGAGCACGACGAGATGACCATCTTGCGCGCTCTGCACATACACACGCGCATGATCGCCACTCGTGAACTGATCGTGATTGAGCTGCACGGTTACGGGAGACTGAGCGAGTACCACCAGTAGGGCTAGCATCTTCTGCAATATACCTCAGTTTGAGCCTATTCTCACAACCCTCGTCGTCGTCCTCACGCTCGCGCAGGGCGGGGACTCCGTGCCCGCCGAGCGCCTCGCGTCACGCGAATGGTTTCGCGACGCACGTTTCGGAATGTTCATCCACTGGGGCGTCTACAGCCTCCTCGGCCAGGGCGAGTGGGTCATGCAGAATCGCCCGATCGCGGTCCCCGACTACGAGTGGCTCGCCTCCACCTTCAACCCCGTGAAGTTCGACGCCCGCGCGTGGGTCACGCTCGCAAAGCGTACCGGCATGAAGTACATCACGATCACCTCGCGCCACCACGACGGCTTCGCGATGTTCGCGACCCGCGCGACGCGCTACAACGTCATGGATTGGACGCCGTGGCAACGCGATCCGTTAAGAGAGCTGGCCGACGAATGCCACCGTCAGGGGATCAAGCTCTTCTTCTATTACTCCCAGCTGGATTGGCATCACCCCGACTATTGGCCGCGCGGCTCGACCGGTCGCAAAACGGGACGTCCCGAGAGCGGGGATTGGAACCGCTACCTCGATTTTCTCGATGCGCAGCTCACCGAGCTGCTCACGAACTATGGGCCGGTGGGCGGCATCTGGTTCGACGGCATGTGGGACAAACCGGACGCGGACTGGCGCTTGCCCCAGACGTACGCGCTGATTCACCGGCTGCAACCCGCTGCACTGATCGTGCCGAATCACCACCAGGCGCCGCTGCCGAGCGAGGATGTACAGACGTTCGAGCAGGATCTCCCCGGTGCCAACACCGCCGGGTTCAACACCAAGACGATCGGCGGACTGCCGCTCGAGACCTCGCTCACGATGAACGATTCGTGGGGTTTCAACCTGACCGATCACAACTACAAATCGGTGCGCGACCTGATCCACTATCTGGTGAAAGCGGCGGGGCAGGGCGCGAATCTCCTGCTCAATATCGGCCCGCGCCCCGATGGCACCATTCCGCCGGAAGCCGAAGAGCGGCTGCACGCCATCGGAGACTGGATGACGACCTCTGGCGGGTCGATCTACGGTACGCGCGCGGGTCCGATCGCGCCGCGCAGTTGGGGTGTGACGACTCAGCGCGGCGACACGGTGTTCGTGCACGTGCTCGACTGGAGTGACCGCGCGCTCGCGCTGCCGCCGCTGCCTGGCCGCTGGCGTGCGCGCATGTGGCCGAATGGTCCGGTGGTGGCGGTCGCACAGACCGAGGCCGGTCTCACACTCGCACTCCCTGCCGCGGTACCGGCCAGCTTCGATCGCATTGTTGCCCTGACGCGGTAAGACCCTCTCACTCTGGAGTGCCCATGCCGAGTCTCGTGAGTCGCATCACGGTGGTGCTACTCCTGACTGTCGCCTGTAATCGCCCGCCGGCGGCGAATGCGCCGGCGGAGAATCCGGTCGCGCGCGGCGCGTACCTCGCGAATGTCGGTGGCTGTAACGACTGCCACACCCCGAAGATCTTCAGCGCCACGAGCATGGGGCTCGACACCACACGCCTGCTCGCGGGCTATCCCGCGGGATCGAACGTGCCTACCCTCCCGGCGGGCTTACCGAACGCCGCCGGATGGGCCGCGCTCAGCAACGCCGACGGCACCGCGTGGGCGGGTCCCTGGGGGACGAGTTACGCGGCGAACCTCACGCCGCATGAGAGCGGACTCGCCGCCTGGACGCCGGACGTGTTCATCCAGACGATGCGCACCGGGAAGCACCTGGGCACGGGCCGCGCGGTTCTGCCGCCGATGCCGTGGCAGGACTACGGTCAGATGACGGACGACGACTTGCGCGCGGTGTTTGCCTACCTGAAGTCGCTCAAGCCGGTGGCGAACGCTGTGCCGGCGCCGCTGCCGCCCAAGAGTTGAAGCTACATCGCCATCTGCTGGGCCTCCTTCCGAATCAGCGCGTAGCCCAGGCTGTTGAAGTTGTAGATCGCGAGCTCGCGAAAGATCGGCTTGGCTTTGTCGAATTGGCCCGACCCGTCGAGCGCCATCGCGTAGTGAAACTTGATGTACGGATCCAGCAGATTCCCCTGCGCGAAGTGCGCGGCGGCTTCCGCGTTCTGTCCGCGATACAGCGCGACGAACCCCTTCAGCTGGTGCACCGGCTCCATCTTGCGCGGGTTCGCGTCCGGCGTGACGAGCGTCGTCAGCCGCTCGATCTGGCGCTGCGCCGTTCGATAGTCGCCTTCGCGAGCAGCCAGCCACGCATTGAAGTACGCGACGTTCTGCTCCTGCGCGCGGCGGAAGCCTGCGCTCCCGACCTGATCGGCCTGCTGCATCATCAGCGGCGTGCGCTGCTTGAGTGCGGCACCGGCGTTAGCGAAATCTTTGATGTCGATGCCGATCAGCGCGACATTCGAGAGCGCATTGATCTTCACCGTGGCGGGATCCGGTATGCCCATACCGTCTGCCTGCGCAACCAGCTTGTTCAGCTCGACGATTGCACCCGGCGCGTTGCCGGCGTAGACACTAACGTACGCGCGGAACGGCGCGAAGAAGCCGCGCTCATTGCCACGCCCCACCGCCATCGCGGAGTCGTAGTCCGCGCGCGCGGCGTCGTAGTCGCCCGCGAACGAATTGACGTGGCCGCGCTGTTGCAACATCCCCGCATCGCGCGGATTCAGCTCGTGGCCGCGAGTGTATTCGGCGCGCGCCCGGGGCAGGTTGTTCAGCGCGCGCTGCGCGTCGCCCAAGTTGTCGTGCATGGACGGCTCGTTGGGCGCGAGCGCCTCGGCAGCCTGGAAATGCTGTAGCGCCTGATTGAAGTCGCGGGGCTCGCCGAACAGGTATGACGTACCGATCGCGATGTGGGCGACAGCGAACCGCGGTGTCAACGACAGCGCCTTCTCGTACGACGCCCGCGCCTCCGCGTTGCTGTTCAAGCCCGCCTGGATGTTGCCGAGCGCCAGGTAGGCGCGCGGGCTCTCGGGATACTTGGCGACGAGCTGCTGTGCCGCGGCAAGCTGGCCGCTGGCGTCATTCTCGAGTCCTTTGCGCGCGATCTGAATCTCCAGCTGCTCCGCCTCCGAAGCTCCTGGGGCGAGGCGCTCGGCTCGCGCGAGGTTGGTCTTGAATTCGTCGAGCGAGTTGCCGGTGTTGGCGATGTTCAGATAGGCGATCGCAAAGTTGGAGTCGGCCGCCACGGCACGCTTGAAGTGATCGAGCGCCTCGAAGTTGCGTGCCAGATCCAGCTCACGCTGCCCCTGGAGGAAATGATTGCGGGCGTCGGGGGACGTCGTCGTAACCGGAATGCCCATGACGCTGCTGGTCACGCCGTCGAGTGCGGCTAGATCGCGACTGGTTGGCGACGGCGCCGCGCCACAGGATGAGAGCAGAATCGCAGTTGCGACGGCGAGAAGTGGGCGATGCACGCGTGACATGTCGACTCCCGGTCAGGATATGCGGACCCTGCGGTCGGGTACTGCGCTCCACAAGGTGAGGACTTGTCAGTGTGTTGTGCGGAGATCGTTTTCCTTGAATAGCAGTCCGACAATTCCGCGGGTCGCATCCACTTGCGGCCCCAGATCCTTGAACGTCGCCGAGCGGCCCCCCCCGCCAGCCTCCGCCCGCACGGTCGAGTTCTCGAACAATGGGTAGTAGCCGATCGCCATCCGCACGGCGCCCGGCGGAACCGTGCAGCCGCAGCGCTGCGAGCCCGCCAGCCCGGCGTTCACGGTGATAGATAGGGGCTCGCCCGTTTCGTTCGTGATCAGCGGTTCAAAGAACGCGCCGTGCGCCGGTCGCGCGGTCGCCGCAAGACGCGTGGTGCCGCGCGGGTTCGCGATCCCGATCGTGTCGCCGAGCGATACGCCGAGCCGTGAGACGAGCTGCCAGGAGAGATCGAGCCGGCGGCCGCGCTCGAGTTTGAGCGCAAACGATCCGCCCGGAAGGATGCGGCGCTCCTCACCGCCGACCTGCACCGCGACCATGTCGGTGAGGCGATTCTCGAACACGAGCTGTGGCTGCCGGAAAAACATCGCGCCTGCCGCGAGCGCGAGCACCGGGAGCGCGATGGCGAGAACGACCCACCCAAGACGGCGTCGGACTGTCGGATTGTCTGACCGTTTGACGGTCCGACCGTCCGACGGTCCGACCGTCCGACGTTTTTCGGTTGCGCCACTCACCAGCAGCTGCGTAGCGGCCTGAGCCGCGCTAGCCCGTGAGCGCACCGTACTGGGCTGGCGGTCGCTCTCGAGTGCGGCGATCACCTCGCCGGCCGAGGCGAACCGTTCGCGGGGCTGCTTCGCAAGCAATCGCAGGATCACATCCGACAGTTCGCGCGGCACGTCGGGGTTGACGTCGTGTGCGGCGGGCGGCGGATCGGCGATGTGCTTGCCGACGATCTGCTGTGACGACTCGCCGTCGAACGGCGGCGCGCCGGTCACCATCTGGAAGAGCACGGCGCCGAGCGAGTAGAGATCGGAGGCGGGGCCGAGGTTGGGATCGCCGAGCGCTTGCTCGGGGCTCATGTAGTGCGGTGTGCCGATGACCAGGCCCGTCTGGGTGAGTCCCGCGGAGGCATCGCTGTCGAGCCGGCGCGCGATCCCGAAGTCCACGAGCAGCGGCCGGCCGCGCGCGACGTCGAGCATGATGTTGTCGGGCTTGATGTCGCGATGCAGCAGGCCGGCTTTGTGCGCGTGATCGAGCGCGTCGAGGATCGGGATGATGATCGCGAGCGCGCGCTCGGGTGGGAGTGCTCCAGATCTCTTCAATAATTCACCCGACGACATCCCATCGACGAAGGGCATCGCGTAATACGCGAGCCCTTCCCCTTCCCCCACGAAGTGGATCGGCAGGATGTTGGGATGCTCGAGCCGGGCGGCCGCGCGGGTCTCGCGCTGGAAGCGCTCGATCATCCCGCCGGTCCAGGCGACATCGGGCCGCAGCACCTTCACCGCCAGGCGACGCTCTAAGTCCTTATCCCACACCTCATAGACTTCCGCGAAGCCGCCCGATCCCACCACGCGGCGCACTTCGTACTTCGGACCGAGAGCGCGGCCGAGCTTGGCGAGCGTGCCTTCCGGTGCGGATGTGGGCGCAGACATGGGCGCTACTATGGGGTTACGCTGTACTGGGCGCAAACGGGGCCAAAGCGGCTCCAATAAAGTTCCAAGAAGTCACCACTGTGACATTTCTCACCGCGTGGACCCCAGCATAGTCCCATTTTGTACCTCGGCGGGTTCCCCAAACTCTGTCCCACCATGCTGAGGAGAAGGTCTATGAAGGCCGTTCGCGCGCTCGCGCTCCTGTTACTCGTTGTGCTCGTCTCACCGTCGTGCAGTGAGTCACCTACATCCCCAGCGGTCCCGCCCACGCCCGCACCGGACGCGAGTCTCATCGGCTGGCTGCTCGGGCCGACAGGGCTGCTGAAGTGCTCGAATTTGCCCTACGCCCAATCGACTGCGACGATCGGGCCGCTGGGCGGTAGCATCAGCGCCGGGCCACACACGCTGGTGATTCCGCCGGGTGCGCTGCTCAGCCCGACCACGATCACGATGACGGCGCCCACCGGCCTCGGCGTCAACGCCGTCAAATTCCAGCCGGCAGGGCTGCGATTCCTCACGCCCGCCGCGCTGACGATGAGCTACTCCAACTGCAGTCTGCTGGGCCTTCTCCTGCCGAAGGAGATTGCCTATACGGACGACAATCTCAACATCATTTCGTACCTCCTGTCACTCGACAACATCTTGTCGAAGCGAGTGACGGGTAAGGTCAATCACTTCTCGGATTATGTCGTCGCGTGGTGAGTAGTCTCGCGCTGCAGAGTGGCGCGGCGGACCTGCTGCACGAAGCGCGCAGTCGCGAGCGCGCCGCGTGCATCCCGGAAGCCGTGCACTATTACGAAGCCGCGATCTCCTCCGCCGAGCGGGCTGGTGAGAAGCCGATTCTCGCCGAGGCGCTGCGGCGGCTCGCCGTCGTCCTCCATCATCGCAACGAATCCGCCCGAGCGCGCGACCTGTGCAACCGCAGCTATAAAGTCGCTTGCGCGCTCGGCAACGACGTCCTCGCCGCCGAAGCGCTGAACACGATGGGTGGGTTGGCGCTGCGGACCGGCGCGCTGGAAGAGGCGCGCGCCCAGTTCCTTCAGGCGCTCGACCGCGGCGGCCAGTCGCGCGAGCTGCTCGCCCGCGTCGAGCAGAACCTCGGCATTCTCGCGAACATCAGAGGTCAGCTGGTCGATGCCGTGCGGCACTACGAGCGCGCGGTCGCGGCCTATCGCGCCACGAACGACGAGCACGGCTCCGCTACGGCGTACGTCAATCTTGGCATCGCCCATACGGACCTGCGGCAGTACGACTGGGCGGACAGCTACTTCAGCAAGAGCTTCGAGATCGCGGAGCGTGCCGGGGACGTGTATCTGCAGGGGATGTGCCTCGTGAACCATGCGGAGGCGCATTTCATGCGCGAGCGCTACGACCAGGCGCGCCGCATGGCCGAAGCCGCGTTGGCGATCTTCGATCAGCTCGATTCCCGCGCCGATAAGTCCGAAGCCTACAAGATCATCGGGATGGTGTACCGCGACACCGGCCGGCCCGCGCTGGGCGAGTCGCGGTTGCGCTCGGCAATCGAGCTCGCCGTGAGCGCCGGCTCGGTGCTGAACGAGGCAGAGGCGGTGCGTGAGCTTGCGATCCTCATGCAGACAATGGGCCGCAATCAGGACGCGCTCGCGCTGCTGAACACGGCGCACCGGCTGTTCCGGCGACTCGATGCGCGGATCGACCTGGTGTATGTCGGCGGCAAAGTCTCCCAGCTCGAGAGCACCTACTTCGAAGTCGTCCGCGAGTGGGGGCAGTCGATCGAATCAGCGGACAGCTACACGTTCGGTCACTGCGAGCGCGTGGCGCAGCGGTCCCTCGCCGTGGCGCGCCAGCTCGGGCTCGATGACACCACCCAAACCACGATCCGCCTCGGCGCGTACCTCCACGACCTTGGGAAAGTGCGCGTGCCGCACGAGATCCTGAACAAGCCCGGCCCGCTGACGCACGAAGAGTTCGAGGTCGTGCAGATGCACCCGATCTGGGGCCTCGAGCTGCTGGCGGCGGTCGAGTTCCCGTGGGACCTGAAGCCGATCATTCGCTGGCACCACGAGCGCTATGACGGCACCGGCTATCCCGATCGCCTGCGCGGCGAGGAGATCCCGGTGGCGGCGCAGATCGTGGGGATCGTGGACGTGTATGATGCGCTCACGACCGCCCGTTCCTATCGACCCGCGATGTCGAATGAAGCCGCGCTGCAAGAGATCGAGCGCTGCAAGAGCAGGTGGTCGGAGTCCGTCTATAGCGCCTTCCTGAGCGCTAGAGCAGCAGAGCCTCCACACGATATGCGTGTACCAACCGCGCTCGTTGAGACCATCCGAAGACTGTAAACCGGCCGTCCTGAGAAGCAACCAGCGCTAAAGCATCTCGCTGCTCGTGCACGAACTGTGCGGCGGACAGGTGGCGCGTGCCGCCGAGCTCCGAGGCATGCATCGTGGCGGGCGTGTGACCGAGGATCGGTTCGCGCACCAGCACTTGCTCGACGAATGGGCCGGACTCGGTACGCCCGATCTTCGCGCCGAACGCGAGCACATCCCAGCGATCGCTGAGGACGACGGCGCCGTCCACGGCCGTCAGCCCGCCGATCGCGTCGGTTGCCTCCTTGAAGGCGACGTCGCGCGAGCCCTTGCGGACCAGGTCGCCGAGCTTCGAGAAGGGCGGCGCGACGGTGTAGGGGACGGACACGATCGACTTGCGCCACGCTTCGGTGCCGTGCGGCACGACCAGCAAAGAGCCGCCGTGCTTGTGGGCGCGCATCGAGAGCGCGAGTGGCAGCAGGACGTTGTCCGGATGGCTGGATGCGGGATCGAATCCCAACAGTGTCGCGACAAAATCGGGACACTCGGACGCCAGCGTTCCCTCTGCGTCCACCATCTTGACCTGATCGCCTTCCAGCACCACCACGTTTGCGAACTTGCCGTCAGGATCGGCGCGGCGGTGTTTGATCACTAGCAGGCCGGGCTCGATGACTTCCAGCACAAAGCACAGCGGCGGGATGATGCGCGTCGCTCCCCAGACCGACAGTCCATCGCCGTTCTTCCATACCCCCAGATGAATCCCGGGCCGCTCCACCGCCGGGGCGAGCTTCGTGAGGGTCGTGGGATCGAGCGGGAGTGGCCGCTCTACGAACAGCGCCGTGCCGCCCGCTTCAGGCGGTAGATAGGCGAGGGAAATCGTCGGGGCGCGGCCTTCCTCGCGGCGCAGGCTCGCCCAGAATGCGGCGTTGATGATCCGTTCGATCGCCGCGGCCTCGGGGACCTCGGCTTTGATCCCGGCGCGCTGGATGTGGCGGCGGAAGTGCTGCTCGACGGTATGTGCGACCGAGTGCGCGGGAGGATAGGCTAAGCGGTCCATAGCCCTGAAGCTACTCGACCTTGCAACCTGTGACATCCATCACGCGGAACCGTTAAACATCTGGACCCGAGCGGGGTCATAGGAGCGCACAGTCTTTCCGAGGAGGAGCGCCTTATGAAACGTGATCTGATCATGCTCGCGGCCACGCTGAGTCTCGCGGGCTGCGCGCCAGGATACACGAACGCGGAGTTCGTCTACGCCGAGCCCGTCGAGTACGAGTACGTCGTGCCCGTCGATCGCGTCGTCGTTGTGACGCGGGACGTGCTGATCACGCGGGGCTGGACGGTGTACCGCGTGCAGCGCTCGGGTCCCAACCGCATCATCTGGGCCCGGCGCGGTGACGATGAGATCGTGCGGATCTTCGCGACTCCGCGTGGCGAGCGTGGCGAGCGTGTCGCGGTGCGCGGCCTCTGGGAACAGCGCGAGCGTCGGAAGCACGGCGACCACGGTGACCAGGGTCAGGACGAGCACGGCGATCATGGCCGCCATCGTGGCTGGACGAACCGCGGCCAGCCGCGTGACATCATTACCGATATCGACGTGCGGCTGCGCGCCCGCGGGTAACTAAGCACGGATATAAGGAGGCCCGGGTGTCCTTCTCTAGGATGCCCGGGCCTGTCGTGTGTCGGGACCACGCGGAACCCTCCCTTCTGGTGAATGGTTGTATATACAACTATTATCCTTTGTAAGGCGTCTACCAATGACCGCATCCACCGCTTCCGTCGCCCCCGCCCCCGCCCCCCCGCGTCTTCCCGTCGGCGCAGGCGTCGCGATCGTGATCTGGCTCGGCCTGGCCGTCGCTGCCGGTGCCAGCGGCTTCCTGCTCCAGCTTCCGTTCCCCGGCGCGCAGCTCATCATCCTCGGACTCGTCGCCGTCACGATCGCGATCGCTCTCGTGCGTGGTCCCGTGCGCACCTGGCTCGATGCGTTGCCGCTTCGCGTGCTCGTCGGCTTCAATGCGATGCGCTTGATCGGCGTCGCCTTCCTCCTCCTCGCGGCGCAGGGGAGCCTGAATCCGGTATTCGCGTCCCGCGCCGGCTGGGGCGACATCGCCGTCGCGATTCTGGCGATCGTCTTTGTGCTCGCTGAGCCGCGGCGGATCGTCCTCCACGCGTGGAACGTATTCGGCGTCCTCGATCTGCTCGTCGCGGTGGGCACGGCGACGGTAGTCACGCTCCAGGGGACCACGCCGGGTGTGGCGCCGATCCTCACGTTTCCCTTGAACCTCGTGCCGACGTTTTTCGTGCCGCTGCTCTTCGCGAATCACGTCCTCATCTTCAGGCGGTTGGTCGGCAGTGGCCGCTGAAGCGCTGCCTCCACTCCCGTGCGCGTGCGCGAGTCTCCGGCGCGCCGCGCGCGCGGTGACGAGCGCTTACGCGTTTGAGTTGCGCGGGTCGGGTCTCAATCCGACGCAGTTCACGCTGCTCCAGGCGCTGGATCGCAGCGGGCCCAGTACCCAGGGCACCTTGGGCGACTTGCTGGCCCTCGACAGCGCGACTCTCACCCGCACCCTTGCGCCGCTCGGGCGGAGGGGTTGGATTCGGGCCGAGCGGGGAGAGGACCGGCGGGAGATCCGCTGGGAACTCACCCCCACTGGCCTGCGCCGGCTCGTTGCCGCGTCGCACGCCTGGAAGCGGGCTCAGACTCGACTCCGCGAGCAACTCGGTGAGCGCCGCTGGGGACGCCTGGCAGGTGACCTCGCCGCGGTCGCGGCGGCGGCTCAAATGGGGGACTGATCATGCTGCAGATCGTGCTGCGTTTTTCCCACGTTTTCTTCGGTGCCTTGTGGGTCGGGATGATGGCGTTCCAGGTGTTCTTCCTGATGCCAGCCCTCGCCGAGGCCGGGCCGGAGGCCGGCAAGGTCATGGGCGCGCTGGCGCGCACGCGCATCCCCATCATCCTGCCCATCTTCGCGCTCATCACGCTGATCTCCGGGTTTTGGCTGATGCAGCGGTTGTCCGGCGGCAATATGGACGCCATGATGCGGACAGCGATGGGAAAGGCGTTCGGATTGGGTGGTGCGTCAGCGCTGATCGCCTTCCTCATCGGCATCGTCGTCATGCGACCGGCGATGCTGCGGTCGGTGAAGTTACAGGAATCGCTGGCCACAAGCGGGCCGGCGGATCGCGCGACCATCTCGGCCGAGCTGCAGAAGCTCAGGGCGCGCGGCAATGTATTCGGGAAGGTCGTGACCGGGTTGATGCTCTTTACTCTCGCGGCGATGGCGGTTGCGCGGTACCTCTGATCCGCCGCCATTCCGCCCACGTCAGCAGAATGACGAACACGTCGAGCACCGTCAGCGCGATCAGCCAGGCTGACGGCTCGACGAAGTAGCGATACAGCTGGTAGAGGCCAAATCCCGCGAACACACTAATCGCCCACGGGAACACCCACCGCTTTTCCCGCAGTAGCCCGTACACCAGCGAGCCCTTGATCACGCCGTGCGACAACAAGAAGATCGCGGCGAACCGCTCGTCTTGCGGCGGGAGGTGGCGCGCGAGCGCCGTATTGTGCGAGAGGCCGACGAGGAGCAGCATGCCGCCGATCAGCTCGAGCAGGCCGTTCACCCCCTTGAGGATGACGCCGATCTGGAAGGCTCGATGGATCGAAAATTCACGTCCGAATGCGGCGCGCATGCGGGGCGCTCCGACGGTAAGGTGAGAAAAACCTAACCGGGCGGTTCGATGGCTTTGTTTCGCCGGTGGCGGCCTGGCGGGCCTATGCAGCACAGCTACTGCTACTTGCACAACCCCAGTGCTCGGGCTCATTGAGAGCCCGCGACCCCCGACTGGAACGCCCCGTTCTAACGTAACTCGCTGCCAGACAATGCATTACGTAATCTGGCCCCCAAATTGCCCCGGTCCTAGGATATCTCGGGCGGGCTACCTATGACCGGCTGGCAGGACTCTTGGACGTTCCGGATCGTGGATCAGGACACGGGGGCGGCAGTCCCCGGGGTCCCGGTTAGCGTGCTCGAGAGCGGCGGTCGCTCCGGCGGTTATTGGGTGAGCGACAGCGACGGGCTCGTCCGAATCCCGAAGCACGATCAGCCGCGGCTGCGGCTCCGCGTCGGGCTTCGCAACGAAGAGGCGATCGAGTTCGACGCCCGCTCGCTCCCCGACGACACGATTCCGCTTACCGCGCCCCGCGACATCTCTGTAGCAGGGACTGCGGCGCCCTCCGCGCCAGCGGCTGCTGCGCCCTCGCCATCCCCGGCCACGACGCCCGGCCACTTGATGCGGTTCGCCCGCATCGGGGTGCTCCCGAAAGACCGCGACACCACCTCTCAATCGAGTCACGACCCCACGTCCGTGCGCTACGGCGTCCTTATCGAGATCGAGCTCGTCTGGCAGTCGCTCGGCGCCGAGGCAGGCGCCACGCTGTACAGCATTTCGCTCGGCCCTGGCGAGGAAGTGAAGCTCGCGATCTCGGATGGGCGCTGGCGCAAGTCGCCGGACGCGCGCGAGCGCCCGCTCCAGATCGTCGCGAAGATGGTCGGCGCGCGCCAGATCGGCGACGGGTTGGATGCGATGCCGCTCGATGTGTGCATCGCCGCCGACCTGCCGAGCGCCGCCGCCGACACCGTCAAACTCCTCGCCGAGCGCACCGCGCGGACGTGCGAGGCGCTGCGGCGCCGGGCGCTGGGCGTCACCGAGCTCGACGGCGAGAAAGCCGCGGGCGCGACGCTGCGCACCCTGCGCAACATGCGGTCCGAGGGCGTGCTCACCTATCATTTCGTCGAGCCGGTCGAACGCCACCGCGTGATCGTGCGGACGCCGCGCTTCCGGCCGGCGCTGCTCGTGCCGTTCCAGCTGCCGAACATCGCCACGCGCGAAGTGGTGCGACGCTTTGGGCACGCCCTGCGCCGTAACCTGCTGGACCGCACGCTCGGCGCCGACGTCGACCTGGTGCGTGGCCCGGACGCGGTGTCGGCGGCGGTGGAGCAGCGCGTGTACGCGCACATCTCCGCCCATCTCGCCTACTACTCCGCCACGATCATCGCCGCCGGGGACCCGGCGGAACGGTTCTTCGCCCTCGCCAAGCTGCGCGATGCCCGCGGCTACCCGCTGACCGATCTGATCGAGAACAGCGTGGTGGACCGCGTGGGCAATTATGTTGCCTTCCCGCTCCGCTCCGTCGCCCACACGTCGCCGGAGTGGCGCAGCGCACTGACCTCCGGCTCCGCGCAGCCGGCTCGGGCGTCGCAGGAGTTCATCGTCACCCTGCCGGTCCCGGGCGTCTGGCTGCGCTCGGAGCTGTTCCCCGCTCATGTCGCGACCGAGAGTGACGCCGGCGCCGAAGAGGCGAAGCCGGAGGGACGTACGGAGCGGCGCAAGCGAGGCTAGTTTAGCGGCTCATGGGCCTGGCTGCAGCGCTGTCTGGCCGGTACCGCATCGAGCGCGAGCTCGGCCGCGGCGGCATGGCGACGGTGTATCTCGCCCACGATGAGAAGCACGATCGGCCCGTCGCGCTGAAGGTGCTGCGGCCCGAGATCGCGGCCGCGTTGGGCGCGGAGCGGTTCCTGCGCGAGATCGCGATTACCGCCCGCCTCGACCACCCCCACATCCTCACGTTGATCGATTCCGGCGCCGCCGACGGATTTCTCTTCTACGTCGTTCCGTACGTGCGCGGCGAGTCGCTGCGCTCACGGCTCGACCGCGAGAAGCAGCTGCCGGTCGTCGACGCGGTGCGCATCACACAACAGGTCGCGGGCGCGCTCGACTACGCGCACCGCCAGGGCGTCGTGCATCGCGACGTGAAGCCCGAGAATATTCTGTTGCACGAAGGTGAAGCGATGGTGGCGGACTTCGGAATCGCGCTCGCGCTCGAAGCCGCGGGGGATCGCCTCACCGGGACGGGAATCTCGGTGGGCGCGCCGGAGTACATGAGTCCCGAGCAAGCCGAGGGGCGTCACGACCTCGATGCGCGCAGCGACGTCTACTCGCTGGGCGCGGTGCTGTATGAGATGCTCGCGGGCGAGCCGCCGCGCACCGGACCGACCGCGCAAGCGATCATCGCCAAGCTCTTGAGCCAGCCGCCGACGCGGCTGCAGGTGGTGCGGGGCGACGTGCCGCCGGGTGTCGCGGCCGCGGTCACGACTGCGCTGGCGAAGCTGCCGGCCGATCGCTTCACGTCGACCGCCGCGTTCGCCGCGGCGCTGTCAGCGGCGCCAACGACAAGGATGCCGAGCCGTCGGCGCTTCTTCGTCGCGCTCGCCGCGGTTGCGGTGCTCGCGCTCGCTGGCTGGGGTTGGCATTTGTGGCGGGCGTCGTATCGCCCGCTCGTCATCATGATGGACTCGACGCACCCCGATCGTGTCTACGACGAGGAAACGATCCGGGCGAGCGGCACCAATGCGGACGTGATCAGCGACATTCTCGCCGACCTGCCGATCGTGCGGCAGAAGGAGACGGGGGGGCCGGGTTGGCACCGCTATGACGAGATGGTGGCGTTTCATCCCGACCTCGTCATCATGCACTACTCCACGTTCCGGGGGTCCGATTCAGGCGATGCGCGGCCGGGATTGAAGACATTCCTGACCTACTTTGCCGACCGCGACCGGCACACCCGCTTCCTCATTTATACTCGCTCACGCGAAGCGGCAATTCGGGAGGTCGTGGACTCTCTCATGGCCGATGTGGAGGCGCAGCATCCGGGGCTGGTCGCGCGCCTCACGTTCTTCGGGACTCCGGATCACGGCGGTGGGCCGCATTGGCGCGATCCGGTGACGGCGGGCGAGCTGAAGCTCGCGGTGAAGCGGATCCTCGGGCTCGAGTGAGCGCGCGGCGATGAGCTGCTGTGACGCCCCGGCGTGGGTCTGCCAGTTCGATCAGAAGCGCGCGGCCGGAGACCTCCGAGACTATCGCGAGGGCGGTCCTGCGGCAACGACGCGGGCGCTGATCGACGCGCTGGTCCGCGCGGGCGTGGAGCAGCGCACGGTGCTCGACATCGGCGGCGGCGTGGGCGCCATCCAGCTCGCGCTGCTCAAGGCGGGCGCGCGCGCCGCGACGAGCGTCGATGTCTCGGCAGCCTATCTCGCTGCGGCGGGCGCGGAGGCGGCACGCCAGGGCCTCAGTGAGCGTATCACTTTTCAGGTCGGCGACTTCGTCGCCCTCGCGCCCCGCATTCCTGCGGCCGATATCGTCACACTGGATCGGGTGGTCTGCTGCTACGCGCAAATGGAGCCGCTCGTGCGGCTTTCAGCCGAGCGCTGTGGCCGGCTGTACGGCCTGGTCTACCCGCGCGACCATTGGTTGGAGCGAAGCGTGGTTGGCATCCAGAACGCGTTTCGTTGGCTGTGGCGAAACCCGTTCCGTTCGTACGTCCACTCCGTCGACACGATAGATTCGGTGATTCGTTCCGTGGGATTCACTGTGCTTCAGAAGATGCGAACATTTGCATGGGAGGTCGTCGTGTATAAAAAGCTATGACCACATCTCCCGGAGCTTCGCCGCGACGTTGACTCCCGCGCCGTTGTTGCCGCCCTCCGCCGCCGCCTCTTTCTCGCCGCCCCCCGCCGCCACTCGTTCGAATGACTCCAACACGGCATCCGGCAAAAACCGCGTCCGCGGCGCATACACATGTCGATCGCCATTCCGACGACTCGTCCCCGTGTAAAACCGATGCGGTTGGATCAGGTAGAGGTGATCGCGCGCTCGCGTCATCGCGACGTACAGCAGCCGCCGCTCCTCCTCGATCTCTTCTTTGCTCCCCGTCGCCATGTCCGAGGGAATACAGCCGTCGACCACGTTCAGGATGTAGACGACGTCCCATTCCTGGCCCTTGGCCGAATGGATAGTCGAGAGAATCAGGTAATCCTCATCGATGAGCGGGTCGCCAGCGAGATCGCCGAGCGCTTCGGGGGGATCCAGCGTGAGATCGGAGAGGAAGCTCTCGCGGCTCTGGTGATTGCGGCCGAGGCCCTCGAGCGTTTCCAGGTCGGCGATGCGAACCGAGGCTCCCTCGTAGAGTCGCTCGAGATGCGGCTCGTACCATTTGCGCACCATGCCGAGCTGGCCAGGCCACTGCGTGGCATGCCGCAATGCATCCAGCAGCTCCGCGAGGCCGGGTGGGACTGTCCCTCCATCGAGCATTCGGCGTGCGTGCGCCGGGCCGATGCCCGGCAATAGCTGGAGCACGCGAAATCCGGCGAGATCGTCTCGAGCATTCTCTGCCCAACGCAGAATGCAGAGCACGTCTTTGACGTGCGCCGCTTCGAGAAACCTGAGCCCGCCATACTTCACAAACGGGATGTTCCGCTTGCCGAGCTCGATTTCGAGGAGATCGGAATGGTGCGCGGCGCGCATCAGGACGGCTTGATGGTGCAGGAGGATGCCCGCTTCGCGCTGCTCCAGCACCCTTTCTACTATATAGTCCGCCTGCGCCTGCTCATCTTTCGCGGCCACGAGCAACGGCTGCTGCTCTGACCGCCGCTCGGAGAACAGGTTCTTCCTGTAGCTCTCGGCGGCGAGACCAATGACGGCGTTCGAGGCGGCGAGAATCGGCTGCGTCGAACGATAGTTCTGCTCGAGTTTGATGACCGTCGCGGGCGGATCGAAGTGGCTCGGGAAGTCGAGGATGTTGCGCACCGTCGCACCGCGGAACGCGTAGATCGCCTGCGCGTCATCGCCGACCACGGTGATCGACGTGCCGAGCTTCAAGACGATTTCGGCTTGCAACGAATTCGTGTCCTGATACTCATCCACGAGCACGTGATCGAATCGCCTACGAATTAGCTCTCCATCGAGATAGAACCAGTAGAGGAGCAGATCGTCGTAGTCCAGTAACGCTCGCGTCTGTTTGGCCTCGACATAGCCCAGAAACAGAGCCTTGAGCTGCTCGACCCAATCGGCGTACGCCGGGAACGACTGCTTCAGCGTGGTCTCGATCGCTCCGCGCG
The DNA here is from genome assembly GCA_003222195.1 of Gemmatimonadota bacterium. Lineage (GTDB taxonomy): Bacteria > Gemmatimonadota > Gemmatimonadetes > Gemmatimonadales > GWC2-71-9 > 20CM-2-65-7. The sequence continues at coordinate 31,321 of QHVB01000024.1, read as the reverse complement.
TGTTCACGACGTGGGAATAGATCGCGAGGCACGTATCTTTCCTGGGGAATCGCGCCGGGAGCCTGGCGAAGCCAAGATCGTTGCGGACGACGTTGAGGAGATCGGCGGAGTCCGAACGATCGAGGACGGTGAAGCTCGGATCTAATCCCACCGTATTCGCGTGCAGCCGTAGCAGTCTGTTGGCAATCGAGTGAAACGTTCCCGACCACGACATCCGCGTCTTCTTGCCGACGATTCGCTCGGCGCGACGGGTCATGATTTCCGCCGCACGTCGCGTGAACGTCAGCAGCAGGATGCGACCCGGATCCGCGCCGGCCGTGATGAGGTGCGCGACGCGGTGGGCGAGGGTGTTGGTCTTGCCGGTGCCGGCGCCGGCGATGATGAGGAGCGGGGACGGAGGCGCGGTAGCGGCAGCCAGCTGCGACGCGTTCAGCATGAGGCACCGAATATAAACCGAAGCTCAAACACACGCCTTCGCGCGGTTCGACCAGAGCAGCTGTACCTCGTAGGCGCCGAGCGTCTTGTTCTGCCAGGCACAGATGTCGCCGATCTCGCCATTGGCGTCTCGTACCACCCCTGGCCGGGCACCGGATCGGTGATCGCCTCCGCGAGCTCGTGGGAGCAGACGGACGTCAGTGCGTCGAGCGACCGCAGGTTGCCCAGGCACCCCGAGCAATTGGGGTACGGCACGACCGCGTAATACAGCCCGCCGGCGGAGCGGTCGTGATAGCCGCAGAACGCCTGGCAGGAGCGCTCGCTCCCGGCCACTACCGTGACCCCCGGCGGTAAGAACGCGAAGTAGACGGTGTTCGCCGTCGGCGCGGGGAGCGCCTTGCGCGCCACCTCCGCCTGGAGCAGCTCCTGGATCGCGCTGTCCGTCACGTTGGCGCCGGGCGCACTGTTCGTAACGCGGGCCGTTCCCACATAGCGCCCCGCGCCGATTTTCTGCTGTGGCGTGTTGTATTCGCTGAGTTGGTCGATGTAGGGACTGGTGACCACGAATTGAAAGAAGGCGTTCAGGCCGTGCGCCGTGGCGTCTGCCGTCGCTTCATCCCAGGCCGCTCCCCAGAAGACGGTGACGACTTGGACGGCGCTCAAGAGCGGCCCACCCCGATAGGTGAGTTTCGCCTTCGCGGGCGCGAGGACCGGAGCCGGGGCGGCGACGAGGAGCCCGCCGCCCCGCATCGGGACGACGCGGATCGGGCGGCCTTGCGCCGCTCCGCTCATTGCCGTCTCCTTAGGGAGTGTTGTCCAGATTCCATGATTCGCAACAGCCTCATACCCGGGGTGAACGCGAACGTCACGTCGCTTGACATCGGTTACTGAGCTGTCTAGCTACTTAGCTAATGGTCTACACGATGTGCGCGGCCTGTCCCTGTACCATGCCCCATTTGCCCGGGAGGCGGCCGTAGTGTAGGCGAGGAGTTTCGGAGTGTGACGCGGCTGTGGTCCCCGGAGGATTTCGGAACCACGGCCGTTTTTGTTGTTGGACAGGCTAAAGCACCCTTCAGGGTGTGTACGAAACCATGAGGAGGAGTCATGCCACAGACAGTAGCTGCCGTATCCGACATCTCGGCGCGTGGCTACGCGCGTCCCGAGGTGCTGGTCTCCACCCAGTGGGTGGAGGAGCATCGGAACGATCCCAAGGTCCGCCTGCTCGAGTCGAACGAGGACGTGCTGCTGTACGAGACTGGGCACATTCCCGGCGCCGTGAAGATCGATTGGGTAACCGACCTCAACGATCCGCTGGTGCGCGACTACGTCGATCGCGCGCGCTTCGAGCGGCTGCTGCGCGCGAAGGGGATCAACAACGACACGACGATCGTGTTCTATGGTGATAAGAACAACTGGTGGGCGACGTACGCCTTCTGGGTGTTCCGGCTGTTCGGCGTCGAGAAGCTCAGGATCCTGGACGGCGGCCGGCTGCGCTGGGCGGACGAGGGGCGTGAGCTCGTCACCGAAGTGGCGAAGTATCCGCAGGGCAACATCACGGTACGCGAGCGCGACGACTCGAAGATCCGCGCGTTCCGCGCCGAGGTGGAGCAGCACGTGAAGCGGAGCGGGGAGCTGGTCGATGTGCGCAGCCCTGAGGAGTATCGCGGCGAGCGGTTGCACATGCCGGAGTATCCGAACGAAGGCGCGCTGCGCGGCGGGCACATCCCGGGCGCGAAGAGCATTCCGTGGGGGCGGGCGGTGACACCCGAGACGCATACCTTCCGGCCCGCGGAGGAGCTGCGGACGATCTACGAGGCGGAGAACGGGCTCGGCGCGAACGATGACGTGGTCGCCTACTGCCGGATCGGCGAGCGGTCGTCGCACACCTGGTTCGCGCTGACCTATCTCCTCGGCTTCAAGAACGTGCGCAACTACGACGGCTCGTGGACGGAGTGGGGCAACACGGTGAAGGCGCCGATCGAGAAGCCGTAATGGATCGCGAGACCCGCATCGCCTGGCTGGTCGATCATTACCACCGCCCGCGTCATCGCGGCGCGTTGGCGGACGCGGACGCGCGCGTGCCGGGCGGCAATCCGGGGTGTGGTGATGTGATTACGATGTACCTAAAGGGAGCGGGGACGGGGGACGGGGGAGGGGTGGAGGCAAGTCGAATCGCCGCCGTCGGCTGGGAGGGTGCGGGGTGTACGCTCAGCCAGGCGGCGGCATCGATTCTTGCCGAACGGGTCAATCGCGATCATCCGTCATTCGAAGAGATCCTGTCCTTGCCTCCGGAGCAGCTGATCGACCTGCTCGGCCGCGACATCGCCGAGGCGCGGCCGGGGTGCGCGCTGCTGGCGCTGGGGACGCTCAAGGCGGCGGTGAAGACGGTCGAGATGAATCGGAAGCTTCGCGCAGCTGGGCACTCGGACGAGGAGATTGCCGAGCTCCGCCGAGAGATTGCGAGACAGGGAGAGGCGGCGGGCGTCGTGGTAGGGGAGGGGGCGGAGGACGCAGCCGGGAGCGCGAGTCCTTTAGGACTCGTGAAGTAGCCGAGCCGGCCCTTCAGGGCACGGTTCAAACGAACTCCGCCCACTCAATCCAATACCGATGATTCTACTTTCGTTCTATACGGACGGACCAGCATTGCACCTCCATCATCCGGGCGGCGAAAGCACGTGCTGTCGGATCTGATGCGTCGCTCGTTTCACATCTCTCGCAGCGGAGTGACCGGAGTCACGAGAGGTCGGGCCACGCGCCCCCGTCAGCCTTGCGGCAACCGGCTGATGTCTCGTATCCTGAGCTAACCTCACCGCAGCACCCAGGCGCCCGGATACGGAGGACCGTGAGACGATCTCTCCGGCCCAAACAGGCGCCCGCCCCCGCGCCCAAGCCGATCCACATCCTGCTCGCCGACGACCACTGGGTCGTCCGTGCCGGCCTGCACGCCTTGCTCGATCGCCAAGCCAACCTGCGTGTGGTCGGCGAGGCGGCGACCGGGGAAGAAGCGGTCAGGCAGACCCGGGCCCTGAAGCCGGACGTCGTGCTGATGGACCTCGTCATGCCGGGCATCGGGGGCCTGGAGGCCGTGCGCCGCATCGCCGCCCTCCACGCCGGCACGAAGATTCTCGTGCTCAGCGGCTACCTCCAGGAGGATAGGCTGCTGGACGTGCTCGCGGCGGGCGCCAGCGGCTTCGTGAACAAGGGGAGCCCGGCTGAGAACCTCACGCGGGCGATCCGTACCGTCGCGGAGAACGAAGTCTTCCTCGACCCGAGCGCCGCCAAGGTGCTAGTCGAGCACCAGAGGCAGCCGCGTGCGAAGGGAATAGGCGCCGTGGCCCGGCTCAGTGTGCGGGAGCGCGAAGTCCTCGGCCTTACTGCGGAGGGGCATACCTCGACCGAAATCGGCAAGCTGCTGCGTCTCAGCCCGAAAAGCGTCGACACCTATCGCGCCCGCGTCATGGACAAGCTGGGCCTGAAGCACCGCTCCGAGCTCGTACACTTCGCGCTCCGCGCCGGCCTCCTCAAAACGGAGTAGCACGAGCCGGCGTGTGGGAGTTCTTCCCACGCCACCCACCGATAGTTCCCCACACGTCCCGACGAATCTTCCCGACAGACGGCCGCCCTCCCGCTCGCTACGCTGCCGCTACCGAGGCTTGTCTCGGCACATAACGAAGGAGGGCACCATGAAGCGCATCCTGTTCCTGACACTCGCGGCGGCATTCTTCACAAGCTGCGAGAGACCTACGGCGCCCGCCACGCACGACCCGCCGGCCCTCGCGTTGACCGCTGCGACCAGCACGACATTCAGCGGAGAAGCGACTGTGCTCCAGGCCCAGGTGCTGGACCTGCAGCCGATCGTCGTGGGTCGAGCGGGCCCGCTGCCCGAATCGGGAGGGGCCGAGAAATCGTCGCTGCTGTCGGTCAGCCGGGACGAGACCCTCGACCTCCTCTCGGCCGAGGTCGTCCACGCCGCCGTCGTGGGCCAGGGGAACAGCAGTCATGCGGAAGCGTCCGTTGCGAGCGTGAGCCTGATCGTCGCGGGGAATGTCATCCAGGCCGATCTGCTGCGGTCTCGGGCCCGGGCGACCTGCGACGGCGCCGGACAAGCGAGCGCGAGTGGCAGCTCAGAGCTCGCCGGGCTGGTCATCAACGACCAGGCGATCAGCGTTAGTGGTCAGCCCAACCAGACGGTGGTGGATCTGCCGGCCTTGCGAGTCGTGATCAACGAGCAGTCCGGCTCGGCGAGCGGCAACCAGGCCGACATCACCGTGAACGCGCTGCACGTGACGGCCTTCAACCCCCTCAGCGGCCAGAAGCTCGCCGACGTCATCATCTCCTCGGCGCACGCGGACATCAGCTGCGCCGCGTGCACCCCGCCCGTGGGCGACTTCGTGACCGGAGGTGGTTGGATCACCAACGCGTCGGGAGACCGGGCGAACCTCGGCGTCGCCGGGGGGATCAAGAATGGTGGGCTCTGGGGCCACTTGACCTACATCGACCACGGCCCCAACGGCATCAAGGTGAAGGGCACGGACGTAACGTCGTACGAAGTCACGGGCCTCACCTCGCGTCGCATCAAGGGCATCGCCGAGGTGGACGGGGTGAGCGGCATCGGCTACACGGTAGACGTGACCGACGCCGGCGAACCCGGCCGCGATGACACGTTCTCGATCACGTTGTCGAATAGGTACAGCGCGTCTGGTACGCTCGCCGGTGGCAACATCCAGTTGCACGCCAAGCCGGACGCGTGCCCGTGATTCATGCAGGGGCGGGGAGCCATCGGGCTCCCCGCTCGTGTCCGGCTTGGCGTGCGACTGCCGTGGGTTCGGGTGCGGGGGCGCCGGCTCGGCCACTACGCGCGCTCTGAAGAGCGTTCTAGAGGCCGAAGATCACGTGGTCGAGCGCGTATTTCCCGCCGCCGAGGATCGCGAGCACCAGCGCGCCGACCAGCAGCATGAACTCGAATTCCCACCCGGGCGCGTTCGCTTCTTTGAACTTGCGATGGACCTTGGTGGTGAGGAACGTGATCGCGCCGAGCATCACGATGACGAGACCGAGGGCCGCGAGCTGGGTGAGGAAGCCGAAGATCAGCCCCAGAGCGCCGGCGGGTTCGGCGATCGAGAGGATGCGGAGTCTGGTCAGCAGACCGGCGGGCATCTGGGCGGACGGTTGAGCGCTCCACAGGCCCTTCTTTGGCAAGCCGTGGAAAAGAAAGACGGTGCCGAGGGCGAGGCGCAGGACGAGGAGCGCGAAATCGCTGAATTGGTGCAGCGAGACGAAGAAGCTCATGCCGGCCTCCGGAGTGGTCCTGTAGGTCGTTCAGAAAGTAACCGTTCGTCGAGTCTCTGCTGGGTAGCTTCGCCAAGAAGTAGGGAGAGGTGTCAGGGAGCGTAGCCGCTCGCGCGCAGAATCGCCTCCGCATCGCGCAGCTCGAGCAGCTCACGCACCGCAGCGCGCTTGTCCTTAGCGCGCGCGTAGTAGGCACCGGCGATCCGGTAGCCCACCCAGTAGCCGATGTCGATGGCGCCGTGATTTTTCTCGGGCGGCACCATGCCGTTGTACATCCACATGCGGATTATCGAATCGCCGGCTATTTCCATTTCGTCCTGGAAGTCCACCCAGACGTCGTGCTCATGCGCGCGGCCGTAGACCTGGCGCGGTGCGTTGGCGGCCCACGACCCCACGGCGAGCTCGGCCAGGAAATCGGCGATGCCTTCGCCGAGCGCGTGGCGCAGCAGGGTGTCGTGCTGGCCCTCTGGCGCGGGCTTCTGCTGGGTGTGCACCGCCTCGTGCACGACGAGGCCAACGAGCGATTCGAACGTATGCGTGGGGAAATTCTTCCGCGCCCAGTCGGGCAGCTCGTCGAGCGGTGTAGCGGGGTCGCTCGCACTCTGCTCGGTGCCGATCAGCATGCCGCTCTGCGCAGTCGTGCCGCCGGTCGAGAGCGTGCCGATCAGGAAGTAGACGTTGGGAAAGCGGGCTTCGGGATACAGCACTGCGAGCCGGGTCAGGCCACGCCGAACCCCTTGCGTTATCCGCGAATTGGTGTCAACCGCAAGCGTCGTGGCGCGCACGGCGGAGTAGTAGCGGGGGTACTGCGCGAGCGCCTGCAGCAGCTGCTCGGCGGCGGATCGCTCGTAGAACGGCGCGGTGACTTTTTTCACGCTATCGCGGGGCAGCGAGTCGAGCCGCGCTTTGGGCCACCCGGCCCGAGCGAGCCGCGCGCGGACGGTGTCGGGATTCATGAGCCGCACGCGTATCCAGTCGCGCAGGCCCGGCGAGCCGGGCTGGAAATACACCCTCTCGAAGATGCGCACGCGCTCGGCCGAGTCCTTGCCGGCGGCTTGGTCGTAGGCGCGCCAGAAGTTCGGGATGTCGCGCGTGACGATCTGGACGGAATCGATGGGCGTCTGGAGGGCCAGAACGATTGTGATCAGCAACATGGTGGCCTCAGCGGACGAGATGGAGAAGCGTGTCCGAGATGGCGAGGGAGGTCAAGGTCGCCCCCGCATGTTGCGGGCTCGCAACAATTGCTCGATGCCGTCGGTGAGCCGCATACTCTCTTCATCCTGTCGGTCTCTCCTTCGCTCTGACGCCTCCCAGACGCCACTTCGAATCTGAGACTGCTGAGCCAGTCTCGCGGCAAAGGGTCAGCGGTGGCGAAAAGAATCCCGATCTTGGTAGTCGAGGACAATCGGCTGGTGCGCGACGGCATCATCGCCATGCTCGCCGAGCAGCCGGACCTCAAGGTCGTCGCCGCGGTGGCCGGCGCGCCCGGGGCGCTCGAGCGCGTGCGCGAGGTAAGACCAGAGGTGGTGGTCCTTGATGCCGCCCTCGGGGATCACGACAGTCACCGCCTCGTAGCGGCGATCAAGCACGCGGCGCCCGAGGTGCGGGTCATCGTGATGGACGTGCTGCCCGTACCGGAGGAGTTGCACGACTTTGTCCACGCGGGGGCGTCCGGGTTCATCGCGAAGGACGCGACGCTCGACGCCTTTGTCGGCACAGTTCGCTCGGTTGCAAGCGGGACAGATGTGCTTCCCCCAGCGTTAACCAGCACGCTCTTCGCTCACATTGTAAGGGTCGCGGTGGCCCGTAAATCGTCGGACGTGATCAACGCCGTGCGAATGACCGAGCGCGAGCGGGCGGTGTTCGATCTGATCGCGGACGGGCTGAGCAACAAGGAGATCGGGGAGCGCCTCCACCTCGCCACCAATACGGTGAAGGGACACGTCCACAACATCTTGGAGAAGCTCGCCCTGCACACGCGCCTGCAGATCGCGGCGTACGCGCGGAGCGGCGGAGCGTCTGACTCGCCGTCGCCGTAGCTCGATCGTATCACCCCGGGCGGTCCGGTCCCTCCGACCCAAACGAACCGCATCCCTTTCGCTCCGTCCGATCCGTAGCAGCGGGTTGCATCGGCACCGCATTTCTCTCCCCGTACAAGGCCGCGTCTATTGCACTCACGTTTGCCTCAATAGGAGCGTGCCATGCGGACCCTCGCACTCGCCGTAACAGTCAGCGCCGTCATCTCCGTCGGATGTCGCGACCAGCAGCCGGTGCAGCCGACGGCGGGCGCGGGCCCCGCGTATTTGATCTCGGACGGCGCACACAACGGCAACGCGCACGTTTTTTTCCTGCCACCGCTTGCGCCCGATCCCGGCGCCCTGTTTCATGCCGGCGCATTCAATGCCACACTCTCGCCGGTCGTGGAGGTCTGCATCCTTACCGGGGATCCCAGCAGCGGAGCCCCCGTCGACTGCATGACGAGCGGTGGCACTCCGGTGCTCGTATTCGGGCCCGCCCCGATGGCCCTCGACCTGGCGAACGAGCAGTACACGGGTAACTGGGACACGAAGTCGCCGACGCTGCTGGACCCGACCAAGTTCTATCGCATCCTCGTCCGGGGGGCACCCAAGGGGACGGCACTCGGCTTTCTCGACGTGGACCCGGTCGACCGGGGGATGAAGAACCTGAGGACCGGCGACGTCGTGCAATTCCAGGATGGCCGGACGCTGCCGATCAAGCTGCGGATCGAGGACGGGGCGTTCGGGTCAACGAACCCGGATCACGTCGAGCATGTCGTGGGGAATGTTGCGACGACCGTGACAACGAACACCGGGTTCGCCGGCGCATCCTTCCCGGACAATTGGCTTCCCCAAGGTGCACTGGATGCGGGCATCAACCAGGTCGTGCTGATCATCGAACGCATCCCCGTGGGCCCGGGGACGAACGACCAGACTTGTCTCCAGAGCGGTCTGACGGAGCGCGAAGGCTGCTATCGGTTCCGCACCGATCCGGATCTCCACGACTTCGGTCCCTTCAGTCAGCTCGTCACTGCTGGTGTGTGTGTCGAGTCTCCGAACCTCATCGGTAACCCCAATGCGCCTCCGTTCGAGCTGCACCGCCGGGTGGAGGTAGAGGGCGTGCCGGCAGGGCCGACGATCGATCTCGCGGAAGTTGCCGCGCCCTTCTTGACGTGCGCGAACTTCGGGCCGACCCCGCCCTCCATCGGGACCATCAATTCGGGCAGCGTGCTGGACCTCGCGAGCGCGGGCTGGCATGCCCTCGTGCGCGGCATCGAACGCTTGGTCACGCCGGAAGCGCTGCACGCTTTCGACTTGGGGGCCGGCGGCAGTACCGACGGCTTCAGCCGGATCGGCTGGGCGCGGCATGTGACGATGACGAAAGTCGGCGGCACCGACGGCAACTCCGCAATCGCCGGCACTACGCTCACACCGGACCCAGCGGTGTGCCTGACGCTGACCCATCACGGTGTCTCCAGCCCGTTGGGGAACGAGCCGGTGACCTTCACCGTCATGACGGGCGCCGGAACCGTCGGGGGCGGGGGCCTGAACGCGGTAATAGTGACCACCGACGTGGGGACCGGTTGCGCGCACGCGCCGTGGGTCCTTGGAACGACGCCGGGGCCGAACACGCTGACCGCCGCCGCGCTCGCGAGCGGGAGTCCGTTGACCTATACGGCCACGGGCACGGGACGGGTGACGGGTAAGCCGCTCTACATTGCCAACGAAGTCTTCGGCAGCAGCATCACCGTCTACGCGGCGGGGGCGAGCGGAAACGCGACGCCCGTGGCCACGATCGCGGGCGGCAACACCGGACTGAGCTTGCCGTTTGGCGTTGCCCTGGATGGCGCGGGCAAGATCTACGTTACCAACAGCGGTGGCGGCGGCATTACGGTCTACGCGGCGGGGGCGAGCGGGAACGTGACGCCGGCGGCCACGATCGCGGGCGGCAACACCGGACTGGACTCCCCGACTGGCATCGTTCTGGATGGCGCGGACAACATCTACGTTGCCAACAGCGGTGGCAACATTACGGTCGATGGCAGCATTACGGTCTACGCGGCGGGGGCGAGCGGGAACGCGACGCCGACGGCCACGATCGCGGGCGGCAACACCGGACTGAGCATCCCGCAGGGCATCGCCCTGGGTGGCACGCGCAACATCTATGTCGCGAACATAAACAACAACAGCATCACGGTGTACGCGGCGGGGGCGAGCGGGAACGCGACGCCGATGGCTACGATCGCGGGCGGCAACACCGGACTGGACTCCCCGACTGGCATCGTTCTGGATGGCGCGGACAACATCTACGTTGCCAACAGCGGTGGCAACATTACGGTCGATGGCAGCATTACGGTCTACGCGGCGGGGGCGAGCGGGAACGCGACGCCGACGGCCACGATCGCGGGCAGCAACACGGGGCTAACCAATCCAACGCTGATCACATTCTAGCACGCTCGGCCGGTGAGTCTTGCCAGGCCCAGGCATTTTAACACCCGTTTCTTGGTCGGGTAATCCGTGCGCTGAAAGCCTGCCCTGAGCGCAGCGAAGGGCGCCGGCTCGGCCACTACGCGAGCCCTGAAGGGCTCTCTCCTTTCGAGGCGCCGAAGGGTCTGCCTGGGGACAGCAATCAGGGCCCGACCACGACCCCAAACTGGAATCGTCGCTCGGAGTTGAAGAACCGCCAGTCGAACCGGAGACCGAGGTCGAAGGGATTCAGGAACGGCGTCAGATTCCCGACCTGAAAGCCCAAGCGATAGAAGTGGCTGGTCATCGGCTGGGTCCAGAAGCTCCCTGCGTCAATCGCGAACGTCAGAGGCAGTCCCCTGATGCCGGGGATGCCGCTCTTGGCGAACAAGAGGCGACCGAAGTCGTGGTGCACCTTCACCAGCGCGACGCGGGTCGCGTACACATTGCTGTCGCTGAGTGCACCGTGCCCGCGCTGCAAGCTCCAGCCGAAGAGCCCGAAATTCACGCCGAATTCGCGCTGCGGTGGGACGGCGCCGGTGGTGGTGGCACCGGCGAGGGTGAGCGTGGTGAGTCCCAGGCCCAGCGTCGGCTGGCGCCGCTCGATTTGAACCGCGTACCGGCCCCAAGCGGGGGCGGCGGCGGCGCGCTCACTGGTCAGCGTGATCCGTGTGGACGTCAGTTGGGCAAGCCGGGTGTCCCCATCGAATCGCCGGACCACGGGCCGGGAGTCGTACGTCACGGCCGCAGTGACGGACCGCAGCGGGCCGTCGGCGATCGGCGGGTTGGGTCGGACGAACTGCCGGTTGCCGAACAGCGGATACGCGGCGAGTGAGAGACTCGATTCCGCCTCGTCGGTGTAGCGGAGATCCAGCCGAGTGAACGGGAGTACTCTGACGCTTGCCGTAAGGGCGTAGCCGTGCGCCCGATAATAGTCCTGGAGGTCCCTTCCGAACAGCAGTGCGTTCAGATCGTCGCCGGCGCCGCGCGTCCTGTCGCCGGGCATGCGCGCGGTGATGGTGGGTCGCGTCGTGGTCTCATCGTAGTACGAGCCGCCGAGCCAGAGCTGGTGCGGTTCCGAGATTCGAACCTGGCCACCGAGGCGGTACTGCGGGCTTCCCTCCAACTCGTCCGTCGCGCTGGCGCGACCGAGTTTGGCTTCGAGGATGGCGCCGGGCGGTCGCGCCGTGTGGTGCAGGCCGAGGAACGCGCCGTCGACGCGATTGACGTGGACTTCGGGGCCAGTGGGAATGAACCGGGCGGCCTCAACGGCGCGGCGCACGTGTGCAACCGCGGATGGCCGCTCGCGTCTGCGGTACTCCCGCGCCCACGCGGCTCGCTCGGCGGCCGAGAGTGGCGCCGTCCAGACAGCGCTGTCCATGCGAGCGGCGTGCTTGTCGACTGTGACGCGGACCTCGCCGAGATCCTTGGGCGGGTGACCTTCGGCAAAGCGGAAGTCGGTCAACGCGGCCACCTGCTCGAACGTGCCGCGCCGCGGGAAGCCCGGAATCGGTACGGTGAGATGCACGACCGGAAGCTTGAGCGTGACGTCGCCGGTCAAGCGGATGTCGTCGGGCATCCAGACGTTATTTCCCAGATCCCGCAGCGACACTTGGTAGCGGAGCTTCGTGATGAACGGGAATTGCACCACGTCGTTCACGCCCACGTTGATCGAGGCCACGTCGAACGTGGAGTCGACGATGTCGACGAACCCGACGAAGAGTGGTGACGCGTTGGTGCGGGGCTCGACGGCGAGCCGGTAGGTGCGTCGCGGCACATCATCGCGGAAGAACGTGTAGACGATCCGATAGCGGTACGAGTCGAGCGCGTCGTCGGCGAGCGGTGAGACGAGTGAATAGCGTCCCAGCTCGATCCGCTCTCGATTGAAGTTCACGATCTCGCGGACTGCGACGAGGTTGCCCCCGGCGCCAACGCTGCCCATGCGCCGGCGGGCGAGAATCGTTTCCTGATAGCGGTCGGGTGCCTGCCAGTAGGCTGCGCTCTGGGTCTCGGTGATCGCGGCGATCGATGCGGCAGAATCGAGTGACTGATCGAGGTCTTGGAGGACGAGCTTGACGTCGGCGCGGTACTGATAATCGTGGTGAGTCGAGCGGCGTTCGTGTTTGCGCCCGATCGCGGCCGCGATGATCCGGCGCGCCGGATCGATCGTGTCGGTGGCCTGGGCCGGCGGCGCTGCGCCGGGCGTGGTGAGCGACCCGGCGAGCGCGGCCCAAAGCACAGTGGGAATCATTTACGTATAGGCTACGCGCCTCGCTGCCTACCGGTCAGTCCTGTGCGGGCGGCGGTGCGGGACGCGCGAGGCGCGGTCGGTGAAAGTATCACTGCGAAACGTGGGGGTGGGGGGTGCTCATCCGTCACGCTTTTGTCCGCTTCCCGCTGGCTCAGCAACCATCCGGAGGCTTCGCACGTCCTATAAGCCAAATGCCGTCGTCACCCATGCAACCGGGGAGGGTTATGAAGACGGCTACGTACCTTCTTGCAGTCGCCACGTTTCTCGTCGCACCGAGTCTTTCCGCTACACAATCGAGCGCCCAGTCGGACAATCCGGCCGTTCTCACCAGCATTCAGGCGTCGGCCGGTGAACTCAGTCCCGAGGTGCAGCTGTATATCGGCCGCGGTGATGAGTTGAGCCGTCACCTTCGCTATGACGCAGCGGCACGAGACTACGCCCGAGCCGCCGACATTGCTCGCCGCGAGGGGCACCTGGCCAGCGGGGCGAGTTGGAAGCTGGCGAGCGCACACTTCTACAATGGCAACTTGGTCGGCGGCGCCCTTGCGTTGGATCAACTCGCGAATGAAGCAGCACTGGTGGGTGATCTCGAGGTGGAAGCCCTTGCGCTCTACTACGCCGCCTGGTTAGACGGCAAGGCGGGCCAGAAGGCCGAGATGGCAGTCCGTGTCGCGCGGCTCGAGGGGCTGCTGGGCTCACGGTATATGCCGGTCGCGCTCCGCGATCGCCTCAGCGGTTGGCTGCAGACCTTGAGAGAAGTCGCGATCAAGTAATGGGGTCGGCATCAAGGCGCGGTGGGGATGGTCACCTGCCGCGCCTTATTGCGTTGCTTCCGTTCTTTGTGCGCCTCCCTTTAGCGGGACCCTGGTCGTACGTTTCCACGATGAATAGACGCGACTTTCTGCAGCGGGCGGGGGCAGCATCCGCGAGCCTGATGTTCGCCCCGCGTGTGGCCCTTCCCGACGACTGGCGCCAGTTCGAGGTGATGACGCGCGTCGAGGTCGTGAAGCCCGTCGGTGCGACGCGCGTGTGGGTGCCGGCCGCGCTCGTCCAGCGGACCCCCTACCAGCAGACGTTGGCCAACACGTTCAACGCACCGGGCGGGCAGGCGCGCTTCGTGGAGCGCACGGACGACGCGCTCGGACTCGTGGTCGCGGAGTTTCCGGCCGGAGTGCCGCCGGTGGTCACGGTGACGAGCCGGGTCGCGACGCGGAATGTCGCCGTGGATGTGGGGATGCAGCGTGGTGGGATGGATGTACGGGCGCAGCATGCTGCGCCCCTACACCCCAACCTGAAGCACTTCCTACGTCCCACGCGTCTGTTGCCTACCACTGGCATCGTCAAACAGAAAGCCGACGACATCACGCGCGGCGCGACGAGTGACGTCGACAAAGCGCGCGCGATTTACGATTGGATCGTGGACCACACGTTCCGCAAGCCCACGACGCGCGGCTGCGGCTTGGGCGACATCCGCTACATGCTCGAGACCGGCGACTTGGGTGGCAAGTGCGCCGACCTGAACGCGCTGTTCGTCGGCCTCGCGCGCGCGTCGGGGCTGCCGGCGCGCGACGTGTACGGCATTCGGGTCGCTCCCTCGGCGCTAGGATACAGAAGTCTGGGCGCGTCCTCCGACCATGTCACGAAATCCCAGCATTGCCGCGCCGAAGTCTATCTCCAGGACGACGGCTGGGTGCCCGTCGATCCCGCCGACGTGCGCAAGGTGGTGCTCGAGGAGCCGCCGGGAAACCGGCCGCTCGATGACGCGATGGTCACCGCGGCGCGCGCGCGGCTGTTCGGATCGTGGGAGATGAACTGGATGGCGTACAACTTCGCGCACGACGTCGCGCTGCCGGGTTCAGGCGGCGAGCCGCTGCCGTTCCTGATGTATCCGCAGGCGGAGACCGCGGAGGGCCGAATCGACAGTCTCGATCCCGACGCATTCAAGTACGAGATCATCGCCAGAGAGATGGAGCCTCGCTAACTCGGCTTGCGCTGCTTGTGCAGCGCCTGCTCGGCGGGAATCTCGCTGCCGTTCTGATCTACGTAATGGATATCGAACGGTCCATCCGAATGCAGGAAGAACGAACACGGTCCACCGACGCAGGTGAACTGGTGCACATGTTTGACGGGCGCGTACGCAAACCCGCCGGAGTGCAGGTTCAGCGCCGCTTCGCCCTTCATTTCCACCCGGCCCGTGCCGCTCACCATCATCAGTTGTTCGTTGGGCGAATGAAAGTGCCAGGGCGCGCTACAGCCCTTCGTGCCCTTGACCAGCAGGATCGACGGTCCGCTCGACGGGTCCCCCCGTTGCACCGCCAGCGTGAGGCAGTCGGGAAGAGCCGGATTCTTCTGGAACTGACTGGGCGTGGGGTTTTGAGCCACGGGTTTGTCGGCCTGCTGAGCGACCGCGGCAGCGGTCATCAGGGATAACAACACGACCCCGCATGGAATCCGCACGGCATCCTCCTGTGTTGGCGCATCGGCGTTGGACGGTAGACGACACCAGACAATAGAGCGGAAGCGGCCCGCCGCGCCTTTTGTTGCAATCGAGGGTTACCTAGTCTTGCGCGAGCCTGAAAATGTGCCTTTGAGGACGCTCCCCGACGCATAGTGAGCCTCGTACGTGCCGGTCACCGCGTCGCCGTTGAAGTGCCCTACTTCGCGCACCCTCGTCACCGTTTGACCCGGTCTCAGGACACTGGGAAATCGACCCGCTTGGAAGACAATGCTGTCACCACCGCTGGCAAGAACCCGAACTGCGATCGGTTTGCGACCGGCGAACGCGAGCGTCCACGTCTTGCCGTTCGGCGACACCCGAATCACGGAAGCGACCCCGCTGTCCGTCTTGATCTCCCAGGTGCCCGCGACGTCGGAGCGCTTGATGCCGCCGCCCGGTGCGGCGGGAGGGTTCTGAGCGCTGGCCGCGCTCGCGGAGGCGGCGGCGAGAACTAGGCCAGAGAGCAGGAGACGGCGCATGGTGTGCTCCTGAGAAGAAGTGTGACGGCAAACATGATCCACGGTGGCGGCAGTGTCCATGGATCACGAAAAGCAGGGATGACAGGCTCGCTGTCGCTTAAGAGGAATGCAACGTCCTATCGCGTTAGCGGGCCCAGCCGTATCGTAAAGTCATCATGACCCCGCTGCTGCTGGCCGTTGTTCTGCTCTCGCAGCGCGCGGATACCATCCGCTACGCCATCATCCTGAGTGGCAACCGCGCCGGCTCGGAGGTCGCCATTCGCGAGCCGGATGGCACGCTCCACTTCTTCCAGGAATACAACGATCGCGGCCGCGGCCCGAAGCTCGAGTCGCGCTTCACCCTCACGGCCGACGGCATGCCGCGGACGGTGTCGATCACCGGCAACGACTACTTGAAGGTGCCGGTGGACGAGCGGTTCACGCTGCGCGGCGATACCGCGGCGTGGTCATCGAGCGCCGAGCGAGGCAGCCGGCATCTGGTCGCGCCCGCGTTTTATGTGTCGATCTACGGGCCCTCCAGCGCGGACTTCATGCTCGCTCAGGCCGCAGCGACGGCAGCGAACGGCGAGATTCCGCTCCTGCCTGAGGGCCGCGCACGAGTCAAGAAACTCGAGCAGCGCACGGTGACCGCGGGCGGGCGCTCTGCCCGCATCACCCACTATCAAGTCGAAGGTCTCGGTTTCGCGCCCTACGACTTCTGGCTCGGCGAGGACGGCCGCTATTTCGCCTTCGTGGGAGGAGCGTGGTACCGCGTAATCCGGGAGGGGTGGGAATCCATCGGCGACGAGCTCGCTGCCGTGCAAGACTCGATGGAGAAGCAACGCGACGCCGCGCTGGCGCGCGTGATCGGCGAACATCCCGGCGGCGCGGTCGTCTTCCGGCACGCGAGTGTCTTCGATGCCCCGAACGCACGTCTCCTGCGCGATGAAACGGTGGTGGTGCGCGGCAATCGGATCGAGTCGGTTGCTCCGGATAGCGCGGCACGTGCCCCCACGGGGGCGCGGATCATCGACGCGCGCGGCAAGACGCTCTTGCCGGGGCTGTGGGACATGCACACGCATCTCGGGCCACTCGATGGCCGGCTGCACATCGCGGCCGGCGTGACCAGCGTGCGCGACATGGCGAACGACATCGACCAGCTGCGGCAGCTGCGCCTGGCGTGGGACTCGGGCAGCACCATTGGGCCGCGCGTCATGATGGCGGGTTTCATGGACGGCCCGGGCCCCTACCAGGGACCCACCAAGGTGCTCGTGAGCACGCCCGAATCGGCGCTCGCCTGGGTCGACCGCTACAAGGCCCTCGGCTACGAGCAGATCAAGATCTACAGCTCGATGGATACGGCGCTGGTTCCCGTGATCGCGAAGCGCGCGCACGCGCTCGGCCTGCGCGTGTCCGGGCACATCCCCGTGCACATGACGGCGGCGCGCGCGGTGCGCGAAGGCTACGACGAGATCCAGCATATGAACATGCTGTTTCTCAATTTCCTGGGCGACACGCTGGAGACGCGCACGCCGATGCGGTTCATCGCAGTCGGCCGGTACGGTCCCGATCTGGATCTCGCATCCGACAGCGTGCGCGCATTCCTGCAGCTCCTCAAAGACCACACGACCGTGATCGACGCGACCGTTGCGACATTCGAGGCGATGTACACGGCCCGGCCGGGCAGCATGGATGCGGGCGCTCAGCGGATCGAGGCTCGCATGCCGGCGCAAGTGCGGCGCGGATTCCTCCTGGGCGGCCTCGCGCAGAGCGACTCCGAGCGGACGCGCTATCGCGCGGCATACGCCAAGATGCTCGCATTTGTGAGGAAGCTATACGACTTCGGCATCCCGATCGTGGCCGGGACGGACGCGCTGGCCGGGTTTAGCTTGCACCGCGAGCTCGAGCTCTATAGCCAGGCCGGCATTCCCAACGCCCGAGTGCTGCAGATCGCGACCTGGGGCGGTGCGACCGTCATGAAGCGCACCGATCGGTTAGGTGCTATCCGTCCGGGATACCTCGCCGATCTGGTCCTGGTGGACGGCGACCCTGTCGCCGATATCGCCAACATCCGGCACACGGATCTCGTGATGAAGGACGGCGTGATCTACGATCCGGCGGCGATTTATCGATCGCTGGGCGTGCTGCCGTGGCGGGAGGCGGCTGTACCGATTCCTTAAGAATCCACCTGCAGCGAGACGTTTTCCCGTGCGTTGAAACGCCGGCTCGGCGACTACGCGAGCCCTGAAGGGCGCAGCCGTTCAGCCACTAATACCGCAGCGCGTACTGCAGCTTGGCCGACAGCCGGTTGGAGTCGAACGTCCACGGGAGGCCGCCGGGCGGGACGGTGATGTTGTGATTGTATGTAAGGAAGAGATCGCCGCCACTGCGAAACGTCCACCGGATGCGGATATCGCTGCCGAGCTGACGCGAGGAGTTGTCGTACTGTGTGAAGCTGTTGAATTCGAGGTCGGGTGAGACGCTCACGCGCAGCCGCACACCGTAGCGTTCGAGCACGAACGGGACGCGGGGCCCCCCCCCATGGGAGACGATCGCGCCCTGATCGCGCTCACCGCTCAGCTCCACGATCAGCAGCGGCGCGGGCTTGAGGAATACGGTGCCGATCGCCTCACTGAGGTGCCCGTTGTAGAACGCGCCGCCGTAAAACGTGAGCGCCCAGCTCACGCGGCGCTTCGCGGCGCGGACGTAGTCGGCGCGGAAGCGCAGGAACCGGTAGTCGCCGGCCGGAATCGTATCGCCCGGCGCGATGGCAAACGGCGCGTCCACGCGCTCGGCCTCTGGATGCGCGGCGATCGCGAGCTGATCGCCATTCTGAAAGCTGAAATTGAGCGGGGCAAATCGCCCGTACAGCGTCTGCCATCTCCCGCGCAGATCGGCGATCGCCACGGCGATCAGCTCGAAGGTCGCGCGATACAGCCAGGGAGAACGCGACGGCGGTGTGTTGTAGTTCAGCGCCAGGTTCCATTGCTGCACGCCGGGGCGCGGCACGAAGCCGAGCGCCGGTTGAAAGCCGTCGCCCACCCAGCGGTAGCCGAGGAAGTTGTTCCAGGTGTCGTTGGGATAGATGAGACTCACGCCGCCGGCGGAGCGCGCCCCCCCCCCGATCGCGCCGCGTTGGTCCATGGTCAGCCCCCACACGCCGAGCTGCGCGTTCTTGTTGCCGAGCACATGTGAGCTCGAGAGGAAGACGTCGGCGCCGGCGGTCCAGCTGCCCGGCGCCCCGGTGGGATCGCCGGCCGTGCCGATCACGCCGGCCCAGGACTCCCCGCCCACATTCTGTTTCACGCGCACCACCGCCATATCGGTCGCGGGGACGAGCCCTAGGGCGGCGCCGGTATGCGCCGCCAGCACGCCGAAGTTCGTATTGCCGATGCGACCGCTCTCTTTGGTGCCGACCTGGAGCGGCACCGTGATCCCGTCGAACAGGCCGATGCGCCGGCTCCAGAACGGCATCACGTCGGGCGCGATCCCCGGGCCGAAGTCGAAGATATCCGTGCCTTCGAGGAAGAAGGTGCGCTTCTCGGGGAAGAACAGGGGGAAGCGCGTGACGTTGGTGCGGCGTTGATCGACTTCCGTTTCCGCGAAGTCCGTGTGCAGGGTGAGAAACGCGAGCGTGTTCGCGCCGAGGCGCTGCGTCGCGTCCAGGCTGCCGGTGAGATTGCTGCTTATCGCCGACCCGCTCGTCGTGACGAGCGCCGGCCGCACGGTCAACCCGCGATCGAGATTGAAGCGCGGCAGATCGACGAGTAGCCCCGCGCGACTCATCTGCGTGATGCGGAAATCGCGGCTCGGATAGGCCCAGCGCTGGGTCTCGAGCTTGCGCTGCACGCGCCGCTGCACGTTGAAGCCCCAGGTCGTGAGGCCAGGCTTGTAGAGCAGGCTTTTCACGGGAATGCGGATCTCGGCCGACCAGCCGGTGGGTGTACGGGCGGCGGCGGCTTCCCAGATGGCATCCCAATCGGCGTTCTCGCGGCCGCCGAGGCGCTGCGCCTGCTCGCTGATGAGCGCGTCGTAGCGCGCGCCGCTCGGGTTCACCGCGAAGACGTACCCCGACTGCTCGTTGCGAAACGGGTCGAGCACGATGCGGACGTGATCCTCGCTCTCGAGATCGGCGTCCCGCGCGCGCGCGAAGCTTGTGATCCGGGCCGGCTCGGCGTCGTCACACCGAATCCCGAAGACCAATTCCTCCGCGCTGACCAGCACCTTGACCACTGTGCGGTCACGCGGGATCGTCTCCTGCGCCGGCTCGAATTCGGTGAGGATCGCGGAATCGGCCGTCGCCCAGGCCGCTTCGCTGAGCCTGCCATCGAGCACGAAATCACCGCTCAAGGGACCGGCGCGGAGCTGAGGGCGGTCGGCAGCAAGTGCCTGGGCCAGCACGAGCAGTAGCGACAGGGTCACGAGAGATTAGTCCCGCTGGCCCGCACTTTCTTACAGCTCCGCCAGCCCTGTAAGAAAACGGCGCGATATGGTGACTAATGAAAGGGGATGCCGGTTCCCACGCACGAAGATGCTGCCGCAGCCATCGAACGTGTCATCCGCGACTGGGGCGACATGCTCGCGCGCGTCGCGTGGGGATACGTCGACAGCGCCTCCGACCACGATGACCTGATGCAGGAGATTCTGCTGGCGCTCTGGCGCGCGTTGCCGCGGTTTCGCGGCGAGTCGTCGGAGCGCACGTTCGCGTTGCGGGTCGCGCACAATCGCGGCATCACGTTCGCCGTGCGGCGGCGCCGGTTCGAGCGGCTGCCGGACGACGGGCAGCTCACCGATCCGGCGCCGCTCGCCGAGGAGCGGGTGATCGACGAGCAACGGCGCGAGCGGCTGTTCCACGGGATCCGCCAGCTTCCCGAGGCGCAGCGCCAGGCGGTGATGTTGCGGCTCGAGGGGCTGTCGCAGCGCGAGATCGCCGCAGTCCAGGGCACGAGTGAGACGAACGTCGGCGTCCGGCTCACGCGGGCGCGACACGCGCTGCGTACGCTGCTGGGCGAGGAAACGGCATGAGCGACTGGGAACAACTGCAGACCGAGTGGCAGCGCATCGGTCAGACCGCCGGGGCCGATGCGACGCAGTTGATCGCGAAGGCGCGCCGAGGGATGTTGGTCCAGCGTCTGATCGAGGGCGCCGTCGCGGGAGCCGCGATTCTCATCACCGCCCTGGCGCTGCGGCATGCGGGCAACCCTTTCGAAGCGGCGCTCGGCATGATCGTCGGGATCGCCATTGTGGCGCTGTGGGTGCAGCACGGTCGCGTGCGCGCGAAGGAAGACGCTGCGGTAACGGAGAGCAGTCCCACGCATCTCGATGTGCTGGCGCGTGGGTGCCGGCAGCGGGTGCGGCTCGCGAAGTTTATCTGGGTCGTGCTCGGGCTCGAGCTCGTGTTTCTCACGCCCTGGTGGGTGATTGGGAGCCGCATCCATCACCGCACCCTGCTCGATCCGGCGTTCTGGCTGACGGTGTGGCTCCCCGCGGCGGGGGTGGCCCTTGTGTTCGCCTGGTCGTTGCTGGTGCGGCGCCGCGCGCGAGCGGAGCTTGCGGCCGTCGAGCGGCTGCGCGCGGAATTTGGGGCGTCCGAGTAATACTCATCACGTTCGCGCCATTGGATGCCGCCCTTGCCGAGAGTAGGGGGATGGCCGGCAAATTTTTATCCTTTGTGATCGTGGGTGTAGCTCTATTCGCCGGGTCGCTGTGGCTAGAGAGGAGAAGGACGCATGACGGATAATGTCACTCTCGCCCTTGGTAGCGTACTGCTCCTGGGCGTAATCGGGTTTCTGATTGCGTTGCGCGAGATTCGGCGTGATGAGGCGCGGCGCCGCTCCAATCCGTCCAAAGAGTAATTACTCGGTAGAAGCAGATCCCTTCGCTACGCTCAGGGCAGGCCTAGGCAGCACATAGATCGCCGCGAAGAACTGGGCGTTGTCCTGTAGCTTTGCGGGTATACACCCGTGATGGCGAGACACTCAGACGCTCCGCCCCGCCGCGGACGACTGTTCCGGCTGCTGTGGCCGATGACATCCTACCTGGTCACGAACCTGACCGTCACGGCGTTCTGGGTGTTGTTCTTCGTCTTGAACCGGACGCGGGTATCGGGCCGCAAGAATGTCGGCACGGAGCCGAATACGCTCCTGCTCTCCAATCACCAATCGATGCTCGACAGCTCTTTGGTGGGTCTGGCGGCGTTCTATCCGCGCTCGTTGGTCCAGCCGCGCCTCTTGCCGTGGAATCCCGCGGCGGCCGAGAACTTCTATCGGACGCCGATTCTCGCGTGGCTCGCGGACAACTGGAAATGCATTTGGGTGCAGCCGGGACGGCGCGACCTGCATGCGCTGCACCGCATGATACAGGTGCTGCCGCGCGGTGTGATGACGCTCTTTCCGGAGGGCACGCGGACGCGGGACGGCTCGGTGGGGCCGGGGCACGCGGGTACGGGGCTGCTCATTCTGGCGACCCGGGCGCGGGTGATTCCCGTGACGATCGAGGGGATGCGGGACGTACTACCGATCGGCAGCTCCGTGCCACGGATTTTCAAGCGAATCACCGTGACGTATGGGCCGCCGGTGGACTATGCGGACTATCTCGCGCAGCCGCGCACACGGGAGACGGCCCAGGCGTTGATTGACCGCGTGATGGCAGCAATTCGGGCGCAGGGCGTGTAGCTTCCGCCCCATGGCTGAGCTCCGTCTCCCTCTCCGGCGCGGCCGGCGCCGCGTGGCGGTGTGGCTGCTCGTGGGCCTCGGCCTGCTGATTTTCTTTATCTCGCCCCTCATCGGGCTGCTCGCCGAGTGGCCGTGGTTCAGCGCGCTCGGGTACGAGCGGGTGTTCGCGACCCGGCTGATGGCATCGTTCACGCTGGGGGGGGTGGCCGGGGGCGTGGCGTTTGCGTTTCTGTACGCCAATCTGCGCTTCGCCCAGCGGGGCATCGTCCCCAACCCCGTGGTCCTGCCAGCGAGCGCCCAGACGCCGGCGGTCGACGTGACCCGTCTGGTGCGGCGGCTGGCGCTGCCCACGGCGCTCGCGTTCGCGTTGTTCCTCGCACTCGCCGTCGCGACGGGCTGGATGCCGGTGCTGCAGTTCCTGCATCAGACACCGTTCGGCGTCACGGATCCGGTTTTCGGCCGAGACCTCGCCTACTATGTCTTCACGCTGCCCATCGTGACCGGCGTGCTCGCGATCCTGACGACGCTCGTCACGGTGTCGCTGCTCGCTTGCGGCGCGCTGTACACGCTGCGCCGCGACGTCGTGTTCTATCGCCGCACCATGACGATCGAGCCGTCCGCCCGGCTGCACCTGGCGCTGCTGATCGCCGCGATGTTCGTGCTGACCGCGCTGCGGATCTACTTCGTGCGGTTGCCGGGCACGCTGTACTCGACTACCGGTCCGCTGTTCGGCGCGAGCTTCGCCGATCTGCACGGCAGGCTCATCGGCCTGCGCATCGCAGGGGTGGCCGCGATCCTGGGCGCGATCCTGGTGCTCGCCGGGTTGCGCAGCAAGCGCCTGGGACGCACCGCGCTGCTCGCGGTCGCAAGCTATTTCGGGGTCTCGCTGCTGGGTGTCGTCGTCTATCCCGCCATCGTCCAGAAGTTCGTGGTCGCGCCCAACGAGCTCTCGAAAGAGACGCCGCAGCTGCGCCGTCACATCGATGCCACGCGCCGTGCGTGGGGCCTCGACAGCGTGTTGGTGCGCGATCTCTCGGGCGAGGCGCGGCTCACCGAGCGCGACATCCAGGCGAATCGCCCCACCATCGACAACGTGCGGTTGTGGGACCGCGACCCCCTGCTGCAGACGTTCGGGCAGCTCCAGGAGATCCGCACCTACTACGACTTCGTGTCGGTGGACGACGACCGCTACGTCGTCGACGGCCGCTACCGCCAGGTGATGCTGTCGCCGCGCGAGCTCAATTCGGCATCGCTGCCGACGCGCACCTTCATCAACGAGCGGCTCACGTTCACCCACGGCATGGGGCTGACCCTGGGGCCCGTCAATGAGGTGACCGAGGAGGGGCTGCCGGTCCTGTTCATCAAGGATCTGCCGCCGGCCTCCAGCGTGTCGCTCGCGGTCAAGCGGCCGGAGATCTACTTCGGCGAGCTGACGGACAACTGGGTGTTCGCCAACACTGGACAGCAGGAGTTCGACTATCCCTCGGGCGATCAGAACATCTTCGGGACCTATAAGGGCGACGGCGGGGTGGTGGTGGGCGGGCTGCTGCGCCGCCTGGTGCTCGCCGCCTATTTCCGCTCGCTCAAGGTGCTGCTGTCGAGCGACATCACGAGCGCGAGCCGCGCGATGTACATCCGCAACATCCGCGCGCGCGCGCATGCGGCGCTGCCGTTTCTGATCTTCGACGCCGACCCGTACATGGTGATCGATGGTGGCGGGCGGCTGCGCTGGATCCTCGATGCCTACACCGCGACGACTCGCTATCCGTACGCGCAGCCGCTGAGCAATGGCATCAACTACATGCGCAACAGCGTGAAGGTCGTGATCGACGCGTACGACGGCTCCGTCACCGCCTATCAGGCCGACTCGGCCGATCCGCTGGTACGCACCTTTGTCAAGATCTTTCCGGGGATCTTCCACCCGCTCGATTCGATGCCGGCCGATCTGCGCGCGCATCTGCGCTATCCCGAAGACCTGTTTCACGTCCAGACCGAGCTGTACGGCACCTATCACATGGCGGAGCCGGACATTTTCTATCATCGCGAGGACCAGTGGCAGAAGCCGGTGCTCTCGATCGCGCCGGAGCGGCCCGATCCGTTCCTGCGCCACATGGTGATGCGGCTGCCGGAGGAGAAGCAGGCGGAGTTCATTCTCATGGTGCCGTTCACGCCGCGCGGCAAGGACAACCTGGCGTCGTGGATGGTGGCGCGGAACGACGGCGCGCATTACGGCGAGCTAGTCGTGTATCGCTTCCCCAAGCAGAGCCTCGTGTTCGGGCCCACGCAGATCGTCAACCGCATCAATCAGGACACGGAGATCGCGCGCCAGATCGCGTTGTGGGATCAGGGCGGCTCGCAGGTGATCCGCGGCAACCTGCTGGTGATCCCGATCGAGGAGTCGCTGATCTACGTGATGCCGCTGTATCTGCGGGCGCAGGGGGGCCGTATTCCCGAGCTCAAGCGCGTCGTGGTGGCCTATCAGAATCGGGTCGTGATGGAGGAGACGCTGGACGCGGGATTGGCGCAGCTCTTCGGCGGTCCGGGCGCGGCGACGCGCGCGCCCGTGCGGGTGTCCGAGACGCCGGGTGCCGCCGCGGCGGTATCGGCCCGCGCCGCCGATCTCGCGCGCCGCGCGAACGAGTCGTTCCGCCGGGCGGTGGAAGCGCAGCGCGCGGGGGATTGGGCGCGTTACGGGGAGGAGCTGCGGCGGCTCGAGGACGTGCTGCGGCAGCTGCAAGCCGCGGTGGAGGAGAGGAAACCGTGAGGTGAAGCGGCGGCGAGGTGAAACGGCGGCGAGGTGAGGCGGCGGCAGGTGAAGCGGCGGCGTGATGAAGCGGCGGCGAAGGGCGGCGCGAGCTGTCCTCGCGTCGAAATGAGTTGATGGCAACACCAACGCCTGAGGCGAAGAAACGAGGCGCGGTGGGTGACGACCTGCCGCGCCTTGTTGTATCTTGCGTAATGAATTGAGCTTATGTAGACTATTAACAGTTAATAACCAGACAATCCATGGCGACCATTCTATCTGTTTCAGTGCCCGTCGAGCTGCGGGCGGCGCTCGATGCCGAAGCGAAGCGCCAGCGCCGTTCGCGGAGTTTTGTTGTGTCCGAAGCCATTCGCGCGTACGTGGCCAGTCGCGAGCGGGAGGCGTTTGCGGCGGGCCGGGATCAGACCTTGAGCGAGGCATTGGCGTTGTCGCCGGCGGCGCGTCTGCGGGAAGCCGAGGCGCTGTGGCAGGAGTTTGCGCGGACGCACGAGCCTGGTCAGCCGTGGACGGCGTCGTTCAATACGTTCGCCGAGTATGAGCAGTGGCGCAGGCGCTGACGCAATCACGGCTCCTGAAGGTGTGCGGCTTGCTCAATGCCGAGCACGTGCGGTACGTGGTCGTGGGCGGATTCGCGCTGGCGCTGCACGGCTATCCCCGTTTTACAAAGGACGTCGATATCCTGATCGAGCCGACGCTCGACAATGCCACCCGCACGTTGAAGGCGCTGGAGGGGCTCACCTGGGGGATTTCGCGCGAGCTCGATCCCGCGGACGTCATCGCCAAGCCATTCACGATCGTGGGCGATGATCCTCGGGTCGACATTCTGACGCTGGCGTGCAGCATCCGTTATGCGGATGCTGCGCCGAAGATTCAGACGCTCGACATCGAGGGGGTCGCCGTGCCGATTCCGGACATCGACACGCTGATTCGCACCAAACAAACGGATCGCTTGCGGGACAAGGCGGACGTCGAGGAGCTGGAGCGGATCAAGGTCCTTCGCTCTGGCGCGTTCTAGGTCAGTCGACGGGGTTCATCCACCTGAGAGACCAGTTGCCGCTCGGCGGCGGCTCGGGATCGTAGCCCTTCGACTGCAGCATCGAGTCACCCTGAAATGGGAATGTCGCGGGGCAAGTCCAGGTGCCGTTCGTCGGATCGAGTCCCACGTGAAGGACCGAGCCGGTCAGCGTCGTGTCGACCGGCGAACCCAGCGTGACGACCAATGCCGTGGAGTCCTGGGTCACCGAAAAGGGAATGGTGACCGCGGTCTGCCGGCTCGCGATTACGCCATGCGTCGTTGCAACCCAGCGGTAGAGCGTGACCGTGCCTTCGCCGGTCCACGGGGGAAGGCTCATCCGCTGGACGGGAAGCTCGCCCTCGATCCCACAAAACGAGTAGAGCGAGTCGTGTATCGTTGCGGCGTCGGCGCGGAACAGGTGGGTGGGCCGCCCGTGCGGCAGCGGCCCTGTCCCATCGCAAGACATTGCCAAGAGGAGAGCAGCAGCGATCGCCAGCGTGAGCGGTGCGCGCATGACTTAGTCTCGCGAGGTTGCTCCGGAGAGTAAATGGGGACCGCTCCACAGATCATAACGCGTTCCGAAGTTAGATTCCGCGTAAGTGAGTCACGGGGGCGAAATGGATTCGGGCATGGGCACGTTCAGGGTTACCCTCCACCTCGAGGGCGCCACTGGCGAGCGTTTCAAATTGATGGAGGCGCTGGTAGACACCGGCGCTTCATACACGTGGATCCCGCGTGACGTGCTGGAGGGACTCGGCGTGCGGCCCGACGAGGAGCGGGTCTTCGTGGTGGCGGACGGCCGGGCAGTGCGCTATCCCATAGCCTGGGTCCGCGTCCGACTCGACGAACGCACCCAGCCGACCCTCGTCGTTTGCGGTGACTCAGGCACTGAGCCGCTGCTCGGCGCGTTCACGCTCGAAGGGTTTGGACTCGGGGTCGACCCGGTGAATCGCCGACTGATCCCGGTCCCCGGACTGCTCAAAGCCGTTGCCGGAGGGCCCCTAGTCTCTCAGTTCCACTTCAGATTCCTGATCTGATCAAGATTCACATTCCCGCCGCTGAGCACAGCCACAACCTTTGCTCCTGCGGGAGCTTTGATCAATCCATGCAACAGCGCCGCGACGGGTGCAGCCGCTGCACCCTCGACCACGAGTTTGCCATGCGACATGATCCAGATCATGGCATCGAAGATCTCGCGGTCCGGGAGCGTGACGATGTCGTCCACAAAACGCTGCACGACAGAAAACGTATGATCGCCCACGCGCTTCACCCGTAGGCCGTCGATGATGCAGTCGATCGTGTCGAGCGTGATGACGCGGCCGGCTGCGACGCTCTGCTGCATCGCTGGACCATCGGACGATTCCGCGCCAATGATCTTGATCTTTGGGTTCGACGCTTTCAGCGCCATCGACACGCCGGAGATCAGTCCGCCGCCGCCGATCGGCACAACGGCGACATCGACTCCGGGAAAATCCCGGAACACTTCCAGGCCCAGCGTTCCCTGGCCCGTGATGAGTTGCAGGTCGTCAAACGGATGGATGTAGGTAAGCCCGCGCTCCTCACACAGCTGTTTGGCCTTCTCGTTGGCTTCGTCCCAGATGGTGCCGTGTTGCACGACCTCGGCACCATAGGCGCGCGTCGCGTCCACCTTGGACTGTGTGGCATTGCTGGCCATCACCACGACCGCCTTCATCTTGTAGACGGCGGCGGCAATGGCCACGCCCTGCGCGTGATTCCCTGCTGAAGAGCAGATCACGCTGGCGGCGCTGATTCCCTCGCTCGGATAGTCGAAGAGATGAGCTATGTGATCGCCAATCAGAGGGGTCAGATAGCTGCGCTTCAGGCGAAACTCGACTCTGCAGGCGGGCGCGGAGGCGAACTACCCTCCTGTTGGGCCGAACAAGGTGGCAAAATCGACTATGTATACGATGTGATTCTCACGAGCAATGGTATTCGCATGCGGCAGTACCAATACGGAGAGCGTATTCGTGAGAAGATGCTGATTACAAGTTGGCTGCCGAATGCGGCAGAAACCTTAACTGAGGCGACTTTCATGGAACACACGAAGCCGTGGTACGATTACAGCCGCGCCACGACTGCCGGTTTTTTGTGGTTGTTTATGACGAGACTGGTCCGAACGAGAAGGCGCTTTACAAAGAGTTACTAAAGACTGTCGAGAATCACTTCTACAAGCGTTTGGACAGCGGCCGCGGTCCTTTCTGAGTCGAATGTCAACCCAACTGGAGCAAGTGTTGGAGGAGCTCGATAAGGCATTCCATCGGTACACCCAGCGGTTAGCAAGAAGGCGAAACACCATTGAGCATAGATTGTCGCCGCTCTCTCAGCGCATCGAAGGGGCTGTCGGACACCACGATACTGGCGGAACATGGCGAAGGCCGTTAGAGGCAATCCGCAGAGTTGTCAGCGGGTTTCTTACTTGGCTTCAGAGATGGTTGTGAGCTAGGCGCGACATGGGGAAAGCTCTGGGTCTCATACTCTGGTTCCTGACTAGCCCGCTAGCTGCCCAGCAACTCGAAATCCACTTCCTCAACGTCGGCCAAGGCGACGCCGCCATCGTCCAGGAAGGCGGCCACACGGCGATCATCGACGTCGGCCCGTCCGGAATCAGCGCATACCTCACGACTTTTCACATCGACACCATCGATCTTGTCGTCGCCAGCCATCCGCACGCCGACCACATCGGCGGGATGCCTGAATTGCTCCGGTCCCACGTTGTGCGTTTCTACCTCGATAACGGCATCCCACACACGACGGCCATCTACCGGCGGACCGTCGACGCCGTTCGCGCGAGCGGCGCGCAATACCTCAACGCCACGAGTCGCACCATCACGCTCGGCGCCGCGCAGCTCCATGTCCTCGCGCCGCCGCCGAACACGACAATTAACAACGGTTCCGTCGGTATCCTCATGGAGTACGGTCAGTTTCGTGCGCTCTTCACCGGTGATTCGGAGCAGGACGAGCTGCGGTACTGGCTCACGTCAGGCGCGATTCGTCACGTCAACGTGCTCAAAGTCGCCCATCACGGGAGCCCGAACGGCACGAGCGCAAACTGGATCGCCGCCACTAAGCCGCAAGCAGCGGTGATATCGGTCGGGGCAGGGAACTCCTACGGACATCCATCCTCATTCGTGATCGCGGCGTGGGAGAATGCCGGTGCGCGCGTCTATCGCACCGATTGCGACGGCACCGTCTTTGTCGTCGCGAATGAAGACGGCAGCTTCGTCATCACGACCGATCGCGCCGAGCCGAACGGGGTTGTGCGGTTCCGGCCGTTCGCCCAGGACTCGGCTGTCTCGCCAGCCACGCCCGTCGAGGCCGTAGCACCCGCATGCTGCCGAGTGTGCTCGGCCGGCAAGGCCTGCGGCAACTCTCGCATCGCGCGCGACCGTCAGTGCCACAAGCCGGCAGGCTGCGCCTGCAACGCCACGCCATGAAGACCGCGTTCTACGCCGTGGATCGGCTCGAGCGCGACATCGCCGTCCTCGTCAGCGACTCGGGCGCGACGGTGCAAATACCACGTGTGGAGCTACCCACAGGCATTCGCGAAGGCGCGGTGCTGCGGGTGCGTTTCGGCGCGCAGAACCTGCCCGATTGGTCGAGCGCGGTCATAGACAAGGAAGAGGAGCGGCGGCGACTAAGGGAGGCGAAGGAGATGCTTGACGATCTGAAACGAAGCGATCCGGGCGGGGACATCAAGCTGTAGGATCACCAAATCATTGCGCTGTCCCAGCCCCCCCACACATTCTCTCCATGCCGCACCGCCTTTCCAAATCCCGCTACACCGCCGGCGTCCAATGCCACAAACTGCTCTGGTGGAAAGTCCACGAGCCCCTCGCCGTCGAGCTCCAGCCTGACAAGGTTCTACAGGACCGGTTTGATCAAGGCGCACAAGTAGGCACGTTGGCACGCACACGCTTCCCCGGAGGCGTGCTGATTGATTTGCCGCACACCGCCGTCGCCGAGCGCGTCAAGCTCACCCGCAAGCTAATCGACGACGGTGCGCCGGCGATCTTCGAAGCGAGCTTCCTCGCCGACAACACGTTCGTCGCGGTCGACATCCTCACCCCACAGGAGGGCGGCTTCCACCTCACCGAGGTCAAATCATCGTCCTCCCAGAAAGAGGAGCACCTCCCCGACGCCGCCGTGCAGGTCCACGTCCTCTCGCGATCCGGCATTCACATCACCGGCGTGGACGTCATGCATCTCAACAAGGAATGCCATTTCCCAGATCTGTCGAATCTCTTCGAGTGCACCGATGTGACCGCAGCCGTGCAGCCGCTGCTCGGGAAGATCGGCTGGGAGATTGACGCGCAGCTCGCGATGCTGGACGGCCCGTTGCCCGATGTGCCGATCGGGCTTCAGTGCCACGAGCCCTACAAGTGTCCGTTCATGGAGCGCTGCTGGCCGAAAGACGCGGGTCACATCATGCGGCTCTACAACATCGGGCCAAAGAAGGGATGTGACTTCTTGCTGACCGGCGTGAACCGGATCTCCGACCTTCCCGCGACGCAGAAGCTCAACGTCACGCAGAAACGCCAGATCCGCGCGATGAAGGAGGGCCGGATCATCGTCGAGCCCAGCCTCAAGGAGGCATTGGGGGCATTTGACTGCAGGCTGGGCTTTCTCGACTTCGAGACGATCATGCGCGCCGTCCCCGTCTGGCCCGGCATGGCGCCGTGGGAGCAGGCGCCGGCGCAGTTCAGCTATCACGAATCCAACGGCGACGGGACATACACGCACGCCGAGTACCTGGCGGAGGGCCCGAAGGACTGCCGGCCGGAGCTGGCTCGCGCCATGGTCGAGGCCACAAAGAACGCCGAGAGGGTGGCGACGTACTCGGCCTTCGAGAAGACGCGCATCCGGGGACTGCAGGAAGCGGTGCCGGAATTGCGCGCCGAACTGGAGGCGCTCGAGGGGAAGTTGGTAGATCTACTGCCGGTGGTTCGGGACAATGTGTACCACCCGGACTTCCTCGGCAGCTTCAGTCTCAAATACGTGCTGCACTCGCTGGTCCCGGAGCTGACCTACGACGACCTCGTGATCGTCGATGGGCTCGTGGCGAGCGTGGAGATCGCTCGGCTCCTCTTTGTGGCGGGCAAGATTCCGCAGGAAGAGCACGACCGCGTGCGGCAGGACCTGCTGAACTACTGCGAGCGGGATACGTGGGCGATGGTGAAGGTGCTGGAAAGGCTGCGGGAATTGGCATCCACACCCTGAAGCGTGTGCTCGGCTGGCACTGTCCTTGTATGTATGGACAGGGCGCCGATGAAGAAGCCAATTCGAGTGGGTGGGCGACAGCCCGTACCGTCCCGGGCCGAGAAGGCCGACCTTAAGCCAGGGCGTCGCTCGCGTACTCGCTGCAAGCCCGCACGGTTGTCTGGGCCGAAGAGCCCGTATCTGCAAGGCCGGGTGGTGGCGAGTGACCTTCGCGCG
>QHVB01000027.1 GCA_003222195.1 Gemmatimonadota bacterium | reverse complement strand
CAATCCCCTCATTCGCATCTTCTACCAACGCCTCCGGGCTGCCGGAAAGCCCGCGAAGGTGGCGTTGATCGCGTGCATGCGGAAACTCCTGACGATCCTCAATGCCATGGCGCGCACTCACACCCCCTGGCGACCGGCCCATGCTTGACATGAAACACGGTTGCTTAAGGACAACGATTGCCGAGCACACCCTTCAGGGTGTGAAGACTCAAGCACCGTTTCTCCATGCCGTTATCCAGCGGTCATACAGCACCGGCACGACGCCGCCCTGCTGCAGGACCTCGACGCCCGACGGATCGCGGTACGCTTTACGATAGAAGACATGCGTGACGCCGGAGTTGATGATCAGCTTCGCGCACATCACACACGGCGAGGCGCTGACGAACACGACCTTGTCCCGCATGCTGCCCGGGGCCTTCACGAGCGCATTCATCTCGGAGTGGATGCAGCCGCAATTCCCCGGGACCGCGGAGTCGCATTTGTTCGGCAGGCCGCGCGCGTTGCCGTTGTACCCGATCGCGAGGACATTCTCGAGCCGTTGGTCGGTCACGACCGTCCCCACCTGGAGCCGCACGCACGTCGAGCGCTTCGCCAGCTCCTCGGCCATGCGCATGTACACCTCGTAGAGCGGTATCCGGTCCACGCGCACCGGCGTGCCGTCCGCTGACAGGTTCGAGGGGTGCGTATTGGCCGCAACGCCGTCCTTAGGCGCGCTCATGGAGCTCCTTGTCGGGATCGAAGTTGACAAACTTGCCGCGGGCACGCTGTTGCGCGAGCCACGTATCGAAGCCGGACGGGATCAGGCCGTTGGAGCGCTCCTGCCGATCGGCGGCACGAATGGCGACCGCGTTCGCATATTCATTCTTGACGTGCTCGTTGTGGCCGCGCACCCAGCGCCAATCCACCGTGTGCATGTCCGTGACCTGCGCGAGCTTCTGCCACAGCTCGGCATTCTCGAGCGCGCCGGTTTTGCGGCGCCAGCCGCGCGCCTCCCAGTCCTGGCGCCACTCGCTCATGCCCTTCACCAGGTACTCGGAATCCGAGACGAACCGGACGTGCGCATGGCGCCATTGCCGGCGGATCCACTCCAGCGCCGCGATCGCCCCGGCGAGCGCCATCTTGTTGTTCGTCGTCTGCGGCGAGCATTCGAAAAAGTCCCAGCGCGCCACACTGTCGCCCGCCGGCGCTTCGATCAACGCGGCGTTGCCGCCGCGGCTCGGCTTGGTGGAGTCGTTGCCCAGGCAGCTCTCGTCGGCGTGCACCAGCACGAAAAGTTCGGTCATGGCTGAATGACGACCGGGATGTCGGTGTGCAGCAAAATCTCTTCGGCATGTGACACGGTGACGTCCCGCGGGCCCACGTGGGCGCCGGCGAAGAGCGCGTCGCACTGCGTCTCCTGAATAACGCGGGCGACCGCTTCGCCGGGCGTGCCGTGCTCGAGGTGCGTAACGAACGCAATCCCCTCCAACGACAGCATCGCTTCGGCCTCGCCGACGACCATCGTCCCGATCGCGGGATCGATCGTCGCGTGAATCACGTGCACGGTGCTGTGCGTGACACTCGCGAAGCGCGCGACGAGCGCAAGCGCCCGCTGGGAGGTCTCCCGGCCGTCGTACGCGATCGCGCAGGCGTTCATCGGCGAGGGCTTGCTGCCGCACACGATCACCGATCGCTCGGCCATGCGAATGAGCGACGTGACCGTCTTCCCCAACACATCCGCAGGCGACGACCGTCCGCGCCGGCCCACGAGCACCGTGTCGGCGTCGCGTGCCAGGGTCGCCAGTTCGACGTCGGGATCACCGTGTTTGAGGATCGTCTGCGCCGTGAGACCGGCGTCGGTGACGCGCTCCTGGGCCCGCTGCAGCAGCACGCCCGAGTCGGAGGAGCGCTTCCCCAGGACGTGTGTCTCCCGGATATGGGCAACCACAATTTTGGCCTTGAAGCGCAGGCCGAGGTGGACGGCCTGCTCCAACGCTTCATCGGCATTGGGACTGCCATCGAGACCCACCAGCAGGCGCGTGAACACGTGATTACGGCAGGACCGCGAAGCTCTCCAGATCGCGCAGGCGGAACGAGAGCAGCTCGCCCGTCATCGGGAGCCGTCCCGCCAGCACGTCGCCCGGTCCGCTCGTCTCGAGGCGCTCGGCCACCACGACATATTCGGTGCCGCGACGCCGCAGCGCCACCCGCAAATGCTCGCGGACCGCGCGCTCTAACGCATCCAGCGCCTCGGGTGTGAGGGACCGGTACTCCGGGGGCGGGATCGCGCGCGAGGGCAACGTGCGACTCACCTCACCGCGATCGCGCCGGCCACGCCGCGGGACAGGCGACCGATCCGTACGGCTGTTGGTGTCCCCTCGGCCTGCAGGGCGGCGATCAGCGTGTTGGCGCGATCGGGGTCCACAGCGATCAACAGGCCGCCTGACGTCTGCGCATCGAACAGCAGAACGCGTAGCGGTTCCGGGACCTTCTGGTCGAATTGAACGTGCGGGGCCAGGGCTTCGCGGTTCCGTTTGGTTCCACCCGGAATTGCCCCGCGTTCAGCCAGCTCCAGCGCTTTGGGCAACAGGGGGACAGCGGCCGCATCCACTTCGGCCGCCACTCCGCTGGCTGCCAGCATGTTGTGCAAATGCCCCAGCAACCCAAACCCCGTGACATCGGTGGCGGCATGGACGCCGCCGCCCGTGGCCCGCATCGCGCGCGCCGCGCCCGCATTGAGCGTCGTCATCGCCGCGACCGCGGGGGCGATTTCGGCTGCCGTCGCCAGGTCGCGCTTCAAGGCGGTCGTGAGCACGCCGGTCCCGATCGGTTTCGTCAGCACGAGCGCATCGCCCGGACGCGCGCGCGCCAGCGTGACGATCCGATTGGGATGCACCTCGCCGATCGCGACCATGCCGTACTTGGGCTCCGGATCGTCGACCGAATGGCCACCGAGCACGAACGCGCCCGCTGCTTTGGCGATGTCCGCGCCGCCGCGCAGCACGTCGCCGAGCAGCTCGTAGGGCAGCGTGTCGCGCGGCCAGCCGACGAGGTTGAGCGCGAGCAGGGGCGTCGCCCCCATCGCGTACACGTCGGAGAACGCGTTGGCGGCGGCGATACGGCCGAAGTCGTACGCGTCGTCCACCACTGGTGTGAAAAAGTCCACGGTCGCAACGATGGCGCGGTCCGGCGTCAACTGATACACGGCGGCGTCGTCCCGCGTCGAAGCATCGACCAGGATACGTGGATCCGAGAGGGTCGGCACGTGGCGCAAGACCTGCGCCAGCTCGGCGGGGCCGAGCTTGCAGGCTCAGCCGGCGCCGTGCGAGATCGCAGTCAGTCGAACAGTGGTCATTGGTCTTGCGAAGATAGCTACGAAAGACGCCAGGCGAGCAGGGCTCCAGCGATGACATACCGCGCAATATCGAAGAGCGAATCGGCGACCAGGGCGCGTTTCCGAGCTGCATCGGACCCGACCACGAACCACTTCGGCGACGTAACGAGGGCGCCGATCAAGAGAAACAGCAGCCACCAGCCACCGCTGCCGAGCGAATCGAACCACAACGAGGCGATCAGCGTCAGCAACAGGGCTTCCACGAGTCGCCGTGTGAGCAGGCGCGTCGGGATGCCTGCGTAGACGCTCGCGTCAGGAGGAATCGCGAGCCGGTTGACAACATAGTTCGTCACAAACCTCGCGATCTCGAACCACGCGGCGACGGCAATCGACGCGACAAGGAGCCGGCCGAGTGTCACCTACCGCGACCCGCGGTATCCGGGACCTCTGAGTCCCCGGCCCGGACGCGCGCTCGTGATCTGGCCCTGCTTCAACACCATCTGCCCGTTCACGAACACGTACTCGATGCCGACCGACAGTTGATGCGGCTGCTCGAACGTCGCGCGATCGATCACGGTCGCCGGATTGAAGACGGTGATGTCGGCGTAGAATCCCGGTTTCACGAGGCCGCGATCGGCCAGACCGACTCGCTGCGCCGCGAGCGATGTCATCTTGCGGACCGCGAACTCGAGCGGCATCAGCTTTTGATCGCGCACATAGCGGCCGAGGATGCGGGTGAACGAGCCGTAGGCGCGGGGGTGCGTTCCGTCCTTGCCGAACGGGCCGTCGGGGGCGACGCCGCTCGCATCCGTGTTCACGGCCACCCACCAATGCTGCATCGCCGCCCGCACGTCGGCCTCGTTCATCAGGAAGTAGATGGCCCCACCGCGCGCGTGATCGGCGATGATCAGGTCGAACATCGTCTCGATGGGATCCCGGTGGCGCTGCGCCGCAATCTCGGACAGGCGCTTCCCCTGGAGATAATGCAGCGAGTCTTCGAAGGGGAACACGATGACGCCCTGCGGTCCTTCGGTGGCCCGGTAGAAGCGGTCCGTGATTTGGGGCGGCGCACGCAGCTCGGCGCGGAGGCGGGCCCGGATGACCGGATTGCGCAGGCGCGCGAGGAGCGAATCATTCCCCCCCGAGTGAGCCCACGCCGGGACTGATGCGTCCAGCGAGGTGGCGCCGGCGAGATAGGGATACTGGTCAGCGGTGACGTCGAGTCCGGCCGCGCGCGCCGAATCGATGCGCGCCAGCACATGCGGCATGCGGCCCCAGTTGCGCCGTCCCGACACCTTGAGGTGCCAGATCTCGGCCGGGATGCCGGCCTCGCGCGCGATGCGGAACGTCTCGTCGAGCGCCTGGTCGATCTGACCGCCCTCGTTGCGCATGTGGGTCGCATAGACGCCGCCGTGGCGCCGGGCCGCCTTCGCGAGCGCGATGACCTCTTCGGTGGGTGCGTAGATCGCGGGGGCATACTCGAGCGCC
Source organism: Gemmatimonadota bacterium (assembly GCA_003222195.1). Lineage (GTDB taxonomy): Bacteria > Gemmatimonadota > Gemmatimonadetes > Gemmatimonadales > GWC2-71-9 > 20CM-2-65-7. The sequence goes on along the minus strand of QHVB01000027.1, from coordinate 259,919 downwards.
GTGGAGACGCCCACCGCACCCTGCTGCATGGCGGTATCCACGAGCGCAACCATGCGGGCCAACTCCTCCGGTGTCGCAGAGCGATCCTGCTTGCCCACCACGGCGAGGCGCACCTGTGTGGCACCGACGAACGTCGCGATGTTGACCGTGCTGCCGGTGCGCGCGAGGTGCGCGAAGTAGCCATTCAGATCGCGCCAATCTTCCTGCACGCCGTACTTCTTCATCCACACGGAGTCGTCCGCGACGAGGAGGTCCGTGAGTGGTGCGATCGAGCCGCCTTCCCCGGTGACCTCGGTCGTGATGCCCTGGCTGATCTTGCTGAGCACCCGATTGTCGACCAGCACGAACCCCTCGGACTGGCCGAGCATGTCGATGAATCCGGGAGCAACCACCAAGCCGGTCACGTCGATTGTGTCGCGCGCCTGCGCGCCGCCGAGGTATCCGACCGCGGCGATGCGGTCGCCGCTGACGGCCACATCACCGGCGTTTCGCGGATTCCCGCTGCCGTCGACGATCCAGCCGCCCTTGAGGATCACATCGTAGGGTCCATCGGTTCTGGCGGGCGTGCCCATGCTGCACGCGGTGACACCGAGCAGGAAGAGCAGGCGGAGGTTCTGTCTCATTTCCATGTGGACCTCAGGGAATCCGGCCGGATCATCCGGCCGCGGATCATGACCATCGCGATGTTGCGGGTAGCGCCGATGCCCCCCGCTGGATTGGCGTTGAGGACGACGAGGTCGGCGACCTTGCCCTGGGCAATCATGCCGAGCGAGTCGGCGTGCAACAGCTGCGCGCCGCGGCGCGTGGCGGCGGTGATCGCCTCGAGCGGTGTCAGGCCGGCGGCGACGAGCAAGGACATTTCTTCATGTAGAGAATATCCGGGAATCAGCAGCTGGTTCGCGGCGTCCGAGCCCGCGGCAATCGAGCCGCCGGCGCGCCTGTACTCGCGCACGAATTGATCCTCGCGACGCCGGGAACGCCGGAAAGCGTCAAAATCGGCCGCGCGCCAACCGGTGCGACGCAGCAGGCTGGGCACGCTGCGGACACTCTGCGCGCTTTCCGGCACGTCTTCCATCCCCGGACGAGTCAGTAGGATGGGGTTGTCGAGGCGTGCCAGCATGTCGTGCACCACGAGCGTGGGAACGATCGTCACCTTGGTCTGCGCCAAGGCTCGGGCGGTGCGGGCGACCGCTGCAGAATCGAGCCCCGCCCAGCCTTTCTCCTCCGCCGTCCACCCCGCCAGGAAGTTGTCGTGTGCGCTGGCGTACTTCGGATCGCCGGTCGCGGCCTGCACGACGCCCGACATATGCTCGATAGAGACGACGCCGGCGCGTGCCGCCGTCAACGCGTCGGTCTTCCCGAGATGCGCCGCAACCGGGAGTCGCAGCTTGTCGGCTTCGTCCAGCAGGGGCCGCAGCAGCGCCGGCGTGACTTTCGTGTAGATCTTGAGATAATCCACTCCGGCCACGGCATGCTGATCGACCGCGCGCCGCGCCTGGTCGGCGCTGGCGATGCCCGTGGCGTTGGGATACGTCGGCGGGACGCCGTCGATCATCGCGCCGGCGCTGAACATCCGTGGGCCGACGATCGACCCCAGGTTCATGTCCTTTCTGAGCGCCAGCACCGTGTCCGTGCCGCCGTGCAGATCGCGCACCGTCGTGACGCCCCAGGCGATGTACCGGGCCGCGGCCCAGCGTTCGACATGCGCGTGCGCGTCGATCAGACCCGGGATGACGGTCTTGCCGGCCAGATTGATGCGCTCGGCGCTCCTGGGAACGGGGATGTCGTTGACGCGAGCAATCGTTTCGATGTGGCCGTTGCGGATGATGATCAGGGCGTCCTGGTTCGGCGGGCCACCCGCGCCGTCGATGAGCGTCGCGCCCTCGAGCGCAGTGACCTGGTCCTTCGGAGGAAGCAGCTTGCTGCAGCCGACGAGCAATAATAGGGGCAGCAGTATCGCGCCGACGTGCCGGCGTCCGACCGTCACTTCGGATCCGCTGAAGTGTGGTCGTGCAAGATCCTCCACCGGTCGCCCTGGCGCTGCAGCACGAGCGTGAACGGCCCACTCGCAACGACCGAGTCGCGGCGCGACAGCTTGAACCGCGCGGTGGCGTACGCGAAATCGGGTGTGAGCACCCGCACGCGCAGCTCGTCAAACGAGAGCGAGTCGCGCGACTTCCCGGGAGCGAAGTAGTTCTTCTGATACCGATCGAACAGCGCCTGCCAGCCGTACTGCACGTGCCCGCCCGCCATGTAGCTCGTCAGCGAATCCTGCGCGTAATCGCTCATGAATCCCGCGAGGTCACCGCGATTCCAATCGGAGGCGGAGCGCTGCAACATCGCCGCGATTTCTTGTTGCGGGTTGCCGAGAGGAATCTTCGGCGCCGAGCAGGCGATCGCGATGGAAATGAGAACGACGCACGACGTACGACGCACGGTTTTGTTCTCCTAACGTGGCCGCGGGAGCGTCTCGTCGAGACGCTCCCGCGGATGTCGAAGCCAGTGGTGTTAGCGGCGGCGTTTCTTTTTGCTGGCCTTTTTCTTCTTCGCGGCCTTCTTCTTCGCTTTAGGCCGCGCCTTCTTTTTGGCGGCTTTCTTTTTCTTCTTCGCCTTCTTCTTTGCCTTCGGCTTGGAAGACGGGCGCGACGACTCTTCCATCGGCATCGACGGCGTCGGTGCGGGCGTGGGCGCCGACGGGAACATCGGTTCCATGAACCCCGGTCCAGGCCAACTGCTCTCCGTTACGTCCGTCTGCTCAAGCATCGGATCTTCTCCTATGCTGATAGGTGCAGGGGCGTCGTGGGTGGCCTATAGCTTACCGCCGGATTCTGACCTCGCAAGTGACAGGGACTTCCGCCCTTCCGGTATCACACACCGCGGTCCCTCGTGACAAGTTGGCTTGACAGGGCCACTTAGCCGGACACACATTCGCGAGCCATGATTAAGCGCGGATTCATCGCGGCGCTCGCGTTCTGCATTCCCGGGTCAGCGGCGGCGCAAAACGTCGCCGAAGTCCAAGTGGCCCCGCCTTCGGTGACTATTCGCGTCGGGGAACGCAGCGGCTTGCTCGCCACGGCGTTCGATCGCATTGGAAATGTGATCCCCACCGTCCGCATCATCTGGTCGTCCAACAACATCAATGTCGCGAAAGTGGACAACACCGGCACGGTCACGGGCGTGGGGAACGGTGTGGCCATTATCGAAGCGCGAGTCGGTGCGCGGCGGGGACAGGCTGCCGTCCAGGTCACCGGTGGTAGTGGGGGCGCCGCGCCACCCGCAGCACCGCCGCCGGGTCCGCCCCCGCCAGCGGGCCCAGACCCCTTCGGCGGCCAGCCACCCGGCAGCGGGCCGGCCGCGGCTCTGCGCCTCGAGCCGGGCGTCGTTTACCTGCTCCCGTCCGAGAACTCGCGCGTTTCGCCCCGGGCGCTGCGCGAGGACGGGTCCCCCGCCGCACCCGTGATCGTGACGTGGACATCGCTGCGGCCGGACGTCGCCAGCGTCGACCAGAGCGGCAACGTCGTCGCTCTCTCGCCTGGGCAAGGCACGATCCAGGCGACCGCGTCGGGTGGGGGGGGCCTCACCGCGACCGCCCCGGTGGTTGTGCAGCAAGCCGAGTTCACCGTGCGGGAAGGCTCGCCCTTGATGCTTTCTCCCGGAGAGCTCGATACGCTGCACGTCATCGTTGCCACGCAGAACAACCGCACCGTCAATCCCCTGGTCCTGCAGTGGGCCTCGAGTGATCAAAGCGTCGCGCGCGTGAGCCTGGCGGGGGTGGTGACAGCCGCCGGACCGGGCAAGGCGATTCTGACGGTCTCAGGACTGCTGCAGAGCAAGAGTATCAATGTCTCCGTGCACCCGGTCGTTACGAAGCTTTCGGTACGGCCCAAGATCTCGGATGAGGTCCAAGTGCCCCTGACGGGCACGGCGAAGTTCGAGGCGCAGGCCCTGACGTCCGAGAACGCACCGGTTCCAGAGGCTCCCCTGCGTTGGACTGTGACCGATCCAGGCATCGCGAGCTTCGACCCCCAAACGGGCACGCTGACCGGCCGCGCGGTCGGGAAGACGCAGCTGACGGTTCGGGGCCCCGGCGTCGGTCTTGCCGTCGCCTGGAACATCAGCGTGATCGCCGGCTTCCCGCGGTTCGCCCAGCCGCGTGTCGGCATCGGCATCAATCAGCGTCGCACGCTGCGCGCGAATTACGCCGACGAACAGGGCAACGTGCTCGGCCCCGCGTCGAACCTGACCTGGAGCAGTGACAATCCGCAGATTGCCAGCGTCGGCGAGGACGGGACCGTGGCTGGAGCCGGGTACGGTCACGCCAAAATCACGGCTACCGCGCCGGGCGGGAAAACCACTACCGCCGACGTATACGTCGTCGGCGAGATCGTGGTCGCCAGCTCGCGCGCCGGCACGAACAAGTTCCAGCTGTACGCCGTCGAGCGGTCTAACCTCGCGCAGCTCACGAAGCTGACGCCTGCCGCCGACACCGCCTCGGCCAGCGATCCGGCGTTTTCCCCGGATGGCTCGCGCATCGCGTTCGTCTCGCAGCGCGACGGCAACGCCGAGATCTACGTGATGAACGCGGACGGCACGGGGACGACGCGCATCACGAACGATCCGCAGCCCGACGGGCGGCCGTGCTTCATGCCCGACGGTCAATCGGTTGTGTTCCACTCCTCCCGCACTGCGGGCAAGCAGCAGATCTGGGCCGTCAACGTGGACGGCACCGGCCTCACGCAGCTCACGCGTGACTCGGTCAACTCCTCGCCGGCCGTTTCGCCCGATGGCCAGACGATCGCGTACGTCTCCACGCGGAACAAAGACGGCGACATCTGGCTGATGAACCGCGACGGCACCAACCAGCGTCAGTTCACCCGCTCACCACAGCAGCGCGAGGCCGAGCCGCGGTTTCTGCGGGACGGTACGCTGGTCTACCTCGTCGAGCGCCGTGAGGGTAATCGCACCGTCCAGCAAGTGATCCGGGCGGATCTCGCGACCGGCGCGACCACCGCGATTACGGGCACCGACCTCGCCATCGCCTCGTTCGCCGTCTCGCCGTCAGGCGATCTCCTGGCACTGGTGGTGAATGCGGAGCCGCAGAATCGCCGCAATCCCACCTATCGCGTGTATGTGCAGCCGGTCAGCTCGGCGACTCCGGTCCCGCTGCCGACGGTCGGCTTGGAACAGATGATCACCCCGGCGTTCCGGCCCTAGATTTACGGGGGGGGGCGCCATGCGCGCCTGCGTTCTCACCGCCACCGGCGGAATCGACAAGCTCACCATCACCGACGTTCCTGACGCTCCCGTCCCCGGGGCGGGAGAAGTGCGCGTCGCGATTCGCTCGGCCGCGCTCAACCATCTCGATCTGTTCGTGGTCGAAGGGTTGCCTGGAGGCGCCACGCAGCTCCCCCACATCGTCGGCGCGGATGGCGCCGGGGTCGTCGAGTCGGTGGGACCTGGCGTCACCGCGGTGCGCGCCGGTGATCGCGTGATGATCAATCCGGGGATCTCAGACTACACGTGCGAATTCTGTCGCGCCGGCGAGCACTCCCTGTGCGTCAACTTTCGACTGCTCGGCGAGCATCTGCCGGGGACCGTCGCGGAGCTCATTACCGTGCCCGCCCACAACGTTGCCGACATCCCGAAACTGGCGCAGGAGCTTACGTGGGCGGAGGCAGCCGCCTTTTCACTCGTCACGCTTACCGCCTGGCGGATGCTCGTGACGCGCGCGCACGTCAAAGCCGGCGAAACCGTTTTGGCATGGGGGATCGGGGGTGGCGTATCGCTCGCCGCGTTGCGCATCGCGAAGCTCCTGGGCGCGCGCGTGATCGCCACATCCTCCGACGATGCCAAACTCGCTGCCGCCCGGCAACTCGGCGCCGACATCACGCTGAATCATCGGACGCAGAAAGTGTCGCAGGAGGTGCGCGCGCTCACCAACAAACGTGGCGTCGACGTCGTTGTCGAGAATGTCGGCGCGGCCACGTGGGACGAGTCGCTGCGCAGCCTCTGCCGCGGGGGACGACTGGTGACCTGTGGCGCCACGTCGGGGCCCCAGGCGAGTCTCGATCTGCGGCGATTGTTCTGGCATCACTGGAGCCTGCTCGGATCCACCATGGGCAACGCGGCGGAGTACGCGGAAATCGTCCGACGACTCGGCAAAGGGGAACTCCGGCCGATTGTGGATCGCGTCTACCCGATGACCCAGGCTCGTCTCGCGTTCGAACGGCTCGCGAAAGGCGAACAGTTGGGAAAGGTGGTAGTAGACGTCTCTTCCTGACGCCCGTAACCCGTTGCCCGCGGTGCGTCTGTGCACCCAGTTTTTGCATGTCCGCGCCGTTGTCTTTCGGTATCTAAGTAATTAATTTTTATCATCTTACACCTCCCTAACACCGATCTGAGATGACTGGTCCTAACGTCCGCGAACGTATTCTCCCGCGCCTCATCGAAGACGAGCTGAAGGAATCGTTCCTCGACTATTCGATGAGCGTCATCGTGCAGCGCGCGCTGCCCGATGTCCGCGACGGCTTGAAGCCCGTCCACCGCCGCATCCTGTACGCGATGCACGAGCTCGGCCTCGTCCCTGGCAGGCCGTACAAGAAAGCGGCCACGGTCGTCGGCGACGTGCTCGGCAAGTACCACCCGCACGGCGACATCGCGGTGTACGACTCGCTCGTGCGGATGGTCCAGGACTTCTCGCTCCGCTATCCGCTGATCGACGGGCAGGGAAACTTCGGTTCGGTCGACGGCGATTCGGCGGCGGCGTACCGCTACACCGAAGCACGGCTGACGCGTGTCGCCATGACGATGTTGGAGGACATCGATAAGAACACCGTCGCCTTCGTCCCCAACTTCGACGATCGGCTGCGGGAGCCAACGGTACTGCCAGGGCGGCTGCCCAATCTGCTCGTGAACGGCTCGGCGGGCATCGCGGTGGGCATGACCACGAACATTCCGCCGCACAACCTGAGCGAAGTCGTGCAGGCGGTGGTGCATCTGGTGGACCACCCGGCCGCCACGATCAAGGATATCCGCAAGTTCATCAAAGGCCCCGATTTCCCGACGGGGGCGATCATCTACGGCCGTGACGGGATCAAGGAATGCTACGAGAAGGGCCGCGGACGCATCGTGATTCGTGCTCGCGCGATCGCCGAGGAGAAGGAATCGACCGGCAAGCAGCAGATCGTGGTGACGGAGTTCCCCTACCAGGTGAGCCCGGAGCGGGTGCACGAGCAGATCCGCGATCTCGCGCTTGCGAAGAAGCTCGAAGGGATCAGCGACGTACGGAACGAATCGGATAAGGAAGGCATCCGTCTCGTCATCGAGCTGAAGCGCGACGTCATTCCCATGGTCGTGCTCAATCAGCTCTACAAGCACACGCAGATGCAGCAGACGTTCGGCGCCATCATGCTGGCGCTGGTCGACGGCACGCCGAGGGAGCTGACGCTCCTCGAGCTGCTGCAGCATTTCGTCGAACATCGCCACACCGTCATCACACTGCGCACCGAGTTCGAGCTGCAGCGCGCGCAGGACCGCGAGCACATCCTCGAAGGCCTGAAGATCGCCGTCGATCATATCGACGAAGTGATCAAGCTCATCAAGAAATCGAAGGACACGCCGAGCGCCGACGCGGCGCTGCGCAAGCGGTTCAAGCTGTCGGAGAAGCAGTCGGCCGAAATCCTCAACATGCGGCTGGCCCGGCTCACCACCCTCGAGATCACGAAGCTCGAGGAGGAGCTGAAGGACGTCCGCAAGTTCATCAAGGAATGCAAGGAGATCCTCGCGTCCAAGCCGCGGCGGATGAAGATCCTGAAGGAAGAGCTGACGGAGCTGGCCCACGGTTTCGGCGACGAGCGGCGCACCGAGATCGTCGCCGATCAGGGCGAGTTCTCGATCGAGGACTTGATCGCCGAAGAGGACATGGTCATCACCGTGTCCCATGCCGGCTACATCAAGCGGCTCCCCGTCTCGGCGTACCGACGGCAGCGCCGCGGCGGCAAGGGCGTGATCGCCGCGCATCAGAAGGAAGACGACTGGGTCGAGCATCTCTTCATCGCGTCGACCCATGACTACGTCATGTTCTTCACCGAGCAGGGGCAGTGCTACTGGCTCAAGGTGCACGAAATTGCGCAGGCGGCGCGGGCCGCACGCGGCAAGCCGATCCTCTCGTGCGTCGCGATGAAGCCCGACGAACGGCTCGCCGCGCTGGTGCCCGTGCGCGAGTTCTCCGAGGATCAGTTCCTGCTCTTCGCCACCAAGGACGGCGTGGTCAAGAAGACGGTGCTGTCGGAGTTCGGGAATCCGCGCTCGGTCGGCATCCGCGCCATCAACATCGAGAAAGGTGACGAGCTGATCGACGTGCAGGTGACCGATGGGAAGAACGACATCGTGCTCGCCACGGCCCATGGCATGAGCATTCGCTTCCACGAGAAAGACGTGCGCGACATGGGCCGCACGGCCACCGGCGTGAAGGGCATCGAGCTCGACAAGAAAGATCACGTCATCGACATGGTCGTGGTGCGCCGCAAGTCCACGCTGCTCACCGTGACCGAGAAGGGCATGGGGAAGCGCTCCGAGCTGGACGAATACCGCGTCCAGCATCGCGGCGGCCGCGGCATCATCACGCTGAAGCGCAGCGACAAGACCGGCGAGATCATCGCGCTGAAAGAGGTCCTGCCGGACGACGAGCTGATGATGATCACCAAGAAAGGCATCATGATCCGCGTGCCGGTCGAGGGGATCCGGATTTCCGGCCGCAACACGCAGGGCGTGAAGATCATGAACCTGACCCCCGGCGACCTGGTCGTGGATGTCGCGCGCGTCGTCAAGGAAGACGAAGACGAAGCGGTCGACGAGGACGGGGACGACGACGAGACACCGCGTTCCGCCGCCTCCAAGACCAAGGCCCCAGGCCCCAAGCCCAAGGCCCCAAGCAAGCCCAAGTCCCGAGCCCCGAAGCCCAAGAAGTAGCGTGGTTACCTCCCGGGACATCACGGAAGCCGCAGAGGGCCTGCGGGGCGTCGCGCGCCGCACGCCCCTCATCTATGTCGAGGAGTTGGGGGCCCACCTCAAGCTCGAGAACGAGCAGCCGATCGGTGCCTTCAAGATTCGCGGTGCCTACAACGCGATTCGCAAGCTCCCCGAGTCCGCGCGCAGGCGCGGCGTGATCACGTATTCGTCCGGCAACCACGGCCAGGCAGTCGCGTACGCCGCGAAGCAATTCGGCGTGCGCGCGGTGATCGTGATGCCCGAGACGACGCCCGCCGTGAAAGTCGAGGGCGTCAAGAAGTGGGGCGGCGAGGTCGTCTTCGCGGGCCGGACGTCGGAAGATCGGCGTATCAAGGCGGAAGAGATCGCCCGCAAGGAGCATCTCGCGATCGTACCGCCGTTCGATCATCCCGACATCGTGGCAGGGCAGGCGACGGTGGCGCTCGAAATCGTGGAGCAGTTGCCCGAGGTCGAGACGGTGGTCGTGCCGGTCGGCGGCGGCGGACTGATCTCGGGCGTCGTGACCGGACTCGCGGCTGCCGGCAGCCAGGCGGCGGTGTGGGGTGTGGAGCCGGCCGGCGCGCCCAAGCTGCACCACTCGCTGGCGGCGGGAAAAGTGGTCCGCCTCGAGCGGACCGGCAGCATCGCGGACGGGCTGATCACACTCAACGTCGGGGAAATCCCGTTCGCTGAGCTCACTCGAGAACGCGGACGGCTGCGCGGCGTGGTGCTGGTCGAAGATGACAGTATCCGCGCCGCCGTGCAGTTTCTATGGCGCACCTGCCAGCTCGCCGTCGAGCCCTCAGGCGCGGCCACGACCGCGGCGTTGCTCGCGGGCCTGGTGCCACGCGGGCGGACCACGGTGCTCGTGGTCAGCGGTGGCAATGTGGATCCCTCGCTGCTCGAGGCAACGGATTGATGGCTGGTCCCGCAACACGAGTCCTGGTCGCCGACGACGACGCATCGCTGGTACAGACGCTCACCTGGATCCTGAAGGAGAACGGATACGAGGTGGCGGTTTGCCCCGGCGGGGACGGCTTGTTCGCCAAGCTCGAAGAGGTCAAGCCCGCGCTGCTGCTCCTCGACATCATGATGCCCAAGGTCGACGGGCTGCAGCTGCTCGAGCGGCTCAAGCAGGACGAGCGCTACCGCGACCTGCCGGTCCTCATGGTCTCCTCGATGCCGCCCGAGGAAGCGACCGTCCGTGCGCTGGGCCTCGGCGCCGCCGACTTCATCTCCAAGCCGTTCCGCGTCCGGGAGTTGCTGGCCCGCGTCGAAGCCCACATCCGCGTCGGTCGTGCCCTCGCGCAGGCGCGCGAAGAGGCCCGCAGCCGCGCGGCGATGGTGGACATCCTCCACGAGGTCACCGACTCCCTCAAGCCGGACGAGATGTATCACATCCTCGCCCGGCGCGTGGCGCGCGCGCTCAACATCTCGAAGTGCTCGATGGTCCTCGCGAAACCGGGGGATCAGCAGGGCGTCGTGGTGGCGGCGTACGAAAACCCGATGCTGCGCAACCTCCAGATCGAGCTGAGCCGCTATCCGGAAATCCGCAAAGCCGTTTCCACGGGCCGTCTCGTGCTCGTCGAAGACGTGGCGACCGATGCGCTGTACGAGGACGAGCGGCGCCGCTGGGAGCGCGAAGAGATCAAGGTGCCGACGCGCTCGGCGGTTGCGCTGCCGTTCTGGATGAAGGACCAGCAGATCGGCGTGTTCTTCCTGCGGACCACGGGCGACGACCCGCCGCTCACCCGCGCCGACGCGCAGTTCGCGGAAACCGTCATCAAGACCGCCGTGTCGGCGATCGAAAAAGCATACGACTTCGAGAGCGCCGTCTCGGACAAGCAACGGCTCGAGAAGCTCGCGTCGACCGACGCGCTCACGGGCTGCATGAACCGCCGCGCGTTGGCCGACGCGCTGGCGGGAGAGCTGGATCGCGCCCGGCGGTACAACCTGGCGCTGACGATCATGCTCGCGGATCTCGACCGTTTCAAATCGATTAATGACACCCGCGGCCATATCGCGGGCGATTCAGTCCTGCGCCAGGTCGGCGAGCTGCTGCGACGCGAAGCCCGGTCGGTCGATCTGGTCGCGCGCTACGGGGGCGAGGAATTCGTCGTCGTGATGCCGGAAACGTCCACGCAAGGCGCGGCGATCTTCGCCGAACGCGTCCGCTCGCGCGTGCAGAATCGCGATTTCGCCGACCCCGGTGATGATCCCGTCCGCGTGACGATCAGCATCGGACTCGCGATGTTTCCCGATGATCGCGTCCACAGCGCCGACAGCTTCGTGTCGCTCGCCGATCAGGCCCTCTACCGCGCCAAGAACGAAGGCCGCAACTTGGTCCGGCAATGAGCGAGCGGCGCTGCCCCAAGTGCGGGTCGGTGTACACCGACAGCGGGGCACGCTTCTGTCCCAAGGACGGGAGTATGCTCGTCGAAATCCAGGCCAAGAAACCGGCGGCAGCTCCTCCCCCCACGTCGGGCAGCGGAACGGGTGTGCGCACGCCGCTTCCGCCGGGCAAGGCCGGTTTGGACCGCGCCTCCAGCCTCTCCAATCAGATCCTCGATGCCCGCTATCAGGTCATGAAGAAGCTGGGCGAGGGCGGCATGTCCTATGTCTATCTCGCCAAGGAGATCTCGTCCGACGCTACGGTGGCGATCAAGGTGCTGTCGCCGCGGCTCGCGGCCGACAAGAGCTCCGTCGAGCGGCTGCGGCGGGAAGCGGGACTGGCGATGCGGCTCGATCATCCGAACGTCTGCCGGATCTTGCGCCTCGGCGAGTCGGAGGACGGGCTGATCTATCTCGTGATGCCGTTCCTGAAGGGCGAGCTGCTCTCCGACCGGGAAGTGCGCGGCGGGCCGATGGACATCGCCCACGGCGTGACGCTGCTGAAGCAGATGTGCGCCGGCCTGCACCACGCGCACGAGCTACAGATCGTTCACCGCGACCTGAAGCCCGAGAATGTGATGCTCGTGCCGGACGACGACAGCGGCGCCGAGCACGCCGTTGTGATGGATTTCGGCCTCGCCAAAGAGCGGCGCGCCGACCCCGCGATCGCGAAGCTGACCGCGACCGGGATCATCCTCGGCACGCCCGAGTTCATGAGCCCCGAGCAGATTCGCGGGAAGGTGCTCGATGCGCGCAGTGACATCTATGCGCTGGGCATCGTGGCGTTCGAGATGTTCACCGGCAAGCTGCCGTTTCAGGGACGCAATGCGCAGGAGATGATGATCGCGCGGCTGCGCAGCCAGCCCATGCCGATTCGTCAGTATCGGCCCGACGTTCCTGAGCCGGTCGAGAAGGCCCTCACCAAGGCCCTGCAGACGAGCCCCGACGACCGCTTCACCACAGCTATCGAATTCGGCGATGCGCTGAGTGGCGGCGGTTCCGCCGCACCGTCCACCGGCTTCCTCGGAAAGCTCAAGGAGAAATTCTCTTGATCGCTCTGCTGGCAATGCTGGTCCTGCAGCAGGGACCGGCGGTGACGGCGATCCGTGCGGGCACGCTCATCGACGGCACGGGCGGGGCGCCGGTCAAGAACGCCGTGATCCTGGTGCAGGGCGATCGCATCACGGCAGTTGGTACGAATGTGCCCGTACCCGCCGGCGCTACGGTCGTTGATCTGTCGGGAGCAACGGTTCTCCCCGGGTTCATCGACGCCCACGTCCACCTGGCGTTCCGAACGATCGGCGACGGCGACTGGCAACACGCCGGTCTCACCGAGATGTCGAGCCAGCTCGCGCTGCTCGGCGCGGCGCACGCGCAGCAGACGCTCGAGGCGGGATTCACCACCGTGCGGGTCGTCGGCACCGCGCATTTTGGAGACATCGCGCTGCGCAATGCCATCAACGCCGGCTGGATTCCGGGGCCACGCATCGTCGCCGCGGGTATCTCCTTCGGTATTCGCGGCGGCCACTGCGACGAAACGAACGGTCTGCAACCTGACGCGCTGGACCACGAGGGAGGCATCGAGGTAGGCGTCGCCGATGGCATCGAGGAAGTCCGCAACGCCGTCCGCTACATGGTCAAGTACGGGGCCGACGTCATCAAGATCTGCGCAACGGGCGGTGTGCTGTCGCTGACCGACTCAGCCGGTGTGCAGCAATACACCGAAGACGAGATGCGCGCGATCGTCGAGACCGCGACACAGCTCGATCGGCGCGTGGCCGCGCATGCGCACGGCACGGCCGGCATCAAGGCCGCCGTGCGCGCCGGTGTGACGTCGATCGAGCACGGCTCGATCCTGGACGCGGAAGCCGTGGCGCTGATGAAGCAGCACGGAACTTGGCTGGTGCCGACTTTGCTGGCGGGCTTCACCGTGGAGTCACTGGCCACCGCGGGCCGGCTGCCGGCGCCCATCGCCGCCAAGGCGCTCGCGATCGCGCCGCGCATGCACAACTCGTTCAAGCTGGCGGTCGACGCGGGTGTGAAGATCGCCCTCGGCACCGACGCCGGAGTGATGAAGCACGGCACCAACGCGCGGGAGTTCACGCTGATGGTCCGGTGGGGGATGACGCCGATGCAGGCGATCGTCGCGGGGACCTCGAACGGGGCGACGCTGCTCGGCCTCGAGCGCGACGTCGGCACGGTCGCGGTCGGCAAACGCGCCGACATCGTCGCGGTCACCGGGGATCCGCTCCAGAACATCCAGGTTCTCGAGCACGTCGATTTCGTCATGAAGGACGGCAAGGTGTTCAAACGGGACGGACAAGTCCTCGGCCGGAGCGTTGCCGGCGTGCCGTGAAGCGGTTCCCCGCGTTCGACCCACCGGAGTACGTCGACTGGAAGCCTGACCCGAAGCTCGTCAAGGCATTCCGAGCCACGATCGAAAATGATCCCGAGCGCGCTTCGATCGTATCAGCCCTGACTCCTGACGCCAAACTCCAGCTTTATCGTGGCCTGCTGCGCGCGCGCCTGCACGACGTCGAGCTGAAGCGCTGGGTGCGTACGGGCGTCATCTCGAAAGCGTGGCTCGGCACCGGTGAAGAAGCGACGACGGTCGGGCCGGTGCAGGCGCTCGAGCGCGGTACCGACATCGTCGCTCCGATGATCCGCAACGCCGCGGCGTGCTGCGAAATGGGGATGTCGATCGCCGACATGCTGCGCGCGTATCTCGCCACTGCGGACTCGCCGAGCGCAGGGCGCGATCTGCACGTGGGATCGTTCGCTCATGGAGTCCTCCAACCGATCTCGCACGTCGGCGACATGGTGCCGGTGATCGCGGGGCTGGCGCTGACCTTCAAGATCAAGCGTGAGCCGCGCGTGGTGCTCACGTGGGTTGGTGATGGCTCCACCAAGACCGCAGCGGCGCACGAAGGCACCAACTTCGCCGCGGTGCAGCGTGTGCCCGCCATCTTCATCATCGAGAACAACCAGGTCGCGCTCGGGACCCGTCTCGAACAGCACCATCTGCCCGCCGATTTCAAGGACTGGCCGGCGAGCTATGGTATGTGGGGCGCGTCGTTCGACGGCAACAACGTGCTCGACGCCTTTGCGGCGACACGAATGGCCGCCGAGCGGTGTCGTAGGGGCGAGGGTCCGGCGTTGTTGATTGCCGAAACGTTCCGGATGGGTGGGCATGCCACGCATGACGAGCGCGAGGCGCGCGAGACGTTCCCGGCGGAGCTCTTCAAGACATGGGGCAAGCGAGACCCGATCGGTCTGTATGAAGAGTACTTAAAGGAAGAGGGCGTCAAGGCCAAACAGCTCGGTGAGGTCGAGGCTGACGTGACGGCGCAGGTAGCGAAGGCCGCCGAGGAGGCGATCGCGAGTCGCGAGAAGATGCCAAAGGCGGAGAGCGCGTTGGATGGAGTGTATGCGAACGGTCGGTAGCCTGCTCGCTGCGCTGCTGTTTGGCGCGCCAGCGGCCGGGCAGCAGCGCGGGATCGACGTGCAGCACTACGACTTCCTGGTCGCACTCCCGGACAGCGGCAGCGTCATTCAGGCCCGGGCCTGGATCGTCTTTCGGCGCAGCCCCGGCGCGGACACTATCGACCTTCAGCTCGTCGATATGAGCGTCGATTCGGTCGGACACTCCCAGAGGTCAATCGCGTTCACCTACGATGGACGGAAGATTCGTGTTCCCTTGGCGCGCGGGGCCCGCACCGACACCATCGTAGTGAGCTACCACGGCGTCCCGCGCGATGGCCTGATCATCGGGACCAACGCCCGCGGCCGACGCGCGATTTTTGCCGACAACTGGCCCGAACGCGCGCGGTACTGGCTCCCGACCGTTGACCACCCGAGCGACAAGGCGACCGTGGCCATCGACGTGTCGGCGCCCGCTAGTTGGCGCGTCGTAGCAAACGGCGTCTATGACCGACGACGCGAAGTCTTCCGTGTGGACGGCAGGATGAATCGGCCGTGGGTCGAAACACGCCCCATCCCCACCTACACCATGGTCATCGGCGCCGGCGAGTTCACGGTCTCAACGCACCGGCCCGCGATCAACGGCCGCGACACGGTCCCGATCCAGGTCTGGACCTACCCCGAAGACTCGGCGTTTGCCGACTCGGTTCCGTTCCGCCGCGCCACTGAGATCGTCGAGGTGATGCAGCGACTCATCGGGCCGTTCCCCTACGAGAAACTCGCGCACGTGCAGTCATCCACGAAATTCGGGGGAATGGAGAACTCGAGCGCCATCTTCTACGCCGAGAAGCCGTACGTGGAGCGCAAGATGGGCGAGGGCGTCGTGCGGCACGAGACCTCGCACCAGTGGTTCGGCGACGCGGTCACAGAACGCGACTGGCCCGATATCTGGCTCTCCGAAGGCTTCGCGACCTACTTCGATGGTGTCATCGGCGCCGCGTTGGATGGCGACTCGGTATTGGCAAATGCGATGCGCGCGAACGCCGAGAATTACTTCAAATCCGACGTCACCGACCGGCCGATCGTGGACTCGGGGTATGCCGCCGATCCCATCAAACTGCTGAATGCGAACAGCTATCCCAAAGGCGCCTGGGTGCTGCACATGCTCCACGGCACGATCGGCGATTCGGCCTTCTTTCGCGGGCTCCGCGCCTACTACCGTACCTACCGCGACTCCACCGCAACGAGTGAGGACTTCCAGCGCGTAATGGAGAAGGAAGCCAAAGCGGATCTCGGCTGGTTCTTCCACCAATGGCTGTACCAACCGGGGTACCCACAGCTCGACGTGACCTGGCAATACGACGCCGGAGCGAGAAAAGTGGTTCTGGGTATCACCCAACGCCAAAAGCCTGAGTGGGGTTTGTTTGGACTCCCTGTGCTGACGCTCGAGTTTCGGGGAGCGAACGGCGCGACCGTGCGCCGCGACATCACCGTGACGGGTGGAGGTCGCGAGACGTCCACCCGGGTGGATCTGCCGTTTACGCCTGCCGAGGTTCTAGTGGATCCGGACGGCAAACTTCTGTTGCGAGTCACCGCCATCGGTCGGAGGTAACGAATGCGCCTACGTGCTTTGTTCGCCGCTGTCATCGCCGTCGCCTGCAGCGGAGCTTCCGCCCGTAGTCAGGCACGGAGCGACGACGCGCTCCGCGTGCCGCCGGGGTTCAAAATCGCCGTGTTCGCACAGAATCTGGAGAACGTTCGCTTTATGACGCTCGGCCCCGGCAACGTGGTCTATGCCTCGCAGCCGGGGCCCGGTGTGGTCGTCAAGCTGATCGACGCGAATCACGATGGCGTCCCCGACAGCGTGGTGACGGTCGCGAGCGGACTGAAAGGCGCCTTCGGCATCGCCTTCCGCGGCGACACAATGTACGTCGCCGGGGAGCTCGAGGTCGTTCGTTACGATCCGGGCGTTCGCGAGCCAAAGACGCTACTGCACCTGCCACGCAGCGGTCATTCGACCCGGACGATCGTGTTCGGTCCGGACGGGAAGCTGTACGTAGCGGTCGGGTCCTCATGCAATGTCTGCGACGAGCGTGACTCGATGCGGGCGGCGGTGACGCAGTTCAACGCCGACGCCTCGGGAGGCCGGATATTCGCGCGGGGGCTGCGCAATACCGTCGGCCTGGCGTTCAACCCGAAAACGGGCGAGCTGTGGGGCGGCAATAACGACCGCGATAACCTCGGCGATGACGTGCCGGCCGAGCACATCAACATCATCAAAGACGGCCGCAACTACGGCTGGCCGGAGTGTTATCTCCCCGGCAAGCCGAATCCCGAGTACGGATCGGCGAACTGCTCGAATGTCGAGCCGCCGGCTATCACGATCCAGGCGCACTCCGCGCCGCTCGGCATCGCGTTCTACACGGGCACACAGTTTCCCCGCGAGTATCGCGGCGATGCGTTCGTCACGCTGCACGGCTCGTGGAACCGTAGCGTTCCCACGGGCGCAAAAGTCGTGCGTGTCCAGGTCGACAGCGGCGGTCATCGCGCCGTTGGGGTCGAGGATTTCATCGTCGGCTGGCAACGTCCCGATGGCACTCGCTGGGGACGGCCCGTCGGCTTGCTCGTATTGCCAGACGGATCGCTGCTGGTGAGTGATGACATGGGCGGCAAAATCTGGAGGGTGACTTATGGACGGTAATTACAACGGCGCGGTCCTGACGGCTGGAGCTTTCGCCGGGCTGCTGCTGCGCCTTTTCGCGCCCTTAAGCGCCTTTGGGGGCCCCGACATTCATTCAGAGTACGTCAAATATCTCAGCGGCAAGGACACGGTGACCGCGTATATCGCGTATCCTGAGCGCCCGCAGCCGGCGCCGGCGGTGATCGTCATCCACGAGATCTTCGGCATGTCGGATTTCATCCGGCAAACGACCGAGCAGCTCGCGAAGGACGGCTTCGTCGCCATCGCGCCGGACCTGTTGTCGCGGCGCGGCGGCACGCCCAGCTCGCCCGATTCGGCGCGCAAGCTGATCGCCACCCTGAACGCCGATACGGTGACGGCCGATCTCGAGGCGACGCGCGCCTACCTCAAGACGGTAAAGGCCGCCCGCGCCAACGACGTCGGTGTCATCGGCTTCTGCTGGGGCGGCAGTCAGAGCTTCCGCTATGCCACGAACGCGCCGGAGTTGAAGGCATTCGTCGTGTGCTACGGGGCCGCCCCCAACCCGGCCGACATGGCGAAGATCCGCGCGAAAGGGCTAGGCGTGTACGCGGAGAATGACGCCCGCATCGATGCCGGTCTGCCGGACGCGGCGGCGGCGATGCGCACCGCCGGCAAGGACTACCCGTACACCGTCTATCCGGGGGTCGGGCACGGCTTTCTGCGCACGCGCGAGAAACCGGAAGTCGCCGACAGCGCGTGGCGCGCGGTGATCAGCTTCTTCCGCGCGCAGCTGAAGAGCTAACGCCGGGCCGTTTCGCTGAGGTAGGCGCGGGCGCGATCCAGCGCCGCGTCTCGTCCGGCGAGCACGTCCTCGACGCGCACGTCCACCGGGATGTCGGGCGCGATCCCGGTTCCCACGAATTCCTTGCCGTCGGGGAACGCGTCGCGCGACACGGTCAGGCGGATCTTCCATCCCGGGGCGACCGGTAGCACCGCGGTCTGTCCCGTGCTCCCGCCCGTCCCCTCGCCGATGAGCGGACCGCGATCCCCCGCCCGAAATGCCACGACGAAATCTTCCGCGGCGCCCGCCGTGCGCGGTGAGCAGAGCACGACGACTGGGCCGCTGTACGCGATCCGCTCGCGTCGCGGCGGTGGCCAGATCGTGTCGGGGGGGGAGCTGGCCCAGTCGAGGGAGTCGAGACTGTAGCGCGGCGTGCGACGCTGGGCGGTCAGGAACGGGCGGTCGATGAGGCGGGAGAGCAGCAGCGCGTAGCCTTGATCCCGCTCGTGGGGAGTCCAGGTGGTCTCCCGGAGATCCAGAATCAAGCCGCGATGGCGTGGTCCTTCGCGCGCCGCGTCGCCGAGGGCGTGATCGAACAGGCTGACGACATCCGGATCGGCGAACGAGTTCACGCGCATCCAGATCACCCCGTCGGGCAGGGTATCGGCTTCGAGCGCGGCGCGGTCGAGCGACGACCGCGCGGTCAACGCCAGGGTGCGCGTGACGCTCGCGCCGCGCTCGGCACCGCCCGGGAGTCGGAGCAGGAGATGCAGCGCCGTGCCGCGCTCGCCGTCGAGCATCTGCGCGACGCCGCGCTCCCAGCGGCTCGCCTCGTTGGTCGCGGTGATTTCCGGCAGGACCGAATCGCGAATCCACACGGCGGCAGGGATGCCTTGGACCGCCAGGATCTCGGCCAACCGCTCTGGCCGTGCCACGCGCATCTCGTCGTTGACGACGTAGTCCATGATGAATGGCCGGCGCTCGATACTCCGTAGCGCCAGGGGTGGGCGCGCGATGCGGTTCGCGATGGCGGCAGGCGCCAGAATGTCGAGCTGGCCGTCGTTGAGCAGCGCGCCCCAGCGCCGCAGCCGGCGAAAGAATTGCAAGTCGTTCGGCGCGGGCCGCGCTTCCGTAGCGGTGACCGTGGCCGCCAACGCGGAGTCCCAATTCGCGCGGACGACGTCCCAGTAGGCATAGTTGTAGCGTGCTTCGGCCCACAGACCCGCTGCCACAAGCTGTCGATCGACACTCGCGAGTCGCTGGGCGGCGAGGACCGCGGGGAACAAGGCAAAAAACGCCAGCGTACGGAATGACATGGCCCTAATCTACCTTTCGCTGTTCGCAGCGCCTCAACTGCTGCTCTATCTCTATCTGCGGGAGCGCCTGCCGCTCTCGGCGCGGCGCTGGCTCACCCTCGTGTTCGTCGTCTTCAACATCCCGTGGGGCATCGTCGCCGTGCGGATGTTCTCCGGCAGTCTGTGGGGGATCAGTCGTGTTCCCTACATCGCGCCCTGGATCGCCTGGCAGCTGCTCGGCTGGATATTCTGCGGGCTCATCTGCATCTACCTGCTCGGGAAGGGCGTCTGGTGGACGGTGCGTCGTGCGTCGTACGTCGTGCGTGAGCGCTCTGGCCAGCCTCCCGACGCACGACGCACGACGGACGACGAACGGGTGTCGCGTCGCCAGTTTCTTGCCCGCGCCACCTACGCCTACGCCGCCGCCGGACTCGGCGTGTCGGCCTACGGCATCTGGAGCGCCGAGCGCCTTCCGGAGGTCACGCGCCGCGCGCTGGTATTTCCGAATCTGCCGGCCGGGCTCAACGGGCTCCGCATCGCGCATCTCTCCGATGTGCACGCCGGCATTCACATGTCCGAAGCGAAAATGCGGGCCATCGTCGCGCAGACGAACGCCCTCGGCGCCGATCTGATCGTGCAGACCGGCGACATGATCGACATCTCGCAATCGTATATCTCGGACTATGTGCGAGCGTTTCGCGACCTGCGCGCTCCGCTCGGCGTGGTGACTGTCCTGGGCAATCACGATCGCTACACGGGCGAGGACGCCGTGATTCGTGGCGTGCGCGATGCGGGGCAGGTGTTCGTGAAGAATGGCGCGCACGTCATCGAGCGGGGCGGCGCCGCGCTCGCGCTGATCGGCATCGACGACCCGCGAAACTGGCACGCGGACGATCCGCAGGACTACGACCTCGAGCCCGCGCTGCGGCTCACGCCGCCGGCGAAAGACGCGTTCCGCATCCTGCTCGCTCACCGCCCCGGTGCCTTCGACGGCGCCGCGCCGCGCGGGATTCCTCTCACCCTGGCCGGCCACATTCACGGCGGCCAGTTCTGTCTGCCCGTGGTCGGCTGGTCACCGGGGCGACTGATCACGAAGTACGTGATGGGGCACTTCGTGCAGGGGAGCAGTCAACTGTACGTGAGTCGCGGGATCGGTGTCGTAGGAGTGCCGCTGCGGGTCTTTGTACCGCCGGAGATTGCGCTGTTCGAACTGCGGCGGTCTTGAAAAGCGCTTGAGCGAGGGGGCCCGCAGAGCGACTGCGTTGTTTTGTCGCCGACCGGGCCCCCTCGATCAAGCGCTAATTGCCTTCCATGCCGCATCGATCACCAATCGCACGCCGGCATCTCCCGGTTTCCAGTCGCCGGCAACGATCTTCTCTAACGCGTGGCTGATCGTCGCCAGCCAGACCCCTGCCCAGATCTCGACAGCACCGGTTCGTACCGCGCCCTGAGCTTTGCCTTCGGCGACGATCCGCTCGAGCGCCAACCGAAACTCCCGCGCTGCCTTGCGACTCTCATCATCGATCACCGCTTCGAGCCGCTCCAGCAGTCCGAGTTTGACGACGGCCGCGTCCTCCGCCGCCCCCTCGAACAAGCCGTGCGCGACGGCCATCAGCTGAGCGCGGGCCGTTCGCGCCTCCGGATCGCGAGCGGTGTCCTGGACCAGCTTGGTCGCCCACCGTTGGGCGGCGCGATAGAGCTCGTTCATGAGTTGCTGCTTGCTGGCGAAGTGGCGGTAAATCGTCCCCTCGGCGATCCCGGCCTTCTTGGCGATCTGGGCCGTGGTGGTGTCGTGGTAGCCGCGGGTCGTGAACAGCTCGAAGGCGGCGCGAATCAAGCGCTGGCGCGTGAGCTCCGCGGCGCCGGCAGGCGAGCTCGAGAAGTTCGAGGGGTGCAACACCGTGGCCGAATCTACTAGCTTTCCCGCCGCTTCATCTCCCAACAATCATCGGAGGCGTGGGACGCAATGCGCATGCTCGTGCTGGGTGCTGGGCTGCAGGGTTCTGCCTGCGCATTTGACCTCCTGCGGCGTCCGGACGTCGAGCGCGTCACCCTGGCCGACCTGCAACCGAAACGCGCCGCCGCCTTCCTAAAGAAAAAGAAGGACAAACGCCTCGTCACCGTCCGGCTCGATGCCAAGCGCGGGCCGCAGCTTCGCGAGCTCATGCGCGGTCACGACGCGGTCATGAACGCGTTGCCCTACTACTTCAACTATCCCGTCGCGAAGGCCGCCGTCGCGATGGGGCTGCATTGCGCCGACCTGGGCGGCAACACGGAGATCGTCCAAAAACAGAAAACGCTTCACGCTGCCGCACAGAAAAAGCACGTCTCGATCATTCCCGACTGCGGTCTCGCGCCCGGCATGGTCAACATCATCGCCGCCGAGGGCATTCGCCGCGTCGGCGATGTCGAGAGTGTGAAGATTTTCGTGGGCGGGTTGCCGCAGCAGCCGGAGCCGCCACTCAATTATCAGATCGTCTACTCGCTCGAAGGCGCGCTCGACTACTACACGACGCCGTCCTGGGTGCTGCGCGACGGCCGCCCCGAGCGCGTCGATGCGCTGTCGGAAGTCGAAGCCGTCGAGTTCCCGAGCCCCGTCGGGACGCTCGAAGCGTTCCATACGGGCGGCGGCATTTCGACGATGCCGTGGGCCTACCGCGGTCGGGTGCGCACCATGGAGTACAAGACGCTGCGATATCCGGGGCACGTCGCGATCATGCGTCCGATCCGCGAGCTCGGACTCCTCTCACTGGATCCCGTCAGCGTGAAAGGCACGGAGATCGTGCCGCGCGAGGCGTTCATTGCGACGGTATCGCCGCAGCTCACCAAGCCCAATGCTCGCGATCTCGTCGCGCTGCGTGTGGAAGTGCAGGGGCGCGGCGGCCGCCGCGTCGCCTGGCAGCTGCTCGACTATTACGACGAAGCCACCGGCATCAGCGCCATGATGCGCACGACGGGATTCTCGCTGGCGATCACCGGAGTGATGCAGGTCGATGGCCGGATCAAGTCGACCGGCGTCTACACGCCGGATGAGGCGGTGCCGTTCCGGGCGTACGTGGATGAACTGAAGCAGAGGGGGATGGAGGTCCGACAAGTAACGTGATCGATCAATAACTCCACGTCGTCGCGAACGAAACCAGCGCTCCTTCCGTGCCCCGTCCGATGAAGAACGTCATCACCGTGTTCCGCATGAGTGCCGCACCGACCCCGCCACCCCAGGCCGAATGCAGCCCCTGGCGCGTGAGGTGCACCACTTCCCCGGGGCCGAACACGCGCCCAGCATCGTAGAACCCGAATAGCTTGACCTCGAGCAGGCGCGGCGCCCAGATCAGACCGTAGCGAGCTTCGACTCCCGCAACCAGCTTGCCAGGTCCCACGAAGCGGCCGTCGTAATAACCGCGCAGCGAGCGGTAGCCGCCCAGGGCGACGAGCGGCCCCTCACTTGATTCCAGCGTTTGCTGCGCTGCCAGTGGCGGCGCCCCGGTCATCTTTTCACCGGCGACGCGTGCTGCAAGGATCAGACGTTCGAGCGGATGGGCGTAGGCTCGAACCGCGGCGGTCGTGCGCGTATAGCCGCGACCCCGTCCGACCAGCGCCTCGGCGAAGATGCCGCGGTGGGGGTCTGATTCGAGATCGCGGGAATCGAAGACGATGCCGGCGCGTGCGACGGCATCGTTGAACGGCGCGACGCTGTCCCGTTGATACAAGGTCACGCCGGGTAGCGTGCGAAAGGCGGTCCGTTGGAGCGAGCCGCCGACGAGGACGCGCAACGGGCCCGCCACCCTCCGCTGCACGGTAAGCCGCGCGCCCGCAGTCTTGCGGCTCACCCGATAGAAGTAGGACCGACCGGGGGCGGTGGTGCTGTCGCGGTCGTAGGTGGTGCGATTGCCTTGCCCGTAGTAGCCGAGTCGATTCGCGCGGACCAGACCGACCGTTAGACCGAATCGCCAGCCATCCCAATAGGCGGGGAACTGTGCGTCCGCGCTCAGCAGATAGCTGCCCCGTGTGCTCGCGCCGGCATCGAACGCGATGCGGCCGATGTTCGGCTCCGGCCGTTCGGCGAAGCTCATCGGGATCGACCAATCGTAATGCCCGGCTCCCCAGAACCCGTCGATCGAGCTGTAGGAAACGTATGGGTAGAGATGATCGACCCATTCGTATCTTGGATGTGCCGCAGTCTGTGCCGCGAGCGGTGTCGCCAGCGCGACGAGGAGGACGGTTAGGCGCGGGTAAATAAGTAGGCCGTGTCGCGAATCTTGGCGTCGGTGCCGTCGTGCACCGCGAAGTGGTTGGGATAGAGCGACGCGGCCCCGAATTCTCCGCGCTTGGTGACGGCGTAGAACACCAGATCGAATTTCGGTTTCCCCTGTGGGTCCAGCAGGCGCGCTTCCGTTTCGGCGACGACGCGCTTCAGCGTTTCGAGACAGGCATCGGTCGGTTTCATGCCGCGCCGCATGTGCTCGACCGTGAGAAATCCGCCGCACACTTTGATGTTCGCCTCGCCCAGGCCCGTGGATCCCGCCGCGCCGACGTCGTTGTCGCAGTATTGCCCCGCGCCGATGATCGGCGAGTCCCCCACCCGGCCCGGGATTTTCCAGGACAGGCCGCTCGTGGTCGTCACCGACGAGAGATCCCCCTGCGGCGTCACGGCGTCGCAATTGATGGTCCCGGTTTTGGTCACGACCAGGTGATCCGAATCGGGTACGTCGAGGTAGTTGTCGGTCGGGCTCAGGTTGGCGCGCCAGCGCAGCCAGGCCTCGCGCGAGTGCTCGGTCAGCAGATCTTCTTCTTTAAAGCCGTAGGACAGGGCGAACCGCTTGGCGCCTTCGCCGACGAGAAAGATGTGGGCTGTGTACTTGAGAATGAGCTTCGCGACTTCGGACGGGGTCTTGATGTTCTCGAGCGCGCCGACCGCGCCGGCGCGCTTGGTGGGTCCGTGCATGCACGAGGCATCGAGCTGCACCACGCCCTCGGCATTGGGCAGACCTCCGTACCCGACCGAGTCGTCGTTCGGATCGAGCTCCTGGATCTTCACGCCCTGGATGACGGCGTCGAGTGTGTCGGCGCCCTGCATCAACAGATCGAACGCCTTTTGCACGGCGCGCAGGCCGTTCGCGCTCGCGATCGCCACGGGCTTCGCCGCCCAACGAGACTCGGGCGGGAGCGGCCGGGGCGGCCGCATCGGGTGGGGAATCCCCGTCACCGTGCTCGCGGCCAGTCCACTTGCGGCGGAGCGCAAAAAATCCCGACGCGACCAAAACTCAGGCATGAACGGTTTTACCCACTCGTCTAGCGGCTGTCAACTTGCTATCGTTCCCACCCCGTGGAGCTTTCGCTCGTGGTCCCCGCGTACAACGAGCGGGAAAACCTCGCCCCGCTGCTCGCCGAAATCGCAGCCGCCCTCGCCGGCCGGAGCTACGAGGTCATCGTCGTGGACGACGGCTCCAGCGACGGGTCGGTCGAAGCGCTCAAGGCCTTGCGGCGCCAGTATCCCCAGCTGCGCGTCATTGCCTTCGAGCGGAATGCCGGCCAGACCGCGGCGTTCGCGGCGGGGTTTCGCGCGGCGCGCGCGCCGATCGTGGTCACGCTGGACGCCGACCTGCAGAACGATCCTGCCGATATTCCAACGCTCGTCGATACCTTACAGCGCAGCGGCGCCACCGCCGTGGCCGGCTATCGCGCCACGCGGCGCGACACACCCTGGAAGCGGCTGCAGAGCCGGATCGCCAACGGCGTGCGAAACCGGCTCAACGGCGAAGTGATTCGGGATACGGGGTGCTCGCTGAAGGCCTTTCGCACCGATGCTGTGCAAGCGGTGCCGCTGTTTACGGGGATGCATCGTTTTCTGCCGACGTTGATCAAGATGCAAGGTGGCACCGTGACCGAAGTTCCGGTTGGTCACCGGCCGCGGAAACATGGCGTGACCAAGTACGGTATGTGGAATCGCGTGCTGCGGTCGCTGGTCGATGCTTTCGCCGTGCGCTGGATGCAGCGCCGGGCGCTCCGCTACCGGGTCAAGGAGGAGGTCTAATGGCCGATTCCACGCACGAGCAGTGGCTCGTCCAGATCGATGCCGAGCTGGACGGTGAGCTCTCCCTCATCGAGCGCGCCGCGCTCGCCAAGCATCTGGCGACGTGCGCGCACTGTGCCGGCGCCCGCGCCAGCCAGCTCGAAGTGCGGGTCGCGCTGGCACGGTCGGCCGGAAATCCGCACGCGTTCGTCGTGCCGCGGCCGTCGATCCGGGCCGGCACCCTCGCCGTCTGGGTCGTGATCGCGCTGGGGACCGGTCTCGCCGCCGGATGGGTCGCCCACGGTCAGTGGGGCGGCCCCGGTGGCGGTGGTACGCTCGAGGAATCGCGTGGGACTATCGTCGTTCACTAGCCTCCTCTCCGCGCTTTCGTTGCTGCAGGCGCCGGGCACCCGGCTCACGTATCGGATTCGCGTCATCGAGCCGGCCTCGGCTGCGCCGCGCACCCTCGCGAGCGGTGCCGTGAGCGGTCCGCTCGACAGCGACATGCGGCTCACGCTCCGCACCGACACCACCGAAGTCGAGGCGCTATTTCAGGTGACGCCGTTGGGCGACACCGTGACCCTTGCCGGAGAATTCTTTACTCGCCGCCAAGTGGGACGCTCGCGGAGAGGCCTACCGTTGTGGGAGGAAGACACCTACCGGCGCCTGGTACGGCTCGCCTGGAGCGATACCGCGCGCATTTACCCGTTTGGCAACTCGACGCAGGGCGCGCGCGCCTCGAGGGCCCTCCGGGTAGAGCTGATTCTCGAACGCCAGTTTGCGGGCGGTGAGACGCGACCGGCCGAAGTCTTCGAGCTCGTCGATTCCACGCGCGACGTCCGCTTGGAGGCCATCGTCCGGCCCAGGCGCGCTCGGGTGATTCTCAACCTCGTGCGCGGCGACACCGTCAGCGCGCCACGGCCCATGGATATGGTGCCCGACGAGCCATCGCGGATCGTCCAGCTGGTGCTGCGGGGACGCGCCACGACCCTGGTGTTGAGCCTCACCCGACCCGATGCGGCGCGCTCAGCCCGGGAGCGCGCGCTCGCGCTCGATGCGGACGTCGTCTGCCTCCGCGTCTCCCGTCCGGATGGGACGGAGCCGCTCGGCACGATTTGCGGGCGGCTCAACAATGTCGGGCGCCAGCTCGCGCTGCCGAACGGCGATACGCTCACCGCCACGTTCTCCTGGCCGGGTTGGCGCTGAATGGCTGCGCGCCGCAAACGCCTCGATCCCGCCATCTTCCACCTTCCCGTCGAGAAAATGCGGGAAGGCTATTACTCGGACAAATACTTCGTGCGCGCGCGCGAACTCTTGCGCAAAGACCGGCATCGCCCGCGGGTGACGATGCAGGTGTTCGGCAAAGCCCACGCCTATCTCGGCGGCATCGATGAAGCGATTGCGATTCTGAAACTCTGCGCCGAGCGGTGGGATGAGCTGGTCGTCCACGCGCTCTATGATGGAGACGAAATCCAGCCCTGGGAGACGGTGCTGCTCATCGAGGGGCCGTACGACGCCTTCGCGGTGCTCGAAACGCTCTATCTCGGCGTGCTCGCGCGGCGCACGCGCGTCGGCACCAACACCCGGCAGGTGGTCGAAGCCGCGAAGCCGAAAGAGGTCATGTTCTTCCCGGCCCGCCACGATCACTGGCTGGTGCAAACGGGCGACGGCTACGCGGCGCACATCGCGGGCGCGATCGGCGTCTCGACCGATGCGCAGGCGTCCTGGTGGGGCTCCGAAGGCATCGGCACGGTCCCGCACGCGCTGATTGCGGCCTACCACGGCGACACCGTGGTCGCATCCAGCAGGTTCGCCGAGCGCAGCGATCCTGCGATTCGCCTGATTACCCTCGTCGATTTTGACAACGACTGCGTCGGGACCTCGCTGGCTGTGGCGCGCGCGCTCGGCGACCGGCTGTACGGCGTCCGGCTCGACACGTCCGAGACGCTGGTCGACAAGTCGGTCATTCTGCAGATGGGGACGTTCAAGCCGACCGGCGTCAATCCGCAGCTCGTGCGTAACGTGCGTCGCGCGCTCGATGCAGAGGGGTATCGACATGTGAAGATCGTCGTCTCCGGCGGCTTCACGGTGGAGAAGATCCGGCACTTCGAGGAACAGGACATCCCCGTCGACGCCTATGGCGTCGGATCGAGCCTGTTCCAGGGACGATTCGATTTCACCGCCGACGTGGTGATGCTCGAGGGGAAGCCGTGCGCGAAGGTCGGGAGGTCGTACCGGCCCAATCCGCGGCTGGAGCGTGTCGAGTAGGGGCGCAGCATGCTGCGCCCTGCATCTTGCGTGACGCTGGGCGTCTGCATAATTTTCCGCTCAAATGAATAATCATGCATCGATCCCGGTCGGCGTGCTGGGTGCGTCCGGTTACGTCGGTCAGGAGTTGTTGCGCCTGTTGAACGGCCATCCGGATGCCACCGTCGCCTTTGCGACCGCCGAGTCGGCAGCCGGTGAATGGGTCGACGGGCACGAGCTCATCAAGGCAGACGACGCGCCGTGGCAGGATGCCGAGATCATTCTGTCGGCGTTGCCGCACGGTGTCTCCGCGCGCTACGTCCACGAAGCGCGCGCCGGCGGGAAACGCGCCGTCGACCTGTCGGCCGACTTTCGTCTCTCGCCCGATGCCGTCTACGGCCTGACCGAGTTCACGCGCCCGCGCCTTGCCGATGCGGAGCTCGTCGCCAATCCGGGGTGCTATCCGACGGCCGCGCTGCTCGCGTTGATCCCGCTGGCCCAGCTCGGGCTCATCGATCCGTCGCGCGAAGTCATCATCGACGCAGCCTCGGGCGTCACCGGCGCGGGCCGCAATCCCAAACGCGAATTGCTGTTCGGGGAAGTCGCCGAGGACTATCGCGCCTACGCGATCGGCAACACGCACCGGCACCTCGCCGAGCTGAAGCAGTCGCTGTCGCGCGAGGGCGGGTTTACCGGTGATCTCGTCTTCACGCCCCATCTGTTGCCGGTGAAGCGCGGCATTCTCGAGACCATTCACGTGCCCCTGACGCGGGTGCTCGATCAGGCGACCGCGGAGGGCCTCTACGGTGCCACGTATGACGCCGAGCCCTGCGTCCAGGTGATGCACGGCGTGTTGCCGTCGCTCAAGGACGTCGTGTATCGCAACCGCGTGGCCATCGGCGTCGCGGAAGTGCGGGACGTCCGCCGGCCGCGTCTGACCGTGATCGCGGCGATCGACAATCTCGTGAAGGGTGCGGCGGGGCAGGCGATCCAGAACATGAACGTGATGCTCGGACTACCAGAAACCGCAGGCTTGGCGTGTTAATGGACAGGCTAAAGCCACACCCTTCAGGGGGTGAACGGCCGTGCTGAACATTCGCGTCGTGAAGATCGGCGGCAACGAGCTCGATCGCCCCGAATGGGTGGCAGCATGCGCTCGCGCACTTGCGGGCCTGGGACCGTCGGTCGTCGTCCATGGCGGTGGCCAGGCGGTCAGTACCTGGTCTCGCCGGCTAGGTCTGCCGGTGGAGCAGCGGGATGGTCTGCGCGTTACGACTCCGGAGATTGCGCAGCTCGTAGAGATGGTACTCGGGGGACCGATGAATCGCCTGCTCGTGACCGCGCTCCGCGCCGCCGGCCTCGACGCGATTGGGTTATCCGGGGTCGATGGTGGCTTGCTGACGGGCCAGCCGCTTCAGGACGGAACAGCGCTGGGAGAGGTGGGCGAAATCGTGAATGTGCGGGCGTCGCTCCTGCACAGCCTGCTCCTGGCGGGACTGACCCCCGTAGTGGCGCCCGTTGCACCCTCGCTTGCAGTGCCGGTCCGGCCGCTCAACGTCAATGCCGACCAGGCCGCCGCCGCCATTGCCGCGGCGCTCGAAGCGCAGGAGTTGCTGTTCGTGTCCGACGTGCCCGGCGTCGCCGTGGACGGCGTCACCCAGCCCACCCTTGCGGCGGCCGAAATCGAGACGATGATTGAGGGCGGCGTCGCGACCGGCGGTATGGCCGCCAAGTTGCGCGCCGCCGCGCAAGCCTTGCGGGCGGGTGTTCGGGCCGTACGGATTGGTGATCTCGACATGTTCGAGCATGCCACCGCCGGCACCCGCCTGCTCGCAGTACCTCCGTCCCCCGTTCAAACAGCGTGACCATTCCGGCGACCTCAGCAGACGCCACGGCACTCCTCGGCGTCTACGCGCGCGTCGGTCCCCTTTTCGTGGCGGGCGAAGGCTCGGAGCTCATCGCCGAGGACGGCACGCGCTACCTCGACTTCGTCGCTGGCATCGCCGTCAACGCGCTCGGCTACAACAGCCCGGTGATTCGCGATGCCGTGCTGCGCGCGCTCGACGCGGGGCTCATTCACGTTTCGAACCTGTACCGGACCGAGCCAGGCGAGCGGCTGGCCGCCGAGCTGACCAAGTCGCTCGGGGGGGGCGGTCAAGCCTTCTTCTGTAATTCAGGGGCCGAGGCGAACGAGGGCGCGTTCAAGTTCGCGCGTAAGTGGTCGAAGAAGACCGACATCGTCGCCTTCAGCGGCTCGTTTCATGGACGGCTGTTCGCGTCGCTCGCGGCAACCGATCGGCCAGATTATCGCCGGCCCTTCGAGCCACTCCTCGCCGGCGTGCAGATCGTACCCCTCGGCGACGTCGAGGCGGCGCAGCAGGCCATCACGGCGGATCGCACCGCAGCAGTCATCATCGAGCCGGTACAGGGAGAGGGCGGCGTCCGACCCGTACCCGCGGAGTTTCTCGCGTTCTTGCGCGAGCAGTGCGACGCCTGCGGTTGTGCGTTGATCTTCGATGAAGTGCAATGCGGCCTCGGCCGCACCGGGACGCTGTTCGCGTCGGAACAAACGGGCGTCACACCAGACATGTACACGCTCGCGAAGCCGCTGGGTGGCGGTCTGCCGATGGGGGCGATCCTGGTGAGCGACGCGATTGCCGCTGCGCTCGCGCCGGGCGATCACGCCACCACCTTTGGCGGTGGCCCCTTTGTTGCGACGGTAGCGCACGACGTCGTCCGCACGATCGCCGAACCCGAGTTCCTCGCCGCCGTGCGCGCGAAGGGTGCGTGGCTCGGCGATCGGTTGCAGCGACTCGCGGCGAGCAGTGCGCTCGTGCGCGAGGCCCGTGGGCGCGGGTTGATGTGGGGACTCGAGCTCAACGAGGTCGCCGCGCCGATTGTCGCCGCGGCGCGAGAACGTCAACTCCTGGTCCTGACGGCCGGTCCCACCGTGCTTCGCATCGTCCCGCCCCTCACCATCACCCGTGAGGATCTCGAGCGGGGCGTCACGATTCTCGGAGAGGTCCTCGCGTGACCAGCCTCTCGATCGGCACCGGGACGAAGCTCCGTCCCGCCAGCCTGGCGGACGTCGCCGCGATGGAAGAGCTGATGGCGCCGTTCGTGACATCGGGCGATCTCCTGCCGCGCTCGAACTACGATCTGTGCCGTCACATCAAGGAGTACGTCCTGGCGACTGCACCGGATGGCCGCCTCGTGGGGACCGGTAGCCTCAAGGTTTACAGTACCGAGCTTGCCGAGATCGCCGGGCTCGCCGTGCGCGATGATCAGCAAGGGCGCGGCGTCGGCAAAGCCCTCGTGGAAGCGTTGCTCGTGGACGCGCGCGCGCTCGGTCTGAGCGAGGTCTTCGGGCTGACGCGCAAACCCCTGTTCTTCTTGAGACTTGGCTTTCGTGTGGCGGAGAAGGAGCAGTTCCCGCTCAAAGTGTGGGCCGATTGCGCGCGCTGCCCGCGCCAGCACGCGTGCGATGAGGTGGCGGTAGCGCTGACGCTTTAGCCCCCCCCCGTCTAGATTTCCGGTCCCATGCCTACTTCGCGCGTCATCTTCTGGGACGTTGACACCCAGTACGACTTCATGAAGGCTGACGGCAAGCTGTACGTGCCGGACGCCGAGCAGTTGATTCCGAACCTCCGGAAACTCACCGACTACGCCCACGGGCACGGCATCCGCATCGTGGCCAGCGCCGATGATCACGTGGTCAACCACAGCGAGATCTCGGCGAATCCCGACTGGAAGACGACGTTTCCCCCGCATTGCCTCCGAGGGACGCCCGGCCAGCGCAAGCTTGCGGAAACCGCCCTCCGGGATCCTCTCGTGATCGAGCCAGATCCGCAGGACGGCACCGCGCTTGCCGCATCGGTTCGTAGCCATCGTGGCGATATCCTCTTTCACAAACACCGGTTCGATGTGTTTTCCAATCCCAACCTTCTTCCCGTCCTGGACGTGTTAAACCCGCACGACATCGTGCTCTACGGTGTCGCACTGGACGTGTGCGACAAGTACGCGATCGAGGGTCTGCTCCAGCACCGGCCGCAGGTGCGGCTGTTCGCTGTCGTGGACGCGATGAAGCCGATCGACCGCGACGTGGCCGAGCATCTGCTGAAAGAGTGGGGCGAAGAAGGGGTGCGGCTCGTGAAGACGAGCGAGGTGGTCATGGGCGGCCTGGTCGAAGAGCTCGAACGAGCCAGCGCATGACCTCCACCGCATCCGTTCCGACCCACGCGGTCGCGGTTCCGACATTCGGGAAGTTCTTCCTTCCCGGGCCGACCGACGTTCACCCCGAAGTCCTCGAGGCGATGATCCGGCCGATGATCGGGCACCGTTCATCGTCCATGGAGAAGCTGTTGCAGGGAATCGCGCCGAAGCTCGGGGCGATTTGTCGTACGGCGCGGCCGGTCTTCGTCGGGACCACGTCGGCGACGGGATTCATGGAGATGGCGGTGCGCAACGGCGTGCGGCATCGCGCGCTCTCCCTCGTCAACGGCGCCTTCAGCGAGCGCTTCGCGGGGATCGTCGCGGCGTGTGGCAAGGAGTGCATCCGGCTCGACGTGCCGCTCGGCTCGGCGATAGAGCCGGACATGCTGCGCGATGCGTTGAAGCGCACGCCGGTCGACGCCGTGACGTGCGTGCATTCCGAGACGTCGACCGGGGTGCTGCAGGACGTCGCCGGCTACGCTGAGGTCGTCAAGGAATTCGATGACGTGCTGCTGCTCGTCGACGCGGTGACCTCGATGTGCGGCTCGCCGGTGGAAACAGACGCCTGGAAGCTCGACTTCGTCTTCACCGGCTCGCAGAAGGCGCTCGCCTTGCCGCCGGGGCTGGCGCTCGGGGTGGCGTCGGAGCGGCTCGTGAATCGCGCCAAGACGCTCGAGGAGCGCGGCGCCTATTTCGACGTCATCGGCTTCCTGAATGCGACGACGAAGTTCCAACCCACGAACACGCCCGCCGTCTCGTTGCTCTATGCACTCGAAGTGCAGCTGGCGCGGATGGAGCGCGAAGGCGGCATCGAGGCGCGCTGGAAACGGCACGACGCCATGCGGCGCCGGGTCGAGGCCTGGAGCGCGGAGCACGGCGTGAAATTCCTCCCGCGCGAGGGCCGGCACAGCTGGACCGTCTCCTGCCTGCGGCTGCCGGAAGGAAAACATTCCAAGGACGTCGTCGGCGCGCTCAAGCAACAGGGATGGACGATCGGCGCGGGATACGGTGCGCTCAAGGACTCGACGATCCGCATCGGCCACATGGGCGATCATACCGTCGCAGCCCTCGACGATCTGCTGCCGCGTATCGGCCAGGCGCTGGAATGACGTGGCGAGTGGTCGTGGCCGACCGCGTAGCGGCCAGCGGCCTCGACTTGCTGTCCAAGACACCCGATCTCGAGGTTGTAGACGTCGCGGGGAAGCCGGCGGAGCTCGATAAAGCCATCGCCGGCGCGCACGCGCTCATCGTCCGCAGCGAAACGCGCGTCACCGCGAGCCTGATGGCGCGCGCGCCGCACCTGCGCCTGGTGGCGCGGGCCGGCACCGGCGTGGACACGATCGACGTGACCGCGGCGACGCGGCGCGGCATCGCGGTGATGAATACGCCGGGCGCCAACACCGTCAGCGCGGGCGAACACGCGATGGGCTTGTTGCTGGCGTTGGTGCGCCGCATCCCGGACGCGGCGGCGGCGATGCGCCGTGGCGAATGGGACCGCAAGCGCTTCGAAGGGACCGAGCTCCGCGGCAAGACGATGGGCGTCGTTGGTCTCGGGCGCATCGGCGGTCACGTCGCCCAGCTCGCGCGCGCGTTCGGCATGCAAGTCGTGGGTCACGATCCGTATCTGCTTCCCGAGCGCGCCGGCGAGCTGCACGTCCGCCTGCTGCCGCTCGAGCAGCTGCTCCGTACCGCAGACGTCGTCACGTTACACGTCGCGCTCACCGATCAGACTCACCATCTGATCGATGCGCAGCGGCTGAAGCTCATGAAGCCGACGGCAGTGTTGATCAACACCGCGCGCGGTGAGCTTGTCGACGAAGCCGCGCTCGCCGAGGCGATCAAGGAGAAGCGGATCGGCGGGGCGGCGATCGATGTGTTCGCCGTCGAGCCGCTCCCGCCGGACGCACCACTGCGGGCGCTCGACCGTGTGATCCTGACCCCGCATCTCGCGGCGTCCACGGCCGAGGCGCAGGAGCGCGTCGCAATGGAAATCTGCGGCGCGGTGCGTGATGCACTGGTCGCCGGCGATCTCTCGTTCGCGATCAACGTGCCCGGGATGGGCGGTGACCTGCTGCGGCGGCTCGCACCGCTGCTCGATCTCGCGCGACGGCTGGGGCGGCTGGCGCTCGCGCTCGCCGACGGCCCCGTGAAAGCGGTGGAAGTCGCGTACGGCGGAAAAGAAGAGGCGGCGCAGCGACCGGTGCTCGTGTCCGCGCTCGAGGGGCTGCTCGCGGCCATGAACGCGGGTCCCGTGAGCCTGGTCAACGCGCAGGTGCTCGCCGAAGAGAAGGGGATTCAGCTCGGCACCCGCACCGGCGCCCCAGAGACCGGATTCGAGACCTCGATCGGCGTCAAGGTCGACACGACGCGCGGGCGCGTCCGCGTGACCGGGGCGCTGATCGGCGACAGCCACGGGCGCGTGATCCGGATCGACGACTTCCATGTGGACGTGGTACCGGATGGCTGGATGCTCGTGGTTCGCAATCGCGACGTGCCGGGGGTGATCGGACGCGTGGGGTCGGCACTCGGCAGTGCGGGCATCAACATCGCGAGCTATCACCAGGCGCGGCGCGCCCCGCAGCCGGGAGGCGGACCGAGTGACGCGCTGGCCGCGATCAACGTCGATCAGGCGCTGACCAACGGCGTGCTCGACAAGCTGCAGGGATTGCCGGATGTGTTGGACGTCCGGCTGGCGAATTTCGGAGATTAGAAAGAGCAGATCCTTCGCTCCGCTTCAACCCACCTGGGCCTGCTCCCGCCACCGTTGCTCGTCGACGCCGCGCACGAGGAGCCAGCCGCTCGTCAACAACACCCCGAGCATCGCGAGTACGATCAGATAATAGAAGAGCGCCGACCCGAGCGCGGGATACAGGTAAACCAGCCACCCGAGACCACTGACGATCGACACGACGCCCAGTAATCGCGGCAGAAACGTCGACTTTACGATCAGATAGCCCAGAAAGAACGTACTGATTCCCAGAAAGACCAGCGCCATATTTGCAATCTGATTGTTGATCTTGACGAAAAGCAACGACAATGCCTGCAGCTGGCTCACATCGAACACCGTCAAATAGCCGGCGCCCCCCAACAGCAGGAGCGGCGCGTAGTAGAATGCGCGGGCCACGGTCTTGATCGTGGCACCCACTAAGCCGAAGACGAGCGAAAGGAGCGCGGCGGTCCGATCGACCGGTCTCAGCAGCACGTAGAACAGCGTCGTCATCGCCAGCTGCGCCGCCATTTCGATGAGAAACACGGTGTATCCGAACGCATAGAGTCTCGGCTGCGAGAGGATATTGTGGGCCGTGGCGACCGCGTCGCGGGGCACGACCAGCCCGTTGGCGATGACACCTTGCGCCACGATGCCGCCCAGCAGCACGATCAGGTAGAAGGCGCCGGTAGTCCTCGCCAGAGTTTTCGGTGACATGCGCCCCCCTTGAGGAAACGTACCAGGCAAGACTATTCGGCTTCTTCGGCGCCACGATGCGTCATTGTTGCGACAATCTACGCCAATTCGCTGACGACGTTGCCCGTCTTGTGCCCAAACAAGACGGACCGTGCTCTTGTCATCCTGAGCGCCGAAGGCGCGAGGGACCTGCTTTCACCGTACATTCGGCGACGGATCCGTAAATCAAGGAGCGAAGCATGAGAGTCGTGTTCGGTCTGCTGACGTTGGTCACATCGGTGCTCCCACCCGTGGTGGCGCAGGTGCCGGAGAACGTCAACGACATGATGCGCCGCATTTTCGCTTCGGCGGACTTCGCGCCGCAGCGCTTCGGACCGGCGCGGTGGATCGAAACCGGGACCGCCTATACCACGGTGGAGAAATCGGCGGCGATCCCGGATGCGTCCGACATCGTGCGCTACGAGACCGCCACAGGCGCCCGCAGTGTCTACATCTCCGCGCGCCAGCTGGTGCCTTCGGGTGCGAGCGAGGCGCTGGATTTCGACGACTACACATGGTCGGCCGACGGCAACCTGCTGCTGCTCTTCACCAACACTCAGCGGGTGTGGCGGCAGAATACCCGCGGCGACTACTGGGTCCTCGATCGGAAGACTGGCGCGCTGAAAAAGCTCGGCGGACCGAACGCCCCGCCGTCTTCGCTCATGTATGCCAGGTTTTCGCCCGCCGGCGATCGCGTGGCCTACGTGCGACGGGGAAACGTCTACGTGGAGCGGCTTTCGGACGGCGCAATCACGGCCCTGACGAGCGATGCGGACTCGCTCCACGTGAACGGCATGACCGACTGGGTCTACGAAGAGGAATTCGACCTCCGCGACGCCTTCCGCTGGTCACCCGACGGGTCGAAGATCGCCTACTGGCGGTTCGACATGACGGGCCTGGGCACCTATTTCCTCGTCAACGACACCGACTCGCTCTATCCGAAAATCACGCCGATTCAATATCCCAAGGTCGGGACCAGGAATTCGGCGGTGCGCGCCGGCGTCGTAAGCGCCGATGGTGGCCCCACGACGTGGCTGCAGGTTCCCGACGACCCCAGAGAGAACTATCTCCCGCGCATGGAATGGGCGGGACCGAACGAGCTTATCCTCCAGCGGATCAACCGGCTCCAGAACACCGACCGCGTCATGCTGGCGGATGCGGCGACGGGAGCGACGCGGACAGTTCTGACCGAGCGCGACACTGCCTGGGTCGACGTAGTGGACGAAATCCAGTGGCTCGCGAAGGGAACGGAGTTCCTGTGGACGAGCGAACGCGACGGCTGGAGGCACGTCTATCGGGTCAGCCGCGACGGGAAGCGAGCCACGAACATCACCCCCGGCGCGTTCGACGTCGTCGACATCGCGGCGGTGGACGAGCCCGGTCAGTGGCTCTACTACGTCGCGTCTCCCGATAACGCGACCCAGCGTTATCTGTATCGCACCCGGCTGGATGGAAGGCAGCCAGCCGTACGCGTGTCGCCGGCTACGGCGGCGGGTACGCACTCCTACCGGATCTCCCCCGACGCCCGCTGGGCCTTTCACACCTATTCGCACTTCGACAGCCCTTCGGTAATCGAGCTGGTGCAGCTGCCGTCTCACCGCGTCGTCCGGAGCCTCGTCGACAATGGCAAACAGCGGGCGGCGGTGGCGCCACTCATCACGCGTCCCGGTGAATTCTTCAGGGTTGCCGTCTCTGATGGAGTCAGTCTCGACGGCTGGATGATCAAGCCGGCGAATTTCGACTCCACTCGGGGTTATCCGCTGCTGATGTACGTCTACGGCGAACCGGCGGGACAGACTGCGGTCGACGCCTGGAGCGGGGGGGCGACCTTGTGGTACCACCTGATCGCGGATCAAGGGTACGTGGTCGCCACGGTGGACAATCGTGGCACGCCGTCGCCGCGGGGGCGCGCGTGGCGAAAGGTGGTTTACGGGGCGATCGGGGTGTTGTCGAGCCGGGACCAAGCGGACGCAGTGCGGGCACTCATCGGATCGCATCGCTATCTCGACCCGACGCGTGTCGCGATCTGGGGCTGGAGCGGCGGCGGATCGAGCACGCTGCAGGCGATGTTTCGTTACCCCGACGTCTACCAGGTCGGTATGTCCGTGGCGCCGGTGCCGGACGAGCGTCTGTACGACACGATTTATCAGGAGCGCTACATGGGTCTCCTGGACGGCCCGGCGGACAGCGCGCGCTACCAGCGTGCCTCTCCGATCAATCAGGCCGAGGGGCTCAAGGGACGCCTGTTGATCGTGCACGGCTCCGGCGACGACAACGTGCATTACCAGGGCACGGAACGTCTGATGAACCGCCTGGTCGCGCTCGACAAGCCCTTCGACTTCATGGCGTACCCGAATCGCTCGCATTGCATCTGCGAGGGCCGTGGCACGACGCTCCACATCTACTCGCTGCTCACCCGGTACCTGATGGAGCATCTCCCCGCCGGGCCGCGGAGCCGTTGACCGAGCGGGGCGAAAATGCTCATCGCTGTCACGCGCGCCGTCAGCCCCAGGCTAGCGGAATGCGAGCTGACCCATCTCCCGCGCGATCCCATCGATGTCGGCAAGGCGATCGCCGACCACGAGCATTACGAGGCGGCGCTGCGCTCGCTTGGCGCCAGGGTTGTCCGGGCGCCGGATGAACCGACGCTGCCGGACGGAGTCTTTGTCGAGGATGCCGCGCTGGTGCTCGACGAGATCGCGATCATCACGAGACCAGGCGCTCCCTCGCGGCGTCCGGAAATCGAATCCATGGCCAGGGCCTTGAGCGCGTACAGGTCGCTGCAACGGATCCAGCCACCTGGCACGCTCGATGGCGGTGACGTGCTCGCCATGGGGGGGGGCCGAGAGATCTACGTTGGTCTCTCCTCACGAACGAACCAGGAGGGCATTGCCCAGCTCGAGACTCTTCTCAGCGAGTGGGGCTTAGTCGGCGGCCTGCTGCACGTCGTCCGCCAACAATCGAAATGACTTCACCGCACCGGTAAGCCGGTCCGCGGCTTCCGCGAGCTGATTGGCCGACGAGGCAATTTCCTGGGTCGAGGCGCTCTGCTCCTCGCCCGAGGCGGCCAGTTCTTCGGCCGACGCGAGCAGCGTGTCGGTTTGTTCTGTGACAGTCGTGAGGCGGCCCGCGATTTCTTCGACGAGCGAGCGCAGCTCGGCGGCCGACTGTGCGATCTCGCGGCTCCAGTTGGCGTTGGCGTCGGCCTCGCCGGCCACGGTCGCGAGGCCCTGTGCCGCGGTCTGCGAGGCTTCGCGGACGGCGCTGCCGCCTTCCGCGAGGCGCACCAGGCGGTCGCGAGTCGCCTGCACGCGCGCGAGCACTTCCCGCACCGTATCGGCCGTCGCCCCGGCCGCTGCCGCCGCGACCGACGCGAGCTTGCGCACTTCGTCGGCGACGACGGCGAAGCCGCGGCCTTGCGGACCGGCGCGCGCAGCCTCGATCGCGGCATTGAGGGCGAGCATGTTCGTCTGGGTCGCGACGGCCTTCGTTTGCGCCACGAACGTCTGAATCTTCGCCGTGGCCTGCATCAACGTCTCCGCTTCTTCCGCGCCCTTCGCGACTTCCTCGGCCACCTTGGCGAGACGCACCGTGCTCTGGTCCAGGCCGTCCTTGTGGCGTCGCGCCAGCGCCGACAGATCCGCGTTGCGGCGCGCGGCCTCCTCCGCGCCCTGCGAGAGTTTTGCCGCAATCTGGAGGATGCGCGCCGCATCATCCGCTGCGGCACGGACCAGTTGCGCCTGCTCACCCGCGCGCCGCGAGAGGTCCTGGGACGTGGCCGCCATCTCCTCGGTCGAGGCACTCATCTCTTCAGTCGAAGCGGAGATCTCCGTGGCCATAGCGGCGGCTTCGTCCGCCGCGGCGCGGATCGCGCCAACCAGCCGCCGTAAGGCCACGACCATCGAATGGACGGAGGACATCAGCTCCGCGACTTCCGTCGCCTCGGCACGATGGGTCGCGACGGTCACGGAGAGGTCGCCTCCGGCGACGCGGCTCGCGATCGCGCCCGCCGCGCGGACCGGCTCGGTGACGAGGCGGCCGAGTCGCTGCGACAGCCAGAACAGGGCGCCGACAGCGATGGCCGCGACGAGCAGGGCCCCCAGCCAGACGGCCCGCTGCGTGCTGCGGGCTGCGGCGAATGCGGTGGCGAGTGGCTCGCGATAGAGCACCCACCATTGGCCCGCGGGCACACTGACGACCAGCTCGTCCTCGCCCCGCACCGTGGTGATCTGCGCGGAGCGCGGCTCGGGGCCGAGCGAGACGCGATCCTTGTCCGGGAGGCTCTGCAGCAACAAGCTGGGATCTTTCGTGACGAGCAGGTCGCCCCTGCCGTCCACCAGCTGGAGATACGTGCCCCCCTCGACTTCCTGCGTGCCGAGCAGCGCCGTCAGCCTGTTGAGCGCGACGACGGCCTTGATCACGCCAAGCGGCTGCCGCGCCCGTGGCGAACGAATGGCGAGGTCCAACTCGATCGCGGCGGCGTTCGCGGAAGAGTCGAACCCCGCTTGGCCTTCGAAGCTTCCTTCCGAGAACGCGTGCTGCCACCAGGCCTCGTCGCGTTGCACGAAATCCGAGGGACGATCGGACGCGACCACGTTCAACCCATGGCTCTCCGTGACGATGAGTTCGGCAAAATCCGAGGTCGCCGCGTAGGCGCGGAGATAATCCCGCAGCACCGGGTCGGCGCCGAGCTGCCGGCTGGCGTTGAACGCGCGCTCGAGATCGGGAATCGGCGTGCGATCGAGCCCGCGGGCGACGGCCGACTGGGCGGCCGCCTGAACCGCGGCGACGAGCTGCGGCTGATTCGCCAACGCGGCGACTTCCCGCCGCCGCTCCTTGAGGTATTGCGTGACGATGGCGGCTGCACGGGTCGCCACGTCGTGACCGCGCGCTTCAGCTTGCTGCTCGAGCACAGAACCGATACGGTCACTCGTGATCCACGCGACGAAGATGACGAGGAGGACGGCGGCACCGGCCCCCGAAACCAGAAAACTCTGCCGCAGTTGCTGTGACTTGATGGCCATTCGGGTTTAGTTTTACCACCGTATGCGAGACATCCCAAGCTACGATCCGGCTTCGCTCGAGGCAAAGTGGCAGGCCCGCTGGAACGAGCGCCACACGAACGAGCCGGACCTCGATCGTGCGCCGCGGCCGTTCTACAACCTCATGATGTTTCCCTATCCGTCGGCCGAGGGCCTACACGTCGGCAACATGTTCGCATTCACCGGTGCGGACATCTACGGCCGCTTCAAGCGGCTTCAGGGCTATGACGTGTTCGAGCCGATGGGGTTCGACGCGTTCGGGATCCATTCCGAGAACTACGCGTTGAGTATCGGCACGAATCCCGCCAAGCTGATCCCGCAGAACGTCGCCGCGTTCCGCCGGCAATTGCGCCGCTTCGGCGGCATGTTCGACTGGCGCCACGAGTTGTCGACGACCGATCCCGCCTACTACAAGTGGACGCAGTGGCTCTTTCTCCAGCTCTTCAAGGCGGGGCTCGCGTACAAGAAGCGGGCGGCGGTGAACTGGTGTCCCAAAGACAAGACCGTGCTCGCCAACGAGCAGGTCATCGACGGCCGCTGCGAGCGCTGCGACACGCCGGTCGAGCAACGTTTCCTCGATCAGTGGTTCTTCCGCATCACCGACTTCGCCGAACGGCTGCTCGCCGGTCTCGATCATATCGACTGGTCGACGTCGACCAAACTGCTCCAGCGCAACTGGATCGGCCGGAGCGAGGGTGCCGAGCTCATCTTCGAGACGCCGAGCGGCAAGAAGATCACCGTCTTCACCACACGGCCCGACACGGTGTTCGGCGCGACCTACCTCGTGCTCGCGCCCGAGCATCCGTTCGTGGATGAGCTGACGGCCGTCGAGCAGCGCTCGGCGGTGAAGGGCTACCAGCGCGACGTGCAGTCGAAGGACATCGTCTCGCGGCGGGTGGGCGAGAAGACCAAGAGCGGGGTATTCATCGGCTCGTATGCCCGAAATCCTGCGACGGGCGAAGCCATTCCGATTTGGATCGCCGACTATGTGCTGATGGAGTACGGCACCGGCGCGATCATGGCCGTCCCCGCGCACGATAAGCGCGACTTCGAATTCGCCACGCAGTTCAAGCTCCCCATCCGGCAGGTGGTCGCCGTCGCGGGAGAGAAGCTGCCGATCGTTTCTGAGGACGGCGTGCTGATGAACTCGGGCGCCTTCGACGGGACGCCCTGCGTCGAGGGTGCGCGCAAGATCGTGGCCTGGCTCGCCGAGCGGGGGCTCGCTACGCCGCGGGTGCAGTACCGGCTGCACGACTGGTGCATCTCGCGGCAGCGCTACTGGGGACCGCCGATTCCCATCATCTACTGCGAGAAGTGTGGGGTCGTGCCGGTGCCCGAAAAGGACTTGCCGGTGGAGCTCCCCTACATCGAGGATTTCCGCCCCGACGATACGGGCGTGAGCCCGCTCGCCCGCCATGAAGAGTGGTACTTCGCGAAGTGCCCCCAGTGTGGCAGCCAGGGACGGCGCGAGACGGACGTCTCCGACACCTTCCTCGATTCAGCGTGGTACCACCTTCGCTATCCGTCGACCGAGTTCGACGATCGGCCGTTCGACCCGGCCCGCACCAAAAAGTGGCTCCCGGTAAGCAGCTACATCGGCGGGAATGAGCACGCCGTGCTGCACCTCTTGTATGCGCGCTTCATCTGCCTGGTGCTGTACGATTTGGGGCATCTGCATTTCGACAGTCCATATCCGAAATTCCGCGCCCACGGCCTGATCGTGAAAGACGGCGCCAAGATGTCCAAGTCGCGCGGCAACGTCGTGATCCCCGATACCTACATCCAGCAGTGGGGCGCGGACACGTTCCGGATGTATCTCATGTTTCTCGGCCCCTTCCAGGAGGGTGGCGACTTCCGGGACGAGGGTATCGTCGGGATTCGGCGCTTCCTGGAGAAAGTGTGGGCGCTCGTTCACGAGCGCGGGAGGAAAGGCTCCGCAGCGGCCGAGCAGAAGCTTCACCGGACCATTCGCAAGGTCACCGCCGATACCGAAGCCCTGCAGTACAACACGGCCATCGCGGCGATGAT
Organism: Gemmatimonadota bacterium; assembly: GCA_003222195.1. Lineage (GTDB taxonomy): Bacteria > Gemmatimonadota > Gemmatimonadetes > Gemmatimonadales > GWC2-71-9 > 20CM-2-65-7. The sequence goes on along the minus strand of QHVB01000027.1, from coordinate 217,401 downwards.
GGAGTACGTGAACGAGCTCAGGGAGCAGGGTGCCGGGGGCAAGCAGCTGCTCGAGCCGCTCGTGATCATGCTCGCGCCCTACGCTCCCCACACTGCCGAGGAATTGTGGGAAGCGTCGGGCAACACGGAATCAGTGTTCCAGGCGCGCTGGCCCTCTTACGACGAGCGCCTGGCCTCGGCCGGCGACGTCGAGATCGCCGTGCAGGTGAACGGCAAGCTCCGCTCGCGCCTCACTGTGCCGCGGGGGATGGCGGAGAAGGACGTGCTCGACCGCGTGCTCGCGGATGAGGCGGTGAAGAAGTTCGTCGACGGGCAGAAAGTGAAGAAAGTGATTTACGTGCAGGACCGACTCGTCAATCTGGTCGTCTAAAGCGTCTTCGCGACCAGCTCGCCGACGAAGTAGCCGACGGCAGCGACCCCGACTCCGATGACGAACATGTCGATTCCGCTGCGGATCACGCCGCGGCCGGTGAAGAAGCTGCGTGCGGCGCCCACGGCAAAGTGCGACAACATGGCGATGATAAACGCCGTCCAAATGGCGGCACGCCCTTGGAGCACGAGGAACGGGAAGACGGGAATGAACGCGCCGACCGCCGTCGCGACACCCGTGATCCACCCCTCGCGGAACGGGGTCGCGTGCGCCTCGCCGATTTTTAGCTCGTCGCGGACTTGCTCGCCCAGCGCGCGCACCGGGTCGCGCATCACTTCCTCCGCCATGCGGCGTGCCGTACGGGGGTCCACGCCTTTCGCCTCGTACTGCAGGGCCATCTCGTCCTCTTCTATTTCCGGCATCAGGCGAATCTCTTCCTTCTCCATCGCGATCTCGTGCTCCCACACCTCCTGCTCGCTCTTCGCGGCCAGATAACCGGATGATCCCATCGAAAGCGCGTCCGCGATCATCCCGGCGACGCCGGAGATCATGATCACGTGCGGCTGCACGGCCGCGCCGATTACGCCCGCCACGAGTCCAAAGTTCGCGGTGAGCCCGTCATTGAAGCCGTACACCACATTGCGCAGGAAGCCGCCCGAGCCCGTCTTGTGCCACGGCTCGGCGCCCTTGCCGGCGAGATCGGCGAGCGTCCCGGCGTGGGCGGCCGATTCCTTGGCGAGCTGGAGCGAGACTTCCTGCGCGTCGGGAAGGCTCGATTCCCTGTGGAGGTTGAGGTACCCCTTCACCTCTTCCCCCTCCTCCCGCAGCAGCATCGGCAGCAGATAGCCCGTCCCGAAGCGGCGGCCGAACCAGGCCCGCAACCGAGCGTTCAGCGAGGGCTTGGCGTGCTCGACCGTGTGGCCGTGTTCAGCGAGGAGCTTGCTCCACATCTGCACGTGCCGCTCCTCGACCCCGGCAAGCTTGATGTAGACGTCCTTGCGGTGGGCATCGGACTCTTGTCCGGCGAGGGCCAGATAGAGGTAGGCCGCATCGGCTTCATCCTGCCAGTGATGCAGCCATTCCTTTACGTCGGTTGGGGGCATGCGGCAAGCTACTACGCCGCAACGCCTTAAGGAACCATGCGTTTCCCTAGGCCAACTCGCGACGTTCTACGTAGTTGTGGCATCTAACTTTTCGGACATGACAGTGGCTCTCGCCGTTCCCGATGTCATCGTCGCCCGCGCGCAAGCCGGAGATGAAGCAGCCCTCGAAGCCCTGTACCGGGCTTTCGAGACGCCTGTCTACAATCTCGTGCGGCGCATCTTGCGGCGGCCGGAGGACGCGGAGGACGTGTTGCAGGAGACGTTTCTCGAGGTCGTGCGCAACATCAAGCAGTTCCGCGGCGAAGGCTATCTGTGGGGCTGGATCCGCCGCATCGCGACGACCAAAGCGTTGATGCGCATTCGTCGCGAACAGGTGCGGGAGACGGAATCGCTGGACGAAGAGCCGGGCAAACCGGGAATGCACGTCGGGGCGAACCTCGATCTGGAGCGGGCGTTCGACCGCCTATCCGAGACATCGCGCGCAGTCGTGTGGCTGCACGACGTCGAGGGATATACACACGAAGAGATCGCGGACCAGATGGGGAAAACGGTGAGCTTTTCCAAGTCGCAGCTGGCGCGAGCCCATGCGCGGCTGCGGCGGATGCTCGACGAAGGAGCGCAGGCATGATGCATTGCACGATGGAAGATCTGGGAGCGGTGCGGGCAGGTGAGGGGTCGGTCTGGGCGCGCCGGCACATCACCACCTGCGCTGCGTGTCGGGGGGAGCTCGAGGCGTTGTTTCAGCGTGTCGCGCAGCTCAAAGCCTTGCCGGCGCTGCACCCACCGCGCGACCGCTGGCCCGCCATTCAGGCGACGCTGCGTGCCGAGCGCTCCCGCCGCCGTCGCACCTGGGGTACGTGGACCGGCAGCCTCGCCCTCGCCGCTACGATTGCCGCCGTTCTGCTGGTACAGCCGCCGCGTGGCGAACAGGGCAAGCTGCACGCCGAGCTGAATCAGGCGAAACAGCAGTCCGCCACACTCGAAGATTCCCTGCAACAGTACGACGTCGATGGTCGCGTACTGAGCGGTCACGCGGCGGCCCTCGTGGCCGACCTGGAGGACCGCATTTCCATGCTGGACGGCACGCTGGCGCAGCAGGAGCACGTCACCCATGGGGGCGACGCCGCGCTCGTCAAACTTTGGCAGGAGCGTGTGGGGTTGATGCGCGAGCTGGTGAATGCCCGCGCGACACGCGCTCGCTACGTTGGGCTCTAAGAGCCCGGAGGAGAGCTGATGATGCGCAATTGGACTTTGGCCGCGCTTGCCGCCTGTCTGATGTTACCCACCGCGGCGACGACGCAGGAGACGCCGCGGCGACCGAGTACTCGACCGCGCGTGCGCGTCGAGACACGGGAGGGACCGTTCGGCGTCTATACGTTCAATGACAACCGCGGTCGCATCGGCGTGATCGTGGATCCCCGCTCTGACGCAACGCGCGACAAGGTTGGTGCGCGCATCGATGGCATCACGCCGGACGGTCCGGCCGACAAGGCTGGACTCAAGGTTGGGGATGTCATCACGCGCTTCAACGGCACCGACCTCGGCGGCGCGCGCGGAGGGGACGAGGAGAACTCCGGGCCGGGCATGAAGCTGATCGAGCTGGCGCGGAAGCTGGAGCCGGGCGATACCGCGCAGATCGAGTACCGGCGCGGGAACGACAACCGCAAAGCCACGCTGGTTGCCGAGGACCTCGGTGGCCCGGGCTGGAGCGGTCGCATGGAAATGCCGGATATGGGACGCTTCGAGATGCCCAGGATGGAGATGCCGGAGGGCGGCGCATTCGGGTTCGCGTTTGGGAGCCCCTGGGGTGGTATCGAGATGGTGAAGCTGAATCCCGATCTCGGCGACTACTTCGGCACGCGGGAAGGTGTCCTGGTGGTGAGGGCGCCGGAAGATTCTTCCCTCGCGCTCAAAGGCGGCGACGTGATCGTGTCGATCGGGAGCCGCAAGCCCACGTCACCGGAGCAGGCAATGCGAATCCTGCGCTCCTATGACGCCGGCGAAACGGTAACCATGGACGTGCTGCGCAAGCAGAAACACGTGGCCGTGACCTGGAAGGTGCCGGAGCACGAGAACCGCTTCTACAAGATGGCGCCGCGGATGCATGAGGAGCCGAGCTGGTTCCGGTTGGCGCCGCAGCTGCGTCAGGAGCTGCGGATCCCGGTGTTGAGGATTCGCGATGTGATTCGGACCAGTCGAGCAATCTGAGTGCTTGTGTAGGGGCGCAGCATGCTGCGCCCCTACAATGTTGTCCTACCGGTTCGGCCCTATCAGAATCGCATTCGTCAGAAGCTTCGCCGGACCTCGCCAAAACGCGCGAAACAACGGATCGCTGAGAAACAGCACGACCCGCCCATTGCCCTGGTTCTCGACCACGGCCCAGGTCGAGCCTTTGAGCAGGCGCGCGGTGTTGTCGGGCCAGGTGAAGCCGGACAGCACCAGCGAGTCCACCGGATCGGCGAACGCGACGGCATTCGCCCCGCTCTTCGATGGCTTCCAGAACGTGTCTCCATCGAGGAAAATCGGTATCCGGTCTCGCTCGTAGCCCAGGGTCAGCCAGTGCGTGGTGTCGAGCGTAGCGCGGAAGATCGCGCCCGGGATCCATTCGGGTCGATCGCGTGGCGGCGCCGTCTTGGAAATCATCGGGGGCGCATCGCCCGTGATGGTGGTGTCGGCATTCGCGCCGCTGTCGGGTGCCACGCTCGCGACACTGGAAAGCTCGAGGTCCTTAGTGGACGCCAGCTCGCCCGCCCCGCCGAATCCGATCAGCACGCCGCCCGAACGCACCCACGCCTTGAGCCGCTGCACGCCGTCATCGCCGAGCTCGCGGCGCATGCGGCTGCCGCTGCCGTCGGGAACGATCAGGACATTGAAGCTTGGCAGGTCGCTCATGCGCCCGATTGCCCGGAGGGGCACGGGTGTGAACGGCGCGTTCAACTCCTTGGCCAGGAAGTACCAGAGCCAGCCGTAGCTCGTTTCGGAGACGCCATCACCGGCGGCGACCAGGATCTTGGGGGCGTGAAGGCCACCGACCTCGTCCGACCCTATGCCGACGTCGGCGGAGTCCGGGAAGGCCGTCTGCACGGCGATCACCGGGACGCCGAGTGTCGGCCCGAGCGCCGCGATGCGCTCGTGCAGCGTCGCGGGATTCCGTTGGGTGCGCGCGATGAAGGCGCCCCGCGGATACGTCCGCCCGTCGGCCCGCACCGGCGCTCGGGCCGCGGACAGTTTGAAGCCTTCCCCTTCCAGCGCGACCACGAGACGTGCGGCTCCGGGCCTGTCGTTCAGAAAGAGATAGGCGCTCGTTGCGCGTGTGGCCGGCGGTGGAGCTGGGAGCGTCGAGTCCGCTACGGCCTCGCCACCGGCACCGGCATCCTCGGTCCAATAGGCGTCGAGATTGAAGGACAGCGGCAGCGACCACGCGGTGATGTCATAGAACCCGTAGTCCTCTTTATCCGCGTCCTCCCCCCGGCGCCGGTTACGATGGAACTTGGCCTGCTCCCGCGCGACAAACGATCGCGACATTTCCGCGTCGGGCTCCAGCATGGCCTTCGCGATCCGCCCCTGGGGCTGATTCAAATCGACGACGTAGCTGCCGGCAGGGAATGTTCGAGCGGACGCGGCGCCGCGGAGACTCAGGTAGCTGTGCGCCGCACGCGAGGCTAAGGGCTCCCTCAGGCGTGTGACCTCGATCCCGTTGCGCAGCAGCAGCCCCACGACGTGCGCCGCTGACTGTGGGTCGTTGCCGGGAACGATGACCACGCGCTTGATGCGGTCGGTGGCGGCTTCCGCCATCGCGGAACGACGGAAACCGTAGTAATCCACAAGCCGGCTTTGCCGGTTCTTGGCCGTCGTTTCGAGGGTGGCCAGCGACGCGACGAAATGGTGCGCGATCCCATCCCGCAATGTCGTGATCGTGCCGTCGTCGCGGCGATTGTTGAATTCGCGGCCGCCATCGGTCTCATACGTCATGCCGGTCGCGCCCTGGAAGGTGGACCACTCGTCCCAGTACCCGACGTAGAAGAAGTCGAACACCCCGCGCACCTGATACTGCCAGCCATAGCGATCGAAGGCCGCGGCATTGCCGCGCCCATAGGTGTCGAACCATTTCGTGGTCTGGGGCGGAAGATTCATGTTCACGGCCTGGGCGACCGGCGGGAAGAAGAACGTCGCCGTGGTCGAGTGATGATCCACGAACACCTGCGGTCGCCAGCGCATCACGCCGTCCATCATCGCGCGCACCTCCGGCTGACTTTGCGCCAGGAGGTCGCGATTCATGTCGAAGCGGAAATGGCTGTAGCGACCCGTGATGCTCCACGGCTCGGCCTGCTCGAACGCGAACGGATGGTCGGCGCCGACGGCGATCGAGTTATACCAGGCGGCGAACCGCTCGTGCCCGTCGGGGTTGGCCGACGGATTGAGCACCACCACCACCGACTTGAGGATCTCGAGCGTCTGCGGTTCGTCCGACGCCGCCAGCTGATAGGCCACCTGCAGCGCCGCCTCGAACCCCGCCGGTTCGTCGCCGTGGACCGAGTAGTGGAATACCGCCACGGCCGGACTCTGCGCGGCGATCGCCGCGGCGCGCGCGGCCGACGTCTTCCGTGGGTCGGCGAGTTCCGCCATGCCGGCGCGGATCTGATCGAGCTTGGCCAGGTTCGCGGGATCGGAGATGATCAGCGCTCGAATCGGCCGGTACTCGGTCGTACGGCCCCACGTCTCGATCCGCACGCGGTCGCTCGCGGTGGCGACCAGGGTGTCGAGATAGTGCTGCATCACTGCGTACATCGTGTGCTGCTCGCCGGCCGGGTAGCCGGTGATCGCTTCGGGGCGTGGCACAGCGGGGCGATACGGGCCACGCGCGTAGAAGTCGAACGGTACCTGGGCGGCAAGCGGGGACACGAGCGACACGACGGCCAGCAGGGTAAGGCTGGGGCGCATGGTTGTACCGTTGTGTGTCGTGGGGTGTAGGGGCGCAGCATGCTGCGCCCCTACGCGCTACGCGCGGCGTCGTGCCGCGGGCAATGCCTGATCGAAAGAAGCGAACTCGAATGGCTTGGGGACGCAAGGCCGGCCTGTGCCGTCGAGGAACCGGCGCATCTGCTCGTTCACGAGGTCGCCCGTCGTGAAGATCACGCGTTCGGCGTGGGCGGGGTCGTTGCTGCGCAGCCGCTCGAACAGCTGCTCGCCGGAGAGGTCCGGCATGCGCATATCGACGATCACGGCATCGTATTTCGATGCCTTGAGACGAACGAGGGCGTCTTCGCCGCTGGCGGTCGTCTCGACCTCGTGGCCCTTGCCGGCGAGATACCGCTGCAGCGACACGCGGACCGATGCCTCGTCGTCCACCACGAGCACCCGCAGCCGGTCGCTGCCCATGGATTGCACCTGGGGGACGGCGGTCTGCTCACCCGAGGAGCGCGGCGTGGTGATCGGGAGCTCTACCACGAACCGGGCACCTGTTTGCGGGTTTTCCGCCCAGATCCGTCCCTCGTGTTCGCGTACGATTCCCAGCGAGATCGAGAGCCCCAGACCCGTTCCCGAACCGGTGGGCTTGGTGGTGAAGAAGGGGTTGAAGATCCGCTCGATCAGGTTCGCCGGAATACCGTCGCCGGTGTCCTCGACTTCTATCCGGATCGCGTCCGCATTGCGGCGCGTGCGCACGGTCAGCCGGTGGTGATGCCCATCCCGCTGCTCCATCGCCTGCTCGGCATTGGTGATGAGGTTCAGGAAGACCTGCTGCAGTTGGTGGGCATCGGCCATCGTCTCCGGGATCGATTCGTCGTATTCGCGGCGGACGTCGATGCCGCGCACCCGGAGCTCGTAACCGCGCAGCTCGAGCGTGTCGTCGAGGACCTGGTTGATCGCCGTGGGGACCTTCTCGGCTTTATGCTGGCGCGCGAAGGTCAGCAGATTCTGTACGATGCGGCTGGCGCGGCGTGCTTCGCTGTAGATCGTTTCCGCCGCCGTGCGTTGATCGGGAGGAAAGCGCTTCTCGGCCAGCAGCAGTTGCGCGAAGGCCGAGATGCCGGCCAGCGGGTTGTTGAGCTCGTGGGCGACACCAGAGACGAGCTGTCCGATCGCCGACATCTTCTCCGACTGAATGAGCTGCTCCTGCAGCATTTTTTGGTCGGTGACGTCGCGAATGAGGCACAACACTTCTTCGTCTTTCTGCGGCGTCGAGTAGGTGATCGAGATGGTGCGAATTTCGCCGTCCTTGCGATAGAACTGCGACTCGAACAGCCCCGTTTCACCGGAGAGCGCCTGCTGGAAGTGGGCCAGCGCCTTCGGGAGGTCGTCGTCCGGGAGCATCGGGGCGAACCACTGGCCCACCAGCTCCTCGCGCTTATAGCCGGAGATGTTTTCCGCAGCGTGGTTGACCGTGGTAAAGCGGCCGTTCGCGTCCAGGGTGACGATGGCGTCGGAAGCCGACTCCACGAGGTGACGGTAGCGGGCCTCGGAACGAGCCAGGGTATCCTGGGCGCGCTTGGGGTCCGTGATATCGCGGAGCGTGGCGACCGTTCCGATGAGCTCACCGTTCACGCGGAACGGCCCGCTCGACACGGAAACGTCGCGCTCTTCGGCTGTCTGGTGATTGACGATGCGGGTTTCGTAGCGCTGCGGCTCGCCAGCGAGGACCTTATCCTCTCGCGCCGCGACGTGGGCCCGCTCGGCCGCGGTCAGGTGATCCGCGATCAACTGGCCGACCACGTTGTCCATCTGCCAGCCGAGCAACTGCGCGCCTGCCTCGTTCGCCGCCAGGACGCGGCGATCCGCCCCCGTGATCACGACGGCGTCCGGCAGCGCCGCGACGATGTCGGCCGCCGCCTGCAGCAAGTCCAGCCGCGGTCCCTTGGTTACCGCGGTTGATACCCGAGTCTCTCGGGTGGGCGAGGGGCGACGCGTCTTAGTCACGCGTAATAAGACGCCTCCATGGAGAAGCGCATCAGCTTGAGACTTTCGAGTGCGGCCTCGGTGACCTCGTCGGGACTGTCGCCGCCGCGCTTGACGCAGTCCTTAATGATCTCCAGCGCATGGATGGGATGCTCGTCGTCGTACTTGGCATGCTCTTCGAGCCACCAGCGCCCGCGCGGGCCGATCTTCGCGTTTTTCGCGAGTCCGCGGAGTGCCTTCTCGGAAATCTTCTGCGCGACGCCTTCGACGGCATAGTTGGTCGCGGCGACGGCCGTGCCGAACTCGGCGTTGCGGCACATGTCGGTCAGGTACGCGTGGAATTTCTTGGTTTCGGGGAGCATCGGCTCCGGCTCCTGGAACCGCTTCTTGTGTACGTTGAAGCCATCCCCCATGGCGCGCCACATCGCGTCATGCCGGCGCTCGACGCGGATGTTGTCGGTGAAGAACTCACGCCCCATCGCAGGTGAGCGATCGAGCAACATCTGGAGCCATTGTGGGAAGTCACGAATGATGGGATAGAACGCTACCAGAAAGTTCTGGATTTGCCCGTCGACGAGCTGATTCTCGGACGCATCTACGATGACCGGCGTATCGAGAATGGCCTGCCGACTGGGCTCCAGCGTCGCATCCAAATCCGCCACCCAGCCTGGGTGCGGCGTGATCTCCACTGCCATTGCTGCTCCTCTCCCGGGCGCGGGTGGGGCAACCAAGGGAAATATCTGGTCCAGCGTGGCCTCAATGTACGGGTGGGCGTCGAACTTGCAAGCTTAAGCCCGATAGTGACTTGGCGCACAGCATGTCAACGGCGTCTTGACAAGATATATCGTGCAAGAATATCGTGACGTAACATCTCACAAGAGGCAAAGATGGGCGGGAAGTTCGGCTGGGAGGGGTTTGGTTTTGCATTCGGACCCCGGGCATGGGGCTTTCGTGGACGCGGACCCCGGAGTTGGCGGCGTCAGTGGTTCGGCGCCGGCGACATGAAGTACGTCATTCTGAAGCTGCTGCGCGACAAGCCACGGCATGGATACGAAGTCATGAAGGAGTTGGAAGAGCGGATGCACGGCTGCTACTCGCCGTCCCCGGGTACCATCTATCCCACCCTGCAGTGGCTCGAGGACGAGGGGCTCGTCGTCGCGCGTGACCTGGAAGGCAAGAAGGTCTACGAAATCACTGACACAGGACGGGCGTTTTTGGACGAGCACAAGGACATCGTCGAAGAGATCTTCGATCGCGTGACGGAGACCGTCGAGCGCACGGTCGGTGGCTCGATGGCGGAAGTGAACCGCGCTCTCGGCCAGCTTGTGAAGGCTGTCTATCGCACCGGCTGGAAAGCCGAATCCGACGCCGCCCGCAAGGGTGTGGCGGAGATCCTCGCGAAGGCTACGACAGAAATTGAAGCGCTGGCGAAGGAAACAGCAACCAGCGCGTAAGTCTTCGCTCTAGTGACGGGCCCTCAGTTCTTCGAGGGCCCGTTTCACGTACACGCGGGTCATCTGCTTACGCCACGACAGATCAAAATCGGTATTGTCCATCGGCTTCGAGGGCTGATACGCCGCATCCGCCGCGGCGGCGATGGCTTCGTCTGAAAGCGGTGCGCCCTCGAGCGCCGCGCCGGCCGCCGCAACCTCTTGCGGATAGCTCGCCACACCCCCCAACACGATCCGTGCCTCGCCCACTTTCTTGCCATTCCACTGAATCCATGCTGCCACGCCAAGCACGGGGAAATCGAACGACCCGCGCCGCCGCAGCTTGTGATAGACCGCGTCCCAGCCGTTCGGCGCCGGGAGACGAACGTCCACGAGAATCTCATCGGGCTGCTTGGTCAGATAATTGATCCCGTCGTTGTGGTAGAACCGTCCCGCCGGCACGAGGCGCTCACCCTGCGGCCCGACGAGCCGATACTCCGCACCGATCGCCACCATGACCGGCGCGACGTCGGACGAGCTGACCGCCCAGCAGCGCGGCGACGAGGGCGCCACCCAGCAGATGGCACCGTCTTTTTTCATGCAGAAGTCGATCGACTTCCGCCATTCGTAGCTCTGGTTGTAGTAGTTGCAGCGTGTGTCGAGACAGAGGTTGCCGCCGAGCGTCCCCATGTTGCGCAGCAGCGGGGTGGAGACGAGCTGGGCGGCGCCGGCGACTGCAGATTGAGAACGTTGGAAGGTTGGAAGGCTGGAAAGTGCGCTCAACGTGACACACGTTCCAACATTCCAACCGTCCAACCTTCTCAATTCTTCTATTCCCATCAACGAGATCACGACGCGCGGCTCCTGATGCCGCCGCTTCATGTTTGGATAGAGATCCGTGCCGCCCGCCACGAACATCCCATCGGGTCCGGCGTCTGCCTTCATCGCCAGCGCTTCTCGCAGTGAACGCGGCTGGAGGTAGCGGAACGTCGGCAGTCGCAGCATCAGTGCGGCCGCTCAAGGGGGATCGGCGCCCCGGTGACTGCTTTTCCATCGCCACCTTCCCACGGCGTGGGGATCTGTGTCGGCTCAGGCCAGGGGATCTCCGGGAACGCATCCGGGCCGAATCTTCCGACTTCTCCCTTTTCTTTTCGCCGGATTGCCTTGAGCACCTTCTCGGGCGTAATCGGTACTTCGTCGATCCGTACCCCGACGGCGTCGTAGACCGCATTCGCGACCGCGGGCATCACCGGCAGCAGCGGTCCCTGGCCGACTTCCTTCGCGCCAAACGGGCCGTTGGGATCAGGATCTTCGATCAGATACGTGACGACGTCACACATCTCGAGCGTCGTGGGGCTCTTGTACTCGAGCAGCGACGGGATCTTGTGGACGACTTTGCGGTTACCGCGGTACGCCATCTCCTCCATCAACGCCTCGCCGAGTCCCATGTAGATCGAGCCTTCGACCTGGCCGATGACGGCAGCGGTATTGATGGATTGGCCGACATCGTGCGCGATCCAGATCGTCGGCACGCGCACGATTCCCGTCTCAGGATCGACCTCGACCTCGGCGACGCACGCGCTATACGAGTACGCCGGCGATGGCCCGACTCCAGCACCGCGGTATTTGCCGGCGCCCTGGGGCGGGGTATAGGACCCCACCGTCCCAACCGTCCCTTCCGCCGCCTCCGCCAACTGGACCGCTTCGGCGAATGACATGCCGCGCTTATGGTCCTTGCGGTCGAACACCCGGCCGGCCGCAAAGGACAGCCGCGCGGCCGGCACCTCGAGCCTCTTCGCCGCGTGGACGGCCAGTATCTGCCGGGCGCGCTCGGCGGCTTGCAGCGCGGCGTTGCCGCTCATGAGTGTGACGCGGCTCGAATAGCTGCCGAGGTCGACCGGCGTGAGATCCGTGTCGGCGGTGACGACCGCGATGTCGAACGGATCGATGCCCAGGATTTCGGCGACGATGTAGGCCAGGATCGAGTCCGAACCCTGGCCGATCTCCGTGGAGCCGCAGAAGACCGTGACGCCGCCGCCGCGGTCGCATCTGAGCTGCACGCCCGAGTGCGGCATGTTGTTCCAGTAAATCGGCAGCCCGGCGCCCGAGATGTAGCTCGAGCACGCGAGCCCCACGCCCCGTCCGTGCGGCAGCTTACGGAATTTTCGCTTCCAGCCCGATCCCTCCACGACCTTCGCGATGCACTCCCCAAGGCCCATCGAGCCGACGCGCAGGTAGTTCGCGGTAAGCGAGTGGGCCGGCACGAGTGTCCGAAGGCGCAGCTCCGCGGGATCGATCTCGAGCTGTTCGGCGATCTTGTCGAGGTGAACTTCGAGTGCGAAACGTGGCTGCGGCGTGCCGTGACCGCGCTTGGGACCGCACGGCGCCTTGTTCGTGAACGCGCGGGCGCCCTGGAAGTGATAGCGCGGCACGTTGTAGGTGACGGTCTGCAATGCGCCGGTGTAGTACGTGCTCGCCACGCCGTACGAGCCGTACGCGCCGCCGTCGAGCAGCGAACGGAAATGCATGCCCGTGATGGCGCCGTTCTGCTTTACTCCGGTTCGCACCCACATCAGCGTCGGATGACGGCCACGGTGACAGTAGAAAACCTCTTCGCGTGTCAGTGTAATTTTTACCGGACGCCCTGTCACCATCGCCAGCTTCGCGACAACAAGCTCGTGACTGAACGGATCGCTCTTGCCGCCGAACCCGCCGCCGTTGGGCGTCGCGATGACTCGCACGCGCGCCGCCGGCAGCTCCAGCACCTTGGCGAGCGCGCGATGGACGTAATGGGGCGTCTGCGTCGACGTCCACAACGTCAGCTTCCCGTCGGGGGACCACATCGCGACCGCGGCGTGCTGCTCCATCGGCAGGTGCGTATTGCCTTCGAAGAAGAACAGATCTTCCCGGACGAGATCAGCTTCGGCGATCCCCGCGTCGGCATCCCCAAACTCGAGGTTGATCAGCTTGTGCAGGTTGCCGCTGTCGCCGTAGTCGTGGATGCGCGGCTCGGGGTGCGCGACCGCCGCTTCGGCGGAGTCGAACGCCTGCAGCGGTTCGTAGGCGACTTTGATGCGATCGAGTGCGGCGGTCGCGGTCTCCTCGCTGGTCGCCGCGACGGCCGCTACCGGATCGCCGATAAACCGGACCTTGTCGAGGCAGAGCGCATGCTCGTCCTGAGAGACGGGCAGGATACCAAACGGAATCGGGAGATCTTGTCCGGTCAGGACAGCGTGCACGCCATCGAGTTGCCGTGCCGCCGTCGTGTCGACCGAGACGATTTTGGCGTGCGGCTGCGTGCTGCGCAGCAGCTTGCAATACAACATGCGCGGAAACGACAGATCGTCCGCGAACCGCGTCCCGCCGGTCACCTTTGCGACGGCGTCGACCTTGCGCAGCGCTGTGCCGATGATCCGACGCTTATCGGCCATACAACGATTCCCGGGTGGGCTGTGCGACTTCCCCCCGCATCCGCGCCGCGGCCAGCTCGACGGCTTCATAGATCTTGATGTAGCCGGTGCAGCGGCAGAGGTTGCCGGCCAGCGCGTGCTTGATCTCGTCACGCGTGGGGTGAGGGTTGGCGGCCAACAAGGCCTCGGCCACCAGCAGAAACGCGGGGGTACAGTAGCCGCACTGTGCGGCGCCGAGATCCGCGAAGGTCTCCTGCAGCGGATGCAGCTGTCCGTTTTGTGCCATCCCCTCGACGGTGCGCACCGCGCGTCCCTCACACGCGACGCCGAGGACCAGGCACGAGAGAACGGCTGTTCCATCCAGCAGCACGGTACATGTGCCGCACTCACCTAATTCGCAGCCGTGCTTCGTCCCAGTGAGGCCCAGGTCCTCGCGCAGCACTTCGAGGAGCGTCTTGTGCGGCGCGAACGCCACTTCCGCGGGCTCCCCGTTGACGCTGAGCGCGATCTTGACCTTGGATTCGTTGCTCATGGACAGGACGTAATCTAGCTTTTGGGCTCCTCGAACGCGGTGAGACTGATGAACTCGGTTAGGCGGTTGGGCGGTTTGGCGGTTCGAACTCTTGGCGTGACCATCTTACTAACCGCTCAACCGCCCAACCGCTTAACCGCCCAAGACTATCGAGCCGAGGCCATTCGCATCCTCCGCACGCTGCCCCTCATCGACGGTCACAACGACATCCCCGATGCCATTCGCGAGCGGGGCGGTCTCGATTCCGTCAACTTCGCCGTAAGCCAGCCCAAACTGATGACGGACATCCCGCGTCTTCGCAGCGGGCATGCGGGCGGTCAATTCTGGGCGGCGTACGTCCCGTCGACGACGATGGATTCCGGCCCGCATCCCGCCGTCTATGCGCTCGAGCAGATCGACCTCATCCATCGGCTGTGCGCCAGGAATTCGCGCAGCATGGCGATGGCGTACACGGCCGCCGACGTGCAGCGCAACTTCGCGGCGGGCAAGATCTCCTGCTTGATCGGGATCGAGGGCGGCCACGCCATCGAGAACTCCCTGGGTGCGCTGCGGATGTTTTCCGCGCTCGGCACGCGCTACATGACGCTGACGCACTGGCGGAGCCTCGATTGGGCCGTCGCCTCCACCGATACCGCGCACCGTGGCCTGTCGGCCTTCGGCAAGCAAGTCGTGCTCGAGATGAATCGCCTGGGGATGCTGGTCGACCTGTCGCATGTGAACGACCAGACGATGTCAGACGCCCTGCACACGTCGCGGGCGCCGATCATTTTCTCGCACTCCTCGGCACGTGCCCTCACCAATCACGCACGCGACGTTCCCGATTCGATTTTGAAGCTCGTTGCCAAGAACCGCGGGGTGGTGATGGTGAATTTCAATCCCGGCTTTGTTTCCGAGGCAGTTCGCGTCTACGGCGACAGCGTAAACGCGCGGTTGGAGGCGCTGCGCGCCGCGGGCGCTGATTCAGCGACACGGGCCGATTCGCTGAAAGCGTGGAATGCGCGTGCCCCGCACGCGACGTTGCAGCAGGTCGCCGATCACATCGAGCATATCCGCCAGGTCGCCGGGATCGATTGCGTCGGACTCGGCTCCGACTTCGACGGGATCACCGAAGTTCCCGTGGGCCTGGAGGACGTCTCGAAGTTGCCCGATTTGATCGCTGAGCTGCTGCGGCGCGGCTGGGCGGAAACGGACGTGAAGAAGCTGGCCGGAGTGAATACGCTGCGCGTGATGCGAGAGGCAGAGCGCGTCGCGGTCGCAATGCGGAGTCCGCCCCGCCGGTAGACAGGCGCTCCCAGCGTCGCCATGTTGTCAGAAGCCCCTTTTCGCGAGGTCGGACATGAGGCGACCCGCACAAGCAGTAATCGTCCACGGTGTGATCGGTGGACTCCTCGCTGGACTCGTTGTCGTGCTGTGGTTCCTCGTCGCGGATACCGTGGCTGGTCATCCATTCCGAACACCCACGCTGCTCGCCGGCGTTCTGCTGAATCGCGAGTTCTCCCAGGCGACTTTCCGCCTCATCACCGCCTACACGGTGCTGCACTTCGGGGTCTTCGCGATCTTGGGAGTAATGATGGCGTGGATCAGCGCGGCGTTTACAGCGCCCCCACGTCTACTCCTCGGCTTGGTGTTTGGATTGCTGCTTCAGGAAGTGACATTTTATGTGGGGCTGCTCCTCTTGCATGCCCCACACCTCGGCGTTGTCGCGTGGCCGCACGTCGTTGGGGCGAACATCGCCGCCGGCCTGGTGCTGATGTCCTACTTACATTACGCCGAACACGATCCGCGCCCCGTCGGCCTTGCTGCACTGCGGAATCACCCCGCGCTGGTGCGTGGCGTCGTCACCGGGCTCATTGGAGCCGCCGTCGTGGCGGTTTGGTTCTTCCTGCTGGATCTCGCCAGCGGCGCTCCTTTGCGCACGCCGGCGGCGCTCGGTTCTGCACTGTTGCTCGGTGCGGCCGGACCCGGAGAGATCGTCGCGACCTTCGGCTTGGTCGCCGCCTACACCGTCGTCCACGTCACTGCGTTCGTCATCGCCGGAATTGTATTTGTCGCGCTGGCGGAGGAGGTGGAGCGGGTCCCCGCCATGGCCCTGCTCGTGCTACTCACCGCGATCCTGCTCGAGGGACTCGTCCTGGCGACAATCGGGGTAGCGGCGCAGTGGGTCTTGGGGACGGTCGGGTGGTGGTCGGTGGCCGTTGCGAATGTCCTGGCGGTGCTTGCGATGGGGTGGCAAGTGTGGCGGACGCATCCGATGCTGCCTCGTCGGTTGCTCGAGCATCCACAGCTTCGCGTGTAGGCGGGGGATTTAGAAAACAGTAGGGGCGCAGCATGCTGCGCCCCTACGTCGGAATCGGTGGTTACGGATTCGTCGGTTTGGCGGTCGTGCTGTCGTGACGATCTCTGCGGAGATCACGGCGGTCGTGCCGCACATCACGCCGGTCCGACCGACGATCGCGCCGGTCGCTGCGGAGATCGCGCTTGTCCTGCCGGATGTCGCGCGTTTCCTGCCGCGCCGCGGTCGTGTCACCTTCTCTGATCTCCTGCCGGCGCTGACGCTGGTCCTGCCGAATGTCACGTCGGTCCTGGCGAGTATCACGCCGGTCGTGGCGCAGCTCGCGTCGGTCGCGACGCACCTCATGCCTGTCTGCCGTGGTATCGCTGGGTTGCTGGGCATTCACGGCGGCCGGGATGCCGAGCGCCAGAGCCAGCAACGCAGCCATCAGTGTGCGGTTCTTCATAGCCTCGTCCTCGAAAGGGTTGTGAGTGCTGGTTGAGACGCGTGCAGGACCGGTGCGTTAAGACGTATGGCAGTGGGACCGCGGCAACGTGAAGTGCGTCACCGCGGTAAGGTGAGCTAGTTGACCTGAACGATCTTCAGCCCGCCCAGGCCAGCCGCGATGATCAGTAGGCCGGACTGCAGGGCCACGTGGTTGACAGACTGGAGATTTCCGAAGCGGAGCTTGCCGCGCATCGTGATGGTCTGTTGCGTCTCGGAACCAGTTGTCGAAAACGCCTGGCTCCCTTGCGCCAGATAGACGCCTGCCTCGCCGTTCGAGATGAACATGAGGTCTTGATCGATCGCGACCGCGTTCGTGACCACGACTGAAGGGCTCAGACCCAACGAGTCGGGATTGGGCCGCGGCACGGAGCCGACGACCGCGCCCGTCGAGGCACTCAGCACTTGCACGCCACTGTCCCCCGCCGCGATGAACGCCTTGCCGCCCACCAGCTCGAGCTGCGACTTGGATTGCGCGATATCGGCGCCCTTGAACGGCCACGAGCCGACCACGCTCATGTTGCTCTCGCTGTAAACGTCCAGCGTGCCTGGAGTCCCCTGCACGACGGCAACCTGGCCGCCGCCGGCGGCGACCCAGCGTGCATCGTGCAGGGCGATCGAGCTCGTGACGGTGAAGAGCGTCGGATCGATCACAAAGAGGCTGCCCGCGTCGCCGGAGGTCGCGTAGACGCTCGTGCCGTACGCGACGCTGGTCGCCGCGAAGCTGCTCAAACCCGTGCGGGTATTGCCGGTGAGCACGAGCTGGTTACCGACGAGCTTCACGACCTCGAATACGGCCGGAGCCGCGAATCCCGTATCGCCCGTGGCCTCGGCGAGATAGACGTTGACTCCTGATGTCGTCACGGCACTGACGTCGGTGTTCTGAAACAGCGCCTCGGACGTGAGAACCGGGTGGTTCTTGTTGCTGATGTCGATGACATCGACCCCGCCCAGATACGGATTGCCGACCATGTTGTAGCTGACGACCGCGAGATTTCCGACGATGGACACGGATGTCGCTTGCAGCACCTGCCCGCCAATTGATGGCGGCGCGACTTCCGCCTTGAGCTGCAGATTGAACGCTTGGCTCGCCGCGCTGCTCCGGCTCACCGTGGCCGACGCGAATGGCACCGGGGCGGTGGGATACCCGACGTGCGCGCTGTCGATCGGGATCGAGGTGTCCAGATAGGTGACGCGCGACGCCAATGTGCTCGCATTGTTGGTGATGGAAATACGGCTGTTCGCTTGATCCCCAGGTCCCGAAGCATCAGAGCAGGACAAGTGGACCAAGGCAACCAGGCCGGTCAGGGCTATCGCGAGTCTACGCATGCTCTAAGGCCTTGAGAGAAGGGTGGGAATGCAAGAGCCTCAGTCACCTTGTGACCACCATCACGCGCCCGTCGTACTACAGCACGCGTTCTACACCGATCGACAGCCCGCTCCGTGACAGAATTGGACGTGAGCGAATGACGCTCACGTCCAGCCGCAGCGTCGTCCCGCCGGCCGCGTTGTAGCGGATGCCGGCCACGCCCGACAGCGTCTTCAGGGATTGAACGACGCCGGCAACGAGATAACTCTCGCGGCCCCCCGCGCCGAGCAATGAGATCGTGGTGCGCCGGGAGACGGCACGCGTGGCGCGGAGCGAGGCGGCCGTGTCGGTCCGCTTCGACGGATTGCGCGAGATGAACACGCGCACGCTCCACGACATGCGGCGCGTCTCGGCCGTGAAGTGCGGCATCAACACGTCCACCGGACCCACGGCGTAGTTCCACCGCCTAACCCCGAGTCCGACGGACGTGCGCGCCGCGACCAAGCCGCTGACGTCGGTCTCCCACGTGTTCAGGGGTGAGAACACGGGACGCCGCGACGTGCCCGCCTCCGCCGTGAGCCACAGCCGCTGTGTGGGATGTACGACGGCCCCGATGCGCTCCGTCACATCTGTTGCTCCAAACCGGCCCAGCACTTCGGCCGCCACCCAGCCGGCATGCCCGCGCGCGGACGCCAGCGTGAGTTGCGCACCGAGCGTCGACCAGTCCTGACTGTTCTCGACGGCCTCGTAAGAGCTCCAGGCATTGACGCGCACACGCTGGCCCAGACATGGCGTCGCGCAACACAGCGCGATCAGCGCGGCGACGCTCGCCTTGCCGAACCCCTTGCGCGCCATGTCGCCCCACACATGGACGCCCTTCCAGACGTTCACGAACGCCTTGAGTCGCCACCATACGGTGCACTGCCGATAGCCGAAGTTCTCGAGCGAGGCGAACAGCAGCAGTCGGACCAGGTCGATGAAGCGGCGATAGCGGCGGAAGCTGACCTCCTCGAGCACCACCGCCCAGATCGAGAGCAGCATGCCGTACCCCCACGCGACCAGGATGAACAGCAGCGCGAACGACACGTTCACGAGTCCGAACGCCAGCCCCAGCCCGGTGATCAGGTAGCCGAGGAGCTCCACTACCGGCGCGAGCATTTCGCCGAAGGTGTAAAACGGCATCGCCAGCAGACCGATTCTGCCGTAGCGTGGATTGAACAACATGCTCTTGTATTGCCACATCGCGGCGATGAGCCCGCGGTGCCAGCGCTCGCGCTGCCGCGACAGGATCTTCAACGACTCCGGCACTTCCGTCCACGCGACCGGGTCGGGGATGAACGGCATCTCGTACCTGATCTTGCGGCGTCGCAGATGCCGGTGCATCCGCACGACGAGATCGAGGTCCTCGACGATGCTGTTGGTGTGATAGCCGCCGACCGCGACGACGTATTCCTTGCGAAACAGCCCGAACGCGCCGGAGATGATCAGATTGCCGCCGAGCCGGTTCCAGCCGAGCCGTCCGAACAGGAAGGCGCGCAGGTACTCGACCACCTGGATGCCGGGAATCGGCTTGGGCGAGACCCGAGCGTCCGTTACCCGTCCGTCCTTCACCGTGCAATTGTTGGCGACGCGTACGGTCCCGCCGACCGCGGCGATCTCGCGGCCCAGCAGGAAGGGTCGCGTGAGGCGTAACAGCGCGTCGGGCTCGATCAGGGTATCGGCGTCGACGGCGATCACCAGAGGGAAGCGCGACGCATTGATGGCGGCATTCAGCGAATCGGCTTTGCCGCCGTTTTCCTTGTCGAGCACCAGCAGGCGCGAGCGCGAGCGCGACCGATAGAGCGCCCGCAGCGGCTTCGTGGCGATCGTCTCGGGATAGACTCGCGGGATCTCATAGAGATCGAACGCGTGCCGCAGCTGCTCCAGCGTGTCGTCTTTGGAGCCGTCGTTCACGACGACGACTTCGTAGTTGCGATACTCGAGTGTCAGAATCGCGGTGACGCTCGCTTCGATCGTCGCGCTCTCGTTGTACGCCGGCACGAGAACCGTGATCGGCGGCAGCGCGTCGCTCTGCATCAGCCGCTGGAAGTCCTCATCCTCGGCCAGCCGCGTCTGCTCCCAGATTTCCGGGATCGAGAGCATGAGCAGCACGGCGTAGAAGGAGTTCAGGACGAGGAAATAGACCAGGATCGTCAGGTCGGTCACTCCCACGATGCTGGTGAGCACGCTCATGCGGCGAACTCCGCCAGCGCCTGCGCCGGCAGTCCGAGGACCAGCTGCGCCATCGCGCGCGCGAAGGGATCCGGGCCGACTTCGGCCTCGAGGAGCGCGTTGCGGCCGGCTCCCGCGAAGCGCATCAACGCGAGTGCCGCGCGCAGCCGCACCCACCACTCGGTGTCCCGCAGCGCCGCTTTCACGAGCGGCAATGTGCTCACGTCGGTGATCATCCCGAGCGAACGGACGGCTTGCGCGCGCACCGCCCAGGCGTCGTCGGTCGCGAGTCGTTTCAGGGCAGCGACCGATTCGCGATGGGGGAAGCTGCCCAGCGCGCGCGCCGACTGAATGCGAACTTCGGGATCGGCGTGATCGGCGAGGGCGGTCAGACGCTCGCGCAGCGCCGGCTCCCCGAGGCGCGCCGCAAACTCGGCGAGGCGGGGGAGGGTGGGATCGTCCGCGCGGCGCAGCCGTTTCTGTAGATGTTCGACGACGACGGGTCGCGACCGTAGCAACATCGCGGCATAGTACGCCTGGACGGTCGGGGCGAGTCGCGGCAGCCGGTCGAGCGCGGCCAGTGTGAGTGCCGTGTTTTCCATCCGCTCGAGTGAGGCCACGGCAGCCACGTGCACCGCCGGGTGTGGATCGTTGATGAGTCGCGTGAGACGATTCACGTCCTTCGGCGTCGCCACGACGCTCAAGAATCGCGCGGTTTCCAGACGCTTCCACCAGCGCGCCGAGGTGCTGTTCGTGCGGACCAGCCTGGCCCACCAGTGGTGCTCGAGCGCCTGCGCGAGCTGGCGCCAGCGCTCCCCCGGGACCCGCGCCGACCATTTGACGAGCGCGTCGATTGCGAGCGGCACGGGCAGCCGCGACAGTCCCACCAGGACGCCCGCGAGCGGCGTCGTGCCCGCAGCCCAGCGCCGCATGGACGCGTCGATCGCCTCGCGGCGTGGGTTGAGCCGGGTGCTGCGCCGCAATCTGAACCAGCGGTTCAGAATGATCAGGACGATCAGTCCGCCGAGCAGGATGCCCTGCACGATCGCGACGATCGTGAGGAAATGCCGGGCCGTCACCGGCCCACCCAACGCCGAATCTTCTCGAGCGCCACGCGCAGACTCATCGGCTTCACCATGTAGTCCATCGCGCCGGCTTCGAGCCCGCGCAGCTGCTCCGTTTCGCTGCCGTGCACCGTCGTGAAGACGACGCGAAACTTTCCTGGGCACTCCTGCTGCAGCTCTTCGAAGATCGAGTAGCCGTCGAGCGCGGGAAGATCGACGTCCAGGAGCAGCAACGGCGGCTGCCGGCTGCCCCTCGTGTCCATCTTCTTGAGCAGGTCCAGCGCTTCGCGCCCGTTGCGAAAGGCGAGAAAGCGGTAGCCGCGCGCCTCGAGCCCGAATGTGAGCAGCTCGGCGAGGGCCGGGTCGTCCTCGACGACGATGACTTCCGGTACGTCGCTGGGCTCGGCTGCCGCGACCGCGGGGGGCGGCGAACGGGCGACGTGAACAGCCGGCGGCGATGGGGCGGCGAGAGGAGCGGCGGCCGCTTGCTTCGTGAAAAGCGCCGCGGCGAGCCGCCGGACGAAACCCCGAGCGGCTTGACCTCGATTCGCCACGCCGTTGCTGGGCTTTTCCAGCCAGTGCTTGGCGGCCTCTTCGAGCTCGCCGGCGACGACGGAGGCCTGGGGGAACCCGAACGATCCGGCGGAGCCGCGCAGCCGATGGGCGTCGCGGCGCAGCTCCTCGATTGCGGCCGTGTCGTCGCCAGCGGCGATCAGCCGTTCAGCCAGCTCTGCGATTGCCCCCAGCTGATCGCGCGCTCCGTGCAGGTAGTCGTCCCGGACTCCGGGGGGCAGCCCGAAGTCGTCGCCCTGGGAGGGCGGGGGGGAGCTCACGGGCTCCAAGATATAACTAGCTTGTCCTACGACCTAATGACTGACCCTGCCGTAGGGCTTTGCGCGACCTGCCGATGGGTTCGAATCGCGACAAACCGGCGGGGGTCGGTCTTCTATCGGTGCCTGCGCGCCGATATGGACCCCCCCGATCCCCGCTTTGTGCGCTACCCGCCGCTACCGGTGCTGCGCTGCCCCGGGTACGAGCGGAGCGGGACCGACCCGCTCCCTGAATCCGAGCGCGATCACGACGAGCGCTGACGCGTCGCAGACCTCGGCGACGATGTGCGCAAACAGGAAATGCGTCAGACCGGCGTGATACGTGATGTACGAGAGCTCAGCAGAGGCGCACCAACTTAATAGTTGCGGTGCCCGGGTCCCTTGGAGGGGGAGGCCTCTAGGACGCGGCAGGCCGTCCCCCGGTGCCGCTCCGAAGCGAATTCCGTGCCGACCGTGTTTTCGAGCGCGTTTGTGCTCAGGTGTGATGCCTCTCACTTGCAGATTGCCCAGGCGTCATTCACTTTGGTCCACGCGCGCTTTATCTCCTTAGCAGAAAGGGCTTTGTGATTCAGCGGTTCGTTTTGAGGTATTTCGAGCGAATCCTGGTCCTTCTGCTCGTTGCGTCCATGCTCGCCATCAATTCCCTGATCGAGCAGAAGTTCGCGTTCCTCAGCTTCTATTATCTGCCCATCATCCTGGCTGGTTTCCGCAGTGGCCGACGGTTCGCGGTGGGGTCCGGATTCTTCGTGGTGGCGCTCGTCCTGTACATCCAGGCCACTCAAGGGATGGGAATGGAGCCCGGGCTCACCCAGGACGCGCTACTGACGCTCGTCCCGTGGGGCGGCTTCCTGATTCTGACCGGCTATGTCGTCGGCAGCCTGGCCGAGCAGCGGGCCGCACGCCTTGCCGATCTCAAGAACGCCTACCTCGCGACGCTGGAAGTCCTCACCTTCCATATCGAGTCCGCCGAATCGAATCAGGAGGGCCATTCGACCCGCGTCGCCGAGCTGGCAGCGGCGATGGGCGCCGAGCTGAACCTGATGGACGATGAGCTCGAGAACCTGCGGATCGCGGCCCTGCTGCACGAGGTGGGGACCGCCGATCAGCGGCTGCTGAAAATGCTGTCGCGCTCGGTGACCGATGAGTCCGTCACAGTGGCGCGCGCGCTGCGCGGCGCGGCCGAAATCATCGCCGAGTACTCGCACTACTACGAAATCGTGGGTGATGACTGGGATATCGAAGCGCTGCCGATGGCGATTGCCGTGAAGGTGCTGGCCGTCGCCGATGCATTCGAGACGCTCCAGATGGCGACACCGGTCCGACCGGCGTTTACGCGCTGGAGCGCGCTCGAAGAAATCGAGAAGGGCGCGGGCCGGACGTTCGCGCGCGAGGCCGTGCGCGCGCTGCGCGTGGTCGCGGGACGTCCCGAAGCGCTGCGGGCGAGCTAGTCGGACGAGGGCGGCGGGGCGTTGCGCCCGCTCGCTATCCCGCCAGCGACGCCGACACCCAGTGCCAGCGCCGTTCCCACTCCGATCGCCGGGAGGATCGTCGCGGGAAGTAGCGCGACAGCGGCGATGGTCCCGGCAATGAGCGGGGCCGCCGGCTTCTGCACGACGTCCACGAATCGCAGCCGACGACGCACGAAGTTTCTTGTGATCACAAAGCCGCCGACGAGCGCCGTGGCGGCCAAGGCGAGTCCCAGAATGAACATGACGTCTCTCCTGTAGGTACAGCGTTGTACGCAACTTGCGCGGGCGGCGTTTCAGGCGCAATTGTGGGCGCGATGGCCAAGGGCCCGCAATACAGCGATGCGAGCGACGTCATTCGCCTGTTTCGTGTGGCGACGTGGTTCGGGTTCCCGTGTTTCATAATGCTGTCGTCGCTGTGGCTTGGAATGCTGAGCAAGGGACGGATCTCACCACTCGTTTGCGTTGTGCTGTTGATTCTCAATCTCCCAATCACTGCCCTGGGTGTGATCGTCATTCATCGCGCCGTGGGTGGCGCCGCGGTCCTGACGGTCAAGACGATCTTTGCCGATGGCGACATTCCGCCACCGCCCACCTATCCAAACCAGGATGTGTTGATTGCGCAGGGGAAGTTTGCAGAGGCTGCGGGCTGGTTTCGCGATCATCTGCGGATTGAGCCGGGAGACCACGAAGCGCGGCTCCAGCTCGCGCATCTGCTGGAGATGCGCCTCAAGGGATACGACGAAGCTGAGCGGCTCTATCTCGAGGTCCGCGATGCGGGACCGCCCGCGAACGCACGCGAACAGCTGCGAGCCACGAACGGGCTGATCGATTTGTATCGCAAATTGGGACGAATTGGACGACTGAAGGTGGAGCTGGCTCGTTTTGTCGACCGCTACCGCGGCTCGCCGCTCGCGAATGGCGCGGCGCGCGAGCTCAAGGAGTTGAAGGACGCCGATTCTACCAGCGAATCGCCGCGCTCCCCCAGGTGAACCCCGATCCGAACGCCGTGAGCACCAGCAGGTCACCCCGCTTGAGGCGGCCCTCCGCCAGCGCCTCATCCAGCGCGATCGGAATCGACGCAGCCGTGGTGTTGCCGTACTTCTGAATGTTGCTGTAGACCTGATCGTCGCGCAGTCCGGCCGCTTTCTGGACCATCTCGAGGATGCGCTGGTTGGCTTGGTGGGGAACGAGCAGCTTGACGTCGGCGGGGGTGAGGCGGTTGGTCTTGAGCGCGATGGCGACCGATTCGGGCATCTTGATCGACGCGAACTTGAAAACGTCACGCCCCTCCATCACCGCACGATGCAATCCCTGCTCGAGCATCTCCACGCTGACGTAGGGATCGTGCGCCAGGCCTGGTCCATCGACCCACAGCTTCTCGGCGTAGCGGCCGTCGGCAAAGATGTGCGTCGACAGCACGCCGCGGCCGTTCTCGGGCACGGGTCCGAGCACCGCCGCCCCCGCGCCATCGCCGAACAACACCGCCGTATCCCGCCCGCGCGTCGTCTTGTCGAGCCCGCGCGAATGCACCTCGGCGCCGACGAGCAGGATGTTTCTGTACTGGCCGGTTCGGATCCAGGCGTCAGCGATCGACAGGCCATAGATGAAACCGCTGCATTGATTGCGCACGTCGACCGCGGGGATGTCGGTGAGGCCGAGCTCGCGCTGCAGGAAGACGCCATTGCCGGGCTCGAAATGATCGGGCGTGCAGGTGCAGTAGATGATGCAGTCGATGTCGCTCGCCGCGAGTCCGGCCTTGTCGAGTGCTTTCTTCGATGCTTCGCGTGCCAGCCCCACGCCGGTCTCGCCCTTATCCACCCAATAGCGCGTCTTGATGCCGCTGCGCTGCACGATCCACTCGTCGGACGTATCCATCACCTTTGCAAGATCGTCGTTGGTGACGAGTCGCGCGGGGACGTGAAAGCCCGTGGACAGGAATGCAGTGCGCGGCATGCGAGCTCTGGGTTGCGGGTGACTCCGGGGGCATTCAAGATTACCGCATGGACCTCACGGTGACTAGGCAACAGTACGACGCGGTGCGCAACGCCAAGCACCTCCCCGACGTCCTCAAGAACGTGCTCGACAAGGCGAGAAAGAGCGCGAACGGGCACGTCCTGCACCTCACCTACGAGGAAGCCACTGCGCTGAACGAGCTGGCCGCCTGGAACGTGCACACCGACGCGGCTGGGAACGTGACGCCTGAATCGCAGCTCTTCGATGATCTGGTGCGGGCCATCCTCACCCACCCGGAGTATTGATGCGATCGATAATCTTGTTTGCGTGCCTTACCCTTCCCGCGTCCCTCGTCCCCCTTCCCCTGCTTGCCCAGAAACGTGCCATCACATTCGAAGACTTCATTGCGCTGAAAAGCGTGAGCGATCCGCAGCTCTCGCCGGACGGCAAGTGGGTGGCATATAGCGTCGCGACGCCGTCGCTCCAGGACAACCGCAACGTCTCGCGCGTCTGGGTCGTCGAGGTGGCGACGGGCAAGGCACGGGCGCTCACCGCTGGGCCAGGCTCGGACCGCCAGCCGCGCTGGTCGCCAGACGGCAAAACGCTCGCGTTCATCTCCACGCGTGAGGGCGGAGCGCAGGTGTGGCTCCTGCCGATCGCTGGTGGCGACGCGCGCAAGGTCTCGACGTTAGCAGACGGCGCTTCCGATCCCGTGTGGCTGCCGGATGGCTCCGGTTTTCTCGTCGTGAGCGACATCAAGTGGCCCGCGAGTCAGGAGATCGATCAGCGGAACGGCGCGTATCCGACCGACGCGCGTATTTGGACAGGGTTGATGTGGCGCCATTGGGATGATTTCCGGACAGGGAAGCGCCAGCATCTGTTTCGCGTGGACATCGTAACGGGAAAGGCGACGGACCTCACACCGGTCGATCACGACGTGCCGGCGATCGCCACAAGCGGCGACGGGGACGTGACGGTCTCGCCGGACGGTAAAGACATTCTGGTCGCGATGCACGGTGACTCCACCGTCGCCGACAATACGAACGTCGATATCTACGCGATCGACGGCCCGAATCTGCACCAGGCCACCACGAATCCCGGTGCTGACAACACACCGCGGTTTTCTCCCGACAACAGGTGGACGTCGTTCCTCTCGATGGAGCGCGCCGGTTTCGAAGCCGACCGTGTGCGGCTGATGGTCGCCGACCGCAGCACCGGTATGGGGCCGATCGTCGACGCGACTGCCGGCTGGGCGCTCTCCGTCGGCTCGTATAGCTGGTGTCCGAATTCGAAATGTATCTACGCCGTCGTCGAAGAGCGCGGCCGCGACAACATTTATCGCATCGACATCCCCGGATATAAACGCACCCGTGTCATCGCAGGTGGCGTCAACACCGGGATACAAGTAGGCCCCGACAATCGCACGCTGGTCTATCTCCACCAGAGCAACACCCAGCCCCCCGAAATCTGGGTCTCGGGGAAGGCGCTGACCCATCACAACGATTCCGCACTCGCGACCCTCGATCTTCCGCCGCTCGAGGAGTTCGGCTTTGTCGGCGCCAACGGCGACTCGGTGTTCGGCTGGTCCCAGAAGCCGCCGGGCTTCGACCCCACGCGCAAGTATCCGCTCGTCTATCTCATTCACGGCGGCCCCCAGGGGGCGTGGACCGACAGCTGGGGTCCGCGGTGGAATAACCAGATGTTCGCCGCCCGAGGATTCGTTGTCGCTGAGGTCAACTTCCACGGCTCGACGGGCTACGGCCAGAAGTTCACCGACGCGATCTCCCAGCATTGGGGCGACTACCCGTACGAAGACGTGATGAAAGGGGTGGACGCCGTCGCGCGGCTGCCGTACGTGGACTCGACGCGCATGGGCGCGGCCGGCGCGTCCTATGGCGGCTACATGATTCTCTGGCTCGCCGGGCACACGAACCGTTTCAAGGTGCTCGTGGATCATGACGGCGTCTTCAATCCGGTGAGCATGGCGGGCAGCACCGAGGAGCTGTGGTTCACCGATTGGGAGTTCGGCGGGCCGTTATATCAGAATCGGGCCCTCTACGAGAAGTGGTCACCGCTAAACCATGTGAGCGACTGGAAGACGCCGCTATTGGTCGTTCACAGCCAGCTGGATTATCGTGTGGACCTGTCGGAAGGCTATCAGGCCTTCACGGCAGCCAAGCGGATGGGTCTCGACGCGAAGTTTCTGTACTTCCCGGACGAAGGGCACTGGGTGCTGCGGCCGCGCAATCGCCGCATCTGGTGGGGTACGGTCCTCGACTGGCTGGAGGTGCACCTGCATGAAAGCGCTCACCCGTAACACGCTGCTGGCGATACCGCTGGCACTGCTCCTGGCCGCCGTGCTCCCAGGCCATGGCGCTTTCGGCTGGGACTTTCTCGACGGGTTTACGCTCGCCTTTTCCTTCACGTACGTCGGCCACCTGGTGGAGGTCTTGTTGCTGAAGATTCCCGGCATCGAGACGCCCGGTGGCAAGATCGTCCGCGTGTTTGGGTGGTTTGCGGGTGGCCTGTGGTGTTACGAGCTGGGGCGTTGGGCGTTGCTCTTGTACGGTCGTAACACCGGCGAGCTACCGCCGCTCATGTGGGGCGGTGTGTTCTTCGTGGGTCTGGAGTTTGTGGTGCATGGGCTCTTGCAAGCGTCCGGCAAACCCAACTTCTACAGCGGACAGCTCGTCGCGTCCGAAACTACGGCGGCGCGCTAGGCTGGTTCGGGATCCTTTTTCAATCCCTCCAGCATGTAGCCGGCGGCGACTCCTCCCACCACCATCAGTAGTCCCAGCCAGCCCAGGACGGTGAGGCGCTGGCTGAAGAGCAGCAGCGCCAGCAATGCGCCGACCACGGGTTCGATCGTCGCAGCCACCGAGGCGGGAGCGGCTTCGATCCGCTTCATTGCCCCGAAGAACAAGAGGTTCGCGGCGATCACGGAGCCGGCGGCGAGTCCGAGCAAGCCGTGCCATGCGGCTGGCGACGGCGGCAAGTGCGGCGGGCGGCCCCAAATCGCCAATGCAATCCAGATCAACAGCACGCCGCCGATCGCCTCGAGGAACAGGACCTTCACCACGCCGTAGCGAGGCGCCGCGTAACGCCCCATCAGCGATGTAAGCGCATAGCTCAGTGCCGACAACAGGCCGCCGGCAATCCCCGCGCTCGCGCCCATGCGCGCCGCCTCGGCTCCGGCATTACTGCCGCCGGTGACGGTGAGTGCTACTCCGACCATGACGCTGACCGCGAGCGCTACGCGCGTCGGCGTCAACGCTTCCTTTAGAATCACGCGAGCCAGGACGGCGACGATCACGGGCGCAGTATAGAGGAGTGCCGCCGCTCCCGCGACGCCGACGCCGCCGATCGCGAACTGATACGCGATCTCGAACAGCGCAACCATCGCGCCACCACCGAGCCCAACGAGCAGCCAGCCGCGGCGGTCTGCTCGAAACAAGTCACGACGGAACAGGATGCCCCAGACGGCGAGGGCGACCGTTCCGATCAGCACCCGCCAGAAGCCGATACTCGTGGCTGGCATGAGATCGTAAAGGCCGGTCGAGAGCGGGCCCGTCGTGCCCCATGTGGCGCCGGCGCCTAGGGCAAAGAGATAGCCGACGACGCGATTTGCGCTTTTGGATTCCGTCACGATGCCATATTGCCCGCGGTGAGTTCTGCGCGCAACACCGTCACGGCCTGTCCGCCGATACGAACCCGGTCGCCGGCGAGTCGCAGCCGCAGCTCGCCGCCGCGCGCCGACGCCTGATAGGCGACCAACTCGGTCTTTCCCAACTTCGCGCTCCAGTATGGCGTGAGCGCGCAGTGGGCGGATCCGGTGACGGGGTCCTCTGGAACGCCCGATTGTGGTGCGAAGAAGCGCGACACGAAGTCGTAGTCGCTCTTTCCATCACTCCGAGTCGTGACGATCACACCGCGCGCTTGGACCTGACTCAAGGCGTTGAGATCGGGAGTCAACCCACGCACGGTCGCTTCGTCGTCGACTTCGACGAGGTAATCGAAGCAGCTGCGACCCACGAATCTCGGCTTGGCGCCGAGCGCCTCGACGAGACCGGCGGGCGGAGGTGCGGCCACTGGCGGCGTGGTGGGAAAGTCGAGCTCGATCCAGGGCGCGCGCCGATCGGCTGTCAGGAGACCGCTCTTGGTGTGGAAGCGCGCCTGCGAATCAGGTTTGAGATGTCCGTCTTCCCATAGCACGTGCGCGCTCGCGAGTGTCGCGTGACCGCAGAGATCGACTTCCACCGCGGGCGTGAACCAGCGGAGATCGTAGCCATCCTTTTGGCGAACGAGGAACGCGGTCTCGGCGAGGTTCATCTCGCGCGCGACGTTCAGCATCCAGGCGGAATCGGCGGCCTTGGGAAGGATGCAGACGGCGGCGGGGTTGCCGGCGAACGGGCGATTGGTGAAGGCGTCTACCTGCGTGATACGGAGGAGCATGATGATCAAATCTAGCGGTGTCAGGTGTCGGGTGTCTGGTGTCAGGTCTGCGCTCGAATGTGCCCAGGGGAGCTCGAATGGTCTGACAACGACCGACGCTGACATACGATTGTCGAGGATGACCGTTGCACGAACCCGTGTCGTTTCGTATCGCGATTTGATCGTTTGGCAGCGCGCGATGGAGCTCACTGACTTCGCCTACGAGGTCACCAAATCGTTTCCTAGGGACGAGCGATTTGCATTAACGAGTCAAATGCAGCGCTCCTCCGCGTCGATTCCCAGCAACATCGCTGAGGGACACGGAAGGCAACACCTCGGAGAGTATCTCCATCACCTATCGATTGCGAATGGATCATTGATGGAGCTTGAGACTCAGTTTCTAATCGCCTCGCGCAGGCACTACATCGATCAGGCCGCTTTAGAGCACGGGCTGAATTTGAGCGGAGACGTCGGACGGCTCCTTGCCGGTCTCGTCCGGGCGCTCAAGGCACGTCGTCCCTGACACCAGACACCTGACCCCTATCCTGGCAAGCGAAAGGTGGTCTTGCCATGGAGCAGGCTGTTCTCGTGCCCGATGATGAATGCCGTCTCGGGATCGTTGTTGCGCAGGATCAAGCGTAAGCCCGGTACTGCCGCAGGTACGTCGAACACGATGTCAGTCGTGTACGACTCGCCGGGAATCAGTTTGCGCTTCAGCCCATCGGTCGACCCCGGGTACCGGTTGCCCGCGTCATCCACCAACGCGACGTATCTGCTGTTGGGTGTTAGCGTCGCGTCCCGAGGCCGGCGCGACGAGATCGTCTCTTCATCGAATCGGACTTTGACCGTCACCGTGGTCCGTACCAGCCCGTTCGGCAGTGGTTCCGACTTGGTCGCCGCGATTGCGTACGCCAGATGACAGTCGATCTCGCAGATGTGCTTCTCCTCGCCCGGCGCCAGCACGCGATTGTGGCTCAGCAGTGAGGCGCCGAGGAACAGGAGCAGATATAGACCCGCGCCCCCGAGCAGCAGCCGCAGTGTAATTCGGGCGAACGGCTCGCGCTTCGTCACTCGCGCGATCACGTAGAGGAGGATGAGCGTCGCCCCCACCAGCACGGCGCCCACAAAGAGCAGGACCGTGAACGGATTCAACCCATCAGTGATCATTGCGCTGCTCCTGCGGTGGGGTTGGACACGACGCCCTCAGGGCGTCGGCTTGGCTGCGGACAAGGCTACGTGCGCGTGCGCGACTCCAGTTCCAGGTGCGCCAATCGACTTCCGCTTTGTCCCAGCGCTTCAGCAGGCCGTGCACCACGATGCAGCGGGTGTCGGCGCCGAGCTGCGGCAAGGCGGCGAGAAGCGAGGGCACGGCGTCTCCCCCCAGTGTCACGGCGTACTTCGCGTCGAACGGCCGCTCAGCCGCGGGACGATTGAGATTCGTCTTGACGATGAAGGCATCGGGGTTGAGGAGATGCAGGCCGGCCAGCACAGCCAGGCCCTGCATGAGCGAGCCGAACACAAACCGCTGCCGCTGGCCGCGCAGCACGGTCCACGCGAACCAGGCGAACACGCCGACCAGCAAAACCATGAACGCCGTCGCGTAGAGACGCGTGGCCGAGAGCCCGAACGCGGAGACATACAAGCGCATGCGCTCCAGCGCCGACGCCATAACGACCGCAAGCAGCACGAGGAGGAGGCCCGAGAACTGGCGAATCGTCCGGATCTGGGGCGGCGTGCCGCCGCGCGCCAGGAAATCGACGCCCAGCAGCACGGGCAAGACCAGGCCGCTCGCCGTGACCAGCTGGAAGAACCCGTTACGCGCGTACTCGGCGTAGGTGAGCCCCCCGGTTTGCTCGACGAGCGCCGCACCGCCGAAGAGGAAGCGCAGCTGCACGACGACGAACAGGAGAAAGAGCGCGTTGAGGAGTCCCAACGCGACGACAAACGGCGTAACACTGGAGGGGATGTAGTCCAGGCGGGGACCGGCAATCGGCCGGCCGATGAGATTCCAGCGGAGCCAGCCGGCGGTGAGCGCGCCCCAAAAGAGAATGAAAAACGTGTGCTGCACGATACTTTCTGCGTCGAATGCAAAGAGATTTTGGAGCACGTTCGCGAAGACCTGATCGGCGGACGCGAACAACGCGGCGAAGACAATGAGCACGGGCGCCGCGATGACGATCCCGGTCAGGACGCCGCGCAGGTGACGCAGGCGGCCCTCGCGTGGCAGCTCGTGCCAATCGATGTCGCGGCCCACCAGCGACAGCCCCCCGACGATGCTGGCGACGCTGGCCGTCGCGCCTGCGCGGACATAGTCGACCAGGCTCCAGCGCATGATGTGCTCGCCTTGCAGACTCCCCGCGGCGAAGGCGAGCGCGCCAACGAGCGCGAGCATATCGAACTGGGCGAGCTCCGCGGCGTCGCGGCGCACGAAGGCTGCGCCCAGCAGCAATGCGGTAATCGCGAGCCAGGCCGCGTCGGGTCCTGGTGTGATCCGATGGCGGCGGACGAGCCAGGCGCCGGCACCCACCAGGCCGGCCGTGCCAACCGCCACGTTCAACCCCCAGGGCATCGCGCGGAGCAGGGCGTCGCCGATCACTCCTCCGGCTGCACCGAACGCCAGGATCTCGAGGCCCAGCCTGGTCCGCGCCGAAAGCGTCGGAACCACCCTCATACGGCCTCCTGCGTCGGCAACCCGCCGAAGCGGCGGTCGCGTGAGTGGAATTCGTGGATGGCGGCCGCAAGATTCGAGGCGCCAAAGTCGGGCCACATGCGTTCGGTGAACCACAGCTCGGCATACGCGCATTCCCAGAGCAGGAAATCCGACAGCCGCTGCTCGCCGCCGGTGCGGATGAGGAGATCGACGTCGGGCAGGAGCTGACCCGCGCGGATCGCCGCGCGTCCTGAATAGTCCACCGCGATCCGCAACTCGAGCCGTGTGCCGGCCGCGGTGCTGTGCTCGGCGGCCGCGATCGCGGTGATGAGGGAGCGGGGCAGACGATCGCGCCGGCCGACGACGGTGAGCTTGACGCCCTGCGCCGCCAGCTCGGCGGTCTCGGTCCGGAGATGACGCGCGAACAGGCGCATCAGTGTGGAGACTTCGGCAGCCGGCCGGCTCCAGTTGTCCGACGAGAACGCGTACAGGCTGAGGGCGGTGATGCCGCAACCCGGCGCGATGCGCACGACGCGCCGCACCGCCTCCGCGCCGGCGCGGTGGCCGGCGGCCCGGGGAAGGCCGCGGCGCGTGGCCCAGCGGCCGTTGCCGTCCATGACGATGGCGACGTGCAAAGAAGTACTTTGTTTCATAAAGCTATCCCGCAAAAAAAAGAGTCCACGTCAGCGCGCGCCACCGCGTGCGGCGCGGATCAACGCTTCCATGTGGTCGAGGTAGCGCTCGAGCGCCCGCTTGCCGAGAGCGGTGAGTCGGTATTCCGTCTTGGGAACGCGGCCTGCAAACGACTTGTCGCAGGTGATGTAGTCTGCGTCCTCGAGCTTGCGCGCGTGGACGCTGAGATTACCGTCGCTCGTCTTCAGGAGCGCTTTCAGCTCGTTGAAGGTCAGGCTGTCGCGTACCGCGAGCGCGCTCACGATTGCGAGCCGCACGCGCTCGTGAATCAGCCGGTCCAGCTCCGCCGCCGGCTGCGTTTTCGTCTTCACCGGTCGTTCCGCTTCCACGCGGGTGAGCCGCGCCGTATTGCTCTTAGCCACCGTACCTCCGGGCAATGATGAGACCGAATGCGATGTTGAGACCGCCAAATCCCACGGCCATGAACCCGGGCCACCACCGAAACGGCGTAAACAGCGCCACGGTCCCGAGCACCATGAAGCACACCCCCATCAGGGGAACGACGCGGACCGAGAAGGCGCCGGCGGTCGCGACGGCGGTGCCGTACAGCAGCAGCCACGTCCCCGGCATGAGCGAATACAGCTGCGCCCGATCCAGCGCGACCGTCAACAACGCCCCCACCACGATCGGCGGCAGAAAACTGAGGCCGAATCGGCGTCCCGGTCCCGACAGCAGCGGATCGTTCGCGGCGCGGGCCTTCTGGACCAGCGCCGCGCCGCTGACGACCACGGCGAGCGCCGCTTCACCCAGCCACACCGCCAGCCAGTCGGCGGACCGTGCCTGCCGCAGCCCCAACCAGGTGGAGGCCAGGGCGGTGCAGCCGACCACGACCATCCCCCAGCCGGGCACCGCCGTAAACGAGCCGGCCCGCTCCATTGCGGAGCGGATGAACTGGAGATTGTCGAGCGCCCGGTCGCGGAGGGGCTGCGGCGAGCTCATGCCATCAAAGCTAGGGCGGGAAGGCATTCTGTCAAGTACTTTGCAATATAAAGTCTGTCAGCGGTTTTTGAGCCGCCGCACGAGCTTGAGCCCCGACCAGACGTCGTCCACCGCCGCGACCTTCACGTCCACAAGACCGGTCGGCAGGGCGACGGCCCGCACCACGTCCTCGGTGATATCCGTCGCAACACCGGAGGACTTTTTCGGCCAGGACACCCACAGCGTCCCATCCGGCTCGAGCGCTCGCAGCAAGGCCGGCAGCTTTGCCTCGAGCAGTGCTCGATCAGTCGCGAAGAGATGAATGAAGGGGAGTGAGCCCCTCACGGCGGTGGCTACCGTGACCCCGGAAGGCAGCTTGCCCAGGGTGCCGCGGTAGCCGCGCGGCGCGTTGAGGATGGCGATGCGCGTGCGCGGCTTGATGCCCAGTTTGTCGACAAGAGACTTGCCGGAGTATCCTGCCATCGGCCCTCAATCTACATTTTCCCCCTGTGACGCCGCAGCGGCCGGCGTGGGTAGAAGAAGCGGGGGAGATCCATGAACAGACTTATGTGTGGCTTGACTCTCGTGGCCGCGCTCGGTGCGTGTGCGGATCCCGCCGCCCCGCGGACCGTCCGTTCATTCGTCAACGACTCGCGGGTGCCGGACGAGTTGCGTATCCTGTACCGTGAAGATGCCGCTCGCCTCGCGCTCCGCGAGCTGCAGGCCCGGCCGGGCGGCTACGGCGACATCGCGATTACCGCAGAGCTGATCGACACCTACTACGCTGCGCTCGTCCAGGTATTCAACGCCGACGGCCTGGGCGCGCGCGATACCGTCGTGGACGTCTATAGCATTCACACCTTCGGCCAGCCGGAAACGCACCGGCTGCTGTTGCAGGCCGCTGCGGATCAGGAATGGGTGCAGCGGCTGGTGAACGGGGAACTGCCTACCGGTAACGCGCACGTGGATCGTCTGCTCGAGGACTACGGGCTTTCTTTGGACTGGAAATACCCGCTGTCCACCTCGAATGAGATGCTCATCGTGCTGCGGTCCGCCGCAACGTTGAACATCGCCGCGCTCGAGCACCTGTTCGAGGGAATTGCGGGCATCCGCTATTCCGAGCCTGACGGAATGGGGGGAGACGGTAACGACATTCGGGTGTCACGCGCCGATCCGATTCTGCTCGACTACAGTGTCGGGTACGGAGACTGTCCCGCTGGCTGCATCGGACGACGGTTCTATCACTTCGCCGTCCACGAGGACGGCACCGTCGAATACCTTGGCGCTTCGGGTTCTCCACCACCCCAGCCCGGCCAGCCCTAAACAAAAACGGGCCCCGTCGGGGCCCGTTCGTGCAAATGTGGCGCCGGCTACTGCACGCAGTTGCCGTGCGGATCCGGCTTCGGCTTGTCCACGACCACGCGGTGATCGAGGTTCGCCACCGTCGCCGCGATGTCGTACACGAACTGCGCCACGTGCGCCAGCTTGTCGTAATCGATGTACTCCGGCTCGTCCGTCACCTGGTGATAGTCGCGATGGTTGCCCGTCGTGAAGAACGCGATCGGGATGCCGTAGCGCGCGTACATGTAGTGATCGCTGCGGCAGTAGTACTGCTCCGGATGGCCGGACGCGTCGAACTGATAGTCGAACGTGAACGGCTGTTTCCGTGCCTTGTTCACGCTCTCGATCAGGTCTCCCAGCTCGGTCGACAGCCGGCGCGTCCCGATGAGCTGCAGGTATCCCGGCCCGCCGCCGGTCTCGTCGTCGGCGCGGCCGCGCCCGATCATGTCCATGTTGAGCTGCGCCACGATCGAGTCCCGCGGCACCGTGGGATGATCGGTGAAGTACTGCGATCCGAAGAGCCCGAGCTCCTCGCCGGTATGCGAGACGAAGATGAGCGAGCGCTTCGGCTTGACGCGGGCACCGGCGAACGCCTCGGCGATTTCCAGCAGCGCTACCGTCCCTGAGCCATCGTCATCGGCGCCATTGAAGATAGAATCGCGTCGCGCCGCGTGGAGCCGGTGCAGGCTGTCGATGCTCACGTGAATCTGCTGGACCTGATCTGGTGTGACGCGATGCGTGGGAGAGGCGAGCTGGAGCTTGCGAACGGCGTCGTTGTAGGCGCGGATGGAATCGTGGTCCACGGCGTCATGGTCGAAGCCGACGTGATCGTTGTGGGCCCCGATCGCGACGTACTCACCGCGCAGCTTCGGATCGCTGCCCGGCAGAATGGCGACGACGTTCCGGGCGGGCGCCGGCGTCTCGCTGAACGAAACCGAGCCGTGCACCGCCTTTCCTGTCGCCCCCGCGCGGAGGCTGTCGATCGGCGCGCCGAGTAATGTCCTCGCGCCGCCGGCGTTCACATAGACGTAGACGGGCAGGCTGGTCGTGTCGCTCATCGCCATGTTGTCCTTCAAAATCGTCTGCGGCTGCCGGAAGAAATTGATCGCCTGGGGCGGGAAGGTTTCGAGCGCCACGACGGCGATACCGGCCGCGGTGCGGTACTTCGCGAGCAGTGCACCGCGGTTCACCTGCGCCGCGGGCGGCAGATTCGGCCCGCGCCGCACCGCGAGGACGATGAACTTCCCGTTCGCCTGGTCGGGCGACAGCTGAGTGCTGTCGCCGAGCACGCCGGCGTACACCGCCTGGGCACCATCGAAGGCGCGCGTCGCTGCGCCAGGATCGCGCGGTACAAAATCATCCCAGGGACGCAAGAGTGTACCATCGACGGAGAGGCCCGCGCTCGCTTCGAGCTGTCGCTTGACGAGCGGCACGTTCTGGAAGTAGCCGCCGGAATCCCCCGCGGGCTGCAGCCCGAACCGTTTGACCTCGGCCGCGATGTACGCCGTCGCCTTGAGATTGTATTCGCTGCCGGCCAGGCGGCCCATCATGGAATCGTCGGAATAGAGATAGAGGCGGGTCATGAGATCCGCCGGAGTGATGGCCGTCTGCGTGCGCGCCGGAGCATGCTTGAGCGGCAACGCCATTTGCGCGGCGGCCGGTGACGCCATGGCCACAAGAGCACCGAGAATGACAGAACGACCAGCTGCCTGCATGGGACGGTCTCCAGAAAAGGAAGAAGGAACGGAAGCACCCGCGCGTAAGACGTCCAACTTCGCGCTTTAGTTGCGGCCTGTCACGTCGGGTTTTGGTTAGGAACAGGCGTCGGTGAAGGGGGCGGGGGTGTCTTGCGTGAGCGGCGGCCCAGCGAGCGAGCCAAAATCCCGAGCCCCGCAGCTTGCCCCTCGCGGCGCGGCAGGGCGCGGTACAGCAGGATAATGACCACCCACGTCAACCAGCTTGCGCGTTCGGCCCACGTCAGCGAGCGCAGCATGAACCAGGGCTGGGTCACCGGCGCGGTCCACGCCTGCCGGTCGCCCTGCACCAGGGCGAGCGGCCGGGCGAAGACGCGGTTTGTGTGAAAGCCCTGCGCGCCCGGTTGTGAGACGTTCCAGACGCAGGTGACCTGTCCCCAGCCATGATTGTCGCTCGCGCCGACGACCACCAGATCGTGACTCGCGGCGAGCGCCACCACTTGGCGACGGAGGTCGGGCGGAAACCCCAACGCCTTGGGCGCGCAGTTGACGATCTCGAATCCATCGACGCCGCCGCGCACGAACGCGCCTAGCTCCTCCTCGTGATAGCGCCAGTACTCGGGCAGCGACGCGATGCTCAGCCCACCCTGGTGTTCGATGACGGCAAACATCCGGACCATCCGTGCCGTGCTCTCCCCGAAGCTGTCGCGCGGCAAAGCCTCGACACGTCCGATCGCCACGACGTGCTGGCGATAGACGCTCCACTCGACGCCCGGCAACAAGCTGATCGAGGTGCCCTCAGGCACGGGCAGTGATCTGTCATAGATGACATTGTGGTCGGTGACGTAGGTCGCCTGGAATCCCTGGCGCTCGTGCCATTGGGCGAGTTTGGCGAGCGTCCACCCGGGCCGGCCGTCGTGTGAGGCGTTCGTGTGGGCGTGATAGTCGATCACGCTGCCTGGGCCGTCGCTGACGAGGCGGGGCACGGGACGCGGCAGCATCAACGCGGCGACGACAAGCGCCACCAGCGCGAGGGGGCCGAGCAACGCACTCGCGACGATGCGGCGCCAGCTCAATGAGTCACTCGACGCCCGGATCGCGCCCCAGGCGGCGAGGAGCAACACCCAGACGACGACCGCCCACACCGCGCGCGACAGACTGAAGAAGGTGAGTGCGTCGAGGGTATCGGAGAGCGGTGCGAAGAGGACATACAGCATGGGGCGATCGAGATCGGCGTCGCCCGGCGCGGAGCCCGTCACGGCATCGACCAGCGCGGGCAACGGGTGAATCGCCGTCAGGAGCAGCAGGACCACCAGCGCGATCGCGACCGGGTGGCGGCGCAGCAGGTTCACTCGCAAATTCCCCGCATGTCGGGTCGGGTAGAAACTAGTAGTCGCTGGCTCCGCACGCGATGATCGACCCTCGCCGCCGCCTTGCCGAGCTGCCTGCGCTGGTGCTGGACCCGTGGCGCGACCGGAGCGACAGCGATTGGGAGCGCGCCCCAGCCGGAAAGTGGACCCCCGCGCAGATCGTCGAGCACCTCGCGCTCGGTCTCACGTTGAGCGCCGCAACGTTTCAAGCGCGCCGCAATCATGCACCGATGTCCCGCCGGCCGCGCACGCCCGCCCAGCAGGTCGCCCGGTTCTTCATTTTCGGATTGCGCTGGTTCCCGCCGGGCCGGAAGGCGCCGGAACGCACGACGCCGCCGCCGGGAATCAGCCGGGCGACGGCGGAAGCGCATTTCCGTGCCGGGATCGAGGCATGGGATCAAGTCGACCGCGCCTTGATGCCGGAGCGTCGCGCGAATCTCTTCGTGAAGCATCCGCGGATGGGTGACCTGACGATCGAGGAATGGATGCGATTCCACATGATTCACGCGCGTCACCACGCGCCGCAGATCCGGGAACGCGTCACCGGCGAATGAGTCGCAAGCGCGACAAAGAAAAGGTCGTCATCCGCGTGCCGAACCCGCGCGCGCCAGTCAAAGAGCGGCTCAAGACTCCCTCCCACAAAGTCCACCGTTCCAAGAAGGCGTATCGCCGGCGCGAGAAGCACGCGAAAGCGATCGACGTCGACTAGAGGAGCAGGATTTCCTAAAACCTGAAGCCGGCCGCCAGGTTCAGATGGTTGACGGTGAAGTCGCCGGCCTGATAACGCGTCTGGAGGCGGCGAAACTCGAAGCCGAACACCAGGGGGCCCGGCGGACGCCACTCGACGTGCCCTTCGCACACGAAATTACGGAATCGTCCCGTTGCCGGCACATCCGCATCCTTCGGATCGTCGATGCCGCAGCCGCCGCCGAGCATCCACCCCGTGCGCGGGCGCACGTTCAGCTGGCCCCACCCGCCGTGCGTGCGCACCGGAGCGCCGCCGACTCCGGCATTCTGTCCGATCGCGCCACCGCCCAGACCCGCAATCGCCTGGCCGACGAACGCTTCGCCGAGGATCTCGGCGGGTCCGAACTTGAGTCGCGTGTCGAACGTGACCGCGCGTGACTGGAGCAGGGAATCACCCGTGAGGGAGTCGAGACCGCGCAGCCAGCCGATGTGGCCGCCGATCGCGACCTCGCTGGGATCGTCCGTCGGTCCCCACCCCAGCCGCACGCGGCCTTCGAGGTAGGGGCGCCCGCTTCGTTCGCCCGAGTCCGCCTGTGTGGTGAGAGCGCCTTGTGGCGCACCGCTGATTGGGGCCAGCACGGCACCCTGGACGGCGAGACGCAACGTGTATCCGTACTCCCACGTGACACGCGCTTGAGGAATCCAAAACCAGAGATTCCCCGCGAGGCTGAAGTCGGGTACGCCGACGCCTGCCAGGGAGCGGGGGTTGCGGTCCGAAACCAGCGCGGTTTCCTGGCCGAGCATGATTTGCACATGGGTCCATTGCACGGTGCCGATGGCCCGGCGCAGGCGAAGCAGCGGGAAGGTGCGATTGCCGGCGGCCGCTTGTTGTCCGCCGAAGAAGTCGACGTCGACCTCGCCACTGAAAGCGCCGCCAAGCACGTCGGGATCGGTGACGAAGACGCCGAGCCGCGTCTGTCGCATCGTGGCACTGGTGCCCGTTACGCCGGTCGCGTCCGTATCAGCCAAGACGGGGACGTCACTGTTGTTGGTGCGCGCGCTATTATAGAAACCGTTCATGAGCACGGTGCCGGTGAACTCGACCGTGCGCTTGACGGGCGGTGGTGGCGGCGGCGGAGCGGGGGGGGATGCAGGCTGCTGTGCAGTGAGTGAGAGCAAAAGCAAGACCTGCATCACGGCTCGCTCCTGGCGACTTGGTTGGCACTACAGTAAGCTCCACGCCCTCGGACGCAACAGTTTCCGGAGAATTCGTGATGCGCGTAGTGGCGGGAATCGTGATGCTGCTTGCCGCTGGTGGGCTGATGTCCGACGCGGGCATATCAGGCCGAGTCGTGATTCTCGAGAAAGACAACAAACCGTCGCCGGATCTGAGCGACGCAGTGCTCTATCTGGAGGCGCCCGCCAGCGCGACGACCGCCGGCAAGCCGGCCACTGTCGAGATCGCGATTACGGACAAGACGTACGCCCCGCACGTCGTCGTCGTGCCTGCCGGCTCGACCGTGCGCTTTCCGAACCACGATCCGTTCAACCACAACGTCTTCTCGGTCAGCGAGCCCAACAGCTTCGACCTGGGGCTGTACGGTCGGGGCGAAGCGAAGAGCCATACGTTCGATCACCCCGGTCTGGTGCGAGTGTACTGCAACGTCCACCCGCGGATGGTGGCCTACGTGCTCGTCATGGAGAACCGGTATTACACGCAGCCGGGCAACGACGGCAGCTTCACCATCGACAACGTGCCCGCCGGGCGATATCGCCTGCACGTCTGGCACGAGCGCATTCCCAGCGAAGTCGTCAAGGACGTCATGGCCGGGGCCGGAGGAGGGGCCACCCAGCAGGACCTGCAGATTGCACTGAATGCCCGCGGCTACAAGTGGGAGCCCCATCGCAACAAGTACGGACGCAACTACCCCACCAATGCCGGACGCGAACGCTACTAAACCGGCGTTCGGCCTGACCGCCAAGATCTTCGTTGCCTCGACGCTCCTCGTTGTGGCGGTGCTGGGGATTACGTTCGGCGTCACGTCCCTCCAGGCGAATCGCACCGCGGATGCGTCTATCCATCGGGCGTTGCTCTCGACGCGGCGCGCGGTCGACGACTATCTCGCCGCCCGCACGCGCACGCTGGGACGCGCGAGCACGGTGGCGACCGACGTCCCGCAATACCGCCAGCGCCTCCTCAACCAGGGCGCGCGCGCCGAGGCGTTGGATCAGGCGGATGATATCCGCGGCCTGATCGGGGCCGCCTGGGTCCTGGTCACGAACAGCGACGGCATCCTGATCGCGCGGACCGACTACCGCGAGCAGTATGACCGCGACCTCTCGATCGCACCGCTCGTCGCCAATGCGCTGAGCGGCGATCAAACCAGCGGCGCCTGGCTCGACGACGTGCGGGGGACGATGTACCTCGCCGTCGGGACGCCGCTACGCGACCGGCCGACGGCGGCACCGCTTGGCGCACTCGTCGCCACGTATCAAATCGACGACTCGCTCGCCGGCGCGATCAAGCAGGCCACGAACTCCGACGTCGTGTTCTTCGCGCTCGATACGCTCGGTAAGCCGGTCGTCGTAGGGAGCACTGTGCCGGCGCAGGACATCAGCCCAGCGCTGCAGAGCTCAGTAAAAGCGGAAGCGCTGGCCGCGGATACCGGCGGCGAAGGCATGGCGCTCGCGGCGTCGCTGGGGAAGCAGCACGTGATCGGCCTTGCCGGAGCGATTCGTTCGCCCGCTGGCGACGTGCGCGGCGGATTCGTCGCGCTGCGCTCCCGGGAATCGGAGCTGGCGGCGTTCAACGCGCTGCGGCGCACGATGTTGTGGGCGGTGGGGCTGGGTGTCGTGCTCGCGCTGATCTTCGCCTTCGTCCAGGCGCGACAGATCGCCGGTCCGGTGCGCCGGCTCGCGATTGCGACCCGTCGGGTGCAGGACGGCGACTACAGCGTCGACGTTGCCGTACAGTCGCGAGACGAAATCGGCATTTTGTCGCAAGCGTTCAAGAGCCTCGTCGAAGACCTCAAAGAAAAGGCGGCGCTGGTCGATTACATGATGCAGGCGTCGGGCAGCGCGGCGACGCAGCCGATTACCTCGATGCCGACGGCGGTCCGTCCGGTCGACGGCGGCCAGCTGCGGCCTGGCGCCACTTTCGCCGGCCGCTATGAAGTCAAGGAAGTGCTCGGCGCGGGCGGGATGGGCGTCGTGTATCGCGCATACGACCGCGAGCTCCAGGAGCCTGTGGCGATCAAGACGCTTAAGCCAGAGGCCATGGCCGGCGGCAGCGTCGCGCTCGATCGCTTCAAGCAAGAGATCCGGCTGGCGCGGAAGATCGCGCATCGCAACGTCGTCCGGACCTACGATCTCGGCGAGCAGAACGGGATGTACTACCTGACGATGGAGTACGTCGAGGGCACCTCGCTCAAGCAGTTGATCGTGTCGCGCGGCAAGCTGCCCGTCGCGGTGACGTTGACCGTCGGCAAACAGCTCTGTCGTGCCCTCGAAGTCGCGCACGCCGAGGGCGTGATCCATCGGGACATCAAACCGCAGAATATCGTCGTGGAACCGAGCGGATTCTTGAAGGTGATGGATTTCGGCATCGCGCGGCTCGCCAATCCGCCGCAGGGCAAGGGGCTGACGGAGGCGGGAGTGTCGATCGGCACGCCGGATTACATGTCGCCCGAACAGCTATCGGGGGCGGAGCTCGATCCTCGCAGCGACCTCTACGCCGCCGGCGTCGTACTGTTCGAATGTGTCACGGGGCGGGTGCCGTTCGAGGGCGAGACGACGTGGGCCCTGGTGGCGAAGCATCTCGAGGAAGAACCGCCGGATCCCCGCAAGTTCAACCCGGACGTTCCGGGCCCACTCGCGGCCGTGATCTTGAAAGCGATGGCGAAGCAGCCGGCTGACCGTTACGCGACGGCGTCGGACATGCACGACGCGCTCGCGCGCTTGGGGTGATCGCACTCGTCAGGACCGCCGCGCGTTGTTCGATTGCTGATACACAATGATGATGACCAGGTCGTCGGAACCCACCTGCTGTATGCCGTGCGAGCTGCCGGTCCGGGTCAAGATCGCGGTACCAGGGCCAACGATTGACCGTTGGCCATTCAAGGTGAGTGCGCCAGTGCCGCTTACGACGTAGTAGATCTCGTCTTCGTCCTGCCGGTGGTATCCGATTGCCGCCCCATGATGCAGCGCCCGTTTGCGGAAGACCAACTGGAGGTTGGGCGCCCCGGCGAAGAAGGAGTACGCGGTCGTTACTCCGCCGCCGCCGTGAGGCCCAGGTTGCTGCGCCGCGACAGTGGTGTCGTGCTCGATAAGAGAATTCGCTTGCAGCCGCGGAATTGGTGAAGAGCCATCCCCGTTGAGGCGGGGGAGCAAGAGGCAAAGGCAGATGCCTCCTGCGACACCTATTCGAGACATTGTTCCTCCTAACCTACCGTGCGATTGCTGGCGTCGTGATGTGGACGTCGCGAAAAGTGGCGCGCTCCGTGACGGCGTCGTTGTGTGAACAGACGAACAGCCCGACGTAGACGGTATCGGGGAGTGAGACGCCGGTAAGTCGCTGGGTGACGAGCGTATCGCCAAACTGCGCGACCGACATGTAGTAGACCCCGTCGCGCCGCTCGAGCTGGATTATGGCATCCGCGTCGGGGAGGCTGTCCGCTGACTTCTCCTCCTCCGTGATCGCGCCGGTCCGCCGGCGGAACTGGAGCGACATCAAGCCGTTGCCGTGCAAGGCCGCGGTCACATGCGCGCTGCCCGGTTCGAGCGAGGGCCGAATGGTCCAGCCGATCTTCCGATGCTCTTCTCGCCCCGAGCCGATGAAGTGCGCGCGCGTGGAGAGGGTGAAGTTGCCGCTGATCCGTTTCCAGACGAAATGAAAATCGTCGCGCGTGTCCCACATGTTCTGACCCGAGCCCGCGACCAGGTAGGTCTGCTGCTGCGGATCGTAAGACGCAGAACCTCTTGCTCTGCCGACGT
This sequence comes from Gemmatimonadota bacterium, assembly GCA_003222195.1. GTDB lineage: Bacteria > Gemmatimonadota > Gemmatimonadetes > Gemmatimonadales > GWC2-71-9 > 20CM-2-65-7. Next base: position 173,274 of record QHVB01000027.1, on the reverse strand, counting down.
TCGTATGCGTGGTAAAGACGCCGACCGGACTCTGCGCGCCGAGGACGCCGCCGAAGAAGGCAGAGCTCAGCGCGAGCGTGAGCAGGCGGCTAGGAAGCTCCACGCCGCCGAACCTGGAGAATTATTTCCGCGACCGCAAATAGCACCGCCAATCCTGCTGACCCCGCGATCCAAAACATGCCGGCGCGCAAGATGAGATTGACGATTGCCGCGGTAAGCGCACCGTAGGCGAAAATGAGCAGGGGCGACCGCTTGTATGGTCGGGGCTTTGGATGCCGCAGTTCGTGCATGCCGTTTCGGGTAGGGATGCCGCCCATCACACTCCAGCGAACCAGGGGTACCCCTGATCCTCCCAGTACCCGCCCGGCCGCTCGGCCGTGAACGTCACCGACACCAGATACTTCGTCATCTTGTAGCCGAGCTTGGTGGGCGAATACAGCCGCAGCGGCGCGCCGTGCGACGCCGGCAGCGGATTGTCGTTCATCCCGTAGGCCAGAATCGTCTGTGGGTGCATCGCGCTCGCGAGATCCCAGCCGTTCGAGTACCCAGAGTCGAACGAGTCGAAGCGCACGTAGCGCGCTTGGGGGAGCATGCCGCAGCGCGCGGCGACCGCCGACAGGGCAACGCCATGCCAGGTCGCGATCGCGCTCCATCCCTCGACACAGTGATGCTTGACCGTGTAAGTCGTTCGCGGCATCGCCTGGAGATCGTCGATAGACAGCGTCAGCGGCTGCCGGACCAATCCGCCGACCTGCAGCCGCCACGCGTTCGGGTCGCGCAGGACCGGCATCATCGGTGAGATGAAATAGCTCGGCAGCCGGGTCGCCCGCTGGGCGATGTCGTACTGGGGCGCGAGGCGGTGCTGCGAAAACAGGATCTTCTCGCCGACCCAGTCGTTCAGGCGACTGACGTCGAGCAAGAGCGGGCGAACGGCGTTGCCGCCGTCCCAGCCGCACGCCGCCGCCAGCGACGCGGGGCCGGCGCCGGCGGCCAGTCGTAAGAACGCGCGCCGATCAATCATGGCTCGGGAATCTTCCCCGATACCATCCGGAGATCATGGCGCGCAGCGACGCGGGGTCGACGACGAACACGAGAATGACGTGCACGATGAGAAACCCGGTGAAGATCCACACGGCCCAGAAGTGCCAATACCGCGCCCCCTGGAATCCGCCGAACAGCGCGGTGAGCCAGGAGAATTGCGTCGGCTTGTAGACCGCGAATCCCGTGAGGACCGACAGCACGCCCAGTAGAATAATGAAGGTGTAGGCGAGCTTCTGGAGCGGATTGTGCTTTCCCTGCGGCGGGTGATCCTTGCGCAGCCGGAGGTAGTACTTCTGCATCTCGATCGCCCCGCGAATATCGCGCGGCCGAAACAGCAGCGACCGCCACTCGCCGCTCACGACGAGGTACGACAGGTACACCACGCCGCCGGCGATGAGCGGCCACATCAGCGCGAAGTGCCAGTTCAGTCCGCCCGCGAGCCATCCGCCCAGCCGGCTCCAGTGCGGAAAGCCATGCCCTTCGAACGCATTCACGTAGGACGGACCGTCGCGCTCGCCGAAGCGCGCGTACGCGGTATAAATCTGCAACCCGCTCATGATCATCCCGGCGAGCACAACGAACGTCAGCCAATGCGTCAGGCGGACAATCCAATGATGCCGTTTGACCGCTGCCGGTTTGGGCCGTGCAGGGGGAGGGGGAGGGGATTTCGGGACCGGAGTAGCAGTCATGGGCTAAGTATATTCCGTCCGATGCGCGCAGCAACATTCCTCGCGATCACATGCCTCGTGGCCTGCCGGTCGCAGCAAGCGACCGTCACGACTGGCAACGCCGATTCGCTGAGTTTTGCCGACGTCGCGCCGGCCGACTCGGCCGACAGCGTACTGCTCAAGTCGCGCGTCGTGACGGAGCCAACCGTGGTCGTGTTCTGGCTCGCGGCAGCCGACACGTTCTCGGCCGATGATCAGGCCGAGGCGCTCGACGAGCTCAATTCCACCACCGAGGGAATCGCGGCGACGTTGGCCCGGCACAACATCAAGCTCGTGCCGACCAACTCCGACACGATCTATGTCGCACTGCCCAACCGCCAGCGCCGCACGATTCTGCTGACCGGCGTGGACTATCCCTTTGGGTATGTGCTCGTCGAGCCGGGAGCCGCGGAGCGTATTCTCGCGGGTCTCTACGCGGACGACGAGCTGCTCGACGAAGTCCAAGCCTATTTCGACCTGCCGCCTTCCGACAGCGTCGACGCGAAGCCGCGAATCTCGACTTGAGTAAATCGCTGCTGCTGCGCGGCGGGCGGGTGGTGACGATGGATGCCTCCCGCCGCATCCTGAACGCCGATGTGCTCATCGAAGACGGGCGAATCAAACGCATTGGACGGTTGGACGGTCGGACGGTTGGACGGTCAAAGCCAATCACGATCGATTGCAGCGGGCTGGTCGTTCTGCCTGGTCTCGTGCAAGCCCACATTCACCTCTGTCAAACTCTCTTCCGCGGCCTCGCCGACGACTTGTCGCTCGAGGAGTGGTTGGCGAAGCGCATCTGGCCGCTCGAAGCCGCGCATACCGAAGCCTCGGTTTACGCGTCCGCGATGCTGGGCGCGGCGGAGTTGTTGCTCGGCGGCACGACGGCGATTCTCGACATGGAGACCGTGCGTCACACCGAAGCCGCCTTCGAGGCGCTCGAGTCCATTGGGATCCGCGCGACAGCGGGAAAGTGCCTGATGGATGCCCCTCCCCCGGCGAATCCACCGGCACTGCGCGAGTCCACCGACCAGGCGATCACCGAGAGCGCGGACTTGTGCGCGCGCTGGCATGGCGCCGCGGGTGGGCGGTTGCGCTACTGTTATGCCCCACGCTTCGCGCCGAGCTGCACGGGGCCGCTGCTCAGAGCGGTGAGCGATCTCGCCGAGCGAAGCGGGGCGACGATTCACACGCACGCCGCGGAAACGCCGCTCGAGCTGGATACGGTCAAGCGCGAGACCGGCCATGACGAGATCGCCTACCTCGACTCGGTTGGGATCTCGGGGCCACGGGCGGCGCTGGCGCACTGCGTCTGGGTCGACCGCGACGGCATCGCCGCGCTCGCGCGGCAGCGGACGAACGTCGTCCATTGTCCCAGCTCGAACTTGAAGCTGGGCAGTGGCATCGCCCCGATTCCCGAAATGCTGGCCGCCGGTTGCCGGGTCGGCATCGGCGCGGATGGGGCGCCCTGCAACAATCGCCTCGACGCCTTCGCCGAGATGCGTCTGGCCGCGCTGATTCAGAAGCCGCGGCTCGGACCGGACGCGCTTCCGGCGACGCAAGTGCTGGAGCTGGCGACGCTGGGGGGCGCGCGCGCGCTGGGACTCGAGTCGGAGATCGGGTCGATCGAGGTCGGGAAGTGCGCGGATGTGACGGTGCTCGATCTCGCTGAGCCGCACGCGCAGCCGGAGAGCGCGGATCTCATGTCGCGCATCGTCTACAGCGCGCGCGCCGCGGACGTGCGGCACGTCATCGTGGACGGCCGGATCGTGGTCCGGGACGGTGAGTTGAAGACGGCAAATGTTGCGGAGATTCGCCGCGATGCGAACGCCGCGACTGCCCGGCTGCGGCGCGCGGTGAACCTGTAGTCTACTTCTTGCTGCCGTTCCCGGTTACGCGGAACCGTTGAATCGTCTGCGAAAGCGTCGCCGCGGCATCGGAGAGTCGCTGCGACGTGGATGTCAGCTCGCCGAGCGAGGCAATCTGCTGGGCGGTCGCGGCCGAGGTCTGGCGCGCGCCGCTGGCGGCGCCATCGGCGATCGCGGCGACCTCCTCCATGCGCCGCAGGACCTCCCGCATGCGCTTCGTCTGATTCTCGGTCTCCGCGGCGAACGTCGTCGCGAACTGGACCGTCGAGTTCAGGTCGGCGAAGATCGCATCCAGCGCGCCGTGCACCGTGGTGGCCACGCTCCCGACGCCCTTGGCGGCCTCGCGGCCCTGTTGCATGGCTACCACGACGCGGCTGATCTGGTCCTGCGTCGCCCGCACCCGCAAGCGGACTTCCTCCGCCGAGCGCGCGCTCTGCTCGGCGAGCTTGCGCACTTCGCCGGCCACTACGCGGAACCCGAGACCATGCTGCCCCGCGCGCGCCGCCTCGATCGCCGCGTTGAGGGCCAGGAGATCGGTCTGGCTCGCGATGCGCGTGATGCCATCCACGAGCTTGCCGATCTCACGCGAATCACGGTCGAGCGCGCCGGCCACTTCCGACGCGTGATCCATGTGCACCATCAGGTTCATGAGCAACGTGCTGGCACGCGCGACTTCCTCGCCCCGCTTGTGTGCCTGCAGCGCAATCTCCGTGATCTGGCGCTCGGCCTCCTGGGCGCGCGCGTGCAGCGTCGTCGCTAGGCCCGAAGCGGCTTCGGAATCCTGCCGCCCGTAGCCGATCAGCTGGCGCTGGCGCTCGGTGCCTTCGGACAGCTGCACCGTGGTGCTCGAAATCGCTTGCGATGCGGTCTGCAGCTCGCGCGCGGCGGTGGCCAGGCTGCGTGCCATGGATGCGAGCGAGCTCCCCTGGCGCGCTACCTCGCGCATGATCTCCGCGATGGCCGCAGTCGTCCGATTCACGCTCACGCCCAGAAAGCCAAGCTCGTCGGCAGCGAGATGCGCGGCGCTGGTTTCCAGCTGGCGGGTTAGGTCGCCCCGCTCGATCTCACCCAGCACGCCCCGCGCGCTCCGCAAGCGATCGACGATCTGGACGAGCATCGGCACGAGCGCAACGCACGCGAACACCAGCACCAGGCTCTCCTGGATGTACAGCGACCAGTTCCAGCCGTGCCCCGTCGCCTGGGCCAGCGCGCTGACCAGCGTGAACGCGGCCAGGTTGATGATCAACGCGCCCCACGCCTCGCGCCGCTCGAGGTACAGAGCGGCTTGCAGCGGCGCGATCAGGTAGGCGCCGTAGAGGACGTGGCCATTTGGTCCCATCGCAAACAGCACGGCGGAGATGAGCAACGAGCCAATGACGATGTTGAGCTGCGCGTACCACGGCTCGAAGGCGCCGCCCTGCACGAGCCGGCGCATCCCGGTGTTCGCCGCCGCGAAGCTCGCCGCAAAGCCGAGGATGAACCACCACGAGATGGTCGTGATGCCCGCGAGCTTGACCGCCGCGAGGAGAACCATGCCGAACCCCACGAACCCCCAGCGTGCTCGCGTGTTCGCCAGGACGTATTGCCGCTGCTTCGCCACGCGCTCCTCGAGGAGCTGATGCTGGAGACTGATCACAGGCGGAACAGGTAGCTGGCTTTCAAGAAGAAGCCATCGCCGGTGCGGTACAGACGGCGGAAGCTGAAGGGATCGGCCTCGGTGAGCGACGCGCCATATCCTAAAAACAGCACGGTCCCGGGCGTCGGCTTGTACGAGAAGAGGAAGTCGTTGCGGAAGTCGGCACTCGTGGTTCGAGCCCGCGGCGTGCCGTTGACGACCAGCGTGTCGTCAGTGCGCGGATCGCGCAGCGCGTCGACTTTCTGCGCCGTGTACTGGCCTACGTAGCGGAAGAAGATGTCCCGCGTGAGCTGGTACTCGACTTTGAGACGCGGGATATTGGCTGAGGAAAACCAGCTCCCGTCTCGTGCCCGAGTGATGATCTGGTGAGGCCATTGCGCGTCGAAGTGCAACGTCGGCGTCGGCTTCCAGGTCGCGGCGAGGAACAGGTTCAGGGCACGACCTTCCGCGGCCTCCGCGAAGATCGGACCGGACGCGCGTCCGATGCTGACGTTCACTTTCCACGTCCGTTCCGGCGTTGCCACCGCGGCGATTCCGGTCCAGAGGTTGTAGAGTCCGTGCGGGACCGCGAAGGGTCGCAGTGTACCTCCGGATTCCACCTGATAGCCGGCAAAGTCGGCTGGATCAAACACCTGATGATCGTTGGCAAGGTACGCCGACAGATTCCAGCCACCGCGGAGCGTGAAGATCCAATTCTGGTTGATGCTGCCTTCGAGCGTGCTCCCGAGCTTGAAGAAGTCGCGGTAGCGCCAGGTCGGCTGGATGAGAATGAAGGTCGTGGTGTTTTCAAGCAATGCGCCGGGCTTCCCGTACCACGTGAAACGATTCGCGAAACGGCCCTGCACGATGTTGACGCGATTCACGAATCCGCTCAGCGCCGCGAAATTGGGACTGATGCCGACGAGCTCGGCGTGATTGCCGTAGGAGTAGCCTGTGCGGTCATAGAGCGTCACGTCCCAGAGCGCTCCGGACTGGGTCCCGACGTCCTTCGTCCAAGAGCCCACGATCTGTGCGGTGGAAAACCAGATCTTCTTCCAGATGACGCGAGCATCGGCGCCGAGGACGCGGTTCCATGCGCTCCCGAAGATTCGGTCGGTGTAGACGAGTCCCAGCGTCGAGCTCGCGCCCAGATCGCGCCGTAGCCTGAGCAGGTTGTGCACGGGGTAATGGCGCGGGACGTCGTTGTTATCGTCGACGGCTCCGATGTAGGCGACCCCCATCCCGCCGACTTTGCCGGTCAACTTGGTACCTGCGATGGGCGCCGCAATCCGACGCGTATAGATAAGTGCGTTGGGTGTGTCGAACTGCTCGAGGCCTTCCAAAAAGAACGGCCGCTTCTCGGGAAAGAACAGCGCGAACCGCTGGTTCACCGTGACCTGCCCGACGTCCGCTTCCACCTGTGAGAAGTCGGGGTTCACCGTCCCCGCCGCGCTCAGGTTTTGCGTGATCCCCCAGCGCACATTCACGCCGAGCTCGGGATTGATGTTCTGGTACTGATACGAGGATGGCGAGCCGGGTGCGCCGTCCAGCCGTGACGTGAACTCCGGCGTGACATCCATGACCAGGCCGCGATGCAGCCCGGTCAGCGACTTGAGTGTCCCCGACTGAATGAGAAAGCTCGCGTTGGCGCGCACCACCGGAGTCCACGTGTCTTCGTACCCCGTGTGCTGGGTCACGCGAATGACTTGAATGCCCCAGTCCTGCGTCGCGCCGCTCTGGTAACGCAAACTCTTGAAGGGGATGCGCACCTCGACTTCGTAGCCCCACGGCGTCACGTGGCCCGCTGACTGGTACACGTAATCCGGATTGAGATCGACCACGCCGTCGAACCGGAATCCCGCGTTGGCTCCGCCCGCCGCGCCGGCGAGCCCTTCACTGCGCACGCCGTCTTGCTGTACGCCGAACGGATTGACCGCGAACAACAGGGCCCGCCGCCGGTCGTTGAAGGTGTCGAGCAGAATCTGGATGTTGTCGTCGGTTCCGATATTATCGCGATCGGCGAGGGTCGCGCGGACAACTGTGCCATGCGCTTCATACGCGCGGATTCCGAAGTAGATCGCGTCGGGCCCGTAGAAGGCGAGCACCTCGGTGGAGTCCGCCACGGGGCGGCTGTCGACGGGCCGGTATTGGGTGAAGCCCTTGAGCAACGCGGCCTCACGCCACACCGGCTCATCCAGGACCCCGTCGACCGTTACGCCGACGTCGAGCCGCGGGATGCGGACGTCGGTTTGGTGCAGGCGGCCGTCGTACACCGCCTGCGGGTTGCTTTGCGACTGGAGCACCACGAGAAGAACGGCGAGCATGGAGATTAAAATAACGTGCGGCGTGTCGCGTGCGGCGTGTCAACGTCTAGTTCGAACCACCCTACGAAGCGTCAGCTCGGCCCATCATCGCCGCACGCCCCACGCCGCACGCTTTGACTATTCGTATCGCAGCGCTACGATGGGATCGAGTGCGGCAGCGCGCCGCGCCGGCCAGATCCCGAAGAACAGCCCCACGATCGCGCTGAAGACGAACGCGACCAGAATCGCGAAGAAATTGATAGACGTATTCCAGTGCGCGAGCTTGGAAAGCGCGACCGCGCCGAGCGCGCCGAACAGAATCCCGATGATCCCGCCGACCAGGCACAGCACCAGCGCTTCGACTAGAAACTGGAACAGGATATTGAAGCGCGTCGCCCCGAGGGCTTTGCGCACCCCGATCTCACGCGTCCGCTCGGTCACCGACACCAGCATGATGTTCATGATCCCGATTCCGCCGACCAGCAAGCTCACGGCCGCGATGCCGGCGAGCAGGTACGTGAACGTCTGCGTCGTCTGCTGGAATGTGGCGAGAATGTCCGACTGATTGCGGATCTGGAAATCGTTCTCGGCGCCCGGCCGGATCTTGTGTTCACGCCGCAGCACGCGCTCGATCTCGATCATCGAGAGCGTCATCTGCTGCACGTTGGCGGCGTCCACCGTGATGGTCCGCAGCCGATCCGTCCCCATGATGCGGTAGCGGGCGGTTTGCAGCGGGATCAACACCTGCTCGTCCGGATTGCCGAACCCCATCGCCGAGCCTTTCGACGACAACACGCCGACGATCTCGAACGGAATCCCGCGGATTTGAATCTCCTGGCCGATCATCGCGCCAGGATTCGCATTGAACATGTCCGGGATGGCCGAGCCGAGCACAGCCAATCGGCGGCGGCCTTCGTCCTCGCCGGCGGTGAACATCCGTCCGGCCGTGAGGGTGTAGTTCTTCACGACGGGGTAGTTCGGCGTCGTGCCGACGATGTTCACGTTCGCGTTCTGGCCGCCCTTCTTGATCTGCAGATTGCGCGTGAGCTCCGGGACCACCGCCTTCACGTACCGGGCACTGCTCGCGAGGGCGTTCGCGTCGTCCACGGTCAGACTGACCCGCGATCCGAAATCGATCATGATCCCGCCGCGGAACGACTGCCCCGGGTAGAGCGACAGCAGCGTAGGGCCGAGCGCCTGAATGCGCTCCTGCACCGCCTTTTGCGCGCCGCTGCCGAGCGCGACCATCGTGATGACCGCGCCGACGCCGATGATGATGCCCAGCATCGTCAGGAACGACCGCAGCTTGTTCGCGCGGATCGCCTGGAGCGCGACCTGGAAAATCTCGCCGAGCAGCATGCTAGGGCCTCGCGGGCGTCGCCTGCGGGCGCGGCGCGGTCGGCTGCTGTTGCTGCACGCCGGGCAGCCCGCCGATGTTGCGCATGCGCTGCTGCATGTCGCGTTGCGAGTTGAGCAGGGACGCGCTCGGCAGCACCAGCACCGTGTCCTGCTCAGTGAGCCCGCTCAGCACCTCGACGTAGTCGAGGTCCGTCAGGCCCGTGCGGATCTGCACGGGTGTTGGCTTCCCTTGCTTCAGCGTGAACACGATGTAGCTGGACGTCTCGCCGGTGTTGCGCCGGAACCCACCGCCGCCGGCTCCTCCACCACCGCCCATCTTCTGGAATGCGGCACGCATAGCCGCCATCGCGTTCTGCTCGGCCGGCGTCAGATCCTGACCGGACATGCGCTTCTGAATTGCGGAGCGGACCTGCGCTTCGCTCACGCCTGGCGGCAGCTGAATCGTCCGGCCGTCAGGCGTCGTCATCGTACTCCCGCCCGCGCTCCGTGCAGCGGAATCGCGGCGCGCGGCCGAGTCGCGACTGGCGACGCCACCGCCCAGCGACGCGCTGTCGCGGTTTGCGGGGGCCTGCTGCTGCTGCTGGTGGGCCGCGAGCTGCTGTTGGACATCGTTGGGATCGAGACCCAGTACCTGCGCCGCTGAGGCGACGTCGCGCTGCGTCCGCAGCGCCGCGTTCGGCACCGCGAGCACGTTGTCGCGACGCCCGACGTGAATCTCGACTTCGGTGTTCATACCCGGCTTGAGCAAGTGATTCGGATTGGGAATGCGGACCAGCACGTTGAACATCGTGACGTTCTGCTGGACGGTGGCTTGCGGCTCGATTTTGAGGACGGTGCCCTCGAACGGACGATTGGGATACGCGTCCACCGTGATCGTCGAGAGGAGGCCCGGCGACACCTTGCCGATATCCGTTTCATCGACGAGCGCGCGGATCTGTACCGTGTCGAGGTTCGCCATCCTGAACAGCACCGTGCCGCCGCCCACGTCCGTCGTCGGCGACGAGATCACGGTACCCAGCTCGACGTTCTTCGTGATGATCGTGCCGGCGAGCGGCGCGCTCAGCTTCGTATCGGTCATGCGGTCCCGCGCGTTCTCGAGATCCGAGCGCGCGCGGATCACCGCCGCGTTGGCATTCGCGTAGTCCAGCTTGGCGGTGTCGTATTCCGTCTGCGTGATCGCCTGCGCCTTGAACAGCGTGTCCGACCGCGCGAGCTGTGCCTTCGCGTTGCTGAGCTGCGCCTGGGCGACCTGCAGGTTCGCCTCCGCCTGCGCCAGGTTGTTGCGCGGGATGCGCGGGTCGATCGTCGCGAGCAGTTGACTCTTCTTCACGTCGTCGCCCGTCTGCACGTTCATCCCGATGATCTCGCCTGAGGCCTTCGACTTCACGTCGACCGTCAGCACGGGCTCGATGGCGCCCGACGCGGACGCCGACACGACCAGGTTGCGGCGCTGGACCGGAACCGCCTCGTACGATTGCGTGGTCTGTGTCTTGTGGCAGCCGGCGATGCCGGTAAGCACGAGCGCCGTGGCGCTTGCCCAGAAGTATTTGTTCACGTCTGACCTTCCATCTTCTCATCGCGCGCGACTTTGCCATCGAGCAGGTGAATCTGGCGGTGCGCGTTCGCCGCGATGTCATGTTCGTGCGTCACCAGCACGATGGTCTGGCCCGTCCGGTGCAACTCCTGGAAAACCCCCATGATTTCGTTTCCCGTCGCCGAGTCGAGGTTGCCCGTTGGCTCGTCGGCGAGCAGGATGCTGGGGGAGTTGACGAGTGCCCGCGCAATCGCCACGCGCTGGCGCTGTCCGCCCGAAAGCTCGTTGGGCCGGTGATCCATGCGGTCGGCCAGCTGCACCTGGCTCAGAGCGTGGGCCGCGCGCTCGCGCCTTTCCTTGGCAGCCATGCCGGCGTAGATGAGCGGCAGCTCCACGTTGTGCAGCGCGTCGGCGCGGGGCAGCAGATTGAAGGTCTGAAAGACGAACCCGATCTCCTTGTTGCGGATGCGGGCCAGCTCGTCGTCGGTGAGGTCGCTCACCTTCTGCCCATTCAGCCAGTACTCCCCGGTCGTCGGCGTATCGAGACAGCCGATCAGGTTCATCAGCGTCGACTTACCCGACCCCGACGGACCCATGATTGCGACGAACTCGTTCTTCTTGATCTGGATGTCGACGCCGCGCAGCGCGTGCACCACCTCGGCGCCCATCTGATACTCGCGCGCCAGGTGATGTGTCAGGATCACGGTATCGGGCGTCGGCGTATCGCCCGTGCGGAACGTCATCGCCTGGACCGAGGTCATAGCATCCGTCCCACGACCGCCTCGACCTGCGCGCGGGCGATCAGATAGTTGTAACGCGTTTGGACCAGGTTGACCTCGGCCTGTGTCAGCGACGCCTGCGACGTCAGCAGATCGAGGATCGTCGCTGCGCCGACGCGGTAGCGTTCGTTCTGCACGCGCAAATCCTCCGTCGCCGCCGCCAGGTTCGCCCTCGCGATGTCGATTTGTACGTACGCCGTCGCCGCGGCGGCGAGCTGCTGCGTGAGCGCCGCGTTGACTTGGCGGCGCGCATCTTCGGCACGGGCGTTGGCGACTTCGCGTTGCACCGTCGCCGCCGTTTGCTGCTGCTCCCGCGCGAAGCCGTTGAGAATCGTCCAGCTCAGCGTAAAGCGCAGCGAGTTCACGTTGCGGTTGGGGAGATCGAAGCCCTGCCACGGCTGCACATAACCCTGGCTCGACGTGGAGTAAGAGACGCTCAGCGTCGGCAGGTATTGCGAGCGTTGGTCCCAGACCGTGGCGCCGAACGCGCGCGCCTGCTCTTCGGCTTGGATGACCTGCGGCGAGTTCTGGAGCGCCGCGACCCGCAACCCCGCGGAGTCAGGGAGCGCCGGCAGCGTGCTGTCGGGAATCGCGCGCACGAGACTGTCGATGCCGACCTGGCGACCGAGATTCGCCTGGGCGGTGGCCAGGTTCGCCTGGGCCTGGAGCAGCGCGATCCGCGCGTTGCCGAAGTCCACGGTCGAGCGCAGCGAGTCCGAGCGCGTCGCCGAGCCGGCATGCAGCTTGTCGATCGAGATTCGCAGCTGCTGCCGCGCGCGGTCCAGCTGCGATTCCGCGACGCGCACCAGCTCCTCGTTGGCCAGCGCGTTGTAGAAGGCCTGCTTCGTCTGAAGCGTCACCTGATACTGTTGATTGGTGTACCCGGCGTCCGCGGCGGATATGGTGGCCGCGGCGTTCCGGTAGCGCTGAATCCGGCGCAGTCCGTCGAACAAGTCGAGGCTGAGCGTCAGGCCCGAGCTGTACTGGTAGCTGCCGGCCTGCGCGGGCAGCCCGTTCACAATCGACCCCGTGTTTTGCCGGAAGGCGCTCGAGTTCACCGTGATCGTCGGGATGAACGCGCCGACCGCAGCTAGCCGCTGCATGCCGGCGTTCGACTGGTCACCCCGCGCCTGGACCATGGCGGGCTGAACCGTGAACGCGCGTTGAATCGCCTCTTGCAGGGTGATCGGGTGCTGTGCCGCGGCGGGGCGAGCAAGCGAAGCTGCCAGCACGGTTGTCAGGATACGGACGGTCCAGCGCATTAGTGACGCTCCCCCGGTGCACCTTTGGCCGAGTCTTCCCGCTCCCTACGGTGATGCTCAGCCCGGTCGATCAGTTGCTGGTGACGCGTGCGCTGCTCGGGAGTGAGCTGCGCGTCGATCTCCGCGCGCATGCGGGCCTTGATGGAATCGAAGCGCGGCCGGACCCGCGCCCACAGGGAATCGGTCTCGGGGCGGTGCCGCGCGATGATCGCGCGCACGGAGTCGCGCTGCGCGGCGCTGAGATCCAGCTGGCGGGTCAGATAGGCGACGAGTGCGTCCGGCCCGCGATGTCCGCCTCCCGGGCGGTCGTCGCGTTCGGCGGCCTCGCGGCCACCCCAGCCGGCCAGCCCACCGGCCAGGAAGACAGCGGCCAACAGGCCGACGGCGGCGAGTTTCGATCTATTCAGCATAGTTTCTCTTTCCTCTTTCTAGCGTTGCTCGACAAGGGACGTAAACACGACACTGGCGTCGGGCGGATCCTGCGCCGTGACGAGCGCCGCGAGTCCCGGTCCTTCGAGCGGCGCCAGGGCGGCATCGAACGACGCTGGGGCCGGCGTCAAGACCGCGCGGCCGATCAGAAAACCGGCGATGAGGGCGGCTGCGGCCGCGGCGATGCCGGGCCGGAACCACGACGCCAGGACGTCGAGCGTCGGGATCGTGGCCCGATCGAGCGCCTGGTCGTACCGCGCCATGACCCGCGCGACGAACGCCGCGTGGTCGTCCTTCGGTTCCAGCGCACTCCGCAATGCGGCGCCGAGCTCGGGATCGGGCCGGAAATCCGACGGCAAATCTTTCATCGTGCTTCCTCCTTCCAGTCAGCCAGCAGCGTGCGTAGACGGCGACGCGCGTGAAATACTTCGGAGCGCACCGTGCCCTCGGGAATCCCGAGGATCCCGGCGATCTCGGCATGCGAGTACCCCTCGACATCGAACAGCACCACCGCGGTGCGGCGCCGCTCGGGCAGCTCCTTCAACGCAGCGCGCAACCGCTCGCCGAGCTCGCTGCGGACCGCGATCGCATCGGGTCGCGGGCCACCGCCGACCAGCGACGCATCGAGCGGCTCGGCTCGGCGGACGTTGCGACGCCGGCGCCGATCGGTCGCCGCGTTCGCGACGATCCGCATCAACCAGGGTCCGAATGGCCGACGGGCATCATATTGCGCGAGCTTTACCAGGGCGGAAAGAAATCCGTCCTGGGCCGCGTCATCCGCATCATCGGGATCACCTAAGACCGCCCGGGCGACTCGCCGCGCCTGTCCTGCATAGCGCTCCACGAGAACCCCAAACGCGGCCCGGTCGCCTGCGACAGTACTGGCAACCAGCGCCGCGTCGTCTTCGCTGCTTCCCATACGCGCAGGGCCGCTGGGAGGTTGAACTGACGCCTCGGGGCGGGGAGCCTCAGCCGACATCGCTCTCACGGCGCCCCCGGCGCCGGGCAAGGGCGAAGCCGGCAAGCCAGACGGAGGTCACCAGGGTCCCCACCGCAAGCACGGTGCTGGTAATGATCGGAAAGAAGATGAGCATGAGGCCGATCACGAAGAACGCCGTCGCCGCCGCACCGGCCAGCCTCCGGCGCGCGCCCCCGGCGAGCTGCATGAGCGCGATCGCAGCGACCACCCGGCGTTCATGCCGCGTGCGCCGTTGAGGAACCTGCGGCAGCGCCGGCACGATGCCCTGAGCCGGATGCACCGCGACCGTATCGACGAGCTTAGGCGGCAGCGGCAGCCGGCGGCGTGCCATCAGCACGATCTCGCGGCTCTGTCCCATGTCGTGTAGAAACTGCGTGGCGAGCGTCGCCGTCAATCCCTCGTGCTCGGCCACGAGGTCGAGCTCGTAGTTGCCGAGGAGGCTGGAGACGTTGAGGTTGCTCGACCCCACTCGCGCCCATTCGTGATCGGCGACGAGCGTCTTCGCGTGCAGCATCGGGCCGCGATACTCGAAGATGCGGGCGCCCGCGTGCAGCAGCTCGCGATATCCCGTGCGCGTGAACATGCGGACGACCGGGATATCGGAGGTCCCCGGCAGCAAGAAACGCACATCGACACCGCTCCGGGCGGCGTCCACGAACGCGGCATAGAGTGGTGGGGGTGCGACCAGATACGCGTCCGTAATCCAGAGCCGCTCCGTCACCGCCGCGGCGAGCAGTTGGACCGCCCGGTAGATGCGCGACTGTCCTGGTAATCCCTCCACGACGCGCACCGCCGATGGCCCGCATTCCTCGGAGGCCGGAGTCGTTTCGGCTTCGGGCAGGGGACGCCCGGCGCGCGCCCACATGCGCCCGAATGCCGCGTCGAGGGCGGCCACGGCGGGTCCGCAGACGACCACCATTGTATCACGCCAGCACGCCAGACCTTCGGCGGCATTGCCGGCCCACTCGTCGCCGATGCACAGACCACCGGTGATGGCGCGTTCCCCGTCCACGACGAGCAGCTTGCGATGATCACGGCTGAACGCCTGGATCGGACCACTCGTCAGGATCGGTCGGAACGGCCGGCAGTCGACGCCGGAGCGGCGCAGCTCACGCCAGTAGGCGCCGCTCGTGCCGAGGGAGCCGAACGCGTCGTAGAGGACGCGCACGCGCACCCCGGCGCGCGCCCGCTCGGCCCACGCCGTCGCAAAGCGGCGGCCGGTGTCGTCGTCGTGAATGATGTAATTCTCGAAGTGCACCGTGCGCTGGGCGCTCACGATCATCTCCAACATCGTATCGAGCGCGGCGCTGCTGACCGCGACGTGACGCACGATGTTGCCCGGGATCGGCCGCGCACCCGTGGCGCGATCGAGCGCCCGCGAAAACAGATGCGCGGGCGGGACGGTCGCGGTCACCCTCCGAGACCTAGTGAGGGTTCCACCGGCCGCAGCGCCTGAATGCAGAACGCGATGTGCTCGTCGAGCGGCACGCCGAGCTCCTCGGCGCCCTGACGGACCTCGTCGCGGTTGACTCCGCGCGCGAACGCCTTGTCCTTGAGCTTTTTCTTCACCGACG
This sequence comes from Gemmatimonadota bacterium, assembly GCA_003222195.1. Taxonomy (GTDB): domain Bacteria; phylum Gemmatimonadota; class Gemmatimonadetes; order Gemmatimonadales; family GWC2-71-9; genus 20CM-2-65-7. The sequence goes on along the minus strand of QHVB01000027.1, from coordinate 157,827 downwards.
AGACCTCGAGGTCCTTGAAGCTCTTGGACGGTCGCACCAATGCGCACGCGACCAGAAAGCCGCACAGCTCATCGACGGCGAACAGGGTTTTGGCCAGCTGCGAATCGCGCGGCACACCGGAATAGGTCGCGTGTCCCAGGACGGCGCGCAGCAGCGGCTCGCCGACGCCCTTGGAGCGCAGGAGGTTCACCCCCCAAACCGGATGCCCGTCCGTGGGGGAGTGGTCCTGATTGGGGAATTTCTCGTAGTCAAAGTCGTGCAACAACCCGACGAGCCCCCATGGCTCGGGATCCTCGCCGAATTTGACGGCGTAGGCATGCATGGCGGCCTCGACCGCGAGCATGTGCTGGCGGAGGGAGGGCGATTGCGTGTGCTCCTGCATCAAGGCCAGGGCTTCGTCACGATTCACGAGAGGTCGACTCCCCACCGCTCGCTCCAGAGTGCGAGCATGAGCTGCGGCCACAATCTCCGCGCATGATTCCGGCGGCCCGTCCGATGCTCCGCGAGGAGCGGTGTGTCGAGCAACCGGTCGGCCAGGGGAGCGAGGCCAGTGTTGAGCCAGCGCGCCACCGGCACGGACAAGCCGCGCTTGCGCCGGTTGATCACTTCCCCGGGGACGAGTCCACGCGCTGCTTCCTTTAATATCGCCTTGGTGCGGAGGCCCCGCACCTTGGAACGCGTGGGCCCTGGCAGCACCAGCTCCATCACTTCGCGGTCGAGATACGGCGCGCGCGCTTCGACCGACGCCAACATCGTGGCGCGATCGACCTTGACCAGCAGATCATCCGGCAAATACGTCAGAAAGTCGAACCACATGACGCGATTCAACGCATCGTCGTGCGGAAAGCGATCGAGTTTGCACGCCAGCTCGGCGATGACCCCGTCGTCGATCTGCATCGCTCCCAGCCACGTCAGATGCCGCTCCAGCCACGGCAGCTCCGTCGCCGCCAGGAACTGCTTGAGCATGTACTCGAGCGTCATCTTGCCGGTCGATGACGGCCAGCGATCCACGATCCAGCGCGCGGCGCGGCGGAGCGGCCGGGGGAGCCCTTGCCAGGTCGCCGCGAACTTGTGACCGAGATAGGTCGGGTAGCCGCCGAACAGCTCGTCCGCGCCTTCGCCGGAGAGAATGACCTTGACGTTTTCGCGTGCCGCTTGTGCCAACAGCCACGTGGGCAGCACCGCAGGGTCGCCGAGTGGCTCGGCGAGGGAGCGGGACACCACCTCGAGCGCACGGCCGAGCGACTCGTCGTCCGCGATCACGACGTGATGGACGCTGGCGATCTGGTGCGTGACGGCCTCGGCGTACGGGCTCTCGTCGTAGCCGCGCTCGGTGAAGCGGATCGCGTACGTGTGGATGCGCTCGCCGGGAATCGCACGCGCGGCGGCGGCCACCAGCAGCGAGGAGTCGAGGCCGCCGCTCGTGAAGACGCCGAGCGGAACGTCCGACATCAGCTCGCGCTTGACGGCCCGCAGCAGCGTCTCGCGCAGCTCGGCGGTGTTTTTGAACGACAGCGACGCAGGCCGGCTGGCAGCCTCCGCCGCGCTCCAGTAGCTGCGAATCTCAGTTCGCTCGCGATCCGCAATCAGGAGTGACGCGGGCGGCAACTTGTGAATGCCGTCGAACATCGTATGCGGCGCGGGGACGTATCCCAAGGCGTGATACAGCGACAGCGCCTTGCGGTTGAGCCGGCGGGGTTGGTCGGGGAACTCGAGCAGCGCCTGGATCTCGGACGCGAACCGGAGCTCGCCATCGACTTCGGTCCAGAACAGCGGCTTCTCGCCGGCGCGATCGCGCGCGAGCACCAAGCGCTGGCGCGCGTCGTCCCAGATGGCCAGCCCGAACATTCCCTCGAGGCGCGAGACGGCGTCCGGCCCAAACCGGTCGTAGTACGGCACGATCGTCTCGATGTCGCCGTGCGAGCGGAACGGGTAGCCCCAGGCGCCCGCTTCGCGGCGCAGGTCGGGCGCGTTGTAGATCTCGCCGTTGCAGACCATCCAGATCTTGCCGTCCGGACTCTGGAACGGCTGGTCGCCGGTCGTGAGGTCCATGATCGCGAGGCGCCGCGCGCCGATTCGGGCCCGCTCGTGTCCGACGATGCATTCGCCGTCCGGGCCGCGGTGGCTGAGCGCGGCCGCCATTCTCGCGAGCGCCTCCGGATGCCGCAGCGGAGCTTCCCCCCGCGCTATCGCGCCGAAGATGCCGCACATGGTCCATAGGCCGCGTACTTGCCTTCAACGGCGAGCAGCGGGAGTACAGAATCGAGCTGGGCGCGCACGGGCGCGTCGTTGGCGCGCGCCACGAACACGACTGGTGTACGGCATTGGCGCACCCGGCCGCGCCAGTACTCCGCGGGCTTGAGCGGCGACGTGCTGCCCTGGCGGAATTGTTCCTGGTAATCGATGACGAAGTTGCTCGTCAGCTCGCGCGCGGTCGCCGACGCGAGGAGTACCTGGTGTCGCAGATAGAACGGCAGGGACGTCGGGAACGCAGCAACCCCAACCACCTCCAGCTCTGCACCCATCGGCCGAGCGTTCTGAATGACGCGCGCGATCGTCGCTGATGAGCGGTCCTCGCCGACCGCCGTAAGGAGCTGCCCCGACACGATCGGCATCGCCATCACGGTGAGCGCATATCCCATCACGGCGAGAGCAGGACGCGGGCGCTCCGCTCGCCCCGCGTACCAGACCAACCCCGCCGAGATCAGCAACGCGATTCCCAGCGCCAGTGCGGTCTGCGGGATCGCGGCCCGCTCGCCCGGCGTCAGGCTGATCGGCGCGGGGAGCCAGATGGTCAGGGACACCAGCGCGATGCCGAACAGTGCCGCGATCACCGCGTAGGTGCGTCTTCCGACTCCGATTCCGCCGCCCCCCCCCAGTTCGCTCGTCTCGCGCGTCAGCAGCCGAGCGGCGGCAAGCGCAAAGGGCGGCATCAGCGGCAACAGGTACTGCGGCAGCTTCGACTGATTCAGCGTGAAGAAGAGCAGCGGTCCTAGCACCCAGCAAGCCAGGAGCGTGGCCTCCTGCGCCATCGGGTTCACACGGCGGGCAAGCCAGGCCCAGCGCCAGTTCCTCAGGCGTGCGAGCGCGGGCACGATCCAGGGAAATGCGGCGACCGGAACGATCGGCAGATAGTACCAGAATGGCGCAGTCCGGTGGAAGCTCTTCGTCGTAACGCGCTCGAACGTCTCGCGCACGAAGACGTAGTGCGGGAACTCGGGGACGCGACGGGACACCGCGAGAAACCAGGGGAGGGCGACGAGCCCGAATACCCCGAGACCCGCGAGCGGGAACAGACGACGCAGCTTGCCGCCGGTGAGCAGGGTATAGGGCATCAGTGTCGCGAGCGGGATCAGGATCGCGACCGGGCCCTTGGTAATGGATCCGAGTCCAATTGCCGCCCATGCCAATACAGGACGCTCATCCCAGAACGCGAGGATCGCGAGCGTCGTGCAGAAGGCAAGCGCGCTGTCCATGATCGTCGTGCGCGCGTATGCGAGGACGAGCGGCATGGTGGCGAGCGCCAGCGCCGCCAGCCATCCCGCGTCTGTGCCCCAGCGGCGTCTCACGAACCACACGACAATGATCAGCGTGGCGAGCGTGAACAGATACGCGGGCAGACGGGCGGCCGTCTCGGTGGGTCCGAGGACCTCCATCACCGCGGCGGCGGACGCGAAGTAGACGATCGGTTTGTCGAGGTAGGGGAGACCGTCGAAATGCGGGAGCACGTAGTCGTTCGTCGCCGCCATCTCGCGCGCGACTTCGGCGTTGCGTCCCTCGTCGGGGTCGAACAGCGCATACCCGCCGAGGTTGAATCCCAGCGCCAGCACCGCGGCGAAGAGCAGCATCGGCAGCCGCACGTGGGCGCCGAGCGGGAGAGGGTTAGGAACCGGGAGCCTGGGGAGTCGGGGGTGGCTGTGCGGGCGCGGTGGGCATCTGCGACACGGTGATCGGAACGCTCGCCTTCCGCTCGGCGTCCACCGTGATCTCGAAGCGGTATTGCCCCGCCCGCGGAAATGGCACGTCGAACACCAGCACCGCCGCCGCCTCGATTTCCGTGACGCCGGCGGGCGGCTCGGCGAAGTTCACGGTCCCCGAGCCACCCAACAGCTCCGCGTCTTCTTCATCGAGCAGCTTGATTTGCACCTGATGCTCGCCCACTTCGGTGCGTTTTCCCTTGAGCCGCAGCACGAGGTGCAGGCGCGGGTGCATCGCCGGAAACTGCGGCACCCAGATGTGCTGGAAAATGCCGAGCACCGACATCTTGCCCGACTGGTCGACCAGCGCGTAGTCGGCGACGACTGCGAAGTCGAGATGCACCTATTTCTTCGCCACCGAAACCGAGTAGCGAGCCTTGTCCCATGCGAACGTGATAGCCGAGGGTGCGGCAGCGGGCTCGAACGCGATCACGAACTGCTCGACCGGCGTGGCGAGCGTCTCCGTCTTGGCGTCGACACGGACCAAGTCTTGCTCCGAATGATATTCGGTCCCCCACTGCCCGTTCTGTTTATTGATGATGAGCTTCCATCCGGTCGGCGAGGGCAGCGTCCAGAGGGTGTACTTGCCGGCGGGAACGGTGGCGCCGCCGATCACCAGGTCCGCGGGCGTGTTGAGCTGCGTTGCCGCGTTAGCCCCCGTGCGCCACACCTTGTTCCACGGCTCCAACACGCCGAAGATGTCACGCCCGCGCCGGGCCGGTCGGCTATAATCGATCCAGACCTCGGAGCCGCCAATGGTTGCGCGCACGGTGTCGCGCGGCGACAGCTGACCCAGCGGGCGGCTCGCGAAGGACTGCGTGGCTTGAGCCATAGGAACGGATGCGACGCGCTGGACGTCGACCTGGAGGGTGCTGCCTTTCCCCGTGAGCCACGTCAGGTGACCCTGGTGGTCGAGCCGGAATGTGAACGGGCCGACGCCGGCGAGTTGCCCTTGATCGAGCATGAACACCAACGTGTCGCCGCCACGTTTGCGGATGTAGCCGCCGCTGGTCTGATTGGCGGACGCCAGCGCGGTGAATCGGACGCTATCCTTCCCGGTTCCGCGAGCCCACCGGCCCATGTACTCCATCAAGCCATACCCGTAGATGAGAAACGGAAACGTGCCGCGCGGCACGACGAACTTGGACGTCACGGTGCTGTCTCCCTGTGGAGACACCATTACTGCCGTGTCGCCGGAGAACTGGACCCAGGACTTCGTCTCCATCGGGCCTGGCCCGACACCGATGTTGTGGGTGACCAACTCCCACCGACGAATCGTGCCGTCGGGATTTAGGTCGGCGGTATAGATGCGATGCATGCTCCGGGGCGTACGCACCACGTAGTCGCCGCGCAGTTGCGTCGCCGTCCGCGTGTACTGCTCAAGGGCTACCGTGTCGTTCCCCAACTTGACGACGAAGGCTCCAGAATCCTGGACGGCGAAGGAAATTGTCAACAGTAACGCCAGCATGAACTCCCCCTAAGAGACTCGAATCGACGTGATCTCGTCGTTTCCTTTAATGGCGTTGACGACATCCATGCCCTTGGTGACCTGCCCGAACACCGTGTGCACGCCGTCGAGATGGCGCTGCGGCGCGTGACAGATGAAGAATTGGCTGCCGCCCGTGTCCTTACCGGCATGCGCCATCGACAACGTTCCGGCGACGTGTTTGTGCGTGTTCTTCTGCGTTTCGCATTTGATCGTGTATCCCGGACCGCCCGTGCCGACCGGTCCCTTGCCGGTCTTCGAATACGGGTCGCCGCCCTGGACCATGAAGTTTGGGATCACCCGATGGAACTTGGTGCCGTCGTAGAACTGCGAATTGGCCAGCTTCTCGAAGTTCGCCACCGTGTTGGGCACTTCGTCGGCGAACAGCTCCAGTTCGATCGTGCCCTTCTTAGTGTCGATCACGGCTTTCTTGTTCGGCATGTACGGCCTCGCGTTAAGATGAGAAGGAATCTGCTCACCCCTCCAATAGGCCCGCCAGCTGCTCGGCGGTCGATACGGGCAGCGAGCAGCTCGTCCCTACGCACACCGTCGCCGCGGGACGCTCGGCGACTTTCCGTACGACGATCTTGCGCGGCCGATACGTCTGCAGCGCGAGCAAATGCATGTCGCACGCGGGCCCGTCGCCGCGGGGACCGGCGACTTCGATGCGCGACACCGGCTGCACCGCCCAGTCGATCGCGCGCAATAAGGTCGACCCGTGGAGCGATAGCTCGCGCGCGCTGCCCGCAAACGCCCGCAAATGCTGATCGAGCTGGGCGCGCCACTCCGGATTGTCGGTCAACGCCGCGAGTCGGGCGAGCACCAGGCCGGCGACGCCATTGGGCGAGGGCGTCGGCGCGTCCTGGACCGGCTTGGCTCGCGTGGCGAGATACGCCGTGCCGTTCGTCGCCGCGATGTCGAAGTAGCCGGCGGTGGTATCCGCGTGCGCCTTGTTGCAGTACTTCATCACCTCGACGGCGCGATCGAGCCAGGCCGAGTCCCCGGTCGCCTCGTGGGCATCGAGGAATGCCGCGGCCGCCTGCACGTTGTCATCGAGCATACCCCGAGGCTCGGGACGGCCAAGGACATGCGACATTCCATGGTCTTTATCCCACGCATCGGTCCAAATCCGTTCGAGAACCTTCAGCGCAAGCTCGTTGCACTCCGGCCGGTCGAGGACGGCGCCCGCCTGCAGAAACGCGCCGGCCATCATCGCATTCCAGTTGACGTACGCGGTCCGGTCCACGAACGGTGCCGTGCGGCGGTCACGCGCCGCCTTGAGCTTTTTGATGGCCGTGCGCAAGACCGGCCACTCGTCGTCACTCGCCGGATCCTGCGTCCACCACAGCACGTTCTTCCTCGGGTCGTGGTGCATCTCGCCGGTTTCCTGGATATCGAACACACTCGAAGCGACCGCGCCTTCTCGCGGCGTTAAAGCGCCCTTGGCCTCCTCGACCGTCCACGTCCAATAGTCACCGTCATCACCAAATGTCAGATCGGCATCCTGCGATGTTGCAAACGCGCCGTGCTCCTTGTCCGTCATGACTTCCAGCACCCAATCCACGATGCCGGTAGCGACTTCCCGGAACAGCGGGGTGCCGAACGCCTGATACGCCGACAGGTACGCGCGCAGCAACTCGGAGTTGTCGTACGACATCTTCTCGAAGTGCGGCACGATCCAGCGCTCATCGACGGAGTAGCGGTGGAAGCCGCCGCCGAGGTGGTCGCGGACGCCGCCTCGCGCCATGCCGGTGAGCGTCTTTTCGACGATCTCACGTTGCCACGCGAGGCCCCCTTTGGCATCGTGCCAGCGGGCGAGCAGGAACTCGACCGCGGCGGGATGGGGAAACTTGGGCGCCGATCCAAAGCCGCCGTACCGCACGTCAAACAGACGCGCCATCTGGTCCTCCCCGCCGCTGATCAGGTCCACACTCACGTCGCCGGGCTTCGCTTCATCGAGCGTTTTGACGACGTGCTCGCGGATCGCACGCGCGTTCGTCGTGACGCGATCGCGCTCCTCGCGAAACGCACGCGCGATCTCCATCAGCACGCGGTGAAAGCCGGGCCGGCCGTAGGCGTTGTTGTCGGGCGGGAAATACGTGCCGCCGAAAAACACCTCCCCGTCCGGCGTGAGGAACGCGGTGAGCGGCCAGCCACCCTGACCGCTGAGCGCCTGCACGGCGCGCTGATAGCGCGCATCCACGTCGGGCCGCTCGTCGCGGTCCACTTTGATGCAGACGAAATCGCGATTGAGGACCTCCGCGACCTCCGGATTCTCATACGACTCGCCGTCCATCACGTGGCACCAATGACACCACACGGCGCCGATATCCAATAGGATCGGCTTGTGCTCCGCGCGGGCGCGCGCGAACGCCGCATCCCCCCACGGCAGCCAGTGTACTGGTTGGTGCGCCGCGGACTTGAGATACGCCGAAGATTCGGCGGACAGTTGATTGGCTGCCACGACCTAGGCCAGGTAGCGGATGGCGGTTTGCGTCAACAGCTCCGCGCCAATGACGAGCGATTCCTCGTCGATATCGAAAGTCGGGCTGTGGTGCGGCGCGGCCCGACCCGTTCCACGTGGCGCCGAGCCCACGAAGGCGAAACAGCCAGGCACCTTCTCGAGGAAGTAGGACATGTCTTCGCCGCCCATCGTGCGTACACCAGTGCGCACATTGCTCGCACCGATCAAGTCGGCCGCGACGTCGCGCATCAAGGCGCTCAGCTTTTCATTATTCACGAGCGGCGCGCTCAGACGGCGGTACTCCACCTCGGCGCGCGCGCCGAACGCCGCCGCAACACCCTGCGCCGTCTCCTCGAGGAGCCGCGGGGCGTCCTCAAAGAAGCTCCCGCCGAACGTGCGGACAGTGCCACGCAGCTCGGCGCGATCGGGGATCACGTTGAAGGCGCGGCCCGCGTGCACCTCCGTGACCGAAACGACTGCCTCCGAGAGGGGATCGCGGCGTCGCGACACCAGACTCTGGAGCGCTGTGATAACGTGCGCCGCCACCAGCACCGGATCGATCGTCTGATGCGGCGCGGCCGCGTGGCCCCCGCGTCCCACGATCTCGATCTCGAACTGATCTACCGAAGCCATGACGGCTCCGGCCATGACGCCCACGGTGCCCACCGGCAGGTCGTTCCAGAGGTGAATCCCGAACGCCGCATCCACGTGCGGCGTCTCGAGCACGCCGTCACGGATCATCGCTTGCGCGCCATTCGACACTTCCTCGGCAGGCTGAAACGCGAACTTCACGCTGCCGCCGAGCTCGAGCGGGGCGAGCCGGCGCGCAACCTCGAGGCCGATGGCCACGTGCCCGTCATGGCCGCACGCGTGCATCTTCCCCAGTTGTTGGGATCGGTAAGGGACGGCGTTGGTCTCGTCGACCGGGAGTGCGTCCATGTCCGCGCGCAGCAGGACGCAGCGGTCTTTCTTTCGTCCTCGATTCTCCTTGAGACCGACGACACCCGTCTTTCCCACGCCGGTCTTGACGGTCAATCCCAGCCCGCGGAGCCGCTCCGAAATCAGGGCCGCGGTACGAGTCTCCTCGAATCCGAGCTCGGGATGTTGATGAATGTCACGCCTCATGGCGACCAGCGCTGCGCGATCGACCGGCGCGAGCCCCCCGAGCCCCTTCATACGGTGGAGCTCGGGCATAAACGATTCAACACGCACTCTGCGCAGCGCGGCCGCCGCGCGATACACACCGCCCGGCCATGCTGAATCAGGGTGTGTGAGAACCAGGTCCAGTCTTCCCGCGGCACGAGCTGCATCAGCTCCTGTTCGATCTTCACCGGGTCGTCCTGGCGCGTGAGCCCCAGCAGCCGGCTGAGCCGGTGCACGTGCGTGTCCACCACCACGCCCTCGTTTTTGCCGAACCAGGTGCCGAGGATGACGTTCGCCGTCTTCCGGCCGACGCCGGGCAGGGCGGTCAGCTCTTCCATGGTTTGCGGGACTTCACCGCCGTGCCGCTCGACGAGTGCCTGCGCCATCCCGATGATCGATTTGGTCTTGTTCCGGAAGAAGCCGGTCGACTGAATCTCTCTTTCCAGCACCCGCGGATCGGCGGCGGCGTAGTCCGCCGCCGTGCGGTACTTCGCGAAGAGATGCGGCGTGACCATGTTGACGCGTGCATCGGTGCACTGCGCCGAAAGAATCGTGGCGACCACGAGCTCGAGGGCGCTGCGGTGGTGTAGGGCGCACGTGGCGTCGGGGTATTCCTGCTTGAGCCGCGCGATGATCTTCCGCGCCCGCGTTTTGCGCTCCGCTGCGGCCGCGCTGACTTTCGTTTTCATGGGTTAGCCGGAATCTAGCAGCGCGAGGAGCCTGCCGGTGAGCAGGAGCAGCTCGCCCGCATTCGCGACCGAAAACAGTCCCGCCGCTGTCCCGCCGGCCAGCCGGGGGCCGAACGCTGCGCTGCCATCCTCGCGCGTGGCGGCGACTTCGATCTCCGTGGCTGACGGATCGTCGGGATCGGCTCGACCGTCGAGCCCGACCGCGCTGAACCCCGGCCGGTCGGGTCGCATCCCGAAGATCGCGAGGACGGCAATGCTGCCGGCCGCATCGGTACGGTGGACAAACAGGCCGTCGAGCGGCTCGGGGGGACTCGCGTCGTGCGGCGATCCCCAAACCCGCAGCTCCGGGAGTTGGAGATACTGCGCGGGCTGAGGCACAGCGGTCGTGACCCTCTTGTCGCCGACCGCTCGACGCAGCATCGGCTCGCTGATCTGATAGATCCGTTGGTCGGCGGCCCAAAACAGATACGCGTGATGCAGCAACAGCACGTGCGCTTCGAGCGCGTCAGGCCCGGCGTCCCCCACGATCTCGCGGAGCAGCCGGCCGACCGGCTCGAGCAGCACGAACCGATCGCGGTCGGTGGGCGACGCGCCTTCCTGCTGGAGCGCCTCGGCAATGGCGGGAAACCGGGCCGGCGCGATCGCGCCGAAGGCTAGATCGAAGGGAGAAAGGCGTCCAGCGTTCGTACGAAATCCTCCGTTGCCTCCACGTGCGGGCAATGTCCCACCGGCAGCTCCACGAGCTTGGCGGACAGCAAGCCGGCCAACTCGCGGGATCCCGCGATGGGAAGCGGGTCGAAAGTGCCGTGAACTACGAGGGAAGGGGGAAGGGGGACGCGGGAAACCGTGTTTCGAAGCTGGGGCCGGAGATCATAGTCTCCCAAGCTCTTCCAGACTGCTTCCTGTGTTCGGGCCGTCACCCGAAACGCCGTCAGGTTCCTGGCGTCATGGAAATCGCGGAAATACCCCGCGACCGAGAGCTCGAATGCGCGCCGCTGATAGGCCGCGGGATCGCGTTCGCGCAGGCCGCTGGCGCGCAGCGTGGCCCGCTCCCGCTCGATTTCAGGCGCCTGCAGGCGACGTGCGAACTCGTCTTCGAACTGTTTCCGGTAGGCGGCGGTGATCGAGGCGGGGGAAACGAGCGCGAGTCGCTCGACCCGTTCCGGATGCTCGAGGAAATAGAGCACGGCCAGCAAGCCGCCCCAGGAGTAGCCGCACAGAACCAGTCGCTCAAGCCCGAGGTGCTCGCGCATCCCCTCGAGATCGGCGACGTGCTCCCGCCATCCAACTGGCGTGTCCCGTGAAACGGGCGACTGGCCGCCGCCGCGTTGGTCGTAATAAAGGAGAGAGCGGCTTCGAGCCAACAGATCGTATTGGGGAAGGAGATAGTCGTGACTCGCACCCGGCCCGCCATGCACTACGACAACAAGAGGGCCGCTACCGACCCGCCGCGTGAAGAGCTGCACTACAGCAGAACAGCCAGAGCGTCGGCGACCTCTTTCACATCCGCATGCTCGCGCTCGCCAAACCCGTTCGGTACGTCGGAGTCGATGTCGATCTGGCCGAGGATGTGATCGCCCCGCCGGATCAGCACGACGAGCTCCGATTTGGTGAACGCATTACAGGCGAGGTAATTCCCGATCGCGTTTACGTCCCCGACGTTTTGATCGCGTTTCTCCACCACCGCGGTGCCACACACACCCTGCCCCACCGGAATCCGCGTGTGCTCGGTCTCCCGGCCTGCGAACGCGTCGAGTTCGAGCTCATTGCCGTGGAGCATGTACGCGTAGACGGACGTGTACGGCGGCCCCCACGAGCGTATCCGGTCGCAGGCCAGCTGGAGCAGCGTCTGGCGACCGTCGTCGTGCAAATGCGCGGCCCGAAGGGCGCGGACAACCTTGCCGGCTTCCGAAACGGAGCTTGCAGTCATGTGACGAGTAACAATGCGGTCATGAACGGTACTCTATAGATTGAGCGTCCCCATGGCCAGCCCGCAGGAATTTGTCGCGTTGTTCGCGCGCACTCTGGACCTGTTCCGCGATCCCGGAGCGAAAGAGGAACAGAAGGCCCAGTTCCGCACGCTGGCTGGTCTGCTGAAGCTCGCGAGCGTGACGCTAGCCGTGCGGGATGGGCACTTGGTCGTGAACGGGACGACACTGGATGGGAAGACGCTCCTCCAGCGGCTCGAATTCCATTCGGTGAAGGAGATTGCGATCCCCACCGACCCGCCCCTCGGCGAACTGTTCGAGCTGCTGCGGGCACTCGCCGATCAACCTGGCGATGAGGACATCGCGTCGCGACTGCGGGCGAACGGGGCGCAGCGAATCTCCGTCACCATCCAGACTTTTCTGGTCGAACCGCCAGCGGTGCCAGTGCAGCAGGCTGCCGCCGTCGCGCCGCCGTCAGGCCCTGCCAAGGTGCCTGGTACGCCGGAGGCGAATGATGTCCCGGAGATCGTTCGCGAGGCCAGCGCTACGCACGCCGCGTTCTCACCGGCGGCTGCCGCCAGCAGCACACCCGCGTCCCTGATCGCCCAGCTGCGGGACAAGCCGGATGGACCGCATGTCGGCGACGTGCTCGCCGTGCTCGGCCGGCAGCTCGAAGCGGCGATGAAGACGAACCGCGTCTCGCAGGCGCTGTCCATTGTCGCGGGTATCGTCCGGGCGGAGCAGCAAGTGAGTGATGCGACCCGGCGCCGCCAGTATTCGATTGCCCTGAAACGCATGTACAGCAAGGCCCTCCTCGAGGCGATTGCCGAAGTGGCCAATCATCCGTCGGACCGGGATGACGCACTGTTGGTGTTGCGCCGGGCGGGCGAAGACGGGGTCGAGGTCCTGCTCGACCTGCTGGTCGCGGCGCCAACCATCGAAGAGCGGCGCGGCATTTTCATGGCGCTGACGGGGATGAAGGAGGGCACGGATCAGCTGGTGCACATGCTCGGACACCACGAGTGGTTCGTGGTGCGCAACGTAGCGGAGCTGGCGGGGGAGCTCGGACTGGATGAGGCGGTCCCGGCGCTCGCGCAGCAGCTCGATCACGAGGACGAGCGGGTGCGCAAAGCCGTGGCATCCGCGCTGGCAAAGATCGGATCGAGTGCCGCGGCCGAGCCGCTGCGCCGGGCCTTGCGGGACAAATCACCGGAGGTCCGGATGCAGGCCGCCCTCGGCGTCGGCGGCCGCAAGTCCAGTGCGCTCGCGATGCCGCTCGTCGTCGCGATGGAAGAGGAAGAGGACGAGGGCGTGGAACGGGAGCTCATCCTCGCGCTCGGTCGCATCGGGAGCGCGTCCGCAGTACAAGCGCTCATCAAGTTTGCGCAGCCGGGCGGTCGGTTGTTCGGACGGAGGCCGGCCGGGCTGCGGGCGACCGCGGTCGAGGCGCTGCGTCTCGCCGCGACACCGGCGGCGATCGGCACACTCGAAGGTCTCACCGACGACGGCGATAAACAGGTGCGCGCAGCCGCGCAATCGGCGCTCGCTGATCTCAAACACAAATAGGGCAGCTTCTCATGCCTTAATGTCACTTGCATATCGCGTCAAAACCAGCATAACGCAACGTCAACTTTCCTGACGGCAGCACGGCCCAAAAACACTCCACTCGAAGCCTGTAACTCGTTGCACGTACGTTCCTTACGGCAATTGCACTGTAATGGGTGCGGTTCTTGCCCGTATCGAGCCTGCTGTTCGTGTACCCAACGACCTCTTCGGTCAGGAGAGATCATGAAAAGCGTTCGCGTCCTGTTTGCTGTGCTGGGCCTGTCGGCGTTGCCGCTGTTCGCGGTCGCCGCGCAGAGCCATGGCAACAGCGCCAACACATGCAAGGCCGCAGGGGCCGTTGCGACCGCTGGCAACAGCGGTCACGTGCCTCCGGGTCTCGCGAAGAAGTGCCCGGCTCCGCCGCCTCTGGCGCCGCCGCCGCCGCCTCCGCCGCCACCGGCTCCGCCTCCGGCGCCGCCGCCACCGCCTCCACCGCCGCCTCCGGCGCCTCCACCGGCGCCGCCACCGCCGCCGCCTCCGGCTCCGGTGCCGCCGCCACCGCCGCCGCCCCCGGCTCCGCCCCCGGTGCCTCCACCGCCGCCGCCCCCGGCGCCTCCACCGGCTCCGCCACCGCCGCCACCGCCGCCGCCTCCGCCGCCTCCGGCTCCGGTGCCGCCGCCGCCTCCGCCGCCTCCGCCGCCTCCGCCGCCGCCTTCACCGCCCCCGACGGGGCAGAATCAGGCGAGGGGTGTGGTGTTCGAGGACCTCGATGGCAACGGCGTCCAGGACATCTTCTCGGGTGAACTGGGGATCGAGGGTTGGACCGTCGACCTGCGGTGGAACGGCGAGGTCATCGCCACCATGATGTCGGGAGCCGACGGGAGCTTCGTGTTCGGCAATCTCGGCAACACCGGCAGCCTTATGTTCGAGGTGTGTCTCGGGGCCCCCCCTTTGAGCTGGTCGGCCGGGCGGGTGACGCAGACGCTGCCGGTCGGTGGATCAGCCTGCAGTGGTGCCGGCTACGCGTTCCCGTTCAACAACCCGTTTATGACGTGGTCGGTCAACAATTTCGGAGAGCAGCTGGTACCGTAAGGTTCGTCGTAAACTCCTGACCAACTAAGGGTCCCGGGCAATTCGCCGGGGCCCTTTTTTTTCGAGCTACTTGGGAATGAAGTCCAGCCCCGGTTCGAGCCGGCGCGCGAACGCCGCCAGGAGATCGGACGCGCGATCGAGGTCCTCCAGCGCGACCATTTCGTTGGGACTGTGCATGTAGCGGTTGGGCACGCTCACGAGCCCGGTGGGAATGCCGCGCATCGCGTTGTAGATCGCATCCGCGTCCGTTCCCGTGTCGCGCGGTGCGGCCTGGATCGTATAGGGGATCTTCGCCTGCTCGGCGCACTCCACGAGGAGATCGAACACCACCGAGCTCACCGACGACCCACGGCTCAAGACGACTCCTCCGCCGAGCTTGTGATCGCCGGAGTGCTTCTTGTCGGCGCCGGGATAATCGGTCGCGTGCGTGACGTCCACGACGACCGCGACGTCCGGCTCGATGCCGACGGCGCTGGTCCGGGCGCCACTCCCGGTCCAGGCAATCTCCTCGCGGGTCGAGGCGACAGCGAATACCGCGGCGTGTTTCGGCGGCTGCTTGGCGAGCCGCCGCAGCGCTTCCGCCGCGACGAACGCTCCAATGCGGTTGTCGAGACTGCGCGAAACGATCCGGCCATTGGGATACTCGTCGACTCGGCTGTCGAGCACCCCTGGGTCACCGACGCGCACCCGCCCCGCCGCCTCGTCATGGCTCGCGGCGCCGATGTCGATCCACAAATCGATGACTTTGGTGACGCGGTCGAGATCTTCCTTCTTCAGTTGATGAACGGCCTTCTTGCCGACCACGCCGTGCACGGGACCATCACGCGTCAGCAGCAGGACGCGCTGTCCAACCAGCACCTGTGAGTCCCACCCACCGATCCCGCTGAAGTAGAGGAAACCCTGTTCGTCGATGTGCGTGATCTGCAGGCCGATCTCGTCGATGTGCCCGCTGAACATCACGCGCGGCTTGCCCTTGGGATTGAGCGACGCCACGGAATTGCCGTGCACGTCGGCGCGGACGTCGTCGGCAAACGTCCCGACTTCGTCGCGCCACACGCGCCCCGGGGCCAACTCAAACCCCGACGGCCCCGCCGTGTCGAGCAGCTTCTTGAGGAATCCGACGGTCTTGATGGTCACGCTGTCGTTAGAGGTGTCGTTATGGTGTCTTAATAGTGTTCACTGGCGGCGAAGGCCCGTGCGATAGAGCAAGAACCCCAGAATCGCGAACATGATCAGCCCAACGACGGCGGACGTCGCAAACCAGCCGAGTTGGTGATACAGCGGCACAGCCCCGGCGAGCCAGTCGGCGGCTTTGCCGGTCCGCGAGCCCCACCCCGCGATCGCCGCGACCGCGATGCCACAGATGGCGCCGCCTGCGATCAAACCGCTCGCAAACAGCACACCCGGTCCCGACTCGATCTCGGCGAGGGAGCGGTTAGCCGACCGCACGCGGCGTTCGACGAGCCAGCGCACGATCCCGCCCGCGAACATTCCGGCCGACGTGGTGATCGGCAGATAGACGCCAACGGCCACGGGCAGCGAAGACACGCCCATCAGCTCGATCGCAATCGTCAGAAACACGCCGATCAGCACGAGGGCCCAGGGCAGTCTGTGCGTCAGGATTCCATCGGTGATCAACGCCATCAACGTCGCTTTGGGGGAATCGAGGCGCTTCAGCTCGTGGCCGCGGTATTCGCGAATGCGACCGCCGATGCCCGGGTCCACGACGTAGCGGATCTCGTGCGATGCCGGGTCGACCAGGTACTTCCCGGGAGGGACGCCCTGCGTTTCGACGTACACGCGGATCACCTGATAGCTGCTGTTGTCGATCGAGTCTGTGCCCCCGATGCCGAAATGCGACATCGTCTCGGTGCGCACGACCACGTTCCCGTCCGGGCTGGACCCGCTCGCCGGGGCGACGAAGCCCGACCGCGTTTCGGGGACCTGGTAGCTGTAGGCGCTGTTCAGGAACGTGAGTGTCCACCCGACCGCCAGTGCCGAACCGATCGCGCCGATCAGGATGGCGATCTGCTGCCGCCGGGGCGTGGCGCCGACGAGAAACCCGGTCTTGAGGTCCTGGGAGGTGTTGCCGCCGTTCGCGACCGCCACGGCGATCACGCAGGCGATGGAAATCGCGCGCACTCGGTCGTCGATCTGATTCCAGCCGAGCAAGAGAAAGATGAAAGAGATCGCGATCAGCGCCGCGATCGTCATGCCGGAGATCGGATTCGCGGAGCTGCCCACCTGGCCGCAGATGCGGGATGAGACCGTGGTGAAGAAGAATCCGAAGATGATGATCAAGAAACCGCCGAGCAGGTTCACGCCGATCTGCGGGAGGAGCGCGATCACGATGGCCAGCACGATCGAGCCGAACACGGTCAGGCTGATCGGGAGGTCGTCATCGGTGCGGAGTTTGGTGGCCACTGCCTGGCCGAGCCGGCTGGCCCGCATGTCCGCAAAACCGGCACGGAATGCCCCGACGATGGTCGGGAGTGACCGCGCCAGCGCGATGATGCCGGCGCTCGCCACGGCCCCCGCGCCGATGTAAAACACGAAGGCCGCCCGGATCTCCCCCGCGCTCATGTCGCGGATCAGCTTGGTCGTGCCGAACATCGGCTCCGTCATCGCGCTGCCGAACAGCTTGATCGCCGGCATCAGCACGACGTAGGCGAGACACCCACCGGCGAACAGATATCCGGCGATCCGGGGCCCGATGATGTAGCCGACCCCGATCAGCTCAGGACTGGCCTCCACCCGCACCTCGGCGCCCTGGAAGGAGCGAATCACCTTCCCGGGATACTCCTGCCACACCTTCAGTGCCGTCATCAAGAACTTGTAGACGAACGCGATGCCGAATGCCTGGAAGACGGTCTTGGCGTGAATCCCGCCACGCTCTCCGGCGATCAGCACTTCGGCGCAGGCGGTCCCCTCGGGGTAGGGGAGATTGCCGTGCTCTTTGACGATGAGCGCCCGGCGTAGCGGGATCATCATCAGGACGCCCATCAGCCCGCCCGCGATCGCTAGGATCGTGACGCGCGAAATGTCGAGGTCGTAGCCCATCAACAAAATGGCGGGGATCGTGAAGACCACCCCCGCCGAGACCGAATCCGCCGCCGAGCCGGTCGTCTGGACGATGTTGTTTTCGAGAATCGTGGACCGACCGAGCCAGCGGAAGATGGTGATCGACAGCACCGCGATCGGAATCGAGGCGCTGACGGTGAGGCCGATCTTCAGCGCGAGGTAGACGTTCGACGCGCCGAAGATGAGGCCGAGAATCACGCCGAGCACGATGGCGCGGAGGGTCAGCTCCGCTGGAGCCTGCGACGCCGGGATGTAAGGCTGGTGCGTGGCGCCCGCGCGCGCGGATGGCGGTGCAGGATGCGCCGCTGGGATGCTCGTCATAGGCGGCACAATCTGGCCTCAGAATGGCGCAAGTGTCCAGCAGCGAACCTGCGCAGGCCCTTCCGGGTATGCAGGGGCCCGATGACGGAATCAACCGATTTCATGCTGAACGACCTGCGCGCGGCGCTCGCAGACCTTTACGACATCGAGGTGCCGATCGCCCGGGGCGGGATGGCCCTCGTCTATCTGGCGCGCGAGCAGCGTCTGGACAGGCCGGTGGCGATCAAAGTGTTACACCCCGATCTGGCCCGTGACGACACGCATCGCCTGCGGTTCTTGCGCGAAGCACGGACCGTGGCGCAGCTCACGCATCCCAACATCGTGCCGATCTTCACCGTGGGCGACGTCGAGGGGTTCGTGTTCTTCGCGATGGCCTACGTGACAGGAGAAACGCTGGCGCAGCGTGTAACTACGCGCGGCCGGCTCGATCCGCACACCGCCGGCGGGATCCTGTGCGATATCGGCGAGGCGCTGGACTACGCGCACGCGCGTGGCGTGGTGCATCGCGACGTGAAGCCCGACAACATCCTGATCGATGAGGCCACGGGACGGGCGCTGCTCTCCGACTTTGGGATCGCGCATGCGAGCCCCCCGTCACGCGCGTCGGGACAGCTGGGACGTCCCGCCGCGCCGCGCGGGCACGTCGTCGGCACAGCCGCGTTTATGAGTCCGGAACAGGCGAGCGGCGACCTTGTGGACGCCCGGAGCGACATTTACTCACTGGGCGTGGTCGCATACTACGCGCTTTCGGGCCGGCTGCCCTTCGAGGCGAGCAGCGACGAGGGGCTTCTGGCTCAACACATCTCGGATCCCGCTCCCAAGATCGCGACGGTTGTGCCGCGCGTCCCGCCGCGCCTGGCGCACATCGTAGATCGCTGTCTCTCGAAGGAGCCGTGGGCGCGCTACCCCGATGCGGCGGCGCTGGTGCGGGCAATCTCGGAAGCCGTTGCACCTCGGGCCGCGCCGCTGGCGATCCGCGCCTTCATGGTGCGGAGCACACACCTCGAGGCGCCCGCGCTGATCCACGCATTTGTGACGGGCGTCGGGTTGTTACCCCCAGCCGTTGCTGCTTGGCTGTCACCGGCGACGGCGACGGCGCGGGCGGCCACGACCGTCGCGCTGGCCGTTGCATTGCTGCTGCCCGCCTTGGTGGCGGTCGCGCGCGTGCGCCGTTTGCTCGCCGCTGGTCACCAGCGTGAGGAGCTGGTCGCGGCTCTGGCCGCGCGCCAGGCGCGGCGCCGTGAGGAGTTGGCATTCGTCTACGGTACGGGTCCTACCAGTTTCGAGCGCTCCATGGGATGGCTTGCGCGCCTCGCGTTGCTCACGACCATTGCTGGCGTGGGCGGTGTGCTGGACTTCATCGACGTGTCCCCCGTGGTCGGACCGTTCCTTACGTCCGTCGTCGCGATCGGAGCGGCGACCACGATGCTCGCGGCGATTCTGGCCCGGTCGCGGACCGAAAAGCGCACCGACCCTGTTGGCGAGCGGGCGCTGCGATTCTGGCAGGGCCCGCTGGGCCGCGCGCTGTTTCGGGTCGCGGGGCGGCGCAATCCAGCCGACCCCTCGATTCTGAGGGTGCTCGGTCGCCTGGAAACGCCTGCCTGAAATGGGGAGCGTTAGTTTAGGGATGCGATGACACATCCCTCTCCTGATCGGTTGTTCCTCGACTTCCAGGGGGCGGTCGCCGGCCGCTACTCGCTCGAGCGCGAGCTGGGGCGCGGCGGCATGGGCGTGGTCTATCTGGCCCGCGAAGTGCGGCTGGACCGTTCCGTCGCGATCAAGTTGCTGCCGCCCTCCAAAGCATCCGACCCTAAACTCCGGGAGCGGTTTCTGCGCGAGGCGCGCACCGCCGCCAAGCTCTCCCACCCGAACATCATCCCGATTCATGCGGTCGAAGAGATCGGCGGATTCGTGTTCTTCGCGATGGCGTATGTCGAGGGCGAAACGCTGACCGAGCGGGTGCGGCGGCGCGGTCCCCTGGCGCCGTCGGAGGCATCGCGCGTGCTGCGCGACGTCGCCTGGGCGCTCGCCTACGCACACGGGCAAGGCGTCATCCATCGCGATGTGAAGCCCGACAACATCCTGCTCGAAAACAGCGGCCGCGTACTGGTCGCCGATTTCGGGATCGCGAGCATCGTCGCGGGCGCGAGTGGACTCAGCACGGGAGAAGTCGTCGGGACGCCTGAGTTCATGAGTCCCGAGCAGGCGCTGGGCGAAGCGGTGGATGGGCGGAGCGATCTCTACTCCCTCGGCATCGTGGGCTACTTCGCGTTCTCCGGCACGCTGCCGTTCGAAGCGGAGAAGGCAACTGAGGTGCTCGCCAAGCAGGTGACCGAGCCGGTGCCACTGCTCGGCACAGTCGCGCCGCTCGTGCCGCGCCGCCTCGCCCAGGCGATCGATCGTTGTCTCGCCAAGGACCGGGAAGAGCGCCCGGACGGGCCCGCCGTCCTCGCCGACCAGCTGGGTCACGCGCTGGAGCAGCGGCGTGATCTTCCGGTTGCGCTGCGCGCGTTCGTGAAACATGACGCCCGGCTCGACGGCAGTGGCGTCCTGCTCTGGCCGTTCATCATGCTCGTCGCCACACCGATTGCCGGCATGCTGACGCAGTCGGTGGCGGTGGGATTCGTGACGCTGGTGAGCGGCTACACGCTCGTCCCGCTCGGCGTCTTGATCAATCGCGCGCGGAAATTACTCAACGCCGGCTTCGGCCATAGCGACATCGGCGTCGCGTTCAAGGCAGAGATCGACCGTACGCGCGAGGAGCGCGCGTACGGGCTCGGGTATGGCGGCGGTCCGTCGATGCTCGAGCGGGTGCTACGGTGGATCGGGGGCATCGGTACCGGGACGGCGATGGTGACGCTTGCCGTCATGAATGCGATCGAGCCGTTGGGGGCCTTCACGCTCATGACGACGTTCGCGTGGACGTTGACGATCGGCGTCGGGTCGGGCATGGGCGCGCTCATCATGCTGCAACGCCGGCGCGACGTCGACGCCGAATTCTGGGGCCGGTTCTGGACGGGGCGGTTCGGGCGTTGGCTCTTCGGCGTCGCGCGGATGTTCACGAGTGCGAAAGCAGTTCCCGCGTCGCTTACCCATCGTCCGACGGAGCTCGCCCTCGGCATGGCCGCCGAGCAGCTGTACGACACACTGCCCAAGGAGACGCGTCAGCAGCTGCGCGAATTACCCGACGTCGTCCACCGGCTCGAGCAAGATGCGCAGCGCATGCGCGCCCGATTGGAGGAGCTGCAGGAAGCGCTGTCGGACGTCGGGCAGCGCGGCACGCCCGGCACTCCTGATCCCGCGATCGGGGCCCGCCACGACCGCATCGTCGCGGACCTGAGTGCCGAGCGCGATCTGGTGCAGCAGCGTCTCAAGGACGCCGTGGCCGCGCTCGAGACGATTCGCCTCAATCTCCTGCGCCTGCACGCAGGCACCGGCTCGGTGCGGAGTCTGACGACGGATCTGGGTCTGGCGCGGGAAGTCGCGCGCAGCATCAGCGCGCAGGTCGAAGGGTTCCGCGAGGTCGAAGAGGCCCTCTAGTCGCGCACGCGCTGCAACCGCTCCACTGCCTGCTGCAGCATCTCGTCGGTCTTACAGAAGGCAAACCGCACGTACTTACGGCCCAACTCGGGGCGCGAGTAGAAGCTCGAGCCCGGCACCGACGCGACGCCATGCTCGATAGTCAGCCATGCGGCGAACTTGTCATCCGGTAGATCTGAAAGCCCCGAGAAATCGGCCATCACGTAGTACGCGCCCTGCGGCGGCCGGCACTTGAAGCCTGCCTTGAGGAGTCCGGCGCACAGGATGTCGCGCCGCCGGCGGTAATCCCGCGCCAGCCCTTCGTAGTAGTCGTCGCCGAGTGTTTCCATGCCGACCGCGACGGCCTCCTGCAGGGGAGCGGCGGCGCCCACGGTGAGGAAGTCGTGCACCTTGCGGATCGCGCCGGTCACATCGGGAGGTGAGATGATCGTCCCGACTCGCCAGCCCGTCACACTGAACGTTTTCGACGCACCGCTGGTCGTAATCGTCAGATCGGCCATTCCCGGCAGCGTCGCGAGCGGGATGTGCTCGCCATCATAGAAGATGTGCTCGTAGATCTCGTCGGTGACCGCGAACGCGTCGTGGCGCTGGCAGAGCTCCGCGATGGCCGTGAGCTCGGCGCGCGACAGCACCCGGCCGGTCGGATTGTTCGGCGTGCAGACGATGATGGCGCGCGTCTTGGCCGTGAACGCTTTGGCGAGCCGGTCCAGATCGATCGGCCCGTCGGCCGGCATCGGAACAAAGACCGGTTTGGCGTCGCAGAGGATGGCGTCCGGCCCATAGTTCTCGTAGAACGGCTCGAAGACGACGACTTCGTCGGCCGGATTCACGATCCCAAGTAGCGCTGACACCATCGCTTCGGTCGCTCCGCATGTCACTGTGACCTGCGTCATTGGATCGACGGCCATCCCGTACCAATCTTGGTACTTCGCGGCCAACGCGTTCCGGAGGCGGGCAGCACCCCAGGTGATGGCGTATTGATTGATGTCATCACGGATCGCGCGGGCCGCGGCGTCTTTGAGGACGTCGGGGCAGGGGAAGTTCGGGAAGCCCTGAGACAGGTTGATGGCCCCGTGCTCATTCGCGAGCCGGGTCATCCCACGAATCACCGATTCGGTAAAGCCGTGCGTGCGGCGTGCAGTGCGCATGACCGCGAAAGATACCGTCTTGACCGGTAGTCTGGACGGAGGCCAATTCGCTGGCTGTGAAGTCCCGCCGCAAGCCATGGTTCGTCCGGCTGGTTCGGGCCCGCGCGCTTCTCGCGTTGGCCCTTCTTTTGACACTCGCAAGATGCCGCGACGGGTTCGAGCCTCACCCCTTGGCCCGAATCGCCGTGGCGCCCGTGTTGCCGTCCAAGGCGGCCCTTGGCGATTTCGGTCTGACCATCGATCACGTCCGGTTCGTGGTCGTGCGGCCGGTGTCCGATACGCTTGCCGATACGACGCTCGTCCTGCCGCTCGGTGCCACGGAGCTGGCGCTGGAGCTCCGGGTGCCGCTCGTCGCTTCTCCTGAGACGCTGAATGTCTCGATCGTTGCCCTGAGCGGCACGATACCGCTGTTCACTGGCACGAGGCCGGTGCGGGTGCCCACTCCCCCGCCCCCGCCCGAGATTCCGGTCACGACCTATATCGGCCCCGCGGCAGACAGCGTGGTTATTCTGCCGCGGAGCCCCTTCATTCTTCTGAATGACTCGCTGCGGCTGCAAGCACACGCGTTCAACGGCGGCGTCCCCGTGACTCAGTTCTTCGTGTCGTGGAGCACGAGCGACCCGACGGCAGCACCCATCAACTTCTTCGGTGTGTTGCGGGCACCCGCCGCCCGCGGTGCCGTGTGGGTGCGGGCACGCACGCCCTCCGGCGCGACTGATTCCGTGTCGGCCACCTTCACGCCGCGCGCCACGCAGCTGCTCGCCTTCGCGGGAGGCGGTCAGATCGACACGATTGGCCGGCTGCTTGGTCTGCCGCTTGAGGTCCAGGCGCGCGCCGCGGACGGCTTGGGTGTGGGTGGGGTCCCGGTGCACTTCCGGGCGCTCACCGGCGGTGGCAGCGTGACGGACTCCGTCGTCGTGACGGATGGCGCCGGGCACGCGCGCACGACCGTGACCTTGGGCGGGCTGCCCGGCGGCCAGACGTTCGAGGCGGCCGCTCCGGGACTGAGCGGTAGCCCCGTGACGTTCGGCGTCGTCGCGCTCGCCGGACCGGCTGCGCAGCTGCTCGCCATCGCAGGCCTCGGGCAGCTCGCGACGGTGGCGACTGCGCTGCTCACACGTCCTGCGGTGCTGCTCAAGGACGCGGGTGGCAATCCCGTCGCCGGGGCGAGCGTGACGTTCACCGTGAGCGGCGGCGGCGGGAGTCTGACGGGCGGCACGCAGCTCACGAACGCCGCCGGCCTCGCTACGGTGGGCAGCTGGACACTCGGCACGATCGCGGGTCCGAACACCCTGACGGCGAGCGCACTGGGTGTGACACCCGTGGTGTTCACCGCGACCGGGTTGGCGGGGGCGGCCGCCACCATCGTCAAGGTCGCCGGCGATCTCCAGTCGGCGATCGTGAATACGATCGTCTCCACTGCTCCTCAAGTCAGGATCGTAGACCAATTCGGCAATTCCGTCTCCGGCACCACGGTCAGCGCCGTGACCTCGGGAGGCGGGAGCGTCGTGAACGCGACGCCCGTGTCGGACTCTTCGGGTATCGCGAGCGTCGGGGGCTGGCGGCTCGGCACGCTCGTGGGCGCGAACGCCGTCAAAGTGAGCGGGACCGGACTCGCCGGCAGTCCGATCACATTTACGGCGACGGGCCTGGTCGACGTTGCATCGCAGATGGTGGCGTTCGCGGGCGACGGCCAGTCGGCGCTTATCGGCAGCGCGGTGTCCATCAATCCCGCCGCGCGCGTGAGTGACCAGTATGGGAACGCGATTGGCGGCGTACCCGTCACATTCACCATCAGCCTCGGGGGCGGCAGCATCGGGCCACCTTCTACGGTCACGACCGACACGGCCGGGATCGCGCGGTCGCCCACGTGGACCCTCGGCCTTGCCGGTTTGAACACGCTCACCGCGACGGCGACCGGCCTTCCCACACTTCCGACACTGACATTCAGCGCGCAAGCGATCGTGTCCACGGCAAGCAGCATCGCACTTAATGGTGGTGACCTACAGACCGGCACCGTCGGAATTTCTCTGGCAACCCCGTATACCGTGGTCGTGAAGGACCTCGCTGGCTTGCCAGTGGCTGGTGTCCCAGTGAGTTGGGCGGTCCCGCCAAGTAGTGGGACGATCGCGCCCGCGCAGTCGACAACTAATGGCGCCGGCATCGCTACGGCGATCCGTACCTTGGGTACTGTCGCCGGCACCCAAACCGCGACGGCATCGGTCGGCGGGCTGTCGGGTTCGCCGGTGACGTTCAGCGCGACCGCGCTCGCCGGCGCGGCGACACGGCTCGTCAAGCAATCGCTCGATCCACAGACGGGCACCGTGGCGACCGCCGTCGCTGCCCCCGTGGTGAAAGTCACGGATCAATTCGGCAACGGCGTGGGTGGAGTCATTGTGAGCTTTGCGGCCACGGGCGGCGGCATCCTCGGCGCGACGACCAACACGAGCGACCCTGCGGGGCTCGTTAGCGCCGGCAGCTGGACGCTCGGGTCTCTCGTCGGGACGAACACTGTTTCGACCACTGCCGGCACCTTGCCGGCCGTAACCTTCACCGCCACCAGCGTCGCCGGGCCGCCAGCCCGCCTCGCGTTCATCACACAGCCGACACGGGGTCTCGCTGGCGACACCATTGCGCCCGCCGTGCAGGTGGCGATCCAGGACCAATACAGCAATCTGGTGGTGCCGGCGCAGGACGTCGTTACGCTGGCGCTTGTGCCAACGCCGAACCCCGCGGCCAAACTGCAGGGCCCTGTCAGCGGTGCAGCGGTAAACGGAGTGGCGTCGTTCCCCAATTTGGCCGTCGACTCCGCCGGGCTTGGCTACACGCTCAACGCCAGGTCCGGCAGTCTGGCCGGGGCGGCCAGCACGCCGTTCGACATCGGTGGTGTGATCAAGGCGATTCCAGTGACCCAGCTCGGGCCAGTCGCCGCCGCGCTGAATCCCCAAACGAAGAAGATCTACCTGCCGGGAACGAGTCTGGTCTCGGTCCTGGTGAACGAGAGAGAGGTGTTGCCGCAACTCACGGGATTCGAGTCACCGTTTGGCGTGGCGGTCAATGCGAGGACGAACAAGATCTACGTCTCGACCCTGGCCGGCGTTACCATGATCGATGGAGCTGTTGATCTCGCCCGTGTCTTGATTCCGGTAGGGACCAGCCCCAAGGGGGTCGCGGTTGACGAAGGGGCCAACCGCATCTATGTCGCCGTGTCGGCCGATCCGCTCCAGCCCGCCCTCGTGCCGATCGACGGTTCAAAGGACATCGTCGCCACGGCCGATGTTGTGTTCCTTCCCGCTCCGGGCGCAGGCGTAGCGTTCAACCCGAACGACGGGTTCGTCTACGTCGCGATCCCGACGTTGCGGGAGGTGGTGGTCATCGATCCCAAGCCTGGCAGCGCGCGAGTCGTGGGTGAGATTCTAAACCTCGGGAAGGGCACCTACGGTGTCGCGGTGGATGTCAGGGCGAATCTTGTCTATGTGACAAACCGGGATGACAGCAACGTGTCGGTGATCAACCCGGTAGACTTCAAGGAAATTGTGCGCCTGCCGGTGGGCCTCAGCCCCGAGGGGCTCGGGGTCGACTCCAACCGTGGTGTGGTGTACATCGGGAACAGCGGCGATGGCAGTCTATCGCTCATCGATGCCGTGAAGCTCAACGTTTTCGCGACGCTGGTTGTAGGCCAGACCCCGAAGGCGGCCGTAGTCGATCCGTCCACAGGGCGCGTGTACGTGCCGAGCCAACTGGATAACGTGGTGCGGGTGATTCAGCCGTGACGCTCATTTGAGCAGCAGCTTCGCGATCGTATTGAGCTGCATGTTGCTCGTGCCTTCGTAGATCGTCCCGATCTTGGCATCGCGGTAGAACTTCTCGACCGGATACTCCTTGGTGTAGCCGTACCCGCCAAATAGCTCGACCGCGAGCGATGTCACCCGCTCGGCAACCTGCGAGCTCAACAGCTTGGCCATCGCCGCTTCCTTCGTATACGACTGGCCGTCGTCCTCCAGCCGGGCGGCGTTGTAGACCATCAGCCGCGCCGCTTCGAGCTCCGTCGCGGCCTGCGCGAGCTGGAACTGCACGCCTTGAAACTCGGCGATCGGCTTGTTGAACTGCTGGCGCTCCTTCACGTACTTGAGCGACGCGTCGAGCGCGCCTCGCGCGATGCCGATCATCTGGGCGCCGATGCCGATGCGCCCGGTGTTCAGCGTCTCGATCGCCACCTTGTATCCGTTCCCGACTTCGCCGATCAAGTTGCCCGCCGGGACTTCGCAATGATCGAGGATCAGCTCAGCGGTGGAGGATGCGCGAATCCCGAGCTTGTCTTCTTTCTTCCCGACGCTGAAGCCCTTGAAGCCGCGCTCGACGGCGAATGCCGTGATTCCCTTGTAGCCTTTTGCGAAATCGGTATTGGCGAAGATGACGTAGACCCCCGCCTCCGCGCCATTCGTAATCCACAGCTTGCGGCCGTCGAGAATCCACTTGTCGCCCTGTCTGGTCGCTTTGGTCTGCAAGCCGAAGGCGTCTGATCCAGAGCCTGCTTCGGACAGCGCGTAAGCACCGACCACCTCGCTCGCGAGGCGCGGCAAGTAACGCCGCTTGATGTCGTCGGACGCCCACTTCAGCAACAGCGCATTGACCAGGGTGTTCTGCACGTCGACGAAGATCGCGGCGGACGCGTCCACCGCCGACAACTCCTCGACGGCCAGCACGGTCATGAAGAGACTGCCGCCGGCACCGCCGTGAGCCTCCGGAATCTCGATCCCCATGAGACCGAGCTCGAAGAACTTCGGGATGAGGGCGGGGTCGAGCTGCGCCGCCTGTTCCATCGCGCACACGCGCGGGCGGACCTCGCTTGCGGCGAAGTCGCGCACGGCGCCCTGAAACATCCGTTCTTCTTCGGAGAGCTGGGTGAGCGGGTTCACGCCTTCTTGTCGGACGGGCCCGGCGCCAGCATCTCCCGAATTCCGCCAAGCGATCCGAGCACGCCCGTGGCTTCGTAGGGCATGTAGATGACTTTGTTGTTCTGACCGGAGACCATCTCCTTCAGCGTCTCGATATAGCGGATCGCGATCAGATACTGCGCGGGGTCGCCGCCGGTGCCTTTGATCGCCGCGGTGATGCGCTCGATCGCCTGCGCTTCCGCTTCGGCGACCTTGAGCCGCGCCGCCGCTTCCGCCTCGGCATGCAGGATCTTGGCCTGCTTGTCGCCTTCCGCGGTGTTGATCTCCGACTGACGAATACCCTCGGCGGAGAGAATGCGTGACTGCCGCTCGGCATCGGCGGTGATGATGGTGGCGCGCCGCTCGCGCTCGGCGCGCATCTGCTTCTCCATGGCATCCCGAATGTCGCGCGGCGGATTGATGTCCTTGAGCTCGACACGGCTGACCTTGGAGCCCCACTTGTGCGTGGCTTCGTCCAGAATCGCGCGCAGCTTGGCGTTGATCGTGTCGCGGGAAGACAACACGTGGTCGAGCTCCATCTCGCCGATCACGTTGCGGAGCGTGGTTTGCGTCAGTTTCTCGATCGCGTCCGGAAGATTCGCGATCTCGTACGTCGCCCGCACCGGATCGGTGATCTGCGAATAGATCAAGGCGTCGATTTCGACGACGACGTTGTCCTTGGTGATCACGTTCTGGCGCGGGAAGACGTACACGGTCTCGCGCAGATCGATACGCTCGGTGCGGAAGCGACGCGAATAGCTGTCGCCCGCCGGCGTGATGATCGTCTGATGCCAGTCCACGGAGCGGGGACGGTCGATGACGGGCAGGACGAAATTGATTCCCGACGCGAGGGTCTTGTGGTACTTCCCCAGCCGCTCGATGATCATCGTCTGCGCCTGCTGCACCACGCGAATGCTCTTCGAGATCAAGACGATGACGCCGAAGGCCACCGCGGCCACCAGGATTGTGCCCGGACCCATCGTTAGAGCTCCTTCTCGACCATGAGAGTCGTCCCATCCACCTGAATGATCGTGACTTGCGTGCCGGGCTCGAGCACCGTCGCGTCACTGGAAGCGCCGCGCCAGTCTTCGCCTTCCACTTTTACCCTGCCCGGAAGCCCCGGGCCGATGCGTTCGGTCACGATCCCCGTCTTGCCGAGCAGCGCGTCCACGCCGGTGCGGAGCTCAGACCCGGGGCCGAGCTGGAAGTAGTGCATGAGCCGAGGCCGCAGTCCCGCCATGCTGGCAATGCTGGAGAGCGCGAACGCGAGGCCCTGGGGCACAAAGCCAAGACCGGGGATCAATCCCACGATGCCAGCGACCGCAGCCCCGACCGCCAGACAAGCCAGCCAGAAGCCGGCCGTGAACATCTCTCCCACGAACAGCGCGATGGCCAGCAGAAACCAAAGCAGCCAACCTTGCATATAGTCAAAGCTGCAACCCTTGTACTCATTGCGCTATCCAACGTGAGCCAACTCCTTGTGGAGCCGCTATGATCGGTCACTCGCTGCTGCTCGTTTCAGGCGTCGTACTGTTGTCCATTCCCGCTGCTGCTCAAACCTCACGACATGTTCTCAAAGGCGATTCCGTCGCGGTCTACAACCTCGTCGGCGAGCTGCGGGTCGAATCTGGAACTGGTAGCGATGTCACTGTCGAGGTCCAGCGCGAGGGTGGGGACGCGGCGAAGCTCGACATCCAAGCGGGGCCGCTGCGCGGTCGCGAAACGCTCCGGATCATTTATCCTGACGACGTCATCGTGATGCCCGAGTGGGGCCGCGGCTGGAACACGTCGCTGCGCGTACGCGACGACGGAACGTTCGGCGAGGAACATGGACGGCACGAACGCAGCAGCTGGTTCCGCGACGGTCACGAAGTGCGAATCACGGGGCGCGGCCGGAATGGGCTCGAGGCGTACGCCAACGTCCGGGTGAGCGTCCCCAAGGGCAAGAACGTCGCGCTGTACCTCGGGGTGGGGAAGGCGTTCGTCTCCAACGTGGACGGCGCGATCCGCGTTTGGGTCGCGTCGGCCGACGTCGCCGCAGATCGCACGCGTGGCTCGCTGCGGGTCGAGAGCGGCTCGGGCAACGTCGACCTGCGCACCGCGTCGGGCGACGTCAGCCTCGCGACGGGTTCTGGGGACCTTACGGTCTCCGGCGTCGACGGCTCGAGCCTCAAGCTCGAGACGGGCTCGGGCAATGTCACCCTGACGGATGGCAAGGCACCCAGCGTGCACGTCGAAACCGGCTCAGGCGATATCGAGGCGACGGCGTCGTCAGGCGACGAGCTGTCGTTCGAGACCGGCAGCGGCAACGTGGATGTGGCGCTCGTGACTACGTTCCGGACGGTACACATCGAGACCGGCTCCGGCGACGTCACGCTGAAGGTGCCGCCGACCCTCGGCGCGGAGGTGGATCTCGATACGGGAAGTGGTGACATCGATCTCGGCGGATTGACGCTCCAAGTGCGCCGGATCGAGCACGATCACGTGCAGGGGATCCTGGGAGACGGGAAAGGGCGCCTCTCGGTGGAAACGGGATCTGGGGACGTGCGCCTACAGAAACTCTTCTAGCTTGCGACGGTCTTTCTTTGTCGGCCGGCCCTTGCCGCGATAGGCGGGGGCCGGCGCGATTTTGTGAGCTTCGGCCAACCGTTCCCGCGCAGCGCGGCCTTCAGGCGATTCCTCATACAAGAGCTGAGCGTCTTTGGGCGGCCCGCGCCGCTCCGACAACGCGCGAACCGTGACGAGCCATTCGTACGGGCCGATGCGCAGTCGCAGCGAGTCGCCGACCCGCAGCTGCTTTGCCGGTTTAGCGCGCGTGCCGTTCACGTGCACCTTGCCGCCGGCGATAGCAGCGGAGGCGAGCGCGCGGGTTTTGAAGAAGCGCGCGGCCCAGAGCCAGCGATCGAGGCGCACACTATCGGCGCTCATGCCCAAAGGTATTATCAACGCGCATGAAATGGTTGCTCGTCGTCATGGGTGTCTTGGCCGCGCTGTTTGCCCTGATGGCGCTGATCGGCGCGTTTGTCGCTCGCGAGCACCACGCGACGAGCACGATAACGCTGCGGCAGCCGCCGGAAAGCGTGTGGAAAGTCGTACGTGACATCGGCGGTGCTCCTGCCTGGTTTCCCGCCCTGCAGAAATCCGAGCGGCTGCCGGATCGTGACGGGCACGAAGTCTGGCGCCAGAAGGTGGGCGGCTTCGACGTGCCGCTTATCGTGCTCGAATCATCCCCCCCGCGGAAGATTGTGACGCAGATCGATCCCAAAGCCGGTGGTGCGTTCGGCGGAACATGGACGTATGAGCTCACGCCCGAGTCGAACGGCACGCGCGTGAGCGTGACCGAAGCCGGGTGGATCAGCAACCCCATTTTTCGGTTCATGGCGCGGTTCCTATTTGGCTACTACGGATCTCTCGACAATTATCTCAAGGCGCTCGGCAAGCGCTTCGGCGAGACCGTCCAACCCACCCACAACTAGCGAATCCCGGCAACCCTTCCAGCGTAGGGAGTGTCGAACCCGATATCACTCTGTCCACCTCCGGAGCTCGTCATGACGCGCTATCTCGCCGCCGTCGCCTGCGCTCTTCTCGTTCTGCCCACCACGCTGCGTGCCCAGGAAAGTGATGATGAATGGCAGGCGAACTGTCGCGAGGGCTGGGGTGATTGGGGGCAGCGCGCCCGGCACTGCGAGATTCGCGAGTCGGGGATGAAGGCTACGGGACGGGCGCTCACCGTGGATCCGGGGATGAACGGCGGCGTCGAGATCATCGGCTGGGACAAATCCGACAGCATCGGCATCACCGCGCGGATCCAGGTCAATGCGCGCAGCATGTCGGATGCCGACGCCATCGCCCGCGACATCAAGATCGAGGCCGCCGGCGGGACGATCCGTGCCGTCGGCGCCACGGGTCCTTTCGGCCGGCGACAGAACTGGTCGGTCAGTTTCATCGTGATGGTCCCGCGGCGGACAGATCTCTCGCTCTCCACGCAAAACGGTCCGCTCTCGGTGCAGGACGTGTCGGGCCGAATGGATCTGCAGACTCAGAATGGGCCGCTCTCGTTATCCGGTGTCGGGGGCGACGTGCATGCCAGCGCGCAAAACGGACCGCTCATGATCGAGCTGCTGGGGACGCGGTGGGATGGTGTGGGGCTGGACGCCGAGACGCAGAACGGGCCCGCGGATCTCAGGATCCCCGACAACTACAACGCCAAAATCGAATTCGGTACCGTCAACGGGCCAATGGATGTCGGCTTCCCGATGACGGTGACGCTGAGCGGCCGCGTTCGCGACCGCATCTCAACGACCCTCGGCAGCGGCGGTCCGCCGGTTCGCGTCGTCACGACGAATGGGCCGATGACGGTAAGGAAGAGCAGGTAGTGAAGGTTGGTGAAGGTTGGTGGAGGTTGGTGAAGGACGCTTTCTTCACTCTCCGATATCCTCACTCCACAACGCTGGATGTGCGCGGATAAACTCCGTCATCATCGCAATGCACCGCGCATCTTGACGCACCTCGACTGACACGCCGCGGCTCTTGAGCAGCGCCTCCTCGCCTTCAAACGTATTGTTCTCGCCGATGATCACGCGCGGGATTCCATAGAGCAGGATCGCCCCGCTGCACATCGCGCAGGGCGACAGCGTGGTGTACAGCGTCGCGCCGCGATACACCGAAGCCGGTTGCCGGCCGGCGTTCTCCAGAGCGTCCATCTCTCCATGTAGTACCGCGCTGCCTTTCTGCACGCGTCGATTGTGCCCGCGCCCGATGATCTTGCCCTGGGCGACGATCACGGCGCCGATCGGAATGCCGCCTTCGCGCAGGCCTTGCTCTGCCTCGGCGATGGCGGCGGCGAGAAAGGGGTCTGTCACGCGACTTGGCTGGCGCGCATGGCGTCGTACTCGAAGACATTCGGCCCGCGCGGGGCGTCGTGCGCGATGCTGATCATCGCGCGTGCCACGGTGGCCGCCTGAATCGGTCGATAGCGCCGCAACCTCCCGACCAGCAGGAGGGGGAGCATGGGAGCGCCCAGCATCGCGATCCGCTCGCCAAGGCGAAACTCGGAACGGTCGCCGAGGAGGAGGGAGGGGCGGAAGATCTGGATGCCGCGGTAGGAAAGTTTCCGAATCGCGGCTTCCGTCTCTCCTTTGACGCGGCTATAGAACACCCGCGACTCCGGGTCGGCGCCGATGGCGCTCACCAGCAGAAACTGTGTGGCGCCGGCGCGCAGTCCAGCCCTGGCGAGTCCGACCACGAATTCGTGATCGACGAGCCGGAACGCCGGCTGTGAGCCTGCCTGCTTGATCGTGGTGCCGAGGCAACAGAAAACGTCGTCGACGTGCGGGAGGTCGGTCACGCTGTCGAGCTCACTCAGGTTCAGCACGCGCTGCTCGAGCTTGGCGTTGTGATTCGACGTCTTCCGACGGCCCACGGTGACAACGTGGGACCACTGCGGATCGGCGAGGAGAAGCTCGAGAACGTGACTGCCGACCAGGCCAGTCGCGCCTGCAACGAGGGCGGTGCGACTCACGCCGCCCTAGTGCGGCGGGTGGCCCAGCGTGGGCAGCGTCCTGTCGAGAAAGTCCTCGATCGGTTGGCGCCCGTTCGAGCCCATGCGGTGGTCGTCCATGAGGTTGATCGCCCGCGCGTTCGCGAGGGCCGAGTCGACCGGGATCCCACGGTTGATCAGGTATGCGGCCCACAGGTGACTCGCCCGCCACGCGACCGTGCAGTGGAGCAACACCTTCCCCTTCGCGTTGCTTACGGCGTCGGCGAACTTCGTCAGGGTTGCGGGAGAGTACGGATACTGGTCGTTCCCCCGCACGGGCAGATACACATACTGCATTCCGAGCGACGCAACGAGCGCCGGCTCGTCGAACTTGACGTTCCGCGTCATTTCTTCCGGTGTCCGCAAGTTCACGACCGTCGTTACCCCTTGCGTCTTCAACTCGCGGAGCGCGCGCTCGGTGGGCTGCCCGGTGACGAAAATGTCTTCGCCCACGCGGGCGGCGCGATCCAAGAACAATCCGGTCGTATCGAGAATGACCGGTGCGGGCACCGCGGCGATGGGTCCTCGCCGCGTGAACTGCTGCGCCACACCGGCGCGCGGCACGACCACAAGAGCGGCCGAGACCATTGCGGTGATGATTGCTCGACAGGTTGTCATACGAAGTCCTTTGAGTTTGCCGTTTACAAGATACGCGGTAATCCTCTGGCCCGATGGCTCGTGTTGTACGGAAAGCGTTATTATCTCGCCGTGGGAATCTCTGAGGCGTTGCAACATCAACCATTGCTGGCGATGGGACTGCTTTTCGTCGCGGGAATCGTGACGAGCCTGAATCCCTGCATCTATCCGATGATTCCGATCACCGCGGGGACACTCGCCGGCGTCAATGTCGAAGGCCGGACTCGGCGGCGCACCGTCGGGCTGACGCTCACCTACGTCAGCGGTCTCGCGCTGTTCTATGCGCTCCTCGGCATGATCGCTGGGATGTCGGGATCGCTCTTCGGCACGATCGGCGCGAGCTTCTGGGCCCGGCTCATCATCGGCAACCTGCTCCTCGTCTTCGCCCTGGCGTTGCTCGAGGTCATTCCCGTGCGACTGCCCGCGCGGCTTTCCGCCTGGGCGGGGAGCCTCGGCGGCGGCTCCTATCCGGCCGTGTTTCTGCTGGGCGCGACGTCGGGACTCGTCGCCGCGCCCTGTGGGGCGCCGGCATTCGCCGCCGTCCTCACCTGGGTCGCGACGACGCGCAGCGCGGTGCTTGGATTCCTGTACCTGTTCGTGTTTTCGCTGGGCATGTCGGCGCTGCTCGTCGTGGTCGGCGTGTTCTCGGGGGCGCTCGCGGCGCTGCCGCGCGCCGGCGCCTGGATGTCGTGGATCAAAAAGGTCGCCGGCGTGGTTCTACTGCTCATGGCCGAATACTATTTCGTCAAAGCGGGGCAGGTATGGTAAAGACGTGCGTCGTCCGTCGTGCGTCGTTCGTGGCGGCGTTGCTCTTCGCACCCGTGTCGCTGCACGCTCAGGACATTATCGGCATTCCGGTTGGCGAGACGCCGCCGGCTGTGACCCTCGAAAATCTCAACGGCGATTCGGTCGCGCTGTCGCAATGGATCGGCAAGAAGCCGGTCATCATCGAGTTTTGGGCGACGTGGTGCCCGATTTGCGCCGCGCTGTTGCCGCGGATGGAAGCCGCGCAGAAAAAGTATGGGAATCAAGCGGAGTTTCTCGTGGTCGCGGTCGCCGTGAATCAGAGCAGAAACAGCGTGCGCCGTCACCTGGAACGCGATCCGATGCCCTTCACCTTCCTGTGGGACGGCAATGGTGCCGCGGTGAGGGCGTTCCAGGCCCCCTCGACGTCGTACATCGCAGTCTTGGATTCGAAAGGAAAGGTTGTTTACACTGGTGTCGGTGAGGACCAGGATATCGAAGCAGCCTTGAGGCGCGCGCTCCGCTAAAAGACGGGGCCCGCTCTGCGGGCCCCGTCATCTTCGCGGACTGACTCGTTAATGCGCCGTTGTATCCGCGGGAACCAGCTTGTTGATGGCCGTCGCCAGCTCCGTATACGCGGTCGGATCGATCTCGCGGAACGGCGTCGCGCGATAGGCGATTTTCCCATCAGGTCCTACCACGAACAGATTGCGGTTGTCGAGCTTGTACTGGGCATTGAAGGCGCCGTACGCTTTTCCAACCGCTGAGCCGGTATCGCTGGCAAAGAGGACCGGATAGTCCGCGTCGCGCGCCCACGAGGCGAGCGCGGTGTCGACATCCGCGCTGATGGCGATGAGGACGACGTTGCGGCCGTTTTTGAAAACCTGTGCGTACTGATCACGGTACGCATTCATTTGAATCGTTCAGCCACGCGTTCGTGCTTTGAAGAAGAACGCGAGGACGACCGTTTTCCCTTTGTAGTCGCTGAGCCGCGCGGGGTTCTTGAGCGTCCCGTAGCGCGTGGCGCCGGGAATCGAAAAGTCAGGCGCTTGGGCACCGACTGCGAGCGCCGGCGGGCCCGGTGGCGGTGGTGGCGGTGTCGCCGGCTGCTGCAGCAGTGCGGCGAGAACGAATGTCGTGAGCACGACGGGTCCTTGTTGTAGGCGGTGAGTAATCTACTCGAGCGACGGCATCTACGCTTTCGCGGCGCCGCCAACACCGTAGCGGGTTCTGAGGATCTCGGCGTGATGGCGCTCGTGCCCGGGAATCATGTACGCGAGCGCTCGGACGCTGACCGGCTTGCCGCTCGCGACGCCGCGCCGGCGCCAGGCGTCGGCATCGAACGTGCGCAGCAGCGTCACGGTCGACGCGCGCGCGGTACGGAGCTCTCCAAGGAGATCGGCGAGCGAGCGGCCGTCGAACTTGGCGACCGGCACATAGGCGTTTTCGTCGAAACTGGGCAACGGTGTGGTGTCGCCGCGCGCGATTCGCAGCGCGCGGTACGCCATGATGCGCTCGATATCGCACAGATGGCCGACGACTTCCTTGATGCTCCACTTGCCGCGCTCGTACCGGTACATCGCCTCCGCGTCGGAGAGGCCGCGCAGCAGGTTGATCGTCTCTTCGATCTGCGCCGCGCACACCATCACCGGGTCGAGCTCGGGAACGCGCTTGATGTAGCCGACATAATGCGATGGAATCTCGTCGGGCTCCGGCCGTCCGGCGGTTCGCGTGTTCATGACGCGCTTCCTCCCAGCTCCGTGAGCGCCATGGCCTTCACGGTCTTGCCCTCGCCCGTGAGGATGCGGCGGTGGTAGTCCACCTGGCCGAGATGGTAGGCGAGATGCGTGGCGAAGTGCGCGAGAAACGCGCCGGTCGACGAGGTGACGCCGCCGACTTTCTCGGGAAAGGGCTTGGCGAGATCGGCTTCACTGATCTTGCTCATGCCGCTTTCCACCGCCGCGATCGCGTTGTCGATTTCGCGTAGCAGGTCGGCCCGCGGGACGTCGCGGCTGCCGAACTCGGCGTCGCGATTGCGCACATACCCGTTCTTGCCGAGCACGTTGCCGACGAAGTACTGGAGATTGCCGGCGAGGTGCAGCGCGAGGTTGCCGCCGGGGTTCGCAATGCCGGCCGGAATTTCCCACAGGTCGGTCTCGCTTGGGTACGATTCGATTTCACGGCGCAGCGCCTTCAGCTCGCGCGTGATGACGTTGGTAATCCACTCTTTCATGTCATTCTCCCGATCCGCATGGCCACCGGCCAGCGTGCAAACCGTGATTGCAGCGAAGCCCCCCAGGCCGGCGCCAGCTCGTCCAGCAGACCCTCCACCGGATCCTGGCCACGCTCCTTCACGAACGCGCGCGTGGCGGACCAGGTGCGGATATAGCCGGCCGCCTCGTCCAGGGTCAGCTGCTGCTCGATCACGAAGTGGGGTGCGGCAAATTCAGCGAACGGAAACTCGATGGTCTGGTAACGCGCTTCGGTGATGCGCCGTTCCGGCGGCCAGAACGGCCCGACCACGCCGCTGTAGAAGCGGCGCACGATTTCATCGATCTGCGGCTCGATCTCGAACAGCACGTATGTCCAAACAGCAATCACTCCCCGCGCCCGCAAGACGCGGCGGGCCTCGGTCCAAAAACGCGGGCGGTCGAACCAATGGAGGGCCTGCGCCGCGGTCACCAAATCGACTGACGCCGTGTCCAAGCCGCTCGCCTCCGCGGGGGACACGCGGTAGCTGACGCGCGGGTCCGGTGTCGCATGCTCGATTTGCGACCGGCTGGCATCCGTCGCAACGACACTCCTGAAATGCCGGGCCAGCCCCACGGCAGCCTGTCCGGACCCCGTCCCGGCGTCCCAGGCTGCGTCATGCGCCGGGGTTACCTGCGCGAGGAAATCGAACAACGCGTCCGGATACCGCGGCCGGAAAGCGGCATAGGCCGCCGATACGCCGGAGAAATGATCCGCGAACGTCACGGCCTGGGAGTCGGCGCCGGAGCCGGGGGCGGAGTCGGCACGAGCGGCGGGGTCGACCGCTGGGGCTGCTGGCAATCGGGCCACGCCCCCGGCTGACCGTTCGGGCGCGGCTGGAAGACGTCGCGCCGCTCGCGCGGCACGCGGGTCGTGTCCTCGGACGCGAGATAGACGAGCATCGCGGCGAGCACCGCGTTGTTCTTGACGTCGTCGAAACTGATCTTGTCGTACGTGTCGCGGTTCGTGTGCCAGGTGTAGCGCCCGTAATCCCAGTCGCCCGAGCCAAGGTTGAATCCGGGCGCGCCGCACGAGACGAAGGAGGCGTGGTCGGTTCCGCCGCCACCCGGCGCGCCGGGGAACGAGAACTTGATGTTTCGCGTGATGTCGGCGGGTACGCGGGACAGATAGCGCCCCAGACTCGCGGACGCGTTGGGGAAGCCCGAGGCGCTCATGTTTTCGATGTGGCCCGTGCCGTTGTCTTGATTGAACAGGGCCTGCAGGCCGCCCACGATATCGGGATGATCGGCCACGAAGCCGTGTGAGCCGTTGAGTCCCTGTTCCTCACCGCTCCAGTGGCCGACCAGGATCGTGCGGCGCGGGTTCGGATACACGAGCTTGAGGATGCGCATCGCCTCGAGCATGGTGATCGTGCCGGTGCCGTTGTCGGTCGCGCCCGAGCCACCGTCCCACGAGTCGAAGTGCGCTGAGAGCATGACGTATTCGTTGGGGAGCTGGGTCCCCTTCATTTCGCCGATCACATTGAACACCGGCACTTCTCCCAACGCCTGTGACTCGGCGGTGACTTCAACGACAGGCGCCTGCTTGCTGTCGGCCAGGCGGTACAGCAGGCCGTAGTCCTCGCAGGCGACGTCGAGCACCGGCGCGCGATCGGTGTAGGCCTGGAAGATCTTCTGGACGCCCCAACCTTGTGACCAGAGACTGCCGATGATGCCCGCGACTCCCGCGGCCTCGAGCCGGCGCGATAGCGGTGCAACGGCGGCGACGGTGCCCGTGCCCGTATAGCCGGTGCGCTGCAGGCGTTGCTGCCACGCCTGCTGGGCGGCCGTGCGTCGCGCTTTCATGGAGTCGGCGGTGCTCTGCGTGGCCCACTTTTCCCAGCTGTCGTCGGGCCGGCAAGTCGGCTGCGCGAACGAGACAAGCACGAACTTGCCCTTCGCTTGCGGCAGCCAGGCGACGAACGCGGCGGTATCGGCGACATCCGGCAAGATCACAACGGGTGCGCGCACCGGCCGCCCCTTCGGCGTCGGCGGGCTCCACGCGAGCATCGTGCCTTCGAGCGAGCGCACGCGCGGCGACACGAGGTCGACATGCGTCGGGCCGCGCCGCCAGCTGCGCCAGGTACCGTACTGCTCCTTCCGCGCAGTGATGCCCCACGAGCTGTACGTGGCGATCAACCAGTTCTGCGCCGCGGTCATCCCCGGCGACGCCGTCAGGCGCGGGCCGAGGGAATCGAACAGCGCCTGCGCGAGACGCGGGAGCTGCGAGCTATCGTTGCCGATTGCCCAGATGCGGCGCACGACGGGATTTTCGACGACGAAACCGGATGGCTGCGGAAACTGCGCGTTCGCTCTGATGGTGACGAGGGTGGCAAGTAGGGCGGTGGCCGTAAGAACGCGTCGCACGGTGCAACTCCGATTGATGATTAGGAGAGTTGGAATTTAACCGCCCTTTAGGGCACGGTTCAAACCGATCCGATACCGTACCTCGGGGACATTTGTCCGCGGATAGCTTCGACTTCCGCCATCCAGACGGAACCCGGACTTCTCATAAAACCGCCGGGCATTCCGGTTTTCTTCGAGTACCCAGAGCGTCACTTCGGCGAAGCCGCGGCGCCGGAATTCCGCAAACACGTGATCGATGAGGACGCGCCCATGGCCATGGCCGCGCAGTTGCGGCAGCACGTGCAACGAGGGGATATGGCCGACACGTGCCGCGTCGTCATCGGAATCCTGTGTGGGAACCATCTGGCAGAAGGCGATGCACTTGCCGTTCTCTTCCAGCAAAAAGACCGGCCATTCCTGATCGGCAATTCGCTCGGCCCAGAACGCAGTGCGGTACGCGAGGTCGGTTCTGGCGATGACCTCGTCCGGCATGATGCCGCGGTACGCGACATTCCACGACTCGACGTGGATGTGCGCCACGGTTGTGGCGTCGTCGCTGAGTGCGCGGCGGATCGTCAGCGCCCGAGCTTCGCTTCCCATTCTTCGAGCGATCGGGGCCAGTCGGCCTTGAGGAGGCGAGAGAGCGAGCGATCGGCGAGCACGCGGCCACCCGTCTGGCAGGTGGCGCAGTAGTTCGCCTCGTTGTCGGCGTAGCGGATGCGCTGGACGGGCGAGCCGCAGACGGGGCAGGGCTGCCTGTAGCGGCCGTGCACGGCCATGCCCTCCTTGAACGCGCTCACCTTCTCGGGAAACTTGGCGCCGCGGTTCGTCTCGGCGCGCAGCTTCTCGATCCAGAAGCGTATGGTCTTCTGCGTTGCCTCATACAAGCGCGCGATCTCAGCGTCGCTCAGTTTTCCGGTGAGCTGAAACAACGAAAGCTTCGCGGCGTGCAGAATCTCATCCGATAGCCAGTTCCCGATGCCGTCGAACACGTGCGGATCCGTCAGCGCGCGCTTCAAGGTGTGCGACTCGGACTGCAGGCGCTCGCGGAACGCGGGGAGATCGGCTTCGAGCACGTTCAGCCCGCCGGGATCGTGCGCTGCCAGGCCCGCCTCGCCCGCGACGACATGCAACGACGCGCGTTTCTTGGAGCTGGCCTCGGTGAGCAACAGTGTGCCCGTTGGAAAGTCGAATGATGCGAGCCCGATCTTGGCGGGAGGACTCGTGCCCGCGGGCCGCCATTTGAATCGCCCTGCGATCATCAAATGGAAGACGAGGAAGAGCTTGCCGTCCAGCTCCCACACGATGCGTTTCCCGATGCGCCTCAGGGCCACGACCTTGCGGCCCACCGCCGCCGCGACCGGCGGGTCGACCGTGCGCAGCAGCGAGGGACTGACGATGCGGACGCGCTCGAGGGGCTGGCCCACGATCCGTGGGGCCAGCGCCTCGAGGTAGATCGTGATGTCGGGGAGCTCCGGCATTGCCGGATGCTATCTACTGAAAGACCTGGAGCGCTACCTCCACCCGCCCAAACGGCGCGCTCACCTGCACTCCCTGAACCATTTGCTTCACGCGCGTGAACATCTCGCGCGCGATCGCGACGCCCTCGGCGAGCGCCGCTTCTTTGCCTTTCTCTTGCGCCTTCCGCATGCGCTGCAGGACTTCGTCGGGGACCGACACGCCGGGGACTTCGTTCGCGAGGAACTCGGCGTTGCGCAGACTGATCAGCGGCCAGATCCCCGCGACGATGGGCGTTTGGAACTGCTCCACCTGTTTGAGAAACGCTTCGAGCTGCCGCGCGTCGAAGACCGGCTGAGTGACCGCGAATTCGGCCCCGGCATCCACTTTCCACGCAAAGCGTGACAGCTCACGGTCCTTGTCGGTGGCGCCGGGATTGACGCCCACGCCGATCGCCCACTTGGTCATTCCGCCAAGAGGGTTGTTGCCGGGGTCGAGTCCCTGATTCAGACGATAGACCAGATTCGTGAGACCGATCGAGTCGATGTCGAAGACGGCGGTTGCCTCCGGGTACGGGCCCATCTTGGGCGGATCGCCGGTGATGATCAGGATGTTGCGCAGTCCCGCGGCGTGCGCGCCGATGATGTCGGACAGCATCCCGAGGAGATTGCGATCCCGGCAGCAGTAGTGAATCACCGTCTCGATTCCCACCTCGCGTTCGATCAGCAGCGCGGACGGCAGCACGCCCATGCGACTCTGCGCACGAGGGCCATCGGGCACGTTGACGGCATCCACGCCCGCGGCTTTGAGCGCACGGCACTGCTCCAGCATCGGCTTCGGATCCACGCCCTTGGGCGGCACGATCTCGACGCTCGTGACGAGGGCGCCGCGCGCGAGCTTTGCCCCCCACCGTGATTTCTCGGCGAGGGGGATCGGCGTGACGCCGGCGGGCGCGTGTACCTGGGCGCGCGACACCACCACGCTCGGCTGGCGGGGCACGACGCTCGCCACGTAGTCGCGAATCTTCTTGATATGCTCGGGCGTGGAGCCGCAGCAGCCGCCCACGAACCGCGCGCCCGTCTCGATCATGCGGCGCGCGTAGCTCGCCATGTACTCGGGCGACGCGAGATAGATCTTGCGATCCCCCACGTCCTTGGGCAGGCCGGCGTTGGGCTGCGCCGAGATCGGCTTGTCGGTCGCCTTCACCATTTTTTCGACCGCTTCGAGCACCCCCGCCGGTCCCACCGAGCAATTCACGCCGATGACGTCCGCGCCCCAGGCCGCGAGCTGCTTCGTATACGTGTCGGGATCGGTACCGTAATAGGTGAGTCCGTCGGTGCCGATCGTCATCTGACAGACGACGGGCAGATCGGACGCGGCGCGCACCGCGCGCAGGGCGGCGTGCATCTCGTCGAGGTCGCTGAACGTCTCGAGGATGAATCCATCCACGCCGCCGGCGAGCAGTCCTTGCACCTGCCGCGCGAAC
Source organism: Gemmatimonadota bacterium (assembly GCA_003222195.1). Classification (GTDB taxonomy): domain Bacteria; phylum Gemmatimonadota; class Gemmatimonadetes; order Gemmatimonadales; family GWC2-71-9; genus 20CM-2-65-7. The sequence goes on along the minus strand of QHVB01000027.1, from coordinate 116,018 downwards.
ACCGCCTCGGCCTCGGCCTGTGACGTGGGACCGAACGGCTCGATGCGGATGCCGAGCGGTCCGATTGCGCCGACGACACTCACGCGGCCACCACCGGCGGCGCGCGCCAACTCGGCGGCGGTGCGATTGATCTTTTCCGTCTCGTCCGCGAGACCGTAGCTGTTCAGCTTCAGCGGGTTGGCGCCGAAGGTGTTGGTCTCGAGGATCTCCGCGCCCGCGCGCACGTATTCCGCGTGCACCTCCTGCACGAGCCGCGGCTGCTTCAAGTTCAGCTCGTCGTAGCACACGTTCAGGAAGAAGCCTTTGCCATACAGCATCGTGCCCATGGCCCCGTCGAAGACGTGGACGCGGCCGTCATCCAGGAGGGATCGGAAGGTGGTAGTCACAGGGGAAAATAATAACCCCCTTCGCGCGTACTCTTAGGTGACCATGACGCAAATCGCGGCCGAACAACTCCTGGCGGAGCACACGCCGGCGCTCCGAAACTTCCTCGGCGCGCGTTGCCGCGACGCCGATTTGACCGCGGAAATGCTGCAGGAAGTGGCCGCGCGCCTCGTGACGGCGACGCCCCGGCTCTCGCTGAATGGCAACGCGCGGGGCTACCTCTTCAGAATCGCGGCCAACGTCTGGCGCGATCACTTGCGCCGTGAGCTCGTCCGCCGCCGCGCGGCGGCCCTAATGGAGTCGGGGGAGCGAGCGCTCGCTGACGCCGCCGATGCCCGATTGCTGGAGCGGGAGCTGCGAACCGCGGTCCGCGACGCTGTCCGCGCTCTGCCGGCGGCTCAGCGCGAAGTTGTGGAGCTCCGCCAGCAGCCTGGCCTCACGTTCCAGGAGATTGCCGACCGGCTCAACCGGCCGCTGGGCACTGTCCTGACGCAAATGCGCGCCGCGCTCGCGCGAATCAGTGCGGCCTTGGAGAACTATCGATGAATCATCCGACCGACGCCGAACTGCTGCTGCTCGCTTACAGCGAGGTCCCAGAACCGCGGAACGCGGCAATCGAGTCCCACGTGGCCGCCTGCCACACGTGCCGGGCGACGCTCGTCGAGCTCGAACGGGGGCGCGTGGCGCTGGACGTCGCATTGCCGCCGCGCCGGCGCTCGACGCGGATGTGGATCGCGCTCGCGGCCGCGGCGGTGCTCGCAGGGTTGGTCATGGCGAGGCCGGGTCCCGCCCACGACCCGACCACGCGCTGGACGCCGACCACAACGTGGTCGGCGACGGCCGGATATGTGACAGACAGGGCAATGGTGGATATCGACGCGCAGCTCACTCGACTCGAACAGGAGCGGTACTATGGCCGGCCGAATTAGTGGTGTGATTGGTGTGTTCGGTTTCCTGGCCGCCTCAGCCGGCGCGGCGCAGGACATGCCGAATCCCCAGGCGATGCAGATGCAGGTGCAGCAGATCATGCAGCAGCGGCCGCGGGAAGCCGAAGCGGCGGCACGCGCATTTCTCATCCTGGTCGCTCCGGAGCGAGTGAACGGACTCGACTCGCTGCGAGAGCAGGCCAAGGCGTCGAACAATCAGCCGGTCTACGTGGTGGACGGCGTGCCCGTCTCGGGGCCGCCGGCGCAAGACCAATACTGGATGGAGGTCGCGCAGCTCACCGTCCAGTTCGACATGGTGCAAAAGCTCAGTCAGCGCGATAGCGTGCGAGCGCAGCTTGTCGGCAAAATGTTTGGACTCGAGGCAAACGCGCGCGCGCAGCAGCGCGCATACCGCACCGGCTCCGAAAGCAGCCGTCCTGCAATCCGTGCGAAGATCGAGGGCCTCATCTCGCAGCACTTCGATCTCGAGGACCAGCTGCGCGCGCGAGAGATTGCCGACATCGAGCGACGGCTCGCCGAAGTCCGTGCCGAGAGCCAGCGTCGGCGCGAGAAGCGAACCGAGTTCATCAAGTTCGCCGTGGACGACATCATCCGGGACGCCATCAGGCCCCGCTGACAGCAAAAGCCGGAGGGTGTGCGTATGTTCTCCCGATGCCAAACATCGGCGCCTACCACCCGGTCATCGTCCACTTCGTGATCGCGCTGCTGATTCTCGGCGTGATCTTCCGCTGGGTCTCACTCTCCGGCCGCGCGGCCTTCACTGGTCCCGCGGCCGCGACGCTTCTGATCCTGGGAGCCGCGGTCGCCGCCCTGGCCGCCCACTCCGGATTAGACGCGCACGGACCGGTCGAGCGCATCCCGGGTGCCCGACGAGCGGTCGGCGAGCACGAGGAGTGGGGCAAGCGTACCCGCAACATCTTCCTCATCGTCGGGGCGATTGAGATTGCGGCGCTGATTCTCACCCGCCGGGGCCGTCTCGAGAAGGCCCGCGGCGCGTTGTGGGGATCCGCGATCGTGGGACTGATCGGCGTGTTCCCGTTGTTCGAAGCCGCTGATCTCGGCGGCGATCTCGTGTACAGCTACGCGGGTGGCGTCGGGACTCGTTCCGGCGATACTGCGGACGTCAGCCGGCTGTACCTCGCCGGTCTCTATCAAGCGGCGCAGCAAGCCAGGACCCAGCACGACAGCGCGCGGGCGGCCGAGTTGTTCGGGAAGCTCGAGCGAGAATTCCCGAATGACACGAACGTGCGGCTGCTGGCGATCGAATCGCTGGTCCGCGACCGGAACGATGGACGTGTGGCGCTGGCCGCACTGTCGCGATTCCCGCTGCCGGCGGATGATCGCCGGCTGCAGCTGCGCGTGGGATTCCTGAAAGCCGACGCCTATGTCGCCGCCGGAAAGCCCGATTCTGCGCGTGCGGTGCTCGAGCGGTTGGGCAACGCATTCCCCGACATGCAGCAGCGGATCAAGGACCGGATCGCCCAGATCAAATGAGCGGGGCGCGGTGGCGGGAACTCAGTCGAAGAACGCCATCCGTTGCGCCACCCACCACGCCGCCAGTGCCCCGGCAATAAAACCGAGTACCCCGCCGAATGGGCCGAAGATTTTACTGCCAAGGGCGCCGGCCAGCGTGCCGACGATGAAGCTGACGAGCGCTTTGAGAAGTTTCATCCGGGCCTCAGCGAGGAAAGGAGTATTTGCCGCACGAGGCTGAGCACGATCATCGCGACCAGCGGGCTCAAGTCGAATGCGCCGACGAGCGGCACGATACGGCGCATCGGCTCGACGATCCAGTCGGTCAGGATGTAGGCGGGCCGGACCCAGCGCGAATAGCGAAACATGCCGAACCAGGCGGCGATCACGCGAACCAGGAGCGCCGCGAAGAGAACTCGGTACGCCAAATCGATGATCAGCGCGACCGTCGCGCGTGGGCCGCCGCTCGCCGCGGCGTGCACCGTCTGAAACGTTGCCACGAACCAGCCTGCCAATGACAGGAACACGATCCCCGCGACGGCCGTGATCACGAGCAACCAACCGCCGGCGTGCACCGGATTGCCGCCCATGCGGACGAGCCGCCGCTCGACGGGCTTCACGATCGGATCGGTGATCGCGCGCAGCGCGCGGCCAAGGACACCAAAGGGGGAGACCCGGCGCGTGCGGATGAGCCACGAGCCGAGCGCCACGAGTGCCGCCAGGACAACGAGCCCGAGGACGGCGTAGCGAAGCGCTGGGCTAGTCGGAGACATGGCTCACTACGAGCCGTAAGCGGCGGCGACGATCCGATCCTGCTCGACCTTGTGCGCAGCGGGATAGCCCTCGGCGGGGCTCGAACGCTCGGGCCGTGAGACGTCCAGCAAGGTCACGCCCTTCGGCAGCAGATCGCGAATCTTCGGCAGCACGAACTTCCGCGCGCCCATGTTGCGCGGCTCTTCCTGGACCCAGACGACTTCCTTGAGATTGGGATAGCGGCGCGCGTATTCCCCAATCTCGTTCCCCGGGAATGGATACAGCAGCTCGACGCGTCCGATCTTCACCTGGGGCGCCTGGGCACGGCGCGGGGAGGCGACGATGTCGTAGTAAACCTTCCCGCTGCAGAGCACCAGCCGCGTCACTTTCTCGGGCCAGGTGCGGTCCCGGTCCCATAGCACCGTTCTGAATTTGCCGAGCACGAGATCATTGACCTGCGAGGCCGCGGCGGGAAGCCGGAGCAAGCTCTTCGGCGTCATCAAGACGAGCGGCCGAATTTCGGCGTGCAGCGCCTGGCGGCGCAGCAGATGGAAGTACTGCGCCGGCGTCGTGCAGTTGGCCACGCGGATATTGCCCTCGGCACCGAGCGCCAGGAACCGCTCCAGCCGGGCGCTCGAGTGCTCTGGGCCCTGGCCCTCGTAGCCGTGGGGCAGGAGCAGCGTCAGGCGCGATGTCTCGCCCCACTTGGCCAGGCCGGCGATCAGGAACTGATCGATGATCACCTCGGCGCCGTTGGCGAAATCGCCGAACTGCGCTTCCCAGAGCACGAGCGCGTTCTGCGCCTCGACGGCGTAGCCGTATTCGAATCCGAGACAGCCGTATTCCGACAGCGGGCTGTTATGGAGCTCGAAGGGGGTCTTCGCATCCCGAAGATGCTGGATCGGCGCGTGGCGGTTGCCGTTGTGGATGTCGTGCAGCACGAGGTGCCGCTGGCTGAACGTGCCGCGCTCCGTGTCCTGGCCCGTCAGGCGGATCGGTGTGCCGTCGACTAGCAACGACGCGAGGGCGAGTGCTTCCGCGTGCGCCCATTCGATTCCCTCGGCTGAGGTGAGCGAATCGCGCCGTCGCTCCAGCTGTTTGAGCAGCTTCGGATGTACGGTGAAGCCGTCCGGAACCGCGACCAGCTCGTCATTGAGCTTCTTGAGGAGATCGGCGGCGACCGCGGTAGCAGGCTCGGGAGCGCTCTCACGCTTGATGCGCTGCGGTTCCTCGGCCCGCTGGCCGGACTTGACGGCCTGCTGGATGGTGGCGAGGCGTTGATAGGCAGCCTCCGCGTCGGCTTCGGCGGTGCGCGAGTCCACCACGCCTTCGCTCGCGAGCTGCGCGGCGTATTTCTGCCGCACCGAGGGCGTCGGCTTGATCCGTTCGTACATCACCGGCTGCGTGTACGCGGGCTCGTCGGCCTCGTTGTGGCCGTAGCGTCGGTAGCCTACGAGGTCGATCACCACGTCGGCATGGAATTTCTCGCGGTACATCAAGGCGAGCCGCACCGCCGCCAGGCACGCTTCGGCATCGTCGGCATTGACGTGGATGATCGGGACATCAAAGCCCTTGGCGAGATCGCTGGAGTAGTCGGTCGAGCGGGCTTCCCGCGGCTCAGTGGTGAAACCGATCTGGTTATTCAGAATCAGATGAATCGTGCCGCCGGTTGTGTAGCCCTGCAGCCGCGCCAGGTTGAACGTCTCGGCGACGACGCCCTGTCCCGCGAACGACGCGTCGCCGTGCAGCAGGACGGGCAGCGAGGCGTTCCAGTCGTGCTTCGCCTCCGGAGTCTGCCGATCGGTTTGATCGGCGCGCGCCCGCCCTTCGACGACCGGATTGACCGACTCGAGATGGCTGGGATTAGGTGACAGCGTGACCGCGATGTCCTTACCGATCGTGGTCTTGTAGACGCCTTCGGCGCCGTGGTGGTACTTCACGTCGCCCGTGCCGGCGTTCCAGCCTTCCGATTCGGCTGTCTCTTCGCGATGCCCACCCTCGAACTCCGCCAGGATCGTCTCATAGGGCACGTTGACGACGTGCGCCAGCACGTTGAGCCGCCCCCGGTGCGCCATGCCGATGACCGCCTTGCGCGTGCCGTGCGCCGCGGCGAGCTCGAGCGTGAAATCGAGCATCGGTACCGTCATGTCGAGTCCTTCGATCGAAAACCGCTTCTGGCCCAGATACGCCTTGTGCAGGAACCGCTCGAGCGTTTCGACGGCGGTGAGACGGGCGAGCAGTTGGCGCTTGCCCTGGGCGGACAACGGCCGGCGATGCTCGCCTGATTCGATCACCTGACGGAGCCACACACGCTCTTCGTGTCTGCCGATGTGCTCGACCTCGTACGCGATCGTGCCGCAATAGGTCGCGTGCAACGCCGGCAACGCCTCGGCGAGCGTCTTGCCGGGCACGTAGATCCGCAGCACCTCGACCGGAATGCGCGCCATGATCACGGGCGTGAGTCCGAGGCGTCCGGTGTCGAGCGACGGGTCGCCCGGAGGCTCGCTGCCGAGTGGGTCGAGGTGGGCGGCGAGGTGGCCGAAATTTCGATGTGCACGGACGAGCGCATAAGCTGCGGCTACATGCTTAAGATCCTCGATTCCCACTCCACCCGGTTGGGGAGGAGGGACGGGGGACGAGGGAGGGGGACTGCTCGCTACGGGCGCAGGTGTCGGAGGCGCTGGGGTGTACCCCTCCCCCTTCCCCCGTCCCGCTTCCCCTCCCGCCAGGCTCTCCGTCACTCCCTCGTAGAACCGCTCTTCGCCTTGCAGGAGGGAATCGAGGTGTCGAAGAAACATCCCCGACTCCGCGCCCTGGATGATCCGGTGGTCGTACGTGCTGGTGATAGTGATGATCTTCGCGCCGGCGATTTCGCGGATCGTCCCGGTCGCGATGATCGAGCCCTGGCCCTTTATGAGTCGCGGCACGGACGCGACCGTACCCAGCGTGCCGGGATTGGTGAGCTGGATCGTGCCGCCCGCGAAGTCATCGGGCATCAGGCGGTTGGTGCGGGCTTTCTCGACCAGCGCCTCGTAGGCGGCATGAAAGGTCGCGAAGTCCATCGTTTCGGCGTGCTTGATGACCGGCACGACCAGCGCGCGGCTGCCGTCCTTCTTCTCGACGTCCACTGCGAGGCCGAGTCCAATCGCGCCAGGATTGACGCGGTACGGCTTGCCGTCGATGTCCTGGAACGTGTGCGTCATCACCGGGAAGCGCTTGGCGGCCTGGACGATCGCGTACCCGATGAGGTGGGTGAAGGAGATCTTCTTGCCCGTCGCGGCCAGCTGGGCGTTGAGCGCCTTGCGGCGGGTGTCGAGAACGGTGGCCGAGATGTCGCGGAACGAGGTCGCCGTGGGGACCGACAGTGAGTCGGTCATGTTGGCGACGAGCCGGGCTGCTGGCCCCGTGATTGGCGTGGCTCCCGAAGGGTGCGCGGGCGGCTCTGGAGCAGGGGGCGGTGTGCTTTCCCGCGTACCGCTCACCGCGGACCGCGCCCCAGGTGGTTCGGGGATCACCGGCAACTCTGCGAGCCTGCCGTTGTCAAACAATTCACGCCACTCTTGACCTACGGACGCAGGATCGCGCAGGTAGTCCTCGTACATGGCCTGTACGAAGGCGGCGTCGTAGGTACCGAAAACGAATTCGCTCACAAACTGCAATCTATAAGGTATCTTATGTGACAGAATGGCATTGCTCTCCCTCGCGCTGATCCTGCTTCAAACCCCAGCCCCCAATGTCTCTCTGAAAGCCCGCGTTCAGGCCCGGATTCTGCAAACGCCTGCTCGCGCTGTCGGGTTGTACTACCGCGATCTCACGACCGGCGACTCGCTAACCGTCGGGTCGGACGTGCGGTTCCACGCCGCGAGCACGATGAAGGTTCCGGTGATGATCCAGCTGTTCCGCGACCGGGATGCGGGATTGTTGTCGCTCGACGATTCGGTGACGATCACGAATACGTTCCGGTCGATCGTCGACAGCTCGCCGTACCGGCTCGACGTGACGGACGATTCCGATTCATCGCTCTACAAGCGGCTCGGCCAGTGGGCGTCGATTCGCCAGCTGATCGAGCTGATGGAAACGGTTTCGAGCAATCTCGCGACCAACCTGCTGATCGCGAAGGTCGACGCGAAGCGCGCCAACGCCACCGCGCACGCGCTCGGCGCCGATTCGATCCTGGTGTTGCGGGGCGTCGAGGACGACAAAGCGTACCGCGCCGGTCTTAACAACACGACGACCGCGCGCGACCTCGGCATGCTGCTCGCGGCCATCGCCAACGGGAAAGCAGCGTCGGCGGCGTCGTGTCGCGAAATGCTGGCTATTCTCGGCCGGCAGCAATTCAACGAAGGCATTCCGGCCGGTCTGCCACCGGGGACGACCGTGTATCACAAGACCGGGTGGATCGGGCAGGTCGTTTATCACGATGCCGCCTTGGTCGAGCCGCCGAACGGTGGCCGATACGTCCTGGTGGTGTTGACCGGCGCCATTCAGAAGGACGCCGACGCGCACGCGGCGGTGCGCGACTTATCGAAGCTCGTCTTCGACGCTCGGAGGCAACGATGAAATTGATCACGACGATCGTGCGGCCGGAGGTCGTGCCGGAAGTCAAGGCGGCGCTGTTCCGGGCCGGCATCACCGGCATCACGCTGAGCCGCGTGAGCGGCCATGGGGGCGAGCACGAGATCGTCAGCCAGTACCGCGGCACCACGCTCGTCATGGAGTTCCACGAGAAAGTGAAAATCGAAATGGTCTGTTCGGAGCCGTTCGTGCAGCCCTGCATCGACGCGATTCTGTCGTCCGCCCGCACAGGAGAGGTGGGAGACGGCAAGATCTTCGTCCAGCCGATCGAGCGGGTGATCCGCATTCGCACGGGCGAGCAGAACAATGAGGCGCTCACCGCGGTGAACGCCACCGAGGTCCAGCAGGCGGCGTTGCGCGCCGCCGACGAAGCGTGATACAGGCGCCCCCCCCGGCAATCTCCGCCGGCGATACCGCGTGGGTACTCGCCTCGAGCGCCCTGGTGCTTCTGATGACGGTCGGGCTCGCGTGTTTCTACGGCGGGCTGGTGCGCTCGAAGAACTCGCTCAACACGATGATGATGAGCATCGTGGCCATGGGCGCGATCAGCGTGCAATGGGTGCTCGTCGGTTACTCGCTGTCGTTCGCGCCGGGGTCGAGCTGGCTGGGCGGGCTCCAATGGGTGCTGTTTCGACACGTCGGCGGCGAACCCAACCCGGCCTACGCCGCCACGATCCCGCAGCATGCGCACGCCATCTATCAGGCGATGTTCGCGATCATCACGCCCGCGCTCATCTCGGGCGCGATCGTGGAGCGGATGCGGTTCCGCGCGTATCTGGCATTCCTGGTTCTCTGGTCCACCGTGGTCTACGCCCCGCTGGCCCACTGGGTCTGGGGGGCGGGGGGCTGGTTGCAGCAGATGGGCGCGCTCGATTTCGCCGGCGGCACCGTGGTGCACATCAGCGCCGGCGTGTCGGCACTCGTCGCCGCTCGGTTCCTCGGACCGCGCCGCGACTTTCGTCGCATGCCGCTGTCACCGCACAACGTGCCGCTCGTCCTGATCGGCGCGGGTCTGCTGTGGTTTGGGTGGTTCGGATTCAATGCGGGGTCGGCGTTGGCGGCGAATGGGCTCGCGGCACTGGCGTTCGTGAACACGAACACCGCGGCGGCTGCGGCGGTGCTCACCTGGGCGCTGCTCGACACCACGCGGACGGGAAAGATGACGGCGGTCGGCGCTGCGACGGGCGCGGTGGTCGGGCTTGTGGGCATCACGCCGGCGGCCGGCTTTGTGACGCCGCCGGCCGCACTCGCCATCGGCGTGCTGTGTGCCTTGGTGAGCTATTTCGCGATCCAGCGGCGCTCGCGCAGCCGCTTGGACGATTCGCTCGACGTCTTCTCCTGCCACGGGCTTGCCGGCGTCGCCGGGGCGCTGCTTACGGGCGTCTTCGCGACGAAGCTCGCGAATCCCGCCGGCAATGACGGGCTATTTGCGGGGAATCCGGGGCAGATGCTCGTGCAGCTCTACGCGGTCCTCGCGGCGGTGATCATCGCCGCCGTGGGGACGGTCGTGATCCTTGCGATCGTGCGTGCGGTCTTCGGCGCGCGGGCGCAGATTGCGGACGAAATGATTGGGTTGGATCTGACCGAACATGGGGAAGAAGCGTACTTCGGGGGCGAAGCGGCACTCGGCGTCAGCTCGTTGGCACAGAGCGTGATCGTGGCGGAGGATCCGGGGCCCCCTGAACCCGAACGGCGTGCCGCCAAGAAGCGCTAACTGACGCGGCGCGTCTTCCTTCGCATGAAGTCCATGAGAATGAACTGGCCGAGCGTCATCGTGTTCGTGAAGTAGGCTTTGCCGCGGCAGATCGCGGAGACCTTCTTCACGAACTCGACCAGGCTCCTGTCGCGCGCCAGCATGAAGGTGTTGATCAAGATGCCGCTGCGGCGGCACAGCGCGACTTCCCGGTAGGTCGCCTGCAAAATGTGTGGGTCCAGGCCCATCGAATTCACGTAGATCCGACCATCGGGCTGCGTCAGCGCCGACGGCTTGCCGTCGGTGATCATGATGATCTGCCGCATGTCCTTGCGCTGTCCCATCAGAATGCGGCGCGCCAGCTTCAACCCTTCCGTCGTATTCGTGTGATATGGGCCCACCTGCGCGTGCGCGAGTTGGCCGATCGGGATCTCCTCTGCGGTGTCGTGGAACAGCACGACGCGCAACGTATCGCCCGGGAACTGCGTGCGAATGAGATGGGTGAGCGCCAGCGCGACCTTCTTCGCCGGCGTGAAGCGGTCTTCGCCGTAGAGGATCATCGAATGCGAGCAGTCGAGCATCAGCACCGTCGCCGATGACGAGCGATACTCGGCCTGGTGCACCATCAGATCATCGTACTCGAGGTTGATCGGGACGCCGAGGCCTTCGCGTTTCAGCGCGTGCGAGAGGGTTGCATTGACGTCGAGATTGAGCGTATCGCCGTACTCGTAGCGCTTGCTCGCGGCCTCGGCCTCGACGCCGGTCGCGAGATGCTCGGTGTCGTGCGCCCCGAAGCTCGACTTGCCAATGCTGCCGAGCAGGTGCTTCAACGTCCGGTAGCCGAGGAAATCGATGCCCCTATCGGTCAGATTGAACTGCACCTGTTGGGCGGCCTCTTTCGCCATGCCACCAGGACCGAGGACCGGCTGCTGCGCGCCCGGCATCTTGGGCGCCTGCTGCAGGTTGAGGTAGCCCTCCTCGATCAGCTTCTGCACGATCTGATCGAGCAGATCGGCCAGCTGTTTCTGCAGCTCGGCGTCCTTTTGGGCGTCGCCGGTCGATTCGCCGCGCAGGGCGCCCAGCATTTCGGGCGTGAGCTGGCCCGAATCCATCAGCGCCTGGAGAATCGCGTGGCGCAGCGCGTCGAGTGAGCGGTCGGGGTCTTCCTCGCCGAACTCGCCCCAGAAGGGGTGCGAATATGGGCCGCCGGCAAAGCCAGATTGCAACAGGAAGTCGGCGAGCTGATCGAGCAACGCTTGCAGGTTGAGCGTCTCGAGTAGACCGGCGACGTAGCGGCTGTAGGTCGTGTATCGCATCGATCACTAATCTAGCACAAACCGGAAACGACAAAGTCATCATCGTCCGGGCGCACGTGAAGAGCGGCGAAATCGCGAATCGTTGCGTCCGCACCAGTCAGATCTGATGCTGCCACCATCGAAGTCACGCCCACCACCTGAGCTCCCGCGGCGCGGGCAGCGGCAATACCGGCGGGCGCATCCTCGAACACGATACACCGGGCGACGGCTCGACCGAGGCGTCTTGCTCCCAGCAGATATCCATCAGGCGCGGGCTTGCCATGCGGCACGTCTTCACCGGTCACGAGAGTCTGCGGTAGCGGAAGTCCGACGGACGAGAGCCGTCGCTCAGCCAGGGCTCGTCCGCAGGACGTGACCACAGCCCATCGGTCGGGCGGCAATGTCGCCAGCAGTTTCCCGGCCCCCGCTAACGCAATCAGGCCGTCGACATCGGCGAGTTCCGCGGCGTCGAGCCACGCTGCCTCTTCCTCCGTGTTGAGATGCGGGGCGGCGGTCTTTACCGTGTCGCGTGAGCGCCGGCCGTGCGCGATCCGCAGGACCAGCTCAGGATCGAGCTGATGGCGGAGGGCCCAACGGCGGCAGGTGCGCTCGACGACGCGACGAGAATCGACGAGCACCCCGTCCAAGTCAAACAGAAACGCGGCACACCGGATTTGCACGGTCCATTAATTTGGGGGCAATGACCGAAGCGGCGCGACGCTACGGATTCGGGGCCCTCGCCCACCGCAACTTCCGCCTCTTCTTCATCGGTCAGGGCATTTCCCTCGTCGGCACGTGGATGCAGAACGTCGGCGAGGGCTGGCTGATCCTCACGCTGACCAATTCGCCGTTTTACGTCGGACTCACCGCGGCGCTCAGCTCGCTCGGCGTCCTGCTCTTCAGTCTGTACGCCGGCGTCATCGCCGACCGCGTGGACAAGCGGCGCTTCATCATCTTCATGCAGCTCGCGTTCATGCTCGAGGCGTTCGCCGTCTCGATCCTGGTGTGGACCGGGGTCGTCGCCGTCTGGCAGGTCTTGCTGCTCGCGACGATCCTCGGCATCGCGAGTGCGTTCGATATCCCGATGCGCCAGTCGTTCGTCGTGGAGATGGTGGGCAAGGACGACTTGATGAACGCGATCGCGCTGAACTCGTCGCTGTTCAACGGCGCGCGCGTCATCGGTCCGGCCATCGCGGGATTTCTGATCGGCGCCGTCGGGATCGCGTGGTGCTATTTCCTGAACGGCGTGAGTTACATCGCGGTCATCGCCGGCCTGCTGCTGATGCAACTGCCGCCGCGCGCCCCGCCGGCCAGGGCCGCGTCCGCGTGGACGGGATTCCGGGAGGTGCTCGCCTACCTGCGGGACGACCGGCGGTTGCGCGTGCTGATGATCCTGACGGCCGTGATCAGTGTGTTCGGCTTTCCGTACATCGCAATGATGCCCGTCTTCGCGCGCGACGTACTGCATCGCGGCGCGACGGGTTACGGGGCCCTGACATCGTCCATCGGTATCGGTGCGGTGATCGGCGCGTTGGGGATCGCGCTCGCCTCAGCGCGCATTCGCGCGCGCGGCCGCCTGATGCTGGCGGGCGGCACGGCCTTCGGAATCCTGCTCATCCTGTTTTCGGCGTCTCGCGTCCTGGGACTCTCCATGGCGCTGCTCGCCCTCACGGGGTGCGCGATGATCGTCAACAACTCCCTCACGAACACGCTGATCCAAACGACCGCGCCCGATCACCTACGCGGCCGCGTCATGGGGTTTTACTCGTTCGTCTTCGTGGGCATGGCGCCGTTCGGCGCGTTTCTCTTTGGGCTCGTGGCCGAGCACGTTGGCGCGCCGGCCACGCTGGCGGCTGGTGGCGTGATCGTCGCGCTGGCCGTTACGATCGCGGGGTGGATGGTTCCCGAAATCCGGGCCGCGTAGGGTAGGGGCGCAGCATGCTGCGCCCCTACACCCAACGGCGTCGCTTTACCTCACCGACAATCACCTCCGCCGCCCCGTCGAATCCCAGCCGCTCCGCGTTCAACACGAGGTCGTATTGGGTGAGGTCCCGCCGGTCCCGGCCGTAATGTGTCTTGATGTACTGATCGCGGTGCTCGTCGGTTTCCTGCATCACCTTGTCGACGTTCGCCGGGTCAATACCGAGCCGTTCGATGGCGATTTTCCGGCGGAACGGCTTGGGTGCGATGACGTAGACGTGCAGCGCATTCGCGCGCGTCGCGAGCACCGCTTGCGCGCCGCGGCCGACCAGCACGGCACGCCCTTCGGCCGCCACCTGCGCGATGACGCGCTCGGTCATCTGGACGATCGTTTCTTCTTCCGTCTCCACCGATGGCGGCGACCCGCCCGTCGTGACCGACATCTCCGGCGATGCGGCGGCGAGCGTGCGCGCGAGCCGCTCGAGCAGCCCCGGCGCCCGCTCCTCCCGGCGCGCGACTTCGTCGGTCGACAGGCCCGCCAGATGCGCCACCTGATCGATGAATTCATTGTCGATCAGCGTCCAGCCGGCGAGACGCTCGACCACGAGTCGTGCGATCTCCGACCCGCCCGATGCGTACTCGCGCGTAATCGTGACGAGGGGCTTTACGGCTGGCGAAGATTGCGTCGCAGATCTCCAATGTTCAGCATGGGAATGCCACCCTGCGTTGGCACCAGGATCACGAGATTGTTGGACGATTTCAGCTCCCGCAGCACGTCGAAGTATTGCCGCGTCAGTGCCTCGGGTGTCAGCGTCGTGTTGAGCAGCTTCTGCTGTTCGGCCTGGAGCCGGGCCACCTCGACCCGGTGACGCTCGGTTTCGACCTGCTGCTCCTGCGCGATCTTGTTGTTGATGGCTTGCACGACCTGCGCTGGCGGCTGCAAGTCGCGCAGAAAGAACGCCGTCACGGTCGCGATGCGGAACGGCGGGCCCCCCGCGCGCGGCTGCGTCACCAGGGCGGAATCGACGAGCGCCTCCATCGTTTGCGCGATCCTGGTGCGCTTGGCGATGTCGTTGATCGAATACTGGACCATGCCGTCCCGCACGCCCTTGCGGATCGCGTTCCGAACTGCGCTGTGGATCTGATTCTCGTCGCCGATCTCCGTATAGATGCGCGGCGCCTGCTGCGGATCGATCTGCCAGCGGACCCCGACGTCCACGGTCATTCCCATCTGCTCGCTGGACAGCGCCGCGATCTCCTCGACCTGGTCTCCGGTGAACGGGTACTGCTCTTCCCGCGTCGTGTAGCGCTCGACCGACGACCACGGCGTCACGATGCGGATTCCGGGGAGCAATGGCTTCGGATCGACCGTGCCGAACGCATGCCGCACCCCGACTTCGCCGGCGTTGATCACCACCGTCGTGGAGCCGAGGAGCGTGAGTACGCCGACCGCGAGCGCGGCATAGCTGAGGATGCGCAGGATCCCGCCGATCGAACGGCCACCGGTCGTCTCACCCCGCACGGTGGCGGCGCCGAGGCGGAGGAAGAAAGCGACAGCGAGGAGTACGAGACCAAAGACTAGCTCGCCCATGGCGACTCCCGGATGTGAAGGGGATTACGTGAAGAGGTTGGGACCTGGTCCCGGGCCCGTGGGCCCCTTGCCGAATGGCGGCTTCTGCTCCGAACGAGCGCGCACGTATCCCAGTTCTTCGCTCCGCGCGATGCGCTTCTCGGCCACCAGACCTTCGAGTACCAGCTCGCACGCCGACACGATCGTGGCGGGATCCTTCTTGCCGGCAAGCCCGACCTGATCGATCAGGTCGAGCAGTCCGGGGACCACGGTAAAGCCCTTCAACAGCGCCTCGGAGCGCTCCTCCGGCGTGACCTTGAGCGCGCCGCCCTCGTCGAACCAGTGGACGATGTCGTCGACGTTCGCCCCGCCCACGCGTCCCTCGAATGTGCGGCCCGCGGCGCGCCGGATCAGATCCTTGGCGATCGTCTCCGAGCCCTGAAGCTCGCCTTCATACTCGAGCTCGAGCTTGCCGGTGATGGCCGGCAATGCCGCGTACACGTCGGAGAGGCGGGGGACCACCGCCTTCTCCTTCGTCATGATCGTGCGACGCTCCGCGTTCGACAGCACGTTGTCGAGCACGCTGATCGGCAGGCGCTGCGACACGCCGCTGCGCCGGTCCACCCGTTTGTCCTCTCGCGCTTCGAACGCGATCCGCTCGATCAGCTCGGCCATGAAGTCGGGAATACGGATGGAGCGCCCCCCGCCCCCATTCCGGTCGATCCAGGCCTCCTGTTCCGTGATCGCCGCCCCGAGCTCGACGGTCAGCGGGTAGTGCGTCGTGATCTCGGATCCGATGCGGTCCTTGAGGGGCGTGATGATCTTGCCGCGCGCCGTGTAGTCTTCGGGATTCGCCGTAAAGACCAGCGCCACGTCCAGGTTCAAGCGTACCGGATAGCCTTTGATCTGGACGTCGCCTTCCTGCATGATGTTGAACAGTCCCACCTGAATCTTGCCGGCGAGATCGGGCAGCTCGTTGATCGCGAAAATGCCGCGATTGGCGCGGGGCAAGAGCCCGAAGTGCATCGTCAGCTCGTCGGACAGGAGATGCCCGCCGCGAGCCGCCTTGATGGGATCGACGTCGCCGATGATGTCGGCGATCGTGACGTCCGGCGTTGCCAGCTTTTCGACGAAGCGCACCTCGCGCGGCAGCCACGCGATGGGCGTGCTGTCGCCCCGCTCGGCGATGAGCTCCCGGCCGTACTTGGAAATCGGATCGAACGGATCGTCGTTGACTTCGCTGCCGGCGAGGATGGGAATCTCTTCGTCGAGCAGCGTGACGAGCTGGCGCAGGATCCGGCTTTTCGCCTGCCCGCGCAGGCCCAGCAGAATGAAGTTGTGGCGCGAGAGGATCGCGTTCACGAGCTGCGGCAGAACGGTCTCCTCGTATCCCACGATGCCCGGAAACAGCGGCGAGCCGTTCTCGAGCAGGCAGATCAGGTTCTCCCGCATCTCATCTTTGACGGTGCGTTGCCGGCGTGCCGGGGCCGCCCACTCCGTCCGCTTCAGCTCACCCAATGTCAGCGGTTGTGTCATGGCACGACGTTAAACCTTTCAGCCCGTGCTCTGCAACCCTTGCGCAATGCCACGGACGCTTGCCGTCAGCGCCCGGAATACGTCGTCGTCCGGCCGCCCCGCCGTGCGCCAGCGCTGCAGCAGATCGATCTGTAACAGACTCATTGGATCTACATACGGGTTGCGTAACAGAATCGAGCGCTGGAGCGCCGGATCCGAATCGAGCAGCGCCTTCTCGTGTTTCAGCGCCAGTACCTGCGCCACGGTGCGATCGAACTCGGCGTCAATAACCGGGAAGTACTGTGTGCCAAACTCACCAGCCAGGCTGGCGTATCGCGCCGCGATGGAGAAATCCGCCGTGCCCAACACCATTTCGACGTCGTCGATGAGTGCCCGCAAAAACGGCCAGTCGCGCAGCATCTCGCCCAGTGCCGCCGTGCCGTGGCGCTCCGCCGCACGATCCAGCGCCGTGCCCAAGCCGTACCACCCCGGCAGCAGATGGCGGCTCTGCGTCCACGCGAACACCCATGGAATCGCACGCAGCCGCTCAATCTCGCCCGTCTGAGGCTCGTCGCTCTGGCGTGAGACTGGGCGACTGCCGATCTCCATGCGCTGGATGACGTCGATCGGCGTCGCCCGGTGGAAGTATTCGACGAACCGCGGATCCCCGTACACAAGGGCGCGATACGCCTCGCGGCTATCACGCCCGATCTCGTCCATGAT
This sequence comes from Gemmatimonadota bacterium, assembly GCA_003222195.1. Lineage (GTDB taxonomy): Bacteria > Gemmatimonadota > Gemmatimonadetes > Gemmatimonadales > GWC2-71-9 > 20CM-2-65-7. The sequence goes on along the minus strand of QHVB01000027.1, from coordinate 99,170 downwards.
TCGTGTCCACGCGGTTTCGCGAGGGTCAGCGCGGCGCGGCAGGGCGGTGGCGAGCGCCACGGCGCTCACCGTTTGCTCGAGCGTGCGCATGGCGATGCCGCGCAGCCCGTACTTCGCGTTAATAGCCTCGCCCTGCTCCGTGACCCGGAGACGTCCCCGCACCGATCCCGCCGGCGCGCTGAGAATGGCGCTCGTGATCCTGCCGCCGCCGCGGCTGACCGTCCCGCCGCGGCCGTGAAAGAAGGTCAGATCGATACCGGCCCGCTCGATCGTCTCGACGAGCGCCGCCTGCGCGCGCTGCAGCGCCCAGCGCGCCGCGCCGATCCCCGCGTCCTTGTTGCTGTCGGAGTATCCGATCATGACGACCTGGTGCATCTCCCGCTCTGCGAGATGCGCCCGGTAATAGGAATCGGCGAGCAGCGCACCCATCACGCTGGGCGCGTGCTCGAGATCGGCGACGGTTTCGAACAGAGGCGCGACATCCAGCGGGGCGTGCTTGCGGTCGCCCGACACGAGCCCGCCCCAACGGGCGAGGACGAGGACCGCGAGGACGTCGTCGGCTCCTTGTGCCATGCTGATGATGTAGGGGCCCACAGCCTCGGGCCCAAAGCGGGCGCGGCAATCGGCGATGGCCTTGAATACCTCCAGCGTCCGCGCGGCCTGCTCGTCGGGCGACCCAGCGGGTTGCTCTCCCTGCTCGAGCACCCGGCGCAAGCGCACGACGCGCTCCGCGGGCGCCTTGGCGCTCCAATCGGCGTCGGGGAGCAGCGTCGCCAGCACCGCGCGATGGACCTGCGCATGTTGGCGCACATCGATCGTCACCATGTGAAAGCCGAATGTCTCGACGCGGCGGAGCAGCCGCTGCACCGCGAACAGTCCCGCGTGCTCGCCGCGATGTATGCGCAAGCTCGCGATGACCATGCCGAGGTCACGCTCCAGCTCGGTGGCTGTGGCATAGCCGTTCGGCTCATCCCGCCGCGTCGCGTCGAGGCGCGCCGCCACGAGGCCGAACAGCACGCGATACGGCATGTCGTGATAGCGCTGCGGGATGGCGGCCAGCGCCTGCGGGAACTGGGCGCCGTACGTCGCCACGCGCTTGCGCACGGCGTCACTGACGCCCGTGCGTGTCCCCGATTGCGACAGCCGACGCGCGAGGTCGGCGGTCTCTTGACGGTATCGCGCGAGCAGCAGCTCCCGTTGCCGCGCGAAAGCTGCGCGCAGTGTGTCGGCGCCGACATTCGGGTTGCCGTCCATGTCGCCGCCGACCCAGGAGCCGAACCGCAGCACCGCGCGCGCGGGCGGAGGCACTGCGATGTCGTACGTCTTCCGGACCGTCTGCTCGAGCTCCTCGTAGAATGGTGGGACGATGCGGTAGACGACGTCGGTGAGGTAGAAGAGCACGTTTTCCAGCTCGTCCATCACCGTCGGACGACCTGACGGCGTTGGATCCGTTTGCCATCCGATCGCGACCTCCTCGCGAATCCGCGCCAGGGCTGCGCGCTCCTCGTCTGGGGTGCGTGAGGGGTCGAGCCGCTCCACGAGCAGTCGCCCGATCAGCTGCTCCTTTTCGAGAATGGTGCGCCGCGTCGCTTCGGTCGGGTGTGCCGTGAACACCGGCTCGATGCGAAGGCGTCGGAGCAGCGCGGCGGTCTGTTGTGACGTGACGCCGGCGCCGGCCAGCTGCGCGACGGTTGCCTGAAGACTGCCTTCCTGCGGAGCGGCGGCCGCGCGCAGGTAGTCGCGCCGCCTCCGAATGCGATGAATCCGCTCGGCGAGATTGACGACCTCGAAGTACGTGGCGAAGGCCCGGATCAGCGTTTCGGCGTCGCGGGTCGGTAAGCCCCGGACCAGGGCATGCAGCTCGTCATCCGCCGAGGCGATCGCAGCATGGCGTGCCCGCTCGACGAGCTCGAAGAACGCGTCGCCACACTGCTCGCGCAGGACGTCTCCGACGATCGCACCGAGTGTACGGACATCGTCCCGCAGCGGCGCGTCCTTCGGCGCAAATTCGACTTCGCGCGATGCTGTGACGGTCAGGAGGCCTCGGGAGGTGTGGAGAGCCGGACGGCCGCAACACCCCACGCCGCGAGATCGACGGGCGTTCGGCCGTCGCCGCCGACCGCAATCGGATCGCCGTTTTGTTCGACGAGCGTGGTGCGGCGCGCGAGCTTGAAGGGGTACGCGGCAGGCCAGACGCCCACGGCGCGCGCCTGCCCGCCGATGTCGAGCAATTTCACGATGACGCCGTCGCCATCGTCCGCGGGCTTTGCGCCGGCAATCATCACGTTCTTGTCCGCGTAGAAGAGCGCGCGATCCTTCGCGATGAGTGGACCGGGCGTTTGATTGCGGTACGACGGACTTACGTACAGCGGGTCGCAGGCCGCCCACCCACGGCGCACCGGTTCAGCCGGATCGCCGGGGGCGAGCAACGAAATCCGGAAGCGGAAGGTCACGGATCCGCCCTGAGATGCCGCGTAGTTCGTGTGCCAATAGTTGTTCATCGCGTAAGCGAACAGCGTCCCATCGGGGACGATGCTGCGCCGCCACGCGCCACGGAACAGATCGTTGAGCGTGAACAACGGCGAGTCCGGCCCGCTCCAGAGGATGCCGTCGGTCCCTTCATGCAGCCAAACCCAATGCGTGTGGCAATACCAATCTCGACAGCTACCGGGTTGCTGATCGCCATCGACGGTCATCCGGCCGAGGGGGACCTCGACTTCCACGGTCGGCTTCGTGAATGCGAACGGGAAGGCGACGTAGAGCGCCTCTTTTGCGAGCGTCGCCGTTTTCGTGAGGCGGTTCTCGATGTCGACCCACGGCAGCTCGTCGTAGAGCGTGACGACCGAGGTGATCGAAGGAAAGCCTTCCAGCGCGCGCTCTACCACGAGGCGGACGCCAATCCCGGGAAGCCGTTCGCGACGACACCGCGCGAACTTGGTCTGGGTGAGCTCGAGCTGCGGCGGATTCTTGAGGTCGTCGCGGTCGCCTGAGGTCCATAGCGCGCTGTGCTCGCCGCCACGGGCGTAGGCCAGCTGATTCAGCCCCGACCAGGCCGAGGTCTTCACGCGCTCCTTGCCGTCCGGACCCGTGAGCGAGCGGATCGCACCGGTCGCCGGATCGATCTGTACGGCGAATCCGCCGGCTTTGGCATCGAGCGCGTCGCCATCCGCGGTTGGGGGGCGCGGTGCGCCGTCGGCTTCGCTCAGGGCGAGATAGCCGAGCGGCGGTACCTCGCGGAACAGGACCAGCGCGTCCCCGTCGTCGAGATCCACCGATGCCAGCTCGCGTCCCTCGCTCGAAAGCCTCTTGCCTGCGCCGCCCGCCACGCGCGCCACGTCCGTGCGTTCCCACGTTCCCGCATTGAAGACGAGGCGGCCGCGGCCCGTCTGCGTCGCGCCCCCCAACCGGACCAGGGCATCGCTCAGCAGATCGCGCCCAGCAGCCGCTCCGGCGTCGATGAAGCGCCGTTTGTACTCCCATTGGGCCACGGTCTGGCGCGATGTCGGGGCCGCGACGCTTTCGTCCGCGCCCCAGGTGTGCTCGCCGAACAACAGGAGGTCGCGCCACATCGCCGCTCGGGCGTCCGCACGGTCACGGCGGCGTCGGACGGCGTCATCATCCCGCGGCTCGATCCGGTCATCCCACAGCGCGACGATCTCCGACGCACGGGCCGCGAGCTGCGCCGATCGGAACGCCGCGAGCTGGGCGGCAGTCGAGGCGGCGCCGTCTTCCCAGTACAGGCCGGTGTCGCCCCGGCGCACCGGAATCTTCGTCCCGTAGCGGCGCTCGATGTCGCGGAAGAAGTCCTCAGCGCGGCCCGCCACGATGCGCGGCCACGTGAACCGGCGCCCGAATTCCTGCACGTTGGCCACGACCGCTTCCTTCATGAGGGCATTGTCGTGCCAGTCCGCGCCGTACAGCAGCGCCGTATCGTAGGGCCAATTCTGCGCCAGAAATGCGGGCTGATTGAGGAGCCAGTCGGACAGACGATGGCCCATTTCGTCCGGGCCGATGTCGAAGCCGAAGCGCGTCCCGTCCCCATAGTGATGCGCGCGCCAGTGCAGCACGCGGCTCCCGTCGGGACCTTCCCAGTAGTAGAGCTGTGGGTACGGCGTGCCCTCGGTTCCCCCCCCCGTCCCCGCCGGCAGCAGCGGCGCGGCACGCTCGGGGTTGGGGCCGCTCGCCAGATACTTCACGCCACTCGCCGCGAGCAGCATCGGGAAGGTGAGCGACTGTCCGGGGACGTCTGTGATCTGCGCCGAGACGAAGGGCAAGCCGCGCTCGCGCGCGAGCTTACCCGCTGGCCAGACGAGACGCGCGAACGTCTCGTGATCGAGGATTCCAGTGAGCATGTTCGCGAACAGCGCCTGCCAGCCGATCTTGCCGTCGCGGATCGCCTGCACCAGCGCGTCGCCCGCCTCGGGTGAGCGGTTCTCCAGGTACGACAGCACCTGCAGCGCGCACTCGGCCGTGAAGTGGAAGTCGCGGTGCGTCGTGGTCCACGCGAGCGCCGCATCCAGATTCCTCCGATGAATCTCGAGCGCGCGCTCCTGCAGGTCGGTGTAGCCGACGTCGGTGTGAATCGAAGCGAGCCAGTACAGCGTCCAGCGCTTCGCGGGCGTGAGACGCAGCCGCCGCCGCGCGACGCGATCGCGTCCGACTTCGACGTCGATCTGAAAATCGGACGGCTCCGAGAGCGGCACCCACACCTCGCCGGTCAATGCGGGTCCCTGCGCGGCCGGCAAGAGGCCCGCGGTGCCGACCAGGGCGCCGCGCCGGTCCGTCACGCGCGCGCGGGCGGCCGGCGCGCTCAGTCCCGAGACGGTGATGCGCACGAGATTCTTGCGGCCCTCGGGCTGTTGAAAGAGCGCGGTGGGGCGCACTTCGATGACGGGTTGCTGCGCCGGGCGACGTGCGAGCGCCGTCCATCCCGTGAGCGAAGAGAGGACGCCGAGAAAAGTGCGACGGTCGGAAGGCAGCATGATTCCTATAAGTTAGCGCTGCTTGACTGTGCAGGTCCCCTATGTACGTTTCGCCGTCTTCGAGCCTAGACCTCGTACCTCAACAGGAGCTAGCATGAAGCGCATCGCATTGGCCGTGGCGGTCGTCGTCATGGCAGGCGCCTGCAAGAAGGCGCAGAACAGCAACACCGGCGCCGAGAGCACGCGTCCTGATTCGATGAAAATGGCAGCGGATTCGATGAAGATGGCGCCGGCTGACACCACGCATCATATGGCGGCCGACACCGCGAAGGCGCACGTGACGCCCGCGCCGCCGCCGGCGCGCACGCCGCCGCCCGCGCCCGCGCGCAGGCCGACACGACGTCCGTAGCGACACGCTGTTGTCGAGGGATCAAGCCCGGGCATCGCCCGGGCTTTTTGTTTCCGCCACCGTGCGTGTAATCGCGGTGCGCGTGTCAAACGGCGGCGTCCAGCCCAGTTCCGTCCGGATCCGTTCGATGGAATACGGATTCTCTCCCAGAATAAACGACATCGCCGCATTGCCCAGCGCCGTGTAGCGGCCCGGCAGCAAGAGACGCATCAGGAGGCTCCACCCAAAAACGCCGGCTCGGATGACCGCCACGGGAACGGGTATGCGCAGCGGCCGCACCCCCAGCATCTCGGCGAACGTCTCGAAGAACTCGCGCTGCGTGATGAGCGGTGACGCATCGCGCGTGACGTTGTACGCCCGAAACCCCGGTCTGGCGGGTGCGTCGAGCGCGGCCACAATCGCCGAGGCCACGTTCCCGGCGTACACGCACGACAGATGATTCGTTCCCGGCCCGATCCGCGGCAAAAACCGACGCTTGAGATTCGCGATCAACCGCCGCGTGAACAGCAGATCGCGCTCACCGTAAATGACGTTGGGCCGGATCGCAATCACGGGCAGTCCGTCGCGAGCGGCTTCCTGTTGCACCACCTGCTCCATTGCGCGCTTACTGCGCGCGTAGAAGTCGGTGGCGGGAAGGGGTTGAAAGGGATAGTCCTCGGTGACACCCTGCGCGCCAGCTCGATACACGGCCGCGCGGCCGTAGACCGCGACCGTCGAGACGTGAATGAGGCGCGCGCCGCTGCGGCGTGCGGCTTCGATAGCGAGCCGCGCCCCTCCGACGTTGACGCGCGTGTATTCCTCGAGCGAATCGTGCGAGGCAACCAGGGCGGCAGCGTGAACGATCGCGCGGACGCCTTTCGCGGCGCGTTCCCACGAGATGGCGTCAGTGACGTCGCCCACTACCGCCTCGGCTCCGAATGACTCGACGACGGCGCGGGAATGCTCGCGCACCAGAGCCCTGACGGGCGTCCGCTCGCCCCGGGCGCGCAAGGCGTCGAGCACATGGGTGCCGACGAGTCCGGCCGCGCCCGTGACGAGTACCGTCACGCGGGAGCGACGTAGGTGGCGTCGAAGGGGAGGGCGACGACGCGCGCCTCGCGCCCCGCCGCGCGCACCGTCGCGCCGATCGGCACTTCCCGGCGCAGGATCGCGAGGCCGATCCACCGGCCGAGTACGGACCCGCCGCCATCGGGCAGCCAGGCGATACTCGTCACCCGACCCACGTCCTGCTCATCGTGCGTGACTGCGCTCCAGCCGCTCGCGGGCGCCGCCGGGGGATCGGATTCGAACAGCAGCCCGCGCAACTGCCGGTTGGCGTGCCCGCGAAAGTGGAGCCGGCTTACCGTTTCCTGGCCTGTGTAGCAGCCCTTGGTGTACGACACGCCGCCGATTTCGTCGAAGCGCACTTCCTGGGGAAGCGTCTTTTCGTCGACTTCCGAGGCGAGTCGGGGCCAGCCCGCGAGAATGCGGGCGAGCTCGAGCGCATCGGCATTCGTGGAGTACGCGCCGGCCTCGATCAACCGCGTTCGGATTTGCTCTGTGTGCTCGGCGGCGACGGTGACCTGAAAGATGAACGGCGCGACGTCACTCGTGCGCGCTACCTCGAAGGCCACGTCGCCGGCCGAGTTCTCCATGACGCGATTCGCGGCGTGCGGGACGGGCAGGCCCGCCGCTCCCATGACCGCGACGGCATGGGCTCCGGCCAGCCGCAGCACGGTCGTGTCATCCGTGCGATCCGCCGACCGCGCGAGCCGGGGCGGCACGGAGCGCTGCAAGATGACCAGCGCGCGCTCGCGCCCGTCGGCCGGAACGGTGTACCGCACGCGCGATCCCAGTCGCGCCGCCCAGCCGTCCACGACGATCATCCCTTTGGGCGTGAGCAACGCACCGTACACGAACGCGCCGTCCCCCGGCTTCTCGAGGTCGTTCGTCAGGAGGCCTTGGAGGCAGGTGATGGCCCCTTCGGCTGAGCCGGTGAGATCGATGACACCGACCTCTGCGGCTGCCACGATGGCGCCGGCACGCAGGCGATCGACGATCTCGGCCGGGACGGCGTCTCGCTCGAGGCGGGTAACAGTGGCAGGCGGAGCGGTGGGAAAGGTGTCGCTCATAAGCCCGCAAATTCGTTCGCGCGGTGACCGTCGAGCGACTCCCAAACCAGCGCGGCCCCGCGGCCCTGTAGCGTCTGGGACGGATGACTGGTCGTCAGCATCACGCACGGCATCCCGGCGGAACGCGCGGCCTCGAGCCCATGCAGAGAATCCTCGATGACGACGCACCGGTCGAGAGCGATCGGCCGGCGCTGGTTCAACGCGTCGTGCGCGGCGAGGTACGCCGCGGGATCGGGCTTGCTGCGCGGCACGTCATTGGCCGCAACGATGGTCTCGAAATCCCCAGCGAGCCCGGTGCGGCTCAAGACCGCGTCGATCTCGCGCCGCAATGCGCCCGACACGATCGCCAGACGGAACTGTCGACCGGCATCGCGCACGAACTCCGGTGCGCCGGCGACCATCCGTAACGACGTGGAGACCAGCTCCAAGTACAGTTTGGACTTTTTCTCCACGAGATGTTTCAGCACCTCGGTGGTCAGGGTCCGCTGCGCCCGGCGATAGGCTTCGACGAAGCCGGTGCGATCGTCGAGTCCAAGGTAATGGGCGTAGTACTGCTCGCGTGTCAGCGTGATGCCCTCGTCGGCGAGCACACGCTGTAACGCCCAGCAATGCTGGGGCTCATCGTCGACCAGCACCCCGTTGAAATCGAACAACACCGCCTCGATCACAGCGTCTCCTTGAGCCACGCGACGACATTGGGCCAGCACGCGGTCCTGGCACGCTCGCTCAGGACCAATCCACGATGCGACAGCCCCGGCTCGACCGCGAGCATCTTGCGTGCGGCACCGACGCGATCGACGATCTGCCGGCACGCCCGCGGCGGCGCGAAGATCCAGTCGGCGCCACCGGCCACGCCGAAATACGGCGTGCTCACAGCCGCGAGGCCGGCGAAATAGTCGAAGCCATCGGTACCAAGCCAGGCGCCCCGCACGTTCCACTCCATCCATTCGGCGATGATCTCCGCCGCTTCGTCTTCGTTGCCGACACGCAGCGCGCGGGCGGGGAAATGCCCCAGCGCGCGAGACATCGCCATGGTCGCGGCCGCCAGTGCGCGACGCACCGGCCCGAGCCGCCGCGGGCCCGGCGTCCCGAGCGTGACGATCGCGCCCACCGGCGCGGCGGCCGCCACGCGCGCCAGCCAACACAGGCCGGCGGCGCCGCCCGCCGAGTGGCCCACCCAGGCGAGCGGCGCGCCGTCCGTTTCCTCCCGCACGCGGGCGACCAGTGTCGGAGTATCCCGCAGGACCCAGTCTTCGAACGTCCAAGCCCCGCGGCGCGGTTCGCGGTCGCTCTCACCATGGTGGCGCAGGTCGGCGAGCCAGACGTCGAGACCGGCGGCGCCCAGAAAATGCGCCAAGCCGCCCTGCGAGGTACCATCGGTGGAATGCAGCCACATGCGATGATTGGTGAACGCGCCGTGGACGAGCAGCACCGCGGGCCGGCCGTCGCGGTGCGCGCGCAGCCGGTGTAAAGCGAGCTCCACGCCGTCGGGCGTGGCGATGCGGCGCGCCCCTCCCGTCATTCGTAGCGCCCGGCGACGCGGTACGAATCGTCGAGCAGCTCGACGGGATGGCGCACGCGCGCGTTGAAGCCCGCGGCCGCGAGGCCGGCGCCGAGCTGCATGAGGCAACCCGGATTCCCGGTCGCGACCACCTGCGGTGCGGCGGCGCGAATGCGCTCCAGCTTCGCGTTGAGAACGTCCCGGGACATCTCGGGCTCGAGCAGGGTGAAGAGTCCCGCGCTGCCGCAACACTCAGCGGCCCCGGGGACCGGCACGAGCTCGAGCAGCGGAATCGCGGCGAACAGCTTGAGCGGGGGCACTGCGACGCCTTGCGCATGGAGGAGATGACAGGGGGGGTCGTACGCCACGTGAAGATCGAGCGGGGCACCCGCTACCGGGCCTTTCATCGTGTCCCCGGCGAGCAGCTCCGTGACGTCGCGCACGCGTCGCCCGAACCGCTCGCCGCGTGCATCGCCCAGAAGGTGTCCGTACTCTTTCATGAGGGCCCCGCACCCCGCGCTGTTCACGACGATCGGTTCCTCACCGTCACCGAAAGCATTCACGTTCGTTCTCGCCAACGCGCGCGCTGCGTCGAGCAGTCCGGCGTGGGCATGGAGAGCTCCGCAGCACACTTGGCCGGGGACCTCGACAGCTTGAAACCCGTTCACGCCCAAAGTGCGCTGGGTGGCCTCGTGAACGTGCTGAAAGAGGCCTTCCATTACACATCCTCTAAACAAGAAGGCGCGCAACGGCGCATGACTGCGCGTAAATGCGCGGTTCATTGCCGCGCCCTTTCGCGCCTTTTCGCGCCTCTCCGCGCCTTTGGTGGCAGCCAGCATCCCCATCCCAAACCTGAACCGGCCCCAGCCGGCGAACAGTCGCGGGAGCCCTGTCGCTCGCAGCAGCCGAGCCAACCGGTAGACGAATCCGCTCACCCCCGGCGTCGTGAGCGTCCATAGCGCCAGGCGCGTCAGTCGCGACACACCGCGGGCGGCCGTGATCCGGTCGCGGGCCGCTTCGAGGCCGCGGCCGTACTGCACACCCGACGGGCAAACCGGCTCACAGCCCCGGCAGCCGAGGCAGCGATCCAAATGGTAGAGGAGCGCACGGTCGGTCACGGCGATGTCGCCGCGCTCGAGCCCCCGCATCAGCTCGATGCGGCCGCGCGGCGAATCGGATTCATCTCCGGTGGCGAGAAAGGTCGGACAAGCTTGAAGGCAAAACCCGCAGTGCACGCATGCGTCCAGCCCTTCGAAACCGCCTCGCGTCATGTGCCTTCTGTGGCGACGACGAGCGCACCTCCGGGATCGAACGTGCGGCGCAGGCCGGCGACGAGCGGACCCACGCCCTCACGGTACGCCCCGAAGTGACCGACGGCGCCACGCAGCGCCCAGGGCGCGCGTTCGAGGGTGAGCGGCACCTCGAGGCCGGCGAGGGTACGGCGCAGCCGCTGCAGGCGATCGACGCTCGCATCACCGGTCCAGCGGATCGCGCCGGCCGCGGGCGATGCCGAGATCCATTCGTCGCCGAGCTGATGCTGCAGCAGATCGAGCAGCTCGTCGCTGGCGGTCGGCACGCCGCCGATGCGGAACGTCACGGGGCGGACGGCGAACCCCTCCGCGAGGCGCATCCAGAACGCGTGCGCCTCCTCGGCGCGCAGCGGCGCGAAGCGGCCGCCGCCGCTGGCGGCGCCCAGCCCGGCTTCGTCTGCCGCCACGAGCGCCGGCGATCCGGCCAGCCGCACCGCCAGGACCCAGCGCTCGCGCCGCGCGAGCGCGGGTGAGACGAGCTCTAACGCGGCCGGCGTCAGTCCCGCGGCCGCGATGTCCTCGCCGACCTGCGTCAGGTCTTCGCGCGCGCCCTCGAGCACATACGTCACGTCGGCTCGGGGGAGGGTGCGCAGCCGCAGGTGCACGAGCACGATGACGCCGAATGCGCCGAAGCCGCCGGCCTGCAGGCGCGTGAGGTCGTAGCCGGCGACGTTCTTCATCACGCGCCCGCCACTCTGCACCATACGACCGTCGCCCGTCACGAACGTGACGCCGAGCAGATGATCCTTGATCGGACCGAAGCCGTGCCGCAGCGGGCCTGCCGTTGCGGTGGAAACCACGGAGCCGAGTGTGCGCCCGGCGAGACCGGGCGGATCGATCGCCAGCCAGGCGCCGCGATCGGCGAGCTGCTGGCGCAGCTGATCGAGCCCGATGCCCGCTTCCGCGGTCGCGGTGAGGTCGGAGGGTTCGATCGCGGGGATGCGATCGAGTCGGCGCGTGGTGAGCGCGAGGTCGGCCGGGGCGTCACTCTGGAGCCAGGTACCGGCGCCTTCGATGCGGACCCGCCAGCCTTCCTGGTGTGCCGTGCCGAGCAGCAGAGCGATGGCGTCGGGGGAGCCAGGGGCGATGCGTGGCACGCGATCGGTGCCGGCTTCGAGGACGGCGCCTTCGCCGAGGAGGGCGGTGACTTTTTCGAGGATGGTCATGCCACCGCTCGACTCGCCCACTCTCGACACGCGTGGACTGGCACGACCTTCCCCGGGTTCACTCGCTCCTCGGGGTCAAAGACTTTGCGCACCGCATGCATTGCCCCAAGCGACTCCGCATCGAAGATCAGCGGCATGTACCTGAGCTTGTCGATCCCGACACCATGTTCGCCAGTGATGGTCCCACCGGCCGCGATGCACGTCTCCATGATCTCCGCGCTCGCGGCTTCGACGCGTTGTTTGAGTGCTGGGTCGGTCGCGTCGAACGAGATATTGGGGTGGAGATTGCCGTCGCCGGCGTGAAAGACGTTGCTGACCACCAGTCCGTAACGCTGCGCGATAGTGGCGATCGTCTCGAGCACCTGGGGAATGGCGGAGCGGGGGACGACGGCGTCCTGCACGACGAGATCGCGTGACAATCGTCCCATCGCTCCGAACGCCTTCTTGCGCCCTTGCCACAGCCGCTCGCGCTCGGCCTCACTCGCTGCCGATCGCACGGACCGTGCCCCGGATTTCCGCAGGAGCTCGGTGACCAAGTCGGTCTCCGCGAGCACGGCGTCGGCATTGCGGCCGTCGATCTCCACGAGCAGCACAGCGGCGGCATCACGCGGGTATCCCGCGGCGTAGACCGAATCCTCCACCGCGCGGATACAGGACTGATCCATCATCTCGAGCGCGGCGGGGACGATGCCGGCTGCAATGATCGCTGACACCGCTTCGCCCGCGGTGCGCAGCGCGCTGAAGTCGGCAAGCAGCGTTCTGACCGCGCGAGGTATCGGCGTCAGTCGCACCGTAATTCTCGTCGCGATCCCGAAATTGCCTTCCGAGCCGACGAACACGCCCACGAGATCGGGGCCCCACGACTCGCCCGCCGGGCTGCCGATTTCGACGAGCGAGCCGTCGGCGAGCAGCACCTCGAGGGCGAGGATGTGATTTGCCGTGACGCCGTACTTGAGACAGTGCGGGCCGCCCGCGTTCTCCGCGACGTTCCCGCCGATCGTGCAGGCGCTTTGACTCGACGGGTCGGGTGCGTACTGCAGTCCATGCGGCTTGGCCGCGGCGCCGAGCTTCGCGTTGACGACGCCGGGCTCGACCACGGCCAGGCCATTGTCGCGATCGATGCGGAGGATGCGGTTGAGGCGAGTCAGGACAAGGAGCACAGATCCCACGTCCGCCAGCGCGCCGCCCGAGAGTCCTGTCCCCGCCCCGCGGGGCACGAACGGGACATCGAGCGCGGCGAGGAGACGTACGACGGCGATCAATTCTTCCCGCGAGCCAGGCAGCACAACGAGATCCGGAACGCGACGGTGAGTCGGCAGGCCGTCCATCGAATAGGTGAGGCGCTCGGCGCGCGCTGCACGGACATGCCTGTCACCGACGATCGCGGAGAGATCGCGAGCAAGGTGGGGAAGCGAGGACATGCTATATACTAGATGTACAGACGCACCGCGGTAAACAGTCAAAAAGGGCCGGGACAATCATGTTGTCCCGACCCCTCTAGACCACTTGCCCAGCCTTTGCCTGTCCTAGGCCGCTCTCCAGAATCCCTTGAGAGCCTTCCCATCGGGCGATTCTCTCAGTTTCTCGAATGCCCGTTCTCTAATCTGACGAATTCTCTCACGCGTGACGCCCATCAGCGCTCCGATCTTCTCGAGCGTCATCGCCTCGCTGCCCTCTTCGAGTCCGTAGTAGAGATAGAGAATCTTGCGCTCGCGCGGCGTGAGGTACTTCTGGAAGATCCGATCGATGAACTCGCGCATCAGCTTGCCGTCGGTGCGCTCTTCGATCTCGCCGCCCTCTTGTCCCGCGAACCGCTCGCCGAGCGTCGCGGCATCTTTGTCGGTGCGATCGACGGGCGCGTCGAGCGACAGCTCCGCCGCCGTCATGCGGCGCGCGGTGCGCACGTTCTCGACGCTGTCTTCCAACGCCTGCGCGATTTCGTTGTCGGTGGGTTCTCTGCCCAGCTCTTGCGAGAGGTACGTCTCGGTGCGGCTCATCCGAATGAGCTGCGAATTCTGGTTGAGCGGAATGCGAACGCTCCGTGTCTGCTCGGCCAACGCCTTCAGCACCGCCTGCCGCACCCACCACACTGCGTACGAAATGAATTTGACGCCTTGGTCGGGATCGAACTTCTTGACCGCTTTCAGCAGACCTTCGTTGCCGATCGCGACGAGCTCGGAGAGATCGAGTCCGTGGCCCTGATATTTTTTTACGTAGGAGATGACGAAACGCAGATTGGCAGTGACGAGACGCTCGGCGGCTTTTTCATCGCCACGCTGCACGCGACGAGCGAGGCGACGTTCTTCAGCGGGATCTTTGATGAGGGGAAGTTTTTGTATGTCTTGCAGGTACTGGTCGAATGCTCCGGAAGGGGTGGTGCGGAAAAAGGCCTTCGCCTTGCCGCCATTCGACCTCGCCATGCGCGACTCCCCTTGAAACGCGAGTTGGTGTGGAAACGACGGGCGAAGCCGCCATTAGACCACCTAAATCACGCGCCAATATAGGTTTTCCTGCCAATACGTGCAAATATACACAGTTTTCCACATCACAAATTCTTGGGTTTGTAGGGATTCTGGAGTTTGTCCACTATCCACAGCAGCTGTGGAAATTAGGACTGGCGAGGCGATTAACCGCTTCCCGCCTACTCAATCCGAAGGATGAGATTCGCACTGTGGAGACGTGGAAAGGAATGTGGGCTACGTGTTTACCAGAACCTGACGAATCGTCGCCTCGTTCACGGGCACCGTCCACCCGTTTCCATCGTCACCGTGCGCGCTGCCGATCGCGCGGGGGAGGGCGAGGCGAATCTCTCCGGCGCGCACTTTCTTGTCCGCGCGCATCGCGGCGATCAGGTCATCGACCTGACTCGCATCGGGGCGCTCGACGGGCAAATTCAGCCGCTCCAGCGCTGCCGTGATGCGCTGCGCCGTGCCCGTGGCGGCGATGCCCAGCGCCTCGGCGAGCCGGCCTTCGTACACCATGCCGATCGCTACGGCCTCGCCGTGCAGCACTGCGTACTTTGACGTCGCTTCGATCGCGTGGCCGACGGTGTGCCCGAAATTGAGAATCGCGCGCTTTCCCTTCTCGCGCTCATCCTGGGCCACGACCGACGCCTTGATCTCGACGGAGCGGCGCACGACGCGCTCGAGTGCCGGCGCATGCTTGGCAAAGATCGCCGCGTACTCCGCCTCGAGAAACGCGAAGTACGCCGCGTCGGCGATCACGCCGTGCTTCACCGCTTCGGCGAGTCCCGCCGCGAGCTGCACGCTGGAGAGCGACGCCAGCAGCTCCGGATCGGCCACGACGACGCGCGGCTGGTGAAAGGCGCCCAGCAGATTCTTCCCGGCGGGCACGTCCACGCCCGTCTTGCCACCGATGGACGAGTCGATCATCGCGAGCAGCGACGTCGGGACCTGCACGAGCGGTACCCCGCGTAGGTACGTGGCCGCGACGAAACCCGCGACGTCATTGACCACGCCGCCGCCGAGGGCGATCACCGCGCAATCGCGGCCGAACTGTGCCGCGAGCATCCCGTCGGAGAGCGACGCCCACGTGTCGCGAGTCTTGTTCCATTCTCCGGCGGGAAAGGTGAACAACTCCGTCCGCTGGCCGGACGCCGAGAGCCGCTGGACCAGCTCCTCGCCATACACCTTGCCCACGTGCGAATCAGAGATGACGGCGTAGGCGGCCCCTGGGCAGTACTCCGGGACGATCGTGCCGAGCTGATTGAGCAGGCCCGGTCCGACGAGGATGTCGTAGGAGGCATCCCGCTGTTCGACCAACGGGACGCGAATGGTCACCACGGGATATCGTCGTGGCCGGTCTGCATGTTCACGGCGCGCGCCAGCACGAACAGCAGATCGGACAGTCTGTTCAGATACTGGATGATCAGTGGGTTGACGGGCTGGCTGCGCGCCAGCGTCACCACGGAGCGCTCCGCGCGGCGGCAGACCGTACGCGCGACGTGGAGCGCGGCGGCTTTCGGCGACCCGCCCGGGAGGATGAAATTCTTCAAGGGCTTGAGTTTCGGATCGTAGGAATCGATGACGCGCTCCAAAGCGCCGACCGTCGCGTCGTCGAGCGACGCCCGGAGCTTCTTGGCATCGGGCGTCGCCAGCTCGGCCCCGATCGAGAACAGGTCGCGCTGAATCACCTCGAGGACATTCGACTCGAAGGTCGGCAGATGAATCGCGATCGCGAAGCCGATCCACGCGTTCAGCTCGTCCACTTCGCCGTACGCGCGCACGCGAGCGTCGTCCTTCGGCACTCGGCCGCCGCCGAACAGGCCGGTCTCGCCCGCATCACCCGTCTTTGTGTAAATCTTCACGCCGGGAACGTATGCTTAGGGGCAACGCAGCGCGAGCGGCTGCGCGGCGACTACACGTCGCGTCGCGACGTCTACAGCCGTGACCCGCGAGTCGCGCGGGGAGACGTCGGCGATCTCGTCCACCAAAAGCAGCGCGCCGCCCCCTGCGCTCGCGACGGCGCCGCGCAACGAATAGCGCACGCCGGATGTGATGCGGGCGATCATTCCTCGCACGAGGCGGAGGCGGACCGGTCGGACAACCCAACGCAGGTGATGCAAATCCGGCTCGGTAACCGCGACGCCCGTGATCAGCGTCGTATCCATCTTGTTTTCGGCGACCGTGGCGGAAAATGTCGCGCGAAATCCGACCGCATACTGCGAGCGCAATGCGACAACTTCGCCGGCATCGGCGGCCTGGTCGGCGTTCAGCGTCGGGGAATGCAGCAGGCCAATGGTCGGTCCCCTGGTCGACACCTCGGCCCGGTCCGCGACCCGTCGGATGAGCGCCGTGGCATCGGCAGCGGACAGAGCAGGTCGCGGCTTGCCGGCCCCGCCGGCGACCGGTGGTTGATCGAGCAGCGCAACGACACTCACATGCGACGGCGGCGCGCTGCGACCGGCGGCTCCTCCCGGCGGAAACGCGAAGACCAGCTCCGTAACGATCCCCGAGTACCCGCAGGTGCGGGGCGCGTGGAACCGGGCCAGGGTCAGGCGCGCGGCCGCCGCGCCGTTCGCCGACAGGACCGTTGCGCTGCGCGCGTTGCGCGCGTCTACCGCGACGATCTCGTGACCTGCCAGCGCGTCCGCGAGCTGTCCTTCCCCGGTGAGCTGGTGGTAGAAATGGCGTGCAAAGTCGTCGTCGTTGACGAACACGTGCGCTTCCCCGCCGAGGCTCCACCCCAGCGCGGCGCGCGGGCCTCCACTGGCGCAGGCCAGTAGCCCGACAACGATTAGCACGCTAGCGTTCGCGCGATGCAAGAGGCCAAAGATATCACCATCATCGGCGCCGGCCCGACCGGCCTGTTCGCCGCCTTCTACGCCGGCATGCGCGGCGCGTCGCATCGTTTGATCGACAACCTCGATCAGGTGGGTGGACAGCTGACGGCGTTGTATCCGGAGAAATACATCTTCGACGTCGCTGGTTTTCCGAAGATCCTCGCCAAGGATCTCGTGAAAGCGCTTGCGGAACAGGGGCTGCAATGGAAGCCCCCGGTCCATCTCGCCGAAAAAGTCGTCGGGCTGCGGCGGGGCGAGGAGAACGGAAAGCCGCTCTTCACGATCGTCACCGACAAGGACGAGTATCCGGGCCGCACGGTGCTGATCGCCGGGGGGATCGGCGCGTTTACACCGCGCAAGCTGCCGCTCAAAGACGTCGACCAGTGGAACGACAAAGGGCTGCACGATCGCGTGCTCAATCCCAAGGCCTTTGCGGGCAAGCGCATCCTCATCGTGGGCGGGGGCGACTCGGCGTTCGACTGGGCGGTGAACCTGCAGGGGATCGCGAAATCGATCGTGATGATTCACCGGCGCGACGGGTTTCGCGCCCACCAGGCCACTGTGGATCAGGTTCAGGCGTTCGCGGCCGCCGGCAAGATGGAGCTGCGCACGTTCTGGGAGCTCAAGGAAATCGGCGGGTCGAGCCGGATCGAGCGGGTCACAATTTTCAATAACAAAACGAAAGCAGAAGAGACCCTGGCGATGGACTGCGTGATTCCGCAGCTCGGCTTCATCTCTTCACTTGGTGCGATCGCGGACTGGGGGCTCGAGATCGAGAAGGGCGACATCAAGGTGACGCAGACGATGGAGACCAACATCCCCGGCATCTACGCCGCCGGGGATATCACCACCTATCCGGGGAAGCTGAAGCTCATTGCGACGGGGTTTTCGGAAGCCTGTATCGCCGTGAACCAGATTGCACACTTCCTGAACCCGGCAGCCAAAGTCATGCCAGGGCACTCGTCGAACATGGCGCTGTTTGGGCAGAAGGACGACTAACGCGCGAGCTGCACCACCACCGAATCGATCTGCGCGAGCATCTGCCGGGTCGGCACATCGTGCGCATTGGCCTGAATCGAAAACGTGATGACGCGCCCGTCCGCCCGCTCGATGTAGCCCGACAGCGTATTCACCCGGTCAATCGATCCCGTCTTTGCCAACACCCGGCCTTCGAGCGGCGTCCCCGCGAATCGCTTGAGCAGCGAGCCGCGCTGCTGGGCGCGCGGTAATCCAGCGATGAACGGAGCCCGCTTGGGATGGCGGTACATGTAGGTCAGCAGCTGCACGAACGCGTGCGGGGTGACGAGGTTGCCTGCCGCGAGTCCCGAGCCGTCTTCCAGCGCGAACGTCGTCGAATCGACCTTGACGGAATCGATGAGAAAGTGCTTCTCGACGCCGAGTCCCTTCGTCCAACTTGCCGTATCGCCGATCTCGCGTCCGAGGATCTTGAGGAGCATTTCGGCGAACCAGTTCTGGCTGGAGTTCAGAATCGGGAACACGACGTCGGGCAGCGGCCGGCCCCGATACTCGGCGAGCGGATTTCCGCAGCACCGCAGCGCCCGGTACACCATGGAGTCTGTGGTACTCGCCGCGCCGCCCTCCACGGCTATCCCCTTCTTCTGTAGGGACGCCGCGAGCGCCCGCGCCGCGAACAGGTTTGGGTCCGGCAGCGCGAAGCTCTCGATCCACGGCGCCCGGCCCAGTGAGACGGTCCCCTCCGCCCAGATCTCGAGCGTGCCCGGCTTGCGGAAGAAGTTGTCGCCGATCGTGGAGGATGACTCGGCAGGCACGGTGCGGGCGCGGTTCTCGAACGTGAACAGGTGCAGGTCGGGATTCCATGTGATCGTCGGCGGCTGATCGACCGACGCGCCCGGCGTGATCTGAAAATCGACGCTGTTGTCGTGAAAGCCGAGTCCCGAAATCGGAGCGGCGTACCACCAGTTGAGGTCGAAGGAGTTCCAGCTCGGATGGGTCAGCGTCGGCTCGAAGTACGATCCATCGCCGACGATCCTCCCGGTCACCCGCCGCAGCCCGCGCGCCCGCAACGATTCGGCAATCGCATCCACCGCCGTCCAGGTCGAGTCGCAGCCGCCGGGGGCGAGCGTGTCGACGGTGTAGCAGCGCTCCGACCACGTCGGGTCGCCGCGGCCGTACAGGATGAGGTCGCCTTGCAGCACGCCATTGGCGAGCGTCCCGTTGGCGTACAAGCTGGTGCGCACGCGGTAGTCGGCGGGAAGCAGCACCGTCGCGGCGGCGGCCACGATGAGCTTGGTATTGCTCGCCGGTACCGAAAAGCGGTCCCCGTTGCGATTGAACAGGACACGGCCGCGGTTGTCCTGCGCGAAGATGTTCCACGTCGCGCGATCGAAAGGTGGCCGGTCGATCAGCCGCGTCACGCGCTGCTCGAGTGAGCCTCCCCCCCGGTTCTGCGCGTGAAGGGAAGCCGCGGCGCTAATCGTAAGCGATGCGAGGATCAGCTTTCGCATAGAGCACGTCAGTGAGAAGGTTCACCAACACGAAGACCACGGAAAGAAAGAGAATGCTACCCTGCACGGCGGGCAGATCGCGCCGTTGAATCGCGAGCAGCACGTATCGCCCGACCCCCGGCCAGGAGAATATCGTCTCCGTCAGGATGCTGCCGGTCAGATAGTTGCCGACATCCAGTCCGAGGACGGTGATGATCGGCAGCAGGGCGTTGCGCAACGCGTGCCGGCCGATCACGCGCCGCTCGGCGAGCCCTTTGGCGCGCGCCGTGCGCACGTAATCCGTCGGCAGAATCTCAAGCATCGTCCCGCGAGTCATGCGGGCGAGAAACGCGATCGAGCGCGTGCCGAGCGTCAATGCCGGCAGCACCAGAAAGGCAATGCCTCCGTAGCCGGATGGTGGCAGCCAGCGCAGCGCGACGGCGAACAGCAGGATCAGCAGCAATCCCACCCAGTACACCGGAAACGAGATCCCGACATAGGCGATCAGCATGCTGAAGCGGTCGATCGCCCCGCCCGGGCGGATGGCCGCCAGCACACCCAGCGTGATGCCGCAGGTGGCGGCGAGCAGCATCGCGGCACCGGCGAGCTGGAGCGTCTTGGGGAAGCGCTCGGCCAGATCACCGAGCACCGGGCGCTGCGTGATGTACGAGCGGCCGAGGTCACCGCGCACGACGCCCCAGAGATAATGGCCGAATTGCGCCGGAATCGGCTCGTCGAGGTGGAGCTCCGCGCGCAGCCGGGCGATCGTGGCGGAGTCGGCGCGCTCGCCCACCATCTCGGCGACCGGGTCGCCGGGGACGACGTTGAGCAGCAGGAAGGCGACTACGAGGACACCGAATAGCGTGGGAATCGTCGCAAGCAGCCGCCGTCCAACGAATGGAATCACTTCACGCGCACCTTCGTCCAGCGCTGTCCATTGAAGATCACCGGCACGTCCCAACCGTCGATCGAGGGGTGGGCGGCCCAGAGATCCACCGGGAACCAGAGGTAGATCCAGGGCGCGGCCTGAAAGACGCGGTCGTCGATTCGGGCGTAGAGCGCCTCGCGCGCCCGCTGATCCACGGTGCGCCGCGCGACGAGGATCAGCGAGTCGGTCACCTGGTCACTATAAAAGGAATAGTTGCCGCCGGGTCCGAAGCTGGCGGTGTGAAAGAGCGGGTACAGGAAGTTGTCGGCGTCCGGATAGTCGGCCCACCAGTCCAGGATCGCCATGTCGGTAGCGCCCTTGCGAACCGCCTCGCGCATGCTGGAGGCGTCGCGCGACACGATCTCCACCCGGATACCGACCGCGGCGAGCTGCGACTGGATCGCCTGGGCCACGCGCCCCAGCTCCACGTTGGTCCCGGACCGCCAGAGTTGCACCGCAAAGCCGTCCGCGAAGCCCGCCGTGCGCAGCAGGCGGCGCGCCTCGGTGGTGTCGTAGGCGTACGGCCGCCGGCTGGGATCGCTGCCGCCCAGCGCGGGCGGAATCGCGCCCGCCGCCGGCGCGCCACGTCCGCTCCAGACGGTCCGCAGGATTTCGGGCACATTGACGGCATGATTGATAGCGCGCCGCACATTGGGATCGCGGAGCGGACCGCGGCGGTTGTTGAGCGCGACGTACACCGCCCGCAGCGCGGGTTTGCGCTTCAACCAGTCGGGGTGCTCCTGCTCCCATCTGGCCGTCTCGCCGAATGGGATCTCGGTCACGGACACCCGGCCGGCGAGAAACTCGGCAGCGCGCGTCAGCGGCTCGGGGATAATGCGAACGGTCAGCGATTCGCTCCCAGGCGCTCCTCCCCAGTAATCGGGATTCTTCGCAAAGCGCAGATAGTCATCGTGCTCCCATACCACAAACCGCCACGGCCCGGTGCCGACCGGGCGCTGGCCGATGTCGGCGGGAACGGGCGATGGTACGACTGACGCCACCGGCATGGCGAGGAATTTGGGGAAAACCGCGAGCGGCTCGCTCAGCGTGAACGCCACGGCCGTGTCGCCCAGGACCTCGATGCCGCGGACGTCGCTCGCGCGCCCGGCCGCGAATTCTCCAGCTCCGGCGATGGGCATGAGCGGCCACACGCGCCCACCATGTGTCTCCGGGTTGAGCACGCGCAGGAAGGCGCGTTTGACGTCGCCGGCGACGAGCGGGCGACCGTCATGAAATCTGACGGCGGACCGCAGGTGAAACACGTAGCGCACGGCTTTGCGGTCGGCGGTCCAGCGGTCGGATAGTCCCGGCAGGAGCTGGCCGTCGGCATCGAACTGGGTGAGCCCGTCGAACAGCAGCGTCACCATCTCGCCCGTAGGTACATCAGTGGAGAGCGCCGGGTCGAGCGAGCGGGGATCGTACGTCTCGTAGTAGATGAGCCCGCGTCCTCGGTCCCCACCGCCTGACTCACCGTGGCAGGCGGCGAGAATGCAGAGGAACAGAGCGCGCTTCGTGGTGTCGAAAAGGTTGACAGTAGAGAGCAAGTGTCGCAACATAGCCGAAACGGCCAAACACCGTCAATTGCGTGTCATATCGTGCCTGCTGCTCGCCGTCCTCGCGGCGTCACCCGTCCTTCCCGCCCAAGAACAGGAGCGGGTAGTCCGGGGCCTGTCGTTCGTCGGTAACAAGGCGCTGGACGACTACACGCTCGAGAGCGCGATCGCGACGACCAAATCGAGCGCCTGGGCGCGGTATTGGATCGTCCGCTGGTTGGGGTTGGGGGAGAAGCGCTACTTCAACGAGGTCGAGTTCCGCCGTGATGTTGTCCGGTTGATTCTGCTCTATCGCCAGAGCGGGTACATGAACGCCGTCGTGGACACCTCGGTCCGGCGTACGGCCCGGGACGTGTATGCGACATTTCGGATCCATGAGGGCGATCCGGTGCGCGTCGCGCGGCTCGACGTGCGTGGCGTGGACGGCATCTTCGACGTCGCAAGACTGAAGCGCGAGCTTCCGCTGCAGGTCGGCGATCCCTTCAATCGTTTCCTCATGCAGGCTTCGGCCGATACCATCGTCGCGCGGCTGCGCAACGGCGGCTATCCCTATGCCGAGGTGCTGCGAAACTTCGATTCGGAAGCGGGCATTCTGAAGGCCGAAGTCGAGCTGGATGTGCAGCCCGGCCCGCGGATGCGCGTGCGGGAAGTCGAGATTCGTGGATTGCACGACGTTGATACAGGGACCGTGCGGCGCGTGACGTCGGTGCGGCCAGGTAACGCCTTCAATCAGGATGCGTTGTATCAGACGCAGCGGGATCTGTACGGGATGGGTGTGTTCAATTCGGTCAACGTGATCCTGCTGGATTCCATCGCGCCCCAAGGGCCGCCCGATTCCACGGTGCGCGTGCTGGTGCAGGTTGCGGAGGGACCCCGTCACCAGCTGCGGTTTGGGGGTGGCTACGGCAGCGTGGAGTGCTTTCGGGTTCAGGGCGGCTGGGCCGCACACGACTTTCTTGGCGGCGCACGCACGCTCGACCTTTCGGCGCGCGTCTCGAAGCTCGGAGGAACGCCGAAAGTGTCGACCGGCCTGAACCAGTTCTGCAATCCCTTCGCCGGAGCGTGGACGTTCGACACGCTCAATTACAGCGTCGGCGTGACGCTCAAGCAGCCGGCCTTTCTGTCGCGCAGGAACGTGGGAACACTGGGATTGCTGGCGGAGCGGCATTCCGAGTTCACCGTGTATACTCGCGAGGCGGTCGGGGCGAACGCCGACCTGACGTTCAACGCGCGGGGCCGGCTGCCGGTGACGCTGGGCTACAGCTACTCGTTCGGCCGGACGCTGGCGAACGCGGGTGTTTACTGCAGCGTGTTTCGTGTATGTGACCCGACGAGCCAGGAGTTCCTGCGCAAGAAGCACGGTTTCGGCGCAGCATCGGTGACCATCCTCCGGGACCGGGTCAACAACGTCTTGGACCCGACCGAGGGGAGCACCTCCACGATCAATCTGTTGCATGCCTCGCGGCTCATCGGGTCCGACAGCGCGTACGAATTCAATCGCGGCGAGTTCGAAGTCGCGAAGTACTATCCGATCGGGCGTCGCAGCGTGTTCGCATGGCGCGTCAGGGGCGGGACGATTCTGCCTCGCAAGATCAAGATCGGCGCCCAGAAGGTGGCATACGTGCCACCGGATCAGCGCTTCTATGCAGGCGGCCCAAACTCCGTGCGCGGGTATGGACGGAACGAACTCGGACCGCAGGTCTACGTCCTGACCGCGGATCCCAAAGATACGTCTTCGGCACCGGTCGTCGACACCGCCGCGACGCGTCGGGCGGGAGGCGAAAAGGTATTTCGCGTGGCCAACCTCGAGGGCGTCCAAACGCGGCCGACCGGGGGCAACACGGCGATCGTTGCGAACGCCGAGCTGCGGCTTCCTTCGCCCATTCTGCCCTCACGGATGCGGCTCGGATTGTTTGTGGACGTCGGCCAGGTCTGGGAGCGCGGAGAGGAAGTCATCACCATCCGCGACGTGAAAGTGACCCCGGGAGCCGGCGTGCGGTTCACAACCCCTCTTGGTCCGGTCCGCATTGACGCCGCGTACAACGGGTATGCTACCCAGCGTGGTCCGCTCCTATATCAGACCAGCGATACGGCCAGCACGATCACGCAGATCCGCGCTTCATATCCACCCCTGCGGGCCGGCAAGACATTCTGGCAAAAAATTGTCCTCCAGTTCGCCGTGGGACAGGCGTTCTAGTGATTCGCCGCTCGCTGGGTGTCGCGCTCTGGTCGCTGGTTGGCTTCCTTGCCTGCCTCCTCGGCGCGCTCAATGCGCTGGTCGGCACGCGGGCGGGCCGGACGTTGCTCGCCCAGGTCGCGAGCGCAGCCGTCGAAGGCGTGGTCTCCGGATCCATCGACGTCGGAGAGGTCCGGGGATCGCTACTGACGGGCGTCGTCCTCACCGACGTGCGGCTGCTCGATCCCGACTCCACGCTCGTCGCGTGGCTGCCGCGGGCAGAGCTCGCGTACAACCCGATCGACTTCGCGGCGGGGCGCGTGGTGTTCATGGAGGTGCGGCTCGACCGGCCCATCATCAATATCGTGCAGCACGCCAACGGCAAGACAAACTTCGACGAGCTGCTGCGGCTTGGCGAGAAGGACACCGTCACGGTGAAGCCGCTGGGCCCGCCGGGCCCCCGCTCGCTCATCCTGCTGCGCAACGTCCAAATCCAGGACGGCTCGCTCACGCTGCGGCTGCAAAAGCACGGCCAGGTGTCGCACGCCAACGAAGAGATCGAGTTCTCCGGCGAAGACGGGCGCTACCGCGTGCGCCGGTTCGAGCACCTCAATGCGCGGCTCGCGGCGATGCGCATCCAGGCGCCGCGCGAGAAGGGCATCCGGATCGACGTCCTCCGGCTCGCCACCGAGAGCAGCGACCCGAAGCTGTCCATCGCCGACGTCGTCGGCCGCGTGACGATCGACGGGCACACGCTCGACGTCGATCTGTCGCGCGTCCGCTTCCCTGGCACGCAGTTCCGCGCGCGCGGGACCGTGCAATGGCCACGCGACACGCTGCTCTGGAATCTCGCGCTGCAGGCCGACTCGGCGACGCTTTCCGACGTCCGCTTCATCGACCCGCGGTTCCCGGACCAAGCCGTGCTGCATGGCGGCGTGACGCTCGCGTCGCACGGCGGCCGCGTCCTCGAGATTCAGCTGCGGCCCCTCGACCTGACATTCGGCCAGGGCCGGCTCACCGGGCACGTCTCGGCCTTCAGTGCCGCGGATTCGGGTCTCGTGGCGCTCCGTGAGGGCGATCTCACCGCGCACGACCTCTCCCTCGACCTGCCGCGCGTCTACATCGATTCGCTGCCGTTTTATGGCCGGCTGACGGGGCAGACCATTGTGGATGGGCCGATGCGCGCCCTGAAGATCGAGACCGACTGGTCCTTCCGGGACTCGCTGGTTCCCGGCTGGCCCGAGAGCCAGATCCGGGGCAAGGGTGAGATCAGTCTGGCGGGCAAAGATCTCGCGTTCCAACCGTTCGCCGTCACGGCGGGGCGCATTGATATCGGCACCGTACGCCGACTGGTGCCGGGGTTCGATCTGCAGGGCGAGCTCGACGCGTCGGGAACGCTCACCGGAACTCTCAAGAACGTGATGTTCAGCGGCACGCTGCGTCATCACGACGGCGACCGGCCCGCAAGCGTGGTGCGCGGCGTCGTGGGACTCGACTTCCGGACGGGCGTGCTGGGCATCTCCAGCGACGTCCGCGCGGACTCGCTGTCGCTCGACGGGCTGACCGGCCGGATCAGGGATTTTCCGTTGCGAGGCAGCCTTACCGGCACAATCCGAACGAGCGGCGATATCGGTGGTCTCGAAACCCACGCCGACCTCGACATGGTGGGTGGTGGTGGCGGCGTGCGCGGCGACGGCAGGTTGCTGCTCGGCGCGCACGGCGCTCACCCCGGCTACGGGGTTCGCGAGTTCACCCTCCACGCACAGGACGTGAACCTGCAGCGGTGGCTGACGCGGCGTGGGGCTCCGCCCTCGCGACTCGCGTTCACGGCGACCGGCACCGCTCTCGCCGACAGCGTCACGGGCCCCACCGGCGCATTCTCGCTCCTGCTCGCGCCTTCGCTCTTCGCCGGCGCGGTGATTGATACCGGGGCCACGCGGGTGCATTTCGCGGATCGTCGGCTCTACGTCGATTCCCTCCAGCTGCAACAGCCGGGCTTGCTCACAGGCGGGAGTGGTTCGCTCGGATGGCGGCGACCGGACCACGGCACGTTGGTCCTCGATTTTGCGGCCGACAGTCTCAGCGTCCTCGATTCGCTTGTCACCTGGTTCGCTGGGCCAAGTCTCGTGGCGGCATCGAACGACGCGAAGCTCAGAGGCTCGGCGCAGGTGCGGCTGACCCTGGACGGGGCGCTCGACTCGATGTCCCTCGGTGCCAATGCGAGTGTCGCCGACCTGCAGTGGCGCGGGTGGCGTCTGCCGAAAGGCGAAGGCACGCTCGCCTATCAGCCGGGACCGATCCCGACGTTAGTGGTTGACGCCAAGCTCGACTCGCTGGGCTATGGCCGGCTGGGATTCGGTGACGCGGCCGCGCACGCGCGCGGCACGCGCGATTCGCTCACCTGGTTCGCGCGCTCGCGCGTCGGCGATCTGGGCGCCTTCCTGGCAGGCGGCCGTTACGCACAGCCCGGTGGCAGTGGGACGACTCAGCATGCGGTCGTGGACTCGCTAGCGGTGCTCCTGCCGAGTGGCGTGTGGTTCCTGGAGCGGCCGGCCACGCTGGCGTTTAGCGATTCTATGCTTCGTGTGGACTCCGCCGCGCTCAAGAATGGCGCGGGGGCCGGTCGCCTGGCCCTCTCGGGCGAGGTGCCAGTCCGCGGTCCGATCAACGCGCGCGTATCGCTGGAGAGCTTCCCGCTCACCGGCATTTACGCGCTCACGGAGCGCGACACGCTGGGAGTGGCGGGCGTCGTCACCGCCACCATGTCCGCAACGGGAACGCGCGCCAATCCACTCTATAGCGGGTCCTTCGCATTCTCGGACGCCGCGTTCGGATCCTTCCGCGCGCCGTTCATGGACGGGATCATCGACTACCGCAACCGCCGGCTGAACGGCGAGGTGCATTTGTGGCGGTCGGGGCAGCAGATCCTGAACGTCACCGCGCATCTGCCGCTCGACCTCGCTCTCGTACCGGTTGCCCAACGGCAGCTGCCGGATACGCTCTCTGTCCAGGCGCGCGCCGACAGCGTGGATCTCGGCGTGCTCGCCGCTGTGACCACGACGGTCCGGCAAGTCGCCGGTGTGTTCAGCGCAGACCTGGGCATCGGCGGCACGTGGGAAGCGCCGCGGCTGCGCGGCGGACTCCAGATCGGCAACGCGGCGGCTACGATCCCGGCGCTCAACGTGCGCTACACAAACATGAACGGCGGCCTGTCGCTGCGCGGCGATACGATTCGCGTCGACAGCCTTACCGCGACCAGCGAAGAGGGACGCGCCGAATTGACGGGATTCATGCGCCTCGAACGCCTCAGCAAGCCGGTGCTGGCGCTGAACATCAGCACATCCAACTTCAAGGCCCTGGATCTGCGGGGATATCTGGCGCTCACCGCGAGCGGCCGCGTGGCGCTCACGGGTCCGGTGTTTGGCGCGACGCTTACCGGGCGCGGTACCGTCACCTCCGGCGTTCTCCACTTCGCCGATCTGGTCACCAAGCGGGTCGTGAACCTCGACGAGCCATGGGTTCAGGATCTGATCGACACCTCGCTCATCCGCACCCAGCGACTCGGGCCACAGTTCGAAAGCGTGTTCTTCGACAGCCTGCGGATCAACAACCTCCAGCTGACGATGGGCGAAGACGCATGGCTGAGATCCAACGAAGCGAATATCCAGCTCACGGGATCGGTGCAGGTCAACAAGGTCCGCAACAACTACGTGCTCAGTGGCACGCTGCAAGCGCCGCGGGGGACCTACCGCCTTCAGATCGGCGTGGTGACGCGGGAATTCGTCGTGTCCCAAGGGACCGTGCGGTACTTCGGGACGCCGGACCTGAACGCGGAGCTCGACATCTCGGCGCGGCACGTGGTGCACCCGCTACCAGGAACGGGGAACACCAACGACATCACCGTGATCGCGCACATCCAGGGGACGCTGCTGGTGCCGAAACTGACGTTGGAGTCGGCGGAGCGTGATCTGTCGCAGACCGAGCTCATCTCGTACTTGATGTTCGGCAAGCCGACGTTCGAGCTAGGCGGGGGTGAAGGGGCGTTCGTGCGCAATGCGTTCTCCTCGCTCGTCGCCGGAGAGCTCGAGCGCACGTTCGTTTCAGATCTGGGCGTGCCGCTCGACTATTTCGAGATCCGTCCCGGTGATCCGAACAACCCGTTCGCTGGGGCGCAGGTGGCCGCGGGGTGGGCGATCGGCGGCAAGACATTCCTGGTGCTGAACGCCGGCTTCTGCCAGCAGAACCAGAACAATCCGAGCTCGCGACTCACGAACCTGCTCGGGGCCAGTCTCCAATTCCGCTTTAGCCCGGAGTGGCGCAGCGAAGCGAGCTTCGAGCCGGTGCGGAGCTGCAACAGCCTTGCCAGCACCACGCAGCCACCCCTATCACGTCAGGTCGGGTTCGATCTCTTCTGGGAGCGCCGCTACTAGATGACGCGCGCGCTCCTGATCACCAATCCCTTCGCGGCCCGCGCCGACGCGCACGCCGTGACCGCGATTCTGAAGATCCTCGGGCGCGGCGGCTGGAACGTCGACCTCCGCACGATCACCGGCCCGGGCGACGCGCGGCGCATCGCCGAAGAGTCGCTCGGCGAGGGGTTCGACGTGCTCGTGAGCCATGGCGGTGATGGCACGGCGATGCAGGTGGCGGCCGGCATTGCGGGATCAGGCATTGCGCTGGGGGTCGTGCCGGGCGGGACAGGCAATGTGCTGGCGGGGAACCTGCGGCTGCCACGGACGACGACGGCCGCCGCACGCGCCCTGTTGCGCGCGCGCGCGCAAGCGATCGATCTCGGCGTCGTGCAACGACCGGACGGCGCGCATTACTTCGCCGTCGTGGCCGGGACAGGATTCGATGCGCAGCTGATGGCGGGCACCGGTCTCCAGGAAAAGCGGCGCTGGAAGCTGGGAGCCTATCTCGCCCGCGCCGCGCTGACGCTCCCGTCGATCCGCAGCGCGGCACACCGCGTGACCGTGGACGGCACGTCCCAGGACGTCCGCGCCGCCATGGTGCTCGTGCTCAACTGCGGCCAGCTGCCGCCGGGGTTTCTCAGGCTGCGTGCCGACCTCTCTCCCGATGACGGTTGGCTCGACGTCATGGCGCTGGATGCCGATGGCGCGTTTCAGAGCGCGAGCGCGGTGATGGAGCTGTTCCTGGGGGGGAGGCGCGCGAGAAACGGGAAGGGCCGGCGCATCTGGTGGGCTCGTGGGCGTACGGTTCGTGTGGAGGCGCTGGAGGGCGCGCCGCGACCCGTGCAGCTCGACGGTGATGTGACAGGCGAGACCCCGTTCGAGGCGCGGCTGCTGCCTGGCGCGCTGTCGGTTTTGGTCGGACCCCGATTCAAGGCGCATCATGGCTGACACGCTCCTACTGGTCGACGACGATGCCGCCGTGCTGCGCGCGATCGGTGACTACTTCGAGCGCATCGGCTACGAAGTGTGGCGCGACGGCACGGGCGAGCAGGCGATCGACACCTACCAGCGGGTCCGTCCCGATGTCGTGCTCCTCGATCTGCATCTCCCCGACGCGAGCGGGCTGGTGGTGCTGGAGCGCCTGCGCCGCGAAGGCGCCGCGGTGGTCCTGCTGACCGGGCAGGGCGACATCGAGACGGCCGTCAAGGCGATGCAGCTCGGCGCCGAGAATTTTCTCACCAAGCCGGTGGACATGACGCATCTGTCGGCGGCGATCGCGCGCGTCGCCGAGAAGGTGCGGCTGTCGCGGCAAAACGCGCGGCTGCGCGCCCTCGACCATGAGGGCGAGGGTGTCGGATCGCTGGGGGCGTCGCCCGCGATGCAGGCACTGGCACGGCAAATTGAGCTGCTCGCGGCGAGCGAGCGATCGACCGTGTTGCTGCAGGGCGAGAGCGGCACGGGGAAGGGCTGGGTGGCGCGGGTGATTCACAACCTGTCACCGCGGTCCGGCGGTCCCTTCGTGGAAGTCAACTGCGGTGGTCTGTCGGCCACCTTCCTCGACTCGGAGCTGTTCGGCCACGAGAAAGGGGCGTTCACGGACGCGAAGGAGCGCAAAGCCGGTCTCTTCGAGCTCGCCGACCATGGAACGATTTTCCTCGACGAGATCGGCGAGCTGGCGCTCGAGCTGCAGCCCAAGCTGCTGCACGTGCTCGAGACGAAGAAGTTTCGTCGCCTAGGTGGGACGCGCGAGCTGGAAGTGGACGTGCGTCTGGTGACGGCGACGAACCGCGACCTGGTCCGCGAAGTGGAAACGTCGCGGTTCCGGGAGGACCTCTACTACCGGTTGAACGTTATGCCGTTGACGTTGCCGCCGGTGCGCGATCGAACCCGCGAGGACCGGCTCGATCTGATCACGCGAATCCTGACGGACCTCAAGACGCAATTACCGGGATGCCCGACCGAGTGCACCACCGACGTCCTCGAACGCCTCCTGGTGGCCCCGTGGCCCGGCAACGTGCGGGAGATGCGCAATGTGCTGGAGCGCGCCATGATCCTCGCGCGGGGGCAATCGACGATCGGTTGGGAGCAATTGCCGCCCGACCTGCGGCAGCGCGCCCCCACCGACCGCCGCTACCAGGCCCAGTCGTTGTCGGAGATGGAGCGGCAACACATCGAGCGCACGCTGCGCCATCATGGAGGCAACCGCACGCGCGCCGCGCTGGAGCTCGGGATTTCGCGCGCGACGCTCATCAACAAGATCAAAGCCTACGCGTTGCACCTCTAGGCTGCTATCTTGAGGCGATGGATAAACCCAAGCTCAAAGAACACGACGGAATGGTGTGCCGTTCGTGCGGAAACGAAGAGCGGGCGTCCGAGGGTTACCCCTGCGCGGACTGCGGGACGTTCATTTGCTTGATCTGCACCTTCCGCGGCGTCACGCGCTGCAAGACCTGCGAACTGAAGGCGCAGTCCAACAAAGCCTAACCCCGCCGCCGCTTCAGCTCGGCAACGAGCTCCTCGCGCGGCGCGCCGAGCTCTTCGGCGAGCTTGCTCAGCGCCGCCTCGGTCCCCTCCCAGTCACGCGCCGCCGCCAGCGCGTCCAGCGCGACGTCTTCGATGGCCGCCGACCGCTCTTCGAGATCGCGGGTGCGCACCGCCACCTCGCGCGCCAGCCACTGCTCCAGCTCGCGCCGGTCCACTTCGAGCTGCCGCTGCCGCAACGCATGTTGCAGCGACAACTCCAGCTCCTCGAGGTCCACCGGCTTGATGAGATAATCGTAGGCGCCGAGCTTGAGGCACTCGATCGCCGTGCGAGGCTCGTCGATCGCCGTGAGCATCAGGACCGCGAGATCGGGGTCCTGGGCGAGGACCTTGGGCAGCAGCTCCACGCCACTGGTCTCGGGCATCCGGATGTCGCACAGCATCGCCTGCGGGTGGTGCGCCGATAGCTGCTGCAGCGCCTCCGTCGCGTTGGCAGCCGCCTCCACGTGATAGCCCAGCCGGCTGAGAAAGCGTGTGAGCGCTTGCCGGATGCCGTCCTCATCGTCCACGACGAGGACGGTCGTGCGATCCGCGGGCACTTTTGGAGGAGTCATGGCCGTCAACGTTGCTGACGTTATCTTGGCGCGTCAATGAGCACAGCGCGTACGAATCTCGCCGCCGTCCCCGGCATCAGTGTCGGTCATACCACGATTGAAACGCACGGCACGGGCTGCACCGTCGTGCTTGGCCCTGAGACGGGACTGCGAGCCGCGGTGTGCATGCGCGGCCGCGCGACCGGCACGCGCGAGCTCGATGTCATGGATCCACGCCACCTCGTCGAACGGATCGACGCCATTCTGTTCACGGGTGGATCGGCACTCGGCCTGGGCGCGGCCGACGGGGTCATGCGCTGGTTGCGCGAGCGCGGCCGAGGCCTGCCGGTTGGCGACAAGGGAACGATCCCCATCGTGCCTTCCGCCGTGATCTTCGATCTCGGGAACGCCGGCAAGCCGCTCGGGTGGCCGAGTCCGGATGACGCCTATCGCGCGTGCGACAACGCGACGGCCGACTTCGCCGAAGGGCGGGTCGGCGTGGGCCGCGGGGCCACGTGCAGCAAGGCCGCCGGGCTCGACAAGATGGTCCCGGCCGGCATCGGCTCCTGGGCGGCGCGGTTTGGCGATGTGATCGTGTCGGCGCTCGTGGTGGTGAACGCGGTCGGCGACGTGCGCAACGCGCGCGGCGAGCTCATTGCCGGCACGGTCGACAGCGTGCGCTATCTCGCCGAGGGCGGCGCACCGCTCGGCGATCCCGACCGCCTGAACCGCAACACGACGCTCGCCGTGATCGCCACCAACGCCGACCTCGATCGCGTGCAGCTGCAGGCTCTCGCGCAGTCGGGCAGCGATGCCCTCGCCCGGCGCATCATGCCCTACGGCACGTTGTTCGACGGCGATGTGATCTTCGCCGTGAGCACCTGGGCCGTGCCGGCGAAGTCGCCTCTGCAGGTCGAGGCGATCGCCTCGCTCGTCGTTCCCGAAGCCGTCGAGCGCGCGGTCCGTCATGGATAAGGTCGAACGCGCGGTCGACGACATCCGCCGCAAGTGGGTGCCGGACGGACGGCTCGGCGTCTTCGAGATCTCGTTGCTGCCGAAGGGAGTCGGGGGAGTGACGTCGAGCCGCGACGCGCGCGATGCGCTGCGCCGCTTGGCCGGCGAGGCGGGACTGGTCGAGAAGGTGGAGCTGATCCCCCCCGCCGACGGCGTCGTCGACCCGGCGGCGATCGCGACCGCGGCGCTGGCGCCGCTCCTCGGCGAGCCGCGTTCCTCGGCCCCGCGCGTCACGGAGGTCCTGCACGGTGAAGTCGTCGACGTGCTGGAACGGCGCGAGGAATGGCTGCGCGTGCGCGCACCCGACGGCTATATCGCTTGGGTCCACGCGGGATACGTGGCCACGGGTCCCACCGACTGGGCCAAGGACTGGGCGGAGCGCGCCACCGCCCGTTCGCTGAGTGCCGACATCGTGACGTCGGATGGTCGCCGCAGGCTGCCGACGGGTGCGCGGGTCGCGTTTCGACGTGGCGTCGTGGAGCTGGCCGATGGGCAGGGCGGGGCGGTGGCGGGAGGTAGCGTGCGGCGCGAACAGGAGCTCCGTGTCGAAGCACGGTATCTCGCGCTCCCCGAGTTGGCGCAGAAGTGGTACGCCGGCGCACCCTATCTCTGGGGCGGGCGGACGGAATGGGGCATCGACTGCTCCGGGCTGGTCCAGGCGGTTTACGGCGCGCGCGGCATCAAGCTACCGCGGGACAGCGATCAGCAGTTTGGCGAAGGGCAGGAGATCGCGATGTCCGCCGACGGCGCCGGCTACGACGCGGGCGATCTGCTGTTCTTTGCGGAACGGGGGCGTGTCTCGCACGTGGCGCTGTGGGCGGGCGCGGGACGGATCGTGCATGCGGCCCTCTCGCGCGGCGGCGTGGGGGGGGACAATCTGCTCGGCGACGAACCGCGCATGGCAAGACTGCGCGAGAACCTGGTTGGGGTTCGAAGACCGGGATAGGTGTCGGGTGCCAGGACCCTGACACCCGACACCAGACACCTGATATTTGCGTCATGCGTCTGATCCTCTTCGACATCGACGGCACTCTCCTCTGGACCGATGGTGCGGGCAGACGCGCCATCCATCGCGCCCTGCTCGATGAGACGGGGACGGCTGGGCCGATCGAGGGCTATCGCTTCGACGGCAAGACCGATCCGCAGATCGTGCGCGAGCTGCTCACCCTGGCCGGTCATCCCGAATGTGATTCCGAGGACCGCATCGCGGCGGTGTGCCGGCGCTATGTCGAGCTGCTCACCGCTGAGCTCGCGAAGCCGACGCAGGCCACCAGGCTGTATCCCGGCATCACGGATCTCCTCGCGGCGCTCGAGCCCTATGAAGCCGACGGCCGCGCGCTCGTGGGCCTGCTGACCGGCAACGTGCAGCATGGCGCAGCGCTGAAGCTCCGCTCGGCGGGCCTCGATCCGGCGCGCTTTCCCATCGGCGCGTTTGGCTCCGACTCGCACGCCCGGGCGGACTTGCCGGCGGTCGCCGCCAAGCGGGCGGCGGAGCGCACCGGCCGCCGGTTCACCGGCGCCGATCTGGTCATCGTGGGCGACACGCCGGACGACGTGGCCTGCGCGCGGCCGATGGGGGCGCGCACGGTCGCCGTTGCGACGGGATTCTTCGACACGGCGGCCTTGCGCGCGGCGGAGGCGACGCACGTCTTCGAGACCCTGAGCGACACGCGGGCCGTCCTCGAGGCGCTGTTCGCGTGACCGTTGTCCGGGACGAGCTCGAGCTCAAGGCTCGCGTGGACGACCCGACCTCGGTCCGAAGTGCGATACTGGCCGCAGGTGCGGAGCTCGTCTATCGCGGCGCGATGCTCGATCGCCGTTTCGATCGCAAGGATCGCTTGAGAAAGCGCGATGAGGTCGTGCGGCTGCGCGTCTTTCACCCCGCCGATCGCTCCGGCGAATGGGGCGTGCTCGGCTGGAAGGGGGCGGTGGGGAACCGCGACGGGTATCGCCATCGCGAGGAATGGGAGTCGCGCGTCGATGACCCCAGGGCGGCGCTCGTGGTGCTGCGGCGGCTCGGTTACAAGATCGTGCTGCGCATCGATCGCGCGATCGAGCAGTACAAACTGGGCGAAGCGACGCTGCGACTGGAGTGGTATCCGGCGATGGACGTGCTGCTCGAAGTCGAGGGCGCGCCAGACGAAATCGAACGTGCCATCGCGGTAACCGGCCTGCCCCGCGAGTTATTCCTGGCGGAGTCGCTTCCATACTTCAAGGAAGCGTACGAGAAACGGACTGGTCGCACCGCGCGGGTTTCTCGCGCCGAACCGAAACCGGAATGAATCCGCCACTGAAACTGCTGATGCCGCTGCGCGTCCCCGAGCTGGCGCCGTCGCTCGGACGCGTCATCGTGCCGCGCCGGCTGTTCGATCCGTGGGTTCCGCTCGATGACATCCGCGAGGAGCTGGCCACGCGCGTGCTCGAGCTGGGAGGCGACGGGCGCGCCACGGCGGCGCGTGAAGCCGAAGGGAACCAGGATCGCGGACGCATTCTCGAGGTAACTGGCCGCCGCGCATGGGCCGCCGCCTGGGAGCATGCGGTGCGCCGGGCGGGCGCTCGGGTCGCCGATGCCCTCGACGCCGAGATCACGCGCACCGCGCGGCAAGTGCGACTGGCGCGCCGCCGCCTGCGACGGCATTTGCTGACCAGCGCGGAGAAGCGGGCGATCGCGGCGCGGCTTGGGGCGGGTGGCGCCACGTTCGTCGCCGCGCTCGATGCACTGGAAGCCGCCGGCGGCCGTGTCGCCGACGCGTCGGTCCTCGAAAAGGACGCCCACGTCGAATGGCAGGAAGCGCTGCGGACGGTCGCGCGGCGGCTGGAGGCCGCCTGGCTCGCGCTCGAGGCCGAGGTGGACGAGGAACGCGCGCGCTGGACGCCGGAGATCGATGCGCTCGCCGCGTGGCGCCCTTCGCTGTGGCCGATCTTCGTGATCTGGACGCCGTTCGCGATGCTCCTCATCTGGCTCGGCCTGATCCTCGGCGGGTATCTCCCCGCTCCCGCATGGCTCGCGGCGCAGCTGGGGTTCTAGTGCTGTTGCTCTGCGGCTTGTCCGCCGCAGCCGCGCAGGCCTCACCGGGGGCGGGAGCGGAGGTCTCTGAGAACCCGGTGCGCAGCAATCAGGTCGTAATCTCCTGGCCCGCGGCCACGGGCAGCGCTCGGGTCTTCGTATTCAGCTTTACCGGCGAGCAGCTGTTCACAACGACGGTGCCCGCGTCGACCAACGAATATGTTTGGGATCTCATGCTCGGAGGATCGCGGAGGGTCGTGAACGGCGTCTACATCATCGTCGTGGATGTCGCTGGGCACCGCTACCGACGCCGCCTCTTCGTCGCGAGGCCGGCGCCCTGAGCGCGATCGGCGTCGGCGTCGATCTGGTCGAGGTGTCGCGCGCTCGCGCGATGCTCGCCGACAAGGGCGCGCACGTCTTCGACCGATTGCTCACGCCGGCGGAAGCCGAGTACTGCCGCTCACGCCCCGATCCCGCCGAGCATGTCGCCGTGCGGCTCGCCGCCAAAGAAGCGGTCTATAAGGCGCTACAGGGCAGTGATGCCGCCCGGGGGATTGGCTGGCGCGATATCGAGGTGACGCGGGCGCCCGACGGTCGTCCGGACGTGGAGCTCACCGGACTGGCCGCCAATCGTGCCCGGGAGCTCCGGGTGAAACGTGTCCTTCTGTCCCTTTCCCATACCCACGAGGCGGCCATCGCAATCGCTGTACTGTCAACAGATTGAATTCCCGACAAAATTACTCTACTTTCCTCCCGTGCGGTTCGGCAGCATCTCCCTGGTTCTCAGCGCCTGCCTTGCTCAGCCACTCGCGGGGCAGGCGACTGATTCTTTGGCCCTGGCGCGGCGGGTCGTGGCCGCCGCCTCCCTCGCCGCCAAGGAGTACGCCCTCGGGGTAGTCCCGGCCGGCGGTCAGATCACCCAGCCGGAGGAAGTGGACGAGGCTAGGCTCTTCGTTCAACAGGCGCAGTTCGATGTTCCGGGGCTGCCGCACGCCGCGCGTGCCAGGTCGCGACAGACTCTGACGCGCATCGCGCAGCTCCTCGATTCGCTCGCCCCTCCGGATTCTGTAAACCGCGTTACCGATAGCCTGGTCGCGTTCATCACCGCCGCGGCGGGTGGCCCCAAGGTCGTTGAACCGTTGCCCACCCAGCCTCCGTCGCTCGAACGCGGCGCCGTTGTTTACCGTGAGCGGTGCGCGGCATGCCACGGGGAATCGGGGCGCGGTGACGGACCGAAAGCGAAATCGGTGAAGGGCCCCCCGCCCGCGAACCTGACCGATCCGGCGGTGATGGGCAACAAGTCGCTGCTCGACATCTTCCGTCGCATTGCCGTCGGCACTCCCGGTACCGCGATGCCGGAATTCGCCGAGGACCTCTCCGCCGAAGACCGCTGGGCGGCGGCGTCGTATGTCGCGGCGATGCAGTACGGCGGCTCGGCAACGGCCGCCATTTTCGCGGCCGTCCGGCATCAGATCGATTCCGCACTAGCGGAGCGCTCCGACAAGATCGCCGTCGATGCTTACATGACATTCGAGCAGGTCGAGACCGCGATTCGCGCCAAGAATCCCGGGCTCGCCAGCGAGGTCGAAGGGAATTTCGCCTGGCTCCGGACGCGCGCCCTCAAGGCCGATGACGCGGAACGGCATACCATTCGCGAGCGGCTGCTTGCGGACCTGGAGCGCGCGGAGCGGGTCGTCGCGGATCGCCCGTCCGGGGCCAGCCTGTTCGTCAATTCGTTCTTCCTGCTGATTCGTGAGGGATTCGAGGCGATCCTGATCGTGGCCGCCCTCATGACCTTCCTCGCGAAGGCAGGCGCGCCGGAACGGCGGCGCGACGTCGCGCGCGGCGCATGGATCGCCGTTGCAGCGAGTCTGCTCACCTGGGTGCTCGTGGAGCTGTTGCTTCAGGTGACGCCCGGTCAGCGCGAGGTGATGGAAGGCGTCACGATGCTGCTCGCTGCCGCCGTGCTGTTCTATGTCAGCTACTGGCTGCTGTCCAAGATCGAAGCCGCGAAATGGACGGCGTTCGTACACGGCAAGATGCAGAGCGCGCTGTCGTCGGGCTCCGGCGCCGCGCTGAGCGCCGTTGCATTCCTGGCCGTCTATCGCGAGGGATTCGAGACGATCCTGTTCTACAAGGCGTTGTTCACGTCAGCGGGGTCCAGCGGGGTTTCGGTGGTGGCCGGCATCGCAGCCGGTGCGGTGGGGCTGGTCGCGGTGTATGTGCTCATCAATCAGCTGGGGCTGCGGGTGGCGATGAAGCCGTTCTTCGCCGTCACGGGCGCGATGCTGTATTACATGGCATTCGTCTTCGCGGGGAAGGGAATCGCGGAGCTGCAGGGCGCGCAGCTCATCCCGCTGACCGTGATCGAGGGCGCGCCGCGCATCCCGGTGCTCGGCATCTATCCGACGCTCGAGTCGTTACTGGTCCAGGGTCTCCTCTTGGCGCTGGCGGTGGCGGCCGCGATCTGGGGCATGCGCCCGAAAGTCAGACCCTCAGGTGCGGAGCGCGACCTGCTTCGGTCGCAGTGATTCGGGCAGCGGCTGCGGCCCGGCCGGCTGGCGCCACTTGTAGAGCAACGCCCCACCCACCACCACCAGCAGCACGCTCGTCGCCTGGGCCAGCGTAAACGGCCCCAGCAACCGGTCGTCCTTGGCGCGGACGATTTCGATGAGAAACCGTTCCGCTCCCGCAAACACGAGGTACCAGGCGAACAGCCAGCCGATCGCGTGGCCGTGATTGCGCCGCCGCCACAGCCACCAGAACACGAGCAGCATGAGGACCGTCTCGTAAATCTGGGTCGGATGCACCGCCACGACCTCCGTGGGATTGGCGCCGGCGGGAAAGTGGACTCCCATCGTCTGCAGATTCTGTACAGTGGTAGGCGGCAGGCCGTTCGGGAATTTCATTCCCCACGGTAGGCTGGTCGGAACGCCGTAGTCATCGTTGACCAGGAAACACCCCACGCGTCCCAGTCCGTATCCGAGCGCGAGCGGGGCGGCGCAGATCTCGGCCGTGAAGCGCGCCGGGACACGGCGGCGCCAGCCGTTCAGCAGGATGGCGGCCGTCGCGCCGAGGAAGCCGCCGTACCAGACGAATCCCCCGCGGCGGAAGAGCGCGTCGGCTTCGCCCGTCAGGAACACGTACCAGAGCTTGGCCCCCACCAATCCGCCGACGACGCCCGCGATGATGATGTCGGCGGCGTAGTCCTCGTCGAGCCCGCGGTCGCGCACGTCGAGCTGTATGGCCCATCCCGCCATCAGGAATGCGACCATCATCATCAGCCCGTAGCCGGTGAGCTCCAGGGGCCCGAGGTGAATCGTGAACGGATAAACGGTCATGGGAAGTCCGTGCGTCGTGCGTCGTGCGTGGTTTCGACGACCTCTAGTCCGGGGAGGGGCAGGTCGGCGCGGGCATCGAGTGTCCAGTCGCTGCGCTCGCCGAGGCGTAAACGATGCCAGCCGGCGCGCGCGATCATCGCGGCGTTGTCGGCGTTGAGACGCGGACTCGCGACCGCTACGCGTGCGAGTCCCTGGAGCTGATCGGCGGCACGCGCCGCCAGTGCCTTACTGCACGCGACACCGCCGCCGAGGACGGCGGTCGGGTAGCCGGTGGCGCGCACGGCGCGCTCCAGTTTGGTGACGAGCACGTCGATTACGGCATCCTGGAATCCACGCGCCAGCGACCCGCGATCGCGATCCAGGTCGTCGGACGCGCGCACCGCATGCAGCACCGCGGTCTTCAGTCCGGAGAAGGAAAACTCGAATCCGTCATGGATCATGGGACGCGGAAAGTTGAAGCGGGCCGGGTCGCCTTCGCGGGCGAGCGTTTCGATCGCGGGGCCGCCGGGATATCCCAGCCCGAGCAGCGTGGCAACTTTATCGAACGCCTCGCCCGCCGCGTCGTCGCGGGTTTCGCCGAGCAGGCGGTACCGACCCCAGGCTGGGACGTCGAGCAACAGGGTGTGCCCGCCCGACACGAGCAGCGCCACGAACGGCGGCGCGAGATCGCGATCCTCGAGCGCCGGTGCGAAGAGGTGGCCCTCCATGTGGTGCACGCCGATGAGGGCACGATCGCCGGCAAAGGCGAACGCCTTGGCGTAGACGACCCCCACGAGCAATGCGCCCGCGAGCCCCGGTCCGGCCGTGACCGCCACGGCGTCGATCGCCTTCGGCGCGAGACCGGCTTCCGCGAGCGCGCGATCGACGACCGCGGGCAACGCGGTGAGATGCGCGCGGCTCGCCAGCTCGGGGACGACGCCACCGAAGACTTTGTGAATGTCCTGGGAGAGGATGACGAGACTGGCGAGCTCACCACCGACCAGCACGGCAGCCGATGTTTCGTCACACGACGTCTCGATGCCGAGGACGGCGTCAGCCACGCCGGCGCGGGGCGGGGGGCGTGGTGCGGCGCCGCAACGTCACCGAGTCGGGAATCGCGCGGGCCGTGATGCCGCGCGGCGCGATGACCGTGATCCGCGCGACGCTGCCCGAGGCGCTGGAGCCGGTGATATGCGCGACGACGCGCAGCGAGTCGCGCGTCAGCGCCTGCACCCGCTCCTCCGGCCCACGGACCGCCACCGAGACACGCGCGGGCGTGACGATGAAGCTCGTGATCGCGCCGGCCCCCGTCTCCACCGGAATCCCGCCGAACGAGCGCTCGGCGATGCGCCCCATATCGCCGGTGACGGTCACCTGCTTCGGCGACAGGCGCACGATCCCGAGCGGCATCGTGTCGATCGGCACCGTGCGAGTAAACTCGCCGGACACATTCGTGATCTCCATCGGCACGGTTGTCACCGAGTCGATCGCGGCGAGGCTCTTCTCGGGACCGACCAGCCGCACCTTGGTCGGCGTCATCGACAGGCCGCCGTGCAGCACCTGGCCGGAATCGGGGGTCACGCTCACGAGCGAGACGATCCGCACCTCTTTACGGGCCACACTGTCCAGCGCCAGCGTGATCTCGCTCGGCCGCACCTCCATGACGCGGACATCGGCGCCCTTGGGGAGCGAGAGCTCGACTTCGTCGGGATCGAGACGGATCGCCCAGTTGGTTGCGGTCAGCGTGTCGGGCACGCGGCGCGTGATGTCACCGGCGAGCGAGCGGAGCTTGAGAATCTGACTGCCCTTGCCCGAAATCTGCACACGCACCTTGGGTGGCTTCTGGAGCAGCGCGCGGCCGGGTGGCAGCAGCACGGTGAGAGTCACATCGAAACTGGTCGTGACCGGCTGCTGCAGCTGCACGGCGACGTAGAGCATCAGCGCGAGAAACAGCGCCGCGCCCTTGATGGGCCAGTTGCGGGTGATCAGCTGCACCAGGCTACTGCGCATTCAGGAGCCGCCGAATCAGCATTTCGTTGACGGGGTCCTCCCAGTCGGCCGCGCCGATGACGCGCTTCACGATCACCCCATCGCGATCGATGAGATAGCTCTCCGGCACGCCGAAGATGTCGTAGGACTTTCTGATGGCCCCGGTCGGGTCGTGCAAGATGTCGAACGTCAGGCCGAGGTTGCTCGCAAATGCCATGATTTCCTTGGGCCCGGCCTGTTCCTGGCTGTAGAATGCATCACCGTCGACACTGACCGCCGCAATGCGGAAATCGGTCCCCGCGAGCTTCTTGTGCAACCGCTCCATGGACGGCATTTCCGCGCGGCACGGCGGGCACCACGTCGCCCAAATGTTGAGCAGGACGACCTTGCCGCGATAGTCCGCGATGCCGGCCGGCCGGTTGGTCCGCAGATCCGTGGCGTTGAATGTGGGCGCCTGCGATCCGATCTCGAGGAGATCGATCTGCGGCCGCAGCTTGATGGCGAGCGCGATGCCAAACACGGCGGTCGTCACCACCCCCGCAATCAGCGTCCACTGTTGCCGGTTCGTCATACCGTCACCATGCAGCGCCGGCGCAGCTCCTGCACCTCGCGCCCGGGATTGGCGCTGGCGAAAATCGCATTTCCGGCCACGAACGTGTCGGCTCCCGCTTGATGCGCGGCCGCGATCGTCTGTCTACTGATTCCGCCATCGACCTCGAGAAAACATTGGGCGCGGTGCGCGGTGAGCAGTGCGCGGGCGCGCTGAATCTTCTCACTTGATCCGGGAAGGTAATTCTGCCCGCCGAAGCCCGGATTCACGGTCATAATGAGCAGCAAATCGAGATCGCGCACCACCTCTTCCGCATGGGCGAGCGGTGTGGCCGGATTCAGGGCCAGGCCCGCCATCATCCCCAGCTTTTTTACGGTGTCGAGCTGGCGTTGCACGTGTATCGTGGCCTCGGGATGCAAAGTGAACACCGACGCACCCGCGCCGGCGAAGGATTCGATGTAGTGCTCCGGCTCGACGACCATCAGGTGCACGTCGATCGGCTTGTCGGTGAGCTTGCGCAGCGTCTCGATCATGCTGGCGCCGAACGTGATGTTCGGGACGAAGCGCCCGTCCATCACGTCGACATGCAGCCAATCGGCTCCCGCCTCGAGGACCTGGGCCACTTGGTCCGTCAAGCGCGCCAGGTCGGCGGACAGCACGCTTGGGGCGATGCGTATGCCGTTCGTCATTGCGGACTCCGCGCCACCACGATATCGACGACTGTGCCGGGCGCTGCCAGCGTTCCAGCCGCGGGGCTCTGCGCCACCACAGTTCCGGGCGAACCCTCGGTCGTTCGCCGCCGAGTGACCGTGCCGAGCTGCAGCCCTTCGGTCTCGAGTCTGGTCCGTGCGTCCGCCGACGCCATGCCGAGGAGGTCGGGAACCGGGATCGTCGGCGCGCCACGGCTGACGACGACGGTCAGGCCGGCACCCGCTGCCAGCGCGGTCCCCGCGGGCGGCCGGGTCATCATCGCGAGCCCCGTGGGCGCGGCGGCCTGCACCGATTCGACCTGGCTCACCACCAGGCCCGCTGCGGCGACCATCGATTGCGCCAGCGACGCGTCGAGACCCGCGACATCCGGCACTGGAATCTTGGGCGGCCCCGCGCTCGACACCAGGGTGACCTTCGTGCCTTCGGCGGCGATGACGTCGGGCGGGGGATCCTGCCAGATCACGACGCCCTGCGCAGCGGTCGGGTGCGGCTCTGCGCCGCCCTCGGTGACCTGCAGCTTTGCTTTCTGGATCTCCGCTTGCGCCTCGGCGACGGTCAGTCCGAGTACGCGAGGCACCGCCTGGTGGCCGGGCAGAAAGGGTGCGGGGAAGAGGACGAGATACGCCGTGAGATAGCCCGCGAGCACCACGCCGACGCCAATGGCGACCCATCTCCACATGCGACGGTCGATCTTCAGATCCTCCAACGACGGCTCGAAACGCCGGCGAATACGCATCAGCGAGCTCGCATCAGGCGTGCCGCGTAGGCGCCGTCGATGCCGTGGCGCTGCGGCAGCGATTGAAAGTCGCCCGCGTTGGTGAGCAGCTCGGCGGGTAGCGCCTCACTCGGCGCTGTCCGCGAGAATTGGGGATGCCGGCTCAAAAAACTCTCCACGACTTGTTCGTTCTCCTCCGGCTCGAGCGAGCACGTGGCGTAGATGAGCAGTCCGCCCGGCCGTACGAGCGGTGCCGCCGCCGCGAGCAGCCGCTCTTGTCTTTCGGCCATGCGCGCGAAAACAGTCGCATTCAAGCGCCAGCGCGCGTCGGGATGGCGTCGCATCGTGCCGGTCGCGGTGCAGGGCGCGTCGACGAGCACCGCGGCGACACTCGCCGGGCGCAGCGGCGCCGCCTCAAGATTGGCCGCGACGCTCCGAATCGCCACTCCCGCGCGGCGCGTCGTGTCGGCGAGCCGACCGATGCGTTCGTGGCGGGTGTCACCGGCCAGGACTCGCGCCCCGGCGGCTTCGAGGGCGACGGCTTTGCCTCCGGGCGCGGCGCAGGCATCGTACACCTGTTCGCCCGACGGGATCGCGGCGAAGCGCGCGACGAGCGCGTGGGCGGGGTCCTGAACGACGAACCCGCCCTCCTCGTAACCTGGTAAGCTCGCGGGATGGGGGACGCGGGACGGGGGACGGGTGGCGAGGACCTCAAGTCCAGAGCCGAAACGTGCTCGCATCGTCTCGACCCCAACGCTCTGCAACTCCTGTTCGAGACGTTCGAGGCTCCAGCGCGCTGGTTGAACGATCAATGGCGGCCGCGTGTCGTTCCAGGTGATGAGCTGCTGCGTCTCGAGCTCTCCATAGCGGCCAGTCCAACGTTTGACGAGCCAATCCGGATGTGTCGCCGCCCCGTCCCCCGTCCCTCGTCCCCCGTCCCGATGTAGGTGCCGCAGAGCTCGGTTGACATACCCCGTGCTCCCCTCGCCCACGGCCTCACGGGCCAGCTCAACTGACGTCGATACCGCCGCATGCGACGGTACTCTCGTCAACCAGCGCAACTGATAAGCGCCGAGGCGCAGCACGTCGTGGAGACGGGGATCGGCGCGGTCGAGCTCGAGTGTGCTGTCCAGCTCGCGCTGGCGGCGCAGCACGCCCGCGGACAGCTCGTAGGCGAGGCGGCGATCGCGTTCGGCCAGTCCCTGGAGGTGACGATCACGCGCGTCGGCGAGTGGTGTGCCGGCGCGAACTTCGCGGAGAATCTCGAGGGCCGCGCGACGCGCGGCGGTTGGGCGGGCAGCCTTAATCCAGCATCCCCTTGGTCGGAGATGACGGCATCGCGACTTCGCGGCGCTGCATGCGGCCCGCCAGAAAAGCGGCGCGACCCGCGATCGTCGCCAGGCGCATCGCGTGCGCCATCGCCACCGGATCCTGCGCGGCCGCGATCGCCGTGTTCATCAGAATTCCGTCCACGCCCTGCTCCATGGTCACGCACGCATCGGACGCGGTGCCCACGCCGGCATCGACGATCACCGGCACGTGCAACCGCCGCTTGATCGTGCGGACGCTGAACGGATTGAGCAGGCCGAGCCCGCTGCCGATCGGTGAGGCGAGGGGCATGACGGCGGCGCAGCCCGCGTCCTCGAGCCGCAGCGCCGTCACGAGATCCTCGTTCGTGTAGGCGAGCACCTTGAAGCCTTCCTGCACCAGCACTTTCGCTGCCTCGAGCAGTCCCGCCACGTCGGGCAGCAACGTCTCTTCGTCGCCGATGACCTCGAGCTTGACGAAGTCATTGAAGCCTGCCTCGCGCGCCAGTCGCGCGTACCGAATCGCGTCGGCGGCCGTGTAGCAGCC
Organism: Gemmatimonadota bacterium; assembly: GCA_003222195.1. GTDB lineage: Bacteria > Gemmatimonadota > Gemmatimonadetes > Gemmatimonadales > GWC2-71-9 > 20CM-2-65-7. The sequence continues at coordinate 54,681 of QHVB01000027.1, read as the reverse complement.
GGCGGTGTTGGCGAGCAGGAAAATCCTTTTGGGATCGAGGAAGTGCAGCACGCTCGATTCCTTCGAGCGGTCGAGATTCACGCGGCGCACGGCAACGGTCACGACCTCGGCGCCGGACGCTTCGATCGCGCGCACCATCGTGTCCATGTCGGGATATTTCCCGGTTCCCACCATGAGGCGCGACTGGAACGTGCGCCCGCCGATCGTCAGCGGCTCATCGCGAATCGTTTCGACCGCAGTAGTCATCCGCCTCCCACAAAATGCACGACTTCGATGGCGTCTCCCGCAGAAACCGTCACGTCGCTCAAGGCGGGCCGGCGCACGATTTTCCGATTGTGTTCGACAACGACGGCGCGCGGGTCGAGCTCTAACTCTGCGAGCACCTCGAGCAGCGTGCCACCTCTGATGTGTTTGTGCTCGCCATTGATTACGACATCCATTCTCGCATCCTCCGCGCGGCGTCCGCCGGCTCGACATCGTCCCAGAAGGCCCGAATCGCGGCCACGCCGTACGCTCCACTACTCCGCACCTCCCGCACGCGCTCGGCGGTTATACCGCCAATGGCGATGACGGGGAGATCACCGGCCGCCGCCACGATCTGCTGCAACTTCGCGAGGCCCAGGGGTGAGCGGCCGGGATGCGACGCTGTCGCGAACACGGGCCCTACAACAAGATAGTCGGCCCCTTCCGTCCTTGCGGCCTCCGCCTCCGCCAAGTCATGCACCGACCTACCGATCCACCAGAGGGGATTGAGTGCGCGGGCGGCGCTGACGGGCAGACTGCCATTGCCGAGCTGGACTCCGGCCGTGGGAACCGCGAGCGCAATGTCGAGACGATCGTTCACGAACAGGCGAGCGGTCGGACTGTCGGACAATCGGGCGGCTAGGTCGTAATGCTCGCGGCCGCTGAGTGCCCTTCCACGGGCGTGAAACGCGAGCTGCGATCCGCCTCCCTTTGCCAACTCGCGGGCGATTTCCGGCAGATCCGCGCGCCGCGCGATGCGCTCGTCGGTGATCGCGTGCAGCCGCGGCAGTGCGGGCCTCACGTGAACCTGGCGCCCGCGGCGATGCGCGCGCCGTGCAGCCAGTCGCCCGTCGTCATTCGTGCCTTGCCGGCGGGTTGCACCTCGAAAACTTCGACCGTACCAACGGCGGCGTCTTTGAACGGACCAGTCGCGATCACCAGGGAGCCGTCCGCCGAGAGCACTTCTCCGGGCGCACCGGTGCCTTTAAACGGGGGAGGCGGTTCGATCACTTTGGGATTGAAGAGTTTGATTTCGACGCCGTTCTGCTCGGTCCACGCACCAGGCCGTGGGTCCAGGCCGCGAATCAGGCAGGCGATCGCGCGCGCGTCTTTCGTCCAGTCGATGCGCGCAATCTCGCGCGTCAGCTTCGGTGCGTACGTCGCGCGATCCTCATTCTGCGGTACGGGTTGTGGCGGCGGGTCGCTCTGCTCCAGCATCGTGAGCGTCTCCACCAGCGCCTGCGCGCCCATCTCGGCGAGATGCGCCGATAACTCGCCACCCGTCACTTCGGCGCCGATGCGATGCGGGATCTGGTGCAGGATCGGCCCGGAATCCATTCCGGCATCGAGCTGCATGATGGTCACGCCGGTCGTCGTGTGACCGCGGATGATGGACCACTCCACGGGGGCGGCGCCACGCAGTCCGGGCAAGAGAGACGGATGCACATTCACCATGCCGCGCCGCGGCAGCGCCAGCAACTCCGGCTTCAGGATGTGGCCGTACGCCACGACGACGCCGATGTCGGGCTTCAGGTCTCGCAACTGCGTGAGAAACGCCGGATCGGTTGGCTTCTGCGGCTGCAGGACGAGCAGGTCTTCTGCTTCGGCGGCGACCTTCACGGGTGGCGGAATCAGCCTCGAGCGCGAGCGGCCTTGCGCTGCGTCGGGTTGTGTGACGACGGCGACGACGTCGAATCCTTCTCCCACCAGCGCGCGCAGCGACGGCACGGCGAATTCAGGTGTCCCAAAGAAGACCACACGCACTTACAGCTCACCCGCCGGCTCCGGCGTGACCTCCTTGAGATAACCCGTCTGACCCTTGCGGGATTTCTTCCATTTGGCGAGCAGCAGGCTGCGCTTCACCGCGCTGAGATGGTCCAGGAACAGAATGCCGTCGAGGTGATCGATCTCGTGTTGAATCGCTCGCGCCTTGTACCCCTGCGCCTCGGCGCGAAACTTCTTCCCATCGCGGTCCAACGCCTCTACAACCACCCGAGCATGCCGTTCGACGTCCCCAAAGATCTCCGGGATGGAAAGGCAGCCCTCCTCCGCGGTTTCCTGCTCGTCGCTGCGTTCCAGGATGGCGGGATTGATCAGCACGAGCGGCGGTGGGTCCTCCTCGCCGATGTCGACGACTGCGACCCGCCGGGCGACGCCGATCTGATTGGCCGCGAGGCCCACCCCCTTCGCGGCGCGCATCGTTTCGAGGAGATCGTCGACCAGTTGCTGTACGGCGTCATCCACCCGCGCGGCCGGCGCCGCTTGCTGCCGCAGCAAAGGCGAGCCGAGCAAGTGCAACGTCCGAACCGTCACGCCGGCTTCGCCTCAACGGCGGTGCGGTTCGTGATGCTGGCGATCCCGCTCCGCATGATGACGAACTTGGCCTCGCCGCTGCGGATCGTGACTTCGTCGTCCTTGATGTGCACGACCTCGCCCACGATGCCGCTCGCGGTCAGGACCTTGTCGCCGCGCTGCAGCGACTTGAGGAGTGCGTCGTGTTCCTGGCGCTGGCGGCGCTGCGGGCGGATCAGAATGAAGTAGAAGATCGCGATGAACAGACCGATCTGAATGATGAACGCACTCGCTCCCGGCCCACCCGAGCCGGATGGGGCGAACAGCAGCAGGGACAACGATCCCGTGATCATGCCACTCCCGTGTGTTGATAGCGGCGCCGCCAGTCATCGGCCCAGACCGTGAATGTGTCGCCGCCCCGCTGGATGGCGGCCCGCATCTCCGCCGCGAGGCGGATCAAGTACCGTACGTTGTGCAGCGACAGCAGCCGCAGGCCGAGCAGCTCGCCGGCGACGAACAGATGCCGCAGGTATCCGCGCGAATATGTCGTGCACGTCTCACAGTCACAGCTCGGGTCCAACGGGCTGTCGTCCGTGCGATATGCCGCGTTGCGAATGTTCAGCGTGCCTTCCGGCGTGAATGCCGAGCCATTGCGGCCCCCGCGCGTCGGGGCCACGCAATCGAACAGATCCACGCCACGCTCGACCGCCGCGACCAGATCCGCGGGAAACCCGACGCCCATAAGATAACGGGGCAGTGTAGGTGGCAGCCGCGCCTCGAGGACGTCGATCGTCTGGTACATCTTGTCCTTGGGCTCGCCAACCGAAAGCCCGCCGATCGCGATGCCCGTCCAGGGCCCCATTTCCAGGATGCGATCGAGGGACTCCGTCCGCAGCGCGGCCAGAGTCCCTCCCTGGATGATCGGCCAGAGAGTCTGACGGTCGGACGGTCGGACGGTCGGACCGCCGCGGAGCTCATCGTGTCGTTTCCTGCATCGTGCCAACCAGCGCAACGTGCGGTCGAGCGCATCGCGCGCAGTTCCCTCATCCGCGCCTCCCGGGACCACATGGTCGAACGCCATCGCGATATCGGATCCGAGCGTCCATTGGATCTCGATGGCGCGCTCCGGCGTCAACTGGCGTCGCGCGCCATCCACGTGGCTCTGAAACTCGACGCCGTCCTCGTCGACTTTACGGAAGCCTTCCAGCGAGAACACCTGAAAGCCTCCCGAGTCGGTGAGCAGCGGGCGCTCCCACGCCATGAACTTGTGCAGACCGCCGAGCTGCGCGATGACGTCTTCGCCAGGCCGGACGTGGAGGTGGTAGGTGTTCGCGAGCACGATCTGCGCCCCGACGGTCTTGAGATCGGCGGGCGAGAGCGTGCGAACCGTCGCCTGCGTGCCGACGGGCATGAAGACGGGCGTCTCCACCGTGCCGTGGGGCAGCGTCAGCGACCCTGAGCGTGCGGCGCCCGATTGCCCATCGATCCAATAGTCGAACATCAGATGATCGCCATAGCGTCGCCATAAGAATAGAACCGGTAGCCCGCTTTCACCGCCTCGCGGTACGCGTTCATCACGCGCTCGTATGCTCCAAACGCGCAAACCAGCATGAGCAACGTGGAGCGCGGCAGGTGAAAGTTGGTGATCAGATGCTTCACGACCTTGAACTCATACGGCGGCCGGATAAAGAGCGCCGTCTCGCCGGAGCCGGGGCGCACCAGGCCAGCCGGATCCACGGACGATTCCAACGCGCGGGCGACCGTCGTGCCCACACCCCACACCCCGCGCTTTCGCTCTAACGCGTGATTGATCCACTCGGCGGCGCCGGGCGTGATTTCGTATGGCTCAGCGTGCATGGTGTGCTGGCTGATATCCTCCGATTCGACCGGTTTGAACGTGCCCGGCCCGACGTGCAGATCGATCGAGGCGACGCGAACCTGGCGCGTGTAGAGGTCGGCGAGCAGCTCGGGCGTGAAATGCAGGCCCGCGGTTGGAGCGGCGACGCTGCCGTCGTGTGCGGCATACACCGTTTGATAGCGCTCGCGATCCGCGTCTTCCGGCGCTCGGCGAATGTATGGCGGCAGCGGCACCTCGCCGTACTTCGTGAGCGTCGCCCGCGCGTCCAGTGGGCCGGTGAACCGCACGCGCCGCAGGCCACCGCCCAACACCTCCACGACTTCGACGACGCTGTCCGCTCCGAACGCCACGCGACGGCCCGGTTTGAGCTTGCCGCCAGGGTGCCCCATCGCGAGCCATGTGTCGTCGGGCAGCTCGCGGACGAGGAGGATCTCGGCGTCGCCGCCGGTACCCGTCCCCCGTCCCCCCTCCCTCTTCCCGCGTAGCCTTGCAGGTATCACACGCGACGTGTTGATGACGAGGACGTCGCGCGGAGGAATCAGTTCGGGGAGATCCCGGAAGGAGCGGTGCCGGATATCGCCGGTCGCGCGGTCGAGCACGAGCAGCCGGCTCGCCGCGCGATCTGGCAATGGATGCTGGGCGATCTGCGAGCTGGGGAGATCGTAGTCGAAATCGGAGAGACGGTGCACTAGCGGTCGAAGATAGTCGCCTGCTCCGCCGATTTGGGTGGCACAAAACCGAAGTGTCGATACGCCGCAGGGGTCGCCACCCGTCCCCGCGGCGTGCGCGCGAGGAAGCCTTGCTGCATGAGGAACGGCTCGTACACCTCCTCGAGCGTCCCGGGATCTTCGCCGACCGCGGCGGCAACCGTCTGCACCCCGACCGGACCGCCATCGAACATCTCGATGATGGCTTTGAGAATGCGGGCGTCCATGTCGTCGAGTCCGAACTCGTCCACATCGAGGCGCTTCAGCGCCTCGGCCGCGACCGCCGCGGTGATCTTGCCGCCGGCGCGGACCTGCGCGTAGTCGCGCACGCGTTTCAGCAGCCGGTTCGCGACGCGCGGGGTGCCGCGGCTGCGGCGCGCGATTTCGGCGACGCCGGCGGCATCGGCGGCAACGCCCAGGATCCCGGCCGAGCGCGTGATGATCTGGACGAGATCGTCGGGCGGATAGTAGTGGAGCCGCTCGACCAGGCCGAAGCGCGCGCGCAGCGGGGGCGTCAACAACCCAAAGCGTGTCGTGGCCCCAATCAGGGTGAAGCGTTCGAGCTGCATCGGCAGCGTTTGCGCGTGCGGGCCGTTGGCGATCCGCACGTCCACACGAAACTCCTCCATCGCGGGATAGAGGAACTCTTCGAGCGCGGGCCGCAGGCGGTGCACTTCATCTATAAAGAGGATATCGCCCTCTTTGAGCGCGGTGAGCATGCCGACGAGATCGCCCGGGCGCTCGAGCACCGGGCCGGACGTCGTGCGGATGTTCACGTCGAGCTCTTTGGCCATCAGCAACGCCAGCGTGGTTTTGCCGAGTCCGGGCGGGCCGAAGAAGAGCGCGTGATCGAGCGGCTCCCTGCGCTGCTTCGCCGCATCGATCGCGATCTGCAGGGACTCTTTGACTTTCGCCTGGCCGACGAATTCATCGAGCCGGGACGGCCGGAGCGCCGCGTCGGTCAGCCGCTCGTTGTCGAGGGCTTCGGGCGTGGTGATCTCGCTGCGTGCCATTACTTCCGCTTCGCTCGGGCGAGCCAGCGCACCGGCCGCTTGTCAGCCTCGATCTCGTGCGGCGTGTGACAGCGCAGGCACACATCCTCGGCGCGTGTGACACCGGCGGGCACGAGACGACGGTTCGTCGATCCGCAGCGCGTGCAGATCCATTCGGCGGTGATTTCGGCGGGGAGGGCGGTCATCGTGTTGTGAGAATCTGGAGGGCCCGTCGTACGAGTGCTTCGGTTTCCTCGTTGCCGTTCCCCGCGAGCACCTGGCGAACGGCCCGATCGGCTTCGGCGATCCCATACCCCAGGCGTTCGAGCGCTTTGAGGGCGGCTTCCGCGCCCTCGGGGACGCTGACGGACGGCGCATCCGCGAAGTCTTCGACCTTCTCTCCCAATTCGAGCGCGAGGCGCTCGGCGGTCTTCTTACCGATCCCGTTTACGGACGACAGCAGCGCGATGTTTTTCTCACGGAGCGCCCGTGCGCCACGCTCGACGCCGAGCGCCGAGAGGAGTGCGATGCCGATCTTGGGCCCGACGCCGGTCACACTCGTCAGCCGTTGGAAAAAACGCCGCTCGGCTTCGTCGAGGAATCCGTACAGGGCCCAGCCGTCCTCCCGCACGACCAGCTCGGTCGCGAGCGTGATGTCGGCGCCCGCCGTCGGCAGCCGCTCCATCACACCGAGCGGCACGACGACTTCGTAGCCGACGCCGCCGGGCGTCTCGACGACGACGCGATCGGCGGATTTGGAGGCCAAACGCCCCTTCACATGTGCGATCATATTGTCAATCGGCGTAGGGGCGCAGCATGCTGCGCCCCTACACGTACCATCCTGGGTGATGACCGCAGAATAAAGGTCAACGCGGCCGCTACACCATCGGCCGCATCAGCCGGTTTCGGGGCATGCTTCAGCCGCAGCAGATGCGCCACCATCGCGCCGACCTGGTTCTTCTTCGCTCCGCCGGCACCGACGACGGTCTTTTTGATCATCGCTGGAGCGTACTGGGCGATGTCGAGCTTCGCCTGCTGCGCCGCCAGCAGGATGACTCCTCGTGCATGGCCGAGGACGAGCGTCGTACGCACGTTCTTATGATAGAAGGCATCCTCGAGCGCGAGCACCGAGGGTTGGTGGCGCTTGATGAGCTGTGCGATTGCGTGGTGGAGCTCGGCGAGCCGATGAGGCAGGGAATTGGTGCGTCCGAAGCGAAAGACTCCGCATTCGATGAGTCGGCCCAGACCGGGAGTGCCGTTCCCCCCCCCCGTTTCGATCACGCCGTAGCCGGTGATCGCGGTACCGGGGTCGACGCCCAGGACCTTCACGTCATCCCGTCACCGCCGCCATCGCCTCGGCGTCGATGTCGAAGTTGGAAAAGACCTTCGCGACGTCGTCCATCTCCTCGAGGCTTTCGACGAGCTGCAGCAGACGCTTGGCATCGCTGCCCTCGACCTTCACCGTGTTCTTGGGGACCATCGCAATCTCGGCGCTCTGCACCGGCACCTTCTTGGCGCGGAGTGCCTGATCGATCGCGTGGAGCTGAGCGGGCGGCGTCGTGATCAGGTAGATGTCGCCCTCTTTCTCCATGTCGTCCGCACCGGCGTCGAGCGCCGCTTCCATCGTCGCGTCCTCGTTGGCCTTGGCGTCGATCACGATCTGACCCTTGCGATCGAACATCCAGGCGACGGCGTTGGTCGCGGCCAGGTTGGCGCCGTGGCGCTGAAACACGTTCCGGATCTCGGCAACCGTGCGGTTGGCGTTGTCCGTGGTCACCTGGATCAGCAGCGCGGCCCCGCCCGGACCGTATCCTTCATACGTGACCTCTTCGTAGATCACGCCCTCGAGTTCGCCGGTGCCCTTCTTGATGGCGCGATCGATGTTGTCGGCCGGCATGTTCTCGGCCTTGGCGGCGTCGATCGCGGTGCGCAGGCGCGGATTGCCGCCGGGATCGCCGCCGCCGGCCTTGGCCGCGATCGTGATTTCGCGAATCAGGCGCGTGAAGACGGCGCCGCGCTTTTGATCGGTGACTGCTTTCTTCCGTTTGATCTGCTTCCACTTACTGTGACCAGCCATACTCCCTCCACACTGCAACTTACATCATCTGTCCGGGTCGAGCATATCCTCGAACCGCATCCAGCGTCGATAAAAATACAGATCCACGAAACCGGTTGGACCGTTCCGGTTCTTGGCGACGATCAGCTCGGTGGCCCCGTCCACGCCGCCGCCCGGGTTGTACATCTCCTCGCGGAAAATCGAGAGCACGACATCGGCGTGCTGTTTCGGCGCTCCCATCACGCCGTAGTCGTCGAGCGTCGGCCGCTTGGCGTCCCGCCCCGATTGAAAGCCGGGGAGCTGCGCGACGACGAGGAGCGCCACCTGGCGCGCCAGCGCGAGGGCTTTGAGATGGCGCAGCACCAGCGCCGTGTCCTCGTCCTGAGTCGTGCGCGCCTTGGGAGGCGACACGAGCTGGAGATAATCCACGACGACCAGACCGACCTGGCGCAGCGGATCGAGACGCTCGAAGACCGTTTCAAAGTCGTCGCCTGCAAGCGGCAGGAGAGAAAGCGGAAAACCGCGCAAGCGCACGGCGGCCGCGCCAACGCCCGCACGCGTGTGATCGCTCAGCTTCGCGGCGCGAAGCTCGTCCACGGCGACCTTCCCCTCGATGGCCAAGGCGCGCTCCATCAAGCGCTCTTCATTCATCTCACCGGACATATAGGCGACGCCGAGCGATTGCTGCGCCACGCGCAGCGCAATGCCGAGCGCGAGGGCGGACTTCCCGCTGCCGATATCGCCGCCCAGGAGAATCAGGTCGCGGCGGCGGAACCCGCCACCGAGGAGTTTGTCGAGCGACCCAAATCCCGTTGGGATGGTGTCGCCGGTGATTTCGCCGGGCCGCTGCGCGTCCACGCGCTCGACGAGGTTGTCCAGCGACGGGTGTTTTTCGAAGCGGCGTGCGGAAGATGGCATGGTCTATAGATGCAATCTGGCGGTGCGCGCGGCAACGGTGACGGCGTCGGCGGCCTCGGCGCCGAGCACGTCGCGCGCCGGTGCGGTGAGCTGGCTGAGCACCAGGGCCGCGGCGTTGGGCGTGGCGGTCTCGAGATGCTGCCGGGCGGCGGCGAGCGCCCGCTTGAGCGGCGCGGGCAACGCCAGGCTGCCGAGCCGCGTCTCGAGCGCCTGCAGGCGCCGGCGGTGATTCTTCGCGCTCACCGGTGCGGGAGGCAGCAGCGCCTCCGCCGCGCGGACCACGAGCCAGAGCGCGAATAGCCCCTCCCGCCGTGGGCCGCGTGCCGACTCGGCGATGAGCGTCACGAGCCGCTCCTCCGCCGGGGTGCTCATCATGCCACGAGTCGCTGGACCGCATCGGCCACCTGATCCGGCAAAATGTCCTCGAGGCAGCGGTGGTGTCCGAGTGGGCAGCGTTCCGTGCCCATCGCCGAACAGGGCCGGCAGCTCAGATCCCGCTCCAGCACCGTCGCGCGTTTCGTGTACGGAAAGAATCCGAACGGCTCGACCGTGGGACCGAACAGCGCGACCACCGGGGTGCCCACGCCGGTCGCCATGTGCATCACGCCCGTGTCCCCGGACACGAGCACGGCGGCGCGGGCGAGACATGCACCGGTCTCTTGCAGGGTGAATTCGCCGGCGACATTGATCACGCGGGTGCCGAGCGCGTCCACCAGCTCCCGATCCTGCGGGCTGCCGACGGCGACGACGCGGTACCCGAGCTGCCGCAATCGGTCGGTCAACGCCTGCCAATGAGGGATCGGCCAGCGCTTGGTCGCGTGCGCGGCGCCCGGCGCGATCACGGCAAAGGGTTTGGGATCGAGTCCGACCTCAGCCAGCCAGTGCGTCATGTGCGCGCGCGCCGCGGGCGCGAGAAAAAACTCGGGCGGGCCGCCGTCCGGTTGCACATCGAGATCCCGCGCGGCCTCGAAGTAGCGCTCGGGCACCGGCACGGGCTTGCCGTAAACGTTGATCTTCGTCGCAATCAGCGTCGTGCGAGCAAACTTGCGTTTCGAGTATCCCGACCACTGGCAGGGCACGAGCCAACGTAAGGCAGTGCTGCGGAGGCTGCCGTGCAGATCGAGCGCGTGCGTCGGCCGTAAGACCCGGAGCCGGCGCGCGAGATCCGCGATGCGCTCCTTCGCTCCCAGCTCGATCACCTGGGTCAGGTGCGGGTTCTCGACGACCAGCGGCGCCATGGCCAGCTTCGTCACGAAGTACAGCTCGGCGTCGGGATGGCGCCGGTGCAGTGCGCGCACGAGGGGAGTGGTGAGGAGGACGTCGCCGATGGAGCTGAACCGGACGCACAGAATACGCAACACGCGGCCAATGTAGTCGCGCGTTGCCCGGCTTCGCCAGCGGGACTAGCTTGTCACGGAAGATGCCGCGTCCGAAGAGCATTCTCTGGGTTGACGACGAAGTCGACGGCCTGGCCGCGCACCGCCGCTTTCTCGAGCAGCAAGGATTCGCGGTGGCGCAGGCCGCGCACGGCGATGACGCCCTCGCGATGTTGCGGCGCCAGCCCTACAGCGTCGTGTTGCTCGACGAGCAGATGCCGGGACGGCGCGGCATCGAGCTGATTCCGGAGATCCGCGCGATCGACCCGGCCATGGCCGTGGTGATGGTGACGCAGAGTGAAGATGACGGTCTGCTGCGCGACGCCATCGGCATCGAGATCGACGACTATCTCGTCAAGCCGGTCCACCCGCGGCAGGTGCTCTCCGTCGTCACGCGCCTCCTCGAGGGCGACCGCATTCGCCAGCAGCGGCTGGCGCGCGACTTCGTCACGCGGTTTCGCGAGCTGGAAGGCAGGCGCGGGGCCGCGCTCGCGTGGCGCGAATGGAGCGAGCTGGTCGCCGAATTGGCGCGCTGGGAAGTGCGGCTCGCCGCGGCCGCCGAGCCGGGCCTCTCCGAGGCGTTGCGGACGCTGCAGGAAAGCCTGCGCAAGGACTTCCAGGGATTCATCACCCGGAACTACCCCCGCTGGCTCGCCGATCCGGAACGGGACCGCCCGCCGCTCTCCGTCGATGTCGGCGCCGAATTCCTGGTCCCCGCCCTGAAGCGCACGGGTCGCGTCGTGTTCATCGTGATCGACTGCCTGCGACTCGACCAGTGGGAAGTGCTGCGCGACTTGGTCACACCGCTGTTCGACGTCGAGGAGTCGCACTACTACAGCATTCTGCCCACGGCCACGCCGTTCTCCCGCAATGCGATATTCAGCGGCCTGTTTCCGATGGAAATCGCGGCCCGGCATCCGGAGTGGTGGGGCGCGCCGACCGACGAGGAGAGCCTCAACGCCCACGAGCCGGAGCTCCTGGCGGAGCAGCTGCGCGAGCTGGTGGGTGAGCCCATTCCGGTGCGCTACGAGAAGTTGTTCACGGCGGCCGATGGCACGGATCTCCTGCGCCGCTTGCCCGCGCACCTCGCGCAGTCGGGCGTGACGGCGCTGGTGTTCAACTTCATCGATCAGCTGACGCACGGCCGCTCGGAGAACGCGATCCTCTACGAGGTGGCGCGTGACGCCGACGCGTTGCGCGGCTTGACGAAGACGTGGTTCGAGCGCTCGCCCGTGCTCGCCGCGCTCGAGGAGGCCGAGCGCCGCAATGTCCCGGTCCTGCTGACGACCGATCACGGCGCGATTCACTGCGATACGCCCGCGACGGTCTTCGCCAAACGCGATGCGACCGCAAACCTGCGCTACAAGTTCGGCGAGGACCTGCGGGCCGAAGATCCAGAAGCCGCGATCATGGTCGAGGACCTCAAGTCCTACGGTCTTCCCGCGAAAGGACTGGGTGTCCGCCTGCTGCTCGCCACCGGCGACCGCTTCTTCGTGTATCCGACCAAGCTGCGGGAATATCAGGCTCGCTATCGCGGCGCATTCCTGCACGGCGGCGCGACGCCTGAAGAGATGATCCTGCCGGTGGCGCTGCTCACACCGCGTCGCTCGCGGTGATGAGTTCCGCTCCTCCCACTCCTCCCCCTCCCGCTCCGCCTCGGTCGCGGCGGCTGCTCGGGCTGCTGCGGCCGTACTCGCTGCAATTCGGCGCGACGATCGTCGCGACCGTGATCTCGTCTGTGCTCGACGGCTTCACGTTCGTGCTCTTGATCCCGTTCCTCCGAACGCTGTTCGGCAACGCGGCACTCCCGACGGAAGGTGGTACGAAGGTCGAGGCGGTGCTCAACAAGATCGCGGGGCCCTTCCTGCAGGCCGGATCCCCGGAAATTGCGCTGCGCAACGTCGTCATCATCCTGCTGGTCGCGCTGCTCCTGAAGAATCTCACGTCGTACCTCGCGTCGGTGGGGAGCGTGGCGATTCAGGAAGGGGTGGTGCGCGACCTGCGCGTCCGGCTGTTCGACCACCTCCAGACGCTGCCGCTCGGCTACTTCCAGCGCACCCGCGCTGGTCAAACCATCGCGCGCGTCATCAGCGACACCGATCAGGTCAAGACGGCGGTGAGCGCGGCGCTCGCGTCGCTCCTGCAAAACGTCGTGGTCATCCTCGTCTACGTCGTCATTCTGTTCGGCCTGTCCGTCAAACTGACGCTGCTGTCCCTGCTGCTCGCGCCAGTCCTGTTGCTCATCATCCGGCCGATGATCAATCGCCTCCGGCGCCGCTCGCGTGAGCTGGCGGCCGAGCGCGGCGAGGTGACGAGCCAGGTGGGCGAGATGATCGCGTCGGCGAAGCTGGTGCGCGCCTACGTCGCCGAGGCGTTCGAGCTGGCGCGGTTCACGGAGCTGGCCGAGCGCTACCGCAAACGCGTGCTGCGGGCGCAGCGCTACTCCAGTCTCACGAGTCCGGTCAGCGAGGTGTTCGGCGGCTTCATGATCGTGCTGATCCTCGTCGTCGGAACGCGGCTGGCGCTCGGGGCGACCCTCGATCCCGCTGTCCTGATCACGTTCCTGGCGGTGAGCCTGCGGCTGATGTCTCCGATCAAATCGGTCTCGAATTACCCGACCGTGATGGCGAGCGCCGTCGCGTCGGCGGAGCGCGTCTACGAAGTCCTCGACCTGCCGTCGGCCGAAGGCGACCGGCCCGGCGAGACCACGGCCGAGTTCAGCGAGCGCATCGAATTCCGCGGCGTGTCGTTCGAGTACGAGCCGTCCGAGTCGGTCCTGCGCGACGTCGATCTCGAAGTGCAGCGCGGCCAGGTCGTCGCGATCGTCGGCCCGTCGGGCGCCGGCAAAACCACGCTGGTCGATCTGCTGCCGCGCTTCTACGAGCCGACGCGGGGTGAGATCCTGATGGACGGCGTGCCGCTCACGACCTACACCCGCAGGTCCTTGCGGCGGCTGATGGGTATCGTGTCGCAGGAGACGGTGCTGCTCAACGACAGCGTGCTCGCGAACATCGCCTACGGCTTGAAGGACATGCCGCTGGAGCAGGTGCGGGCCGCGGCGCGGGCGGCGAATGCGGACGACTTCATCATGCGACTGCCGGAGGGCTACGGCACGCTGCTCGGCGAGCGCGGCACGCGGCTGAGCGGCGGCCAGCGGCAGCGGATCGCGATCGCGCGCGCGCTGCTGCGCGATCCGCCCATCCTGATTCTCGACGAGGCGACCAGCGCGCTCGACACCGAATCCGAGCGGCTGGTCCAGGAGGCGATCGACCGACTGATGGCGCACCGCACGGTCTTCGTCATCGCGCACCGGCTCGCCACGGTGCAGCACGCGGACTTCATCGTCGTGCTCGCCGAAGGGCGGATCGTGGAGCGCGGCACGCATGCCGATTTGCTCTCCGCCGACGGGTTGTACCGCCGATTGTATAACCTGCAGTTCCGGAGCTGACTTGCTGTCTGGGTTCACCCTCGTTCGCAACGCCATCAACCTCAACTTCCCCATCGTGGCGACCGTTCGCTCGGTGCTCGAGGTGTGCGACGAAGTCGTCGTGAACGTCGGGAAATCGGACGACGCTACGCGCGACGTCGTTGCCGGGATCGACGACCCGCGAGTCCGCATCGTCGACAGCGTGTGGGACATGAGCAAAGGGGACGACACGCTGGCGCTCGAAACGCAGCGCGCGATGGATGCCTGCCGCGGCTCGTGGGGGATCTACATCCAGGCCGATGAAGTGCTGCACGAAACGGGAGCGCGCGTCCTGAAGGAGAAGGTGGCCGAATGGGATCGGGACGAGCGCGTTGAGGGACTGCTCGTGAACTATCTGCATTTCTACGGCGGCTTCGACCGCGTCGCGACGAACCGGCGCTGGTATCGTCGCGAAGTGCGCTGCATCCGCCTCGGCAAGAACATCCTTCCCTTCGAGGGCGCGCAAGGATTCCGCGTGGGTCCGGGGCTTCGGAAGGTCCGGGCGCGTCCGACCGATGCGCAGATGTTTCACTACGGCTGGGCTCGACCGGCGCGCGACATGAACGAGAAGTTTCAGATCACCCAAAACATGTATCCCTGGGCCGCGGAGCGCCTGGAGCGCAAGCGGCAACGAGACACCCTCGAATGGATCCCCTTACTGCGGCCGTTTACGGGAAGTCATCCGGCCGCCGCCCGCGAGTGGATCGCGGCGTGCGCGCAGCAGCCGCCGATCGAGGTCGCCCCGCCGCGGTTCAAGCCGGCGCACTTGCGCTACTACATCTCTGACTGGATCGAGCGGTTGACCGGCGCGCGCGTCTTCGAGTTTCGCAACTACGTCGTCGTGTAGGGCGTCGGCCGGCCGGGCGGGAGCTCCCCGCGCGCGAGGAGATGCCGGTAGACGCGCACGTATTCTTCGGCCATGACCACGTGCGAGAAGTACCGGGCAGCATGCGCGCGACACGCTTCGGGTGAGCGCGTCTCGATCGTGCTCGACGCTTCGATCAGGTCCTCCAGGCTATCACGCAACGCCCCGACCTCCGGCGTGATGATCTCCGGCAACGCGCCGCGCGTGGTACCCAGCACCGGCGTTCCCGAAAAGAGAGCCTCGATCAGCGTCAGGCCGAACGGCTCGTCCCACAACGCCGGCATCCAGAGACAGCGGGCGCCGGCGAACAGATCGCGCTTCCTCGCGCCGTCCACTTCGCCCACATAGCGGACCGTGCGCCGAAAGCTGGGCCGCCACCCACCCGCAACGAGCAAGCGGCGTCCCGTACGCTTCGCCGCCGCTATCGCCCAGCGATATCCTTTCGCGCTGTGCAGGCGACCCACGAACAGATCGTAGTCCTCCTTTTTAGACTGGAACGTGAAGCTGTTCGGCTCGAGCCCGTTGTACACGAAGCTCGTGACGCCATGCCGCCGCGCATGATCGAATGAAAGACAGACGGTGTGCGGGGGCGGTGAGTCACCGGAGCGATGATTTCCATGAAGCGTCTGTAGAAACGGCACCGTGTCGGGCGGACGTGCAATGGAGTAGTGCCCGTGTACCACGTCGACACCGCTCGGCAGATACGCCATGAGTGCAGGCATCGGCCCGAGCAGCGTCTTCTCCGGAACTGCGATGCATGTCGCGCCCGCGAGATTGGTCTGCGCGGGCGCGAGCAGGCTCACGCGATGACCGAGCTCGGCAAGTCCCTGCACGAGCGCCGCGACCACGCGCTCTGTCCCGCCATATCCCCGCACCGGCAGGCGATGGTGGGACAGCAGCGCGACGTGCAGGACTAGCGACCTCCCGTCGCCTGTGTCACTCGGCCGCCCGGCAGCGACCCAGTGGCGATCAAGGCCTGATACATCCGCACGTATTCGGCCGCCATCTCGAGATGGGTGAACCAGCGCTCCGCGTGCGCGCGGCAGGCCCGGGGATCACGCGTGCCGATGTTTTGCGCCGCTGCGATCATCTCGTCGAGTGTGCCGCACACTGCACCGACGTCCGGCGTGAGGATTTCGGGCAGCGCGCCGCGTTTGGTGCCGAGCACGGGCGTTCCCGAGAACAACGCCTCGATCGTGGGCAACCCGAAGGGCTCGTCCCATTGCGCCGGCATCCAGAGACACCGCGCGCGCGCGAGCAGCACCGCCTTGCGCTTGCCCCCCACCTCGCCGACGTACTTGATGTCGCCGGTGAAGCTCGGCCGCCAGCCGCCGGCGACGATCAGCCGGCGGCCGGTGCGTTTCGCCGCTTCGATCGCCCAGTGGTAGCCGCGATCGCTGTGCAGCTTGCCGAGAAAGAGATCCCACTGCTCCTTGCGCGGCCGGAAGATGAAGTCCGCGGGATCGAGCCCGTTGTAGACGAAGGTGTCGCTGCCGTGGCGCCGGGCATGATCGCGCGACAGAAAAATCGTATGCGGGGGCAAAGTCGTTCCGGGCTTCCAGTTGCCATGCAATGTCTGCACGAAGGGGACGGATTTCGGGCCCTGCTTCAAGGGAAAATGAGCGTGCAGAATGTCGGCATTGTCGGGCAGAAACGGTGTGAGATCGGCGCCTCCGCCGTTGCTCTTCAGGGCTCGAGGCGGGACTTCGACGACGCGCGAGGCTGCGGGGAGTTTGGTGCCCGGCTGGGCGAGTACGGTCACGCGATGCCCCAGTGCCGCCAGCGCCTGGACCAGCGCCACGACGACGCGTTGCGGTCCGCCATAGCCTTCGACCGGAAGCCGGTGATGGGATGCGACCACGACGTGCATCGAAGTCCCAGTATAACTAGCTTCGCTTTATGGCGCCGAGCGATTGCTCAGCGGGGAACCGTTTCGTTAACATTCGAACATGCCCCCTCCGGTGACCGCGGTGACTCCGCTCCAACACACAGCCGATGGCTAGGACTTTCTTACTGACGGCCGAGTTCCCCCCGATGCCGACCGGCATCGCGCGGATGATGGGCGAAGTCACGCGCCGCTATCCGCGCGGTGAGTTGCTCGTCTCCACCGGCCAGCATCGGGACTCACAGGACTCGGATGTGCGCTTCAGCGGCGCGGTTGTGGACCGGCTCCCGGTGCCGAGCAAGGCGCTGCGCAATCTCGCGGGGCTGTTGTTCTGGTCGCGGCGGGTCGCCTCGCTCGCGCGGCAGCACAAGCCGCGCTTCGCCTGGTGCGACTCGATCCGCCCCTGCACGTATCCCGCGAAATGGATGCACGAACGCGTCGGGACGAAGTACGGCGTGTTCGTGCACGGCGGTGATCTGCTGAAGGAGCTGCATGCGATCCATCACTCGCGCTTCGCGCGGAAGACCGCAAAGGCCCTGTTGGGCTCCGCCGACGCCGTAGTCGCAAACAGCCAATGGACCCGTGAGCAGGCGCAGAAGGTGTTGCGCGAGTTGGGACTCGATCCCCTCGCCGAGCGCGTGCGACTCGTGCCGCTCGGCACCGATCCCGAGCAGTTCCGGCCTGGGATCGACACGCACGCAGTGCGGGAGCGCTATGGCGTGAACGGCGGAACGTGGGCGCTCACCGTCGCTCGACTCGAACCGTACAAGGGTGTCGACACCGCCCTCCGCGCGGTGGCGCAATGCCGCAACGATGGAATGGACGTGAACTATCTGGTGGTAGGCAACGGCAAGAAACGCAAAGAGTATCAGCGGCTCGCCGCAGAGCTGAACCTTGGCAACCACGTCCGTTTTGTCGGGAACGTGCCGGAGGCGGAGCTGCCCGCGGTCTTCAACATCGCCAATGTCTACGTCGGCGTATCGCGCCGCGCCGACGGTTCGCGCGTGGAGGGCTTCGGCGTCGCGCTCGCCGAGGCCAGCGCGTGCGGGCTGCCGGTAATCGCGGGTCAATCCGGGGGCCTGGCCGAGGCGGTGAACGACGGGGAAACGGGGCTCGTCGTCGATCCTGATGAGCCCGTCGCGGTCGTGGCGGCGCTCAAACGCTTGTTCGGCGATCAGCTGTTCGCACGCCGGCTCGGCCAGGCGGGCCGCAAGGCAATCGAGACCTATTACAACTGGGACCGTGTGATCCGCGACCTGCGGGACATCGAATCACAAGTCTCCTCTTAGCCTTCAATCGCTCAGCCTGATCTCCGCATCTCTTTTGCCTGACCCGCCGGCCGCGCGATGATCGCGTAAGTCGGGCAGTGCCGGATGTAGCCGCCGTCCATCGGCGACCATTCCTGATCCGGCTGCGTCACCACCGCCTTGCGATCCGAGTCCAGCACGAACATTCCCTGTGGGCCGTGCACCAGGCACGCCCCACAGCCGATGCAACGCTCCCGCTCCACCCGCACGATCACGCGCCGCTTGGGGAAAATCCCCACGTCGCCGGGCTCGGGCCATTCGTCGGCGCGGTCGAGCGCCGCGCTCGTCGCGCGATAGCCCTCCTCGACTTCCTCGCGGAGGTGATCGAACGAAAACATCGTCACATGCTCGACGCGCGGTTGGATATAGTAGACCGGCGGCGTGGTCCAGGTGCGCACGCGTTGCTCGAGCAGTGTCGTCATCAGGATCTCGGTCGCGCGCGCGAACACCTCCGCGAAGCCTTCGTCCTGCGCGTCGGCGGTCAGCACGCTCGAGGCGGAGACGTCCACCGCAACGATCAGCTCGGGGCCCAAGGCGCGGGCGGCGTCGAATGGGACGTTCGCCACGACCGCGCCGTCGACGTAGAAGCGGCCGCCGATCTCGTGCGGCGGGAAATAGCCGGGCAGCGCGCAAGAGGCGAAGACGGCGTCCGCCACGCGGATGTCGTCGAGGCCGGGCAGCCCCCAGAACACCTCCATCCCGGAGTTCAAATCAACCGTGTTCACGATGACGGGCGGATCGAGCTGCTGGAACGTGAGATCGCCGACGGTGCGGGCGATGAGCTGCTCGAGCGGCTCGCGCCGGAACAGGGCGGGCGAGCGCATGCGCTTGAAGGCCATGTCGGCGTGCGCGACGGCAAACACGTCTTTGCGCCTCAGGCCGAGGGCGATCTCGCGCAGCTTGGCGATCCCCATCCCGCCTGCCCAGGCCGCGCCGACGAGCGCGCCCACGCTCGACCCGACGATCCGGGTGGGGCGATGGCCGCGCTCGAGGAGCGCTTGAATCACGCCGATATGGGCGAGCCCCTTCATCCCGCCGCCGCCCAGTACGAGGGTGAACGGTGTATCGCGTTTCACAGCCTTATCCGCTTGCCCGGGGGGTTGAGTCCCGAGTAACGTAGTCGAGACCCCCATGCCGGCGCCACTCTTTTGGACTCGACTCGCGCGGGATCCCTGGGCCCGCTTCGGCCTGGGGGTCGTGGGAATCCTCGCCGTACTCGCGTTACTGGCCCCCGCGCTCGCGCCGGGCGATCCCTTTCGCGGCGATCTCGCCGCGAGTCTCCGTCCCCCATCTCATACCTTTCTGTTTGGAAGTGATGCGCAAGGCCGTGACGTGCTGTCACGCGTCCTCTATGGCGCCCGGCTGTCGCTCGCCGTTGGGCTCATCAGCCAGAGCATCGCGCTGCTGCTCGGCCTGACGCTCGGCCTCATCGCCGGTTTCTACGGCCGCTGGATCGACGGGGTGATCATGCGCGTCGCCGACGTCACCCTCGCCTTTCCTTCACTCCTGCTGTTGATCGCCATCGCCGCCGCCGTAAAGCCGTCGCTACCAGTCGTGTTCGTGGTCATCGGCATCGTCGGCTGGGCCGGCATGGCCCGCATCGTTCGCGGCCAGGTTCTGCTCGCACGCGGGCTCGAATATGTGCAGGCGGCGCGGGCGCTCGGCGCGTCGGATACGCGGATCATCACGCGGCATCTGCTGCCCAACGTGATCGCGCCGGTGATTGTTGCGGCCACCCTCGGCGTCGGCGGCGCGATCATGGCCGAGGCGGCGCTGTCGTTCATCGGACTCGGCGCGCAGCCGCCGACCCCGTCGTGGGGCGCGATGGTCGCCGAGGGCCGCGACCTGCTGCGCGTCGCCCCGTGGGTGTCGATTGCACCCGGTGTGGCGATCGGACTCGCGGTGTTGGGACTCAACCTCCTCGGCGACGGCCTGCGTGACGCCCTCGATGTGCACGGATTGGGCCGCCCCGCATGACGGAAATCGCCTATCACCCGACCCACGTACGTGCGCTGCGCGAGACGTTCAAGGCGCTGCGCACGGCGGAATTCCCGTGGACGGCCGATACCATCTACCTGAACAACGCCTCGATCGGGCCGATCCCGGAGCGGACTCGTCGCGCACTCGACGAATTCACCGCCAAACGCACCGCCCCGCACCTGCTCCCGGATCGTGAGCTGTTCGCCGGACTTGCCGCCGCCCGTCTCGGAATTGCGCAGCTCATCAACTGTGACCCGTCCGAGGTCGCGCTCGCAACCAACACCGGCTATGGGCTCAACCTCGCGGCGCGCGCGCTGCCGCTGAAGCCGGGCGATGTGGTGCTGCTCTCCGACAAGGAATTCCCGGCCAACGTGTACCCGTGGTTGCTCCTGCGGGATCAGGGGATCACGGTCGAGATCGCGCGCTGCCGCCCCGAAGGGTGGCCCGACGAAGAGTACCTGCTGCAGCGGCTGAGCGATCCCCGGGTCCGGGTGCTCGCCGTGTCGTTCGTGCAGTTTTCCAACGGCTATCGCGCCGATCTGCAGAAATTGAGCGCCGCCTGCCGGGCCAACGGCACGTACCTCGTCGTGGACGGGATTCAAGGCATCGGCAATTCGGTGCTCGACGTGACCCAGACCCCCGTCGATATCCTGGCGTGCGGTGGTCAGAAGTGGCTGTTGTCGCCGTGGGGGTCGGGATTCGTGTACGTGCGGAAGGAGCTGATCCCCCAACTCGAGCCCGCGATCACGAGCTGGATGGCGTTCGAGGGGACGGACGACTTCTCGCGGCTCACCGAGTACAACCCGACGTTTCGCTCCGACGCCCGCCGCTTTGAGATGATCACGCTCCCCTACCAGGACTTCGTCGGAATGACGGCGTCGCTGCAACTGTTGCTCGAGGTCGGGGTCCGCGATGTTGCCGAAGTCACGCGGGCGACTCACGAGCCCGTCGTGCGGTGGGCGCAAGAGAATGGTGTGCGGATCACATCGCCGACCGAGAACGGCCACCGTTCCGCCATACTCTGCATCGCGCCGTCGAAGCCGGTCGAAGCCTATCACGGCATGAAGCGCGCGCGGGTCGTATGCAGCTTGCGGGAAGGCTCGATCCGGCTCTCGCCGCATTGCTACAACACGGTCGAAGAGATGGAGAAGGTTATAGAGGTGCTGGATGACCTGATGTGATGTCGCGGTGCCGATCCACCCACCACGCCATCAGGACGAACAGCCACTCGAAGATGATGCCGAAAATGGCCGTCGCACGCATGTCGGTCGGCGCCGGCGTGAACAGCGTGCTGTAGTACGAGCCAGCGAGCAGCACGACCAGTCCCCACAGTCCCCAGCGGCCGATGCCGTCCCGCGCGCGTGTGACCCGCGCGTAGATCGCGACGCCGGCGATGAGCATCACGCTCTCGACGATCACGGTCGCCGCCGGGGAATTCCACAGTCCGAGTCCAAGCTTCGCTCCGCCAGGATAGAGCTGGATGTCGGGCCGATGCGTGACGAAGTCGAGTACCCAATGGCTCACCACCAGCAACCCGATCACGAGCGCCGCGCGCTTGTCTCCTGTCTTTGTCTTGTAGAGGTAGCCGAACAGCGCTCCCCAAACGACAAGCGCGAGCAGGCTGTGTGAGTACGGGTAGTCGTCGAGCCAGAGCGTCAGGAACGGATTGGGTCCGGGAACCACGTGCGCGCGCTCCCAGCCGAGCAGGAGGAACACGGGCCACAGCAGATCCGCGAGCGTCGGCGCGACGAACAGCGTACCGAGGCTCGTGCGCGGCGCGGCACGCTTCGCCGCCAAAGCCAACGCGTAATGGCCGATGAACATTTCGGCTATCTCCTCATGAGGCGTTTGAGAATCTGGACCTGCCCCGCGTGATAGAGATCGTGTGACGCGATGCCGTACACCTCGGCTTGGATCGGCCACTTCGAGTGCCAGGCGCGACGACCGAGCTCGATGGGTTGCAACCCCGCGATCGCACGGCGGAGCAACCGGTGCTGTTGGCTCAACAACGCGCGATCACGCTGCCAGGCAGCGTTGCTCTTCTCGTCCGGGAGCGCCGGCCAATTCGCGCCGTCCCGCGGAAAGGCAATGCCGGGGTCGCGCAGCAGGCGACGCCGCACCATGCATTTCCAGTAGGCGGTGTGCAGGATGAGGTCCCAGATGCAATGCCGCCGCGGCCCAGGCCGCCACAGCGCCTGCCGCGCGCTGACGCCGCGGATCGTGCCTTTGAGCGGCGTGCCGTGCCAGGAGGGGGCGGTGTAGGCCTGATCGAAGACCTCGAGCAATAGCCGCACGCGCGCGTCGACGGGTCAGCCCTCGCGTCTCAGCAGCGCGTATTCCTTCTTACCTTTGCGCAGCAGGAGACTGCGGCCGGCGATCCAGTCGTGGGAAGCGATGGTTCGGCCGACGTCGTCGATCCGCTGTTGGTTCACATAGATCCCCCCCTGCTCGATGCTCCGCCGTGCCTCGCTCTTGGACTTCGCGAGGCCAGCTCGCACGACGAGATCGACCAACGTGATATTCTCGGATCCGTTTTCGACAATCGTGGGGATCTCGCCCGCCAGGATGTCGAACACCTGGGGGTGCACTTCCGCCTGCTCCTCCCCGAACAGAATCGCCGAGGCCGCCTGAACTCCGGAAAGCACCTCGGCGCCGTGGACGCGCGTCGTGACGTCGGCGGCGAGGGCACGCTGCGCCGGTCGCGTCGCGGGATTGCGCGTCTGCTCGGCGATGAGCCCGTCGATCTCCTGCCGTGACTTCAACGTGAACAGCTTCAGGTAATTCTCGACGTCACGGTCGTCCACGTTGATCCAGAACTGGTAGAACTTGTACGGCGACGTCATTTCCGGATCGAGATAGACGGCGCCCGATTCGGTCTTGCCGAATTTCTGGCCTGATGCCCGGGTGACCAGAGGCGCGACGAGTGCGTGCACCTCGGCATTCTCGACGCGGCGGATCAGCTCCACCCCGGCGGTGATGTTCCCCCACTGGTCGCTGCCGGCGACCTGGAGCGTGCACTGGCGCTCGCGATACAGGTGCAAGAAGTCGTAGGCCTGGAGCAGCATGTAGCTGAATTCCGTGAACGACAGCCCACTCTCCATCCGCGTCTTTACTGACTCCTTCTGCATCATGACATTGACCGTGAAGTGCTTCCCGACGTCGCGGAGAAAATCGATCAGCCGCTGCTCCCCCAGCCACTTGGCGTTGTCGAGTAGGAGGGCGGCGGTTGGGCCCGTGCCAAAATCCAGGAAGCGCGCCGATTGGTCGCGCTGGCGACGGACGTTCTCGCGGATCTGCTCCTTGGAGAGGAGCGGTCGCTCGCTCGATTTCCCGGACGGATCGCCGATCAGACCCGTGCCGCCGCCCATCAACACGATGGGTCGATGGCCCGCGCGTTGCAGATTGGCGAGCAACATCAACGGCATGAGATTGCCGAGCTGCAGTGACGGGGCGGTGGGATCGAAGCCGCAGTACGCGGTCACCGGCCCCTTGGCGAAGTGTGCGGCGAGTCCGGGCGTCGCCTGCTGCACGAAGCCGCGCCAGTCGAGTTCCTGCAACACGTTAGACGTCGTCATGGCGGCGAATCTATCGCCTTACTAGCTTGTAACACAGATGGCCGCATTGACGCTCGTTTCGCCGCCCTCCACCGCCGCCGTATCACGCCGCCCGTTTTTCACGCGCTGGTGGTACGATCCCGTCCAGCGGCGGCGCGTGATCATCGCGACCGTACTAGCGCTGCTCTACGCCAGTGGCCTGGCCTACGGCTCGTGGACGCGCGTGTGCGCCGCCGAGCGCTGCCCCAGTATCACCCGGATCGATCCCCATACGGGGCACAATGTCCAGCTCCAGACCTCCAAGGTGTACGCCGCCGATGGCCGGCTGATCACCGAGCTGGGCATCGAGCGCCGCACCGTGCTGCCGCTCGAACAGATCCCCCTGTACGTACGCCAGGCGTTCATCGCCGTGGAGGACAAGCGATTCTACGCGCACCACGGGATCGACTACTGGCGCATTCTGGGCGCGATCAAAGCGGACGTGATGTCCCTGTCCTGGGCGCAAGGATTCTCCACCATCACGATGCAGCTCGCGCGCAACGTGTTCCCGGAGCACCTGGGGCGCGAGAAGCGGCTCACGCGCAAATTGCGCGAAGCGCGCGTCGCGGTGGAGCTGGAGCGCAATTTTCCCAAGGACACGATCCTCGAGCTCTACCTCAATCAGATCAGCCTCGGCCCCAACGTCGCGGGCGTCGAAGCGGCCTCGCAAGTGTTCTTCGGAAAATCGGCGCGCGATTTGAACGTCGCGGAGGCGGCGACCCTCGCCGCGCTGCCCAAGGCCCCCGGCACGTACAACCCGCGCACGCATCCCGATCGCGCGGTCCGCCGTCGCAACGCCGTCCTGTCGCTGATGCGCGACCAGGGATTCATCAGCGAGGAGGACGCGGAATACTGGAAAGCGTATCCGCTCGTGCTCACCACCCGCCGGACGAGCTACGGCGACGTCGCCCCCTATTTCGTCGAATGGCTGCGGACGTCGTTCCTCGAGCCGCGCTTCGGGCGCGATCTCTACGACAAGGGGCTGCGGATCTACACGACGCTCGACCTCGACATGCAGGAAGCGGCCGAGCAGGCGCTCGAGTCGCAGCTCGACGAGATCGAGTCTGGCGTCTATTCCAACGGGAAGTTCGAGGGGACGCCGTACCGCGAATACATCGAGCAGGGCCGGGCGACGCCCGACGAGCAGAACCCGTACGCGCAGTATCTGCAGGGCGCGCTGCTCGCGCTCGACGCCAGGACCGGCAACATCCTCGCGATGGTGGGCGGCCGCGACTTCGTCGACTCGAAGTGGAATCACGTCACCCAGTCCCGGCGGCCGCCGGGGTCCACGTTCAAGCCGTTCGTGTACTCGGCGGCGATTCGCGCGGGACATCCCGTCACGGAGATGCTCGACGATACACCGCTCAATCCGCCGGTGATTCAGCTCGACAGCTCGCTGTGGCAGCCCAAGGACTACGACGACACCACGCTCGGCCTGGTCCCGATGCGGCAGTCGCTGTACCTCTCGCGCAACCTGTCCACCATCAAGCTCGGCATGGCCCTGGGCGAGCAGACGGTGATCGGGGAAGCACGGCGCTACGGCATCACCACGCCGCTGCCGCCCTATCCGTCGATTCACATCGGCGCGCGCGAGGCGGTCCCGATGGAGCTGATCGCCGCGTACACCGCGTTCGCGAATAACGGGACCCGCGTCGAGCCGATCGGGATCCAGCGGATCGAAGACAAGCAAGGCAACATCCTCTACCAGTCCACGGTCAAGCGCGAAGCGGTGCTCGACCCCGAGCACAACTGGCTGATGCTCGACATGATGCGCGACGTCATGCGTTGCCAGCCGGGCACCGGTCCGCATCGCTGCGGCACGGCGGCGGGCGCCGTCGGCGGGCTGCGCATCCCAATGGCCGGCAAGACCGGGACGACGGACGATTATACCGACGCATGGTTTGTCGGCTTCACGCCGGAAATCGTCACGGGTATCTGGGTCGGCTACGATCTGCAGCGGCGCATCATGAACAACGCCGGCGGCGGCCGCATCGTCGCGCCGGCGTGGACGAAGTTCATGCGCGACGTGTACGAGCGCCGCCCGTCCCCCGGCGACTGGGGCCGGCCGGATGCGCTCGTCACGCGCGAGGTCGACTGGTCCAACGGTTTCCTGGCGACGCCGTTCTGTCCGCTCGAAGTGCGGCGCTGGGAATGGTTCTATCCGGGGACCGAGCCCACGCAGGTGTGCCAGGTCCACTCACCCTTCGGTGTCGGAGTCACTCCCTAAGGCCTTGCTCCGCATTCGAGCTGGTCGAGTGCATCCGGTCACGGCGCCGTCCTTCGAGGACGGCGCCGTTCTTACTGATGCGGCCGGACGAATATCCGCCATCGGCCGGAACGCCGAAGTGCCGGCGCCGCGCGCAGTACGCGCGCTGCATTTCCCGGATGCCGAGCTCACGCCGGGGCTCGTCAACTGTCA
Organism: Gemmatimonadota bacterium; assembly: GCA_003222195.1. GTDB lineage: Bacteria > Gemmatimonadota > Gemmatimonadetes > Gemmatimonadales > GWC2-71-9 > 20CM-2-65-7. The sequence goes on along the minus strand of QHVB01000027.1, from coordinate 28,724 downwards.
CACCCACCTCGAGCTGACGCATCTGGGCGGCGGCGCCCAGCACGCCGAGCCGGAGTTCGTCCAGTGGATCCGGCGCATCCGCGAGCTGAAGGAGACGACCAGCGCCGAGGCGTTCTACGAGGCGGCTGTGGCCGGGATCCGCGATTGTTGGACGCGGGGGGTCACGTGCATCGCTGAAACCGGAAGCACCGGCGCGGTGATGCGCGCGCTGCACGACCTCGGCGGACGGGGCATCGTGTATCAGGAAGTCTTCGGACCCGATCCGGCAGCGGGCCCCGTGAGCATGTTTCAGCTGAAGACCGCTGTCGGTTGGCTGCGCACTCTGGAAACCGCGCAGCTGCGATTGGGAGCTTCTCCTCACGCCCCGTACACGGTGAGCCCGTCGCTGTACCAAGCGGTCGCCGAATTTGCGCGTCAGGAAAACCTGCCCATCGCGGTGCACGTGGCGGAGTCCCGGGAAGAGACGGCCCTGATCCAAAATGCCGAGGGTCCGTTTGCGGACGCATTGCGCGCGCGAGGGATCTCGATCGAGCCCCGGCACGCCTCGCCGGTTGCGTATCTCATGGGGCTTGGCGTCCTGCAACGTGGCGCTCTCTGCATTCACTGCGTCCAGGTGAGTCCGGCGGATGTGGAGTTGTTGCGCGAGGTCGGCGCGACGGTTGCCCACTGTCCGCGATCCAACAGCGCGCATCGCCATGGCCGCATGCCGCTCGAGCTGTTCCGCAAGGCCGGCGTGCCGCTCGGCATCGGCACCGATTCTGTGGTGAGCGTCGGCGATCTCGATTTGTGGGCCGAAGCGGAAGCCGCGGGGTTGGCAGGTGAGGACGCGCTTCGTGCGCTTACAATAGAAGGCGCGCGAGCTCTCAGCTGGGAGTCCGAGATCGGCTCTCTGGAAATGGGGAAGGCCGCAGATCTCGCGGTTTTTTCCCTCGCCGCCCCTCGCCGCCCCTCGCCGCCCCCCGCCGCTCAGTTAACAGTAGTCAGCGGCCGGATCGTGCATCAGATTTCCGCCACATGAAAACGCAGCGTCACGCGGCCATCTTGCGGATCGTGCGTGGGGAGACTGTCGGCAGCCAGGAACAGCTGCGGGAGCGTCTCAAGGCGGAAGGCTTCAACGTGACGCAGGCGACGCTGTCGCGCGACATCCGCGAGCTGGGATTGGCGAAGGTCGCCGCCCCCGACGGGGGCTCGCACTACGCGGCCGCGCCCGAGGGCGGGGGTGCGGGCGTTCGCCCGCACCTCGAGCAGCTACTCCCCACCATGCTCGTCTCCGCCGAGGGCGTCGGACCCCTGCTCGTGTTGAAGACGACGACCGGTGGGGCGCAGGCGCTCGCCCTCGCGCTGGACGGCGCGGGGTGGAATGAAATCATCGGCACCATCGCTGGTGACGATGCCATTCTGGTCATCACTCGCAGCGAGCGAAGCCGCCGCGCCGTCCAGGTACGGCTGCAGGAGCTCGCAGGACTCCCCGCATGAAACCGTTGCTCACGCTTCTCGCCGTGCTTGTTCTCCCGGACGCCTGCAAAGCCCAATCACAACCTCCACCATCCTCCCCCAACGCTTCACCGCAGAACACTCTTACCAATGCGGAGAAAGCCGCAGGCTGGCGTCTGCTGTTCGACGGCAAGACCACCGCCGGGTGGCGGAACTACGGCAAGCCGGCCATCTCCGACGGATGGAAAGCGCAGGATGGCGCGCTGACGCGTGTCGGCGCCGGGGGCGACATCATCACGACCGACCAGTTCGGCAACTTCGAGCTGTCGCTGGAATGGAAGATCGAGCCGGCGGGCAACAGCGGCATCTTCTATCGCGCCAGCGAAGATACCGATGCGATCTACTGGAACGCGCCCGAGATGCAAGTGCTGGATGACGCCAAGCATCCGGACGGGCTGTCGCGGCTCACGGCGGCGGGAGCGGCCTACGATCTCTATCCGTCACCGGCCGGCATTGTGAAGCCCGCCAACGAGTGGAATGCCGTGCGCCTTGTGGTGAACGGGAATCACGTGGAGCAGTGGCTCAACGGCGTGAAAGTGGTCGAGTACGCGTTCGGCAGCCGCGACTGGGATGCAAAGGTTGCGGCGAGCAAGTTTGCACCGCACCAGCACTTTGGAAAAAACAAACAGGGTCACATCGGCTTGCAGGATCACGGCAATCTGGTCGCCTTCCGGAACATCAAGATTCGAGTGCTGCCATGAGCAAACAGTCCCGCAGAGGCCCAAAAGTAGGGGCGCAGCATGCTGCGCCCCTACACTCCCACCCCATTTCGCGGCGCGAGTTTGTGGGTGACGTCGCCACCGGATTGGCGTTCACGATCGTGCCGCCGCACGTCCTCGGCGCGCGGGGGCGCACCCGCCTCGCGCCGAGCGACAAGCTGAACATCGCGTGCATCGGGGTGGGCGGGATGGGCGCGAACGACGTGCGCGGCGTGGGGAAGACCGAGAACATCTACGCGCTGTGCGACGTCGACGAGCGGCAGGGGGCGCAGTCGTTCACGGCGTTCCCGCTGGCGAAACGGTTCAAGGATTTTCGGGTGTTGCTCGATAAAGAAGGAAAGAACATCGACGCCGTCACTGTCTCCACGCCGGACCACACCCACACCGTCGCCGGCATGACGGCGCTGAAGCTCGGCAAGCACACCCGCATCCAGAAGCCGCTGGCCCGCACGCTCTGGGAAGTGAAGCAGCTCGAGGACATGGCGCGCAAGTCGAAGGTCGCGACGCAGATGGGCAATCAGGGTCACGCCGAAGAAGGCACGCGCCTGATTCGCGAATGGGTGGAGGCGGGCCTGATCGGGACAGTGCGGGAGGTGGAGCTCTGGACCAACCGGCCGATCTGGCCGCAGGCGATCGACCGCCCGCTCGAGCAGTACTCCACGCCCCCGACACTCGATTGGGATCTCTGGCTCGGTCCCGCCCCGGAGCGGCCCTACAATCCCGCTTATGCGCCGTTCAAATGGCGCGGCTGGTGGGATTTCGGCACCGGCGCGTTGGGCGACATCGCGTGCCACTCGATGGACGCGTCGTTCTGGACGCTCGATCTCGGCTACCCGACGCGCATCGAGGCGGAGTCGACCAAACTGTATCCCGAGACCGCGCCCGCCTGCTCCCGCATCACGTACTCATTCGCGGCGAAGGGCAGTCGTCCGCCCGTGACCGTGGTGTGGCGCGACGGCAGCCTCTATCCGCCCCGGCCGAAGGAGATCACCGATCCGGCCGCCTGGCCGTTCGACAGCAGCGGGCAATTGTGGATCGGAGATTCGGGCAAACTGATCGCGGGCATTTACGGCGAGAATCCGCGGCTCCTGGATAGCGCCAAGCAGGCTGAAGTCACCGCGCATCCGGTGCCACAAAAGTATCCCCGGACCGAGGGCGTCTACGCCGAGTGGATCGCCGCCTGCAAGGGTGGGAAGCCGGCAGGCTCGAACATTCCGGACCACTCCGGGCCGCTCACGGAGATGGTGCTGCTCGGCAATCTCGCGGTGCGGACGGCGCAGCCAATCGACGTCAATCCGCAGACGGGCGCGGTGCTGACGCCCGGCATCCCGGAGGAGTACGTCAAACCGCGCTATCGCACTGGATGGGGATGGTAGGATAGGTGTCTGGTGCCAGGTGTCTGGGCTGACCTGAAACCAGACACCTGACACCTACCCTTGCGAACCGATGCCAGCCTCCTGTATTTTTATTCACACCTATGCATAAACAACACAACGGCCAAACCGGCCCGCTCGTGGTGCTCGCCTATTCGGGTGGGCTCGATACCTCTGCCATCGTTCCCTGGCTGCGCGAGCAGTACGGCGCGCGCGTCGTGTGCTTTGCCGCCGATGTGGGGCAGGGCCTCGCCGAGCTCGACGGGCTGATCGCGAAAGCCAAGCGGTCGGGCGCCGAAGACTGCATCATCGAAGACCTGCGCGAAGCATTCGTGCGCGATTTCGTCTTCCCCACGCTGCGCGCCGGTGCGATCTACGCCCGCACCTATCTCCTCGGCACGTCGATGGCACGCCCGCTCACCGCGGCACATCAGGTCGCGGTGGCACAGCGCATCGGGGCCGACGCCGTGGCGCACGGCTGCACCGGCAAAGGCAACGATCAAGTCCGCTTCGAGCTGACCTACGCCGCGCTCGCGCCCGAGCTGCAGGTGATCGCGCCGTGGCGCGAATGGAAGTTCCAGGGCCGTGAGGATCTCATCGCCTACGTGCACGCGAAGGGCGTGCCGGTGCAGGCGACCGCTGAAAAGCCGTACTCCACCGACCGCAACCTGTGGCACTGCTCGCACGAGGGCGGCATCCTCGAGGATCCGTCGCAGGAGGCGCCCGAGCACATCTTCGTCATGACGAAGAATCCGCTCGAGGCTCCCGACGAGCCGGTCGTCGTGACGATCGGGTTCGAAGAGGGCAATCCCGTCAGCGTCGACGCGGTGCCGCTCGGTCCCGTCGAGCTGCTCGAGCAGCTGAACGAAGTCGCGGGCGAGCACGGCGTCGGTCGCGCCGACGTCGTCGAGGATCGTCTCGTCGGCATGAAGTCGCGCGGCGTGTACGAGACGCCGGGCGGCACGGTGCTCTATGCCGCGCACCGCGAGCTGGAGCAGATGGTCCTCGATCGTCGCACACTCAGAATGAAAGACGAGCTCGCGCTGCGCTACGCCGATCTCGTCTACGACGGCCGCTGGTGGACGCCGGAGCGCGAGGCGCTCGACGCACTCGTCACCGCGACGCAGCAGAACGTCACGGGCACGGTACGGTTGAAGCTGTTCAAGGGGAACGTGATCGTCGCCGGCCGCGAAAGCCCGTACGCGCTGTACCAGCCGTCGTACGCGACATTCGGCAAGGACAACGTCTACAACCAGAAGGACGCCGAGGGCTTCATCCGGCTCTACGGGCTCGCCAGCAGGATCGCCGCGGGTCTCCAGGCCGAACGCACGGATGTCCCGGCAAGCTGACACGCATAAAATGTGGGGTGGGCGCTTCGCGCTAGGTCCGAGCGAAGCGCTCGATGCGTTAAACCGCTCCCTTCCCGTCGATCACCGGCTCTGGCCGCAAGACGTCGCCGCGAGCAAAGCGTGGGTGCACGCGCTCTGTCAGGCGGGGGTTGTGACTGCCGCTGAGGAAGCGCAGCTCCTGAGCGGTCTCGATCGCGTCGCCGACAAGCTCGCCGACGGCGCCGCCGTCGGTGCACCCGATGAAGACGTCCACACGCTCGTCGAGCGGCTGCTCTATGCCGAGGTCGGCGCGGTCGCCGGCAAGCTGCACACCGGCCGCTCGCGCAACGACCAGGTCGCAACCGATCTTCGGCTCTGGACCCTCGACGCGATTGATGAGCTCGACGCCGCCATCGCCGCGCTCGGCCGCGCGCTCGTCGCGAAAGCGAAAGACGGCCTCGCTGCGATACTCCCCGGCTACACGCACGGCCAGCGCGCGCAGCCGGTGCGCTGGGCGTATGTGCTGCTCGCCCACGCCTGGCCGCTCGTGCGCGATCGCCAACGCCTGGCTGACGCGCGGCGCCGCACAGCGGAGATGCCGCTCGGATCCGGCGCGCTCGCCGGCTCCGGGTTTCCCGTCGACCGCGTCCTGTTGAAAGAAGCGCTCGGCTTCCGCGCGATCTCGGCGAACGCACTCGATGCGACCGGCGATCGCGACTTCGTCGCCGACGTGCTGTTCGCGATCGCCCTCACCGGCGCGCACCTCTCGCGCCTCGGCGCGGAGCTCATCACGTACGCCAGCGGCGAGTTCGGATTCGTCACCCTCGCCGATAGCTTCAGCACCGGCTCGAGCCTGATGCCGCAGAAACGCAATCCCGACGTCTTCGAGCTCGCGCGCGGCAAGGCAGGACGCTTGCTGGGCGATTTTGTCGCGCTGCTCACGACGCTCAAGGGAATTCCCGCCGGCTATCAGAAGGACCTGCAGGAGGACAAGGCGCTGCTATTCGATGCGTGCGACACGCTGGCGACGGTGTTGCCGGCGGTGACCGGCGCGATCGAGACGCTCACCGTCAATGCTGATCGCATGGCCGCCGCGCTCGATCCCGCCATGCGAGCCACGGATCTCGCGGACCTCCTTGTCCAGGCCGGCGTGCCCTTCCGGGAGAGTCACGGATTGATCGGCAGGTTGGTCCGCGCCGCCGAACAGGCGGGGGTGCCGCTCGACCAGGTGCCGGCACAGACCGCGAGTGCAATCCATCCCGCCTTGGGCCCTGCCTTGGCGCAGCTCGGCAGCTGGGAGGACAGCGTGGAGAGCCGCGCGACCCCCGGCGGAGCATCCCGCAAATCAGTCGAAGAACAGGTCGAAGAACTCCGCACGCTTTTTCACTCCGCTTGAACCGTTGTTGACGCCGAGGCCGAACGCCCACTGTTCCGCATCCGTAAACGCAACACTTGCCGCAAGTTGGCCGTCGGTATAGCATATGGGGCCGCCTCGTATATTAGTCGAGACGGTCTTTTTTCGAGGAGACGCGTGGTGCGTTGCCTGGCCCTCAATGCTTCGTTCGAGCCGCTCACGATGGTGCCCGTGCGCCGGGCGCTGCGGCTGGTCATCGACGGCAAGGCCGAGGTCGTCGAGGCCGAGGGAACGCCGGTCCATAGCGAACGATTGGCGGTACCACGACCTGCCGTCATCCGCCTGGTTCGATTCGTCCACGTCCCTCGCCGCTTCCGTCGCCAAGTCACCAACACATTCCTGTTTGCCCGCGATAACTACCGCTGCCAGTTCTGCGGCCGCTCGCAGCAGGAGTTGCGGCAGCGTGAGTGTCTGACCCGCGATCATCTCGTGCCGCTGTCCCGCGGCGGCACGAACGCCTGGACCAACGTCCTCACCGCCTGCTCGAGCTGCAACACCCGCAAGGGGAACCTGCTGCCCGAGGAAGTCGGTATGCATCCGCTCCGCGCCCCCCATGAGCCGCATTTCGTGCATCTCTCGTGGGCCGTGCGCCGCCTCACGCGGACGCAGGCGAAGTACATCCGGCTCTTTTACGGAGCCGATGTGCTGGCGACTCTCGAGGCCCTCTAATGGCGAAGACCCCATGGGTGGTGACGGGCGCGGCCGCGGTCGCGCTCGCCGGGGTGGTGTTTCTCACCCAGCCGGCCACAGGGTCCGGTCATCCGACCCCGCGGCCGGGCATCACGGCCGACAAGATCCTTCCCGACTTTGCGATTCCGAGGAATCCGGGTGCGCTGGAGGCGTACGCCGCCGCACGGCGCGCTCCGGGAACGCTGGACGGTGTGTACTGCCATTGCGACTGCTCGAAGCACGCGGGGCATCGCTCGTTGCTGACCTGTTTCGAGTCCGATCACGGTGCCTCCTGCGACATCTGCATGGGTGAAGCGCGGCTCGCCAGCGAAATGGCGGGGCGCGGTCAGTCGCTGCTGGACATCCGCGCCGCTATTGACCGCCAGTTCGGAACGTAGGACTCCGGGCCTCCAGCCGCTGCCGCGGCAATCCCGCAAGCCGGACCAGCACGCGTTGCGCTCCACGCGCCAGCGCCGCACCGATGTTCCCCTCGCCTGATACCGCGGGCCCTACGTCGCCCGAGAGCCAGCGCGACAACTCCTGCAGATCGGTATCGTTCAACGTCGTCACCTCGAGCCGCGCGACGAAGTAGTACCGTCCACCCGCGCTCGAGCTCGGGCGCAGCGTGACGGTGTAGGGGATTTCGAGCGCCACCGCGAGCTGCTCGGGGGTGGCGTAGCGGCTCACCGCGCCGCCTTGGCGGATGAGCACGAAGTCGTCGGCGAGAGGGTCGTTGCGGGCGACAGCGTCCCACGTCACTTCGCGTACGAATTGATCGAACCAGCTGGAGCGCTCGCGCCACAGCTCGAGTCGGTAGTGGAGCCGGAGCGGAAAACCCGAGCGCATCAACCCAACGAACTTCCCGTCGGCGAGTAACCCCGTGCTGCGCACGCGCGGCAGATTGTTCTGCAGGGTGACGGTAAGCGTGGGAGACTGCGCGGCTCCGAGCTGCGGCCGGGCGGCAATGGCCAGGGTGATCAGCCCGAGCCCTGCCCACGAGTGCAGCAGAAGACGCACTCTAGAACCGATGATCGAGCCGGACCGTGAAGTGCAGCCGTTCGCCGGTGGTGACCGCCTTGGCTATGTAGACCCCGAATCCACCCCAATCCACCCCCAATCCCGCATCGACGAGCCAGCTCGAGAACGCGGGAAGCTTTCCGGCCGGGACGTGTCCCGGTCCGTTCCCCACGAGCCACGCCTGGCCCGCATCCGCGAAGACCACGACGTCGAGACCTTCGAGCCAGAAGAACGAGGGTCCGCCGCCTTCCACGCGCTCGGCCTTGTCGTCCTTCGAGGGGTTGTAGCTCCAATTGAGCTTCACATGACCGCGGTATTCGGTCTGGAGCGCGATCACGCGATCGCACGCCGCGACGTTCGCTTCCGTGAACGTGGGATCGGTGAACGCGTTGTTGCAGGCCGCGGTGCGGAACGGATGGCCGGGCATCGGATCGGGGCCGCCGAGCGAGAGGCGGCGCTGCACGGGCAGCGGATCGCCGCCGATCCACCCGCCACCGGTGAACCGGACGTTGACGCGGCCTCCCGGGCTGATGCGGGAGTAATTCCTGACGTCGACAAACACGCGGTCGAACCGATAGCGGTTGGGAATCGGATCGCGCACCGCCGTGGGTACGCCCGGGTTCGGCACGACGTCGGTGCTTCGGGAATTCTCGAGCGACGCCCGGATCAGCCACCCCGACGTCGGTTCTTCGGGATCGTTGCGGGCGTCGAGCACCGCGCTGGTGGCGATCGTGGTGAAATGCCCCTCGTCGATCGGCGGGTTCGGGCGCCATTTGTCGGAATTGCGAAACACCGTCCAGGGATCCTGAGTGGCGACGCTCGTCTGCCACTCACGTCGCAGCTCGACGGCCAGCGAGATTTGCCGCTCCGGTTGCGCGAAGGCGCGCGCCGCCCAACCCTTGTTCAGGTAGTAATCGCGGTAATCGCGCCCGAAGAGGAACGCGCTCCAGCCGATCTCCGCGCTGTGGAGACCCCAGTCTTCGACCGGCGAGACGACGTCGAATGCGCGCAACGCAAGACCGACGGGCCGCACGTCTCCAGCGCGCAGCTCACTGCGGAACATGTAGCCGAGATCGCTCCGCCGGTCGGACAGGTCGCCGGCGGACCGGAACACGCCCAGCGCGTCGACGCGCATCCGGAAATTCCGCTGGAGCTTCCAGTCGAATAGCGGGCCGAACACGACCGGGAGTCCCTCGACCCGGTTGAATGTGCCGCCGGTCGCGATCGTCAGGGCTGAGCGCGAGTCCGCCGTCCCCCAGGAGACTTGCGCGCCGGGATTCCAGAGCCGAACCCGGAGATTCGGCGCGTACACCAGCTCGTCACCGTCCTTGCGCAGGCGATACAGCAGCGGCTCGCGATACTGGCGCACCTCGCCCCCGATGCGCGCCTTGGCGGAGTCGTCCACGACTCCCCCGACCACGATCACGTCGCCGGTGACCTCGGCGCCGGTATCGAACACCAGATCGCCATTGATGACGACGAGCGAGCCCTGGACCCGCCCGGCGACGAGCACCGGCCCGTTGCGCACGGCCACGTTCCCGCGCCACTCGTTGCCGCGCGGCAGCCGCGTGCGCCCCACCAGACGGGTGGTTCCGGGCGCATTGTAGAACCGGATGATTTCCTCGGACACGACTCGCGGCAGCGCGCGTGCCTCGAGCGTCGCGCTGGAGCTTTCCGCATGGATGACGATGGTGGTGTCTTGCACCGTGGCCAGCGCTAACAGCAGTGTGATCATAGATCGGCTCGCAGTGGAGGCTCGATACCCAGACGTCGCATGCGGCGATACAGATTGGCGCGGTCGGTTTGCAGCCGGCGCGCGGCCTCGGCGACGTTGCCGCGCGCCGCGGACAGCGCCTTCGCGATCAACTCGCGCTCGTACTGATCGAGCGTTTCACTGAGCGCGATGTCGCGCCAGGGCACCTCACCGGCTTGCGCGGTGGCGACCACTCCGCCGCCGTTCGGAAGGACGCGAGCGACGTCGGCCGCGGCGATGAGGTCCGATGTCGCAAGAATCGCCAACCGTTCCACGATGTTGGCGAGCTCGCGCGCATTTCCCGGCCAAGAATACGCCGCGAGCAGCGGCACCGCCCCCGCGTCGAAGTTCACGGGGCGGCGCAGGCGCGCCGCACAGCGTTCGGCGAAATGGCGTACCAGCGGGGCGATGTCCTCGGGCCGCTCCCGCAGCGGCGGGATGTGAATCGGCAGGACGTTCAGCCGGAACCACAGGTCCTCGCGGAACAGTCCCTGTTTCACCCCCTGCTGCAGATCCTTGTTGGTGGCGGCGATCACGCGCACGTTCACCGCGAAGGGCCGCTCGCCACCGACGCGCTCCACCACGCCGCTTTCCAGCACGCGCAGCAGCTTCGCCTGCGCCTCGTTTCCCAGATCCCCGACCTCGTCCAGAAACAGCGTGCCGCCGTCGGCCAGCTCGAAGCGGCCCTGGCGGCGCTCCGTCGCGCCGGTGAAAGCGCCGCGCTCGTGTCCGAACATCTCCGATTCGACGAGATCGCGCGGGAGGGCCGCGCTGTTGACCGTGACGAACGGCTTGTTGCCGCGGGCGCTCAGGCGATGGATGGCGGAGGCGACGAGCTCCTTCCCGGTGCCCGACTCACCGGTGATGAGCACGCGCGACTCGGTCGGGGCGACCCGGGCGATCAGCGCGCGCAAGTCCTCCATGGCCGTACTGCTGCCGACGAGCGGGTCGGCGTGGCCGAGCTGCTCGTGCAGGCGTTTGTTTTCGGCCAGGGTGCGCCCCAGCTCCAGCGCGCTGCGGAGCGCCACCAGCACGCCCTCCGGTGTGAGCGGCTTCTCGAGAAACTGGAACGCGCCGAGCTTGGTCGCGCGGACGGCGTCCGCGAGGTTCGCTTTGCCGCTCATCATGACGACCGGAACGTGCGGCGCGCGCTTGCGGATCTGCTCGAGCGTCGCGAGACCGTCCGGGCCGGGCGGCATCATCAGGTCGAGCAGTACCACGTCCGGCGCGTCTTCCGCCAGCCGGACCATCGCCGCGTTCCCGTCAGGTGCTTCGACGGTTTCGAAACCATCCGATTGCAGCAGCGCGCCGACCATGCGCCGGATGTTGGCCTCGTCGTCGACGAGCAGCACGCGCGGGCTCATGACGTCCCCGCCGGCGGAAAGACGATCGCGAATGTGGCGCCGCCACCTGGCGTCTCGCTCACGGAGATCGTGCCGCGGTGAGCTTCGAGCGTGACGCGCACGAGGGCGAGGCCGAGGCCGGTGCCGTCGTCTTTCGTCGTGAAGTACGGCTCGAAGACGCGCAGCCGCAGCTCGGCGGGGATGCCGGGCCCGTGATCGGCGATCGTGATCGCCAGGCCGGCGCCGTCTCCCGTGACCGTCACGTCGATTGCCCCCCGGCCTTTCATCGCCTCAGCGGCGTTGCGATACAGATTGGCGAACGCCCGCCGCAGTGGTTCGTAATGGCCCAGCAGCGAGCGCGGCCCGCCGTTCGCGTACACGGTGACCCGGACTCCTTCCGGAACGCCTGTGCGCCCCAGCTCTTCGAGCAGCTCGGGCAGATCGACTTCGCTTTGCGGTCCCTCGGGCAGTCGGCCGAACTCGGAGAACTCTTTCGCGAGCCGCTCGAGCCGGTCGGTCTCGGCCTCGAGAACCTGGACCGCAATTTCCGTCCGGCTGTCCAAGGGACCGACGGTCCGCCGCATCTGATCCACCGCGATCCGCATCGACGTCAATGGATTCTTGATCTCGTGGGCCACGCGCCGCGCCACTTCGCGGAACGCGCGCAGACGCTCGGCCTCGAGCTCGCGCTCGCGGGCCGCGTCCAACGCTGCGGCCAGCTCACGCAGCGCCTGCCGCAGCGCCTCGAACTCCGGCGCCCCGCGGGTCGCAAGCCCGGTTGGTAGCGGCTCGTGGCGACGGATGAGCTGGGTCCATCCGACCAGCTCATCGATCGGACGGGAGAGCTGGCGGGACAGGTGGCCGGCCACGTTCACCGACGCGTACAGGACGCCAGCACCGAGCAGGACGATCACCACCGCGAAGCCGGCCGTGTAATAGCGCAGGAACGTTTCCGCGCGACGGGCGAGGCTGACGGACGCCGACACTTCGTTCAAGTGGTGACGGAGCAGCGCACGCTCGCGGAGCGTGAGGTGCAGCGTGTCCACGCCGTCGAGCAGCATGCGCGCCGTGGAGGCGACGCGCTCAGTCGAAGCCCGCGCTCCGGCGGCGGGGAGCAGCCGCCGGACCGACAGCACCCAGCCGGCAACTGCGAGAACCGTCGGCACCACGGTCATGACAACGAGGACGACGAAGATTCGCCGCCTGAAGGGCAGAGCCATATTTGGGGCCAATTTAGGGAGTCGGTTTGGCTGTGACAATTCGACACGGGGGATTGATGAAGGCGCGCACCCACTATCTCTGGTTCAACACGAAGCGGCGTCAGGAGATCATCGATATCACCGACGAGGTTTCAAAACAGGTCGAGGCGAGCGAGGTCCGTGAGGGGTTGGTCCTCGTGAGCGCGATGCACATCTCGGCTTCAGTCTTCGTGAACGATCACGAGTCCGGGTTGTGGGACGACATCCTGAAGTGGCTCGAAGGGACGATCGCGCCGTGGGATCCGCCGCGGTACCGGCACAACGAGACCGGCGAAGACAACGCCGCCGCGCATTTGCGGAGCCTCACTATCGGGCATGAGGTCATCGTGCCGATCACGGCGGGAAAGCTCGACTTCGGGCCGTGGCAGCGCGTCTTTTATGGCGAGTGGGACGGACAGCGCAAGAAACGGGTCATCATCAAAGTTCTGGGGGAGTGAACGCGCGACCGCGTCGTGTTCGAGCGGCTCTTGGCCGACGGCTTTGTCTCCACCGAGAACGATCAGATGTTGGACCGCACGGCGGTCCTGAACTCGGTCGTTGCGGGATCGGATGTCGTGGCGGCGCGCAACGACTCTATGGTACTGTGGCCGCGCAGGATTATGTCGCCCCCTCACGCTAGGCCGGTGTAGCTTCCTTGCCGTGATTACTCCGCAACCGGTCGTGCTCGAGGGTCACGGCATACGCCTCGAACCGTTGACCGAATCGCATCGCGATGCGCTGGTGGCGGCCGCAAGTGACGGGCGGCTGTGGGAGTTGTGGTTCGTGGCAGTGCCGCCGCCCGAAGGGATGCGGACGTACGTTGCCGATGCATTGCAGGGCCAGCGCGACGGGCACATGCTGCCGTGGATCGTTCGCGATGTACCGAGCGGCGACATCATCGGGTCGACGCGCTATCACGACATCGCGCCCGCGATCGATCGATTGGAAATCGGCCATACGTGGTACGGGCGCAGTCGCCAGCGCACGCACGTCAACACCACGTGCAAGCTGGTGCTCCTGGGTCACGCGTTCGACACGCTGGGTTGCAAGGTGGTGGGCCTGCGGACGGACAACTTCAACTTCCGGTCGCAGCGGGCCATCGAAGCGCTCGGCGCGAAGAAGGACGGCGTGATCCGGCACTTCGGCATCCGCCGCGACGGCAGCGCGCGCGACGTCGTGATGTACAGTATTCTCGCGGCTGAGTGGCCGGACGTGCGGCGCCATCTCGAGCTGCGGCTCCAACGCCACAAATGAAAGCAGCCCGCTATGCCTCGCTGCGTCCGGTAGTCACGGCGCTGCGGCGGCGGTATGGCAAGCCGGCTCCGCCTGTCAGTCGAGATCCCTTTCATCTTATCCTGTGGGAGCAGGTCGGTTACTTGGTGCCCGACACGCTCGTGGTGTTCGTGGTGATCCGGTTCTGGCGTTAGGGGTGACGCCCCCCTCGTTGGTCCGCCGTTTCGGCCTGCTGCACGCCACGGCGCTCAACATGACGAACATGATCGGGATCGGACCCTTCATCACGATCCCGCTACTCATGTCCGCGCTCGGCGGCCCACAGGCGATGCTCGGCTGGGCCGTGGCCCTCATCGTGGTCTTCTGCGACGGCATGGTCTGGAGCGAGCTGGGCGCGGCCTTGCCCGGCTCCGGGGGCTCATTCGGCTATCTGCGCCACGGCTATGGCGCCGCGAAGATCGGACGCCTGATGGGCTTCCTGTTCGTCTGGCAATTCGTGCTGAGCGGCCCGCTCGAAATCGCGTCTGGCTACATCGGCTTCTCGCAGTACCTCGGCTACATCTGGAAAGGCATCACCGCTCGGCAGATGATCCTCGTCGTCGCGGCAATCGGCCTCGTCAATATCGTCTTGCTGTATCGGCGCATCACCTCCATCGCCGCGATCACGCTGACGCTCTGGGTCGGCACGATTCTCACGGTCGTCGTCGTGATCGTGACCGGCGCGCTGCACTTCGACCCGCGTGTCGCGTTCGACTTCCCGCCCGGTGCGTTCACCTTCTCCCTCGGCTTCTTGCTGGGACTGGGGGCGGCGTCGCGGATTGGCGTGTACGACTACCTCGGCTATTACGATGTCTGCTACATCGGCGACGAAGTGCAGAATCCCGGTCGCGTGATCCCGCGGTCGATCCTGCTGAGCACCGCTCTTGTCGCGCTGATCTACGTCGCCATCAATTTCTCGATCATCGGGGTCGTGCCGTGGCGCGAGTTCGTTCCCGCCGCATCGCATCCCCAGTCCAATTTCGTCGTTTCGATCTTCATGGAGCGGATCTACGGCGGGAAGGTCGCGACGGTCTTCACCGCGATGATCCTGTGGACCGCGTTTGGCTCCGTCTTCGCGCTGCTCCTGGGGTACTCGCGTGTGCCGTATGCGGCGGCCCGAGACGGCTACTTCTTTCAGGTGTTCGCCCGCCTGCATCCATCGCAGGGATTCCCGTACGTCTCGCTCGTCGTGCTGGGCGTCATCGCCATTCTCGCGGGGTTCGTGTCCCTCGGCACCGTGATCGACGCGCTCATCACGATGCGTATTCTGGTACAGTTCATCGGGCAGATCGGCGCCGTCACGTTGCTGCGGCGGCGGGCGCCCGACATGCCGCGGCCCTATCGCATGTGGCTGTATCCGTTGCCGAGCCTGGTTGCGCTTCTCGGTTGGATCTTCATTTTTGCCACTACACCGACCACGGTCATCGCGTTCGGCTTGGGTGCGCTGCTGCTCGGAGTTCTCTGTTTTGCGGCCTGGTCGTGGCGGGGAAGGACCTGGCCGTTCGAAGCTCGAGTTCCGGAGGTATCGTGACGAACGACATCAGCCGGCGTGATTTTCTCACAGCGACCGCGCTCATCGCGGCGGCTTCGCAAGCGCCCATCGGTGCGATAACGGACCCGCCGCAAGGGCCGGCCAAGAAAGGCACCGTGGTGCTGTTTCAGGGCGACTCGATCACCGACAGCGGCCGCAATCGCACGGCGACAGAGCCGAACACGGCAGGCGGGCTCGGGAGCGGCTACCCCCTGCTGGTCGCCTCCGCGGTGCTGGCCGAGCGCGCGACGCGCGAGCTCCAGTTCTACAATCGCGGCGTCAGCGGCAACAAAGTGCCCGACCTGCAGCAGCGCTGGATCACCGATACGCTCGATCTGAAGCCGGACGTCATGAGCATCCTGATCGGTGTGAACGACTTCTGGCACACGCTCACGCACGGCTACACGGGCACGGTGCAGGACTACGAGCAGCAGTACACGGCGCTGCTCGACGACACGCGCCGTGCGCTGCCCCGCGTCCAGGTCATCGTGCTCGAGCCGTTCGTGCTCCGCACCGGAGCGGTAGACGCGCGCTGGTTCCCGGAATTCGATCAGCGTCGCGCCGCCGCGGCGCGGGTTGCGTCGCATGCCCGTGCCACGTTCGTGCCGTTGCAGTCGATCTTCGATCAGCGCATCCGCACCGCGCCGCCCGCGTACTGGGCTGCCGACGGCGTGCATCCCACGCCGGCGGGACACGCGGTCATCGCCGAGCACTGGCGTCGTGCCGCCCATCTCTAGACGGAGGCTGGCTTTCGCGCTTGTTGGGGCGGCACTGGCGTGCGCGTCGGGCGCCGCGACCGTTTCCCCGCCTCCTGCCCCTCCGCCTCCCCCACCGCCACCCCCGCCGCCGCCGCCGTGGGTTCAGGTCTGGAGCGACGAATTTGACGGACCGGCCGACGCCGGCATCGATACCACCAAGTGGCACTACGATATCGGCGACGGATGCCCAGGCGTTTGTGGGTGGGGGAACAATGAGAAGGAGTATTACCGCTCCGACACTTCGAACATCGCGCTGAACGGTCAGGGACAGCTTCAGATCGTCGCCCGCGTCGCGCCGGCCGGTCTCACCTGTTACTACGGGCCATGCCGCTACACGTCCGCAAAGATCACCACAAATGGCAAGATGTTCGCCGATCAAGGTCGCATCGAAGCACGCATCAAGCTTGCGCGGGGGCAGGGACTGTGGCCCGCGTTCTGGATGCTGGGCAAAAACATCGGCACCGTCGGCTGGCCGACCTGTGGCGAGCTCGACATCATGGAAAACCACGGCAGCGACACGACATCCATGAGCTCGGCGGTGCACGGACCGGGATACTCAGGCAATACGCCGTTCGTGCACGTGCAGCACTTCTCCCCGGGGAGCACGACCGACTTCCATATCTACGCGGTCGAGTGGGACTCCCTCGGTATAAGCTTCTTTGTCGATAGCGTTCTGCATTACTTCGTCGGGCGGAGCGCCGTACAGCAGTACGGCAATTGGGTGTACAATCAGCAGTTCTTCGTGATTCTCAATCTCGCCGTCGGCGGCAACTTCGATCACGACCCGCAGTCGGACGCCATCTTTCCTGCGACGATGCAGGTTGACTACGTTCGCGTCTTTAGACGGGGAGGTTAGGGCCCCCCCGCCGGTCGCCGGTAGGTGACGTCGAGCACGTCCAGCCGACTGAGGTGTTTCGATAGCCGCGTGCTGAAGTCGGCGAGATTCTTTTGCTCTCGCGGCGTCCACGCCACTTCGGCCAGCGCCACCAGCCGTGGAAACACCATGAACTCGACGTTCTTGGGCGTTCGCTGGTACTCGGTCCAAATCTGCCCCTGTGTGCCGAGCACGTGCCTGGCCTGCAGGGAGTCGAGCGCCGGCGGGATCGGCTCGTAGCCGTACACAGTCTCGAGCGGCAGGAAGCCGCCGATCGCGAGCGGCTCGCGCGCGGCGTCCTGTGACTGGTAATAATCGAAATACGTGTTCGACGTCGGGGTCATGACCACGTCGTGGCCGGCCTGCGCCGCCGCGACGCCGCCATCGATGCCGCGCCACGACATCACCACCGCATTCGGCGCCAGCCCTTCGGTTCCGCCTTCGAGGATTTCGTCCCAGCCGATCAGCGCGCGGCCGTGCGCCGCGAGCCACTCGCTCATCCGCGCGGTCATCCAGCTCTGCAGGTGGTTCTCGTCGCGCAGGCCGAGCTCGCGGATGCGCGTCTGCGCCAGCGGGCTCGTCTTCCATTGATCTTTGACGGCCTCGTCGCCACCGGTGTGAATCCAGTGACTGGGGAAGAGCGCCAGCACCTCGGTCAACACGTCCTGCATGAAATGGATGGCCGAGTCCGAAGGGTTCAGGATGTTGGCGTCGACGCCCCAGTGTGTGAGGACCTCGAGCTGCTGGCCGGTGTTGCCGAGCCAGGGATAGGCCGCGATGGCGGCCTGCGCGTGCCCAGGCATCTCGATTTCCGGCACGACGGTGATGAAGCGCGCCTGCGCGTACGCGACGATCTCGCGCACGTCGTCCTGCGTGTAGAACCCGCCGTGCGGAATGTTGTCGTAGACCCATTGCGTCGTGTCGCGATAGGCACGCTGCACTCCGACGAGCGACTGGCGGCGCCACCCTCCAATCGACGTGAGCAGCGGATACTTCTTGATCTCGATCCGCCAGCCCTGATCGTCGGTGAGGTGCCAGTGGAAGCGGTTCAGCTTATGCAGCGCGAGGAGATCGATGTATTTCTTGACGAATTCCTTGGGCATGAACGAGCGCGACACGTCGAGGTGCGCGCCGCGCCACGAAAATCGTGGCCAGTCCTCGATCTCCACGGCCGGCACGACCCAGGAGACACCCGCCACGGGAGCGGCGCGAAAGATGTCCGGCGGCAAGAGCTGCCGTAGCGTTTCGACCGCGTAGAATGCGCCAGCGGGCCGGAATGCGCGAATCGCGATCCGGGCCGGCGTGACCGACAGCCCGTACCCCTCGTCGCCGAGCCGCGCCAGGGTGGGATCGATGCGGATTGAAATCGCCTCGGCTCCTGCCTCCGGCGCTGCGCCCACGGCCAGCCGATACCCGGTCGCCGGTCGTATCCAGTCGGCCAGTTGATACCCGATATCCCGCGTGGCGCGATCGGTAACGATCGCGGTGCGCGCGGTGAGGACGAATGTTCCCCTGCCGCGCGTCAGGTGGACCGGTCGCGGGATGACCGAGAGCGCCGTGTCCTGGACACCGGCGACGAGTGCGACGCACGCGAGAAGGGTGATCATACCGCTATCATATCGCTCGCCGAGATGTTCAGCGACCGGTATTTTACCGGGCATGAAACGACGCGACTTCATACAGACGATGGGCGCGGCAGCCGCTGGTGGCCTCCTTGCCCGCTCACCA
Source organism: Gemmatimonadota bacterium (assembly GCA_003222195.1). GTDB lineage: Bacteria > Gemmatimonadota > Gemmatimonadetes > Gemmatimonadales > GWC2-71-9 > 20CM-2-65-7. The sequence goes on along the minus strand of QHVB01000027.1, from coordinate 10,213 downwards.
TCGAGCGCGGCGAAGAAGCTGGATCGCATCGGGCTCGAGACGTACGCCGTCCGGCACGCGATGGCGGAGAATCCGGAGCGCACCCTCGCGGCGGTGCGGGCGATCGGCTACACCGATGTCGAGCTGCTGTGGTCGTTCAATCTCTTCGGTCGCACGCCCGCGCAGGTGGCCGCGACGCTCAAGAACGAAGGACTGCGCGCTCCGTCGTGTCACATGTCCGCCGAGACCATCTTCGTCGGATGGGAGCGTAGCCTCGAGATCGCGAAGGTGCTCGGTCACGAGTACCTGGTCGTGCCTGACTTCGAGGACTGGACCAAGCGAACCCTCGACGACTGGCGGGAGTGGGCCGATCGCTTCAACGCCGCGGGAGCGGTCGCGCGGCGGGGGGGCATCTGGCTCGCCTTCCACAACGAGGCCTATCACCAGAAGCCGATCGACGGCCAGATTCCCTTCGATGTGTTCATCAGTCGGCTCGATCCGTCCGTCACGCGACTCCAGCTCGACGTCGGCAACATGCTGGTGGGCGGCGGCGACCCCATGCAGTATCTGCAGAAGTATCCCGACCGCTTCTGGCTCTTCCATCTGAAGGACGCGGTGCCCGATCGCTCCCACGACACCGGATTGGGGAAGGGCATCTTCGATTTCAAGAAGTTCTTGGCGTCCGTGCCGGCGCTCGAGCAGAAACCGGCATACGTCGAGCAGGAGACCGCCAAGGATGCCGCAGGCGATCTCGCGGACGCGCGCGCGAATTTCGAGTACCTGCACGCGCTAGAGTTCTGATGCGGTTGACCGTGGTCGCGCTCCCGGAACGCGTCCCGTGATTCTCTGCGCGGTTGTCGTCGCGTCCGGTTTTTGGCAGGACACCACGATCCGCAGCGTCCTCAAAACGGTCGAGATTTCGAGCAGCCGGATCGAGACGGTCTATCGCGCCGACCGTCGCTTCGAAGCCCCCAATTGGTCACGCGACGGACGCTCCTTCCTGATCAACAGCGATGGCCGGCTCTACCGGCTCCCCGTCGGTGGGAGCCAGCTCGAGGAAGTCCGGACCGATTTCGTGATTCCCCGGATCAACAACGATCACGGCATCTCGCCGGACGGCAACTGGCTCGTCGTGAGCCACGAGCCCACCGAGGACTGGCTGACGTCGAGCGTGTACCTGCTGCCGATCGCCGGCGGCACGCCGAAGCAGATTACGACGAAGGCGCCCAGCTTTTGGCATGGTTGGTCGCCGGACGGGAAAACGCTCGCGTTCGTCGGCCGGCGTGACGGCGAGTTCGACATCTACACGATTCCGGTGACGGGCGGCGACGAACGCCGCATCACGACGTGCAAGGGGCTCGACGACGGACCCGACTATTCCCCTGACGGCGCCTTCATCTACTACAACTCGTTTTGCAGCGGTCGCATGCAGATCTGGCGCATGCGGCCCGACGGCAGCCAGCCCGAGCAGCTGACCAACGACGCGTATGCCAATTGGTTTCCGCATCCCTCGCCCGACGGGCGCTGGATCGTGTTCCTGTCGTTCATCGCGGACCAGGGCCAGGATCATCCTTTCGGGAGGCAGGTGAAGCTGCGGCTGATGGATTTGCGCGATCGCTCGGTGCGCGATCTCACGCCGGAGTTCTTCGGGGGGCAGGGGACGATCAACGTTCCAAGCTGGTCACCCGATAGCCGCCGCGTGGCGTTTGTTTCGTACGAAAGAGTGCATGTTACCGAACCGCCGCATTAATAAGGAAAGCGCAATGACCGTGATTCGATTCAGAGCGTCCCAGGACCAGGATGTGGATCTGTCCCGGACGTACGACGCCGTCGTTGTGGGATCCGGCGCGGCGGGCGGCATGGCCGCCCACGTGCTCACGTCGCAGGGGATGAAGGTGCTGCTGCTCGAAGCGGGGAAGAAAATCCCGATCGAGCAAGAGCTGCGCTCGATGGAGTGGCCGTACGACCATCCGCGCCGCGGCGCAGCGCCGCCCGGCTATCACGCCATCCGCTACAACGAGTACAACGTTCGACAACCGCCGTATGCGACGAAATCCGCATTCAAGCACGTGTTCTCGTACGTCGGCGGCTGGGGTGGTTCGGACTACGTCAAGAACATTCTGGTTGACGAGAAGGACCACCCCTACACCGGGACTCGCTACGCGTGGGTGCGCGCCCGACTGCTGGGCGGCAAGACGAACATCTGGGGCCGCCTGGCGCTCCGCCTCTCCGATTACGACTTCAAGGGGAAGACGCACGACGGTTACGGCGAAGATTGGCCGATCTCCTATGCGGATATCGAGCCGTACTACGACAAGGTCGACCTGTACCTCGGCATCTCCGGCCACAGGGAGAACCTGCCGCATCTGCCCGACAGCCTGTTCCAGCGCCCCAACAAGCTGACCGCGGCCGAAGTGACGTTGCGCAAAAGTCTCGCCACCATGGGGCGCACGCTCACGCCGTATCGCGCCGGGGTGACGACGGACGGCGTGAAGAACCGTTACCGCAGCAAGTGCTTCGGACGTGGCGCGTGCGGCCGGCGTCCGGGGGGATGCGACATTCACGCCGCGTTCGACTCCCCGACGGGTCTGATCTATCCCGCGATGGACACCGGCAATCTCACGCTGCGGACCAACTCGGTCGCGCACGAAGTGCTGGTGGATCCGAACACGGGGAAGGCGCGCGGGATTTCGTTCGTCGATGCGCAGAACCACAAGACGTACGAAGCGAAGGCCAAGGTGGTGATCCTGGCGGCATCGACCCTGGAGAGCGCCAGGTTGTTGTTGTTGTCGAAGTCCAGACAATATCCGAACGGCATCGGCAACGCGAGCGGTCACGTCGGTCATAACTTCTGCGAGCACGTGATGGGCCCGGGGCTGACGGGCCTCGTCAAGGAGCTCGTCGGCGCGGAGCCCACGCTCGACGACGGCAAGCCGGGCGGCTTCTACGTGCCGCGGTTCCGCAATCTGCAGGACAAGCAGCCGGGCTTCGTGCGTGGTTACGGCTTCGAAGGTGGGGCCGGCTTTTCCATCTTCCCCGACAGCGCGTGGAACACCCCCGGGTTTGGCGGCCAGTTCAAGAAATCGGTGCGCGACCACGCCGGCGCCTTCATTAGTATGGGCGGTTTCGGTGAGGTGCTGGCCCGCTACGAGAACTACGTCGACCTCGATCCCGCCGTGAAGGACGCGTGGGGGATCCCAGTGCTGCGCTTCCACTATCAGTTCAGCGACAACGAGAAAAAGATGTGCGAGGACATGACGAACGCCGGCAAGGAGATGTTCGAGGCGGCGGGCATCGAAGTCGTCGGCGTGGACAAGAACATCCTGACCGAAGGCTGGTCGATCCACGAGCTCGGCACCGCGCGGATGGGCACCGATCCCAAGACGTCGGTGCTGAACCAGTTCCAGCAGTCACACGACGTCAAGAATCTGTTCGTCGTGGACGGCTCGAGTCACGTGAGCGCGTCGTGCCAGAACCCGACGTGGACGATCATGGCGCTGGCCTGGCGGTCGTGCGAGCATCTGGCGGACGAGTTCAAGCGGGGGAACGTATGACGATCTCGCGTCGCGAGATGATCCAGGCAACGGCCGCCGCAGCAGCGGCTGCGTCGCTGCCACTGGCGAACGTCGTTCCGAGTCCCGAGTCCCAAGCCCCTAAGCCCAAATTTTTCACCGCCGCCGAATTCGCGCTGGTGGATGAGCTGAGCGACATGATCATCCCGACCGACGCGCAGTCGGGCGGCGCGCGCGCCGCGGGGGTGGCGGCGTTCATCGACGGCCGTCTCGCGGAGGCGTTCGAGAAGGACGAACCGCAGCGGTGGCGCGCGGGGATCCAGGCGGTGGAAGCGCTGTCGCAGGAGATGCATGCCAAGACCTTCATGGGATCCACGCCCGAGCAGCGGCTGGCCTTGCTCACGCGCATCGCCGCCGCGGAATCGGACCCGAAGACCCCTGCCGAGAAATTCTTCGGGCAGATCAAAGGCGCCACCATTCGGACGTATTACAGCTCGAAGATCGGGATTCATGACGACCAGCGGTACAAAGGCAACGTCATTCAGCCGGGGGAGTACGCGGGCTACGATGCCACATGAGACAACGGAGCTCGACACGCCACGGCTCACGTTGGTCGCGTACACCCCGGAGCAGCTGCTGGCGCTGATCGAGCATCCCGAGCGCTTTGAGGAGGTCGCCGCCCTCACCCCCGCGGATGGACTGCGGGGGTTTTACGTTTCCGGAGAAGTCTCGCCGCACTGGCTCGACGCGCTGCGCGCCTCCGTGGGGCACGGACCGAACGCCTGGCGTCATGGCTTCTGGGTCGTCGAGAAGGAAACCGGTCAGATCGTCGGTGGGGCGGGGTTCAAGGGGGCTCCCGACGCCGCGGGTATGGTCGAGATTGCCTACGGGATCGTCCCGTCTCGCGAAGGCCGGGGATATGCCACGGAGGCGGCGCGCGCGCTGATTCACTTCGCCGGGCATGATCCGCGCGTGCGACTGATCCGCGCGCACACCCGGCCGGAAGCGAACGCGTCGACCCGCGTCCTGACCAAATGCGGCTTCGTGCAGATCGGTGAGGTCGTTGACCCCGAGGATGGGCCGGTCTGGCGGTGGGAGCGAAGCCCGCAGCTCAGTGGGCGCCCTGAGTAACTAGCCGTCCGCTAATCCACGGGGCATATTCGACCCGTATGAGCGCGCCCGCCCCAACGATCCGCGTGGCCGGACACGCCATCTTCATTCCATCGGAGTGGCGCTCGCTCTCGTCCGGTCTCGGTCTCTCGCCACGCGAATGTGGCATCGTGCGCGGCGTCTTCGACGGCGACTCGGAGAGGCGGATCGCCGAACGACTGGGACTGTCCCCGCATACGGTCCATACCTACCTGTGGCGCATCTATCGCAAGCTGCAGGTACAGAGTCGTGAAGAGCTGCTTGTGCGCGTGTTCGCAGAATTCCGTGGATTGCCGAAGCGTCCTTCCCTCAGTCACAACAGTCGTCGCTAGTCGTACGGTGTAGCCTGATCGGGTGACCCGCACTGGGGGTCTTGTCGGGCTAGGCCGCTCGTGTATGGTTTGGCCGCGTATGTATCTACGCGCGTACCCTCCGCGGAGCCGTAGGCTCAGGAGATGGATTCCATGCAAAGATTAGTTCGGGGAATGGGGATGGGCGTCGTGTTCCTTGTGGCGCTGGCCGCGAGTGCGGCGGCACAAGGCGCACAGGTCTCAGGTACGGTGACCTCCGCGACAACGGGTGAGAAGTTGTGGGGTGCCACCGTACGCGTGAAAGGGACACAGACCCAGACGGTCACCAATCAGCAAGGTCGGTACGCGCTGGTCGCGCCGTCCGATGCGGTGCTCACCTACGCGATGATCGGCTATCGAGGCAAAGACCAGCCGGTCAGCGGCCAATCGACCATCGACGTCACATTGGAGCAGGCGCCGACCATGTTGGAAGAGGTGGTCGTCACCGGCTATCAGGCCCAGCGGCGCGCGGACATCACGGGCGCGGTCTCCAGCGTGAATCTGGAGAGCGCGAACCGGCAGACGTCGACGAGCATGCTGCAACGGCTCGACGGGCGGGTGCCTGGACTCACGGTCAATTCGAGCGGTTCGCCGGGCTCCCGTTCCACGATCCGCATCCGCGGCGTGAGCTCGTTCCATGATAACGATCCGCTGTACATCATTGACGGCACGCCGGTGCAGGACTCCTATCTCAACTTCCTCAATCCCAACGATGTCGCCGAAGTCCAAGTCCTGAAGGACGCATCGTCGGCGTCGATTTACGGATCGCGGGCGAGCAACGGCGTCGTCATCATCGAGACGAGGAAGGGGCGGCCCGGTGGCCGCACCGCGTCACTCGAAGTGCGCACGGGTGTCGCCACGCCCACTCGTGGTTATGACGATCTCGTCATGACCGATGCGTTACAGTATTACCACGTGATCTCGGCGGCCTATCACAATGCCGGACTCAAGATCCCTCCGGAGGTCATCGCGGTTTACGGCGATACGGCGAACCCGACGGTCCCGGCATACACCTACGTCGCTCCGAGCGTGACGGTCCTCACGACCGACGCGTTCGGTCGTCCGGCGACCGTCGATCAATCGGCGTACTCGTATCCCAACGCGTTGATCATGCCCGGCAGCGCGGGCACGAACTGGTGGAAAGCGGTGTTCAGCCCGGCGCAGACGACCGACGCGAATCTGTCGGTATCGGGTGGCGGCTTGGACAACTCCTACAACGTGTCGTTCAACTACCTGCGGCAAGACGGCACGGCGGCGTACAATCAGTTGCAGCGCGGCTCGCTCCGCGTCAACACGGCGTTCAACATCAACAAGCTGACGCTCGGCGAAAACATCGCAGTGTCACGGGATCAGGGCTACGGCGGTCTCGACGACAACGCCCTCGGCGAGGGCAACATCGTCGGGAAGAACATCCTGATGCAGCCCGTCGTGCCGATCTACGACGTCGGCGGCAACTTCGCGTCGGGCAAGGCGACGGGACTCGGCAACAACACGAATCCCCTCAAGTATGCGTGGGCGCGCCGGTTCGACCGCAACACCAACGACCGCGGGATCGGCAATGTGTTTGGCCGCTTCGCCGTGATGCCGACCCTTTCGATCCGCAGCCAGTTCTCCTTCAACCTTTTCCAGAGTCAGTTCACCGGCTTCACGCCGACGACGTTCGAAAACTCCGAGGCGAACGCGGTGAACTCGATCGCCCAAAACGATAACCGTACGACGAGCTGGACGATCACGAACACACTGAATTACGGGAAGGTGTTCAACCGTCACAGCGTCGCGGTGCTCATCGGCCAGGAGGCGAATTCCAGCAACGGGCGCTTCATGGCCGGAGGGATCTCGGGACTGCTGAACGACGCTCCCCAGAGTCGCTACATCGACGACGCGCTGGGTTCGGCGGCCAGCAAGACCGTCAACAGCACCGGATTCTTCGACCGGCTGCTCTCCTACTTTGGGAAGGCCGACTACAACTATGCCGAGAAGTACTACGCCAGCGTGACGGTGCGGCGGGACGGCTCTTCCAAGTTCGCCGTGGACAATCGGTGGGGGACCTTCCCCGCGTTCAACGTGGGCTGGAGACTCTCGCGCGAGTCCTTCTTCCCGCAGGACGGATTCTTCTCGAACGTGATGCTCCGGGTAGGGTACGGCGTGACCGGCAATCAGCAGATTCCGGGCGGACGCATCGTCGCGAAGTTCGGCGGCGGCACCGGCGACACGTTCTATGACATCAACGGTTCTGGCACCAGCATCGTGGCCGGATTTCGACAGATTGCACTGGGCAATAACAACCTGAAATGGGAGACAAACCGCTCCGTGAACAGCGGCGCGGATCTCGAGTTCTTGCACGGCCGCGGCACGTTCACCTTCGACATATACTCGCGCACCACGGAGGATTTGCTGTTCGATCCGCGTACACCCTCCACCGCCGGCGCTGCCAGCCCGGCGATTCAAAACGTCGGCAAGATGAGCAACAAGGGGTTTGACTTCGCGGCCTCGTACAGCGGTACCATCGCGGGCGGGAAGGTGTGGAGCGTGGGCTTCAACGGCAGTCACTACAAGAACAAGATCCTGCGGATCGACGGCCAGATCAATTCGTTCGTCGGCCCGGGCGGCCCGCAGATCACGCGCATCGGGAACCCGATCATCAATCAGGTCGGCCAGCCGATGGGCTCCTTCTACGGATTGGTCGCGAACGGCTACTTCTTGACCGCGGCCGATGCCGCCGCGCACCGCACGAGTGTCAGCGGGACCTGCACCACGGCGCCGTGTCAGGATGGCGCCGAGGTTGGCCGCATCAAGTTCGTGGACGTGGACGGCAACGGCCGCATCACCTCCGCGGATCGCACCATCATCGGCAGCCCGCACCCCGATTTCACCGGCGGACTGGATCTCGGACTGCGGTTTGGGGCGTGGGATTTCAGCGCGACGCTCTTCGGCTCGTTCGGCGCCCAGATTTACGACGCGCAGAAAGACTTCTACGTGTTCCGCGACTTCTCGACCAACGTCATGAAGGACCGGCTCACGAACTCGTTCTGCGTCACCGGCGACGAAGGGTGCACGCATCCCGGCGATCCCAATGCCAAGTACCCGCGCCTCAACCAAAACGACAATACCAGCGGGTCGATCAGCAGCTACTTCGTGGAGAGTGGGACGTACGTCAGACTCCGCAATCTACAGATCGCGTGGACGCTCCCCCCGAACCTGATCCATTGGCTGCCCTCGGGTCGCGTGTACGTGCAGGCGGAAAACCTCGTGACCATCACTGGATATGAAGGACTCGATCCGTCGCTGCCCGCGCGTGCGTTCGTCGGCGCATCGGGTGACATCCGTGACCAGTTCCGCAATGTCGACGTCGGGATTTATCCGAGCAATAGAACGTTCACCGTCGGCATCAGCACCACCTTCTAAGGCAAGGGACCTGGAACGATGAAAACATCGCTAAGATCTCGGCTGATGCTGGGGGCGGCGGCGGCCGTCGTTGTCCTCGGCGCGGCTGCATACGCGTGCAAAGGTTTCCTCGACACCCCGGCGCAAGGCACGTTGGATGTGAACGCGTTGACGAGTAAGATCGGTGTCGAGGGAGCGCTGATCGCAACCTACCGCTCGCTCGATTGCAACAACGCCACCAACGGCAATTGGGGGTGCGCGGCGAGCAACTGGCCGTTCAGCAGCATCACGAGCGACGAAGCGTACAAAGGGTCGGAGGCGACCGATCAACCGCAGGCCACCGACATCGAGCTGTACGCCTGGAGCAGCGACAAAGCGCAAGACTATCTGGACCGCAAGTGGGCGAGCATGTACGAAGGCATCAGTCGCGCCAACGCCACCTTGCGGCTCCTCGCTAAGGTCAGCGCCGCGAAACCGGGTGAAATCAGCCGGACCGATTCAGCGGGAATCGCGGGTGAAGCCATATTCCTCCGCGCGCATTTCCACTTCGAACTGTGGCGGATGTGGGGCAACGTCCCGTACTACGCCGAGACTGACACGCTCGATTTCCGGAAAGCGAACGACCCCAGCCCGCCGGCTGGCACCACCGCGGTGGGGACCAAGATCATCGCGGACCTCAACACGGCCATCGGCCTGCTGGCGGCGACGCCGCGCAACGGGCAGGCGGGTCGCGTGACCAAGTGGACGGCCCGGGCCTACAAGGGGCGCGTGCTCATCTACATGCATCAGTACGCGGCCGCCGTCGTGGTCTTCGACAGCGTCATCGCCAGCGGAACGTATGCCCTCGAAGCCAGCTTCGACAAGGTGTGGAGCGGATTCAAGGCGAACTGGGGCAAGGAAACGATTCTCGCCTTCAATGCCTCGGTGAACGACGGCGAGCCCAACGGCAACAACGCGAACTACGGCGAGCGCCTCAATCTCCCGCATTCGGGAAGTCCGTTCAAATGCTGCGGCTTCCACCAGCCATCCCAGAACATGGCCAACGCGTTCGCCGTCGACAATGCGACGGGACTGCCCAAAGCGTTTACCAGTCCGACGACCTGGAACAGCCGGGATGCGGTGTGGAAGGCGTCCATCGCCGACACCGTCGATCCGCGGCTGGACTGGACGATCGGGCGCGATTCCGTGCCCTACAAGGATTGGGGCATGCATCTCCCGTCCTGGATCCGGGCGCCCGGCTACGGCGGGCCGTATAGCCCCAAGAAGAACGCCCAAGAAAAAGCGAGCGGCGCGGTGAGCAAGGTCGGATGGCAGCCGGAGCAGGAGAACGGCGTCCACATCCACGTCTTCCGCTACGCCGATCTGTTGCTGCTCGACGCGGAAGCGAAGGTCGAGACCAACGACCTCGTCGGCGCGCTGACGCTCGTGAATCAGGTGAGGGCTCGCGCAGCAGTTACGGCGCAGGGGTGTGGTGACGGCAGCACGGATGCCGCGCTCGTGGCGAAGTATCCGACATGCGCGGGCGACGATCGGATGGCGGTGCCGCTCAACGATCCCAAGATCCGCTGGGCGACATACATGGTCAACCCGTATCCGGCGTTCGCGACCCAGGCGGATGCGCGCAACGCGGTCGCGATCGAGCGCCGGCTCGAGCTGGGCATGGAGGGCCAGAGGTTGTTCGACCTGCATCGCTACGGCACCGCTGTGGCAACGCAAGTCATGACGGACTACCTCACCGTCGAAAAGGGAGCCCTGCGTCGGGCCTACAAGGCGGCCCAGTTGCCGTACGCGTCGAAGAACGATTTCTATCCGATTCCGCAGGTGGAGATCGACTTGAGC
>QHVB01000019.1 GCA_003222195.1 Gemmatimonadota bacterium | reverse complement strand
CGTCAACGCCAGGGAGACACCATGCAACACTCTCTGCACTACACCGCAATAGTGGCAGCGGCGCTCGGGCTCACCGCATGTGCCGCTCCGGAAGATGCCGTCGCGCCGCGCGCCGCCATCTCGAGCGACCGCACGGCTGCGCCGTCGGCGCATACAGTCCAGGTTACGGGCGGCGGCACCACGACCTTCGGCGCCGATCTCGACGGCGATGGAGACGTCGACGGGTCGCACTTCGGGTTCGCGGCGGTGATCGCGGATGACGGAACGGCGCAAGGACACTTCACGTGCCTCATGGCCGGCAACGCGAACTTCCTCGGACTGCACCTGATGGCCGTGCAGGGGCCTGTCACGAGCGGGGCTTTGGACGGGCGCAGCTTCAGTGGCACGGCCACCGTGAAGGTGCTGAACGCGTTCGGCCCTGGTGTGCAGTCGATCTTCCGAGACATCCCTTTCGCCGTCGTCGTCACGCCCGGTGGCCCGGGGGTCGCCACGTTGCAGCTGACGGTCTTCGGGGTGTTCGACGGCGTAGCCGGGGATGTGGCGCCCGGAAATGGCAACTATGATCTAGCCAGGGAGACGCTGACGACGGGGCAGATCACGATCCATTGAAGTCGGCGTCACTGAGCAGGACCCGCAGCTATCGCGCTCGCGGATATCATCCGTCCCGAGTCCCGCGAGGCGCTGCAGCGGCTGAAGCAGATAGGTATCCCGGCGATGATGCTCACCGGCGATTCTCAGCCAGTGGCGCGGTGGGTCGCGCAGGAATTGGGACTCGACGAGTACTTCGCCGAAGTGCTGCCGGATCAGCAGGCGGCGAAAATCCGCGCGGTCAAAGCGCGGCGTCACCGTCGCGATGGTAGGTGATGGCGTAAACGACCCGCCCGCGCTGGTGGAAGCTGATGTGGGCATCGCGATCGGCGCGGGCACCGACGTCGCGATCGAATCCGCCGACATTGTCCTGGTCCGGTCGGATCCGCGCGATGTACCGGCCATCGTCGGCTTTAGCGCACGCGACGTACCGCAAGATCGTACAGATCTATGGTGGGGGACGGCATATAATGCCGTGGCTGTCCCACTCGCAGCCGGCGTGCTCTATCGAGCTACAGGCATTTTGCTATCGCCTGCCGTTGGCGCGGTATGTCGGTCTCAACCGTGATCGTCGCCGTGAGCGCCCAGCTCCTGGGACGACGACAACGTTCCGCACGCACACGACCATGATGGGCCTCGGCCGCGAAGCGGCACTGCGACAAGGGATCGCGCTCGAGGCCGTGACCGTCGGCTACAACACCCTTGAGGGGCTTGTGGCGATCGCGGCCGGTATCGCCGCTGGGTCGGTGGCCCTGACGGGATTTGGAATCGATTCGGTGATCGAGGTAACGAGCGGAGCCCTTTTGTGGTGGCGACTTCGGGCTGAACTCGGCTTGGCGCCCTTGGGACCGACCGTGGAGCGCCGTGCGGCGCGGGGAGCGGGTTTTCTGCTGCTCGCGCTCGGGGTGTACATCGTTACGGACTCTGTCCGCGTCCTGGTGACGGGCAGGCGGCCCGAATCGAGTCTGATCGGCATCGTCCTCACGGCCCTCTCCTTGATCGCGATGCCGCTCCTCGCCCGAGGAAAGCTTCGCGTCGCGGCCAGCCTTGGCAGCCGAGCGCTGCGGGCGGACGCCCACGAGAGCATCGTCTGCGCCTGGCTCTCGGCGACAACGCTTCTCGGTCTCGGCCTGAACGCGGTTCTCGGCTGGTGGTGGGCCGACCCCGTCGCTGCGCTGGCGATGCTACCGCTGATCGTGCGCGAGGGAGTGGAGGCTTGGAGAGGCGGCGGAGTACCGCCGCGAGCGGCGGGTTGCTAACTTTGGGTCGCCGCCACCGTAGCTCAGTGGTAGAGCTCTTGATTCGTAATCCTGCACGGCCAGCGCACACCAGCGCTGGCCGTTGTGTTTGAGCGTGACCAAAGGACCAAGTGACTGCCCGCGCTCGTCTGCGACGAGCAGTTTGGCATCATCAGAGCGCTGTTCAGTCCGCCGTTGAGGATGGCCATCTTCCATCGTCGTCGACACCGGATTGTGTGCGACTGCGGACGCCCCGCCTTCGTCCAGTCAGTCTATGCGAGACAAGCAGTAGATAAACGCTTGACAAACGCCCGCAGGGGTGACGTGCTCTTCACGTTCACTGGCCATCAACTGGAAGGGGGTGCCGAATTCGGCGTGCAACGCGTCCGGGGAGTACCGGGCGACCTCAAGGCCGCTGCAACGTGTTGGACCGTCGTCAGCGAAAGTTGCTACGAGGACGAACCCGCCGACGCGAACAGCCTGCCGCACCTGCGTGACATAGCGGGCTCGGTCGGCCGGCGCGGTGAGAAAGTGGAAGGCAGCACGGTCATGCCAGACGGAATATCCGGCCGTCGGAAGCGACGCGTTCAGAACATCGGCCTCGACCCATCGGACGGTATCAGCCCGCGTGCCGAGACGACGACGGGCTACGGCGAGTGCGGCGGCCGAGAGATCGAGGACCGTGAGATCGTGATAGCCCGCGTCCAGCAGGTCATCGATCAGAGTTGAGGCACCGCCGCCGGCGTCGATAATGGCGCCGCCGGGAGGCGGGCTCACGCGGCGAATCAGGTCCAGCGAGCGCCGGGCGTGGGGCTGATACCAGCTGACCTGCGTCGGGAGCTTGTTGCGGTAAATGCCTTCCCAGTGAGACTTCGAGTCCACTTTTCTCAGTCTCCGCCTGGCTTTAGCGCGGTCATCATGACCGCCTTAACGCCGTAGGCTTCGGCCGAGTCTTGGGTCGAGGCTTTCCGAAACCGGAAACCGGGCACGACCGCCGATTTCACTCGCTTGAACCCCGCATGGTCAAACAGCGTGAACATCTCTCCCTCCGGGAGAGCGCCGCCTATTCAGCTGGCCCATAGCTTCGGATCATTGACGATCGACTGCGACAACTGCTTGGCGCTCACGATGTCGGCGATGGACACGCGCCCGCCCGGCTTGAGCACGCGATACAGCTCGCCGATCACCCGCCGCTTGCGGAACGACAGATTGATGACGCCGTTGGAGATGATGACGTCCACACTTGCATCGGGCACAGGGATATCCTCCATCGTCCCTTTGCGGCATTCCATCGTACCACCCGCGAGCGCGGCATGCGCTTCGGCCTTGGCGCACATGTGGGGATTAAGATCGACGCCTAGCACGTGACCGCTGACGCCCACTTGCCAACCCGCGATGATGCTGTCGAGCCCCGCGCCGCTGCCGAGATCGAGTACCGTTTCGCCCGGTTGCAGCCGGCTGCGCAGGTGCGGGTTGCCAACGCCGGCGAACGACGCCACCGCGCCAGCCGGTGCCCGCTCGAGCCAGTCGCGCTGGTAGCCGAACATCTCGGCGGCCTCCCGGCCATGGAAGAAGTGGAACTCCTGCTCGGGATGGTCCGCGACCTCCTGGTACATCCGCAGCACCTCGCCCTTGATCACGCCCTCGAGCGGGGCCTGCTCGACGGACTGCTGCGCCGCGAGATCGCTCACCGATTGCCCGCGGGCTTTGGGGTACGCGGATCGTCAGCCGCTTTCACATAGGTGATGCTCCACGGACCGACGCTGTGCAGTTGGAACGTCACGCCCTCGGGGCCGGCCCACGCGGAGTGCACCATCTTCGCGGGCATCGCGGCGAAGCTGCCCGCGTTCAGTGCTGTGCCGCCGCTGTACGTGGCGACTTCGCCCATCCCGACATTCAGCGTACCTGCGAGCACCGTCACGTGCTCGATGACCGAATGCCAGTGCGGCGGGATGCGATAGTTGGCGGGAAACCTGAGCCTGAACGTCAACGGCACCGCCTCGGCGGGATTCCCCTCGAGGAGCACGAACTCGGCGCCGGGTGGCAGCGACGGTGGTCCAGGGGCCCACGCCAGTGTGGCTGCGTGTGCGACGATGACCTGGGAAGTCGGGGCGGGCGTTGGCCTGGTCTGGGCCGCGAGCGCCGCGGGAAGGATGGCCAGACCACCGAGCGCGACGAGGGAGCGGAGCGACATCATGGTCTCCAGTTGATTGGGTACCGCATCCTCGCTCCTCACTCGACATTGGACAAATACGACGTTTTAATACATCGCATCGGCTAAACCCTATGCCAAAACCTGGCCTCACGCTGCATCGTCTCGAGCTGTTCCTCGCCGTGCTGGACGCGGGCGGGGTCGGTCGCGCCGCGCAGGCTCGCCGCCTCAGCCAACCCGCGGTGTCGGAGCACCTGAGGGGCCTCGAGGCGTTCTTCGGCGTGTCGCTGTTCGAGCGGGCCGGGCGAGGCGTCCGGCCCACCGCTGCGGCACGTCTCATCGAGCCCTTCGTCCGCCAGGCCCTCGGTCTCGTGACGAGCGCCGAGCGGGCGGCGATCGAGCTGCGCGGCCTGCGAGCCGGAGCCGTCTCGGTGGGCGCGAGCACGACGCCGGGGACCTACCTCCTCCCCGAAGTCCTAGGACGATTTCATACCGCGCACGCGCTGATCGCGCTCACGCTTCGCATTGGCGACACGCGCGAAGTCGAGCAGTGGGTCGCCGCGGGCTCGGTGGAGCTGGGCGTGATCGGTGCCACACCCCTGCGTCCCGGACTCACCGCGGAGCCGTGTGTAAAGGACGAGCTGGTGGCGATTGTCGGAAGGCGGCATCCGTTCGCGCGCCGGCGCACGCTCTCCGGCGCCGCGCTCGC
>QHVB01000064.1 GCA_003222195.1 Gemmatimonadota bacterium | reverse complement strand
TCGCTCCCTCATCCCATGCGGAGCGGCAGCTCGCTACGGAAGGTCTCTCCCGCGGGGTGCACGTCGTCGGCGACATCATGCTCGACGCTGTGCTACAACACGCCGAGCGGGCGCGCCGCAGTTCGCCGTACCCGCAGGCGGCGAACGTGTGCGCCGGGATGTTCTACCTGTGCACCGTGCACCGCGCCGAGAACACCGATCGGCCCGAGCGCTTGCGTGGCATCCTCGAGGGCCTAGCTCGTCTCGATCAGCCGGTGGTGCTCCCTCTCCACCCCCGCACTCGAAAGCGGCTGACGGAGTTCGGGTTGACGCCCGGACCAAATGTGCGCGTGATCGAGCCGGTCGGGTACCTGGACATGTTGGAGCTCGAGCGGTCCGCCGCGGCAATCCTCACCGATTCGGGAGGCGTGCAAAAGGAGGCTTACTACCTGGAGGTCCCGTGCGTCACCCTTCGGGAAGAAACGGAGTGGGTAGAAACCACTGATATCGGCTGGAACGCGCTTGCCGGCACCGATCCGGACGCCATCATGGCCGCTGTGGAACGACATCGCCAAGGCCGCCGGCCACATCCGCCTTTGTACGGGACCGGGGATACGGCCGAGCGCATCGTCCGCGTCTTTGCGGGCGCTGATTGATGACACTGAAGACAGTCAAGACCACGGTATTGAAGAGCTCCAGGAAGCTAGGGCTCCTTGGGGCGGTGGGCCGTAGCTCCTGGAGAACACGTCGCCTGCTCATCCTCTGCTACCACGGCGTTTCCCAGCACGACGAGCACCTCTGGAACCAGGCCCTTTACTTGCCGCTGGACACATTCCGCCGTCACATGGAGCTGCTCGTTCGGAACGACTGTTCCGTTCTGTCATTGGGAGAAGCGGTATCCCGACTGCGCCGCAGCGATCTGCCGCCGAGGTCTGTCGTCATCACGTTCGACGATGGCCCCTACGACTTCCTGGTCCGGGCCTTGCCCGTGATCCGCGAGTTTGGCTTTCCCGTCACAGTGTATCAGACCTCCTACTATTCATCGTTCAATCGCCCCGTTTTCGACGTGGCCTGCTCCTACCTCCTCTGGAAAGGGGCGGACCAGAGAATCGAGGGACGGGAGTTCACCGGGGTTCAGGGGCTGCTCGACTTGAGCGACGAGGCAAATCGCTCGGCGGTGTGCTTTCAGATTCGACAGGTCGCTCACCGCACCGGGCTGTCGGCCGCAGGCAAGGACGAGCTCCTCGAGCGGTTAGCTTCCGCCCTGAAGGTCGACTTGGGACATTTGCGGACGAATCGAATCCTGCACCTCATGAAGCCGGAGGAGCTGAATCAGGTACTCGGCGAGGGCATCGACTTGCAGCTTCACACGCACCGTCACCGCATGCCCGGAGATCGCACACTCTTCGCGCGCGAGATCATCGACAATCGCAACTTTCTGGCGGAGGTCGGTCAGCCGTCGGCCGACCATTTTTGCTACCCCAGCGGGGTGTATGAGGAACGCTTCCTGCCTTGGCTATCCGACCTTGGTGTTCAATCCGCTACTACATGCGATCCCGGTCTCGCCACCCGCACGACGCCCTCCCTCTTGCTTCCGAGAATCGTGGTCCCTTCGGCACTCTCGGACATTGAGTTCGAAGGCTGGCTGCACGGCTTCAGCCACGCGTTGCCCCGCCGGCCGATCCGCCGCCACGTGCCGGTAGGCTAGGAACGTTCATCGGCGTGAAGCAGCACTGCGCGACGGAGCCACGAGACCCTGGTAGACGCTCAGCCACTCCCTGACGACAGCTTGCGGTGCGTACCGCCGGCGACACTCGTCCAGCGCGGACGATGTCAATCGGCGCACCAGTGAGGGATCTTCCAAGAGTCGTACGGCGGCCGCAGCCATTCCCTCATGATCCCCACGCGACACGATCAGGCCTGTTTCCCCGTGCCGCACAATGTGCGGAATGCCACCGGCATCGGTCGTCACGACCGGCAAACCGGATGCGAACGCCTCGAGGATCGATCCGGGCATGTTGTCGATGTTCGGGGCATTGAGATACACATCGGCGGCATCGAGCAGGCTGGGCATCCGGTCCGGGGGCACGCGACCGACGAACTCGTAGTGCTTGAGGCCCAGCTCCGCGGCGAGACGCACCAGCGGCTGGCGCTGGCTTCCGTCGCCCGCGACGACCAGCCTAGCCTCTGGGTAGATCCGCTGAATTAACGCGAAGGCGCGCAACACGCATGCCACGTTGTAGAGGTCTTCCAGGTGGCGGTTCGACAGGAAGACCGGCCGCAGGGAAGCGCGGGCGCGAAATTGGAATTGATCGAAGTCCACGATGTTCGCGATGGTCCGAGTGGGCAATCCTGCTCGCGCGAACACCTCCCCCAAATAATTGGAGCTTACGACTAGGGCGTCCGCGCGCCGGATTACGGGAATGGCCGAGGTTGCCCAGCGTCGCAGGTGGTCCTCCGCCTCTCCACTTCGGTAGTTGAGAACCACCTTCTTCCGGAACCACTTAGCTAGCAGGATCGCGGGCGTTGGACACAGTATGAAGGACCAGTACGAGGCTGAAAACACGTGTACCACATCGTAATCGGGCAGGCACCGGAAGAGCGACCAGAGGTACCGGACCGATGTGACGATCGTGCGGACGTAACGAATGCGTTGCAGCAACTGCAGCATGCCGGGCAGCCTCGGATTGGTCGGGACGAATCCGACCGCCAGGGCGGGGATTTGACGCAGCCCGCGATACAGCCTCGCCGCTTGGATCGCCTGCCCGCCCGGGACGACGAGAGCGGGAGCAACGAGGCATACACGGATGGGATGACCATCCGAGGCTTCGATGCCGCGCCCCTGAGTGGCGGCGGACCCGTTACTCACGCAGCGATCCCGCATCTTCATTGGCATGGCCTTTCGGGCGACCGACCTTCTCCCCGGCGGCTCGTCCCGCGAGGGATGATTGCCGGCTGCGGAAGTAGCTGTTTGCAAGGGGGGCGCCGCCGCCGACCATGGCTCAGACCTGGCATCAGCCAGTAACGCGCGACAATACAATGACTTACGCCCCAAGAGTGGAGCCCGGAACTGGACATCATCACGCCGCTGTGTGGCTCAGCTGCGACAATCAACCGCCAGCGGAGGTTGGTTTGAGCCACCTGCACGGCGACCAACGTGACCGTTTCCTCAGGCGACGTTCTCTTGTAACCGCCGTACCACAAGCCGATACTAGTCCGGCAAGCGGATCACGAGCTGCTGTGCTGCCGAACTCCTACCGAGACAAGAGATTAGTTCACCATGAGCCTCGCCTCACTTGTAGCACGCCGTTTGCCTCTCGCACCCGCTCGATCCGCTCCGTGATCGCCTTCTGGTGTCCCATCTTGCTCGGGTCGTAGCATTTCACCCCGCGCAGCACCGCCGGCAGAGACTCCTGGGGCAGGTGGCCGTCCTCGAGCGCCGCGAAATCCGTCTCGACTAGGATCCCGTGGTTGAGGACCGAGCGACGGCCGGAGTTCACCGCGCACGGCCTGAGGAGATGTCTGTGACCTTACAATTCGAGCGATGCGCGGTCGGGGTGTTCGGGGAGGAAATCAAGGCCCTGTTCGTCCGAAACGACGCGCCCGAGTTTCCAGCTTTTTTTCAGCGCGCGTATTCGCAAACCGCATCGGCAGGGGGGGTCAGCTGGATCGCCAGAGACGGCGCGGGCAAGCTCGTCGGCCATTACGCCGCGTTGCCGCGCGTGTTCCGGAGCGAGGGCCGGCAGGCACGCGCCGCGCTGCTCGTCGACTTGTTGCTCGACCCCGTGCATCGGAACTTTTGGACCGCAGCGGAGCTCTGCCGGCGCGCAGCCGCAGACCTCCGCGAATCTGGAGAATTCGATTTCGCCTATAGCGATCCGTCACCCGTCGCGAGGGGCATCATGAGGGCAGCGGGGTTCACGGAGCGCGGCACGCTGGAGCGCTTCGCCACTCCACTCAACTTCCTCTACAACGGCTTCTTTCACGTGAAGAGTCGGGCGGTTTCGCTGACAGCAGAGCGAATCGGCAGCCTGGAAGACCCGCGCCTTGCCCAGGCGTTGTACGCGCTGCGACCGGGCGCCTATTTCCAGGGTCAGCGGTCGGTCGACCTGTACGCCACCCGCCTCGGGCTGGGCGCCATCCCAACCTGGGAGTGGTTGCTGCTGCGGGATCGCCACCCCGGGGCACCGCCCTGCGCGCTGGCCCTCACGGCGCCCGAGCCCGGCAAGCCGCTCCTGCGCATCGTCGATCTGCTCTGGGATGATCGCGCAGTATCTCCAGCGTCGATCCTCACTGCTGTGACGCGCGCAGCGCGGAGACAAGGTTACCGGAGGCTCAACATGGTTATCCTTGCCCAGTCGGCGCTGGCGTTGACGCT
>QHVB01000037.1 GCA_003222195.1 Gemmatimonadota bacterium | reverse complement strand
GCGTGCCGCGCACGCGCGCGAGGGTGCCGTCGAGGCTGTCGCCCAGCCAATTGATGACGAGCATCAGGCTCGCCACCCAGAGCCAGGCGGGGCTGTAGTGGGTCAGGGCGTACGCGGCTCCGGCGCCGGCGGCGGCGATCGTGCCGAGGGCCGTCAGGTGGTTGGAACGAATCGAGCGCGGCACGCGAGCCGCCAGGCGCACCAAGATGCGCCGCTCGACTCCGGCGAGCAGGAAAGTCAGCTCCCGCTGTCCACCAGTCGTGTCTTTAGTCATGCAGCGCTAAGTCAGCGGAGGGCACAGGATTCGAACCTGTAAGGGCTTGCGCCCGCCGGTTTTCAAGACCGGTGCCTTAGCCATTCGGCCAGCCCTCCTTTGCTCCTTAACCTAGCCAGATTGTTCAGCTTTGGAGCGCCCCTTGCCAGGTTCTTGCACTTCGGTATATCTTCGGGTCCCTCGATTCGAACCAAAACGGGACCGACCAATGTCGATTTCCCGCGTTCTCTTTCGACGTACTAGCAGCGGACCTTGGAACTCGCACCTTAAACAGCCCGTTACGTTCAAGACTGTCCGGCCCGTTCACTTTCCTGGGAAGAATTCTCGCGTATGAAACTCTCCGAAACTGCCATTCGACGCCCAGTCCTCGCCAGCATGCTGTCGGCGGCGCTCGTGCTCTTTGGGTTCATCGGCTATACCCGGCTCTCGGTGCGCGAGCTGCCCGACATCGATCCTCCGATCATCTCAGTCTCGACCGTGCTGCCCGGCGCGAACGCGCAGGTGGTGGAGACCGCGGTCACCGACGTGCTCGAGGAAGAGCTTTCGACCATCCAGGGCATCCGCACTCTCAGCAGCGCGTCGGCGGAGCAGACGAGCAACATCACGCTCGAGTTCACGCTCGACCGGCCGGTGGACGTGGCGGCGCAGGACGTGCGCGATAAGGTGTCGCGCGTGCGGGGCCGCCTGCCGGTGGACGTGCTCGAGCCGGTGATCGCGAAGCAGTCCGCCGACGCGCAGCCGTTCTTCTGGCTGGCGCTCTCCAGCGACAATTACGACCTGATGCAGCTGTCCGACATCGCGGACCGGCTCGTCAAGGCGCGGCTCCAGAGCCTGCCGGGCGTCGGCAGCGCCCAGATCTTCGGTGAGCGGCGCTACTCGATGCGCGTCTGGGTGCAGCCCGAGGCGCTGTCGGCGCGCGGCCTCACGGTCCAGGACGTCGAAGGCTCGATCGTCTCGCGCAACGTCGAAATCCCCGCCGGCCGGATCGAATCTACCCGGCGCGAGTTCTCCGTGCGCTCGCTGGGCGAGCTCAAAACGCCGCAGGAATTCGGCGAAATGGTGGTGGCGAGCCAAGGCAGCCAGCTCATCAAGCTCAAGGATGTGGCCCGGGTCGAGCTCGGCCCGGAGGACGACCGCTCGATCTTCCGCTACAACGGATCCCCGTCGGTGGCCATCGGCGTGGTACGGCAGTCGAAGGCGAACCTTATCGATGTCGCGCGGAACATTCGCGAAGCGCTCCCCGCCATCCAGCAGACGTTGCCGCTCGGCGTGAAGCTGCACAGCGCGTACGACGGGTCCGTGTTCGTGACGCACTCGATCGCCGACGCGCGCCTCACGCTGCTCATTGCGGCGATCCTGGTGGTCCTGATCATCTTCGTGTTCCTGCGCAACGTCCGGGCCACGATCATCCCCGGGCTCGCGATTCCGGCGTCGATCGTGGCGACGTTCGCGATCATGTATTTCCTGGGCTTCTCGATCAACAACTTTACGCTGCTCGCGCTCACTATCGCGATCGGCATCGTCGTGGACGACGCGATCATCGTGCTCGAGAACGCCTTCCGGCACCAGGAGGAGCTGCACGAACAGCCGGAGGAAGCGGCCGTGCGCGGGACGAACGAAATCGCGTTCGCCGTCATCGCAACCACGATCGCGCTGGTGGCGGTGTTTTCGCCGCTCGCGTTCCTGACAGGCACCGCGGGCCGGTTGTTGAGCGAGTTCGGCATCGCCGTCGCGGGCGCGGTCGTAATCTCGGGCTTCGTCGCGTTGACGCTCACGCCGATGCTCTGCGCCAAGATCCTTCGGATGCAGCACCAGCACGGCAAGGTCTTCCAGCTGTTCGAGCGCGGGTTCAATGCGCTGTCGGAGCGGTATGCGCAGCTGCTGCGGCGCGCCGTCGATCACCGCGTTGCCGTCCTGCTCGGGACGCTGGCAGTCGTCGCCGTCTCCGTCTTTGCGTTTCTGATTTTCCCGCCGACGCGGCTGCAGAAGGAGCTGATCCCAGAAGACGATCGCGGCTTCTTCCTTGTGGTCGTGCGCGGCCCGGAAGGCGCGTCGCTGCCGTACACCGACAGCTACGTGCGCCAGGTGGAACAAATCATCGGGCGCACGCCCGACGTGAACGGGTACTTCACGATCGTCGGCGGCTTCGCGGGTGGTGTGAACAGCGCGTTCATCGGCGTGATCCTGAAGGATTGGGGCGCGCGTCACACCAGCGTGCAGCAGATGATCGGCGGGCTGTTTCCCCAGCTCATGGGACTCTCGGGAGTGCTGGCATTTCCGTACGCGCCCGGCGCGATCGGCTTCTCACAGCCGATTCAATACGTCGTGCAGAATCCGGATTTTGCGAAACTCCCCGACATCATGGGACCGTTCGTCGGTCGCGTCTCACAAGTCAAGGGTCTCGCGAACGTCCAGACTGACCTGTTTGTGAACAAGCCCGAGCTGCGGGTGACGTTCGACCGTGACCGGGCAGAGGATTTGGGGGTGCCCGTCCGCGACGTGGCGAGCGCGCTGCAGACGTTCCTCGGCGGCCGCCGCGTCAGCACCTTCACGCGGAACGACAAGCTCTACTACGTGATGGTGCAGCTCGATCCCAAGGATCGCGCCACGCCGAGCGACATGGGCGGGATTTATCTGCGAGGTAAGGGCGGGCAACTGGTCCAGCTCAACGCGCTGGCGAACGTGCAGGAAGGGGTGGGCGCGCGGCAGATCAACCACTTCAACCGAATTCCCTCGTTCACGTTGTCGGCGTCGCTGATGCCGGGGCTCGCGCAGGGCGAGGCGCTCGATTCGATCGATGCGGTCGCGCGGCAGCTGCTGCCGCCCGGGACCACGACGGCGCTCGCCGGAGAATCACGCGAGTACAAGGAGAGCGGGAGCGCCATCTACTTCGCGTTCGTGATCGCCCTGATCGTGGTGTTCATGGTGCTCGCCTCGCAGTTCGAATCGCTGCTGCATCCCTGGACAGTGCTCATGGCCGTCCCGCTCGCCGTGACCGGTGCACTGGCGACGCTGAAGTTCGCAGCGATCATCCATCGGTCGGGCGCGACGATGAACCTGTACAGCCAAATCGGGATGATTCTCCTCATCGGACTGGTCTGTAAGAACTCGATTCTGCTCGTCGAGTACACGAACCAGCTCAGGGAGAAAGGACTCGACACCGTCGCGGCGGTCCTCGAGGCGGGCCGGATCCGGTTCCGGCCGATTCTCATGACGTCGGTGGCCACCATCATGGGTGCGGTCCCGGTCGCATGGGGCGTCGGCGCGGGCTCCGCGTCGCGCAAGCCGCTGGGCTATGCGATCGTCGGCGGCGTGTTCTTCTCCACGGCGCTCACGCTGTTCGTCGTGCCGGTGGCGTACATGGTCCTGCCGTCGGTGGTTCACTGGATCGGCAGTCTGCCGCGGCGATTGTATCGGCTCGTCCGTCGCCGCGAGCCACTCACGGCGGAGGGCGACTGATGCTGGCGCTGTTACTCGCGCTGCAGGGACCCGCAGCGCCGGCCGCGGTCGACACGCTGCCACAGGTCACGTTGCGGGAGGCGTTGCAGCGAGCCGCGCAGCTCGACCCGAACTACGTCTCGGCGCTCGGTCAGGTCGACAACGCCGTGTGGGCGCGCCGCAGCGCGTTCTCCGTGTTCATCCTGCCGTCGATCTCACTCGCGACGACGGCGACGCGGAATAATCCGCCGTTCTTCAACTTCGGGACGCTGCGCCCGGAGAAGTACGCGGTGCAGGGGTCGATCACGGCCTCGTACGATCTTTTCCTCGGCGGCCAGAAGTTCGCTGAGTTGTCGCGCTCGGGCGCTGCGCTCGAGAGCGCGCACGCCGGCGAGCTTATCCAACGCTTCACGACCGCGTTCCTGACCGAGTCCGACTATTACGACGTCTTGGCCAATGCTGAGCTCGATCGGGTCGCGCGTGACCGGCTGCGGCGCGCGCGGGAGCAGCTCGGGGTCGCGCGTGCGAAGGTGTCCTCGGGCGCCGCGGTCCAGACGGACTCACTCAACCTGCGCCTGGAGCTGACGCGTGCTCAAATCGGGCAGCTGCAACAGGCCTCCAAGCTGCGCATCGCCCGGCTGCAACTTGGCCGCCGCATCGGCGCGGCAGGCTCGGTCGATGCCGCGCCGCTCGATTCCACGTTCGCGCCGGAGCTGCCGATTTCGTTGGCGGATGCCATTACCCAGGCCGCAGCGCAGGGCCCGGAGTACCGGCGGGTCGCGGCGGATGAACGCGCTGCCGCCGCCAACTACCGGTCGCGCCTCGGCAACTACTTGCCGCATGCCACGCTATCGTGGACGGGTGTGGGTTTTGACAACAAGTTCGTGCCATCGGGCGCCAAGTTCACCCAGTTGTCCCTGGCCATCTCGTTTCCGCTGTGGGACAACATGCGACGCGAGCTGTCACTGTCGCAGGCGCGCGTGAGTCGTGACGTTGCGCGTGCGATTCGGAACGACATGCAGCGGGCGGTGCAGCACGACGTCACCGCGGCGTACGATGCGTATGAGACGACGCGCACGTCCGTTGGGCTCTCTGCCGAGGCTCGGGCGGCCGCGCGCGAGAGCTTCCGCATTCAGCAGACCCGTTACCAGAGTGGGGCGACGACGATTCTCGACCTGCTCGATGCCGAAGTGAACCTGTCCCAGGCCGAGGCGGACTACGTGGCCGCGCGCTACGGAACGCGGCTCGCGCTCGCCGGCCTCGAGACCATTCTGGGCAAGAGACTCTTTACCGACAAGGAACCTCAGTGATGTCGTACCGCGCCCTTGCTGTTCTGCTCCTGCTCGCGGCTCCGGCCGCGTGCAAAAAGGCCAACTCCGGGGCAGGTGGCGGACCCGGTGGCGGTGGTTTCGCCATGCCCGTCGAGGTCGCTGCCGCCATCCGCGACACCGTCGTTGACGCGATCGCGGCAACCGGCCAGATCGAAGCGATCCAGTCGATCGAGTTGCGGCCCGAAGTCTCCGGACGCATCACCGACATCCTCGTGCGGGAAGGCCAGGAGGTCGGCGCAGGCACGCCGCTGTTCAAGGTGGATGACGCGGAGCTGAAGGCGCAGGTCGCCCAGGCCGATGCCGAGCGGCAGCTTGCCCGCCAGGCGCTGGAGCGCACCAAGCAGCTGATCGCCCAGAACGCGTCCTCGACGTCAGATCTCGAGCAGGCCGAGGCCAAATCGCGTGGCGCCGACGCCAACCACGATGTGCTGAAGACCCGACTCGACCGCACCGTGGTCCGCGCGCCGTTCGCGGGCGTCATCGGCCGCCGCCTCGTGAGCATCGGGACGTACGTCTCGTCGCAGACCCCGCTGATCACGCTGCAGTCGGTGAATCCGCAACACGCCTCGTTCGACGTGCCGGAGCGCTACGCCGACCGGCTGCGCCGCGGTCAGCTTGTGAGTTTCCAGGTCGCCGCGCTCCCGGGGAAGAACTTCTCAGGCGAGGTCGTATTTGTAGACCCCGTGGTCTCGCTGCCGGGCCGCACGATTCTCATCAAGGCGCGCGTCCCGAACAACGAGCATCAGCTCCAGGCTGGCATGTTCATCGAGGCGCGGCTCGCGACCGCCATCCGGCCCAATGCCGTCGTCGTGCCCGAGGACGCGCTGCTCCCGATGCAGGGCGCGACGTTCGTGTGGGTGGTGAAGGACGGCAAAGCCAATCAGCGCCAGGTGACGGTCGGCGTTCGGACCGCCGGCTGGGCTGAGGTCCAGAGTGGTGTGGAAGCCGGCGACCAGGTGGTCGTCGGCGGGCTGGAGCGGCTGTTCCCGAACGCGCCCGTCATGGCGCGCGTGGTCGAGCGGCACCGCGGTGCGCCGGCGGGACAGGAGTCGACCGCCGCGACGACACGGCCGGCCGGCGGGAGCGCCGCGCCAGCCGGGAAGGACTCAACGAAGCACTAGCGGACCGGCCGCTCCGGCAGCGGCTGCAGCGTCGTCTCGGTGTTGCGGAAGATCGCCTGCGCGATCTGCTGCGCACGCGCCGAGAACGGGCTATTCGAGGCCTGGAGCTCCTGCGCCATCGTGTAGTACGTCAAGCCGTAGAGCTGGAGGATTCCTTCCGACGGCTTGTCCAGCCACCCGAGCGGGCGGGGTCGCGCCGCCTCGTCCGCGTGATACACGTCGAACAGCAGCTTCGTCGTGCGCGGGATGTTCACGTAGCCGAGCGACTGCACTCCCTTGATGCTGTCGGACGGCACGAGCTCTTTGGTCCGCAGCACGCGCGCGAAGCCCTGGCCTTCCAGATGCCCCGTGAACCCGAATTGATCCGCATACAAGCCGACAGTGCGTGAGAAGTAAATCGGCCGCTTGCCGAGCTGATCCTTGATCACCTGGAGCACGATGACGTCGGCGCGCTCGACGTACGGCCGGCCGAGCATCTGCGGATCGAGCGTGACGCGGATCGTGTCGGCGCCGCTGCCGAGCTTCACGTCGCGCTTCGATTCCAACATGTAGAACTGCTCGAGCGCGGCCAGCTGCTGGTCGCTGAAGCTCATCAGCTTGCCGGTCGGCATCGGCCACTGCCGGCCGCGATAGATCGCCGGGGCATTGGTCGAATCGAACGCCGTGAGGGGACGGCGCTGCAGCTGGCGCACGTACCAGTCGGTATTCGCCAGCGACAGGTTGACGATCGTCACGTCTTTGCGGATGCCCTCGACCTCCTGCGCGTACCACAGCGGGAAGGTGTCGTTGTCGCCGGCGGTCACCAGCACTCCGTACGGCTCGACTGACTGCAGCAGGTCATAGGCGAAGTCGCGGGCCAGCCGCTCGTTCTTCCGCGAGGCGGCGTGCCGGTTGCCGATCAACGGGATCAACGCCAGCGCCAGAAGCGGCGTGCCGTAGACCCAGCGACGCGCCTCGTTCGGCTGGCGCTCGCGGAACCATTGGCCCACCCATTCGATGCCGGCCGCGAGTCCCATCGCGACCCAGATGCCCCACAGCGCGAACGACACCAGGAAGAAGTAGTCGCGCTGGCGCACCTCGTGTGCCGCCAGCGGCTCCCCGGGGTGGAGCGAGTAGCCGTACTTGAAGTTGAGATAGAAGACGAGCGCGAACGTGAACGTGAACATGAGAAGCGTCATCGCGATGGCGGTGCGCCGGTCCGCGCGCCAGTGGCGGATCGCTCCCGAGATTCCGAGGAACGCGAACAGCACCGCCAGCACGCGCTGCACGCGGTCGGACCAGTCGTGTGCGAATTGCCAGCTGAAGTACTGCGCGTAGTTGACGAGCTGCCCCCAGTACAACGCGGCCGTGTGGCCGGTGTTGCCGAAGCCCGGTCCCTGCGTCGGATTGTCGAAGATGGACGGCTTGCCGTACTGCTGGCGCGTGAGCACGGCCCACAGCGCCTCCCAGTTGGTCGGCTCCCCTTCGTTGATCGGCGGATGGAACGCCGCGCGAATCGGCAGGAACGTGTAGACGGACACCCCGACGATCGCCACGAGCAGCGCGGCGACCGCGAAGCTCACGTTGCCGGCCATGAACGCGTAGACCAGGGCGGCGGCGAACAGCACGGCGGCCGCGGCAATCGGTCCCCAACTTTCCAGGCCCAGCGACAGCAGCAGGGCCCACACGCCCGTGAACACGAGGAACTGCGACCACTCGATCCGCCGCTCCGGCTCGGAGGCGGGCCGGTTCTGCTTGAGCGGGGGAAAGAGGAGCACGAGCACGACGGGTCCGACGAGCACGCCCATCATGTGGTTCGTCGCCGTCAAGGCGAGCAAATAGATGATCAGCAGGAGATAGTGGTCGTGGGCCTCTCCGGGCGGCTGATCATCCCAGCGCACGATCAGCCACAGAATCAGCGCGATGGACAGCAGGCTGAGCGTATAGACCTTCTCGTTGACGACCGACTGATTCCACACCGTGAACGCGGTGGCGGAGACGAGCGCGCCGGCGAGCGCGACGAGCCGCCGCGGCCACAGCGCCGGCACGAACGAGCGCAGCCACCGCTCGGTGACGAGGAACCAGCAACCCGCGGAGATGGCGCTCGTCACGGCGGCGAAGAGATTGATGCGCGCGGCGTATTCCTTCATGAGGGGCAGCATGCCGAACACGTGGGCGATCAGCACGAACAGCGGATTCCCCGGCGGATGGGGAATGCCGAGCGTGTACGCCGCCGCGAGGTATTCCGACGTGTCCCAGAACTGCGTCGTGGGAGCCAGGGTGAGGACGTACAGGATGAGCGCGCCCAGCGACACGCACCCTGCCATCAGATACGGCGGACTAACGGTGCTCAGAGGCGCGGCAGGTACGTAGTCCACCTGGCGGCTCACGGGCGTTGCGCGATTGGGATACGTGGTCGTCATAGGCCCAATAATCTAGTGACGGAACTGTCGCATACCGGTCAGGATCATGGAAAGGTCGTGCTCGTCCGCCGCCGCAATGACCTCGGCGTCCCGGACGGACCCACCGGGCTGAATGATAGCGGCGACCCCGGCGGCGGCGGCTTCATCCACGCCGTCCCGGAAGGGGAAAAAGGCATCGCTAGCTAACACCGCACCGCGAGGATCGTGCCCCTGCTGGCGCGCCTTGTGGACGGCCAGGAACGACGAGTCCACCCGGCTCATCTGCCCGGCGCCAATCCCGATGGCGGCTTCGTCCTTCACGAGGATAATCGCGTTGGACTTGATCGATCCGACGGCCGCCCACGCGACGCGCAGGTCGTTCCATTGCGCATCCGTAGGGCGCCGAGTGCTGGCCATCCGCCACTTGGACTCATCCGCGACGTCACTGTAGCGGAAGCGGTCCTGGATCAGGAATCCGCCCCGCACGCGCTTGTAGTCGAGCGTCGGCTGATCGTCCGCACGAGCGGGGGGCACCTCCACCACTCGCAGATTCTTCTTTTCCTGGAATACCGCCAAGGCAGCGGCGTCGATGCGCGGCGCTACCACGACTTCCACGAACAGCTCACGCATCGCTTCGGCGGCGGCGCGGTCGACGACCGTGTTGAACGCGATCACCGATCCGAACGCGGAGGTGCGATCGGTCGCCAGCGCGCGCGCGAAGGCGTCGGCGGCGTTGCGGCCCAGCGCGATGCCGCACGGCGTGGTGTGCTTGATGATGACGCAGGCCGCGCGCGCGTCCTTGGTCTGCCATGGGACGATCGCCATGACCGCCGCATCGACGTCGAGCAGATTATTGAACGACAGCTCCTTGCCGTGGAGCTGCTGCATATCCCCGATGCCGGGTTCGTCCGTCACGTACAGCGCGGCGCGCTGATGCGGATTCTCGCCGTAGCGGAGCGCCTGCTGCCGCTCGAGGACCAGGCTGAGTCTCGGCGCCAACGATTCCTGCGACCGCGACAGGTAGGCCAGGATCGCGCCGTCGTACGCCGCGGTGTGTGCGAAGACTTTTGCCGCCAGCGCACGCCGTTTATCATCGACAACCTCGCCAACCTTGAGATCCTCGATCACGCTCGAGTAGTCATCCGGATCAACAATCACAATCACCGCCTGGTGATTCTTTGCCGCCGAGCGGAGCATCGAAGGCCCGCCGATGTCGATCTGCTCGATCGCCTGGGCGAACGTGGTCGCCGGTTTGGCGACAGTTTCGCGGAAGGGATACAGATTGACGGCGACGAGGTCGATCGGCGTGATGGCGTGCTGCTGCAGCGCCCCGAGGTCGCTGGGATTGTCGCGCCGCGCCAGCAGCCCGCCATGGATCTTGGGGTGCAGCGTTTTCACGCGACCGTCCATCATCTCCGGGAACCCCGTAACGTCCTCAATGCCGATGACTGGGACCTGTTCACGCCGTAGAGCCTCCGCCGTGCCGCCGGTCGAGACGATTTCCCACTTGAGGGCTACTAACTCTCTGGCGAACTGGACAATGCCGCGTTTGTCGGAAACAGACAGGAGCGCTCTCATGAGGCGGTCAAGAAACAACGGCGGCGGTCAAACTGCAACTGCGGCGGTCGGGGCGGTCGTGACCGCCGCCTTTGATTCTTGACCGCCGCATTTGCCTCTTGACCGCCCTCTCTTACCAGTCCTCAGCCACCGCCCGCACCAAGTCAGCCAGGCTCACCAAGTCTTTCAAATCCACGATTTCTACCGGGGAATGCGAGTATCGAAGGGGCCACCCCAGTGGGACATCTACGACTCCATATGGCACAAATGTCGAGCCGTCGTTCCCGCCGTTTGTCGTGCCGATCTGCAGCGCAATCCCGCGCGCCCGGGCCAGCTCGGCCAGCGAGTCGACGTACGCAGGCGGCGTAATAGACGAGTTGTCGAGCGCCCGCGCGACCGCACCCTGGCCGAGGCGTGCGACGGCGAAGTTCTGCAGCTCGAGGGGCGAATCGGCGGACACGAATGTGTCGATCGCGTGGACCCGGTGCGTGGCTGTCCCGAGCTGGCGCGCGGCCGCCTCGGCGCCCTCGAGCCCGATCTCTTCGCGCGTACTGAAGAGGAAGACGACCGGATGCTTGAGCTTCGTACGATCGAGCCGCCGCAACGCCAGAATCAAGGCGGCGCAGCCCATGCGGTCGTCGAACGAGCGGCCCGTGGCGCGCGTGCCCGCGAGCCGCACGTACTGCTTGGGCATCGTGATCGTCTGGCCCAGCTTCACACCCAACGACTCCGCGCCCGCGCGCGACGTCGCGCCAACACTGACGCGCAGGGGCGGGGGCGTGCGGCGCGTGAGGCCGGTGTCGCGCGGCAGGAAGATGCCGGGGATGTCGGCGCGATCGGCATGAATCAGCGCCGGTTTTCCCTCGAACAGCGACAGAATGAAGCCGCCGCGATTGCGCAGGCCGAGCGTGCCGTCGGCGTTGATGGTGTCGACGCGGAAGCCGATCTCGTCCAGGTGCGCGACGATCACGACGGGACCATCGCCTTGGCCCCCCCCCGTGCGCACCCAGAGATTGCCGGCGGTGTCCGTCTCCGTCCTCACCCAACTCGGCAGCAGGCGCTGGACCGTGGCTCTCACTGGTGCTTCCATACCTGACACGCCGTAGCTCTCGACGAGCTGCGCGAGGACGGTCTGGGCCTCGGAGATGCGGCTGCTATCCTGAGCGGAAAGTTGGAATGTTGGAAGGTTGGAAAGGAACAGCAGGACCATTCCGACTCTCCAACCGTCCAACATTCCAACCGTCCAACCTTCCAACGCCCTCATTGGCCACCTCCAATCCATCTCATGACGTCGGCCACCAGCGCCTCCACGTCCTTCAGCGCCACCGTCTCCACCGTGGTCTCCGCGAACTTGGATGGCACCGTTACCGGTCGAGCCCCCGCGAACGGCCCCTGCGTGCTCAGGACCGTCCTGAGCCCAGCGGTGTCGGCGTAGAGGCTCTGCACCGTGAAGGCGACGACGACGGAGCCGCGCACGCGTGGGCGCGACAGCGCCGCGGACGCCAGGGCGGCGCAGGCGGCGCGGCGGCCGGCGTTGGGCGCGGCGAGGAGACGGTCGCCGTAGCGGTGGGGGCGTTTCGTGAGCGACACGGGTGTCAGGATCGAGATGCCCAGCGCGAGCACCTCGTCGCGCGAGCTCGCGCCGACGTCGACGTAGGCATTGTCCACCGTAAACGGCGGCTCCTCGCGCGCCGGCCGCCCGCGGGTGAGGTGCGTCGAGCGCACGGCCACGACGCCCGGCACGGCGCCCTTCCGGCCGAACAGCGTGACGCGCTGGCCCTCGATCTGCTGATCGAACAGCGGTGACAACCGCTGTCCACCGCCCACGCGCCGCAGCAGGAGGTACCCGTCGTCGGTGATGTTGCCGATCACGTACCCCACCTCATCGAGCGCGCAATAGACCAGCCGCCTGGGCGTGCCGCGACCGAGGGTCAGCGTGACGTTGCCGAGGCGGTCGCGGGTGCTGCCGGGGAGGAGCGAGAGGAGAGAATCGGTGACGGCTTGCTCATAACCTGTGATCGCCGTCATCCCTGAGAAACGGATTGCAAGGCTATCGAGAGTTTGGGCGGATAGGCTCGCGGTCAAGACTGCAAAGGCGGCGGTCGAGACGGTCAAGAAACAAATGCGGCGGTCAACTGCGACCGCCCGACCGCCGCCGTTGTCTCTTGACCGTCGCAGTTGTCTTTTGACCGCCTGCTCCATCATCATCCAATCCTCCGGGCAAGTTCCAGAACCACTCTGGTTAGCAGTCGATGCTCCGCTTCCAACACCCGAGCCGCAAGCGTGTCGGGCGTGTCTCCAGGTTCGATCCGCACCTTCTCCTGCGCGATGATCTTCCCGCGGTCGAATACCTCGTCCACGATGTGCACCGTGGCGCCCGACTCGGTGGCGCCGCTCGCGAGCACCGCCTCGTGCACATGCTGCCCATACATCCCCGGTCCTCCGAAATCGGGCAACAGGGCGGGGTGGATGTTGATCATCCGGTCGCGAAACCGGGAGACCACCGGCGTCGGGACCAGCTTCAAATATCCCGCCAGCACGACGAGCTGCGCATCCCCCAGCGCCGCGAGCAGCTCGGCGGGGTCGCTGGGGTCACGCAGCACGGCCGTGGGGACCGACGCGCGGCGCGCGCGCGCGAGCGCGCCGGCGTCGGCGCGACTGGAGATCACGCGCGCGACGCGCGCCAGCGGGGAATCGTGAAGGGCATCGAGGAGTGCCTGCAGGTTCGTGCCGCCGCCCGACACGAGCACGGCGACACGAACCGGCAGGGGGTGGGGCACTAGTTGCTACGAGTGCAGCGCGCGACCGACTTCGGTTTGGAACCGCTGGTGACGCTGAGCGTGAAGGCGCCCGTCGCGTAATGATCGGCGGTGTTCACCACGATCTCGTACTCGCCGCTCTGCGGGAACGTCGCCGTCAGCCGGGCGTGGCAGTTGCCGCCCGAGTCGTCGTCCTGGAAGTCGCGGCCGCCCGAGATGCCGGGCCCGCGCAGGAACAGGTACGAATCGAACGCGTCGGACTCGAGATCGATGGTGATCGTCTGGCCGGCGCGGCCCTGAATCGTCCACGGCTGCGCGTACGTGCTGTCGCTCGTGAGCAGCACGTCGTTGCGGGTGAGCTGGCCCTGCTGCGTCTGGCCGACTTGGATCGAGTGCTCGCCGCCCGCCGCGCCCGCTCCCCCGGCGCCCGCCCGCTGGCCGCAGTTGGAATTGTCGTCATCGCGCATGGGGCTCGATCCCTGCGTGATCGACAGGGAAAACCGGCCGGTCTGGCGCTGCGGCGTCGACGTCGTGTTCACCAGGATGCGGTACGGGCCACGGCTGGGGAACGTGCGCGACACGCGCGCCGCGCAGCCCGGGCCGCCGTCATCGTTGATGATGGAGTTGTCGAGATCGTCGCCGCGGACGATCAAGACCGGATCGAAGTCGTCGGAGGCCAGGTCGATCGTCACCGGTCCGGTCGGGGCCGTGAACTGATAGAACTTGAAGTACGTGTTGTCGGGATAGAGCGAATCGCTGCTCGAGAGCGTGCCGTTGACCGTCTCGCCCACGCGGATCGCCTGGAGGGACGCGGACTGGCCGCCCCCCCCGCCGGGCTGCGTCGTCGTGCTCGTCGCCTGCTGCAGCGTTTGCGTGTTGCTCGCTACGTTGCGGAAGCGGCAGTTGCCTTTGGTCTCGATCGTCGACTCGCCTTCCGTTACCCGCAGCGTGAAGCGGCCGGTCGAGTGCGGGGGGCGGGCGGTGTTCACGATCAGGCGCAACGGGTGGTCGTCCTGCGGCGTGTAGACGAGGCGCGCATTGCAGCCGCCTCCCCCGTCATCGTTGGCGACGATCTTGTCGCCGTGCCCGCGCGTGAGCCACAGATACGCGTCGAAATCGTCGGATTGGAGATCGGCCGTGAACGCCTGGTTCGGTTTGACGGGCAGCACCCAGCGCTCGAAATAGGTCGAATCGCTGTGGAACTCGGGATCGTCCGCCGTGAGGTTGCCGGTGATCGTCTGCCCGACTTCGATCATTCCCGCCACCGGGCCAAAGCCCCGGCACACGCTATCGGCCGGGACGCGCGCCTTGCCGCGCGCCACCATGAGCTTGAACTCGCCGATCTCCGCCTGCGAGCTCGAGTTCGCGTAGATGCGGTAGTTCCCGGTCGCCGGCGGCACGAACGTCAAGCGCGCATTGCAGTTCTCGCCGCCGTCGTCGTTGCGCGCCAGCGAATTCCCGGACGCGTCGGCGATCAGGAGGTTCGCGTCGAAGTCGTCCGACGTGAGGTCCACCGCGACGGTATCCCCTTTGTTGCCGACGAACGCGTACATCTTGTAGCGCGAGCCGTCGGAGAACTTCTGATCGGTCTGCGTCAGCCGGCCGGTGATGGATTGGCCCACTCGTACGGGGATCTGCGATGAGAGCGCCACCGGAGCGGCGATGGCGAGCGCTGTCAGCAGGAGAACTGAGCGCACAGGAGGCTCCTTAGCCAACGGGACACGGGGGGGCGCGGGGCGAGCCTAATTTATGGAGCGACGCTGGCGCGCACAATTTCTGCGACCGCCGCCGTCAAATCCGCGACGACCTTCGCTCCCATCGCCCGCGCCTGTCCTTGATCGAGATTGCCCTCTCCCGCCGCAACCAGAATCGCTTTGCCGCCTAACGCCCTGGCGGGCTGCACGTCGGTGAGCCGGTCGCCCACCCACCAGGAACGCGGCAGGTCGATGTCGAGCGCCGCGGCCGCGTCGCGGAACAACTTGAGACCGGGCTTGCGACACTCGCAGGGACCGGTGAACCGGGGGTGGTGGGGGCAGAAGTAGGCGCCGTCGAGATGAGCGCCGTGCGCCTCGAGCAGCTCGGTGAGCCGGCGCTGGACGGCGGTGTAGTCGGCGACGGTGTAGAGCCCGAGCGCGATGCCCGACTGGTTGCTGACTGTAACCGCGAGAAACCCGGATTCGTTGAGCTGCTTGATCGCCTGAGCGACACCGGGGAGCAGCTTGACCTTGCCGGGCTCGTGCACATAGCCGGTGTCCTCGATGACCGTCCCGTCGCGATCGAGGAAGACCGCGGGACTAGCCACGGAGTGCCGCGATCACGGTCTCGAGTTGCTCGGGGAAGATGGTGCGCGCATCGAGCAACACGCGACTGCCCGCGACGCGCGCGATGATCGGGGGATCGAACGAGCGCAGCTGCGCCAGATAGGTGTCAGGTGCCGGGTGTTTGATGCCGACGAGCCAGGTCTGGAGCTTCGCACCTGGGAACGACCCACCACCAACCTCGGAATCACCTTGCACGAGCTGCGCGTCGCCGCGCATTTCCGCGCCTTTGAGAATCGCCTCCGCACGCGCTCTCACACTTTCCGGATCCTCCGTCAGCATCCGCAGCACCGGGACTTCCCGGCGCGCCGTGGCGTGGTCGCGGTAGAGCGCCAGCGTCGCTTCCAGGGCGGCGAGGGTCAGCTTGTCGGCGCGCACCGCGCGCGCGATCGGATCGGCGCGGCACGCTGCGATCGCCTGTTCCGTGCCTACGAGAATGCCGGCTTGCGGGCCGCCGAGCAGCTTGTCGCCGCTGAAGACGACGAGATCGGCGCCCGCGGCGACAGCTTCGGGAACCGTCGGTTCACCGCTCAGTCCCCATTCCGCAAGGTTCATCAGCAGCCCGCTGCCGAGATCGTAGACGCACGCGATCCCTCGCGCATGCGCCATCTCCGCCAGCTCGACGACGGCGACGTCGGCCGTAAAGCCGGTGACCTGGAAGTTCGAGCGGTGGACTTTGAGCAGCACTCGGCTGCCTGCGGTCAGCGCCCGGTCGTAATCCTGCGGATGCGTGCGGTTCGTGGTGCCGACTTCGATGAGCTTCGCCCCCGAGCGAGCCATGATGTCGGGAATCCGAAACGACCCGCCGATCTCGACCAGCTCGCCCCGCGACACGACGGCCTCACCACCGCGCGCCAGCGCGCTCAGCGCCAGGAGCAGCGCGCCGGCCGCATTGTTCACGACGAGCGCGTCCGACGCACGCGTCAGCTCGACCAGCAGATCGCGGCAGTGGGCATGCCGGGAGCCGCGCGTCCCGCGGCCCAGGTCGTACTCGAGCGCGGCGTAGCCTACCGCGACCCGCGTTATCGCGGCGATCGCCGCCGCGGCCAGCGGCGCTCGCCCCAGGTTCGTGTGCAGCACGACGCCCGTCGCGTTGATGACGGGCGCGAGCGACGGCTCGGCGAGTCGCACGACCGCCGCGCGCACTGCCGCATCCCAGCCCTCCGCGGGCGCCGCGCCACCGGAGAGCCGCGCGGCATCGACCGCGGCGCGGGCCGCTTTCACGACGAGCGCCCGCGGATGCTCGGCGAGGAGCGCCGCGACGCCCGGGCCCGCCAGGAGTGCGTCGATCGAAGGCAGCTGCCGCCGGGGATCGGTCACGGAGGGGGAGGCGGGGGAGGCTTGGGCATCGCGCGGGGTGCGCGGCGCGTGGTATCCACTGGCACTGGTTTCGGCACCGTGAAGCCGATATCGCCGCCACCCTTCTTCCCAATGAGGTTCATCGCGCCCTCAATCCGCACGACATACCGCGTCTCGGGCTTCAACGGGTGCACCAAACGAATCACGATCTTATCCGACGGAACGGGACGCTGCGCGAGCAGCTTGCGCACGAGCGCCGTGTCCACAGGCTGCCGCGACGGCCTCGCTGCAGCGCCGCGGCCACGTCCTGCCGGCTGCACGGGGGAGGGGGGCGGGGGGGGGGGGGGGGGGGGGGGGGGGGGGGGGGGCGGAGGGGCCGGAGGAGGCGCCGCTTGCGCGGGAGGTCCTGGTGGTACCGTCGGATGAATGTTCGGCGCGGCCGCGGTGTCGTGCTTGATGGCGGCGGCGCCGGCAGACTCGGCTTTCTGCCGCACGGCGTTCGTCAGCGAATCGTACTGCTGTTGCGTGAGAATCTGAGCGACGGCGACCGGCGTCGAGTCGGGCAGTTGCAGCACGTGGACGTGCGCCGTGTCGAGCGGGGCGGTGGGATCGAGCGCCTGACTGAAGTCGCCACGCACCGTAATCGAATCGACATAGGTCGCACCGCGTGGCCGCGGCGCAATGGTGTCGTGTGGGAACGCAAGGAGGGCAACGTTGCTGCTCGAGTCGAGCGTCACCAGCGTCGAGTCATAGGCTTCGCGCGGGCTGCGGCGCCGATCGCCGTTGTCGTCCGACGTCGCGTACACGATGTAGCGTCCGGGTGCGAGGTTCTGGAGGTTGAACTGGCCGCCCGAGTCGGCCAAGGTCAAGTACCCGACGGTGTCGGGCAACGGCACTGCCTCGATCAGCGCGCGCGCGAGAATCGTTTGCTCGATCCACTTGAGGACGATGCCGCCGATGCGCGCGTGGCCGATCTCCGGACCCGTCGTGAACAGCACCGTCTTGCTCGAGTCGCTCCGGTTGTGGCGCAGATCGAGAAAGCCGGGCAGAATCTCGAGCCGGTAGGCGCGGCGCTTCCAGCCTTCTTTGGGCTTCACGGTCACGCTGCTGCGGTGCCAGCTCACTTTGACCGCACCCGCCACCGGCGACAGCAACACCTGCCGCTCCAACCCGCCGGCCGTTCCGGCGCCCGGCATCTCGTCCACCGTTTCATCGAATTGAATCACCACGTCGCCGCCGTAATTGGGAACGACGGCGCCGGACTCGGGCCGCACGTGCAGAATGCGCGGCGGCGCGCTGTCAGGCGGCCCGCCCGGCGGGGTGCCGACGCTCGCGCAGCCGCCCGAGGCCTCCCAGGCCCCGACCAGCAGCAGGGCTAGGAGCAGCCCAGTGACTTGAGCTTGCCGGCCAGGACGTCGCGCTGATCGCGCCATGCTTTTTCCTTTTCGCGCTCCTTCGCTACCACTTCCTGCGGCGCGCGCGAGACGAAGCTGTCGTTGGTGAGTCGAGCCGCGAGGCTCGTGAGCTGCTTGTCGATGCGCTCGAATTCCTCCGACAGGCGGCGACATTCATGTTTCAGATCCACGACCCCCTCGAGCGCGACGACGACTTCGCTGCCGTCGCCGAACACGGCGTGCGCGCCGACGCCCTGTGGCACGCCGTCGAGCGCGAGACTCTCGAGCTGGGCCAGCCGCACGATTGTGTCGCGCTCGCCGTCGAAGGTCGTGGCCTTGTCGTTGCCGCGCGCCACGATTGTGGCTTTGAGCCTGGTCTTCGGCGCGACGCGGTACTCCGCCCGGATCGAGCGAATGTGCTCGATCGCCGTCTTCACGCGGCCGAATTCCTGATCGGCGCGCGGATCGTCGAGCTGGGGCCGCGGCGCCGGCCACTGCGCGGTCACGAGTAGCTCGTTCGGTTTGCGGCCGGGCAGTTTCTGCCACAGCTCCTCAGTAATGAAGGGGACGATGGGGTGGAGCAGGCGCAGCGAAAGGTCGAGGCAGTACGCCAGGACCCCTTTGGCTGCAGGATCGTCGAGCCTGGGTTTCACGGCCTCCACATACCAATCAGCAAGCTCATTCCACACGAACTCGAAGCAGCGTTTGGCCGCTTCGTCGAGTCGGAACTGCTCGAGCGACGCCGTTGCTTCGCGGATCACGGCCTGCGCCCGCGACAGAATCCAGCGGTCCGCCAGCGTGAGCGAGCGCCGATCGATCGCACCGATGGCAGGCACACTGGTCGGCAGCTGGCCCAGGACGAACTGCGCGATGTTCCACAGCTTGTTCGCGAAGTTGCGGCCCGGCGCGAAGGTCGTCTCGAAATCGTTGGGATCGAGCATGACATCGGCGCCGAGCGAGCTGCCGGCGATCAGCGTCCAGCGCAGGGCGTCGGCCCCGAACAACTTCACGACGTCGAGCGGGTCGATCCCGTTGCCGAGCGATTTGGACATCTTGCGGTGTTTCGTGTCGCGCACCGTGCCGTGCAGGTAGACGGTGCGAAACGGCAGCCGCTGGCCCATGTAGTGGTAGCCCGACATCAGCATGCGCGCGACCCAGAAGAACAGGATCTCCGGCGCGGTGACCAGCGTATGGCCCGGATAGAAGCGCCGCAGGTCAGGCGTGTCGTGCGGCCATCCGAACGTGGCGAACGGCCAGAGCCAGGACGAAAACCAGGTGTCGAGCACGTCGGGATCCTGCTCCACGCTCGCGCCGCACGTGGGGCACTGCTTCGGGTCCTCGCGATCCGCCCACTGATGCCCGTTGGCACAGGTGAATACCGGCACCCGGTGTCCCCACCACAGCTGCCGCGAGATGTTCCAATCGCGGATGTTCTCCATCCAATTCTCGAACGTGGCCCGCCACCGCTCGGGAATGATCGCGAACGAGCCCTTGCGATACTCGACGAGCACCGGCTCCGCGAGCGGCTTCATTTTCACGAACCATTGATCGGAGAGCCGCGGCTCGACGACGGTATCGCAGCGGTAGCAGCGGCGGACCGAGTGCTGATGCTGCTCGACGTTGACGAGCAATCCGTCCCGTTCGAGCTGCTTGACGATCTTCTTCCGAGCATCGAAACGGTCTAGCCCCTGGAGCTCCGGAGGTACCCGTCCCGCGTCCCCCGTCCCCGCCATTTTCGCGTCCTCGGTCATGATCAGGGGCTTCGCTTCCTTTGGCCACACCCGGTTGGCAATATCGAAATCGTTGGCGTCGTGCGCCGGCGTGACCTTGAGCATGCCCGTGCCAAACGCCTGATCGACCGCCTCATCGGTGGCGATCGGAATCGCGACGCCGGCCAGCGGGATCTTCACCCGCTTGCCCTTGAGGCTCTTGTAGCGACCGTCCTTCGGATTGAACACGAGGCCGATGTCCCCGAACATCGTCTCGGGCCGCGTGGTGGCCACGGTGACGAAGCCAGAGCCATCTTCGAGCGGATACTTGATGTGGTACAGATTCCCCTGCGTCTCGTGGTGCTCGGCTTCTTCGTCTGATAGGGCGGTCAAGCAATGCGGGCACCAGTGGATCACGCGGTGGCCCCGGTAGATCAGGCCTTCGTCCCACAGCCGCACGAACACTTCGCGCACGGCAGCGACGTATTCGGGGTCGAACGTAAAGCGCTGCCGGCTCCAGTCGCAGGAGCAGCCGATGATCTTGAGCTGCTCGATGATGGTGCTGCCGGTCTTGCGGACGTATTCCCACGTGCGCGCGACGAATGCCTCGCGACCCAGGTCGAAGCGCGTCTTGCCTTCAGCGGCGAGCCGTTTCTCGACGACATTCTGCGTCGCGATGCCGGCGTGATCCGTCCCCGGCAGCCACTCGGCGGCGCGGCCGCGCATCCGCTCGAACCGGATCAGCACATCCTGGATGACGTTGTTCAGCGCGTGCCCGACATGTAACACGTCGGTTACGTTGGGCGGCGGAATGACGATGACGTACGGGTCGCCATCGGGCCGCGGCTGGAAGACGCCGGCGTCGAGCCAGCGCTTGTAAATGACTGGTTCTACGGGCCGCGGATCGTATGCCATTCCTTAATATAGAAGCGCCCACTAGAATATCGTCCAATGACGCTTCCCAAATCATCGTCATCCGATGACGCACTGCCGGCGGGTCGTATCGTTCGCTGGGTGTTGCTCGCGGGCGTGATTCTGCTTTCGGTGGGACTCTACTTCCGGTTCGGTTTGCGCACGCCGCCGATGGGCGCCGCGCCCGCCGCCGGCGCAACGACTACCGCCACTCCTTAGACATGTCCCCTTCCGAGATTCAGGTCGTCCTGCCGGATGGGAGCAAGAAGACCCTGCCGGCGGGCGCGACGGGCGCGGACCTCGCCAAGGCGATCGGACCGGGCCTGGCCAAAGCCGCGCTCGCCATTCGCGTCAACGGCGACGTACGCGATCTGCAGCGGCCGCTCCCGGATGGCGTGAAGGTCTCGATCCTGACGGACAAAGATCCGCAGGCGCTCGACGTGCTCCGACACTCCTCGGCGCACGTGCTGGCGACCGCCGTGCGGCAGCTCTTCCCCAAAGCGCAGATCGGCTTCGGCCCGCCCATCGAAGACGGGTTTTACTACGACTTCGACATTGGCCGGCCGTTTACGCCGGAGGATCTCGAGGCCATCGAGCAGAAAATGGCCGAGGTCACCAAGCAGGATTATGTCTTCA
Organism: Gemmatimonadota bacterium; assembly: GCA_003222195.1. Lineage (GTDB taxonomy): Bacteria > Gemmatimonadota > Gemmatimonadetes > Gemmatimonadales > GWC2-71-9 > 20CM-2-65-7. The sequence goes on along the minus strand of QHVB01000037.1, from coordinate 30,803 downwards.
CGCGCGAAGAAGTGAGTAGAGAAGAGGCAAAACGACGGTTTGTCGATGACCCGTTGAAGCTCGAGCGCATCGACGATCTTGGGCAGAACGAGGTCATCTCGGTCTACACGGACGGCCCGTTCGTCGATCTGTGCCGTGGGCCGCACGTGCCGAGCACGGGGCGTATCAAGCACTTCAAGCTGCTGCACGCGGCGGGAGCGTATTGGCGCGGCGATGAGCGCCGGCAGATGCTGCAGCGCATCTATGGGACGGCGTGGTTCAGCAAGGACGATCTCGAGGGCTACGTTCGCCGGCTCGAAGAAGCCCGCAAGCGCGATCACCGGACCATCGGAAAACAGCTCGACCTTTACTCGATTCAGGAGGATGTCGGGCCGGGGCTGATTCTCTGGCACCCTAACGGCGCGATTCTGAACTTCGAGTTGCGGCGCTTCATCGAGGACATCATCCTGCAGCGCGGCTATCAGCTCGTGTACACGCCGCACGTGACGCGCGAACAGCTGTTCCTGCGCTCGGGCCACCTGCCGCTGTACGCCGCGAACCAGTTCCCCGCGATGGCGGCTGGTGAGGGCGAGTCGGAAGAAGTGCACTATCGCGTCAAGCCGATGAACTGCCCCATGCACATCCTCGTGTATGCGAGCCAGCAGCGCAGCTATCGCGATCTGCCGATTCGCCTGGCCGAGATCGCGAACGTGTATCGCAATGAGCGCTCGGGGACGTTGCACGGCATGCTGCGCGTGCGCGGCTTGTCGATGGACGATGCGCACATCTTCCTGCGCGAGGATCAGATCGAGGAGGAGATCTTCAACCTGCTCGACATCGTCGAGCTGGTGATGGGGAAGACGTTTGGGCTTCAATATCGGCTCGATCTCGCCACTCGACCGGACAAGAAGCTGGGCGATGATCGGATGTGGGACGTTGCCGAGAAGGCGCTGGAAAGCGCGTTGAAGCGCCGAGGCATGACGTACCGGATGGACATCGGCGGGGGCGCGTTCTACGGCCCCAAAATCGACATCAAGTTCAACGACGCGATCGGTCGTGAGTGGCAGGGCGCCACGATCCAGCTGGACTACGAGCTGCCGGAGCGTTTCAAGCTCGAGTACACCGGCGCCGACAACAAGGCTCACCGCACGGTGATGATTCACCGCGCGATCTTCGGCACACTCGAGCGCTTCGTCGGCTTTTTGATCGAGCACTTCGCGGGAGCGTTCCCGCTGTGGCTGTCGCCGCAGCAGGTGCGCGTCCTGCCGATCGCGGATGGGCAGCTCGACGCGGCGCGGGCGGTGCACGAGACGCTGCGCCAGGCCGGCATTCGCTCCCATCTCGACGAACGCTCCGAGACACTGAACTACAAGATCCGCGACGCGGAAACGCACAAGATTCCCTACATGGCGGTCGTGGGGCAGCGGGAAGCCGAGGCCAAGTCCGTCGCGGTACGGGTGCGGGGGTCGGGAAACAAGCAGGTCGTGATGCCGGTTCAGGAGTTTGTGGAGAAGCTGAAGCAAGAGGTACACAGTAGAAGTCTTAAGCCATTAATTTGAGGTTCACAGGCTAAAGCCTGCGCTCGGCCGTCATTGCCCTTAAGGGCAGTGAAGTGCCGAGCGCACCCTTCAGGGTGTCGATAACACGAATGGGACATCTGATTTCATGACTGACACTACCACGCCCGTAATCCTGTCCGCTTGCCGCACACCCATCGGCAAGTATCTCGGCGGCTTGTCCCCGCTGCCCGGGCCGAAGCTCGGCGCGCTCGTCATTCGCGAGGCCATGCGCCGCGCCGGCGTGCCCGACAGCACGGTCGACGAAGTCATCATGGGCAACGTGCTGCAGGGAGGTGAGGGGCAGGCGCCAGCTCGTCAGGCGGCGATCCACGCGGGGCTGCCGGGCACGATCCCGGCGATGACGATCAACAAAGTCTGCGGCTCGGGGCTCAAGGCGGTGATGCTCGCGGCGCAGGCGATCAAGGCGGGCGACGAACAGTGTGTCGTGGCCGGCGGGTTCGAGTCGATGTCGAACGCGCCGCATTACGTCTACGGTATGCGCAGCGGCATCAAGGCGGGGAACAGCGAGCTCGTCGACGGCATGATTCGCGACGGGCTGTGGGATTCGTTCTCCAACACGCACATGGGCAACCTCGCCGAGTACACCGCGAAGAAGGCTGGCGTCTCTCGTCGTGAGCAGGACGAGTTTGCGTTGGAGAGTCACCGGAAAGCGGTTAAGGCGATGGAATCGTGTTTCTTCAAGGCTGAGATCGTTTCGGTGGATAAAGTTGAGAAGGACGAGGGCCCGCGTGCCGACACGTCGCTCGAGAAGCTCGCCGCGCTCAAGCCGTCTTTCGAGAAGGACGGCACGGTGACGCCGGGGAACGCGCCCGGCTTGAACGACGGCGCGAGCGCGTTGGTCGTGACCTCGCTCGCGTTTGCCAAGGCGCACGGCGTGACGCCGATCGCCAAAATCACGGGGTATGCGACCGGCGGCGGCGAGCCGAAGGATCTGTTCTTTGCGCCGATCGTTGCGGTGCAGAACCTGATGAAGAAGACGGGCGCCAAGATCTCCGATTACGATTTGATCGAAGCGAATGAAGCCTTCGCCGTGCAGGCGCTCGCCGATGGCAAGGCCCTCGGCTGGGACTGGTCGCGCGTGAACGTGCACGGCGGCGCCATCGCGCTCGGCCATCCGATCGGTGCGTCCGGTGCGCGCGTGCTGACGACGCTGCTGTATGCGCTCAAGCAGTACAGCAAGAAGACCGGCCTCGCCACACTGTGCCTCGGTGGCGGCAACGCAGTCGCTCTCTCTGTGGAGATGCTCTGATGGAATCAACATTGGTCATTGGACGTTCGACATTGAGCATTCGCCGCGCCGCCGCCGTGGTCTTGGGCGCACTGATTGTTGCCGGCGCGGCGCAGGTGTCCGTGCCGCTTCCGGGGACGCCCGTGCCGATGACGCTGCAGCCGATGGCCGTGCTGCTCGTCGGCGGGTTGCTCGGCCCGCGCCTCGGTGCCCTCAGCATGATTCTCTATCTCGCGATGGGCGCGGCGGGCCTCCCGGTGTTCACGCCGACTGTGCCGCTGGTTGGGTTCGCGCGGCTGTTCGGACCGACAGGTGGCTATCTGCTCGCCTATCCGGTCGCGGCATGGGCTGTTGGCGCAGTTGTGACCGAAGGATCGAGTGTGTTGCGTGTGGCGTGCGGCGTATTCGCCGGGCTGGTGCTGATCCACCTGGGTGGTCTCGCCCAGCTCGCGATTCTCACGGGCAACCTCTCGGCGGCCGCGCGGTTCGGCACGTGGCCGTTCCTGCTCGGAGACCTGCTGAAGCTGGCTTTACTGGTGCCGGTCCTGACGCAGCTCACCCCAACGATTCGCGCGCGCCTCTGATGGCGCGCGTTTCGTTTGAGGATATGAAACGCGTCGGGATCGCGCTGGGGTGGATCGTGCTCTATGGGGTCGTGGGTTTCGCAATCACGATCGGCATCGCCAACCTGGTCCCCGGCTGGGGCGGGCCGCGCTGGTACGTGTTCCGCAACGGCGCGTACGAGGTGACCGGGTTCATCGTCGCGACGGTGGTCGTTGGCAAGCTCCTCAATCAGTACTCCTGGGACCGGATGGGCTGGCACACGCAACCCGGTGGCCTGATGCCGCGGCTGTTCCGCGGCATTGGACTCGGCGCGCTCATGGCGATGCTCGGGATCGGCCTGGCCTTCGTCATCGATCGCGCGACCGTGCGGCTCACGGGTGATTGGAGCGCCTGGCCGCGCGTCGTGGTGCCGCTCGGGCTCGGGCTGGTGCTCGCAGCGCTCGGCGAGGAGCTGATGTTCCGCGGCTACCCGCTGCGCCGCCTCGCCGACGCGATCGGCGCGCTGCCGGCGATGCTGATCCTCGCGCTGCTGTTTGGCATCGCGCACGCGCGGAATCCCAGCGCCACCGTCTTCAGCACCGTGAACGTGGCGCTCGCCGCAGTCTGGCTGTCGTTCGCGTTCTTCTCAGCGGGCGGCATGGCGCTCGCCTGGGGCCTGCACTTCGGCTGGAATGCCGGCCTCGCGATTCTGTTCGATGCGCCCGTCAGCGGCTATGCCTTTCAGGTCCCCGTGGTCGAGTACACCCCCGGGTGGCACGCGTGGGTCGACGGCGGCCCGTTCGGCCCCGAGGGCGGCATCGTCACGACGATCGTCTTGATCGCCGGCACGCTGGCGGTGATCGGCGCACGCGTGAAGCAGCCGCGCACCTGGCTCGCCGGATGAGCAAAGTGGGGGTCGTGGGCGCCGGCACGATGGGCAACGGCATCGCGCACGTGTTTGCGCAGCACGGGTGGGACGTTTCGCTGGTGGATCTTGAACCCGAAGCATTGGAACGCGCACTGAAGACGATCGCGACGAACATCGAGCGGCTGGTGAGAAAAGGAGTCGGGAGCCGGGAGTCAGGAGCTGGGACGCTCGCGCGCATCAAGGCGAGTACGTCGTTCGATGCCGTGAAAGGTGCCGAAATCCTCGTGGAAGCGGCGACCGAGAATCCCAAGATCAAGTTTGAGATTTTCGCCACTGTATCCCGGCTCCTGGCTCCCGACTCCATTCTCGCCAGCAACACCTCATCCATCTCAATCACCGAGCTCGCCAAGCACACCGACAGGCCGGGCAAAGTGATCGGCATGCATTTCATGAATCCGGTGCCGTTAATGCCGTTGGTGGAGGTTGTGCGTGGGCATCTAACGGATGATGAGACCGTGCGCCGGGTTGTCGAGGTTGTGGAGGAACTCAAGAAGACACCGGTGATCGTGAATGACTCGTCTGGATTCGTGTCGAATCGCGTGCTCATGCCGATGATCAACGAAGCGATCTTCTGTGTCGACGAGGGCGTCGCAACACCAGAGGCAGTCGATCAGGTGATGAAGCTCGGCATGAATCATCCGCTCGGTCCGCTTGCGCTCGCCGACTTGATCGGGCTCGACGTGTGCCTCGCAATCATGAAGGTGCTTCAGGACGGGCTCGACGTGCACAAGTACCGGCCGGCCCCGCTGCTCGAGCAAATGGTCGCCAAAGGACAGCTCGGCAGGAAATCGGGCCAGGGGTTCTATGCCTACCGCGACTGACGTCCGCGAGCAGGTCGTCGAGCTGGCGCGCGAGTTCGCGCGCGAGAAAATCGAGCCGTTCGCCGCCGAGTGGGATCGCACCAGCCACTTCCCGCGCGACGTGATCGACGAGCTGGGCAAACTCGGCTTCCTGGGGATGTGCACGCCGGAGGAGTACGAGGGCATGGGCCTCGACACCATCACGTATTTGATGGTGCTCGAGGAAATCTCTGCCGCCGATTCCGCGCTTGCCGTCTCCATCGGCATTCACAATGCCATCCCCACCACGATGCTCGTAAAGCACGGGACGCGGGAGCAGAAGGAGCGCTGGCTCAAGCCTATGGCGCGCGGCGAATTACTCGCCGGGTTCGCGTTGTCGGAGGCGGAGGCAGGTTCGGATGCGGCGTCATTGCGGTCGCAGGCGATAAAGGACGGCAAGCACTGGGTACTGAACGGCGCCAAGGCGTGGGCAACGAACGCCGGCACGGCCGATCTCATGATGATCATGGTGCGTACCGACACGCCCAACGCGCGCCGTGGCGCCAAAGGCATTTCGACGTTTATCGTGCCCACCGATTCGAAGGGCTACAAGCCCGCGAAGCCGGAAGACAAGATGGGCCTGCGCGCATCAAACACCGCGGGCATCGAGCTGAACGATCTCCGTCTCCCCGCCGACCAGATGCTCGGCGACGAGGGCATGGGATTCGTCTACGCGATGGAAGGCCTAGACGCGGGGCGGCTCGGTATTGGGGCGCAGGGGGTGGGGATCGCGCGCAAGGCGCTCGAGCTGTCGCTCAAGTACTGCGCCGAGCGCAAGCAGTTCGGCAAGGCGATCGAGGACTTCCAGGCGGTGCAGTTCAAGCTCGCCGATATGGCGACGCGCATCGAGGCGGCGCGGGCGCTGGCGCAGCGGGCGGCGGCACGCAAAGATGCCGGTGAGGACGTCACCCTCTACGCCAGCATGGCGAAGCTGTTCGCGTCCGAGACGGCGATGTGGGTCACGACGCAGGCGATTCAGCTCTTCGGGGGGTATGGGTATATGCGAGATTTCCCCGTCGAGAAACTTTTCCGAGATGCAAAGGTCACTGAGATCTATGAAGGCACCAGCGAAATCCAGCGGATCGTCATCGCGCGCGCCCTCACGCGCCACAGCTAAAAAAGAAGAAGCGACGGCGCTGTTCGCGCTGCTCGAGGAGCACGAGCACGAGCAGGTGTCACTCGTGTACGAGCCCTCCTCGGGCTATCGCGGCATCATCGCCATTCACGACACGACGCTCGGCCCGGCGCTCGGTGGCACGCGGTTCTGGAATTACGCCAACGATCGTGATGCACTGATCGACTGCCTGCGGCTGGCGCGCGGCATGACCTACAAGGCCGCCGTGGCCGGTCTCAATCTCGGCGGCGGCAAGAGCGTCATCATCGGCGACAACAAAATTCGCAATCGCGAGCCGATTTTCCGCGCGCACGGCCGCCATGTGAAGGCACTGGGCGGGCGCTACATCACCGCGGAGGACGTCGGCACGTCGGTCGGCGACATGGAGTTCATCAAGGCGGAGACCGATCACGTGACGGGGCTGATCGGGAAGTCGGGCGATCCGTCTCCGGTCACGGCCTTTGGTGTGTACCGCGGCATCAAGGCGTGCGCCAAGCACCGCTACGGCGACGATGCGCTCAAGGGCAAGACGGTGGCGATCCAGGGCTGCGGCCACGTCGGCTACTACCTGGCGGATCTCCTATATAAGGAAGGGGCGCAGCTGTGCGCGACCGATATCGACGCCGCCAAGGTAAAGGCCGTGGTGGACGACTTCCGCGCGAAGGCCGTCAGTGCAGACGAGATTTATGGCGTCGAGGCGGACATCTTCGCGCCGTGCGCGCTGGGCGGGATCATCAACGATGAGACGATTCCGCAGCTCAAGGTCGCCATCATCGCCGGCGGCGCGAACAATCAGCTCGCCGAGGAGCGGCACGGCGATCTGCTGGAAGAGAAGGGGATCACGTACGCGCCCGACTATGTGATCAACGCCGGCGGGTTAGTGAATGTGAATGCCGAGCTCGAGGGGTGGACGATGGAGCGCGCGCGCAACAAGGCGGGCGAGATTTACGAGACGATTCTGATGGTGTTCGATATCGCGGCGGAGGAGGGGATCCCGAGCTATAAGGCGGCGGATCGCCTGGCTGAACGTCGCATAGCGGCGATAGCCAAGGTGAGGCAGAACTTTGTCTGACTCCCTTTTCTCTCTCTCCCTCTCTCACGAGAGCGACAAGCGTGTCATCCTGCTTTTGAGGTCCTTCGCTACGCGCGCTTCGCGCGCTGCGCTCAGGATGACAGGTCGTCGCCGTATTAGAAGGAAGGAACGAGGAGCGAGGGTTTAGCGATGGGTGAAAAGATCTTTGTCGGCGCCGATCACGTCGGGTTCAACCTGAAGAATCGGCTCGTGGATGAGCTGAAAAAGCTTGGTTACGAGCCGATCGACGTGGGGCCCAAGAAGCTGGATCCGGCCGACGATTACCCCGACTACGCCAAGCCGGTAGCGAAGGCGGTGAGCAGTGGAGAAGTGCAACGGGGGGTGCTCACTTGTGGTACAGGTTTGGGCATGTCGTATGCGGCCAACCGGTTCCCTAAGGTGCGGGCGGCGCTGGCATGGAATGAGCAGATAGCGGAGCTGTCGCGCGAGCATGGGGACTCGAACCTGCTCATCTTGCCGGCGCAGTTTGTGAGTGAGGAGCAGGGGATCAATATCCTGCACAAGTGGTTGGAAACCGGATTTGAGGGTGGTCGTCATCAACGCCGCGTGGAGAAAATCGACAAGTAACGGGGAAGGGGGACGGGGGAAGAGGGAAGGGTACTTCAAAAACCTATGACTGATCGCCAAGCACCATTGTCCGAAGTGGATTCGAAGATCGCAGAGCTCATTCGTCGTGAGGTCGCGAGGCAGGAGCATGGCCTCGAACTGATTGCGTCCGAGAATTTCGTGTCTGTTGCTGTACTCGAAGCCATGGGTACTGCGCTCACGAACAAGTACGCCGAGGGGTTGCCGGGGAAGCGCTACTACGGCGGCTGCGAGATCGTCGATCAAGTCGAGCAGCTCGCGATCGATCGGGCGAAGGCGCTGTTCGGCGCCGAGCATGCGAATGCGCAGCCGCACTCGGGGGCGCAGGCGAACATGGCGGCGTATCTCGCCGTCGCCAAGTTCGGCGACACGCTGCTCGGCCTGGCGCTGCCACATGGCGGGCACCTGACGCATGGCTCGCCGGTGAATTTCTCCGGCACGCTCTTCAAGGCGACGGCGTATCACGTTCGCGAAGAGACCGGACGGATTGATTACGACGAAGTGCGGGACGTCGCCAAAAAAGAGAAGCCACGGATCATCATCGGTGGCGGCAGCGCGTATGCGCGGATCGTCGATTTCCCGGCGCTGAGGTCGATTGCGGACGAAGTCGGCGCGGTGCTGGTCGTGGACATGGCGCATTTCGCGGGGCTCGTCGCCGGCGGCGTGTACCCGTCCCCCGTCCCCCATGCGCAAATTGTCACGACCACCACACATAAGACGCTGCGCGGCCCGCGCGGCGGGATGATTCTGTGCAAGACTGAGTTCGCGAAGCCGGTGGACAAGCAAGTGTTCCCGGGGACGCAGGGCGGTCCGCTCGAGCACGTGATCGCGGCGAAGGCTGTAGCACTACTTGAAGCGTCGCAGCCGGACTTCAAGCAGTACGCGAAGGACGTCGTGGCGAACGCGCAGGCGCTCGCCAACGCGCTGATCGCGCGCGGCTACGCGATCGTGTCGGGTGGGACCGACAGCCATCTGATGCTCGTGGATCTGCGCAAGAAGAGCATCACGGGGAAGGATGCCGAGCAGCTGCTCGATCGCGCGGCGATCACGGTGAACAAGAACACGATTCCGGGCGATCCGCAGAGTCCCTTTGTGACGAGCGGCATTCGGCTCGGCACGCCGGCGGTGACGACGCGGGGCTTCGGCGTCGCGGAGATGGAGCGGGTGGCGGAGTTGATTGACGAGGTGTTGGTGAAGCGGGATGAGGCCACGGTGCAGAAGGTGAAGGGGGAGGTGCGGGCGATGGTGGAAGAGTTTCCGTTGTATGCGAAGGGCGTGGGGGTGGGGTGAGAGGAACGCTCTCGTCGGGTCGCGCTTTCGTAGCTAACACCGGAAAAAGGAGGAGCAGCTGAAGTTCCGTTGAGACCACGTCCACCCGATTGGAGACCATTGATGTGAGGGGTTTAGATTTCCTCACCTAAGATGCCTCGCAACGCTCGCGATCATTACCGGCCGATCCTTCACCTCAGGCATTTCACTGATGACGTGGGACTACTATGGACCTACGACCGGTCCGGACGGGTCGCGCCGTTCCAGCAGAGCGCCCCCAACATCGGATTCGAGAAGGGTCTTTATACCGTCGTCGAACCGCCCGATGAAGATGCAGCGGCATTTGAGAATTGGTTGAATGAGGAAATTGATGGACCAGCCGCGTCGGCACTCGAGGCAGCAGCCACGGAGCCTAAACTAGCTCCCAAGGTGCGTTCCGCTCTTTCAGTGTTCATTGCAGCCCAAGACCTGAGAACACCACGAGCCAAGAAGCGAGTGCTTTCCCTTTACCGGGCAGGTCTTGACGGGACTTGGACAGGCTGGCGCTCTAAGCCTGATGAGTTGGCCGCCGCGATTGCCCGAGACCACGGTGTGCGTCACGATCCAGCAGCGATCCTTGAGATGCTCGACCAATACCAATTCGACGTTACAACTAATGCATGGCTGGACTTCATTCAGAGTATGATCAACAAGGTAGGCGAACGCATTCACCGCATGAGGTGGCTGCGAGTCTACAGCGCCGAGGGAGTGGATTTCGTAACATCCGACGTGGGCATCGTGAAATGTGACGGGCGGGCAGACGCTTTTACGAGCTGGGACATGGGATTCACGAGAGGTAGGTCGGTATGGGTCTTTGCTAAAGCCCGAGGTGTCGCTGGTAATAACACCAGAGGGTGCACCCGCTCGCAGCGGTCCTGGCAAGGCGGAGTGGATACAAAAGGTCAACAGGGACATGTGGAATGACGCGGACCGCTGGGTCTTTTCACGCCACGCCCTTCCGCTTAACGGGCCGGTCGCCTGACTTCCAAAATGGCGCTTCAGGCGCCTGACGGACGCCGAAGCCCTTAAGAGCTCGCGTCTTCGCCGAGCCGGCGCCCTTCGCTGCGCTCAGGGCAGGCTTTCAGCGCACGGCCTCCGGTGCCCGTTGTGAAATCGAGTCCACGCCGATAACTCCTATCTCATGTTCGTCGGCCACTACGGCGTCAGCTTCGCGGCAAAGAAAGCCGAGCCGGCGGTTCCGCTCTGGGTTCTGTTCATCGCCGTCCAGCTGCTCGACGTCCTCTGGGCGCCCTTCGTGCTCCTCGGCCTAGAAAAGGTCCGCATTGTCCCCGGGATTACGGCCTCGAATCCCCTCGATCTGTATTACATGCCGTACACGCACAGCCTCCTTGCCGCCATCGGCTGGTCGGTCGTCGCGTTTCTGGCGTATCGACTAGCGGTCCGTTCGACCAGCGAGCGTGCCGCAGCCATCGTGGGCCTCGCCGTCTTTTCGCATTGGGTACTCGACTTTCTTGTGCACCAGCCCGATCTCCCGCTCTACGACAACACGGCCAAGGTGGGGCTCGGCTTGTGGAACCTGCCGGCCGTGGCGCTTGGTCTGGAGGCGCTGCTGCTGTTCGGAGCGATGTGGCTCTACCTCCGGCAGACGGCGCGTCGCACGGCGATGCTCGTGTTCGGCGTCGTCATGCTTGGCATCCAGGCCTACGTGTTCTTCGGTCCTCCGCCGGCCAGCGATAAGGCGGCCGCCGCGACGGCGCTCATCGCCTACGCCGTATTTGCGGCGGTCATCCGCGCGCTGGAACGCCGAGCAGCCCGCCCGCACGCCGGCTTGACTCGGCACCATGGCCGAGCGTACAATGACGGTGCGTTGTGAGTGCTCTGCGTGATGATTTCGTCACGCTAGAAGGCCGCGGAGGAATCCGCGGCCTTTGCATTTGCCATGAGTTCAAACGGCGTTCCACGAGGCACACCAGCGCTGTGTCGAAGCTCACCAGCACGACTCGCGATCTGAGGCGATATTTTATGATCTAGACGAACCGGTCGCCCTAGCCGACAGGGGGCACCGTCATGCGCACACCGCGAATCTCCATCGCCGCACTGCTCCTCGCATCATCCGCCTACGCGCAAGGTGTGACACGTCCGGCGACGACCGACCCGTGGGAAGTCACCGAGCTGACCAACCGACCATCGCTGACATTGGAGCTTCCCGCGCTCAACACCGTGCGGGCGGCGCGGGCGGCGCGCGCGGCCGCCTTCGAGGTGCGCCCCGTCCTCCTCGTGCGCTGCCAGGACAGGGAACTCGACGTATTCGTGGCGACGGGAACGGTCCTGGAGTCGGACGACAACGTCACGACGCCGGTGCGCATGCAGTGGGGCAGCGAAGCCCCGGCGGAGAGCCGGTGGAGTCGCTCGACCGATTCGACGTCGGCGTTCGCGCCTGAGCCACGAGCGCTGTTACGGCAGCTCGCGTTCCACCCGGACCTGCGGCTCGAGATCCGTCCGTCCGGGAAATCGACACAGCTCATCCGGTTCAACGCCCGTGGACTCGAGCGGCATATGGCGCAGGTTGATGCGGCGTGTCCGCCTGGCGGGAACGGGGATGGGGGGGCCGCCGATCAGGTCCACGCGGAGGCCACCGTCGATGAACGCGCGGAGATTGTGTCTGCGCCGCCGCTCGAGTACCCGCCCGCGCTGCAGCATGCCGGGCTGCAAGGACGCGTGACGGTGCAGGCCGTCATCGACACCCTCGGCCGCGCGGAACCCGCCTCGCTGAAGGTTATCGCGCGACCCAATACCGCGTTCGACCAGTCCGCCCGCGACTACGTCCTGCACGCCGTGTTTCGGCCGGCGCGCGTCAAGGGACGCGCGGTGCGCGTTCTGATCAGAGTGCCGGTAGATTACAGGATCGAGTGAAGGTAGGAATACACAAAGGCCGCGGAGAACTCCGCGGCCTTTGCGTATCCACGTCCAGTCTTACGAGCGCGTGACGGTGTACACGCCGCAGGCCGTGAACTCGATCGTCACCGTCATGGTCTTGCTGTTCCGCACCACGACGGCCGTGATCTTGCCCGCATCGAAGCGCGGCGCGTTGGTGCAGCTCGCATTGTAGTGGAGCGCCGGGTTCGTCGTCACCGTGAGTGAGTAGGAGTTCTGCCCCCGCGTCCACGATGAGGTGCCGTTCACCGACCAGGTGCCACTCGGCAGGAGGGCGTTCGGCATGATCGAGCCCGCAACGTCGGCCGTGAAGATGGACTCCCAGGTGCGCACGTGCTCCGCGCTGTAGCCGTTCGCGTACACGTAATCGGTGCGGAAGTTGGTCTCGCTGCTGCGCAGCGTCGTGCCGTCATGCGACGCCTGGCGCACGCCGTTGTCCGTCACGGATGACTTCGCGCCCGACACCAGGTTCACCGTGATACGCTTGAAGTCCGTGAACACCCGCTTGACCGCGTGATCGGCCGTCGCCGCGGTGGGGTCGATGAGGTCGATGGTGCCTGAGAGGGAGTCGACGGACAGGGGACGGGAAATGACACATCCCGCGTAGTCGAACCGCACCGAGTCCGGGACGCCGTCGTTGTCCGCGTCCGTGACCGGCGTGGGACTCTTCGCCGGGATGCACTGCGTTGCCGCGCTCGAGCCCGCGGGCGCGGACGCATTGACGGGCGCCGACGCCACGGCGCCGTTCGAGCCGTCCATCGTCGCCGTCGCGATCTCTCCGGCGACGTCGCCGAGCACGGTGTTCGCGAGACTTTCGGCTTGGACTTGGGACATGATGGGCGTGGCGGGTGTAGTGCTGTCGTTGTTACAGGCCGTGACGCCCAGGGCAAGGGCGACGGCGGTTCCGAGCGCGAGTAGCGATGAGCGTACGGTATGCATGGCTTATCCTCCAAGAAGTCACGGGCGCTAGGGACGCGTTTCAGCTGTCGGTTTGGGACGTGCGGGGTCACATGTTGTTAAGCTGTTGCGGGCGCGATCGTGCGCAGCGGAGAATTCTTGATGCATGCACGTTGAGCGCGTGACCAACCGCACGCAGTATCAGGTCGGGCACCGAGTCTTGAGTCGCGCTCGTCACGTGAGCACCTTCACCGTCATGTCCCAGCTCACCCTCGCCCTCCGCAATCGGGTGGGCCGCTGGCTGCCGCAGCTGCGAACGTGACCCGTGGCCTCGCTTGATTCGTTTACCACCGCCCGCCTCCGCGCCGAGCGCCTCACCGCGGCGCATTTCGACGACATCCGTGCCATGGACAGCGATGCGAAATACATGGCGCTGCTCGGCGGTCCCCGCAGTGAAACAGAGACGCGCGTCTACATGGCGAAGAACCTCGAGCATTGGGACGACCACGGCTTCGGACTCTGGATTCTGCGTGATTCCGACGGGCACGTGGCTGGGCGCTGCGTGTTGCGCCATCTCGACGTCGACGGCACGGACGAAGTGGAGCTGGGATATGGGCTGCACCCGCAATACTGGGGCAGGGGACTCGCGACCGAAGTCGCCAAGGAGCTGCTGCGCCTCGGCCGTGACGAGCTGAAACGTTCCTCGATCGTCGCCATCACGCGGCACGACAACCTCGGCTCCCAGCGGGTGCTAGTGAAGACAGGCCTGGTCTACGAGCGCGACGTGGACCACGAAGGCGTTCCTCATCTGTTGTATCGATCAAAAGGGCGCTAGTTCTAACGCTCTCACACCCGAAGGCCGTCATGACCACGCGCTCGCCATTGCTCGCCGCTGCAGTCCTGGTCCTCATCGTTTCGCGCGCCGGCAGCGCCCAGGCTCCCGCGGACCTTCGCGCTGCCGCGCAGGCCCGCAACCTCGCCGTCGCGCAAGCCGACGCGGCGACCTGGGACAAGCTGACGATGGACAATTTCATCGTCGTCTTCCCGTGGGGCACGATGACCAAAGCGCAGCGCTCGGCCCAGATCAAGCAGCAGAAGCCGACGACGGCGCCTCCGGTTCAACACGAGCAATTCCAAGCGGTGGGGACCGCATTCCTCCATCGCTATCAGATCGAGAACGGTTCGATCCTGGAAGTGTGGGTCAGGGACCGAGGCTCCTGGCGCGTTGCCACCGTACAAGCCACCGGGTTGGACCCGGACTCTGCGGCGGTCCACCAGGCCATCACCGCCGCGAACGCGCGCTTCATCGAGGCCTTTAAACGTGCGGACCCCGCCACACTCAGCGCGAACTACACCGACGACGCGGTCCTCATGCCGCCCAACATGCCCGCCTGGGAAGGCCGCGCCGGCATCAGTCAGGGTTTCACCAGCTTCCTGGCGCAATTCAGTCTCGTGGACGCACGACTCGATACCAAAGACGTCATCCTCAGCAGCGATTACGCGATCGAGCGGGGCACCTACAGCTGGACGCTCCATCCCAAGACGGGTACCGGGGCCGACATCGTCGATACCGGCAAGTACCTGACGGTGTGGGAGCGGCAGGAGGGCGGGTCCTGGAAAATCATCCGCGACATCAACAACGCCGATCGGCCCGGGGCGATGTGAATCAAAAGGCCGCGGAGCGATCCGCGGCCTTTGTATTCGCAGCATCCACAACCGCTGCTTACTGCGCGCCCGTCGCCGCCGTGTTGGCCAGCTCTGTCAGGACGCCAGTGAGCTTCCGCACCTTCGCCTGATCACTCGAGCTCGCGGCATCCTGCCCGAGCGAGCTCGCCAGCTGCGAGAGCGCATCGCGCCGCGCCTGGCCCTGACTCTTCTCGGCGCGCGCAAGCTCCTGCCGCACCAGCTTCACCCGCTCGACCGACAACCCGTTCGACCGCTCGAGCTGATCGACATACGCGCGGGCGAGGACGAACGTGGCAGGCCACGTGATCTTCGGCTGGTCCTGCGTGTTGAAGTAGTCGAAGTGCACCAGCTTGGCGGCCTCGATCTCGTTGCGCGAGAGCAAACCGCTCGGCTGCAGCTCGAACACGTCGAGCCCGCGCGCGATCTCGGAGCTGTAGATGTAGCCGTTGTACCAGTACGCCGACCAGGAGCCGCCGCCTACCGGCTTCGTCCCGTCCACCGGCCCGCGGTCGAAGAACGCGATTTCCTTCGGATGCGCTGCGTCGGTCCAATCGAAGACGGAGATCCCGCCCTGATACCAGGCCTGCACCATGATGTCGCGCCCGGGGACTGGAATCAGCGAGCCGTTGTGCGCGACGCAGTTCTCATTCGCGGTCTGCGGCGCCAGCATCTTGTAATAGCTCTGGAAAGTCATGCGGCGATCCGAGACGGTGAAGATCGCGTCGGCACCCCACTGCGGCTTGTCGTAGTCGCGGCACTTCGGCTGCCCACCGCCACCCCACTCGTCGGAGAACAGCAGTTTGGTGCCGTCGTTGTTGAACGTCGCCGAGTGCCAGTAGGAGAAGTTCGAGTCGGCCACCGCGCCGATGCGCCGCGGATGCGCCGCGTCGCTGATGTCGAGGAGCATGCCGTACCCGCCGCACGCGCCCCCCGCGAGGCCGATCGCGGGATACACCGTGATGTCGTGGCATTGATTCGGTCCCGGGGCTGGGCCGGTGCGCGGCTGATTCACGCCGAACATGCGGTCGACGATGGTCTGGATATTGGTGCGCAACGCCGCGCTGTCGGCTGCAGTGGCCGCTGTGCGGCCGTTGCTCCGGGCAACGCTGTCGAGCAGCGGGTTGACGAGCCCGGGCCAGAGCACGTGTTCCATGCCGAACGCCTTGGCGGTGAAGCCGCCGTGGGTACGCGCCGAGTCCGCCACGCGCGCCGCTTCCGCCACGTCCTGCGGCATCTCGGCGTGCGTCGGCGGCGCCGTGAGCGAGTCGAAGATCCGCGCCGAGCTCACCACCGCGGCCTGCTGCGGCGCGGCGAGCGGCACCTTGATGACTTCGATCCGGAACAGCGAGCTGTTCGGGTTCGAGTCGGGCGACTGCCGCACGCAGCCGGGCAGCTCGGTGGGCGAGCGCACCGGCGCTGAGCCCGAGATGTAGACGTAGACGTTGGCCGAATCGTTGGGATCGATCACGACGGTGTGCGTGTGCGAGCCGCGACAGGTCTGCACGTTCGCGATGTATTTCGGATTGGCGACGTCGCTGAGGTCGAAGATGCGGATCCCGCGCAGCCGGTCATGGGACACCGAGTCGTGCACGCCCGCGCTGGTGCAATCGAGCCGCCCGCCCTGTCCTTCGCCCGACACGAACAGCAGGTTCCGGAACACCGACACGTCGCTCTGCGAGGCCGGGCAGTAATACCCGACCTTAAGCGCGGGGCTCGACGGCCGCGTGATGTCCCACACCTCGAAGCCATTGTAGTTGCCCTGGATTACGTAGTTCTTGTAGAACGACAGATCGGAGTTCGTCGAGCCGACGAACTTCTCGGACGGCGGTGTGTTATTGATCAGCTTCAGATTCCACGCGGCCTTGCCGGCGTCTTTCAATCCCGGCTTGAGGCCGACGCGCGGATCCGGTATAGGAGCGACGGTCGAGTTGTTTCCTCCGCCCGAGGCGCAGGCGCCAAGCGACACGACAACGGCAACGTAGAGCAGCACGCGAAACGATTTCATTGCCAATCCTATTTGGGTGAGGGTGGTGCGAACAAATCCGCGGCGAGCATTCGCTGCATCCGCTCGATTTCGGTCGTCTGATCGGCGAACACGCTGCTCGCCATCTTGTAGACCGGTTCCTCCTCGCCGGCTCCCGCGGCGAAGAGTTGATTCACCATCGTGATCGCCCCCTGGTGATGCTGGATCATGAGGCTCAGGAACAACCGATCGAACGCCGCGCCCTGCGCTCGATCCAGCTGCGCGAGCTGCTCGGCCGAGAGCATGCCCGGCATCATGTGCGTCGAATCCATCTCCGGCATCATCATGTGCTCGGGATCGGTGTGCGGCACCGCTTCGTGACGATCGGCGAGCCAGCGCGAGAGGAGCGCGATCTCGTCTTTCTGGCTGGCGACGATGCGGTCGCACAGCGTGCGCAGCGACGGGCCGGCGTCGTGGGACGGTGCCCACCCTGCGATCAGCACCGCTTGCGCGTGATGGTAGATCATGCCCGACATGAACCGCACGTCGGCGGCCGTGTAGTCGCGAGGAGCCTGGGCTGCGGCGGGCGAGACACGAGCGATGGCAGCGGCAACGAGCCACGGAATGAAACGCGTCATGCTTGGTTGGATTCTATCACGTCTCCCGAGTACTGCAATGTCGACAATGTCGACCGGTTACCACCATCTTCACGCCATGACCAAAACCTCACAGTTCGTCGCGCTTGCCGCTGCGTTACCCCTGCTCGCGTGCGACAGCCGCGGTTCCGCCGGTGCTGCCGCCGACAGTACCGCTGTCCTCGCTGCCTCCCAGCAATACATCCAGGCCTGGATTCAAGGTGACACGGCGGCCGCGCTGGGGCGCGTGTCGAACGACATCCGGATCTCGATCTCGGGAGTGCCCGACATCGTCGGACCCGAAGCAACCCGAAAGCTGTTTGCCGACGAGATGGCGACCTACGATGTCCCGCTCCTCAAGCTCGATCATCAGGACTTGATCGTCAGCGGCGATCACGCGATCGACATCGGGACGTACGAGGAGATCCAGATGCCGAAGAAGGGGGGCGCGCCGATTCAGGGCCGGGGTCGCTTCATGACCATTTGGCGTCGCGAAGCCGGCGACTGGCGCATCACGCGCTACATGCTGAACGATTTGCCGGTTGCCAAGTGAACTCGGAGCTGCGCGCACCAATTTGCAACCGGGGTGTACGAGGTCCGCATGCGCAGGCTCGCCGTTACGATCGCGCTCATCACATCTCTCGTTATTCCCGGCTCTCTGATCGGCCAACGGAGGGACTGCCGGGAGACGGGGAACCCCAAACACATCCCGTCAGCAAGTACGCTCATCGATTCCGCGGCAGCCTTGGGGCAGGTTGCGGTGCTCAACGAGCCCTCCGACACCATGATCTTCAGTGTCTTCTTCAGCGACTCCGACTCGATTCCACGAGTCCGGGCCGTCCTGGGCGCGGATGCCATCGCCGCGGTGGCCCTCGCGCGGTTCGTGAGACCACAGAAGCCCGACCTCTGGGGGATCCGAATGCGGATTGTCAAAGGGGCATCACGTGCGCTGACACTTGAGCGCTCCGTGTACTGTCCACCCGTGCCCCCACCCGTCGTCCGCGGGCCCTCGCCCGTCATGGTGGTACTGCCACACCTTGGCGAATCCCCGCCGTGGCGCGGACGCATAGTGTTGCAAGTCGAGGTGCTTGTTTCCGAATACGGAGAGCCCCTCAACGTCAGGCTCAACCAGACCTCCGGCATGAAAGACCTCGATGACGCCATCGTTCGGGATTGGCAGGGGAAGCGATTCGAGCCTGCGCTGCTCGACGGCTATCCGATTAAAGCTGTGTACCGAACCGACGGAAACTCTCCGCGATTGTAGCGTCCAACCCAAAGGAATTGTGACGTTTGGCGCTCCCTAGTTGCATTTTTTAACGCGTTCACAATGTTGTAGCGCTTTCGCGCCCCCACCGTTCGCTCCGCGCACTCATTTGCTGGAGGTCGCATGCTCGCGCGCTCGATATTGTGCCGTCTCGCCGTATGCCTGAGTGTGATGCCCGCAGTCGCGGCCGCTCAAGCCGACAAGATCCCTTGGGCCAAAGGGCCGACACGGGGCGCCCTCGGTTCGGAAGCCACCATCAGCGTCCCCGCGGGCTGTCTCTTCACCGGCGTGGACGGCGTCAAGATGTTTTTGCAGCTGACCGAAAACATCGCCAGCGGCAACGAGCGCGGCGTCGTGATGTGCCAGGGGGACCAGACCGCGGACCCGTGGTTCGTGCTGTTCTCCTACGACAAGAGTGGCTACGTGCGCGACGACGAGGGCTCCAAGCTCGATGCCGACGCGATCCTCGAGACGGTCCAACGCGGCACGGAAGCGGCGAACCGGGAACGCAAGAGCCGCGGCTGGGGCACGCTGTCGGTCGAAGGCTGGGCAACGAAGCCGTTTTACGATCGCACGACGAACAACCTGACGTGGGCGATCACTGCTCACGACAACACCGGCGGCCGCACCGTCAATCACTCCGTCCGGTTGCTGGGCCGGGGCGGCGTCATGCATGCCGACCTCGTCACGACGCCCACCCAGCTCGACGCGCTCGTGCCGACGTTCAACGGCATGATCTCGGGCTTCACCTATCAGCCGGGCCAGAAATACGCCGAGTGGCGCCCGGGCGATAAGGTCGCTGCCTATGGGCTCACCGCGCTCGTCGCGGGCGGCGCGGGCGTCGCGCTCGCGAAGTCGGGGCTGCTCGTCAAGTTCTGGAAGCTGATCGTCGCGGGAATCGCGGCGGCCGTCGCCGCCATCAGGCGGATGTGGGGGAAGCTCACCGGCCGAAGGAACGAGATGCAGCCGCAGTGACGATTGCGATTCTCGCGCTGTTGACGTTGATCGAAGGCATGCGCCGTGTGCCGGCCGGATCGGTCGTGCTGCGGCGCGTGCTGTTTGGGCTCTGGACGGTCGAGCGGCCAGAGCCGGCGGAGCGGCTGCGGCTGCTGTCGTGGTGGTCGCCGATCGTGACGACGATCGTGCTTGCCCCGCGACAATCGTACCAGAAGACGAGTGTGACCGATTTGCGAGCCCGCCTCGACGGGCGCGAGCTCTATACGCCGTTGTTCGACCTGCGCGTCCTCGGCGTCGTGGAGCTAGTGGCGCTGGTGCTCGGCGTCCCGCTCGCCCTCCAGCGCTTTGGGGCGATCGGGTTTTTCGCGGCGCTCGGCGCGGTCGTGCTCCTCTGTCTGACGATATTCACGGCTCTCCTCTTCGGCGGGCGCAAGCTCGGCAAGCGCTGGGGCTGGGCGTTTCCCTTTCTGTCGCCATTTGCCGCGCCGCGGGCCGCCGAGGCATTGCTGGAGGAAGCATTGCGCGACGTGGCACCCGCGGTCGTCGGCAACACGCTACTCCCCGAGGATGCTTTTGTCGGTTGGATGCGCCCCTTCGTGTATGACGCGACGAATGGCCGGGAAGTGGAACACCGGTTTCTCGAGGGGGTGAACGTGAAAGAGTTGCGCGCCTCGCTCGCGCAGCGGCCCCCGTCTCAAAATGGACAGGGTTTGTGGTGTCCCCGTTGCGGTGCCACATTCATCCACGGTGATTCGTGCTCGGAGTGTGGCGTCCATCTCGTTGCGTAGGAGAACCGTCATGCGCGCCCTATTCGCGATTGCCGGCGCCGCGCTCTTCGCGGCGGCCTGTGGTAAAGGATCGAAGTCCGCACCGCCGGCTGCGCCACCCGCGGCGGCGCGCGCCGTCCCAGCCGGCCCGGCCGAGTACACTGTCATCGTGAAGAGCACGTGGACGAAGACGACCCATCCATTCGAGTATCCGTCGGGCGCGCGTTTCTCGGGGATGATTGGCGCGTCGCACAATGCGAAGTACTCGATCTTCGCTGTCGGCCGGCGGCCGACCCCCGGTCTCGAGCGCCTGTCCGAAGAAGGGAAGCACTCGCCGCTCGACACCGAGATCAGAACCGCGATCGATCAGGGCAACGCGCTCGCGCTGTTCGAATCGGGCGGCCTCAAGAACTTCAAGGATTCCATGGTGGCCACGGTGCGCGTCGATCACACGCATCCCCTCGTCGACGTCGTCAACATGATCCAGCCGAGCCCCGATTGGTTCACCGGCGCGACCAATGTGAACCTCGCCGAGAACGGCGGTTGGGTCGCCCGCCGCACGCTGACGCTCCCCGCCTACGATTCGGGGGGCGACGACGGCAAGACCTACCAAGCGCCGGATCGCGACACCAATCCGAAGAAGCCCACGACGCGCGCGAACGATCGGCACTTCGTGATCCACGGGCGCGTGAAGCCCGTCGCGACCCTCATCTTCGTGCGGAAGTCGCCTTAAAGGCTCCGCAAGAATCTCATCAGTACGGCGCGCTCGAAGTCGCTCAGCCGCAAGAAGCGATTGCGGGCGCCGAGCGCCTCCCCGGCGTGGAGCTCGATGGCCTGGCGGATCGTCGCGGCGCGGCCGTCATGCAGGAACGCGGTCGCGAAGCGCAGCCCCATGAGCGGCTCGGTCCGGAACTCTGACGGCAGCGCCTGACCCAGACAGATGTCGGCGAGATCCGGCCCCATGTCGTGCAGCAGCAGATCGGTGAACGCCGGCACGACCTGGAAGCGGAGCGCGGGATTGCGATTGAAGCCGGTGAAGAGCACCGGCACGTGGCAAGCGGCACACCCGATTCTGCGGAATACCGCCGACCCCAGCAGACCGGCGAGACCCGCCGGCGCGCGCGGCGGCGGGGCGAGGAAGCGGACAAACGCATCCGCCGCGTTGAATTGCTCTGCGCTGATCTCCGGCTCAGGCAACGGATCGACGCCGGCCGGGAGCGGCATCCCGCCGACGGTCTGTTCCGTCTGATTGCCGGGATTGGTGATGCCCATCTCCATGACGAACGCGTCCCTATTGAACTCGCGCAGGGTTGCGGCCTGCGCCTTGCGACCGAACCGCCCGAGGCGGCCGTCAGCCGTCCGGTTGGGGCGGCCCGAGATGCCGTCGCCGTTGCGGTCGAACGGGTCGGCGCGCGCGAGAATCTCGGCGTCCGGGACCGCGTCGAGCAGTCCAAACCCGAAGAGATCGGGCGTGGTGCGATGGCCGGAATCAGTGGCCGCCGCGGGGATCGGCTCCGACGTGATGTGCAGGGCGTCGCTGAGGGCGGGCGTGACCTGCTTTTGAATCACCGGGCCGCCGACCGCCGCAAGATCGTCGCAGCGCGCTCCGGCGTGAAATGCCGTGGCGTGAACCTCGACGTCCTCGCCGCCTTCCGCCGGGTCGTTGTTGCCGCTGCCCCCGACAACCGGCTGCTCGTGGCAGTTTGCGCAGCCGACCGAGTTGAACAACGGGCCGAGCCCGGTTTGCGGCGTGAATACTGTTGAAAAGACGACGCGGCCCATCTCGAATTGGCGGCGCTGCGCGCCGCTCAGCGTGCGCAGCGGCGTGCCGAGCGAGGCCGGAACGATCAAGAACTCCGGTGTGGCAATCCCCGCGTCGGGCGGCGCGGCTGTCGGTCCGTTCGGCTCGCACGCACCGAGGCCGAGAATCGCGAATAGCAGGATACTGCGGGTCGTATAAAACATGCGGCCCTCCTGGACCAAAGCGAGGGCGCGGGCGCATCATATGAACCACCCCGCGAATGGCGCGGGTCATATGGGCTTTCTTCGGGGGAGGAGAACCTCGTGCTGCCAGTTGCGTTTTGCCTTGCCGTGATCGCTCAAGGGCCTCCTCAAGACCGCACGCGGCAAATCGCCACGGCGCACGACTGGGTCGTGCGCCTCGGCCGTGCGCAGGGCGACTCCATCTGGCCCGGCTTCCGCCCCGATACGATTCCGGTGCTCTACGTCGTCGCCGGACAGGGCACGCTGCTGCTCGGCTGGCGTGGCGAGTTGCCGCAAGGGTTTCTCCCCATCGACGGTCTTGCCGGCAGCGGTTGGCGGTCGGCGGCCGACCGCGGCGCCGCCAGCACCGGAACGCAGCTCGCCGGCCAACCCACGGCGCAGGTCGTGGTGAGCGACTCCACAACCATTGCCGCACTCGTCGGCCTCACGACGCACG
This sequence comes from Gemmatimonadota bacterium, assembly GCA_003222195.1. Lineage (GTDB taxonomy): Bacteria > Gemmatimonadota > Gemmatimonadetes > Gemmatimonadales > GWC2-71-9 > 20CM-2-65-7. The sequence continues at coordinate 8,102 of QHVB01000037.1, read as the reverse complement.
AGGCATTTCACGTCTTTGCAGCGGCGTCGAAGAAAGAGGGCAGGCGCTTCGGCCAGGGCGAGAACTCATTTCTGGTCACGAGCTATCCCGTGTTCGATCCGCAGAACGAAGCGGGCATGGCGTTGGAAGGGCGGATCCTCGAGGCGACGGAACGCGCGACGTCGAAGGCGCAGAAAAGGACCCTCGCCCGCCAGTTCCTCGCGGTCCGGGAAACGCGGCAGCGCGCGCTCGGCGCGGAACTCGCTCAGTTCGAGCAGCTCGTCGAGTTAAATGAAGGGCTGGCGGAGTACACGCTGGTGCGCGCCGTGCAGCTCGCCACGCGGCAGCGCGGCTTCCCCGATCGCGCCGGCGCCACGCGGCTGCAGAACGGCAAGCTGCTCGGTCTCCGCAAGCTTACCGAAGATGCGACACGGTCGATACGCCTGCGCTACTACGCGACCGGCCCCGCGCTTGGGCTGTTGCTCGATGCGCTCGAAGGGCCGGCGTGGAAAACTCGCCTGATCGATGAGAACCTGACGGTCCAGGATGCGTTGGCCGACGCATCCGGCTATCGCGCCGAGGAGCGTGCGCTGCGCCGGCAGGCCGAATCGACATTCGGGGTCGCGAAGCTCCGCACTGCGGCCGATTCCGGTGTCGGCCGGCTGCGCGCGTACCGGCGCGCGCAGGTCGACAGCGTCCTCAACGCGCCAGGCGTCCAGCTGGTCGTCACGGTCGAAGGCCGCTACCTCGGCCTGTGCGGGATCGATCCGCAAAATCTGCTGCAGGTCGAGCCCGGGGTGCTGCTGCACACGCGCTGGCTCCGAGCCTGCGCGGGTGACGCGTTGGAGGCGACGTTCAACACGCCGGTCGTGCAGGATCGCACTGCGCAGGTGCTCAGGGCGGTGGTGGGCGCCGATTCGAGCGTCAAAGTCACGACAGGAGCCCAGGGCGATGTCCAGATCGAGTCGCCGCTCGTGTCGCTGCGCGCGGCGAAGGCCGAGGTCGCGCGCGAGGGCCGCGTGTTGACGGTGAAGATCAAGCAGTGACCTCTGTTTACGATCACATCCCCGATTTCGGCCTGTTGTACGACAGCGTCCCGCTGTACCAGGAGCGGAAGGACGTCGATTTCTATGTAGCCGAGGCGATAGCGGCGAAGGGCGGCGTGCTGGAAGTGGGGTGCGGCACCGGGCGGATTCTGCTGCCGATCGCCCGTACCGGCTCCTCGATCGTCGGCATCGACAGCTCGCGCCAGATGCTCGCGCGCTGCCGCGCGAAACTCGCGGCTGAACCTGCTGACGTCCGAGCGCGGGCACGCGTCGAGTCCCACGACATGCGCGACTTCAAACTCGGCACGAAGTTTTCGTTGATCATCGCCCCGTTCCGCGTGCTGCAGCATCTCACTACGATCGACGATCAGCTGCGATTTCTCGAAAATGTCGCTCGCCATCTCGCGCCGCAGGGGCGTCTCATCTTTGACGTGTTCAATCCGCGTTTCGACCGCCTGGTCGGCGGGGGCGGGGTGGAGCTCGAGGACACGCCTGAGCGGCGCTTACCGGACGGGCGCACGTTGCGACGCGCCTACCGCATCGCGCGGGTGCGCTGGCTTGATCAGGTGAGCGAATCGGAGCTGATCTACTACGTGGACGGCAAACGCTACGTGCAGGCCTTCGAGATGCGGTGGTATCTGACCGCCGAGCTGCGGCACCTGCTTGCGCGGGCCGGCTTTCACGTGCGCGAGATGTTTGGGGACTTTGCGCGCGGGCCCGTAGTGGATGGGTGCCCGGAAATAATTGTGATGGCGGATCGTGCCTGATTGGACAGGCTAAAGCCTGTGCTCGGCCAACATTGTCCTTAAGGACAACGCCTGCCGAGCACACCCTTTAGGGTGTGAGTTTCTAGGGTTGTATTTCCGTCAGCGTGATCGCGTTGGCGCGCGCGTTGACCGTGTGCTGTCGGAGCGTTTGCCCACTCGCCGTCGCCTGTACCGTCACGTTGCCCGGCGCGACGTTCGCGATATAGGCCACGCCGTCCGCCGCCGTGGCGGTAGCCGATGAGCTCGGCGCGCCGCCCGCGTTGTAGCGGACGGTACCCGTTGGCATGCTCGTCACCGTCGCGCCCGCGATGGGCGTGCCCTGACAATTCCTCACGACGGCGCCGATGAATCCGTCACCTGCGACGGGGTTGATGCCGGCCGCCGCCGCGAGGAATGAGAATTCCGAGCTTGAGACCATGAGAACGTTCTCTGTCACGTCGGCGGCAAGCGGAACAGCCGGATAGGCGTACGTGTCGATGTGGTGACCGCTGTCCGAGACCGCGAGGTAGCCGATCACCGGCGTCCCACCTGTCGAGATCGCGACGCTGTACTGGCCGGGGGTATTGGTCGTATCGCCTGCCAGGTGCGTCGTGTCCCCGGTGCGGAATCCATACACGAACGCGTGAGCTACGGGTTTCGGTGAAAGCACATCGGAAGTCACCATCCCGGTCACATTGACCAGAGCGGGCGCGGTTGTGGGGAGCGCTTGGCCCAAACACTCGAACCCGGCGGGGAGGCCGGTGGAGCTGCTGCCGCACGCGGCAAGCCCGCCGGCGATCAGCGCGAATTGGAGAGCACGACCTGTGCGACGCATGGCGATAATCTACTCGGCAAAAGCATCTTTGTGAGTATGACTGAGAGTCCCGGCCGGGTCGAGGCGTTCAGCGACGGCGTCTTCGCGATCGCGATTACGCTCCTGATTCTCGAGATCCGGGTGCCGCACGGGGACGGCGGCCTGTGGGCCGGGCTCCTCGCCCTGTGGCCCTCCTACATCGCGTTCCTGATGAGCTTCGTGGTCATCCTGATTATGTGGGTGAATCACCACGAGCTGCTGCGCATGGTGCGGCGCGTGAATTATCCGTTTCTCTTCGCCAACGGCTTCCTGCTGCTCACGGTGACCTTCATCCCGTTCCCGACGGCGGTGTTGGCTGCCAATCTCGCGACGCCCGATGCGAAAGCGGCGGTCGCGTTCTACTGCGGGTCGTTCGTCGCGAACGCGCTCGTCTGGAACCTGCTGTTTGCGACGATTGTGCGGGGCGACCTGCTGCGCGCCGACGTGAACGCCGCAACGGTCGCCAACGTGCGGCGCACCTATTACATAGGTGTGTCGGTGTACATCCTCGCGACCGCGCTCGCCTTTGTGCGACCGGCGCTCGGCCTCGCCCTCAACGCGTCCCTGTGTGTGGTATGGATCAGACTCGGCTATCGGTCGGAATCATCGGTCTCGTCGCCGCGCTCGGAATCGTAGGCTGCAAGCGATCGGACTCGGAGTTCGCGGCGACGCAGTCGCGCGGCGCGCACGTCATGGGCGTCGATCAGTACACGTCCGCGCACGTCTTCGAGGATCTGCCCGACGGCGGCCGCGTGATCCTGGATCGCGACGATGCGTCCGACACGGCGGCGATCGCGACGATTCGCGCGCACATGCACGACATCGCGGCCGCGTTCCGCGCCGGCGACTTCACCAAGCCGTTCGCGGTGCACGCGCAGACCGTGCCCGGCACGGCGGTGATGCGCGCGCGGCGCGCTGCGATCAGCTACGAGCCCGTCGATCGGTCGCGGGGAGGGGAAGTGCGCATCAGGAGCAACGACCCGGTCGCGGTGGCGGCGATTCACGAGTTTCTGGCGTTTCAGCGGACCGCCCATCATGCGGCAGGGCATGAGATGGATTGAAAACTGATTTCAAAGCGTCACACTCGAAGTCGTCCCACAAGGAAGAGCGAGCCCTTCGTTTTGTTTTTTTTCACACCCTAAAGGGTGTGCTCGGCAGACACTGTCCTAAAGGACAGCGTTACGTTAGATGGCTTCGTCGGGATGATGATTCGGTTGGTCCCGTAGATAATTCCTTACTGTTTCCACCTGTCGCGGTCCGACGCTCGTCGATGAATATTCGGGCGCCCATCGCAAGCCCAACACGTTCTCCGATAGGCGACTTGCTGCGAAGCTGCTGCCTCCCTTGAAGAATTGCACTAATCGAGGCAAATCGATACGTGATGGCGTACGAATGAGCATATGCACGTGCGTTTTGAGCAGCGCCAACTCGACTATCTCGACATCCTGCCGCGATGCGGTCTTCTTGAAGAATTCCTCGAGGAACGATCTGGTCGCTGCATCGATCATCGGCTTCCGATCAAGCGTCGTCCACGCGAGATGAATGAACAGCTGATGGGCTGACATTCTGGACTGTCCTTCAGGACAGTGTTAGCCGAGCACAGGCTTTAGCCTGTCCAAAAACAACAAGACCGATCAAACTCCTGACGAACTGTACAGCACATAGATCAACCAATAGTCAATGAGGCCGAGCCTCGCGGAACCCCCTGTCAGGCCCCATCGTTGAGCGGACAACACTCTCGAGGAACGTCCATGCCTGTTGTGCCCGCCGCCCGCACCCCCGTAGTCTTCATCCATGGCCTGTGGCTCCATGCCGATTCCTGGAAGCCCTGGGTCGAGCTGTTCCGCGCCGCGGGCTACGACGCCACCGCCCCCCGGTGGCCGGGTGAGCCGGCGACGGTCGCCGAATCCAACGCACATCCGGAGCGCCTGGCCAACGTGGGCATCGACGACGTCGTCGAGCATTACGCCGCGATCATCCGCAAACTTCCCACGAAGCCCATCGTCATCGGGCACTCGTTCGGCGGTCTCGTCGCGCAGAAGCTGCTGGGGATGGGGCTCGCGTCGGCCGCGGTCGCGCTCGACCCCGCGCAGATCCGCGGCGTGCTGCCGCTCCCGCTGGCCCAGCTCAAGAGCGCGTTCCCGGTGCTGGGGAATCCGTTCAACTACACGAAGGCGGTCTCGCAGACGCCGAAACAGTTCTACTTCGGTTTCGGCAACGCCGTCTCTGAGCAGGAGTCAAACGCGCTGCATACCAAGTATCACATTCCGGCGCCCGGTAAGCCGCTGTTCGAAGCGGCATTCGCCAATGTCTTCCCGAACACGCCGGCGAAGGTGAACACGAAGGCGACGCGTGGCCCGCTGCTGATCACGGGCGGCGGCAAGGACCACACCGTGCCGGAGGTGGTATCGCGTGCCACCTACAAGCTGTACCGCAAGGCGCCGAGCGTGACGGATTACAAGGTGTTCCCGGATCGGGGGCACTCGCTCACGGTGGACAGCGGTTGGAAGGAAGTTGCGAACGCATCGCTGTCGTGGCTCAAGAGCAAGGGGATGTAAGCCGCTCGTCAGGAATTCGTTGGAATTGCCGGGGCTCATGTAGCGGAGCGTGGGATTGTGGCGTATTTGTGAAGCCATGAACCTACGCCCTGTCATATTCGCCCTTGCCGTCCTTGCCGCCCCTGCCGCCCTTCTTGGTCAGGCCCCCGGCCACTTTCCCCCCGACTCACTCATCAACGTCAAAGTCATTCCAAAAAGCACGCCCGTCATGCAGGTCGTCGGCATCATGCGAAACTTTGCCGGTGGCCTGGGCGTGCGGTGCCAGTTCTGTCACGTCGGCCAGGAAGGGATGCCGCTCGGCCAATTCGATTTCGCCAAGGACGAGAAGCGCACGAAGCTGACGGCGCGTCAGATGATGCGTATGGTCGACGAGATCAATCGCCGGCTCGATACGCTGCCCGAGCACGCGCAGATGACGAGCCACGTCGAGGTCACATGCAACACGTGCCACCGCGGCGTCAGCCGGCCGATGTCGCTCGAGCAGCTGATCCAGGAGACGGCGCAAACGGCGGGCGTCGATTCCGCGACCCGGGCCTATCGCGCCCTGCGCGAGCGCTACTACGGCCGCGCGGCCTACGACTTCGGCGAGCCGACGCTGAACATCTCGGCGTTCCGATTGGCGCGGGCGGGCAAGTACACCGAGGCGTTCGCGATTCTACGGCTCAACGAGGAGCAGTTCCCGACGTCGTCGAACCTCGCGACGTTCCGGGGCAACATCGATCTCATGAAAGGCGACACAGCGGCGGCGATCGCGGCGTTCCGCGAGGCGGTGCACCGCGACTCCACCAACGGCGAGGCTCAGGGCAGATTACGGCAGCTTATTCGACCGTAACTTTCTTGATCTTGTCGAGCTTCGGGAATTGCCGGGCGAGATACTTCTCGCCCTCGATGTGCATACGCATCTGATCGGGCCCGCGCCCCTGCGGCGCGCCCTCGCCGTACCCCCCGTACAGCCCGTCCACGACCTGCATCCCTTCCACCACCTCCGCGAACGGCGTAAAGCCGTCTGAGTCGAGGCGGCTGTTGTCGCGATAGTTGATGAAGATCTGCGTCGTGCGTGTCCCGGGGCCGGCGGTCGCGAACGTCACCAGGCCCCGCTGATTGGACCGCCGCACCGGGTCGTCGGGAATCACGCGTTGCCGCCAGGCCACGGTCACGGCGGTATCGCCGTGAATGCCAAATTGTGCCATGAAGCCGGGGATCACGCGGAAAAACCGCACGCCATCGTAAAAACCGGAGCGCACCAGACCGTAGAACCGGTCGGCGCCGTGGGGGGCCCAGGCGCGGTGCACGGCGATGACGAAGTCGCCCTTGGTGGTTGCGAAGCGGACGCGGAAACTGTCGGGCGCCTGCTGGCTGAACGCCGGATCGGCGGGGTTGTGGAAGTCGGGGACCCCCCCGACCGCCTCAGCGACGGGCTTGTCCGCCGGCTTGGCGCACGCTCCCACGAAGGTGAGCGCAATCACGGAACTGTATGGGATGTAACGCATAACGCTATGCTAGCTTCTGCGAACCCCGTTCGCTATAGTGTGCCCCCGACTTCCGCAGGGGGATGCCGATGGACAGCTGGATCACCCAACGCATTCGCGCGGTCTCGTTCCGCCGCGTCATCGTCTGGACCCTCGCCCTCGGCGGCGGCGTGCTGCTGGCCACGAGCGACCATCGCTACATCGCGAACTTCATGGGCGGCCCCTACTCGCTCGCGCGGGCGGATCTCGATTCGATCCGGGATGTCACCAGCACGCCGCGTTACTACGCGCGGGTCGCGGGCGACCGTGTGCTCGATACCGGCATCCGCCAGTATACGGTGCGCACGCAGAGCGGCGTCGAGACCAGGCGCGAGGAGTCGGCCGCGTATCACGCGCTCGTGATCGGCAATCACTATCTCGTCGTCCGGACCGCTGGTCCCGAATCGCGCAAGGCCGAGGGGAAGCTCGTCCCCTGGCCGGAGGACCTCGAGGCGCAGCTGTTCGAGAGCCAGGAAATGCGCTCGCTGCGCAGCACCTTCTATCCCTTCTATCTGGATACTGATTCGTTTCGCCAGCCGGCCTTTGTCGTGATCGGGGTGGGGATCGTCTTTCTGCTCCTGTTCGTCTGGCAGGCGATTCCGGCCTGGCGCGCGTGGCGCGATCCCGAACGGCATCCGCTCGCCCAGCGCATCGCCAAATGGGGCGATCCGGTCGGTGTGGCGGTCGAGGCCGAGCACGAGTACAACAATTCGCTGCTCCGGGGCAAAGCGGGCTGGCGGTTCGGCAACAAATATCTGGTGCGGTCCCGCTTTTTCACCTTCAACATGCTGCGACTGCAGGATGTGCTCTGGGCCTACAAGAAGATCACGAAGCACAGCGTGAATTTCATTCCCACCGGGAAGACATATGAGGCGATCGTGAACTGTTATGGCGGCACCGCCACGATTCCCGGCAACGAGAAGAAAGTCGGCGAGATGCTCAACTTCCTGCAGGAGCGGGCGCCGTGGGCGATCTACGGTTTTAGCGACCAGCTCGCCGCGACGTTCAACAAGCACCGTCAGGACTTCGCGCGCAGCGTGGAGCAGCGGAAACAGGAGTGGAAAGCGCAAAGCGGGAGGGTTTAGTGATGCGGGGCATGGGGTGGTAGTCATGGCTCGCTGGCTGGTCGCCGTGATGCTCCTGCTGTTCACCACGGCGTGTGGGGCACATCATCATCCACCATCCCCACCTCCGGCGGCGCCACCGCAACCTCCGCCCCCGCCCCCGCCCCGACCCCCACCCCCACCCCCACCCCCACCCCCGCCGCCTGCCGAGCCACCACCGCCCGGTAACGATGTGCTCGGTGTTGGCCGGAACTTCACCGGTCCGCTGACGCGGGCGGAGCGCGATTCCTCGCTCCGCGAGGTAGCCGCTCACCGCACAGCTTGGCGTGCGCGGCATATCAACGATTA
>QHVB01000063.1 GCA_003222195.1 Gemmatimonadota bacterium | reverse complement strand
GTCATCCACGTATTGGGTCAGGTCGACGGATCGCAGCAGCTCCTGCCGCTGCCGGTCGTACACACGTTCAGCCTCGCTCCAATTGCTGTTGGTCAGCTCAGCCATGCTCGTCCCGCGCGAAGTCGGGATATGTCGCGTCCCGGGCGAGGAGGATCGGCGGCACAATCGGCCAAGGAACCCCGAACGTGGGATCGTTCCATCGCAGGCCCCGTCCGGCAGCGGCGACGTAGACCTCCGACATGTGATAGAACACCTCGGTGTCGTCCACCACCGTCTGGAAGCCGTGGGCGAACCCTTTCGGGATATACAGGGCTAGGCGATTCTCCGCCGTCAGCTCGATGCCGAACGGCCGCAGGTACGTCGCGGAGTCTGGCCGGAGGTCGATGATCACGTCGAACACGGCTCCCCGCGTGCACCGAACGAGCTTGACCTCGGCGTGGGGCGGCGCTTGATAGTGTATGCCACGCAGGGTACCCCGGCGCGTGTTGACGGAGACACTGGATTGGACGAGCCGGGACTCGAGGCCGCGCGCGGCGAATTCGCGCGCGCACCAGATGCGCGCGAAGAACCCACGTTCGTCGGCCTGCGGCTCGAGGTCGATCACGTACGCGCCGGAGAGCACCGTCTCGGTGAAGATCACGCGCCGGCCGCGGTTAGACCGCCACGAGGGGCGTGTCGAACGGCGCCACGACTTCCTCGGGCAGCCGCGCGAAGTCGGTGCCGCGTAGATAATCCCGCAGCGTCGTCCCCGTGCAGTCGGAGTCGATGTTGTTGGCCCCGCGCCGCGCCAGCACATCGTCGCGGTGCACGGTGCGGAAGTCGATGCTGAAACGCGTGCGGCCCGACGTGTTGTCCACGGTCGAATGCATCTGCGCGGCCGAGAACAGGATGGTGCCGCCGACGTCGCATAGCAGCCGAAGCTGCGGGATCGGCTCGATCTCCTCTTCGGCGCGGGGCTGCTTGCGGGTGTCCTCCTTGACCTGCTGCGCCGCGAGCTGACGCCCTTCCCGGTTCCAGACGTCGTAGTTGTAATCGCGCGAGGAGTTGCGGACCGGCGCGTTCCAATAGCGCGGGTGGAACGCCATCGCGTTCTCCGGCTCGATCTCGTAGATCGGGAGCCACCAGTTGATCTGGCAGCTCGGGGCCGAGAACCAGGTGTCGCGGTGCGGATGGAACTGGTACGCCAGGCCCGCGCGGAGGTAGTCGCCGTGGGCCATCGAGCGCAGGCGCGGCACGTCGAAATACGTCGCGGCCGGATCACAGCCGAACTCCCGTAGAACGCCCTGGAGGAGTTCCTTTGAATGCGGGTGATTGATGAACTGCGGCTTGAGCCGCGCGAGGATCGCGACGTACTCGTTCACCGGGAGGTGGTGCTGGGCGTCGCGCGGGTCGAACGGGGCGAACGCCGCCTCGGTGAGCTCGCGCGCAAACGCGCACAGCGCGACGGTGCTCGGCCGCGGTGAGTACACGAACAGTTGCCCGTCGTAAATCTGCGCGCGTCGCCCCGCGTCGTCGACCCGCGCGTCAAAGAATACCGAGTGCATCGTGACCTCCTTCGCTCATGAGCTGCCGTGCGTCAGTCACACACCTGGACTTCCGGAATCGGTATGAGGCACTGGCCGCCCCATTCCTTGATGTAGGCCAGCTGCGTCACGATCTCCTGCCGCAGATTCCAGGGCAGGATCAAGACGTAGTCAGGCCGGGTCTCGCGGATCCGCTCCGGGGGGTGGATGGGGATGTGCGTTCCCGGCAAAAACTTGCCGTGCTTGTAGGGATTGCGGTCGACCGTGTAGTCGAGAAAGTCGGTGCGAATGCCGCAGTAGTTGAGCAACGTGTTGCCCTTGCCCGGCGCCCCATAGCCCACAATGGACTTGCCGGCACGCTTCGCCGCGACGAGGAAGTCGAGGAGCTTATGTTTCGTCTCGCGCACTCGGTCGGCAAAGTCGGCGTAATAGCCCAGGTGCTCGAGCCCCGCGGCGATCTCGTACGCGCGCAGCGTGTCGACACGCGGGGTAATCGGCCGGAGCGGATCCTCGGCGTGACACGCGTAGACCCGCAGCGATCCGCCGTGCGTGTCGAGCTCATCCACGTCGTAGACCATGAGCCCGTGGGCGGCCAGGATTCGCGTGGCCGACAGGAGCGAGAAGTAGGAGAAATGCTCGTGGTAGATCGTGTCGAACTGATTCTCGGCCACGAGCCGCATGAGATGGGGGAACTCCAGCGTGATCACCCCCCGTGGGGCGAGCGCGATTTTCATCCCGGCGACGAAGTCGTTGAGGTCGGGCACCTGCGCGAGCACGTTGTTGCCGATGAGCAGGTCGGCTTGCTGCTCCTCCGCAGCCAGCTCGCGCGCGGTCTCACGCCCGAAGAACTTGAGGAGCGTCGGCACCCCTTTGGTAATCGCGGTCGCGGCGACATTCACCGCGGGCTCGATGCCGAGCGCCGGAATGCCGCGTGCCACGAAGTACTGGAGCAGATAGCCGTCGTTGCTCGCGACCTCGATGACCCGGCTCGCGCCGGATAGACCGAGCTCCTCGATCATCTTGTCCGTGTAGCGACGGGCATGGTCGAGCCAGCTCTGTGAGTACGACGAGAAGTAGGCGTATTCGGTGAAGATGGCTTCCGGCCGCACGTATTCCTGCAGCTGCACGAGGAAACACCGATCGCACACGTAGACGTGCAGGGGATAGAACGGCTCCATGTCGTTCAGCTGGTCGGCCCGCAGATAGGACTCGCACAGCGGCGACATCCCGAGATCGACGAAGGTGTGCCGCAGCGGCGCGCCGCAGCAGCGACACCCGCCGCGGGGCGGCTCGCCGGGCTCGGGCCCGGCGGCGCGGACCAGGGTCTCGATCACCGTGGTCATCAGTTGAAGCGCCGGAAGACAGGTTTGACCGGACGGCCGACGAGGTAGCGCTCCACGCCATCGTCCAGCGCCCGGCGATAGACGGCGAGGGCGTCCGCCACCGCGTCCACGGTCCGGTCGATGTCCTGGTCCTGATGCGCATAGCTGACGACGAACGACGGAGCGAGCACCCCGCCACGGATGAGCTCTTGAAGGAATAGCGTTCGGAAGTGCTGCGACGGTTTCCCATCGCGGTCGAGCGTGACGTAGAGGAGGTTCGTGGGATTGCCCACCAGGCCGACGTGGTCTGCGACGCCATTGGCGTCGGCGGCCGCACGCACGCCCGCCCGCAACCGCGTCCCCTGCCGATACAGAAACTCCACCACACCTTCGTCTCGATAGACTCGCATCGTGGCCAACGCCGCGGCCAGGGCTGACGTCTCGGCCCCGTGCGTCGTGGAGAGTAGGAACACGCGTTCGTCGGCATGGCGCAGGCCGCCACACTCCATGACGTCCCGTCGACCCGCCAGCGCGGCCAGTGCGAAACCGTTCGCCATCGCCTTCCCGAACGTCGAGAGATCGGGAGTGAGCCCGTAGAGTTGCTGAGCGCCGCCAAGGTGGAAGCGGAATCCCGTGATCATTTCGTCGAGAATGAAAAGTGCGCCGTGCGCGGCGCACAGCTCGTGCACGCGCCGGAGGAAGTCGTGCTTGGGCTCCTCCGTCGTCGCTGCTTCCATGACTAGACACGCAACGCGGCCGGGATGCCGGTCGAACACGGCCTGGACGCTGGCGAGATCGTTGTAGTGAAACCGGTCGGTGAGCTCTCGGATCGCCTGGGGAATCCCAGCGGCCATCGGCGTAGTCGCGATGAACCAGTCGTCGATAGAGAAGAAAGGATGCTCGGCACAGATCGCGACGATGTCGCGACCGGTAAACGCGCGGGCTAGCTTCACCGCCGCCGTCGTGACGTCCGAGCCGTTCTTCGCGAACTTCACCATCTCCGCGTGGGGAATCAGATGGAGCAACGCTTCCGCGCACTCCACCTCGAGCGGCGATGGCCGGGTGAAATTCATGCCGTTGAGCATGGCGCGATACGCGGCATCCACCACGGGCCTGTAGCCGTGCCCCAACGTGACCGCTCGCAGGCCCATCCCGTACTCGATGTATTCGTGGCCGTCGACGTCCCACACGTGGCACCCCTGTCCGCGAGCCACAAAGCCAGGCGCGAGCTCCGGATACTGATCGTCGCCCTTCGCGTAGGTATGGCAGCCGCCCGGGATCAGCGCGTGGGCGACTTCGCGGAGGGTGCGCGACTGTGGAAAAGGCTCGTCGGCAGCGCTCTGAGGAAGCGTGGGGCTGGCGCCTTGCGCAGCGGCGGAGCTGTGGGCCATGATGTGTTGCTCAGCGCACGAACCGGACCACAGGTCACGCGCCGGTCGACGGCGCAAGTGGTTTGGCAGTATGAAATTAGGAGCGCGGCCGGGTGCAAGCGCGCCCGGCGACGTCAGGTGTTACACAACCGCATCAGTTTGGCGCGCTCGCATCCTTAACCTCCTCATGGCGCGCCGGGCGCGGTGACACTCATGCACTTGCAATACGACGTGGTGGTGGTCGGCGGCGGTCTGGTCGGTCTCGCGACGGGGCTGGCGCTGACCGAGAGCGGCCGCGTCTCGGTCATACTCCTCGAGGCCGAGGAGCGTCTTGCCACCCACCAGAGCAGTCATAACAGCGGCGTCATTCATTCCGGCTTGTACTACCAGCCCGATACGCTCAAGGCGCGGATGTGCCGTGAGGGAAGGGACGCGCTGTACCAGTTCTGCGCGGACGAAGGCATCGCGCACCGGCGCGACGGCAAGCTCGTCGTGGCCACACGACCAGCGGAGCTTGCGGCGCTGGCGCAGCTGGAGGCGCGCGGTCGGGCGAACGGGCTCACGGGCGTGAGGCAGCTCGGGCGGGAGGAGTTGCGTGAGCTCGAGCCCGAAGTCACCGGCCTCGCCGCACTGTGGGTTCCCGAGACGGGGGTCGTGGACTTTGCGCAGGTCGCCACGGCGCTGGCCCGCCGCGTACGCGCAGGGGGTGTGGAAATCCGCACGAGCACTCGTGTGCTCGGCGCGCGGGAGGACGGGTCGGGGCTGGTCGTGGTCACCAGCAGCGGCGAGCTGCGCGCATCGCTGCTCGTCGTCTGCGCCGGTTTGTACGCCGACCGCGTGGCACGCGCGTGCGGCGTGAACCCGGGGATGATGATCATTCCGTTTCGCGGCGAGTACTATGACCTGCTCCCCGCGCGGCGGGGACTCGTGCGCCATACGATTTACCCGGTCCCCGATCCGGAGCTCCCGTTCCTCGGTGTTCACTTTACGCGCACCATCGACGGCCGCGTGCATGCCGGACCGAATGCGGTCCTCGCGCTCAAGCGAGAGGGCTACGCACGAACGGACGTCTCGGCCCGGGACGTCGCCGAGATGGTGTCATTCGTGGGCTTTTGGCGCATGGCAGCCCGACATTGGCGGACAGGACTCGCGGAACTGACGCGTTCGGTTAGCACGCAGGCATTCGTCCGCGCGCTGCAGCGCCTGGTCCCGAACGTGCGCGCGGAGGACGTCGTGCCGGCCGGGAGCGGGGTGCGCGCGCAAGCGGTTGATCGCTCCGGACAGCTGATCGGTGACTTTCGGATCGCGGAAGGGAAGCGCTCGCTGCACCTACTCAATGCGCCCTCGCCCGCAGCGACGGCGTGCCTCAGTATCGGCCGCCAACTCGCCAGTCGCGTGCGCGCGCTGTTGCAGCGTTGACTGCAGCGGCTACCAGGCTCCGCGCTTGCCGATCACCACTGGTAAGGTGCGCAGCATGATCTTCAGATCCTCCAAGAACGATTGGCGGGAGATGTATTCCAGATCGTGCTGGAGCTTGCTGCGGACGTCGTCGACGCACGTGTCGTAGCACTGGTTGATCTGCGCCCACCCCGTGATTCCCGGCCTCACGCGCTGGCGCTCCTGATAGCGGTCGATCTGCAGGCGCAGCCGGGCGAAGATCGCGGGTTGCTCGGGACGGGGACCCACCACGTCCATGTCGCCGCGGAGCACGTTCAGCAGCTGCGGGAGTTCGTCGAGGCGATACAGTCGTAACAACCGGCCGATCGCCGTGACGCGCGGATCGTTCGGCCGCGCCCACACCTGGTCGCTCGCGTCCGACCCATTTACGTTCGTCGTCATCGTGCGGAACTTGTAGATCGCGAACGGCTTCCCGCCGCCGTCGAAGCGACGGCGACTGTTCCCCGCGGGCTCTCCGGGCGTGCGGCGGTCGACGCCAACGCGCGTCTGGACGAAAAAGATCGGGCCCGGCGAGGTGAGCTTGATGCCGATCGCGATGAGCGCCATCAACGGGGCCACTAGCACCACACCCACCCCGGCAACGGCGACATTCAGGCCGCGTCGCAGCGCCTCCGACGGCGGTGTCGGGGACGCAGTGCGGGTAAGGACGTCGACCATCCTGATGCTCGTCACGCGGGGGCTCGTCGCTGGGTTGCCCGCGCGTAATGCAGGCGCTGTGCCCCCGGACCACTCTTGGAAGCGTCAGCGGATCAATGGATTACGAGAGACACCGCGCGCTGTGTCGCACAGCGCCACGGCGGATGTTGGGAGGATGCTACAAACGCCGCTAGGTCACTCGTCTGACGGCGTCAACTTGCGATGCAATCCGTGGCGCTCCATCAACCGGTATAGCGTGGTGCGGTCCACGCCAGCGGCGCGCGCGGCCCGCGACATGTTGCCGCGTGCCTGCGCCACAAGCTGCGTCAAGTATTGCAGCTCGAATGTGGCGACGAGGCGATCGCGGGCGGCATAGTACGGCTCTTCCGTGGTGACCTCGGCGGAGATGGGAGCCACCGCCGCGGATCCCTGCCCGCCAAGCGCGGGGATGTGCTCCGGCCGGATCTGCCAGCCTGGCTCGAGCATCACCACCATGTGCTCGACGACATTCTCGAGCTCGCGGACGTTGCCCTTCCACGCCCGGGCGCGCAGCGATCGCGCCGCGGCCTCGGTGAATTGGGGCGGTGCTGCGCCGGCGCCGCGATGGCGAGCCCAGTAGTACGCCAGGAAGTGTTCGGCGAGCACGAGGATGTCGCCGGGGCGCTCCCGCAGCGGCGGGACGGGAATCGGCACGACGCGCAGGCGATAGTACAAGTCTTCGCGCAGCGTACCGGCCGCGACCGCCTCTTCGGGATTGCAGTTGGTGCAGGCGATGAAGCGGACGTTCACGACCGCGTCGGTGGCCTCGCTGCCAACCCGGCGCACCACGCCGTCCTGAATCACGCGCAGCAGCTTTGCCTGGATCGGTTTCGACATCTCGACGAGCTCGTCGAGCAGCAGCGTACCACCGTTGGCGGCTTCGAGCAGGCCCGGTTTGTCCCGTACCGCGCCGGTGAAGGCGCCCTTGCAGTGCCCGAACATCTCCGACTCGAGCAGCGCCTCCGGGAGTGCGGCGCAGTTCACCGCGATCAGCGGGCGGCTGCTGCGGCGACTGTGATGATGGATGAACTGGGCGATCAGCTCCTTGCCGGAGCCGCTTTCGCCGGTGATGAACACCGATGCGTCGGTCGGGGCCACTCGACGAGCCATTTCCACCGCGCGGCGAAAGGCCGGTGCCGCGCCCAGCACGGTGACGCGCTCACTGTTGCCGTGCTCCCGGGCAAACTCGGCCTGGATCGCGTTCGACTCCCGCGCCACGAGCACGGTGTGCGCCGCTCGCCCGAGCAGGATCTGGAGGTGCGTGCCGGAGAATGGCTTGGGCATATAGTCCCACGCGCCAGCGCGCAGCGCCTCGAGACTCGATTCCACGCTCGGGTTGCCGGTAATCATGATGACAATCGTGTCGGGATTCGCCTCGAGACAGGTGCGCAGCAGGCGCATCCCTGGGATCTCTGTCATATAGAGATCGAGGAGCACGACGTCGAACTTGGTGCGCTTGAGCAGGTCGCGGGCTTCGTCGCCGCTTCCGCACAGGGTGACCTGGTATCCCTCGTACCGCAGCACGGTGGCGCAACTCTCCCGGAGTGTGCGCTCGTCGTCCACGATGAGCACTTGGACGGACGC
The DNA here is from genome assembly GCA_003222195.1 of Gemmatimonadota bacterium. Classification (GTDB taxonomy): domain Bacteria; phylum Gemmatimonadota; class Gemmatimonadetes; order Gemmatimonadales; family GWC2-71-9; genus 20CM-2-65-7. The sequence goes on along the minus strand of QHVB01000063.1, from coordinate 1,340 downwards.
TTTGAGATCCGGGGTGAGCGCCGGCAGGCTCACCACGTGCCGGGATTGGGCACGCTGATCGGGTATGGGAGCGGACACTGCCGTACCTCCGTGCCGTTTTTGAGTGAGGACCGCTGTCATCTACGCTGCTGTTGGCACGGATCGGGCCTGTGGAACGTGACGGAGACTGCACCAACAAGTGCTTGGTTTTACACGGGATTCGGCTGGTTGTCAAGGAAGGTGTAACAAGCTCGTTACATGTCCCCCACCGGGGACGTTCAGATGTTGCTGTCGTACCACATACCTCACGCGCCCCATCCGGCGCTCCGTAGTGCGCGTCGTCATTCGAAATCGCTGCGCACGGTATCACCCTTGCGGTGCGGATCGCCGTGAGCGCATACCCTCCTTCAAACGGCACGCCGGTCCCCGCCGACCAGTTGTCCGCGCCGTTCGGCGCTGGGCGCGGGGGGCGGCTGGAGGAGTCTGGGGCCGGACTAGTACAACCGACCGACTGGCGACGCCACGGGGCCACGGCGCTGCGGTACCGCTGGTGGATCCTCGGGCTCGCGGCGCTTGGGACCCTGGGCGGCACGGCCGCCGGCCGCCTGCTCCCGCCTCGCTACCAAGTGCAGGCGACGATCTGGATCCAGTCGAGCGAGCCCCGGGGTGGGACGAGCCGAGGGCCTATCGGTGCCAATCAATTATTCGAGTCGTACGCCTGGGGCGAGCTGCTCAAATCCTACGTTGTGCTGGACGAGGTCGCCCGCGAGCGGCGTCTGTATCTCGCACCCCAGCACGGCTGGGCCGGCGCGTTCGCTGGATTCACGGTGAGCGACACGTACCGTCCGGGCCGGTATCGGGTCGTGGTGGACGGCACAGGGCGGAACTTCCGCCTCGCCGGGGCGGGCGGCGAAGGACTGCAGGAGGGCGCGATCGGCGACTCGGTCGGCGCGGCGCTTGGCTTTCGGTGGGTTCCCACCGCCGCCGTTCTACCGGCGGGGAGCGACTTAACGTTCACCGTCAGACCGTTGCGCGACGCCGCCAGGCAGCTGGGAAACGCACTCACGGTGACCATGGACCAGGGCGGCAACTTTCTGCGAGTCGGGCTGACCGGAGCGGACCCGGCTCATACCGCGGCGACGGTGAACGCCGTCGCGCAACGCTCCGTCGCCGTGGGCGCGGAGCTGAAGCGGGCGAAGCTCAACCAACTGGGGAAGCTCCTCGACGAACAGCGCCAGTCGGCGCGCGAGAATCTCCAGCGGGCGGAGAGCGCGCTCGAGCAGCTCCAGGTCACCGTTGGTCCCGATCTGGGGGCCGCGCCGGTGCCGCCAGGTGGAGGCCCACCGCTCGGCACGCTGCTC
>QHVB01000062.1 GCA_003222195.1 Gemmatimonadota bacterium | reverse complement strand
CATCGCGCCAGCCGTGCGTCCTCCAATGCCGGATCTTTCCCACTCGCTAAAGGCGGGGTCACCGGGTGCCGCGGGTTCGGGACTTTGGCCGCGGCTGCGGTCTTCACTGGTCGCCTTAGAAGTTGCGCTGGCGCTGGTGCTGCTGATCGCGACGGGTCTCCTGGTGCGCAGCTTGTGGGCACTGAGCCATGTGAATCCTGGATTCGACCCGCAGGGCGTCGTCACATTCGCAGTTTTTCCGCCGCCGCGGTATGAAGCTCCTGAGCGTGCGGTCGCCCTGTATCAACGTGTAGCCGGCGCGATCGCGGCGCTTCCGGGCGTCAAAGAAGTCGCGCTGTCGAACCACTTGCCGCTCAGCGGCTCATCCCTCCCCCGGCCCATCGAGATTCCGGGGCGCCCCCGCGACGAGCAGAACGATCAGCCCGTGTTGTTCCGAACGATCTCAGCCGAGTATTTCGAAACGCTGCGCATTTCTATGCGCAGCGGCAGAGCTTTTACGGCGACTGACGTCGCATTGGCCTCGCAGGTGGCCATCATCAATGATGCGCTCGCCCGGCGATATTGGCCGAAGCAGAATCCCGTCGGCACGTACATCACGCTGTTCAAATCAGCGCAGGCTCGAGCGGATTTCGGACAGCGCTTCTCGGTCGAGATCATCGGCGTTGTGAGCGATGTGCGGCACACTGGCTTGCAGGACGAGCCCTCCCCCGAGGTCTACATCCCGTACACGCTGAACCCTTGGGGATACATGAACGTCGTGGTCCGCACGGCTGGCGATCCGAACGCTCTGCTGCCTGTCCTTCCACGCGTGATCAGCGCCATCGACCCGGACATTCCGGTCACAGGCGCTCAACGGCCTGGCGCGCTCACTGACGTTGTGTCCGGACAGCTCGCGCGCCAGCGCCTAACCGTCACCGTGCTCTCGGGATTTGCCAGCGGGGCATTGCTGCTGGCGGCGCTTGGCATCTTCGGTGTGATCGCGTACGTCGTGACACTGCGGACACGCGAGTTCGGAGTGCGTGCGGCTTTGGGTGCAACGCCACGCCAGATCGTGCGCCTCGTGATCCGTCAGACAGTGTGGATTGTGACCACGGGGCTCGTGCTCGGCTTCGCGGCCGCGCTCGCGTTGACTCGTCTCATGGCGGGACTTTTGTACAACGTCCCACCGACGGACGCAGCGACCTTCGCTAGCCTCACACTGTTCGTCGGATTTGTCGCGCTACTCGCGTGCTACTTCCCGGCGCGCCGCGCGACGCGCGTCGATCCCATGATGGCGTTGAGAAATGAATAGGGACTTGGGCCTAGGGCCTGGGGCCTGGGGATTTGCGGCGGAGGGAGCTTCCCCTCGGCCCCAGCCCCAAGGCCCCAGGCCCTTTCTTTCGGTGCGCAACGTCGAGAAGTCGTTCCCCGAAGGCAATGGGCGACAGTTCGTGTTGCGCCGAATCTCGCTGGACGTCGCGTCGGGAGATTTCGTGACGATCATGGGCCCGTCGGGGGCGGGAAAATCCACCTTGCTGGCCGTATTGGGAATGCTCGACGGCGACTGGACGGGAGAGTTTCGCTTGCTCGAACACGCGGTGCACAAGATGAAGCATAAGGACCGCATCGCCCTGGGCAAGCAGTACGTCGGGTTCGTGTTCCAACAGTATCACCTCATCGACGACCTCACCGTCGCCGAGAATCTCGCGATGCCGCTGTCGTACCGCGACGTGAAGGCCGACGATCGCGAGGCCGCGGTAGCCGACACGCTCGATCGCTTCGGCATGGTGGCCAAAAAGAATCTCTATCCCCGCCAGCTCTCCGGTGGCCAGCAGCAGCTCGTGGCGGTCGCGCGCGCGGTGATTCACAGGCCCGCGCTGCTGCTCGCCGACGAGCCGACCGGGAATCTGCACTCGACTCAGGGGAAGGACATCATGGGACTGTTCCGCGAGCTCAACGCGGCCGGCACGACGATCGTGCAGGTCACGCACTCGGAGGACAACGCAAAATACGGGAAGCGCGTGATACAGCTGAGGGATGGGTGGATTGTTGACTGACGGGGCCTGGGGCTTGGGGCCTAGGGCTTGGGGTTTAGGGACTGGGTCCTAGGGTGCCGACCTGAAAGACTATTTTGGAGGGCCGAGAGCATGCGGCCTAGCTCACGACAGCGTTCGAGGAGCGCATCGGCCGATGAACCCTCAATGAACCCGAGGCGCACACTTATCAGCAACTGGCATTCGATCTCGGTCAGAGATCCGGCCGCTATTACGAGAAACCGCCGGTAATCAGCCCGCGATCGTGTATGGCCCTCGGCGATGTTTGAGGCGACCGAGACTCCCGCTCGACGGAGCTGTGCAACAAGTCCGTATCGCTCGGTCACCGGAAACGTGGCCGTTGCTCGGTAGAGGTTCTCGATGAGATCGGTAGCCCGCTGCCACACACGAAGATCACGGTAGCTTTTTATGGAAGGACTGGGCGTTGGCTCGCTTGGCATGTTGCAGTCTTTGCCCGAGAGCATTCAGACGCACCATCAAAATCGCACGGTGCGGAGCGGATTCGCGCTCACTTACCCCCCAAGCCCTAGGCCCCAGGCCCCAAGCACCCTAGCCCCCAGGCCCCAGGCCCTCAAACTTGAACAGCATGCTCGCTCGCGCACCACGTCTCCTCGTAGCTGACGATCAACCAGATATCCTCGAAGCCCTGAAGCTCCTCCTCAAGGGCGAAGGCTTCGACGTAGAGACCGCAGCCTCTCCCCGCGCCGTGCTGGCCGCCGTCGAGGCGCGTGACTTCGACGCGCTGCTCGTGGACATGAACTACACCCGCGATACGACGTCGGGCGCTGAAGGGCTCGACCTGCTATCCCGCGTCCAGGGACTGGAGACCCCACCCCCGGTCGTGGTGATGACGGCGTGGGGCAGCATCGATGGCGCGGTCGAGGCGATGCGCCGCGGCGCGCGGGACTACGTCGAGAAGCCGTGGGACAACCGGCGGCTGCTGAGCACGCTGCGGACCCAGGTGGAGCTAGGGCGCGCATTGCGCAGGAGCCATCGCCTCGAGATCGAGACGCGCACGCTGCGCAAAGAAGGTCTGCCGGAGTTGATCGCCGAGTCGCCGGCAATGCAGCCGGTCCTGCGACTGATGGAGCGCGTCGGCCCCTCGGACGCGAACGTGCTCATCCTCGGTGAGCATGGCACGGGGAAGGAGGTCGTGGCGCGCTGGCTGCACGCGGCGTCGGCACGGGTGGACCGGCCGCTGATCGCGGTGAACCTGGGCGGCATCCCGGATGGGCTGTTCGAAAGCGAGCTGTTCGGGCACGTGCGTGGCGCATTCACAGACGCGAAGACCGATCGCATCGGGCGCTTCGAGCTCGCCGAGGGCGGCACCCTGTTCCTCGACGAGATCGCGAATCTGCCGCTGCCGCAGCAGGCGAAGCTGCTCCGCGTGCTCGAGACGGGCGAGTACGAGCGCGTGGGCGCGTCGCGCGCACGGCGCGCCGACGTCCGCGTCGTCGCGGCCACCAACGCCGACATCCAAGCGGAGGTGAAATCCGGCCGCTTCCGCGAAGATCTGCTGTTCCGTCTCAACACGGTCGAGATCCGGCTCCCGCCGCTGCGCGAGCGGCGCGCCGACGTCCCCCTGCTGGCCGCGCATTTCCTGCGGCGCTACGCCGCCCGCTACCGCAAGGCAGCGAAGGAGTTTGCGCCGGATGCCATGGAGCAGCTGCTCCGCCATTCGTGGCCCGGCAACGTGCGGGAGCTCGATCATGCGGTCGAGCGGGCCGTGCTCATGGCGGAGGGCGGTCGGGTGCAGGCGCGCGACTTCGGGTTGGGCGGCAGTGGCGATGGTGCCGGCGCGCTCGACCAGATGAGTCTGGAGGATGTGGAACGCGTGTTGATCCAGAAGGCGCTCACGCGCGCGGCGGGCAATGTGAGCGAAGCGGCCAAGGCCCTCGGCCTCTCGCGCAGCGCGCTGTACCGCCGCCTCAAACGGCATGGGCTCTAAACCCTCGCCCCGTCCCCTGCGGCACGAGCGCCGCGTATTCTGGCTCGCGTTGCTCGGCGGCTTCCCGGCTGTCGCGCTCGCGCTCGGCCTCCTCTGGTTCGGCGATTTTACGCCCCGCACCCAGTGGACGCTCACGCTGCTGGTCGCGGGCATCTGGCTCGCGTGCGCGGCCATTGTGCGGGAGCACGTCGTCCGGCCGCTGCAGACCGTATCAAACGTGCTCGCCGCGTTGCGCGAACGCGATTACACGCTCCGCGCCCGGGGCTCGAATCCCGAAGACGCGCTCGGGCTGCTCCTCCTCGAGCTGAACAGTCTCGGTGACGACATGCGTGCGCAGCGGCTCGGCGCCCTGGAAGCAACGGCGCTGCTGCGGCGCGTGATGGAAGAGATCGATGTCGCCATCTTCGCGTTCGATGCCGCGCACGCGCTGCGACTCGTGAACCGCAGCGGCGCGGCGCTGCTCGGCCGCGCGCCCGAGCAGCTGCTGGGCCGAGACGCGGAGAGCCTCGGCCTCGCCGGCTCCCTCGCGGGGGATGCACCACGCGTCGATACGCTCACCTTCCCTGGGCGCGCCGGGCGCTGGGAAGTGCGGCGCGGCACGTTCCGCCAGGGCGGGCTGCCGCACCAGCTGCTGGTGCTCACCGACGTGAGCCGCGCGCTCAGTGACGAGGAGCGACAGGCGTGGAAGCGGCTGATTCGCGTCCTAAGCCACGAGCTCAACAACTCCCTGGCCCCGATCAAGTCGATCGCCGACAGTCTGCTCGCGCTCACCACGCGGGAGGCGGCGACACCCGATCGGCGCGAGGATCTCCGCAAAGGACTCGGCGTGATCGCGAGCCGCTCAGAGTCGCTCAGCCGCCTGATGGCAGCGTATGCCCGCCTGGCGCGACTGCCGCCGCCGCGGCTCGAGAGCGTCGCGATTCAGGACTGGGTGCGTCGCGTCGTTGCGCTGGAGACGCGCCGCCCGGTCGCGATACGCCCCGGTCCCAACATGACGATCCAGGCGGATGGCGGACAGCTCGATCAGTTGTTGATCAACCTGGTGCGCAACGCGGTGGATGCGACGCTCGACGGGAATGGAGCGGTGGAGGTCGGCTGGCAGGCCCGGAACGGCCAGCTGGACGTCTGGGTGCGCGACGAGGGCGCCGGCCTCGCCGACACGGCGAATCTGTTCGTGCCATTCTACACGACGAAGCCCGACGGTTCGGGGATCGGTCTCGCGCTCTCGCGGCAGATCGCCGAGGCGCACGGCGGAACGCTGACGCTCTCAAACCAAATGTCCGGGTCGGGGTGCGAGGCTCGCGTGACGCTCCCGGTGGATTGAAAATGATAGCAGTATGAGAAGGCTCTCATAAGACAAAAAGGGTCCTCCGTTTTCGCAGTCGCCGCGTTGATTCTCCCGAGCAATTCACCGTCACCATTCTCTCGGGAGGCTTACGATGAACAAGATCGCGGCACTTAGTACCCTGGCATTGGTTGCGCTCGCGGCCTGTGCGCACGACCACAGCGTCACCGGACTCGCGGCTGATCGCGCCATCGCTGTGGATGCGAGCTCTGCAGCGTTGGCGGCCGACGCGCCGGGCGCGGTGTACGCGCTCACGAATCAGGCTGGCGGCAATGCCGTCGCCATCTTTTCCCGCACCGCCGACGGCCACCTTTCCTGGTCAGGCAGCATCGCCACTGGTGGCACCGGCGCAGGCAGCAGCCTCGGCTCACAGGGCGCGCTCGCGCTGAGCGACGACGGCCGGTGGCTCTTCGCCGTGAATGCCGGATCGAACGACGTGTCGGCCTTCCAGGTGACTCCCGGTGGTCTAGCGCTCACGAGCCGCGTGTCGTCCGGTGGTGTCCGGCCGATCAGCCTCAGCGTTCATGGCAACGTGGTCTACGTGCTGAACGCAGGCGGTGACGGCAATATCAGCGGCTTCAGCGTCGGAGCCGATGGTGCGCTCACGCCGATCGTCGGCTCGACGCGCGTGTTGTCCGGAAGCTCGGTCGGCCCCGCACAGGTGTCCTTCAGTCCCAATGGTGACTGGCTCATCGTGACGGAGAAGACGACGAACAGGCTCGATGTGTACGCGGTGGGCTCGGACGGCGTGGCGTCCGCTGTGATCACGACCCCATCGGCAGGCGGCACCCCGTTCGGCTTTGCATTTGGCCATCGGGATGAGCTGTTCGTGTCGGAGGCCGCTGGTAGCGCTTCGTCGTATGTGATCGCTGGCAACGGCGCCCTCACCGTTGCCAGCGCCACGGTGCTGACGCACCAGGGCGCACCGTGCTGGGCCGTCGTGACCAAGAACGGCAAGTTCGGTTACACTGCGAATGC
>QHVB01000012.1 GCA_003222195.1 Gemmatimonadota bacterium | reverse complement strand
GAGCTGTGCGGGGCTGACGTGCAGCGTCGATGCGAGCAGCTCGACGGCGCAGGCCAGTGCGACCTACAGCTGGACTTGGGGTGACGCCACCAGCGGTACGGGCAAGACGACCTCGCATACGTATGGGGCCGGGGGGACCTACAACGTGACGCTCAGCGTGACGGATGCGGGCGGCACGAGCACCAAGACGCAGTCAGTGACGGTCACGGCGCCGCCCCCGGCGCCGGTGGCGAACTTCACGTCGAGCTGTGCGGGGCTGACGTGCAGCGTCGATGCGAGCAGCTCGACGGCGCAGGCCAGTGCGACCTACAGCTGGACTTGGGGTGACGCCACCAGCGGTACGGGCAAGACGACCTCGCATACGTATGGGGCGGGGGGGACCTACAGCGTGACGCTCAGCGTGACGGATGCGGGCGGCACGAGTACCAAGACGCAGTCAGTGACGGCCACGGCCCCGCCCCCGCCCCCGCCCCCGCCGCCGCCCCCGCCCCCGGCGCCGGTGGCGAACTTCACGTCGAGCTGTGCGGGGCTGACGTGCAGCGTCGATGCGAGCAGCTCGACGGCGCAGGCCAGTGCGACCTACAGCTGGAGTTGGGGCGACGCCACGACCGGTACGGGCAAGACGACCTCGCACACGTATGGGGCGGGGGGGACCTACAGCGTGACGCTCAGCGTGACGGATGCGGGCGGCACGAGCACCAAGACGCAGTCAATGACGGTCACGCCGCCCAACACGGCGCCCACCGTTAGCGCTGGGCCGGATCAGACAGACCTCACCGGTTTGCTCTACACGGAGAGCGCGACCTTTAGCGACCCGGACAACGGGCCGTGGACGTATAGCATCGAGTGGGGCGATGGTTCGTCGCTCACCGGCGCTGCCTCGAGCCAGGGCACGATCAGCGCGGCGCACAGGTACCTCCTGTTCGGTAGCTACACGATCCGTGTAATTGTGACGGACAGCCTGGGCGCCCAAGGTTCGGACACGAAGGTAGTCACATTCATACTGTAGCGTCGACGCGCTGCAGCGTCGCCGCGACGAAGTGCTGCTGGCACCCGACGCATCCGCGCTGAAACGAGGGGCGTTCGTAGCGAGCCAAGCACTCGATAGAGCGCTGCACTCAGGCATAGCCGTTGCACCCCCCAGCGTTATGATCGCCCACCATTTTACAATCGACTTGGAGGAGTATTTCCAGGTTTCCGCATTCGCGTCGCGGGTCGCGCGGTGCGACTGGGAGCGCTTCGAGTCCCGAGTGAACCGGGAAGTCGGACGGCTGCTCGAGCTACTGGCTCAGCACAACGCACGTGCGACGTTCTTCGTACTCGGTTGGGTCGCGCAGCGGCAGGCCGGGTTGATCCGCGCGATCGTGCGCGCGGGCCATGAGATCGCGTCGCACGGCTGGGACCACGCGCGGGTGACCGACCAGACGCGATCGCAATTTCGGCAGTCCGTCCGACGCACCAAGGACGTGCTGGAGGACATGACCGGCGTGTCGGTGCTGGGTTTCCGCGCGCCGAGTTTTTCGATCGTGCCCGGTCGGGAGTGGGCTCTCGATATCTTGGTGGAGGAAGGCTACCGCTACGACTCCAGCCTGTTTCCCGTACGGCGCCCGGGAGGCTCCTACGGCTATCCTGGCGGTTGGCCCGACCCGCATTGGCTCGCGCGCGGCATCGGCCCCCTCGCCGAGATTCCACCGACGACACTGCGGTGGTGCGGGCTCCGGCTGCCCGCTGGGGGCGGCGCATACTTCCGCCTGCTCCCGTACGGTCTGGTCCGCACCGCGCTGCGCCAGTGCGAGCGCAGAGGCGTGCCGGGCACCTTCTACATCCACCCGTGGGAGCTCGATCCCGCCCAGCCGCGGCTCCGGGTTTCGTGGTTGACGCGCGTGCGTCACTACGGCGGTCTCCGGCGGACGGCACAACGGCTCGACCGGTTGCTGGCCGACTTCCGGTTCATCGCTGTTCGAGATACCGTGGCGGCCCTGTCAGCCGTTGGGCCAGCAGTGAAACACGTGCCCCCGGTCCAAAGTGCGGTCGCGTGAGTGAAAGCAAAGCAGAGGATCTGCGAGACCTCACGGTGCAGCCGCTCGACGGCGCGTCGCGCTCGTGGGACGAGTTCGTGGCGCGGGACGCAGGCAGCAGTTTCTGCCATTTGGCGGGCTGGCGCGACATCCTGACCGAGGTGCTGGGCGCCGAGTGCCTGTACCGCATGGCGACCGACGGCAGCGGGGAATGGCGGGGCGTGCTGCCGCTCGTTCGCGTCAAGAGCTGGATCTTCGGACACTACCTTGTCTCGCTGCCCTTCCTTAATTACGGCGGCCCTTTGGGGTCGCCGGCGGCTCGGCGGCGCCTGGTGGACGATGCGGTGAGCCAGGCCTGCCACTCGCAGGCGGATCTCCTTGAGCTCCGGAGCCGGGAAGACGGTGATCTCAACCTGTCCATCTCGTCGAGAAAGATCACTGTTGTGCTCCCGTTGCCGCCAAGCCCCGAAGAGTTGTTCCAATCATTTCCATCTAAGCTGCGCAGTCAGATCCGTCGTCCCGTGAAGGAGGGTCTGACGGTCCGCTTCGGTCTCGACCAGCGTGAGCCGTTCTACGAGGTCTTCGCTCGGACCATGCGGGACCTGGGGACGCCGGTGCTGCCGCGCGCTCTGTTCGAGCGCGTCGCGGTGATGTTTCCCGATCTCGTGACGTTCGGCGTCGTCTACCGCGGCGACCAGCCGCTGGCGGGCGGGTGCGGGTTCGTATGGCGCGGAGAGTTCGAAATGACGTGGGCGGGGGCGGTGCGCGAGTCGCGCACGCTCGCGGCCAACATGCTGTTGTACTGGGCGTTCATGGAGCAGATGATCGCCCGTGGCGTGCGCGTGTTCAACTTCGGCCGCTGCACCCCGGGCGGGGGCACCCACCACTTCAAGCGCCAGTGGGGCGCCGCTGACGTGCCTCTCCGGTGGCACCAGTACGCTCCCGGTGGGGTGGCGGCCACGCCCTCGCCGCACGATCCGGCTTTCTCCTGGGGCCCGCGGTTGTGGCGCCGGTTGCCGCTGCCCATCGCGAATCGGCTCGGCCCGCGATTGGTCCGCTTCCTGCCATGAGCCGTTCCCTTTGCGTGGCGGGTCTTGTGGCCTTGGTGGTGTTTACTCCGAGCTGTGAGGACGCCCGCGGGCCCGTTGCTCCGCGGTTCAGCGCCATCGCCTGGCCGCACGAGCCGGCGGGGTTCGTGACGCTGTCCGATTACGGATTCGACGATCCCTTTGCCACGGGCAACGCAGTGCCCCTAGGGGACGGATGGACCCTCTACAATCCCAATGGCTACGCGACGCAAGTGACCGATTCGGGGGCGCCGCTCTCGCCGCCGAACGTTGGACAGTGGAGTTATCCCGTGGGGTTTGTGGGTGGCGACGCGCCGGCCGTCATGTACCGCGATCTCAACGGGTCGCGTCGGGAGATGTATTTCGGCTACGACTGGAAGGCGAGTAACCCGTGGGAGGGACATCCGACGGGCGTGAACGAAATTTCCTTCGTGATCGCGCAAGATAACATCCTCGTGGTGGAGATGAACGGCGCGCCCGGGGGACCGTACCACCTGATCGTGAATGCGGAATTCACGACCAGCAACGGTCACCTGGACAACAGCACGGGTGAGGATCCAGGCGCGCGCTATCTCAGCGGCAATGCGAACGGCGGGAATTACGTCGTGACGCCAGGCCAATGGTACGAGATCGAACTGTACTTCCGAATGAGCACGACGAGCACATCGCGCGACGGTATCGTGCGGTGGTGGGTGAATGGCACGTTGGTCGGCGACTACAGCACCGTGAATTTTGACGTGGCCCATGCCTTTGACGAATTCCATTTCAGTCCGACGTGGGGCGGCATCGGCAGCTCCAAGACTGAAGAAGACTATTTCTGGTACGATCACGTGCGGTTGAGCGTCCCTTAGGGCGTCCTTCAGTGCGCAGCTGGCGGCACCAGGTTCCTGTCCACTCACCCATCTCTGCAGCGGCCCTGTACGCTGGCGCCCGGGCTGCCGCCCTGCGCAACGGCGGCCTGGCGCGGGCTGAGGATCGCGTCGTCGCGCTCCTGAAGACGCGTTACTCCGCGAGGGGCGTGCTGCTGACCGACAGCGGAACCGCAGCGCTCACTGCGGCGATCCTCGGCGTACTCGGGGATCGTCACGACTCTGCAGTCGCTATGCCCGCGTACGCGTGCTACGACCTGGCCACGGCCGCTGACGCTGCGGACGTGCCCGTCCTCCTCTACGACACAGATCCGGGCACCTTAGCGCCGAACCTTGCTGAGCTGGAGACGGTCCTGCGTCAGGGTGCGAAGGTGATCGTCGCCGTCCACTTGTACGGGTATCCGGTCGATCTCGGCGAAGTGAATCGGCTCGCGGCAGCGGCGGGCGCTGTTGTCATCGAGGATGCCGCGCAGGGCGCTGGCGGGACGGTCAACGACCGTCCCGCAGGGACCCAAAGCTCCCTTGCCGTGTTGAGTTTCGGGCGAGGGAAGGGGCTTACGGGGGGAAGCGGTGGTGCCCTCCTCGCCTACGACGAAACAGGAGCGCGGGTGCTGGAGCGCGTGCGCGGCATGTTGGGAACGCCACGTCGGGGGTGGTCGGAGCTCGTGACGCTCGCGGCGCAGCTGTTCCTCGAGCGTCCGAGCGTCTACGCCATCCCGGCGGCGTTGCCGTTTCTCCGGCTCGGCCAAACGATCTATCGCGAGCCGCGGCCGCTGCGAGGAGTGAGCGCCGCATCCGCCCGGGTGATCGCCGCGACGTGGAGCCTGGCCGAGCGGGAGCTGGAGCTGCGACGGCGCAACGCTGAGCGGCTGTTGGTCGAGCTCCGAGCGCAGCCGGGCTTTGCCACCATCACCACGTCTCGTTACGCCCGCCCCGGCTACCTGCGCCTACCGGTGATCGTATCACCCGCGCTTCGTCGTTCGGCAGCGGAGTCTGCGGCCAGGCGTCTGGGTATCATGCCAGGCTACCCCAAGGCGCTCTGCGACCTCGACCGGTTTCGTCCGCGCTGCCTGAATCGCGACGTTCTCTTTCCGGGGAGTCGCCTGCTAGCCGCCCAGCTCTGCACGCTTCCAACCCACGGGCGCTTGGCGATGCGCGATCTCGCGCGGCTCGAGGAGTGGATCCGGGTCTCGGGAGGCCGGTAAGCGGAGCCTAAAGCCGGCCAGCCATGCGTCCAATGCGGCGTCCGAGATTCCAGCCGGCACGTTTACCCGCCGCAGGGCTAGCTGGTCAGCCCCGGCCCCATTCAACCCGTAGTCAAGCGTGGCCGCACCGCGGTATCCCACTGAACGCACTGCCTCGCGCACCCGAGTGTTCCACGCGCCGTAGGGGTAGCAGAAAAACTCGGGCGCCGTTCCGGTTTCGCGCGATATCATTTCACGGCTCGTGACCAGCTCATCCCGCAACTCGACGTCGCTCAGGGTGGGGAGAACCCGGTGAGTTCGCGAGTGAACGCCGATTGCCAAGCCCCCGCGGGCCGCTTGGGCAATCGTCTCCCAGTCCGCCGGCTGCTGGCAACGCGGCAGCGCCGACTCGAGAGTGGGAGCGAGCGATCGAAGGATCGCAGCGCCATCCCCCCGAAACTCGGCGAGCCAAGCGCGGCGACGCTGGGGCGTTGCCACCGCTTGCACCGCGGGATGATCCCACCAGAACGGTTGCCCACCGCTCGGCGCGTTGGCCACGACGAACACGGTCGCGGGGATCTGGAAGGCGCGCAATACGGGCAGCGCGTGCAGGAAGACGCCGAGATACGCATCATCGAACGTGACGGCGGCGATCTGACGTAGCGGGCGACGCTGCTCGAGCCGGCCAACCAGCTCGCCCAATGAAACGACCTGGTAATGGTTCACCAACCATCGCATGTGGCGCTGGAAGGCGCGAAGGGGGAGGTGGAGGCTGGCTTCGCCGGTGCGCGGCGGGGCGGGCCCGTCTACGACGTTGTGATAACAGAGGATGGCCCCCGCATTACTCCATCGCCGCGCGAGCGCGGAGAGGCCCAGTGCACCGAGGCCAGGATATACAAGACGTGACAGCATAGACGGGATAGGCGGGGGGCAAGCTCTGTGCCAGATGCGTCCCGTCGCGCCGACGCAACACTGACGTCAGAATGTGCGCAGGGCGCTCAGGCCCCGATCTTGCGCCCACTCGATTCACGTCCTGCGGTCTCCGCGTCCCCTTAGGCGAGTTGAATGATCGGCGAACTGTACGTTGGTACCGGCCCCGCGCGACCCGGCCACATTGCGGGCGCACGCAACCTGTACACGCTTCGGCTGTGGAGCATCTGGCGCTTTCTCAAGAAGCAGTCGGCGTCCTATTGGCTGATCTGTTCGTATTTGTTTTTCGAGTACGTCAGGCCTCAGTCGATATACGAGTCGGTCGACCTGCTGCCTTGGGCCTTCCTGTCGATCGTGCTGTGTTTGGTGGCCTTTCTGGTGGAGCGCAGATCGTGGCGTTTCACCACCGCGGTGGATTGGCTGCTCGCGGTCTTTTGCTTGGTCGTTCTCGCCGCTTCGTCACTTGCCTATTTCCCGGCGGCGTCGTTTGCTGCCCTGCCGCTCTTCTTCTCATGGATCCTAATCTACGTTCTGATCTCGGGCCTTGTGATCACCGAGCGGCGATTCTTGGTCTTCATTCTCTCCTTCTTGCTCTACAACCTGAAAATGGCGCTGCACGCCACCCGAACCTGGGCGGCTATTGGATTTGCATTCCGTGACTGGGGAGTCGTCGGGGCTCCGGGATGGTTTCACAACTCGGGGGAATTCGGCATCGAAATGACGATGTTCTTGCCGATCTCGGTCTGTTTCATCGTGGCGCTGCGGCGGTATTGGAGCAAGCGGAAGCTGGCGTTGCTCATTCTTCTGCCGACGACGTCTGTGATTGGGATGTTGGCATCGTCGTCGCGGGGAGCGCTGCTGGGCGGGGCGGCGGTCCTGTTCTGGTTTCTGATGAGGAGCCGGCATCGGGTCCGCACCCTGATCGGGACCGCAGCGGTTGTCGTTGCCGCCGTCGTACTTCTTCCGAACCAACAGAAGGAGCGTCTGACGAGCATGGGGACCGACCCGACCTCGGTGATTAGACTCACGTATTGGAAGGACGGGATCAAAATCGCCAATGAGAACCCTGTTCTTGGGATCGGCTACGCGAACTGGGCAGATTACTATCGGAGATACTACAATCCGAGGGGCCAACTCCCCCACAATATTTTCGTGCAGGCCGGCGCCGAGTTGGGGTATACCGGCTTGCTCGTCTTTGGACTGCTGATCGCCTATACCTTCGTCGTCAACTCCCGCACACGGAAGATCGCACGGCAGCTACCAGAAGGTGGCTTCCTCTTCGGCATGGCGAACGGGCTGGACGGCGCCCTCGTGGGGTATCTAGTCAGCGGCTTCTTCGTGACGGTGCTCTACTATCCATTTTTTTGGATCAACCTCGCGATGACGGTCGCGCTTCACAAAGCGGCAAGACACGAGTTCCGCCAGGTGCCCGCCACGTGAAGAACATTCTCCATGTCATAGAGACGTGCGGGCCCGGTGGCGCGGAGACCGTGTTTTTGGAGTTGGCCAAGGGATTGGACAGGCGGAGGTGGCATTCCATTGTCGCCGTCCCCGGGAGAGGATGGGTGTACGACAACCTCGTGGCCAATGGGTTTGAGCCCATCCTTACGCCGCTCCACGGGGCGTTCGATCTGCGCTACCTGGCCGGGTTGTGTCAGGCGGTCAGAAAGCACCAGATCGATCTCATCCAGACCCACCTCTTCTCCGCGGCTGTCTATGGCGGCTTAGCGGGGCGGCTCTGCGGTGTACCCGTGATCAGCACGTTACACGGACGCCCGGACTTGTTCGGTAGTGCGATCTATCGCGCCGCGAAGTTCGGGATCATGCGTCGAGCGGTGACCACGCTGGTCTTCGTATCCGAGTCACTGCGACAGTTCTTTCTGTCGACGGGTCATCTCAACCGCG
>QHVB01000011.1 GCA_003222195.1 Gemmatimonadota bacterium | reverse complement strand
GTTGCCACGCCTCGAGCAGGGGGTTGCCGGCCTTTTCCAGCGGAGTCGCGCCGGGATTTGCCGCGCCGACGACGCTCGAGCGCAGGAAGTCGGCCGTCAGCGTGCCGCTGGTGCCGCTCGCCGCCAGCAGCGACGCGACCGGCCGCGCCCGCAAACTCACTGAAAGGCGTCCGTAGCGACCGTTGGCGCGGAGCACCGCGTGCAGGTCCCGGGGTCCGGCCACCACCGACGCGATCTCGATCGGGGCGTGATCGGCGGGGGGCACCATGCGCTCCAACGCATCCACGAGCGTGTACAGCGGGTGCGGTAGAACGTCCACCAGTTGCGCAGCGAGGGCGCTCGCCGCCGCGCGCTCCCCGTTCGGTCCGACAGGACGAAACGCGAAGTAGCTGTCCACCTGCACGATATCGCCGAGATCCCGCATTTGACGCAGCAGCGCCAGATACGCCGGGTCCCGCAGCTGTTGGTGTCCCGCGCCCACCAGCAGTCCGCGCGTCGCCGCGAGAGCCAGCAGCTCCTCGGCCTCACGCCTCGTCTCGACGAACGGCTTCTCCACGTACACATGTGCCCCGGCGAGCAGCGCATCGCGAGCGGGCTCGAAGTGAGTCCCGGCTGGAGTGCAGACGTGCACGAGATGTGGCCGCCCGACGTCGAGCAGTTCCCTGAGCGTCTGATAACTGGTGGTAGCCGCCAGCGCGGCGAACTGCCGGCTCGCGGACTCGTCGAGGTCGTGAACACCGACCACAACGTGCGCTGTTCGCACGCGCCGCAGGCTGTGGAGGTGGGCACGGGCCATGTTGCCCGTGCCGACGAACGCGACTCGGAGCGGGCCTGTCGGTTGGTGTGTGGGTGTCATTGTGGATGTAGCTCGCAAGACGCGGACCGAGCCCCTTAAGAAGACGCGCGAGCACAGCGTCGTAGCGTGCACGCAACAGTTGTGGAACCTATGACGACCCCGCCGCCTGGCACGCGTCATGCCTCGGCTGGAGCGCAGCCAACTCTCCAGGGCAAACCCGTGGAATGTCGAGTCAGCGAATTAGGCTGCGTCCTGTTGGTGATCCTACCGATCACGGGGTGTGACACCCCAGCTGTTCCCGTGTGCACACCCAGCGGAACGACCGAAACTGCGCCCGTGGGACGATCATCGCCACGGGATGGCTGGCCAAACGAGCCGGCTGGGTTCACGGTGCTGAGTGACGGGCCGCTCAATGCTCTGGTCGGGAAGACCTGGCGAATGCTCGAACGACGGACGACCAACGGATCGGGCGTCGGTCTGACTTCCGACACGACAACGCCAACTGCCCACTCCGCCGTGTTGCAATTCACATACGCCCCAGGATTTCCCGGCGGGTACGAGCCAGGTGTAGTGTTTTACAACCCCGGGATGCCCGTGCAGGAAACGTATTTCGGATTCCGCTGGAAACCGAGCAATCCCTGGGAACCCCACCCGAGTGGTGTGAACAAAATCGCGTTCATGTTCCCGGCTACCTCGGCGGCGGGCACCATCTACCTGATGATGTTCTATGATCGGACCAACTATACGATTCAGGTTGAGCCGACGTTTGCGAGCGATACTCGCAGATTGGCTCCGAACGTGACTGCGACGCCGGTGGCACTGGGGCGATGGCACTTAATCGAGTGGACCGTGCGTTACAGCACGACCCCGACGAGCCGGGATGGGGCGACGAAATGGTGGTTGGACGGCGTACTCCAGGGAGTGTACACGGATCTGCAGATGCCACCGGACCCGGGAATCATCGAGTACCAGTTCGCGCCGACGTGGGGTGGGTTAGGGGACAGCAAAGCAGAGACTGGCTGCTACTGGTACGAAAGCGCCCACATCAGCCGGCGATGATAGGCCGATGATAGACCCAGTGACCTTCGCTCGTCGCCCCGCCATCACGGCGGTGATGCTCGCCTCACTGCCCCTCCTGAGTCTCAACCAAAGTTGTCACACTCGGGATTCCGTATCGGGGTCGCTTCAGGTGGATACTGTCTTCGCCGAGGACTTCGAATCGGGAACGCTGGCTGCGTGGTCTGACGGTGCGGACCCCAGCCGTCAGCGGGTCGTAACGAATCCAAGCTTCGCGCAGTCGGGGAGCCACTACCTCGAAGTGACCTACCCCGCGGGTGGTGACGGCGGCTGGCTCACACGATTCTTCATGCCCGGTTTCGACTCGCTGTACGTGAGCTACTACATCCGTTTCCCCCCCCCACCAAACTGGCAGGGCGGTACGAAGCTCCTGGCGCTCTATGGCGCCCGCGTTGACGATCAGTGGTCGGCCGCGGGCAAGGCCGGAATCTGCCCGAACGGCACGGACTTCTTCATCGCGATGATCGTCACGGAACAGAAGGGTGACCCTGGGGCCGCGCGCTTCTACACGTACTACCCATCCATGGCTCGAGAAGGCGATGGCGCCACGTGCTGGGGACGATACGGCGATGGCACGGAGACGTACGTCCCCCCACTGACGTTGAGCCCAGACGCGTGGCACCGCGTGGAATTCTGGGTGAAGCTCAACGACCCAGGACTATCCAACGCTAGCCAGACATTTTGGATCGACGGCGTGCAACGCGGCACGTGGTCGGGGTTCAGCTTCCGGCGCAGCGCGGTCCTGCGACTCAACTCTGTGCAGTTGTCGTTCAACCGAGGGATCTCCGGCGGACCGACGACGCAGACCTTGTGGGTCGATCACCTCGTCGTCGCGACGGGCCGCCAGCCCTCCTGAAGGGTGACGCAGAACACGATCGATCCGGTCGTGCGGGTGACGGCCAGAACGCACAGCTGAACGGGTCGCTGCATACGCGCGCAGCAGCGCTTGCGGTTAGCTGTGATGAGGGAATCCCCGACTTGCGCGTTGTAGAAGCTTTGCTACACTGGTCCTCGCTGTTTCATCCCAGTCGTTCGCAGTCCGGAGCGCCCCGGCCGAACAATTGAAACCGCTGCTCAGAGCAAAACCGCCGAAAGGCGGCGAGGGGGATTATGCCGTTCACATTTAAGCTCTCGGTGCGCCTAGCGCTCATGAAAGCGCCGCTTCTGGTGGCGGCCGCGGTTTGTGTTGCGTGCAAGCTACCGGCCATGCGTGGCCCTACCTCACCGACCTCTGATGTGACGCAGGTCGTTACTTCCCCAGATACCGTTGTCCTGGATCCCTATCAGACGCGACAATTCGTCGCCTTCGGTCGAACACAAGCGGGCGACAGCGTCGCCGTGACAGTGCGCTGGAGTGCAACCGGGGGCACAATCACGACCGGCGGTCTCTACACCGCCGACACGACCGCGGGCGACTACAGTGTGACGGCGTCTGCGACGACCTCCCCCCCGACGGGGAGCTCGCGAGTCAAAAACAGAGGTCCGGTGGCGCAGGTCATTCTCAGTCCCCATACGGCTTCTGTCCTTGTTGGAGGTCAAGAGCAGTTCGCCGCGTACGGGAAGAGGAAGAACGGCGACAGCGTTGCCGTGAGCGTGAGTTATCGCGCTACCGGCGGCGCCATTTCGGCGTCGGGACTCTTCACGGCGGGCCCCAACGCCGGTCCCTATAGCGCGATCGCCACCCAGAATGGCGGGGCCAACGCCGACACCGCCGCAATCGCGGTCATGGTTGTCCCGGTGGCATTGGTGTCCGTGAGTCCTGCCACAGCGAGCGTGGCGGTGGGGCAGACCGCACAGCTCACCGCGACGCCGCTGGATGCCAACGGCAATGCGCTGAACGGGCGCGCGGTAACGTGGTCAACCACTAGTCCCGCTGTTGCTACGGTCGACGCCAACGGTCTCGTGACGGGAGCGGCGGCGGGCTCAGCGACGATCGCAGCTGCCAGCGAGGGCAAGAGCGGCACGGCTACAGTGACGGTCACCGTGGGGCCGCCGCCACCGCCACCACCACCGCCGCCGCCGCCGCCGCCGCCGCCGCCGCCGCCGCCGCCGCCGCCGCCGGGGCCGCCCGGTACCATCACCAATCTCACCGCTCCCGGCGCCACGGAGAGCGGGGTGACGCTCTCATTCACTGAGGTGAATGACGGCACCGGTCTGCCGGCGAGTTACGACATCCGCTACGCCGCCGGGTCGATATCTTGGCCAGCAGCCCAGAGCGTCACGCAGGGGACCTGCACGACGCCGGTGGCGGGGACCGCCATCGGGGCGACGCGAACTTGTACCGTGCTGGGTCTCGCCCCGTCCACGAGCTACCAGTTCCAGCTCGTCGCCTTCCGCGGCACGATGAACCTGAACGCCGTGTATGGCGGGCAGTCGAACGTGGCGAGCAAGACGACCGCCGCGAGTACGGCGCCGGTGGCGTCGGTGACGGTCAGTCCGGCGACCGTGAGTCTCGGGGTCGGGGGAATGCAGCAGTTGACGGCGACGTTGCGGGACGCGAGCGGCAATGTCCTCACCGGCCGGTTGATCACGTGGACGAGCAGCAACGTCCTGGTTGGCACTGTAACCGGGGCCGGCTTGGTGACGGCACTCGCGGTCGGCCCAGCGACGATCACCGCGACGAGCGAAGGCAAGAGTGCGTCGGCCGCAGTAACGGTTACCGGGTCGACGGGTGGTGGAACCATCCTTCTCCAGGAGGATTTTGAGGATCCGGGGTTTGGGGCGCGCGGTTGGTACGACTACGCGGCCACCCCGACGCTCACCGACACCACGCACATTGCGGGGAGCACACACGCGCTCGAGGTCCATTTTACAGTTGGCGCGACGACGCCGCCGTGGGGATTGACCCGCCGCCTGTTCACGGCGAGTCCTACCGTGTACGTGAGCTATTGGGTGCGCTACAGCGCCAACTGGGTGGGGTCGCGCCAGCTGTATCACCCCCACGAATTCCAGATC
>QHVB01000010.1 GCA_003222195.1 Gemmatimonadota bacterium | reverse complement strand
GATCGCGTGCATGCGGAAACTCCTGACGATCCTCAATGCCATGGCGCGCACTCACACCCCCTGGCGACCGGCCCATGCTTGACATGAAACACGGTTGCTTAAGGACAATGTTTGCCGAGCGCAGGCTTTAGCCTGTGAATCCAAACAAGAAGGCCGGAGAGCTATTGCTCCCCGGCTTTCTTGGCGTAGCAAAACTGGCTTCTCTCTAGTGTAGCAGCTTCACGACTCCAAAGACCAGGCCAACGGTCGTGGCGGCTTGGGCGATCCAGAAACCGAATAGGCGTTTGGTGAGACGCGTCTCGAGCTGCTCCAGCTTCACATCCACATTCTTGAATCCGAGCTGCATCTCGGCTCTCAGTTCGGCGAAGCGACTGTTGAACTCCGCCCGCAGCTCGGCGATCCGCTGCTCGAGCTTGGCATCGAAGCGAGCGAAGTTGTGCTCGTTCAGCTCACGCAAGTCCGAGCGGTAGGTCGCATCCACCATCTCGAACCAGTCCACGAGTTAGTTGCAATGTCCCAATCCTCAGTCATCCGAATTACGATAACCGCCCCCTTTCATCCAACTCGGCACTGTCGGCGTGGACACAGGCGCCGCCTTGGGAGCGACTCGCTGGGGGGGGGCCGGCTTCGACGCCGGCGTCGAGGCAGGAGATTTGAAGCTCGCCAGATTTCTGAGAATGCTGTCGAGATTGCTGACCTTCATCGGAGGCTGCTGCAGCATGGCCGCCATGGCAGCGGCGAGTTGGTCGATCTGCGGCGATCCGATCCGACGTAATTGTTGCCAAACCGGCGATCGCCCCACCTGCAGAAAATCTTCGCGCACGAAGATCAGATTGTCGCCGGTATGAAAATTTTCCCATAGGCTGGCATCCTGCTCCAGCGCCGCCAGCGATACATAGATGACGAGCGCTGAAAACCGATCAAGCTCCTGCCCGTAGTCTTGCTCGCTCCGTTCGGGATGCTGGTAGGCACGGTGGCCGCTTTCCGTGGCGTGGCGGCCCTTCAAGGCCGGCACCCACATGCCGTCGTAGTCAACCAACTGAAACGATCCGCCGCGCACTAGGATATTGCCCTGCTGCAAATCGCCGTGCGCGACCCGAGCGGCTTCGAGGTCGCGAACGAGATTCACCCATTTTGCCCGCAATGTTGCGAGCAACCAGGGAAAGCGGAGCTGCTTCTCGACATAAGTGTGCAGCAGGTCGCCCTCCGCCCACTGCATTTTGACGATCGGGAACCACTTGGAGCCGATTTGGATGCCCTGCTTGAGAAACCGAAAATCAACGTCGTAGCGCAGGCTGACCTTGTGAAGATGTCTGGAAATCGCCTCATACCGTTCGGCATGGTCGCTGATGGGGCGCAGGAAGCAGCGAATCGCCCAGGTCTTCCTGAATGAGAAGAACCCGCCCGGTTTCGTGCCTTTGTAGACCACGGCGTTGGCCCCGGTGGCCGGCTTGGGCATCCCGAACTTATCGAGCTCGAGGGTGACCGCTCTTAATCCTGAGTCAGCAAAAGCCTTCTGCGGGTGCTGCACCGCCTCATGGTATTCGGTCAGGTCCGGCCAGGCCGCCATCGCTATCGCTCCTTCGCTGCAACCGGTGAATCGTGATGAATCACGCGGACCA
This sequence comes from Gemmatimonadota bacterium, assembly GCA_003222195.1. Classification (GTDB taxonomy): domain Bacteria; phylum Gemmatimonadota; class Gemmatimonadetes; order Gemmatimonadales; family GWC2-71-9; genus 20CM-2-65-7. The sequence goes on along the minus strand of QHVB01000010.1, from coordinate 3,422 downwards.
GCGTAAAGTCGTCGTTGCGCAATCCATGCTTGCGGCCGTAAGCGACCATCGCGGCAAAGCTCTCTGGCGTACCCAGCTTCCGGTACAGCCACTTCCACAATGGTCGCCCGTTTTCATGCTGTTTCAGCAGCCAGGCGGCCACCGCATCGGTGGCGAGCAGAAGCATGTCTCCATCGCGCAGGCTGCCCTTGCTGATTTGGATCCGTTCGTGCGGTGGTTCGCCGTTCGACCTGGAGCCGATCAGATACGGGCTCATGGTGAATTGCGAAGATTTCTCCAAGGGGAAGGCTTTGAGCACCCGCATCCTTTTACCGACGTCATCGACCTGCATCAGGCAACAGTCACCAACGGCCAGCGCCGTCCACCGGTTGTTGTGAGCGTCAATCTGGACACCGAGGAAAGCCGCGAACGCGCCCTGCTCGGCCTTTTCGCTGGCGAACCAGGGGAGCGGCCGGCCCGCCAATCTTTGCCGCCAGAGGCGGCGTGCCGGTTGCAACCGCGCAAAAAACTCTGCCCCGGCGAGCTCACTTCGCACATAGCTTTGGGCCAACAGCGCTGCCCAGAGCTTGGCGAAACTGCTTTCGGTGGCGCCGTCGACCACCGCCACGCGGATGCCGGCCGGGGTACGAGTTTGCCGCTGCGCCCATGCATCCTCATACTCCTCAGCACTGTTGCCCGACTTTGGGCAGCAGAAGGCTTTTATGTCGCACTCGTTGGCCGCCGTGGCGTGGTTCACCGCAGCGGTGCTCAACGCAGGCGCACATTCGCCGGCCGCGTGCCGATATCGAGAAAATGAATGACGTGCAACGGTTGCGCGTTGAAGATGAATCCGCGCGAGTTTTCCGCGGCCGGCAACCCTAGCTCCGTCGCGCGTGCAACCATGAACGGTGTGAGCGTCGATGAGGCGTCAAAGAGCGCCTTGGCATGCTGATCCGGAAGTTTGCTGGCGTCGCCCGGCAATTCGATCGATGGCCCGGCCGTCGACGAAAGATGGATGTTGAAGAGCAACGCCGAACCGTCCTCGCCGCTGACCGCCGTCAAGGGACGCGCCGCGGCAACGAGATCGCCATCCGTTGCCTCGCCGTCGGTGATGTTGATGACGATCGGCGGAAATCCCTGCGGATGCTCCTGGCACCACGTCGCGACAATCTTGGTTGCGTCCTTGAGCGCGGCGCACATCGGAGTGCCCCCTTTCCCATAGGGGTCGAACCAGACTGGGAATTTCACAGTTTGTTCCATCACTCCGCCGGCGCCATCGTCCGATTGCTTGGTTCGCTCTTCGATGCGCAACGGCTTGCCGGCCAATTCACTGATCGGTACCAACGAGCGCCCGCTCAGTTCACCGCCGAGCGCCGATTTACAGCTGTCCTCGCTGTAGCCCAGCACACCGACATGAAAGTAGTCGTAAATGGAGTCCGATTTGGCGCAACGGATGGACAGATTATGAATAAGCTTGTTGAGGATGGTCGCCAGCTCCTCGGCCTTCTTTTTGCCATTTCCGCCGGCAAAAGGGTCCTCCATCGACTCGGACTGGTCGACCAGAAACAGGAAACAGCCCGGGTTCTTACGACTGATTTCGGCTTGGTATGCCATGGTTGTTCTCCACTTTTGGCATGTTCGTTCTTGGGAGGGCCCTGCACCTTGTTCGTCGGGGCCAAAGCAGGCTGTGACTGTTGTCACCTCCTGATGGGGCGCAGCGGTGTAGCAATGACTTGCACTCATATGCCACCAGTCAGTCGGCTGCGCCTGCGAGGCCAAGCAACCGTCGGCTGAAGCCTTCGCCGAGCCGGCCCTTCAGGGCACGGAAACACGAAAGCCGAAGAGCTGTTGCTCTCCGGCTTTCTCACGTAGCGAACTGGCTACGCGGAGACCCCGCAAGTACAAAAAACATCGGCGAAACAGTCGGCCGACTCAAGAGTGAAAGCGAGGGTGCTGGTGATGCAGTTCAGGTAAGTGCTGCAGGTAACCAAACGAACGCTGACAGGTCATCTACAGCGTCAGATACACAATCTTGACGAAGTCGTCGCCCTTGAATCTCCCCGTGCCCCAGTCGCCATCGAGATCGGTAAACGGCTTGGCGGCGATGGACTCTTCCAGCGATTTCCCGGACGCCTTGAGCTTTCGTACCCGGTCCGCCGCCGTCGCAAGCATGTCACGATACCTCACGAGGTCGGCCCGCGTGGCGAGCGCGCCGTGGCCCGGTACGATCTTGGTGTCCGCGTCGGCGAGGCGCAGCAGGCGGTCCGACCCCTCGATCATCCCGTCGACTCGGCCGCCGGTGTTGCCGTCGATGTAGGGATACCTGCCGTTGAAAAACACGTCGCCTGCATGCAGCACGTTGGCTTGCTCGAACCGCACGATTACGTCGGTGTCGGTGTGCGCCGGCCGAACGTGCGACACCGCCAGCCGCTCGCCATTCGCCTCGAGCGTGTACGCGTCCTTGAACACGCGCTGGGGTAGGGCGCCGGCGGGTGAGGGCGGGAAGTCGAGCTCGAGCACCGCGAGGTGATGCGGCTGGGTCATCCGCCGCCTGGTGTTCTCGTGTGCCACCACGGTGGCACCCGCGGCACGCAGTGGCGCGTTGTTGTCGGTGTGGTCGAAGTGCCAGTGCGTATTGATCACGAACTTCACAGGCGCGCCGAGTGCTTTAAGCGACTCCTGGACCTTGGGCCACGCGGGCGCGGCGAACGTGTCCACCACGATCAACCCGTCCGAGCCGTGCAGCACCACCACGTTGCCGCCCGGCCCGGAGAGCAGGGTGAGATTCTCGCCGAGCCGCTGCGCCTGGATCGGGACGGCGCCGATCTGTGCTCGAAACGCCGCCGTGCGATCTGGAGCTTGCTCCATTCTGAGCCCCGCAGGGGCGAAGGACCTGCTTTTGGGAAAAAGCGCACCCGCGCTCAGCGCTGCCATCATCCGCAACCACTCGCGTCGCGTCCCGCTCACAGTCCACCTGGGTTTTGGAGTTGTGGTGCAATATGTGCCCGCTGTCGCGGGCAAGGATACCTCGACTGGACACAAGGCCCGCGCGCCTCCATGCTAGACCACCCTGCACAAGGACTCGCTCGGGCATAGTCCCCGACCTATCTTAGGCCCCATGGGCGACGTTCTGGCTCGCCTGCAGTCCGCCCTGGGCGACGCCTACCGGATCGAGAAGGAGCTCGGCGGGGGTGGGATGAGCCGGGTCTTTCTGGCTCAGGAGCGCGAGCTCGAGCGGCAAGTCGTGGTGAAAGTCCTGCCCCCGGAGATGGCGGCCGGCCTGAACGCCGAGCGCTTCCGCCGCGAGATCCAGCTCGCCGCCTCGCTGCAGCATCCGCACATCGTCCCGCTCCTTGCCGCTGGCCATGCGGACGATCTCGTGTACTACACGATGCCGCTCATCGAGGGGGAGTCGCTCCGCGCCAAGCTCGCGCGCGAGGGGG
>QHVB01000023.1 GCA_003222195.1 Gemmatimonadota bacterium | reverse complement strand
CCGGAAAACGTGCCATGTCCCACACCTGCTTCCCGCAACGGCTCGCGCCGTGCGTGCGAGCTCGCCGCGACGCCGGCGTGCACGTCCAGGCGTGCGGAAGGCCCGCGCTGCGTCCGCCTCAAATCCGCGCTCATCTGCCGAACGACGGTCCACTCGCCGCTCGTGACGACGGTGCTGTCCACCGCGTCGAGCGTTCGCAGGAGATCCGCTGCGCGAAACGGCCGCGTGAGCGGCGTCGGGTCCGCGAGACGACCGCGCGCGATCAAATGCTCGATGAACGGCGTGCCCCACCAGGAGAGGGGGACGTAGGCCGACGCTTCTTGCGCGGCGAGCGGTGCGCCGGCGAGAAGCAGGAGCAGGGCAAGGCTCAAGCGCATGGCGGGGACAATCTAACGCCGGGCTGGTTACATTGTGCAGCCATGTTCGTCGAGAATTACCGCGGCTCCATTCTCGAATCCCGCCACTGCGTCCATGTCGCCGTCGTGGATGCCGCTGGGAAACTCGTTGCCCAAGCGGGCGATCCCGCGTACACGACCTTCTGGCGCTCGGCGGCGAAACCGTTTCAGGCGTTACCGCTCATCACAGACGGCGCCGTCGAGCGGTTTGGGCTGAACCGGCAGGACCTGGCGCTCGCCTGCGCGTCGCATTCGAGCGAGCCGGCGCAGGTGGCGCTGGTGCGCGACTTCCTGCAGCGCATCGGCTGCTCCGAACGCGATCTGATGTGCGGGCCGCACCGGCCGCTGTCCGATGCCGTCGCCAGGGACTACGAGACTCGCGGCGTGCGGCTGACCGGCGTGTACTCGAACTGCTCCGGGAAGCACACGGGGATGCTGGCGCTCGCCAAGGTCCATGGCTGGCCGACCGAGTTCTATGCGCGTGTCGAGCACCCCGTCCAGCAGCGCTGCCTCGAGTCGGTGAGTGAGTACACGGATGTTCGAGCGCCGGAGATTGGCGTCGCCGTCGATGGATGTGGCGTCGCCTGCTTCGCGCTGCCGTTGCGCAACATGGCGCTCGCCTACGCGCGTCTCGACGGTCCCCTCCTCGAGGCCATGACGGTGCATCCCGAGCTCATTGCGGGAGAAGGACGACCGTGTACCGAGATGATGCGCGCGCATCCCGGCCGGGTCGTCACCAAGGTTGGCGCCGAAGGCGTTTACAGCGCGGTGCTTACGCGCGAAGGGCTTGGCGTCAGCCTTAAAGTCGAAGACGGCCACAGCCTCGCGTCCGCACTGGCGATCGCGGCGGTGCTCGCGGAGCTCGGCCTCAAGCCGCAGCCGGCGTCGCTGCTCACCAAGCCGATCACGAATACGCGGGGAGAGACGGTGGGGGAGATGCGAGTTAATGGGGGGCTTCTGAAATGAAACGATTGCGGAATGCGGAATGCGGAATGTTAAGGTGAGCGTCGAGAAGCCCACTGGGCTCGATCAACAGACGCTGGCGCTGGTGCGCATCGCGGTAGCGACGGCGACCGGCGATGAGACGAAGCTGCGCGACCGGATGGTCGCGGCGCGGGCGGTCCACGTGCCGCCACCCTGGATCGATGAGCTGTTGCTGCAGAGCTTCCTCAACGTGGGCTATCCGCTCGCGCTGGTGGCGTTCGGCGTGTGGCGCAGCGTCGCGGGCCCGGTGCTCGACAGCGAGAAAGGCGAGTCGATCGCGCATCCCGATTGGGAGCGCTGGACCAAGCGCGGCGTCGCAGCGTGCGGCGAGGTGTATGGCCGCACTTACCACAAGCTGATGCTCAACCTGCGAGCGATGCATCCGGCGGTCGAGCCGTTGGTTGTCGTGGATGCCTATGGGAAGATTCTGGGGCGGCCGGGGCTCGATTCGAAACGCAGAGAGCTCTGTACGCTTGCTGCCATCGCGATGCAAAACGCGCCGCGACAGCTGCACGCGCATTTGCGGGGGGCACTGAATACCGGCTCAACGCGAGACGAGGTGGATGAGGTGATTGCGATTGTCGAGACGGATCTAACGAAGGACCGGGCGTTGAAGCTGTGGGAGATGTGGGCGGATGTGCGGGAGCGGAGTCTCTGACGTGCGGCGTGTGGCATGCGGCATAGAAAGGTGAGGTCGTGCCGAGCGGTAAGCTGCAGGTGCTAACGAAGGCGTTCGCGTTAGCAATTGTCCGATTGGTGGACGAATTGCCCAACAGGCGAGCCGGCTGGGTCATTGGCGATCAACTGATGAGATCGGGCACCTCGGTGGGTGCCAACTATCGTTCCGCTTGCAGAGCACGCTCGCGTAGGGACTTCATAGCAAAAATGGGAATCGTCGAAGAAGAGGCCGACGAGTCCGAGTACTGGCTCGAGCTTGCAGTCGACGCCGGTCTCGTGGACCTGGCGCGAGTTGCTCAACTGCGCGATGATGCTAGGCACATTGTCGCGATGACTGTTCTGTCGATTCGAAGGGCGCGCGGTACTCCCCTTGCTGCGCCGCACGCCACACGCCGCACGCTCGGTCTGACCGGGCGAGCCTGAGATCGGGATGTTCATTGACCGCGCGGTTGTCCAGGTCACCGCAGGTACAGGGGGCTCGGGAGCAAGTTCCTTTCGTCGCGAAAAGTTTGTGCCGAAGGGAGGGCCCGACGGTGGCGATGGGGGCACCGGCGGCAGCGTCTTCGTGAAAGTCGATCCCAACCTTTCTACCCTGCTCGACTACCGTTACCACACGCATTGGCGCGCGGAACGGGGCCAGCACGGCAAGGGCAAGAACATGAGCGGCAGGTCGGCGGACGACGTCTACCTCCCAGTTCCGCCCGGTACCGAAGTGCGCGACGCGGACACCGGCGAAGTCGTGGGCGAGATGATCAAGCCCGACCAGGTGTTGCTGGTTGCCAAGGGCGGTCGCGGAGGTCGAGGCAATCAACACTTCGCGACGCCCACCCATCAATCGCCGCGCGAATGGGAGCCCGGCGGAGCAGGCGAGGAGCGCCGGCTCGAATTGGTGCTCAAGCTCATCGCGGATGTCGGTCTCCTCGGCGAACCGAACGCCGGCAAGAGCACGCTGCTCTCGGTGATCTCGGCCGCGCGACCCAAGATCGCCGATTATCCGTTCACGACGCTCGAGCCGCACCTCGGCGTCGTGGGGCTGTCTGACAACCGCTCGCTCGTCGTCGCCGACATCCCGGGCATCATCGAAGGCGCGCACGCAGGCAAGGGACTCGGACTGCGCTTTCTGCAGCACGTCGAGCGGACGCGCGCCGTTGCCGTGCTCGTGCCGGTAGATAGTCCCGATCCCCAGGCGACGTACGACCTGCTCCGCAAAGAGGCGGCGTCGTACTCGAAAGAGCTCGCCTCGAAGCCGCACGTGGTGGTCCTCACGAAGGCGGACCTGACACCTGACACCAGACACCTGCCGTTGCGCACGGACGCGGGCGCCCCGGTAGTAACAATCTCAGCCGTAGCCCGGGAGGGGATACCGGAGCTGCTCGAAGTCCTATGGAAGACAGTGAAGTTCTAGCGACCCTCGCCCTCTCGCTGGTACCCGGCATTGGTTCGCAGCGGCTGCGCGCGCTCGTCGCCACGTTCGGCAGCGCGCAGGCAGCGCTCGACGCTCCCCAGGCCAAGCTCGCCGCCACCTTCGGCATCGGCCCGGCGGCGGCGACGGCGATCAAGGACGCGCGACCCGAGGATGGCGCCCGCGTGCTGCAGCGATTGCGCCAGCTGGGCGCGAGCGTCCTGCTCGCTGGCGAGCCCGATTTTCCCGACCAGCTCGAGGAGATTCCCGATCCGCCGATGGTGCTGTACGTCTGGGGCGACCGGTCCCTGCTTACACAGGCCGGCGTCGCGTTAGTCGGGAGTCGCGATCACACGACGTACGGCGCGGAAGCCGCACGCATCCTCGCGACCGCGGTCGCGCAGCGCGCCGTCGTCGTGAGCGGGATGGCGCGCGGGATCGACGCGCTGGTGCACACCGCCGCGCTCGACGCCGGCGGCGGCACGATCGGCGTGCTCGGCAACGGCTTCGGGGTCATCTATCCGGCCGCCAATCGCGAGCTATACGACCGAATGGTCGCGCACGGCTGCCTCGTCACCGAGCATCCGCCGGGCGAGCGGCCGCATGCCGGCTCATTCCCGCGACGCAATCGGCTCATCTCGGGGCTCGCGCGCGCCGTCGTCGTGATTGAAGCAAAAGCCGGCTCTGGCGCGCTCGTCACCGCCGACGCCGGACTCGAGCAGGGCCGGCCGATTCTCGCGGTGCCGGGTCCCATCACGAGTCCCACGTCGTACGGTTGCAACAAGCTCATCCAGCAGGGCGCGAAGGCTGCGTTGTGCGTCGCCGACATCTTCGAGGAGATCGGCCTCCCGTCCGGGCTTCGCCAGCTCGGCGCCGAGCTGTCGACGCCGGCGCCGCGCGTGCCGCCGATCGATCTGACCGGCTTGCAGCTGACGCTGTGGCATCGCATGACGACCGAGCCACAGCACGTGGACGCATTGGTGGCCTCTGCACAGACGCGGCCAGCCGACGTCTTAGGTGCGCTCACTGAGTTGGAACTCCGTGGCTTGGTTAGACAGGGGCCGGGGATGATCTTTGGGCTGACCTAATTGCGGATTGCGGATTTCGGATTGCGGATTGGCAGGGCAGGTTTCAATTAGCTTTGTCGAGTGCACCTCTACCTTCACATACCCTTTTGCGTACGACGTTGCTCGTACTGCGACTTCTCGATCGCGGTGCGAAAACGGATTCCAGCTGAGGAGTACCTGGATGCGGTGATGGAGGAAGCGACTGCGGTCGAGCGGGCCGGCGAGATCCGGACGATCTACCTCGGTGGCGGAACGCCATCCCTGCTTCCCTCGGAAGCGATTCATGCCCTCTTGCACGAGCTCCCCCTGAAATTCCGCAATCCGCAATCCACAATCCGCAATGACGCTGAGATCACCATCGAGGCAAATCCTGAAGACGTGACCGCAGATTCGGCGCGCAGTTGGAAGGCCGCCGGCATCAACCGCGTCTCGCTCGGCGCCCAATCCTTCGATGACCGCGTGCTGAAGTGGATGCACCGCTCCCACGACGCCGCACGAATCGGGGCAGCGGTGCACGCCCTGCGCGGAGCCGGCCTTGAAAACATCTCGCTCGATCTGATCTTTGCGCTGCCCTACGAGTTGGAACGCGATTGGGAGCGCGACCTCGATATGGCCCTGGCGCTCAGGCCGACGCATCTGTCGCTGTACGGCCTGACGGTGGAACCGCGCACCCCGCTCGACCGTTGGATTTCGCGCGGCGCGACGCACGCACCCGATGAGGAACGCTACGCTGAGGAGTACCTGCTGGCCCACAGACGGCTGACGGCAAAGGGCTTTTCCTTTTATGAGGTGTCCAACGCCGCGCGCGACGGCTTTCGCTCGCAACACAACTCCGCCTACTGGTCGGGCAAGCCATATGTCGGATTGGGACCCGCGGCGCACTCCTTCGACGGCACGACGCGCCGCTGGAACTTGCGCGCCTGGGAAGCCTATCGCCGGACCATCGCCGAAGGGCTCTCGCCTGTCGAGTCGGAAGAGAAGCTGTCGGCGGAGCAGCGGGAAACCGAGCGGTTGTATCTTGGCCTTCGGACGGCGGAAGGGATCTCGGCACAGCACCTGCCGCGCCTCTCCGCGCACTCTCGCGCATTTGAGGCCGCAGGCTGGCTTTACGCGCACGCCGGAAGGCTTAGGTGCACCCCAGAAGGTTGGTTGCGATTAGATTCTTTGGTCAGCGATCTAACTATGCAAACTGAGATTCGGTCATGACAGCGACGCTCACCGAGCGAGAACGGGCCGTACTCGAGGCCGTGATCGAGACGTACGTGCAAACCGCCGAGCCGGCGGGGAGCCGGACGATCGCGAAGCGCCACCAGCTGGGACTGTCGCCCGCCACGATCCGCAACACGATGAGCGACCTCGAGGAAAAGGGATACCTCTACCACCCCCACACCTCCGCCGGCCGGATTCCGACCGACCTCGCCTATCGCGTCTACGTCGACTACCTGATGCGACCGCCCGCCGTCGCCCCCGCGCAGGCACAGCATCTGCGGGGCGAGCTCGAAGGGCAGCGCGCCGCGGTCGAGACGATCCTGTCGCGCGCGGCGCAGGTCCTGGGCGTGCTGACGAACGAGCTGGGCGTCGCGGTGACGCCGACGATCGACGCAGCGGTCCTCGATCGCCTCGATCTGTTGCAGGTCTCAACGGAGCGGCTGCTGCTGGTGCTCGCGCTGCGCAGCGGCGCGGTGCGGACGATCTTTGTGGAAGTCCCGGCACAGCTCGCGCCCGAATCGGTGCAGAAGGTGACGGTCGTCCTCAACGAGCGCCTCGCCGGACTGACGCTCAAAGAGATCCGCGCGACGCTCGCCGATCGGCTGCGCGACGCGACTCCCTCGGAGCCGGGCTCGTCCGAGCTGCTCAACATCTTCGTCCAAGAAGCGGAAGGGTTGTTCGACGTCCCGATCTCGCCTTCGCCCTCGGACCCGGTACACCTGGGCAGCACCCAGCTGCTGGCGGGGCAGCCAGAATTCTCGACGCGCGAGCAGCTGCAAGGTCTGCTCGAGGTGACGGAGCGGCGCGATCTGCTGCGCGATGCGCTGACCGCCCGCGGCGGTGAAGGGCTCACGATCACGATCGGCCAGGAACACGCCGACGCGCGGCTGTCGACTTTCACTCTGGTGACGTCGACGTACCGCTTCGGACCGCTCAGCGGCGTCATCGGCGTGATGGGCCCAACGCGCATGGCGTACGACAAGATCGCCGCGCTCGTCAATCACACGTCGCGGCTCGTCGGGGAGTTGCTCGAATAGCATGAAGCAGGATTTCTACGTCATCCTCGGTGTGTCACGGGACGCGAGCCAAGCCGATATCAAGAAGGCCTACCGCAAGCTCGCCATGGAGTGCCATCCCGACCGCAACAACGGCGACAAGGCGGCCGAGGAAAGGTTCAAGCTCGTCACCGAAGCGTACGAGGTGCTGCGCGATCCCGACAAGCGCGCGGCCTACGATCGCTACGGCATGGGGGGCGTCAGGGGGCAAGGTGGTGGTGGTGGGTTTAGCTCCATGCAATTCGACCTCTCCGAAGCGCTCATGGTATTCATGCGGGACTTCGGCCTGGGCGGGAGCGGCGGGAGCGCATTCGAAAGCCTGTTTGGCGGCGGACCGCGGCGTGACCGGCGGCGCGGGCACGACATCAAGGTCGGTCTGAAGCTCACTCTCGCGGAAGTCGCCAGTGGCTCCACCAAGACGGTGCGGATCAAGAGTCTGGAGCCGTGCCCCGAGTGCAGCGGGACTGGCGCCACACCGGGCACGCAGCCGGTGAGATGCGGCACCTGCGGCGGCAGCGGCGAAGTGCGGCATCAGGCGCAGTCGCTCTTCGGACAGTTCCTGACCGTTTCCCCGTGTCCCACCTGCGCGGGAGAGGGCACGGTCGTGCCCAGCCCCTGCCACCGCTGCGGCGGCGATGGGCGCGTCAAAGGCGAGAAGACGATTCAGATCGACGTGCCGGCCGGCGTCGCGGATCATCATTACCTGACGCTGCGGGGGCAGGGGGTGCCCGGCCCGCGCAACGGCCCGCGCGGCGATCTCATCGCGGTGCTCGACATCAAGGAAGATCCGCGCTTCGAGCGCCACGGCGACGATCTCGTCTACGACCTTGGGATCACGTTCACACAGGCCGCGCTGGGGGCTGAGGTGCAGGTCCCCACGCCATTCGGCCAGACCACGCTCCGCATCGAGCCCGGTACGCAGACGGGCATGGCATATCGGCTCCGCGCCAAAGGCCTCCCGCGGCTCAGCGAAGGCGGTCACGGCGACCTGCACGTCCGGATCCACGTCTGGACGCCGTCCAAGCTCACCGCCGAACAGCGCAAGCTGCTCGAGGAGTTGCGCGAGGTCGAGGATGCGCCGCCGGAAAAGGAAAGCGGCAAGTTCTGGGACACGATTCGCCGCGCCCTCGGGCAGCTGTGAGCGGGTGCATCTTCTGTAAGATCGCGGCAGGCGAGATCCCTGCGACCGTGGTGAAGCGGGGTGATGGCATGCTGGCGTTCAAGGACCTGAATGCGCAGGCACCAACGCATCTCTTGGTTATCCCCACGACTCACGTCGGCACGTTAAACGATGCGAAGGACCCCGGAGCGCTCGGCAAGCTGCTGGCGTTTGCGCGCGATGTCGCGCAGGATGCGGGGGTCGCCACGAAGGGGTATCGGGTGGTGGTCAACACAAACCCGGACGGAGGCCAGACCGTCTTTCACCTCCATTTGCATGTCTTGGGCGGCAGGGTGATGCATTGGCCGCCGGGCTAGAGCGAGGTTGGTGGAGGTTGCCCGATCCACATCTCTCAGCTAACTTCGTGTGTCTCTAATCACTTAGGAAAAGCGAGGCTTATGCCGGAAGTCATCATTCACGATGACGAGAGCTTTGAGCGTGCGCTCAAGCGCTTCAAAAAGAAATGCGAAAAAGCAGGGATTCTCGCCGACCTGCGCAAGCACCGTCACTACGAAAAGCCCAGTGAGCGTAAGAAGCGCAAGATGAATGCGGCGCGCCGCAAGAATCGCAGGCCGCGCTACGCGTAAATGGCTGCTCAGAGCTTAGCGGAGCGGCTGCGTGCCGCGATGAACGAAGCGAGAAAACGACGCGATCAGGCGCGCACCCTCCTCCTCTCTACGATCCTCTCAGATATCAAAAACCGAGAAATCGAGCTGGCCCAGACTCCCACCGACGACGAAACGGCGGAGGTGCTCAGGCGCGGTATCAAGAAGCGCCGCGAGTCGGTGGAGGTATACGAAAAGGTCGGCCGCACCGAGATGGCCGCGACCGAAGCAGCCGAAATCAAGGCGCTGGAGGAATTTCTCCCCGCAGCCGTCCCACCCGCTGAGATCCGCGCGGCTGTGCGTGAGGCGATCGCCGGTGGCGCGACGGACATGGGGAAAGTGATGGGCGCCGTCATGCCGCGGTTCAAGGGCCGCGCGGACGGCAAACTCGTGAATCAGATCGTCCGCGAGGAGCTGGCAGGATCGACCAAGTCCTAGAAACTCTCGAATTCCCCCAGGCCCTGGCGCGGGTTGCGCACCACGCCGCCGGGCCCCTGGGTGCGGCACGCATTGCCGCTCGTCTTCCTGACACCGACGCCGCCTCGATCCGCGCCAGCCTCGGGCAGGTCGCCGAGCTGGCCGCGCTGCTGATCACCGACGACTCGATCCGTGCCGAGCCGGTCCCCGATATCACGCCATCGCTCGAGCTGCTCAATGTCCCCGGCAGCGCGCTCGAAGCACCGGCATTTGCGGAGCTGACCGTCGCGCTCGCCGCCATGCGCGTCGTCGCGTCCGATCTCAAGCGTCTCAGCGACCGCGCACCGCGCACCGCGCACCTGCGTGTCGAGCCACCCCCCAAGGAGCTCGAATCCAAGCTCGTCCAGTCGATCTCTCCGGACGGCCAGGTCCTCGACAGCGCGTCGCGGGATCTCGCCCGCGCGCGCCAACACGTGCGCGAGGCGCGGCAGCGGGTGATCGATCGGCTGGGTGCAATTCTGGGCGGTCTCGACCAGACGGAGCGCGCGCCCGATGCGGCCGTCACGGTGCGCGGCGGCCGCTACGTGATCCCGGTTCGCAGCACCGCGCGCGCCCGGGTCGGCGGCATCGTCCACGACGAATCAGCGACGCGCAGCACCGTCTTCGTCGAGCCGCCCGAGATCATAGAGCTCGGCAACGAGCTGCGTGCGGCGGAGTCCGCCGAGCTGCGGGAAGTGCTGCGCGTGCTGCGGGAGCTGACCGACTTGCTGCGCCCACACGCGACGACGATCGCGGCGGCATGGGAGATGTGCATCGCGTTCGACGATTTGTGCGCGCGGGCGCGGTATGCCGTGGAGGTCAACGGGTTCGTGCCGGAGATTGGTGGGCATCTGAAGATCAAAGGCGGTCGCCATCCGCTCCTCGATCACCCCGTGCCGTTCGATCTCGAGCTCTTCCCGGACGAGTTCACCGTGCTGGTCTCCGGACCGAATACCGGTGGCAAGACGGTGCTGATCAAGGCGGTCGGTTTGTTGGGCCTACTGACGCAGAGCGGCATCGTGCCTCCCATCGGGCCTCATTCATCGCTGCCCATATTCGAGCGTGTCTTTGCCGATATCGGCGACCGCCAGTCCATCGCCGCCAGCCTGTCGACATTCTCTGCGCACGTCGCCGCGCTGCGCCAGATCCTCGATGGCGCGGGGCCGGGGTCGCTCGTGTTGCTCGACGAAATCGGCAGCGGCACCGACCCGGCCGAGGGCGGGGCGTTGGCCGCGGCGACGCTCAAGACACTCACGCGACGCCGCGCCGTCACGCTGGCGACGACACACCTCGGCGCCCTGAAACAGCTCGCTGCGGAAACCGTGGGCATCGTGAACGCGTCGCTCCAGTTCGATGCCGAGACCCTCACGCCGACCTATCGTTTGCTCAAAGGCGTGCCGGGCCGCTCGTACGGACTGGCGATCGCGAAGCGACTCGGCATCGCGAGCGACGTGCTGGCAGAAGCGGAGCGCGCCGTGCCCGATGCCGAGCGGACACTCGATCGGTTACTGGCGTCGGTGGAAGCGCGCGGGCGCGACATCGACGCCCGGGCCGCGGAGCTCGAGACTCGCGCCGCGCAGCTCGAGCTCGAGCGGCAGAACCTTGCCGACCTCGAGAACCTCGAACGCGAGCTGCGTGCCCGCGAGAAGGCGATGGACAAGGACGCGCGTGACCGTGCGCGGGCCTACTTGCTCGAAGCCCGGAAGACGGTGGAGGCCGCCCTTGCCCAGGCCCGCGCTGCGGTAACCGAGGCCACGGCAAAGGAAGCGCGGCGCATCGTCGAAGAGGCAATCGAGAAGACTGAGGACGAGCAAGCCGAAAGGAAGAAGGGGTGGGTCAATCTCGAGGAGCTGCGTCGCCGGAAGAACGTCCCGACGGGGGCAAAGTCACCGGATCGTTCGCAGGTTCACACCACTACTTCGGTTGCCAACGAGATCTCGCTCCGCGGGCTGACCGTCGAAGAAGCCGAGCCCTTGCTCCTTCGTGCGATCGATGACGCGATCCTCGCTGATCTCCCGTATCTGCGAATCATCCATGGCAAGGGCACCGGCGCGCTGCGCGACTTCGTACAGGCGGCGCTCAAACGTGACCCGCGCATCAAGCGGTTCGCGCTCGCGCCGTCGAACCAGGGCGGCCACGGCGTGACCGTAGCGGAGTTCGTGTGATCCCAGACGATGTGATCGAGCAAGTCCGGGAAGCCGCGGATATCGTCGGGATCATCGGCGAATCGGTCGAGCTGAAACGCACCGGCACCGACTATCGGGGCCGCTGCCCCTTCCACGGCGGCACCCATCGCAACTTCGCCGTCATTCCCAAAAAGGGGATGTTCTACTGCTTCGTCTGTCACGAAGCCGGCGACGTCTACACGTTCTTCATGAAGAAGCTCGGTATGGACTATCCGACCGCGGTGCGCGAAGTCGCGCGACGTGTCGGGATCACGATCCCCGAGCGCTCCGGGCCAACCGGGCCGGACCCGCGCGAGCCACTCTTCGCCGCCGTCGCCACCGCGGCCGACTGGTTCGCCCGCCAACTGCGCGAGAGTCCTGAAGGCGAGATCGCGCGCACATACCTCGAGTCTCGGCACGTGACGGTGGAGCAGGCGCAGGTTGGGGGCTTGGGATTCGGGCCCAGGGGCACGGGATTCCTCGATGCAATGAAAGGATTGGGTTTGCGGGAAGAAGTGTTGCTCGAGGCAGGGCTCATCGTTAAACGGGAAGATGGCTCCAAGGTCCCGCGGTTCAGAGGCCGGCTGTTGTTTCCAATTCATGACCTCCGTTCGAGAGTGGTAGCGTTTAGTGGAAGGGTTTTGGGCGAGGGAGAACCGAAGTACTTGAACTCTCCCGAGTCGCCGGTTTTTCACAAGGGCCAGCTGCTCTACAACCTGCACCTCGCCAAGCACGCCATGCGCAAGGCGGAACGGGCTGTTCTGGTTGAAGGGCAGTTCGACGTCTTGCGCCTCACGCTGGCGGGGTTCGAGGAAGTTGTCGCGCCCTTGGGCACGGGTCTCACCGACGAGCAGGCCGCGCTGCTCCAGCGCCACGCGCCGCACGTCATCCTGCTCTATGACTCGGACGACCCCGGCCTGCGCGCGACCTTCCGCGCCGGCGATGTCCTGCTGCGCCACAAGCTGCGCGTCAGCGTCGCGACCCTGCCCGAGGGCGAAGACCCAGACACGCTGGTCCAAAACAAAGGCGCGCCGGCGTTGGAGCAGGCGATCAAGGACTCGGTGGACGTGCTGGAGCGCAAAGTCCAGATCCTCGAACGCAAGGGCTTCTTCGGCAGCTTACCGGGAAGAAGAAGAGCATTGGATCGCCTTCTGCCGACCATCAGAGCCGCGGCAGACCCAATCACACGTGATCTGTACATATCGCGAGTCGCCGAAGTCGCGGGAATCAGGAAGGACGTGTTGCAGCGGGAGGTAGATCCTAAAGAGCAACCTACCGCCCCCTACCGCCCCCTACCGCCCGTTACCGCCCTGCCTTCCAACGCAGAGAAGGCTCTCCTGCAGCTCATGATGGCTGGCGAGCCGTGGCGTGCGCGCGTCATAGAAGCGATCGATAGTGATGAGATCGAATTCCCTGTCTACCGATCAATCTTCGAAGCCCTCGCAGACGACGCACCCGATCGTCTCGATGAGACGGCGGCCCGCGCCTACGAGTCCATGCAAGCCGAAGGGCTCGGCACCGATCAGCCCGACGTCATGTTCGAGCGCTCCGTCAATCGACTCGAGGCACGCCGCCTCGATCGGGAAATCGAGCGCATCAATCGTGCAATTCCCTTCGCCAGCGATGACGAGAAAGCGAACCTCGCGCATGAAAAGCAGCGACTCGCCGCCGAGCGCAATGCCAAGCGGCCGACCTATGGAATCATTCAGTCTGCAAGGAGGAAGGGTGCACCCGGATCTTGAGGCGTTGTTGGTTCTGCAAGATGCGGACGTCGCCGTCACCAGCTGCGATGCCCGGCTGAAGGCGCTGGAGCCGGAAGTACAGACGCTGGACGAGCAGGTGGCCGCGGCCGAGCGCATCGTCGCGCAGGCGCGGGCCGGTATCCAGGCGGCGCTGGACCGGCGCGGCGGTCTGGAAGGGAAGATCCAGAATTATCGCACCATGCAGGAGCAGCGCCGCCAGCGGCTCGAATGGGTCCGTGGAGCGAAGGAAGCGTCGACTTTGATGGCGGAGCTCGACCTCGCGCGCACCGTACTGGCCAAAGAGGAAGCGGAGTTCATGCGCTCGGGGGACGCAGTGGGCGAGGCGGAGCGCAAGACGGCGGAAGCCGAGAACGCGCTCCAGAACCTCCGCGAGGCGCAGGGGGCGCAGCGCGAGGCGCTCGCGGGAAAACGCCAGGAGATCGCTGCCGAGCGCGAGAGCGCAACGCGCGCGCGCGAGCGCGCGGCCAAAGCGGTGAATCCGTCACTCCTGGCGCGTTACGATCGCATTCGCCGCGGCAAGGCGCCCCTCGCGATTTATCCGCTTCACGGCAGCTCGTGCGGCAACTGTTTCACCGCGGTCCCGACGCAGCGCAAGGCGCTGATTCAGCGCGGCGCCACGATCGAGGGTTGCGAGGCCTGCGGCGTGTTATTGTACGCGAAGGAATGATTCCTCCCCGCTGGATCGTTACCGCGAACGCTGACCCCGACGCGACGCGACGGCTTGCGGCGGAGCTTCGCATACCCGAAGCCCTCGCCGCCATCCTCGTGCAGCGCGGGCTAGCATCGCCCGATTCCGCGAAAGCCTTCCTGCGGCCCGACCTGGAGCGCTTGAGCGATCCGCATCGCTTGGCCGACATGGCGGCTGCGGTGGAGCTGTTGGTCCGCGCGGTCCGCGAGCAGCGGCCGATCCTGGTGCACGGCGACTACGACGTGGACGGCCAGTGCGCGTCGGCGATGCTGACTCGGATCCTGCGGAGCGCGGGCGCGACGGTCTATCCGTTCGTGCCGCACCGGATTCGCGATGGCTATGATTTTGGGCCGGCCGGCCTTGCCGAAGCGCAGCGCGTCGGCGCGAAGGTGATCGTCACCTGTGACTGCGGCATCACGGCCGTTTCCGCCGTCGCCGCCGCCCGTGCCGCCGGCATCGATGTCATCGTGACCGATCACCACTTGCCGGGCGCCGAGCTGCCGCCGGCGAACGCGGTGCTCGATCCGCGCCGCCCCGACTGCACGTCGGAGGAGAAGAACCTCTGCGGCACCGGGGTCGCCTTCAAGCTGGCGCAGGCCCTGGTGCAGCTGCTGGGACTCTCGCCGAACCTGCCGCTGCATTTCCTCGACTACGTCGCGCTCGCGACCATCGCCGACGTCGTGCCGCTGACTGGCGAGAACCGCATCCTGGTACGGTACGGGCTCAAAAAGCTGGCCGACTCACGTTGGGTCGGGCTCCGCGCTTTGATCGAGACCGCGGGCCTCGCCGGCAAGCCGCTGCGCGGCGCGCACGTCGGCTTCATTCTCGCGCCCCGTCTCAATGCTGTAGGCCGGATCGGCGACGCGAACGACGGCCTGCGGCTCTTGCTCACCGAAAACCCGCAGGAAGCGGCCGCACTCGCGCGCGAGCTCGAGACGATCAACGCGCGGCGCCAGGAGATGGATCAGCTGATTCTCGACGAGGCCATCGAGATTGTGGAGCAGACGCTCCAGCCAACCGACGCCGCCATCGTCCTCGGCGCCGACACGTGGCATCCCGGCGTCATCGGCATCGTGGCCTCGCGGCTCGTGGAGCGCTACGGGCGACCCACATTCCTCATCGGTTGGGATGAGGCCGGCGAATTCGGCCGGGGGTCGGGCCGCAGTATCTCCGGCTTCGACCTGCACGGCGCGCTCCACCAGGTGGGCGGGCATCTCGAGAAGTACGGCGGCCACACGATGGCCGCCGGCTTCACCATCCGCCGGGACAAGTTCGACGACTTCCGCGTTGCGTTCCTCGGCGTGGCGGGCGACCTTCTCACCCCCGACGACCTGGCGCCGAGCCAGCGCGTGGACATCGAGCTGCCGCTCGCGTCGGTGAGCGAAGAGTTGGAGCGGCTGATTCGGCACTTGGAGCCGTGCGGGGCGGGGAATCCGGCGCCGGTGTTTGGCGTCCGGAATGCGCGGGCTGTCGGCGCACGCCGCGTCGGGACCAATCACCTGCGCTTCACGCTGGACGACGGCTCGGCAGTGCTGCCGGCGATTGGTTTCCGCTGGGCGGATGCCGTACCGGACGACTGGCTCACAAACCCGTTGGATGTCGCCTTCAGACTGGAGCGGGACGATTGGCAGGGCAGGACCACGATTCAGGCGCGAGTGGCGAGTCTTGCTCCGCATAATCGCGGGTGAGTTCAAGGGCCGACGCCTGAAGGCACCCGCGGGACGCAGCGTCCGACCGACGGGTGATCGCGTGAAGGAAGGCTGGTTCAGCATCCTGCAGCAGTCGATTCCGGACGCGCGGGTGCTGGATCTCTTTGCCGGCTCCGGCGCGTTGGGGTTCGAAGCCCTGTCGCGTGGCGCGGTGGCGGTGGACTTCGTGGAGAATCACAAGGCGTCCTTAGCGGCAATGCGTGACAACGCGGCAACGCTGGGCGTGGAGGCTCGCGTGACCATTCACCGGAGTGATGCCATGCGCTTCGCCGAGCGATTGCAGCCGGGTGCGTACGATGTGGCATTCGCGGATCCGCCATACGCGAGCGATGACGCTCAAGCGTTGGCGGAGCTCTTCCGGCAGAATCCGTTCGCACGCGTGTTCTCGGTCGAGCATGCCGCCGATCACTCGGTCTCCGGTGACGACACACGGCGGTACGGCGACACGGCGCTCACGTTCTTGTACGCCCCTCCGCCGCCCTTCGCCGCCCTTCGCCGCCCCTTGCCGCCGCCTCTATGAAGCGCGTCGCCGTGTACCCGGGCTCCTTCGATCCCATCACCAAGGGGCATGAGGACCTCATCCATCGATCGCTGGAGTTCGTCGACCAGCTGGTCGTGGCGGTGGCGGTGAACGTCGCCAAGCAGCCGCTTTTCTCGCTCGAGGAGCGCGTTGCGCTGATCAAGCAGGCCGTCCCCGACAGGCGGCTGGATGTGCAGTCGTTCGAAGGGCTCCTCGCCGAGTTCGCCAAGAAGGTCGGCGCATCGGTGATCATCCGCGGGCTACGAGCGGTCTCGGACTTCGAGTACGAATTCCAGATGGCGCTGATGAACCGCAATCTGGCGCCCCACATCGAGACCGTCTTTCTCGTGCCGGCCTTCGACCTGACGTTCGTAAGTTCCAGCCTGGTGCGCGAGGTCGCACGCTTCGGCGGCGACGTCTCGCAGCTCGTCGATCCCACCGTTCAGCAGGCCCTGAAGCGCAAGTTCGGCAAATGACGTTTCTGGACCGCGTCTACGAGCGGGCGCGGAAGCTCAAGGCCCGCATCGTGCTCGCGGAGGGCGAAGACGCGCGCGTGCAGGAGGCGGGCCGCAGGATCGAGCGCGAAGGCTTTGGCAAAGTCGAACTACTCGACAAGGCAACGCCGCACGCCGCACGCCCCGCGATGATCTCTCTGCTGAGAACTCGGCGGCCCGACAAGTTCCCAACCGACGCTGCCGCCATCCAGGCGCTAGAGCACCCTCTGGTTTTTGGGGCGTGTCTCGTGGCTGTTGGTGACGCTGACGTCATGCTGGGTGGCGCCATGTACACGAGCGCCGAGACGATCCGGGCGGCGCTGTGGGCTGTCGGCACCGCGCCGGACATCGCCACGGTGTCCGGGGCATTTTACATGATCAAAGACGACCGCGTGCTCACGTTCGCCGATTCCGCGGTTACTCCGGAACCAACGCCGAGCCAGCTCGCGGACATCGCCCTGGTGTCGGCGCGCGAGCGGCGCCTGATCGTCCAAGACGAGCCGGTCGTGGCCTTCCTTTCTTATAGCACCAAGGGAAGCGCCAGCGGGCCGAGAGTCGAACGGGTGCTGAATGGCATGGCCAAATTGAGCGAGCGCCAGCCCGATTTTGCCTTCGACGGCGAGCTGCAGCTCGACGCCGCGCTCGTCCCGGACGTCGCGGCACACAAGGCGCCCGGCTCGCCCGCCGCCGGTCGCGCCAACGTGCTGATTTTTCCGGATCTCGACGCGGGAAACATCGGCTACAAGCTGGTGCAGCGGCTCGGCGGCTGGACCGCGCTCGGCCCGATTCTGCAAGGACTGGCGCGACCCATCTCGGACCTGTCGCGCGGCGCGACCTCCGATGATATTGTGGACACTGCGGCGATCGCCATCCTTCAAACGCGGAAGGGTAGGGGGTAATCGGGATGCGGTTCACCCTGAAGAAAGACAAGAGCGGCGTCGTTGTGGTCGGAGTGGAAGGCCAGCTCATTGTCGGCAACCGGCAGGAGCTGAAGCAAAAGGTCCTCGACGCGCTCGAGGACGGCTCTCGCAAGTTCGTCATCGACTTCAGTAAGACCGGCTACATCGACTCCTCGGGGTTGGGAGTCCTCGTCTCGCTCTCGAAGAAGATCCGTGAGCAGGGTGGGGAGCTGCGGCTCGCCGGGCTCAATGCCGATCTGCAGACCCTGTTCGAGCTCACCAAGTTGGACACGTTGTTCGCGATCACGCGGACCGCCGAGGAGGCGCTGGCCGCGTTTTGAGTCTCCAATTCGCGTTTTCGAAGAATACGATGAAGCTCGACGTCCCGAGCGATCTCGGGATGGTGGGTGACGCGGTCGAGCTGGTTGCCAGCCATCTTCCTCCCGGAACGCTCTCGCCCCGCCGCATCAGCTTCAATCTTCGCACCGCACTCGCCGAGGCCCTCGGGAACGCCATTCGCTACGGAACGGGCGAGGATCCCGAGCGCGTCGTCCGTGTCCAGGTAGAACTCGAGCGCGATGCTGTCCGCATCTACGTCGTCGACGACGGCCACGGCTTCGATCCCACAGGACTTCCCGATCCCACGCATCCGGACAACCTCGAACGCGAATACGGGCGGGGGCTGTTCGTCATTCGCCACCTGGTGGATGACGTCGCGTTCAATGAGAAAGGCAACGGCATCTGCCTGACGCTCCGAGCGGGGTGACACGGCTCGAGCGCCTGCTGCCGGTGCTCGCGGCACTATCCGGGACAACTCTGCGACTGTGGCGTGCGAAGACTCCCGGTGGGCGGCTGTCCCCGATCGGTGGCGAAGAATCACCCTGGACGCCGACGCCCAACGGAGGCGGCCGGCTCGAGACTCCCGACGGACCTGCCTGGTTTCAACCGATCCCCGCCGTCCATGACACCTGGCTGGAAGTGAAGGGAAAGAACGAGCACGGTGCCGTGGAGCTGGCCGAAGTGATCGGCGCGGTGATGAAAGCGGAGGAAGAGACCGGCCAGGTCGCTGCCGAGCTGTCGGGGCGCTACGAAGAAATCGATCTGATCTACACGATCAGCGAAATTCTCGGCCACACGATTCGGCTGGACGAAGCCGCGAACAGGATTCTGCGGGAAGTATCGGCGGTGGTCCGGGCGCGGCGCGCGACCCTGATGGTGCACGACCCACGCGCCCATGTGCTGCGGCTCGTGGCGGCGCGTGGCGTTCAGTTGGGGGAGATCGACCCGGTCGAAGTCGACGATCCGACCTCGATCGCCGCCCGCGTGTTTCGCGAGATGCGGACCATCAGCTACGACCCGAACGACCCGCGTGCCCCGAAGCCTCCCAACCCGATCGAGCGTGGCTACCGCGGGCACGCGTTTCTGTCGGTGCCGGTCGTATACGCCTCACCGGGTCGCGTGCCCACGCCCATCGGCGTGATCAATCTGACGGATCGGAAGGGCGAAGACGCCTTCACGGCGGGTGACCGCAAACTGGTCGCCGCCATCGCCAATCAGATCGGCGCCGCGATCGAGAACGCGCGGCTCGTCGAGCAGGACCTGAGCCAGCAGCGGGTGCGGCGCGAGCTGGAGCTGGCGCACGACCTGCAGCTCAAGCTGCTGCCGTCGCCCGCGGTGATCGCGTCGAAGGCCGACGTCGCCGCGCGCTGCCGCCCCGCCGAATCGGTCGGCGGCGATTTCTACAACCTCCTCAGCCTGCACGGGGATCGCGTCGGCGTAATGATCGGCGACGTCTCGAGCCACGGATTCAGTGCGGCGCTCATCATGGCACTGGCGATGGCGGCCTCCGGTATCCACGCGGAGACGGCGGAGTCGCCGCATGAAGCGCTGCGGCGTCTGGAGATGTCGTTGTCGGAAGAGCTCGCGGAGACGGAGATGTTTCTCACGCTCTGCTACGCCGTCGTGGATCCGGCCAAAGGCACGCTCACGTATGCCAACGCCGGGCATCCCCATGCGTTTCTGGTTTCGACCGAAGACCGGTCGAGCAAGCGGCTCGAGGCGACACGGCCGCCGCTCGGACTGGGCGGCGGCGGCGAGGAGCGCGTCGAGCGGTGGGAGCGGGGCAAGGCCATTCTGTGCCTGTTCACCGACGGCCTGGCCGACGCGCCGGGACCGAGTGGCGAGCGGTTCGGCGAGCAGCGCGTGCTGAGCCACGTCGTGAACCTGCGAGGCCGCCCCGCGCAGCATATTCTCGAGGCGGTGTTTACCGGCATCGCCGCATTTACCGGCGGCGCGCCCGCCAACGACGACCGCACGCTGGTTCTCCTCAAAGTTTGAGACGGCTCGGCCAGCATTTTCTCAGCGACCCGAAGATTCTGGGGCGGATCGCCGACGCGCTCGACTGTGTGCCTGGCGAGACCATCGTTGAAGTAGGTCCTGGACATGGAGCGTTGACTCGAGAATTGCTCGCTCGAGGCGTTCAGGTCATTGCAATCGAAAAGGATCGGGCGCTGGCTGAACAACTGCGGTTTCAGGTGTCGGGTCTCAGGTGTCAGGTAGTCACGGGCGATGCCTTGGAGCTCGACTGGCACGAGTTGTATTCCAGACACCCGACACCTGACACCCGATACCGCCTCAAGGTTGTCGGCAACATCCCGTACTACATCACCTCGCCCTTGATCGATAAAGCGCTGACGCCCCCCTTGCCGGAGCGGGTGGTCTTCCTGGTGCAGGCCGAGGTTGCCGAACGGCTCGCGGCGAAACCCGGGGGCAAGACGTACGGCGCGCTGTCGGTGGGGGTGCAGGCAGTGTGTCGCGTGGAAAAGCTCTTCACGGTGGAGCCGGGCGCGTTTCGGCCGCCCCCTAAGGTGCGGAGCGCGCTCGTGCGCCTCACACCGCTGGCACGGCCGCTCGTGAACGATGTCGAAGTCGCGCCGCTGCGCGCGTTTGTGACCGCCTGCTTCAGCCGGCGCCGCAAGCAGCTCAAGAACGCGGTGCCGGGAATGACCGAGCAGGATCTCCGCGCGGCCGGGTTCGATCCGACGCTGCGCCCGGAGCGCCTGTCGCCGGAGGCATTTGTCCGGTTATTCCGGCGGTCCTTGACGTATCAACAATAGTTGATACGTTGAGCGCATGCCAACCGCCGCCCGGCCCGATTCCGCGCAAGTCGCCGGCTGGTTTCATGCCCTCGCGGATGAAACCCGCGTCCAAATCGTCGAACTGCTGTCGCATAAGGAGCGCTGCGTCTGCGAGCTCGAGCAGGTGCTCGGCGTCGCCCAGTCGAGGCTCTCGTTTCACCTTAAGGTCCTGAAGGACGCCGGTCTACTCGCCGATCGCCGCGACGGCCGCTGGATGTACTACAACCTGCAACGAGAGACGCTCGATCAAATCGCGGCCTATACGAAGTCCGTGAAGCCCGGCAAACATGCCGGCAGCTGTGAACTCGCCTGTTGTGACTGAATCGACCTCTGAGCCGGGGAAGGCCACATGAGTCAGGACATCAAAGAGCCTGTGAAGGAGAAGTATGCTGAAGCCGCGCTGAAGGTGCTCGGCGGCGAGAAAGGCACCTGTGGGCCCAGCGGCGCATGTGGCTGCGATCCCATCACCGAGAACCTCTACGATGCGTCGCAGACCTCCGGGCTGCCCGAAGGCGCCGTGCTCGCATCGCTCGGCTGCGGAAATCCCACCGCGCTGGCGGATCTCCACGAGGGCGAGGTCGTGCTGGACCTCGGCTCGGGCGGCGGCATCGATGTGCTGCTCTCCGCCAAGCGGGTTGGCCCCTCCGGCAAAGCCTACGGCCTCGACATGACGGACGAGATGCTCGCGCTCGCCCGCGCGAATCAGGCCAAGGCCGGCGCAACGAATGTCGAATTCCTGAAGGGGGAAATCGAGAACATTCCGCTGCCCGCGGATGCAGTGGACGTGATCATCTCGAACTGCGTGATTAACCTGTCAGCCGACAAGGGCAGCGTGTTGAAGGAAGCCTTCCGCGTGCTGCGTCCCGGCGGTCGATTCGCCGTCTCCGATGTCGTCTGCCGTGGCGAGATCCCGGACGCGGTTCGTCGCAGCATGGAGTTGTGGGTCGGGTGCGTGGCGGGCGCCTTGGAGGAAGGGGAGTATCGGCACCTGCTCCGTGATGTCGGGTTTGTCGACATCGACGTCGAGCCGACGCGCGTTTACGCGTTCGAGGATGCGCGCACCGTGCTCGCCGGCGCCGGGCTCGACGTCGACGTGCTCGCACGTGAGGTCTCCGGCCGGGTGATGGGCGCGTTCATTCGTGCGCGCAAACCGACGTGACCCTGCGCGTGCTCTTCGGGCCGCCCGATGCTGGCCCACTGGAGCATCCCCGATCCCGCGGAGGTCGAGGGGGACGGCGCCACTAAGCGGGCGGCCTTCCGGGCAGCGTTTCTCGATCTCAGCCACCGAATTGATTTGCTCCTCGCCCTGCCGGCTCTTGCGCCGAGGTCCTCCATTGTGAAATAGTTCACAATGCGGAAGATCTCCGACAGCACCGTACGCCGGCTGTCCGTTTACCTCCGATTCCTCGAGCAGGCCACCACGCCGACCATCTCGTCGGGGGAGCTCGCTCGGCTGGGCGGCACCACCTCCGCCCAAGTGCGCAAAGACCTCTCCTTCTTCGGCTCCTTCGGCAAGCGCGGCCTCGGCTATGCCGTGCCCGAGCTCACGCGCCGGATCCGCGACATTCTCGGCTTGGAGCGCGGCTATCGCGTCGTGCTGGTTGGAGCGGGGCGCATGGGCGGGGCGCTCGTGCAGTATCACGGCTTCAAGCAGCGCGGCTTTCACATCACCGCGATCTACGATCAGGACGCGCGGAAAATCGGCTCGCGCTGGAACGGGCTGGTTGTCCGCGACGTGAAGCACCTCGAGACCGATTTGAAGAAAGATCCGAGCGACATCGCGATCGTCGCGACACCGGCCGAGGCGGCGCAGCAAGTCGTCGATCGCCTGGTGCGCAGTGGTGTGAAGGCCATCCTGAACTTTGCGCCCGTGCCCTTGAATGTGCCGCCCGACGTCGAAGTCAAGACCGTCAATATGGCCCTGGAACTGGAGACGCTGAGCTACTCGCTGGCCAACCGTTAGCTTTCTCCCCCATGCCCCGGGTTCACGTCACGTCCGAAATCGGCGCGCTGCGTTCGGTGCTGGTCCATACCCCGGGGAAAGAGCTCGTCGCGGTGACCCCCGGCACCCGCGAAGACTACCTGTACGACGACATCATCGACCTCGAGATCGCGCAGCGCGAGCATCGTCGCCTGGTCGCGGTGCTCGAGCGCTTCGCCGAGGTCCATGAAGTGCGCGACACGCTGGTCGACATTGCGGGACGGCCAGAAGTGCGTGAATTCCTCACCACCCGCGCGCTCGAGGTCATCCCGTCCGACGCACTGTCAAAGCAGATGGCGGCGTTGTCGTCGGAAGACTTTGTCGCGCTCATGGTCGAGGGGGCGCTCGAAGATGGCGGACCGATCGCGCGCGCCCTGAACGAGGTGGCGTACGCGCTGCCGCCGTTGCCCAACCTCTTCTTCACCCGCGACGTCGGTATCGTGATCCGCGAGCACGCGATCATCGGCTCGATGCGCCACGGCGTGCGCTGGACGGAGGAGCTGCTCGTCAAGGCGCTGTTCCGCTACGACCAGAAGTTCGAGAACGCCGGCATTCTCTATGACGGCTCGGAAGAAAAGCGCCTCAACTACACCCTCGAGGGTGGCGACGTGCATCCCATCCGCCCCGACCTCCTCGTGCTCGGCTTCAGCGAGCGCTCCAGTCCGGCGGCGCTCGATCTGCTCTGCGATCTCGTGTTCACGCACTGCAACGTGACCGACGTGATCATCGTCGTGCTGCCCGCCGAGCGGACCGCGATTCACCTCGACATGATCTTCACCCAGATCGATCGCGAGCTGTGCATCGTCTATCCGCCGCATTTCGTGGGGCCTGAACGGCTCGCGGTGTTGCATCGCCGCAAGCGCTCCAAGGGCGTGAAGGAGGTGCCCAACTTTTTTGCGGCCATGCAAGCCGTCGACCAACCACTCGAGCCGATCTTCTGCGGCGGCAACCAGCGCACCGTCCAGGAGCGCGAGCAATGGGCGTCGGCGTGCAACTCGTTCGCGGTGCGGCCCGGCGTGATCCTGAGCTACGACCGCAACGATGCCACGCTGGGCGAGCTGTCCGGCGCCGGCTTTCGCGTGATCGAAGAGGTCAATCTGCTGACGGGCGACGAGACGCTGAAAGACGGAGAGCGCGCGGTGATCTCGATCGAAGGCAGCGAGCTGGTGCGCGGCGGTGGCGGCCCGCGCTGCATGACGCTTCCGCTCCGACGAGACGATCTCTGACCGGACTTGCGGCGGTCCCGGCTTCATCGCTCACGTCCCGGGCGGTTTCCTTCTTACAGAGCGGGCCGGCCGGAAGTCTCGCAATCGTGCGCGACGTGCTGGGCATTGCGCAGGCGAACCGGCATACGGCCGACCGCATTGCCGCGACGCTGCTGGCCCCTGATAAACGGTTCAGCCGGACGGCCGACGGCCGCTGGGCTCTCGCCACGCCCCCTCCCGCAGCGAGCCCGCTGCTCGAAGCCTGCCGCTGGGCGGTGGTGGACGTCGAAACCACCGGGGTGCGCGCGTTCCGGGGCGATCGCATCATGGAAATCGCCGTCGTGATGCTCGACGGCACGGTCGCGTTCCACTCGCTGGTCAACCCGGGTATTCCGATTCCGCAATTCATCGCGGGGCTGACCGGGATCGACGCCCCGATGGTGCGCAACGCGCCGCCGTTCGAGGCGATCGTCGCTGACGTGCTCACGGCCCTCGAGGGCTGCGTGTTCGTGGCGCACAATGCGCGCTTCGATTGGGCCTTCGTGTCGACGGAGATCGAACGTGCAACGGGCCTGCTGCTGCAGGGGCCGCGGGTGTGCACGGTGCGGCTCGCGCGCAAGCTCCTGCCCGATTTGCCACGCCGCAATTTGGACACGGTCAGCTATCACTTCGGCATCGAGATCGAGGGAAGGCATCGGGCGACGGGGGATGCCGTGGCGGCGGCCAAATGCCTGGCAAGGCTGCTGCGATTGGCCCAGGGGAACGGCGCCACGACGTTGACGGATTTGGTGAATTGACCCACACCACTTTCAAAGTCGGTCGCCTCACATGCCACGCCCTCGAAGCCGGTCTCCAGCATCTCGACGGCGGGGCGATGTTCGGTATCGTCCCGAAAGCGCTCTGGGCGCGCCGCGCTCCGCCCGACGAGCGCAATCGCATCCCTCTCGCCTTGCGGTGCCTGCTGATCGAGCACGACGCCGGCCTGGTGCTGATCGACACCGGAATCGGCAACAAGGAAAACACCAAGTTCATCGACATCTATGGCGTCGAGAATGCCGGCCAGGATGGTCGGACCAAGCTGGAAGACGCGCTCCGCGAGCTGGGTCATGCCCCTGACGACATCTGCTGGGTGATCAATACGCACCTCCACTTCGATCACGCCGGCGGCGACAACTGGCTCGACCCGTCAGGCAAGATCGGTTTGGCCTTTCCCAAAGCCCGCTACGTCGTGCAAAAAGGCGAGCTCGACTTTGCCCGGCACACCAATGAGCGCACCGCGGGCAGCTATCTCGCGCCCAATTTCCAGGGCATCCCCTTCCAGTTGATCGATGGGGAGACCGAGATCCTGCCGGGGATCCGCGGGCTGCCGACACCAGGACACGTGCCATATCACCAGTCGATCCTGATCGCGAGCGGTGGTGAGAAGGCCTGCTTCGTCGCCGACCTGGTGCCGACGTCGGCCCATCTGCCATTGCCCTGGATCATGGGCTACGACCTGGAGCCGCTGGTCACGCTCGAAACCCGCCGCCGCATCTACCAGCGGGCGGAGGCCGAGGGGTGGCTGCTGGTGTTCGAACACGATCCCCACGTCGTAGTGAGTCGCCTGGCTCGACAGGAGAAAGGCTTTGGACTTGTCGAGCAGCGGGAGCTCGGCTAGCTTGGTGTCGACAATACGGTAAGTGGGCTGCGGGCCCCACCCCATGCCTCTCGTGGAGAGTGCTTCAGGGTTCTCGAGACCTCACCGAACGGTGAGGGATTGCGGATCTTGGGATAACCGGGGTCCGCGTTTTTACTTTCTGTGAAGGAGAACGCACAGCTGCCACCTCTCGACAACAATAGCAAAGCACCGCGCACCCGCGTCAATCGGCAAATTCGCATCAGTCCGGTGCGCGTGATCGCGGACAACGGCGACCAGCTGGGCGTATTGACGATCGATGAAGCCCTGGCCGCTGCGCATGAACGGGGCCTGGATCTCGTGGAAGTCGCGCCGCTCGCCCGGCCGCCGGTCGTCAAGATCATGGACTACGGGAAGTTCAAGTTCGAGCAGGCCAAGGCTGCGCGCGCCGCCAAGAAAAAGCAGCACGTGATTCACCTGAAGGAAGTGAAGTATCGTCCGGGCATCGACGATCACGACTTCGACTTCAAGACGCGTCACGCCCGCGAGTTCTTGGCCGATGGCAACAAAGTGAAGGTGACGATGATGTACCGCGGCCGGCAGATGGCGCATATCGAGCTGGGCCGGGAAGTGCTGGATCGCGTCGCGCAAGAGCTGAAGGATATTGGAAAAATTGAGCAAGAGCCGAAACTCGAGGGCCGCAACATGTCCATGGTCCTCGCACCGAAATGAGCTAGCAATGCCGAAAATGAAATCGAAGCGCGCCCTGAGAAAACGGATCCGCTTGACGGGCACAGGCAAGCTGCGCCGCTACCGCGCGTACAAGCGCCATATCCTGACGTCGAAGCATCCCAAGCGGAAGCGCCACCTGCGCAAGGCGACGCTCGTTTCGCATGCCGACCGCCGCCTCAAGCGCCTGCTGCTGGCGTAAGGAGATCCCATGCCTCGCGTCAAAAGCAACGTTGCGCGCCTGAAGCGCAAGAATAAGGTGATGAAGCTCGCCAAGGGCTACTGGGGCGGACGCAGCAAACTCTGGAAAGCGGCGAAAGAGGCGACCGAGCGCGCGGCGAAATATGCCTACCGCGATCGCCGGGCCAAGAAGGTCGAATTTCGCCGGCTCTGGATCACGCGCATCAACGCGGCGGCCCGGCTGCACGCGTTGTCGTACAACCGGTTGATGAACGGCTTGCGTAAAGCAGGCGTCGAAATCAATCGGAAGATTCTCGCCGATCTCGCCGTGCGGGATCCGGCGGCGTTCGAGCAGCTGGCGGAGGTCGCGAAGAAGGCCCTCTAAGCATGAGCGACCTCCTTGCAGCCCTAGATTCGCTGCGGGAGCGTCTGGACGAGATTCCGCAGGCGGATGAACGCCGGCTCCAGGAGCTCAAGACCGAGCTCTTGGGCCGCAAGGCCGGCGCCCTCACCGAAATCCTCAAGGCCCTCCCCGGACTGGAGCCCGATGAGCGCAAGCGCGTCGGCGGCGCCGCCAACGCGCTGAAGCGCGAGCTCGAGCGCGCGATTGACGCGCGTGAGGCCAGTCTCAAGCAGAGCGCGACGAATCTGTCCGGTGTCGATCTCACGCTGCCGGGCCGCCGCCAATGGGGTGGCGGGCTGCATCTCGTCACCCAGGTCGTGGACGAGATCTGCGACATCTTCCGCGAGCTGGGGTTCACGCGCGTGACCGGCTCGGAAGCCGAGACGGAGCGCTACAACTTCTACGCGCTGAATTTTCCCAAGGACCATCCCGCGCTCGACGCCCAGGACAGCTTCTATCTCGGCGGGGATGTCCTGCTGCGCACGCATACCTCGCCAGTCCAGATCCACACGCTCGAAACCTATCCGCCGCCGATTCGCATCGTGGTGCCGGGTCGCTGTTACCGGCGCGATCCATTCGACGCGTCGCACTCACCGGTGTTCGAGCAGATCGAGGGATTTGCGGTCGATGACGGGATCAGCTTCGTCGATTTCAAGGCGACGCTGGCGGCGTGGGCTCGGAGGTTCTTCTCGCCCCAGACCAAGGTGCGCTTCCGGCCCTCCTACTTCCCGTTCACCGAGCCGTCGGCCGAGATGGATGTGCAGTGCCAGATCTGCGCCGGCTCGGGCTGCGCCGCCTGCAAGCAGACCGGCTGGATGGAGATCCTCGGCTCCGGAATGGTGCATCCCGCCGTCCTCGAGAACTGCAAGGTCGACAGCGAGAAGTACACCGGATTCGCGTGGGGCATGGGCCCGGAGCGCATCGCGATGCTGCGGCATGGCATCCCCGACATACGGGTGTTCTTCGATTCGGATGTCCGATTCCTGGAACAATTCATTGGAAAGGAGGAGTCTGGAGTCCGGAGTCAGGATCTTGAATCCGACGGCCCGGCTCCTGAATCCAGGCTCCTGACTCCATGATAGTTTCCCGCCGTTGGCTCGAAGCCCTGCTCGGCCGCTCGCTGCAAGGCCAGGACGTCGCTGACCGTCTGGCGCGCCAGGTCGCACCGGTGGACGGTGTCGTGGCCATTCATCAGGATCTGCGCGAGGTGCTCGTCGCGCGTGTCCTCGAGGTGCGCCAGCACCCGAATGCCGACCGCCTGTCCCTGTGCCTCGTCGATGCCGGCGGCAGCGCACCCCTTGAGGTCGTCTGCGGAGCCCCGAACGTTCAAGCGGGCAAGTCGTATCCCTTTGCGCCCGTCGGCGCGACGCTGCCCGGAGGGCTCAAGCTCGAGCGCCGCAAGATTCGCGGCGTCGAGTCCAACGGCATGCTTTGCTCCGCCAAAGAGCTGGGCCTGGGTGTCGACCAGGCCGGGATTCTCGAGCTCGATACGAAGGCTGCGCCCGGGACACCGTTTCTCGAAGCGATTCCCGTAGGGGATGAGCAGATCGTCATCGATGTCTCGGCGAATCGTCCGGACTTGCTATGTCATAAGGGTGTCGCCCGCGAGGTGGCGGTGAGTCTTGGGGCGACGGTGAAGCTTCCGGAGATACCGGGC
>QHVB01000022.1 GCA_003222195.1 Gemmatimonadota bacterium | reverse complement strand
CCTCTTCAAGTTGCAAAGTTGCCCAGACGGCAAAGTTGCAAGTGGGGACTTCTGAGCGACAACAATCCCATCATCCGTGTGCAGCACCTCGTGCGCTCGTTTGGAGCTGTGACGGCGGTGAACGACGTCACGTTCAATGTGCGCAGGGGTGAAACGTTCGCGTTTCTCGGCCCCAACGGCGCCGGGAAGACGACGACGATCAAGATGCTGACGACCGTGCTCCGTCCCACGAGCGGTACGCTCGAGCTGGACGGCCTGAATCCGGTGACCGATTCAACCGAGGTCCGGAAGCGGTTCGGCGTCGTGTTTCAGGATCCCAGTCTCGACAGCGAGCTCACCGCCTGGGAGAACATCGACATCCATGGCGTGTTGTACCACGTGCCGCGCCGCATTCGGCGCGAGCGCGCCGAGGCGCTGCTCAAGCTGTTCGAGCTGTGGGACCGGCGGAACGATCTCGTCAAAACGTTCTCGGGCGGGATGAGACGACGCCTGGAGATCGCGCGCGGGTTCCTGCACACCCCCAAGGTGTTGTTCCTGGACGAGCCCACGCTGGGCCTCGATCCGCAAAGTCGCAATCAGATGTGGACCATCGTCAAAAACCTGAATGCGACCGAAGGGGTCACGGTCTTTCTCACCACGCACTATATGGACGAAGCCGATCGCGTGGCCGACCGGATCGCGATCATCGATCACGGCCGGATCGTGGCGACCGGCTCGTCGGCCGAGCTGAAGCAGCAGACCGGCGCCGATTCGCTCGAGGCGGCGTTCCTCAAGCTCACCGGCAGCACGATCCGCGACGAGACGTTCAGCGCCGAGGATCGGATGCGGCAGGTCTCGCGGGTCTGGAGACGATAGCGATGAACGTCATCTACGTTCTCTGGCTGCGTGAGGTGAAGAAGTACTTGCGCTCGCGCGCGCAGATCATCGCGTCGCTCGGCACGCCGCTGATGTACCTCGCCGTGCTCGGCTTCGGGCTGGGTCCCGTGTTTCGGCGGGCGGGGGAGGGCAGCTACCTCCAATTCATGGCGCCGGGGGTCATCGGGATGACGGTGCTGTTCACGGCGATGTTTTCAGGGATCGCGATGCTGTGGGATCGCCAGTTCGGGTTTCTCAAGGAGACGCTGGTCGCGCCGGTGCCGCGCGTGCAGATCATGATCGGCCGGACGCTCGGCGGCGCCACGGTCGCAATGCTGCAGGGGGCGATCATTTTCGCGGTGACGCTGGTGGCGGGATTCCGGCCGACGAGCCTGCTCGCGGTGCCGGTCGCGTTCCTGATCGTCGCGCTGATCGCCGTGGTCTTCTCCGCGCTCGCCACGGCGATCGGCTCGAGTCTGAAGGAGATGCAGGGCTTTCAAATGGTGATGAACTTTCTGGTCATGCCGTTGTGGTTTTTGTCGGGCGCGCTCTACCCGCTGCAGGGCCTCCCGGCGGCGCTTGCGGTACTGACGCGGGTCGACCCGCTCACGTACGGGATCGACGGGGTGCGCGGTCTGATGATCGGCACCACGCACTTTGGTGTGGGGGTGGATGTGGCGGTGCTGCTGGCCGTGGGCGTGCTGTTCGTGACCGCCGGAGCGTGGCGGTTCTCGAAGATCGAGGTGTAACGGATTAAGCCTCGTCCGAGGAGTCCTCGCCGATGATCGCTTCCACGAACCCGAAGATCGGACGGCCGACGATGCGCACGACGGAGCCAGAATCCGCCGATGCGCCCTTGAGGGAGAAGTATCCGAAGAGCGCGCGCCCCGCGCTGTCCACGCGCACGCCGGAGGGCAGCCGGATCTGCACGTATCCCATGAACGCGCTGGCGGCGATCGTGGTGACACCGGTCTTGAACGTCGCGCCGGTGAGGTCGAGCTCCACGTAGCCCAGGCGGGAGCGGATCGTGAGATCGCGTGGAACCGCGCCGACGAGCTTGGGCTCTTGCCCCGAAAAGAACGCCGGGATCTGACCGCTTGGAACCTGGGACGGCAGGTCGGCGGTGATGGCCTCGAGCTCGCGCGCCGATGTCGCCGAGTAGGCAATCTCCAGGCGAGCTTCGAAGTCCGCCTCAGTGAGCACGTCGTTGGCGAAGTGGCGGGTGAGGAGCGCAATGGCACGCTCACGGTCGATCGAGAGCTCGGACAACGGGGGCAGCGGTGTAGACATTGTCATCTAATCTAGCCAGGCGCTGTTGAGTCCGAGCGCGGTGGCCGGTTGGATTGGGGTCGCGACCTAGGTCCGTAGCTCAATTGGTAGAGCACCGGTCTCCAAAGACGGCGGGTCTATGCGGGCCCGCCGTTTTTGTGCTCATGCCGCGCCCTCCAGGACCCCCAAATCCCTCCACGTCCGTCTCTCGGACCGGCAAACACTACGACAAACAACTCAGCTACAGCGTATCGGGTTCAAGCAGTACATGGATCGATTCATGCCGCAGTGGAGGCAGTACCGGGATGAGTTGAACCGGGCGCCACTCGCTCACGTCGATTGGCGGCCTATTCGACAATCGGCGGGAGTTCGCTGTAGCGAATCGTCCCTGGCCCGACCAATGCGGTGCGATTGCCAGAGAGGTGGGGCGAGCGATACGGAGTATCGCCCGAGGTGCAGGTCTCGTGCGCCCCTACGCGGCTCGCCCAAGGTGATGCCTTGCCCTCGGTGCCACGAGGAGTTCCCAGTCGGGTGGGATGAACGGTAATCGCACCCGAACCCGCCGCTTAGCCGTCTCCGCCGCGCCTACCCTCGCGCCGCAGATCAGCGAGAGCCCTCATCTCCCCGCCGCGCGCCGCCTTACGTCTCGTCGCGAGCACCGAGCGCGACACGCAAGGCTACCTCGAGCAGCAGCTTCACGGGGGCGAGCCTGGCCTCGCACCCCCGGACGAGTTGCTCAAGGTCGGGGATAAAGTGGGTGACGGGAGGCGGAGCTGGGTTGACCGTCACCAGTCGTTTGTGAATCGTGATGAGAGCCAGGTACACGGCGCTGGATTTGCCAGTCTGGCTATCCCCCTGCCGTTCGAGCTCGCCCGGGAGCTCCTTGGCTCGGTCTCTCGCCGCGCCAACGGCAATCGCGAGGTGCTGCTGGACAGCGTCCACGCAACCGGTCCTTTCGAGGTCTGAATCTACAACACCTTGCCCCGCTAGATAGCCTCGCCCTGGGACGGCGCCCGCGCGTCGTACCTGTGACGCACCCGATTACATGTGGCGAATGTGTGGTGCCTGCAGTGGCCAGCGACCTCGAATTCGAGGAGGTAAAGGATGCACTCATCGGTGTGATGGCGATGGGACACATTGCGGCGTGGGATTTCACGCAAGAACTACCGCGACTGTCGCGGCGATGGGCGCAGCACGGACGAGCGTTCGCTCCCGAGGATACCTCAGCGTACCGAGCATTTGAACAGTGGATGCGGCGTTTGGGGATGACCGCATGCACGTCGGATGCGGGGCCTATTCGCAGACGTCTAGGCCGTTATGAGTGGTGAAGCTCCGGGCAGGGCACGTCGGAGGGACGCGCGCCCGCCCGGTCGTAGCAACCGCCACGGTCGTAGCAACCGCACCGGTGCGCCACATTCCTGACGCATAGCGCCAATTGTTAGCTAACGGCAAGACGCGTCGCCGCCCCTGTGAAGACTCGAGCAAGGTGGTCACGGCTTGATTCTTTCGGGCGGGGGGATAACAATAGGACCATGGAGTATGATGTTCGCAGTGGACCGGCGGCTCCAGTTGGATGATGAGCGAAGGCGCCGAGGATGTTCTCGCCCGCCTACCCTACCTCCGCCATCGGTGTGACCTCGATCTCCTCGTCTTTTTCCACCGCCATCGGCGCGTGCTTCTGACCATCGAACGCCTGGTCGCTCTCATGGGGTACGACCGCGAACAGATCGCGGCGTCGTTGGAAACCCTCATCGCGGCGAACGTGGTCACGCGAACACAGCACCAAACCACTGGCGCTCGGATGTATGCCTTTGAGGCGTTAGATAACGAC
This sequence comes from Gemmatimonadota bacterium, assembly GCA_003222195.1. GTDB lineage: Bacteria > Gemmatimonadota > Gemmatimonadetes > Gemmatimonadales > GWC2-71-9 > 20CM-2-65-7. Next base: position 13,820 of record QHVB01000022.1, on the reverse strand, counting down.
AACGATTCCCTCGCGCCACTGCTCCGGACTGCGTCTGCTCGAGCGGGATGGCTCGCGATCAACCGAGCGCTCGAAGGCCGACGGGTGAAGGAACCAGATCGCGCATCGCGCTCCCCCGTCCCCCAACAGCATGACGACATTCCCAATGGCGAATGAGACCAAGGCCGTGAATCTCATGCCGACGCCCGACAAGTTCGCGCTTACCGGGATCAGCGGTCTGGATTCGATCCTGGAAGGGGGCATCCCCCGAAGCAACGTCACTCTGGTCGAAGGGGCCATCGGGACAGGCAAGACCACCATGGGGGTCGAGTTTGTCTATCGCGGGGCGAGCGAGTTCGACGAGCCCGGCATTATCGTGGTCTTCGAGGTCTCGCCGGAAAAGGTGGTGCGCGATGCCGCGCAGTTGGGCTGGGATCTCGCCGCGCTGGAGCGGCAGGGGCGAGTGAAGATCATCTATACCACGCGCCAGGTGTTCCGCCAGGAATTGCAGCAGGCGGACAGTCTCCTGCTCCAGGAGGCCGCCAAGATGGGCGCTGCCCGCATCTTCGTCGACGGGGTGGTCGGCCTGATCGACGGCGGGGGAGACGGGAAGGAGCAGGAGCCGCGCGAAGCGTTTCACGTGCTGGTGGAAGGTCTCCAGCGCGACCGGCTCACCGCCATGCTGGCGGTCGAAGCCACCGCGCTCAACCAGGGCCGGCTCCCGGTGTTGGAAGAGTCGATTGCTGATACCGTGATCCGCTTACGAATGGAGGAAGTGCAGCGCGCGACCATTCGATCCATCGAGATCATCAAGTCACGCGGCCATTCGTACCACATGGGCCGACACAGCTTCTGCATCGTGACCGGTCGGGGCATCGAGGTCTACCGCCGCGTCCAGGCGCCGCGAGCCGCGAGCCGCGATCGGGCCGCCGCCTTCGATCCGAGCAGTCGCGTAACGACGGGAGTTCCGGGGCTCGACGAGGTAGTGAATGGGGGGTACTTCCTCGGCAGCACGACGGTCGTGGCCGGGATCTCCGGTGTGGGCAAGAGCGTGATGGCGCTCCAGTACATGGCCGAAGGCGCGCGTCTCGGTGAGCCGAGTCTCATGCTCACCCTAGACGAACAGGTTCCCCAGGTGCTCCGGAACGCCAAGAGTATCGGGATCGACCTTCAGACGCACATTGACCGCGGGGTGGTACAGCTCTACTACGACCCGCCTCAGGAGATTGAGGTGGATCGGCACTTCCACAACATCGAACAGATCGTGAAGGAGTTCCGGCCCCGGCGGGCCGTGCTCGACAGTATCTCAACCTATGGGTCGAGCCTCGGCACCCAGGGGCGCCTGTTTCGAGACTTCTTCCACGCCCTGGTCGCGCTGATGAAGGAATACCAGGTGGCGGCGGTCTATAACCACGAAAACCCCGAGATGCTCGGCATGTCATCCATGATGGGGGCTTTCGGGATGAGCTCGCTCGTGGATAACATCATCCTGATGAACTGGATCGAGCTGGGTGACACGTTCCGGCTCGGTCTCACGGTGGCCAAGATGCGCGCCAATCCGACGGTCCGGAAGACCCATGAATGCGAGATTACGGATGGGCAGGGAATGCGCGTGCTCCCGCGCCACCTGCCGCTCGCTGCTCCGGCTATGGCTCCTTTCTCCAGCTTCGGTGGCCTGATTTCTCGAGCGCCAGAGCGGCTTGCCCACGGTACGGAACCCGGTGAGGTAACCGGGGGGCAGTAGGTCCCGTCATGGCGCGGATTGGCGACGCACTCTTCCGTGACGTCGTATGGCAGCAGGCTCCTGGAGAAGTTCGCCGCAGTGACTCGGCTGACCGTCGTCGTGTATGGAGTCGACGCGGCCGTGGTCTCCGGTCCCATCCATCCATCGCCACGGTTCGCGTTATTCGAGAAGGCTGGCTACGAGCTCGGCATCTTCGCGGAGTGTGGCCGAAGGTGCCTGGCGCTTGATCGTCCGGCGATCAGTCTGGCATCCTCGTACGGCTTGGCCGGGTGGGCACCTCGCTGGTGCTCGAGGGGATTCTTGGTCGAGCATGGGCGAAGCGGTTCGGCAACGGCAACAAGCGGCAAACACCGAGGGTGTTGCGCCTGTAGCGGATTCGGTAACTTCCAGCAGCACCAATTCTTAGGTCCGTAGCTCAATTGGTAGAGCACCGGTCTCCAAAACCGGGGGTTGCAGGTTCGATTCCTGCCGGGCCTGTTTGAGCACTGCACGCGAAGACCTTGTCCGTGCCATCAGCACGGCACGAGACCAGGCGAAAAAGCTGCTCACGGCTTTAGAGCAGGTCGGCCACCCAGAAACGAGCCGATCGAGCTCGCTCTATTTGGCGCTCGTGTCGATGCGAAAGCGCCTCACAAAAAACGAGCAGTCACCGAGCGCGGTGGTCACGGAGCTCGAGCAGCTCGTGACTCTCTGTGAGGGGAAGCTCGCGCGGATCAAACCCGATCTCGAGGACGCGCTAAGGATCGCGCGCGGAGCCTAATGGCGCAGGAAGCCGGGTGGTGGCGCTTTCACTCAGCTCTTGGACTCGAGCTCGGCGAGCATGTCGTCGAACATAGGCATCGCGTCCGCCGGATTTGCCGAGAGCGATACCCGCCATCCGCCCGCGCCGGCCAGCCACCGCAGCGCTCCGTCCAGGGAGGCGCCGAACCGCGCGCGGCTCAAGCCTAATCCGTCCTTGAGAAATGCCTGCACCTCCGCCGCGGAGGCCGGCACTTTCGAAACCGTGGTGCCCACCCCCTTCCGCTCGAGCAGGCAGACCGCCGCTCGGGTCGCGACAGGAGCCGGGGCCGTCGGCGCGGGCCACTCGCCGGGGTACTGGACCACCAATTTCTCGTCCCCGTTCGCGAGCAAAGTAGGCGATCGCCCCGCCAGCTCCGGAAAGTGGGTTACGGCCGTCGTGAGCAACCGCACCCGGCCGGGCAGGCCCCACACCCGGAACTCTGGGTTGAGCTGCACGTAGACGGCGTCGTCAGACAGCACTCGCAGTCCGAGGCGATGGGCTTGATAGGCGAGCGTACTCTTCCCGGTGCCCGGAGGGCCGGCGAGGAGCAGCGCGACGCCGCCGCGGGCGATCGCCGCGGCATGTACCGGGTAGCGGTCACACGCCGTCACCAAGGTGAGCGTCAGGCCTTCGATCATGCTGTACTGCACGTGCGCGCGGTCGGCGAGCAGGGCCGGCGTGATGTACGCGGTGGCCTCCTGCCGTCTCGTATCCGCAATCCCGACGCTCCCGGGGGTGTGCACGATGACGCGGTCGGCGTCCGGCATGCGGCACGTCACCGGGGCGTGCGACGCCACTCGGGAACCGTCTCGCTCGTCTCCCTCGTGGACGATCAGCCGGACGCGCACGCCCAGCGGAGCGATCAGACCGGAACTCGTGCGCAGCCCGCGCCAGATTCCAAAGGCTGCTTCGACCACGGCCAGCGCCGCCGCGCTGTTCGATTCGAAGCGGACGGGGATGCCGAGCACCGGCAATTCCATCACGTGTCGCAGTGGTACGCCGTGATAGAGCACGTCGGGAGATGCGTCGAACGATATCGCGTCAGTCATGGAGCCACGATCTTACCGGCGGCACCTGGCTGCCGCTAGCTTCGTGGACATGCAGCCTGAAAACGACGACATCCCCGCGCGGCTTGCGCGCTACGCCGTGACCCGAGACGCGCGGGACCTCTGGCCCGAGGTGAGCGCGTCCGCCTTCCAGGCGGCGCAACGCGAGATGGTGCGCGTCACGGCCGCGGTGTTGGCGGGCGCTCCCAGTCCCGTGCGCCTGGACCTGCCACGTGACGCGGATACGCGGGCGCTCGGCGTCGCGGCCTCGGCCGCCGGGATGGGGCCGCTGCTGGGGTTCTGGTGCGCGACGGGGCGCGTCGACGCCCAGCAATCCGTGCTCGACCTGCTCGCCGGACATCTGGACCACGGGCGGCAGCGCGCGGCCCGCCTACGCCAAGAGCTCGAGCGGATTCTCGTCCCCTTCGCCGACCGCGGCATCGAGGTGCTCGTCCTGAAGGGCGCCGACACCGCGTACCGCTACTTCCCGGAGCCCGGGACCCGCCCTTCGTCAGACCTTGACCTGCTCGTCGCGCCGCACGACGTCGCGGCGGCTCGCAGCGTGCTCGTGAACCTGGGGTTCGCCGAACAGGGCCCTGGACATGGCGACCGATATCGGACCACCTGGACTCCCCCCGCGGTCGGCGGCGTCCGCTCGCTGGAGCTCGCGCACGCCGACAACCCATGGTCCGTGGATCTCCATGTGTCGCTCGATCGCGAAATGTTTCCGGGCCGGCCAATGACGTTCGGCACCCTCCCCCCCACGCCCGGACCTCGGGACGGGGAGGTCTGGCAAGAGTTCTCGCGGCCCGTGTGGGTTCTGCGAGAACCGCTCCTGCTCGCCTATCTGGCGGCGCATACATCCAGCCACTTCTACGCGATTACGCTGGTCCGATTGGTCGAGCTCGTGCTCGTCGCGCGACGTGATTTTGGGGAAGCCGACTGGCGGGCCTTCGCGGACCTCGTGCGCCGTACGGCGACGGGCCGATTCGTGTTCCCAGCTCTTTACCTCGCCGAGCAGCTGGCACCGGGTACGATGGATGCGCCCACGCTGAAAGACCTAGAGGCCGTCGCCCCGCGCTGGCTCCGCAAGCAGGTGCGCGCCACGACGCCGGCGTCGGCGCAGCGGCTGCATCCCTACCCGTTCCGCGAGCGGTTCCTTTGGGCGACGACGCTCACGGAACTGCTGCTCGAGCTGGCGTGGCCGCATGAGCAGAATGGGGGGCGTGTGGAGAACAGGCGGGTATCTCCTCGACAAATCCTCGGAGTCTATTGGCAGCGAATCCGCAAGCGCTTCCTACGGTTTGTCCGAACCAGAGTCCCGTGATCGTCAGCGGCGCCCCACGCGTCCGCCCGCGATCAACCCGAGTCCCCCGATGAGTCCGATCGCGGCGGCGACGCGGAACAACGAATCGAACCCACTTGAGGCGAGCAAGTAGCCGCCGAAGCTCGCGCCGATCATGCCGCTCAGGTCCGCCGCCACCTGCCGCCAACTCGACACGAGCCCATGCCGCTCGGGCGAGGTCTGACCGAGCAGCCATTGATCGATCAGCGGGTTTGTCACCGGGCCGATCAGCCCCTGGAAAAAGTAGAGCGTCACAGCCAGCTGCACGCTCCCAGCCACTGACAGCCCCAGCATGGCCGGCCCGAACAAGAGCAGCGCCGCGTTGAGCACTCGGCCTACGCCGAAGCGACGCGCCGCTTCTCCGCTCGCCAACACGGCAAGCGCCCAGGCCCCGTTGACCGCGGCGAACACGACTCCGATGCGCGCGATCGGAAGCCCGTGCTCACGTGAGAAAAAGATGTTGAAGAACGGTGCGGCAAGCGCCTGGCCAAGCATCCAAACGGCGACCAAGCTGACGAGCAGGAGCATCTGGCGCATCTCTTGTGGGGATGCGCCGTTGACAGGGTCGGGTGCAGGGGCCGGCGCCATGGCCGTGACCTGGGCCGCTCGCGCGAGCGGTCCGCGCAGTGTGCGGAACAGCAGCACGCTCGCGGCACTGCCGACGGCGCCAAGGATGAGGGCGCCGCGCATCGCGGCCAGATGCGCGAGGCTCCAGCGATGTTCGAGCCACCCGGGCGTGAGGCCCGCAATCGCCGTCCCCAGTCCACCCCAGCCGACGAGCAACCCGACGTTCCAGGCGAACGCGCGCGCGCGCGGGCCCGGCTCCGTGAGTCCCATCAGAATCGGCGGCGTGGCCACGCGCCAGATGCCGCTGCCGGCGCCGGCGACCGCCGCCGCCGCGTACACCGCGAGTGGCGTGGTGACCACCGCGCCGAGGACCAGCCCGACGGCGAGGACGGCGGCGGCGATCGTCACCGAGAGTTTAGGTCCAGCGCGATCCGTCAATACTCCCGCGGGGAGCAGCATGACCAGGCCGCCCGCTGTCAGCGCCGCCGCGGCATGGCCCATCACTTCAGTGGGGAGGTGCAGAGCATCGAGGTAGAAGTTGTAGAGAAAGGCGTGGAAGATGAGGCCAGTGCCGAACAGAAGGTTGCCGGCAATGACCGCTGCGACCGTGCTCCCTTTCCCGAGTCCTTGACGCTCAGTCTGCAACATTGACGGCGTCCCTGCGCAGGAGACAGTTTACCCGCTTCCCCCAATCCTTGCGAGCGTCACAATGCACATCGTTCGTCGGGTCGAAACCGCTCTCGCCGTGTTCGCGCTGGTCGCGAGCCCGATTTCCGCCGGCGCGCAACGCGCCCAGTCGATGGATACCACGCGGGACACGCTCCGCGGCTACAACCTCGCGCCGCTCATTGTGACGGCGAGCCTCAGGCCGGCCACGGCGCAGGAGCTGGGATTCGCCGTGTCGGTCCTCCAGAACCGGGACCTCATGGCCGAACCGACGCCGTCGGCGGCGCGGGCGCTCACCTTCCTGCCGGGGGTGTCGATCAACGAGGCCTCCGGGCCCGGCGGTCCGACGTGGCTCCACCTCCGCGGCGGCGACGAGCCGTTTACGCAGATCATGTTCGACGGGGTCCCGATCAACATCAGTGGCGGCTACAGCGACATCAACGGGCTGTTGCTGACCAACGTCGAGCGCGTCGAGATCGCCCGCGGCCCGCTGAGCGCGTTGTGGGGCTCCTCCGCCGTGGCCGGTGCCGTGCAATTCATCACACACGAGGGCCAGGTGGGCGCGCCTCGAGTCGAGGCCCTGGCGGAAGGGGGGGGCGGGGGCGGTGGGACGGAGCGCCAGGGCGCGCAGGCCCACTCGGAGCTCACGGTGTCGGGGGGCACTGAGCGCTGGCGCTACTCGAGTGGTGTGGGCTTCGGGTATGAACGTGGCATCTATGCGCTCCCCAACGACCTCCTCACGAGCGACGCCTCGCTGCGGCTGGACGCGCGGCCGGCCGATCGCTGGACGGTGACGGCGACGGCGCGCTACATGGCGACGCAAACGAACCTGCCGGTCCGGGATCCGGGTGCCACCCGGGTGCCGCTCGACCCGAATCAGCGCGACCGCCAGTACCGCTGGCTGGCGTCGGTCTCGACCGGCTGGAACGCGACTCCCACCTGGCATCACCGTCTCACGATCAGTGCGCTCTGGGACGACTTCGTATACGAGGACGCCCACGACAAGGCGCTCGACTCGGCGTCCTATCCGTTCTTCGTCTCCAACTTCAACCTCAGCTTCCGCAGCGCGCAGCTCCGGCCCACGATCGAGTATGTGGGAAGCAACGAGCTGTCGCTCGGCCGTACGGCCTCCCCGCTGGCCGTGTCCTACGGGGCCGCGTGGCAGACGGAATCCGAGGGGACCGACCAAGCGGGCGATTTCGGCCCTTCGCACACGGAGTTCGACCGCACCAACGCTGCGTTGTTCACCGAGCTGCAAGGGCGGCTGGGCCCACGCGTCTCGGCCCTCACCGGCGCGCGCCTGGAGAAGTACCACGGCATGCAAGCCGAGCTGTTGCCCCGCGCCAGCGTACTGGTCGACGTTGTTCGCGACCGGCTGGCGCTGCGGGCCGCGGCCGGCCGGGCCTTCAAGGCCCCGAACCTGGACCAACAGTTCCTCGAGAATCCGGGCACGGTTCCGAACCCCGACCTCCGGCCGGAGAGCAGCGTGAGCTGGGAGATCGGGGCGAGGATCACCGCCCCGCAACACTCTTGGACGCTTGGCATCGGGTACTTTCACCAACGCTACAACGACCTGATTCGGACTGTCCCGTCCGACACGGGGTCGAAGCAGACGAACAAGAACCTCGGCCGCACGCAGGCGGCCGGCGTCGAGCTGGAGCTGGAGAACCAATGGTCCGCGCGCTGGCGCACTGGGGCGAACCTCAGTTGGGTGAAAACTCGAGTGCTCGATAACGCCGGGCTCGATACGGCGGCCTACCCCGTCGGGGGCGTGCTCCCCGAAACGCCGAGCCCGACCGGGAATGTCTACGTGGCGGCGGACGTCTCCCCGTCGCTCATGACGCTCGCCCGCGTCACCTACATCGGCCGGCGCACGGTGCTCAGCGAGCGCTTCTCGGGCCAGCGGGTCACCACCGATCCGTATGCCTTGCTCGAGCTGGTCATGCAATGGCAGGTCACCGGGACATTGCAGCTCTACACGCGGCTCGGCAATCTCCTGAACACGAAATACCAGACGGCGTTTGATCGACCCGGGGCCCCGCGCACCGGCGTGTTGGGGGTGCGAGTCGCGCCGTAGGCTCGATTAGGAGCCGCCGTTTCGCATTCGCACGACGACCCGCTCGATCTGTTTCGCGATGAAAGCGCAACAAAAAATTCCGTTACCTCCGAGTAGGCTCGTTCGTCTTACAGGCGTATCGAGCAGCCACTTTGGAGGTGCGCCCATGCTCATTCTGAAACCCGCACGAATCCTGCCGATGATGATCGGCGGACTCGTGCTGTTCGCCTGCGACTCGCAACGCAGCACCGGCCCCGCAGGGCCGCAGTTCTCCCGCACCATCACACTCCCTGGATTCAACTCACTGCTCGGCGCGGGCCCCGCCCGCGTTCGGATCTGGCTCAAGCCGGGCACACTCATCGCACGGCGCGTCGTTGTGAGACAGGGCGACCAGCTCACGCGCGACGAGCGCGTGGATGGTCGCGTCGCGGCCATCACTGCCTCGGCGACTGAGGACACGGTCACCCTGTCGACCGGTGATCTGAAAATCGTGGTCAACGGGAGCACGACATTCAGGGGTGACCGTGAGGAGGGCGACGACGATAATCCCAGTGCGCCGGCATCGCTCGCGGAATTCACGCTTCGGCTGCAAAACGCGCTCGCCGCCGGGCGGCATCCGGCTGTCGAGGCGCGTCGGCCCGCGCCCGGAACGCCGCAGGCGCCGACCGACGCGGCCTTCACCGCCGCCCTGGTACGGCTCGACGATGCGGCCGACCGCCCCAGCATCGAGTTGAATGTCCAGAATGCGAACCTGCTCACCAATGCCAGTCCGCCGCCGGACGCCTGGCTCCAAGTGCTCGACCGCAAGATCGAGCTACGGACCAGTGACGGCACAACGCGCATCGGGCAACAAACGCCTGAAACGCTCGGCGAGCTCCAGTTCCGGGGCAAGGTCGCATCGGTGGACGTCGGCGCCCAAACGGCGACGCTCGCCGACGGCACCATCCTGCACCTGGTCGCAGGAAGCGACATCGAGACGGGTGACGAGGGGGACGACTCCACGTTCGCGACCCTCGCCGACGTGAAGACTGCGCTCGCGGGCGGTGACTCGGTTGTCGCCCGGGGTGAAGGGTTGCGCGAGACCGCCACGCCGCGCACGCTCGACGTCATCGAGGTGCGGTTCCGCAAAGAAAGCCCGGACGAGCCGGAGCATAGAGGCGTCGCGTTCGCCGACTCAGTGACCGCCGCGGATTCCGTGGCGGCGACATTCACGCTGGGCAACGGCGCGCTCGTGAACGTGACCGCCCATACGATGATCGCACCGTTCGGCGACTTCCACACCCTGGGAGCGGTAGTCCGCGCGCTTGCGGGTCACCAGCGTGTGAAGGCAGAGGGCTTCGGTATGCTCGCATCCATGGGACCGCCGAAGGTGCTGAACGCGATAGGGGTGGAATTCGAGCTGAATCACTGACCGCGGGGATCACCTACAAGTGATCGTAGCCTCCGTCTGGCCGCAGCGCCCAAGCCTCGGTCGTCGTCAGCTCTCCAGTCAGCACTTCGTCCAGGCGGTGGCGCGCTGCCGGCTCAAAAACCGGCGCCATGACTTCGATCCGGCGCCGCAGATTGCGAGGCCGCCAGTCGGCCGAGCCGATGTAGTACTCGTCCTCGCCGGCGTTCGCGAAGTGGTAGATCCGCCCGTGCTCCAGAAAGCGACCCAGGATGCTCACGACGCGGATGCGCTCGGAGAGCCCCGGCACCCCCGGCCGCAGGGTGCAGATGCCCCGGACCACGAGGTCCACGTCCACCCCGGCCTGCGAGGCCCGATACAGCGCCTGGATAATGGTCGAGTCGGAGAGTGCGTTGAGCTTGGCGCGAATCCGCGCGGAGCGGCCGGCGCGCGCGTGCGCCGTTTCTCGGTCGATCATCGCCAGCACGCGGTCGAGTAGATCGATCGGAGCCGCGAGGAGATGTCGCAGATGCACCTGCGGTGCATGGCTCGACCCGGTGAGCTCGTTGAACAGGGAGTGGACGTCGGCGGTAATGCGCGGATCGGCCGTAAACAGTCCAAAGTCGGTGTACACGCGCGCGGTATTGGCGTTGTAATTCCCGCTTCCCACATGCGCGTAGCGGTGGACCCGGCCGCTCGGGAGCTGCCGCACGACGAGCGCCATCTTGGCGTGAGTCTTGAGGCTCACGAGCCCCGTCACGACGTGAATGCCCTCGCGCTCGAGACTGCGTGCCCAGCTGATGTTTCGCGCTTCGTCGAACCGCGCCTTGAGCTCGACGAGCACCGAGACGTCCTTGCCGGCGATGGCGGCGCGCCGCAGCGCGTCGCCGATCGCCGACGGACCGCCGGGCCGGTACAACGTGAGCTTGATCGCCTGAACCTCAGGATCCTCCGCGGCCTCGCCGATGAACCGCTCGAAGCTGTCCGGGAAGGAGTCGTGCGGGTGATAGACGAGCACGTCATGCTCGTCGATCTGCTCGGCCACCGGGCGTTGCGCATCGAAGGGCGCACGCGCTACGAGCGGTGGATAGTCGGGGAGTGAACCGGCGGCGACGTCGCTGAGCCCGCCGAGATCCACCATGCCGTCGGAGACGAAGACGTCGGCGGCGGTCAGGGTACTCTCGCCCTCGCTCTCTTCGAATCGCAACTCCCGTTGGAGCAGGTCCTGGAGTGTCGGCGGGGTGCTCGCCTCGAATTCGATGCGCAGGACGGGACGCGACCGGCGACGGACGAGCTCTTCTTCAATCGCCTGGAGGAAGTTGGCTGTCGTCGTCTCGTCGAGCTGCAGGTCGCCGCTGCGGGTGAGGCGAAACGCGTGGGCGCCGGCAACGATCCGGCCGGGATAGAGCAGATCGAGGTTGGCTCGGACCAGGTCTTCCGTCGCGAGCCAGCCGCGCCCGTTCGCGCGGGCGACAAATCGCGGCGCATCCTGCGGCAGCTCGACAATGGTGTAATGGACGGGCGCCCCGGCGCGGTCGCGGAGCGCGACCAGCAGCGCGAGCCTGCGGTCACCGATGAGCGGAAACGGGTGACCTGGCGCGCGGGTGAGCGCCTTGGGACTGACAAACGGCAGGATCTCGTCGGCGCATCGGGTCCGCAGCGCCGCTCGTTCGCCTTCTCCCAGCTCGTCCCACCGCGCGAGCGACAGCCCGCCTGCCAGGGACCGAAAAGTCTGATACTGCCGCGCCAGCAGCGGACGCAGCCGGACGCCAAACGCGTCGAGGGTCTCCTGATGTGTGAGGCCGCCGCCATCCGCGGATGGCACGTTGCGGCCGGCCGCGACGAGCTGTTGCAGCGCGCCAATCTGCGTCATGAGGAACTGGTCGAGATTTGTCGAGAAGATACTCAGAAACCGCAGGCGGGCGGCGAGCGGCGTCCGCTCATCCTCGGCGAGCTCCAGCACCCGGGCGTTGAACTCGAGCCACGACAGCTCCGGGTTGAGGAACTGCTCGGGCGACGCGCGGGCCGGATCCTTCGCCTCTTCCCGCGGTGCCGCGACGCGGAGCTCACTCAACGTCACGCGACTCGCGCGTGCGATCGCGTCCGCGTCTAGGGACGCGTCGTCACTCGTCGTGTGGCCAAATGATGCCCCCGACCATTCGGGCACCAGAGGCGAACGCGCCGCGACCGTGAGGGCCGCGAGCGTTCCCGGATCGCGGAGCAGCGGCGAGCCGACGCGCGCGACCAGATCAGCCGGGGCGAACCACTGCAGCGTCTCGCCGTTGCCGGAGTGGCGGTGCAGCCGGCGCGCCGTCCAGACCTCGAGCGGCACGCGGTCACCCGAGCGCGGCACGACGCCGAGCAACCGCAGCTGGCCTTCGCCGCTACCGACCAGTTGCCGCAGTGCGGCGCGACAGGCATCCTCCCCGCTGCCCCTGTAGACGGGCAGACGCAGCTCGGCACCGGCGCGACAGAGTCCGACACGGCCGTGCTCCACCGCGACGAGCGCGACCTCACGTTCGCCGCGCAGCTCGCGGCCGATGCCCTCCGCTTCGGCGGCATCCAATGCCGTGATGGCGCGATGCAACGCATCACTGCCGGCGGGCCGCAACGCAAACGCGGCTTCGAGCGCGCGGGCGATTCGACCGGCTGCCGAGTGTCCCCAGCGACGCGCGCGCACGCTCACCTCACAGAGCGTTGCCGTGATCTCCGACCGGTTGAGCGCGATCTGGTCCGTGACCACGTCACAGACCGGCAGCAGAGCTACGGGGATTCGGAACGTGCGGCACGCGCGCTCGACCTGGCGCTCGATCCAGGGTGCGAGTCGCGCCGGATCGATCAAGGCGCGCAGCCGCAGGGCAGCCTCGGACGTGCCAGCGAGTGCCGCCATGTCGTCTACGTTGCGGACGCGCTCGTCGATCCGCCTGGCGGCCGGTTGCCAGAGGGTCAGCCGGCGTTCGCCCCCCGCCGTAAAGCGCAGCCGGCACCGGGCGCCGCGCTGGCGCAGCTCACCGGCGCTCGTGTCGAAGTACACATCGCGAAAGTGGGTCGTGCGCAGTCGCCCAGGAGCTAGGGAGGGGCGCGGAGGATCGGCGAGCATGCGCCGGAGGGTTGCGGCGTCCGGTGCGTCCCAGCGGAGGATCATTACCTGAGCTGAAGCGTCCGGCAATTGCGCACGAATTCCCGACGTACCGCACCGGGGTTCTCGATGACTTTGAAGAAGTCATCGAAATACTCGAGCACGTTGCGGACGTCGCCCTCGGGAAGATCGGGGACCGCGCGGACATTGGCGTAGATCGAGTCTTTGGCTGCGCGAAACCGCGCGAGGGCGCCTTGCAACACACTGTCGGGTTGACAGAAGCCTCGATACCACCGGTCGCGGACCGTTTTGACCGGGACCTGGGGCGGCGGGGTCGCATAGGGCGCATTGACCGCGCCCGAGAAGTCGAAGTCGTACGGCACGCCGAGGAGCGGCCGCGGATCGGCGGTCTGCTGAAAGATCGCGATGTTGTGCCGGCCCCAGACCGACCAGTCGTTGTTCCCGATCAGGTATTGGAATACGGCGACAAGCGTCATATACGAGTTCTCGATGACCGGATCGTAGACGTTGGTCGCCCGGACGGGTGTGGCCGCGATGCGGGTGGCCAACGCCGTGTCCGATTCGATCAGGAAGCCGTAGCGGCTGATCGTGTCGTGCCGCGCGGAGTCCACGTACGTCATGTGCGCGAGCCGCACGCGGAAACTCGTGTCGGTCACCGCATTGAACACGCGATACAAAGCGTACTCGCGCAGCAAGTTGCGCTCGGAGAGCCGGTCCCGCTGACAATGTGTGACCAGCTTGAGCCTGTCCTGACCCGCGAAGGGGGTGCCTTCGACCTTGTGAGACGGCAGGTCGAGGCGGATCGGCGGAAAGCCGCAGGTCTTGAGGCGGAAGATGCCGCGCGTGCGCAGCTTGACGGCGATAGTGCCGGTGTCGCTCCCGATGCCGTATCGCAGCGTGCCGGGGTGCGCCTTGCGCTCCTTCCCGCGATCGCCCCGCAACGCATGGAGGTCGGTCTCCAGCGTCAGATTGAGTGGCTCATGTTCGAGGAACAGATGCGACGCGGTCGTTTGCGCGCTGAGGGAGGCGCAGAATAAAGGAAGGAAAACGAGGCTCAGCCTCATGGGGCGAAGCTACGTGGATACGCGGTTTCGGCCAGCCTCCTTGGCCCGGTACAGGGCTTTGTCAGCGGCCTGCACGACCTGATCG
>QHVB01000021.1 GCA_003222195.1 Gemmatimonadota bacterium | reverse complement strand
TCGTTTTTCGTCCATCGCGATGGCTCCATAACGGACCTGCAATTCGTCAGACGCTCCGGCAACTTTGCATTCGACCTTGAGGCACAGGGCGTGATCGAGGAGGCGGGACGCCGGCGTCTATTCGGCGCGCTCCCCGATGGATGGGCCGCCGACATTCTCTTCGTGCGGTTCTACTTCTCGGGACAAAGACAATGAAGCGTCGGACGGTCGGACGGTCTGACGGTCGGAAAGTCATCGTCGCCGCGGTCTTGGTATCGTTGTTGTCCTTCGGTCCGACCGTCCGACGGTCCGACGGTCAGGATACATCAGCCATCGACCGTGGCGTCCGCATCGGCATCATCTATCGGCCCGGCGTTCGACCTGGGCTCGTGATGTTGCCGCGCACCGGACAGGGTCTGGACTCCGTACGCGTGATCGTGGCGCGCGATCTCGATTACGGCGATCGCTTCGAAGTTATTACGCTCCCTGGCGGAGACTCCATTCGGTTGGCCAGTACCACGGGACCGAGGCGATCGAGCGCCGGTGGATCGACCGCGACCAAAGGCGCGACTGCAGGCGCGCTGAATTATCCGCTCTACCAGGCGCTGGGTGCGGACTTCGCGCTCGACATCACGGCGGCGGGTGACACGACGGTGGCGACGCTGCACGACATCGCGGCGGCTAGCGTTCGCCGGTCCGTGCGGGTGCAGTTGCCACGATCGTCTGATCCGGATTTCCGGCAGGCGGTCCATCGACTCGCGGATCAGGCGCTGCAGGCGGCAATCGGCACGCCGGGAATCGCGGCCACGCGCATTCTGTTCGTGAAGGATGGGAAAGTCTATCGGATCGATCAGGACGGCGCGGATCAGAAGCTCGTGTCGTCGACCGATCGTCAGGCCATGTCGCCCGCCTGGGGCGCCGACGGCCGGCGCTTCGCCTACATGGAATTCCAGGCGGGAAAGGGGTGGCTCTACCTGCAGGAGATGGGGAGCGGCAAACGCACGGCCGTGGCGACGACGGGATCGGCGCTCGACTTCACCCCGGCGTTTTCCCCTGACGGGCAGACCATGGCGTTTAGCCGCGCCACCGAGGAAGGGACTGATTTGTATACGATCAACATCAAGAACAATTGTTGTTTACGCCGCTTGACCGTGGGGCGGTTTTCAGACAACTTGTCCCCGACGTTCAGCCCTGACGGGCAGCGCATTGCGTTCGTCTCGACGCGCCCGGGTCTGCCGCAGATCTATGTGATGGCGGCGGATGGAACGGACCAGCAGTTGTTCGCGCCATTCGACTACGGTGTGACCGGGGCGTCCAACGCGCCGGAGTGGTCGCCCGACGGGCAATCGGTGGCATTTCACCGGGACGTGGCGGGCACACTGCAGGTGTTCGTGCTGGATGTGCGTACGCGCACGGTCCGGCAGCTCACCTCGGTGGGGCGCAACGAGGATCCGACCTGGGCTCCCGACAGCCGTCATCTCGCCTTTGTTTCCGACCGGTCGGGTTACCGCCAGTTGTGGATCATCGATCTCGACACCGGCCGAATACGGCCACTGCTGCAGCAGAGCGGCGCGCGTTTGCCGGCTTGGTCTCCACGGCTTTCGGAGGCTACTTCTTCCACCCCCTGATCGGAGAGACAGGATGAAATCCGTATCGTTGCTCCTCGCGCTCGGTTTGGGCGCCGCCGTGTTCGCGGCTGCCTCCTGCGGCGGCAATCCGGCCCCGCAGAATACGACGCCGGCGGTCGACACCGCGGCCGAGAACCAGCGGGTGCGCGATTCCATCGCGGCGGCAGAGGCCGAACGGGCCCGCCAGGCGCAGGCGGAGGCGGAGCGCATCGCGGCGCAGCGCCGCGCGGATTCTCTGGCCGCCCTGGCGCGCGCGGGCGAAGAGGTCCGCAGTACGTTAGCGGCGATGATTCACTTCGATCTCGACAAGTCGAACATCCGTCCCGAAGACGCGGCCACACTGGATCAGAAGGTGGCGATTCTGCAGGCGAACCCCGAGCTCCGCATCCGGATCGGCGGTCACTGCGATGAGCGTGGCTCGGACGAGTACAACCTCGCCCTGGGCAACCGCCGCGCGCAGTCCGGGAAGCAGTACCTCGTGAGCCACGGCATCGATGCGAGCCGGATCGAAACTCAGTCGTGGGGCGAGGAGAAACCGTTGGTGGACGGCCACGACGAGTCCGCGTGGTCGCAAAACCGGCGTGACGAATTCGAAATCATCAGCGGCGGCGACAATATTCGCCGTCCGTAGTGCAACCGTTCTGGCGCTGGGGCTCGCCGCCGGCTGCGCCCTGAAAGGGGACGTCCGGAAGGTCGAGCTCCAGGTCCAGGCGTTACAGGCTGACCTCGCCAAGAGCGATGCGGCACGGGCGGCGGAACGGGACACGATCCTGGCCGCCGTCCGCTTGCTGCAGCAGGCGCTCGCGACGCAGCAGGCCTACCTCGTCCAAATGCGCGGTGATCTGCGGACGGAGCTGCTCTCCGTGCAGCAGCAATTGGTGTCGGTGCAGGAGCTGACGGGCCAGAGCCAGCAGCGGCTCACCGAGCTCAGGTCGCGAATTGAATCGCGTGCACAGCAGGCCGACCAGGGTGTTGCCGCCCCAGCGGGGGGAGCGCCCGTCGGTCCTTCCGGCAACCCTGCGGGCCCCGGTCCCGATCAGATGTACGACCTGTCGCTGCAGCAATACCGGCGCGGCAGTCTCTCGACCGCCCGGCTGGGGTTCCGGGAATTCCTGCGCGTGTTTCCCACGCATGAGCGCGCGCCCGATGCGCTGTTCTATATCGGTGAAAGCTTCGAACAGTCGGCACCCGATTCCGCCGCGGCGGTGTACGATCAAGTGGTGAAAACCTATCCCAAATCGCCGCGCGCTCCGTCAGCGCTGTACAAGCAGGGCGTCCTCGCTGAGCAGCACGGGGATAAGGCGCTGGCGCGGACCTTCTATTCTCGCGTGATCGCGGGGTATCCGCGCTCCCCCGAGGCCGATCTCGCGCGGCAAAATCAGCAACGCCTCCGGCCCTAGCAGGCCCACGCGCTGGCCGTACCCCCGACAATGACGCCCCCCACGCCTCCGCCGCCCCCGCGCGGTGAGATGCCGTTTCTCGATCACCTCGAGGAACTGCGCTGGCGCATTCTGTGGAGCCTGCTCGCCATCTTTGTGTGCACGATCGTTGGCTGGTGGCTGCTCGGGAAAGTCGACATCATCGAAGTGCTGAAGCGGCCGGTCGCGCCCTACCTTCCCGGCGGCCGGCTCGTCTTCACGAGCCCCGCCGAGCCGTTCATGCTCACGCTGAAGGTCGCGTTTGCCCTCGGCAGTCTGCTCGCTTCGCCGATCGTCATCTACCAGATCTGGGCGTTCCTGGCGCCCGCGCTTTATGAGCGTGAGAAGCGCTTGATCGTCCCCGCGCTGGCGGTAGGCGTGGTGCTGTTCCTGGCGGGCGCGATCGCGTGCTATCAGTGGCTCCTGCCCGCCGCCTTGAAAGTGCTGCTCGGGTTCCAGCGCAGCGACCTTACCGCGATGATCACGATCGACCGCTACTTCGGCATGGCGGTGCCATTCGTCGTCGGGTGCGGTCTGATTGCGGAGCTCCCGCTCGTGGTGACGATTCTGGCGGCCCTGGGCATCGTGACGCCGCAGTTCCTGGGTCGGCAACGGCGGTACGCTATCGTGATCGCCGCGTTCCTCGCCGCCATTCTGACCCCGCCGGACGCGGTGTCGATGCTATTGATGCTGGGACCGCTGCTCCTGCTCTATGAGGCGAGCATCTGGTGCGCCTGGATCGCGAGCCGGCGGCGTGCCCGCCGGATGGCGGCGGCGACGCTCGTTTTATTCCTCCTGGGCGTGGGATCGCTGCACGCACAAAATCCAACGCCCCCGCCCCCGCCCCCCCCGCCTCCCCCGCCCGCGGCGCCGACGGCGCCGACGGCGCCGCAGCGTGCGGTGCGCGACACAGCTGCGAAAGCCCGGCCGCCAGGAGCGCAGGACACCACCCGGGGCCAGAGCGTGGATACCTCGACCGCGCGCAAGCTGGGCCTGCCGACTGCCCCATCGCGATCCTTCCCGCCTTCAGATTCCATCATCGATTCCTTGCTCAAGCTCCCCAACTTTCGCACGACGCGATACGTGGCGGATACGCTCATCGTCGAAGGCGACAGCCAGACGATTTTTCTGCGGCGGGAAGCCTACGTCGAGCGCGAGAGCACGCAGCTGCAGGCGGACTCGATTCGCTATCACCAGGCGAGCTGCCAGCTCAATGCCTCGGGGGACCCGCAGCTATTCGATCAGGGGACCGTGCTGGTGGGGGAGGGGATGCGGTACGACACCTGCGTGCGGCGTGGCACGGTGCGGGACGCGCTCACCGATTTTCAGCAGGGCGGAGTCACGTGGTACATGCGCAGCAGCGGCGTGGCCATCGATTCCGGCTCGACTCGCGTCTACGCCAGGTCCGCCAACTTCACGTCTGACCCCCAGCCCGTGCCCGACTACCACTTTGCGGCGGGCCGGGTGAAATGGATCAACAAGAGCACGATGATCGCCCGTCCCGTGGTTCTGTATCTGCGCGACGTGCCGATCGTGTGGCTGCCATTCATTTTTCAGGACATTCGGCGGGGCCGGCGCAGCGGCATTCTCTTCCCGCGGTTCGGATTGAACGACCTGGTGCGTCCCACGCGCCACTATGCCCGCCACCTCACGGATCTCGGTTACTACTTCGCGCTCAATGACTACGTGGACGTCCTGGTCACGGGGGACTGGTTCGCCGGTCGCTATGTGCAGTTTCACGGGCAGGCGCAATACCACTGGATCGACCGCTTCATCGATGGGCAGCTCACGTACTCCCGCATGTCGCAGCTCGACTTCCCCGCGGTCAATTCGCGGATCGGCTGGAACCACACGCAGCGATTCAATTCGCGGACGTCGTTCAATGCGCACGTCGACTACTCGACGAACGGGTCGCTCATTCAGCGCAACTCTCTCAACCCCTGGGAGGTCAAGTCGACGGTCGCGTCGAATTTGAACTTCGCGAAGCAATTCTCCTGGGGCACCCTCAATATCGGCGGCAGTCGTTCCCAGGACCTCTCGAACAACAACGTGTCGCAGACATTTCCCACGGTCAGTCTCACGCCGGCCGCCATCAACATCACGCCCTGGATGACCTGGTCCCCGGGCTTCTCGTACCAGAATCTCCAGCAGTTCCACGTCGCGAGCGGGACGTTGCTGATTCCCGGGCGCGACACGCTTCCCGTCGACACGCTGCATCTGTTCAACGACAATCGCAACACCACCATGACGCTCAACACCCCGCTACGGATCGGCCGCTGGAACTGGGCGAATTCGATCTCGGTGAGCGATGTTCGGACGCACGGCCGAACCGAGGTCCCGCTCCAGGACAACACCGGCGCCGTGCGCCGCGTCCTGTTCGACGAGACATTCGAGACCCAGGTGGACTGGCAAACGAGCATCAATCTGCCGTCGTTTTTCCCCAGCACCTGGAAGCTGCAGCCGAGCATCGGAATTCAGAATCAGGTGGGCGGTCCGTTCATGATTCGCAATCAGTTCACGGGCGGGCAATTCGTGCGGCAGGGCAAGCGGCTGTCCTTCAACGTGGGCGTGTCACCCACCTTTTTCGGTTTTTTGCCCGGCTTCGGCCCACTGGCGCGCATCCGGCATGCGATCTCGCCTCAGATCAGCTACCAGTACGCGCCCGGTGACAGCGTATCGCCCGCCTTTGCTCACGCGATCGACCCGAGCGGACTCTCCAACCGATCGCGCAGTGATCCGCAACAGACGATCAGCTTCGGGTTGTCGCAGAATTTCGAGGCCAAGCTGAAGCCGCCGCCTGGCGACACGTCGAGCACGCAGGAGCCCCGCAAGATCCGTCTGCTCAGCATCAACACGAGCGGCATCGGCTACAACTTCGAGCAGGCCAAACAGGCCCATCACACCGGATGGCAGACGGGCACGCTCAGCAACACGTTCCTCTCCGATCTACTTCCCGGTTTTCAGCTGCAGATCACGCACGATCTGTGGAAGGGGCAGGTCGGCACCGACTCGGCAAAATTCAGCCCGTTCCTGCAAAACCTCTCCGCGTCATTTACGGTGACCCCGGCGACATTGCAGGGTCTGGGCCGCCTGCTCGGGCTTCGTCCCAAACCCGCGCCGCCTCCGGCTCCCGATACGACGTCTGGCGCTCAGCCGGCGGGGCGCTCCGACGACTTTCGGCGCTATCAGGGCGGGACGCGCTCGCCGTACGGGCCGGGCGGGCCCGGCATGGGCCTCGGTGTGGGTGGAGTCGGCGGGGGCAGAGGCTTCACGCTGAGCGTCGCGTTCTCGAGCACGCGTAGCCGGACCGATACGACGCCGCAGCAGCTTCATGTCCCCGGTCGACAGACCACGACCATGAATCTCTCGTTCAGTCCGACTCGGAACTGGAGCGCGACCTGGTATACCTCATATGACTTCGCCACGCGCCAGTTCGCAGACCACTCCCTTACCTTCCAGCGCAATCTCCGGCGCTGGCGGGCCGCTTTCAGCTTCCATAAGACCGCGACTGGAAGCTTTTCCTTCACGTTCAACATCACGCTCACCGACCAACCGGACATCAAGTTCGACTACGATCAGAACACCTACGTGCAGTAGCGGCCCTGTCCTCTCACGGAGACATTGCAGCGGCTGATGTTTCGGTAACCTCCACAAAATCAGCAACTTCGCTTCAGGCATAGGGCGTGCTTACACCTCGGGCGATCCCCGTCCTGAGGCTTTTATGCGCGTGTTCTTGTCCCTGCTGTTACTGACCGCTGTTGCCTGCCATTCGGCCTTCGTCGAACCTGGCGGCAGCGGTCCGTCCACGCCGGCCAACCTGACGTATCAGCTCGAGCCCAGCGGCGATCCCAATCGCCCCCTCGGCATCCTGCTCATCTGGGACGACGTCACGGACGCAAATCTTGCCAACTATCGGATCTATTCCCGCGCTTCGACCAGCGGGTCGTTCGACCTGCGTGGCGAGACGACGTCGAACACGTTCCACGACAATGGCGTCCCGCGTCTCCAATACATGGTGACCGCGGTCGACGCCAGTGGCGTGGAGAGCGGCAGCAGCAACGTGATCACGGTGGACGAGCGGTTGCAGCTCGCCGCGCCTGCCTGGCTGAATTCGATTTCGCTGAACGGCGCCATACATCTCGAATGGGACGATACCTCCTACCTCGCGGCGCCGACGCGCTTCAAGTGGTATCGCATCTACCGCACCGATTACAATCTCGATACCGGCCTCTGCGGCACGAGCTGGCTGCTCGAGGGCACGACGGTGGCGCCCGAGTTTCTGGCCAGCGCGCTGAGCAATGGCGTGCCTCGCTGCTTCGGCGTCTCGGCGGTGAGCCGGGAAGGCTATGAGAGTCTCTGGTCGCCGCTGCGCCAGGATACTCCCCGCCCGGACGCGCGCAACACGCTCGTGTTCGCCTATGACGCAAACCAGAGCCAGTCCGGCTTCCGGTTCTGGCAGGACGTCAACAGCGACGGGGTCGCCCAGGCCTCGGAGTTGGGTCTGGTTCAGAACGGCAACCTGACGAGCATCGATTTTTGGGTGTATCGCGACCCGACGGATTCGACGCTATGGCTCGTCCCGGAGTTCTCGGGCACCCAGATCCGCCTGTACAGCAATTCGCCGGTTGCGGATTTGACGTCGATCGACTTCGCTCCCGCCTCTGGATACTCGCGGAGCATGATTCAGGCGGTGCCGGGCTATGCCTACGTCTTCCAGATTGTCGAAGGATCGACGCTACGGTACGGCGCGCTGCGGGTAACGCACGTCGGGCGGAACTACCTGATCTTCGACTGGAGCTTCCAGACGGACGTCGGGAACCCCGAGCTGGTGGTGCGGGGCGGGCTGTCGACCGCACTGTCCACGAGTACGGTCGTAACGGGCACCAAATAAGGCAGCGTTGCAGGAGCTGGGCGCCGGAGTGGTCAACAGCCACTCCGGCGCTTTAGCTTTTGGGGCCATGACGAAGCCATCGCCGGTCACGCTTGACGGACAGTCCCTCTCCATCGCTGATGTCGTCGCCGTCGCGCGCCATAACGTTCCCGTTGCCCTCGACCCTCAGGCGCTCAAAGCAGTGCAGCAGTCGCGTCGTGCCGTCGAAGCGGCGATCGAGCGCGGGGAAACCATGTACGGCGTCAACACGGGGTTCGGGAAGCTCGCGCATGTACGGATTCCCGCGGAGCAGGGTCGGCAACTGCAGCTCAATCTCATTCGCAGCCACGCGTCGGGCGTCGGCGAGCCGCTCCCCCAGGATGCCGTGCGGGCGATGATGCTGCTGCGCGCGAACGTGTTGATGCGCGGCACCAGCGGCGTGCGGCCGGTACTTCCTGAGCTGCTGATCGAGATGCTGAACCGCGGGCTCCATCCCCGCGTGCCTTCGCAAGGCAGCGTCGGTGCGTCCGGCGATCTCGCACCGCTCTCGCATCTCGCGCTCGCGATGATCGGGGAAGGCGATGTGCGGGTGCCGAAGCCGATCACGCTCGAAGCCAAAGAGGGATTGGCATTCGTGAACGGCACCCAGGCGCAGACCGGCCTCGCCGCACTGCTCGTGAGCGATGCGTGGACGTTGTGGCGCACCGCCCATGGGGCGGCCGCCATGAGCCTCGAAGCAGTTCGCGGCTCACCCGATCCGTTCGACGCCCGTATCCACGACGTCCGTCCTCACCCCTGGCAACAGCGCTCGGCGGCGCTGCTGCGCGAACTGCTGGCCGACAGCGAAATTCGTGAATCACACCGCGACAACGACCCACGGGTGCAGGACGCGTATTCGCTGCGCTGTACGCCGCAGGTATTGGGGGCGGTGGGTGAAGGACTCGCGTTCGCGGAACGGCTCGTGGCTACCGAGCTCAATGCGGCGACCGACAATCCGCTCGTGTTCGGTGACGAAGTGCTCTCCGGTGGCAACTTCCACGGCCAGCCCATCGCGCTGGCGCTCGACGTCCTCGCCATCGCGCTGACCACGCTGGCCGGGCTGGGCGAGCGGCGGCTGGAGCGCGTCGTCAATCCGGATCTGTCATCCGGGCTGCCGGCGTTCCTGGCGCGTGAGCCGGGCCTCGAGTCAGGATTCATGATCGCGCAGATCGCGGCGGCGGCGCTGGTGGCCGAGTGCCGGGTGCTCGCGACGCCCGCGAGCGTGCAGTCGGTGCCGACGGAGGGAAATCAGGAAGACGTAGTGCCGATGGGGATGACTGCGGCGTGGAAGGCGGGCCGCATCCTTGCGAATGCCGAGCGGATCATCGCGATCGAGCTGCTCGCTGGGGCCCAGGGGCTCGAGTACCTGAAGCCGCTGCGGCCCGCAAAAGCGGTCGCGCGCTTGCACGCCGCCGTCCGGCAGGAATCGGCGGCGCTTACGGCGGACCGGCCGCTGACCGCCGATATCGAGCGAGTGACGCTGCGCATCCGCGAAGGCAGGTTTGCCTCGTGAAGGCCCCGCGCGGCGCCACGAAATCGTGCAAGGGATGGATTCAGGAAGCCGCCCTGCGCATGCTGATGAACAATCTCGATCCGGAGGTCGCCGAGCGGCCCGATGATCTCGTCGTATACGGCGGCACGGGCAAGGCGGCGCGGAATTGGGCGTCTTTCGATGCGATCTGTCGCACGCTCCGGGTGCTCGAAGACGACGAGACGCTGCTCGTCCAGTCGGGCAAACCGGTCGCCGTGTTCACGACGCACGCCGACGCGCCGCGCGTGCTCATCGCGAACGCGAATCTGGTCGGTCGGTTCGCGACGTGGGACGTGTTTCGCGATCTGGAGCGGCGCGGGCTCATCATGTATGGGCAGATGACGGCGGGGTCGTGGATTTACATCGGCACGCAGGGGATTCTCCAGGGGACATACGAGACCTTTGCCGCCGTCGCAGCGCGGCACTTTCAAGGATCGCTGCGCGGCCGAATCGTACTCACGGGTGGACTCGGCGGCATGGGTGGGGCCCAGCCGCTCGCCGCGACCATGAACGAGGGAATCTGTCTCGCGGTCGAGGTGGACCCCGCCCGCGTGCAACGCCGGCTGGAGACCCGCTATCTCGACCGATCGACGACGTCGCTCGACGAGGCGCTCGGGTGGTGCGCGGACGCGCAGCGACGCGGCGAACCGCTCTCGGTGGGGCTCGTCGGCAACTGCGCGGAGATACTCCCGGCGCTGGTCCGCCGCGGATTTACCCCGGACGTCGTAACCGATCAGACATCCGCGCATGACCCGCTCAACGGATACATCCCCGCCGGGTTCAGTCCCACCGAAGCCGCTGAGCTGCGGCGCAAGTCTCCCGAGGATTACATCGCGCGCGCGCGCGCGAGCATCGTCATCCATGTACGCGCGATGCTCGAGCTGCGAAAGCGCGGGTCGATCGCGTTCGATTACGGCAACAACCTCCGCACCGAAGCTCGCGACGCCGGCGTGACGGACGCGTTCGACATTCCCGGGTTTGTCCCGGAGTATATCCGGCCGCTGTTCTGCGAGGGGAAGGGACCGTTTCGGTGGGTGGCGCTGTCCGGCGAGACTAAGGATCTGCACCGCACCGACGCTCTGGTGCTCGAGTTATTCCCAGACAACGCACACCTCAGACGTTGGATCACGATGGCGCAGGAGCGCGTCGCGTTCCAGGGACTCCCGGCCCGCATTTGCTGGCTGGGGCAGGGGGAGCGTGCCCGGTTCGGCGGCGCGTTGAACGCGCTGGTGCGACGGGGCGAGCTATCGGCTCCGATCGTCATCGGCCGAGACCATCTCGATACGGGGTCGGTCGCATCGCCATTTCGCGAAACGGAGAACATGCGCGACGGCTCCGATGCGATCGCGGATTGGGCGATCCTCAATGCACTGCCCAATACGGCCTCCGGCGCATCGTGGGTCTCGTTCCATCACGGCGGCGGTGTGGGGATCGGGAATTCGCTGCATGCCGGGCAGGTCATCGTCGCTGACGGCACGCCGGCGGCCGCCAAGCGCCTCGAGCGCGTACTCACCAACGATCCCGGCATCGGGGTGGCGCGGCACGCCGACGCCGGCTATCCCGAAGCGATCGCCGCAGCGCGGCGCCATCACATCCGCTTGCCCATGAGCGAGGATCTCGACTGAAGACCTTGCTGGTCGGCGCGCGTCAAGTCGTGACGTGTCGTGGGCCGGCGCGCGCCCGGCGCGGGCGCGAACTGGCCGAGGTGGAGGTGCTGCAGGACGCAGCGGTGCTGATCGACGGCGAGACGATCGCGTGGGTGGGCCCGCGCCGAGACGCACCGAAAGTAGGGGCACAGCATGCTGCGCCCCTACAAGTGGTGGAAATCACGGGCGTCCTCTTCCCGGGGTTCATCGATTGCCACACCCACGCGGTCTTCGGCGCGCCCCGCCTCGACGATCAGGAACGGCGCGCGCTCGGCGTCGATTACAAGGCCATCGCGGCCGCCGGGGGCGGCATCTTGCAGTCGGTGCGCGATGTGCGAGCGCGGTCCGAGACGGAGCTCGCCGCTCTGACGCGGTCCCGTCTCGCGACATTACTGGCGTGCGGCGCGACCACCATCGAAGTGAAATCGGGCTACGGCTTGGAATTGGAGGCCGAGCTGAAGCAGCTCCGCGTGATTCGTCGACTCGCCGGCGAGTTGCCCGCCACGCTCATTCCGACATTTCTGGGCGCGCACGAGGTGCCGCCAGAGTATCGCGGCAAACGCGCCGAGTATGTGCGGCTGCTCTGTGAGGAGATGATCCCGGCGGTGGCCCGCGAGGGACTGGCACAGTGTTGCGATGTGTTCTGCGAGCCTGGAGTCTTCAGCGCAACGGAAAGTCGTCAGATCCTCACCGCCGCCGCCCGCCATGGACTCGCGGTCAAGCTGCACGCGGATGAGCTCGAGGGATCAGGCGGCGCCGAGCTTGCCGCCGAGCTGGGGGCGCTGTCCGCCGATCACCTGGCGGCGATTTCAGACGAGGGGATCCGGGCTCTCGCCGGCAGCTCGACCGTCGCGGTCCTGCTCCCCGCGACGATGATCTTTCTGGGCCGGCGGTCGCAAGCGCCGGCGCGACGGTTGATCGAGGCGGGTGCGGCGGTGGCGTTAGCAACCGACTTCAATCCCGGCACCTCACCGACCCTGAGTCTGCCGCTGGTGATGGCACTCGGGGTGTCGCAACTTGGGCTGCGTCACGCGGAAGCTGTGACGGCGGTGACGGTCAACGCCGCCGCCGCGCTCGGCCTAGCCGCGAACCGGGGGCAAATCGCGCCGGGGTGTGTCGGCGACCTCGTCGTTGCGGCCGTAGACGACTGGAGGGAGGTCGCCTACTGGATGGGCACGGACGTCGTAAGCGCCGTCTGGACAGCAGGTTCGGCTTGTCCCGCCTAGACGGCTCCGATATCTTAGTCGTTCCATGTCCAAGCTTGAGCAACTCAAAGAGAAGGCGAAGGGTCTCGAGGCCAAAGATCCGAAAAAGGCCGTGGAGATCTGGCTGGACGTCTTGAACAACCAGGATGAGACCAATCCTGACCTCTCCATCTACAACCGTATCGGCGATCTCTACATCAAGCTGAAGGACCCGGGCCAGGCGGCGGACTACTACGACCAGGCCGTCGACAAGTACGCCGAGCTCGGATTTCATAACAACGCCATCGCGATGTGTAACAAAGTGCTGCGCAACGCCCCCGCGCGGCAGACGACGTATCTGAAGTTGGCGAAACTCTACGCGGCCAAGGGGTTCATCGCAGAAGCGAAGCAGAACTTCGTCGAATACGCCGAGCGGATGCAGAAGGCGGGAAAGATCGAACACGCCTTCGCGGCACTGAAGGAATTCACCGACATTTCCCCCGAGAGCGCGAATCTCCGCGAGATGCTCTCCGAGCACCTCAAGATGTATGGTGCCGATCCCGGCAAGCGCGCCTCCTCGGCAGGCGGTCGGCCGAGCCCGACGCCTCCGAGATCCGCGCCTCCGGCGGGCGGTGGCGACGACGTGTCGAAGTCGGGCAAACGCAAGACGTCCAGTCTCGTCTTTCTCGATCTCGACGAACCGCGCGTCGCGAAGGGCGTTAAGGCGCCGCCTGGCGCCGCGGCGCCTCCCGCTCCTCCGCCGCACGTTGCGCCACCGCCTCCTGCTCCCGCCGCAGAGCGGCTGATTGAGGAGGTTGAGCCCGAGCCTGACGAATCGCTGGAGATCGAGACGACCAGTCTCGTCGACGAGGCGCCTGGCGTGAGGGGGGGGAATACTGGCGGCATGTTGGAGGGTCTCGAGACCACGGTCGCGGATTTTGGCCAGGTCCAGGCCTCCAGTCCCAAGACGCCGTCGATCCGTGAAGAGCTCAATCCGGCCGACCTGGATCTCGAACCCATAGCCGAGCTTGAGCCGACCGCGCCCGAGCCGACCGCGCCCGAGGTGACTGCGGACGAGGGGATCGAGCTCGAAGGGGCGGATCTGGTGCTCGAGGGGAATGTCGCGGAACCTGCGAAGGCGCCGCCGAAGGGGCCGCCGCCGAAGCGGCCGCCCCCGAAGGCCGCACTCAAGCCACCGATCTTCAAGAAGCCGGCTGCATCGGCGCCGGAGCCACCGCGGGTAAAACCGGTGGTTCCGAAGCGCCCTTCGGCGCCCACTCCGGCTCATGGCGCCAAGTCACCGTCAGTCCCTGGGAAGCACAAGACGGTCGTGGAAGTGCCCCCGCTCGAACTCGAGCCCGACTTCGAGACGGGCACCACGGATGCGGGACATGACATCGACGATGAACCGCTGGCAATCGACGAACCGCCGCGTCATCCGAGCTTCATCCAGACCGAGGACGAGACGTCGATTTCCACCGGCGGACGGCGGTCCGGGTTTATCGATCTGGGGATCGACGAAATCAGCAGCGGTGGCGACCAGGCGGGCTCGCTCGTGTTTTCCAACATCGAGGAAACGCCTGCGGCGCCCGGTATTGAAGAGCTCGAGTCGTGCGTTGCGGATAACCCCGACGATCCGGAGGCTCATCAGGCGCTTGGCGAAGCGCTGATCGAGCAGGGAGACCGCGAGCGGGGGATCGAGGAGCTCGATATCGCGACGGCGGGCTACGAGACCGCCGGCAATCTCTCGCAGGCCCGCCATCTCGTCGGTGAGGTGCTGCGGCTCGACCCGAATAGCGTGCGCCACCGGCAAAAGGCCGTGGAGTTCGCATTCAAGGCCGGGGACAAGCCCAAGCTGATCGACGCCTATCTCGAGCTGGCCGATGCGTTCCTGCGTTCAGATCTTCCCGACAAGGCACGGGCCGTGTACGCGCGTGTGGCCGAGCACGATCCCAAGAACGAACGTGCGAAGGCGGCGTTGTCGATGCTCGCGCCGGCCGTGGCGACACCTGCGCCCCCTGGCAAAGCGGAAGGCAGAGTCAAGGCCAAAGACGCCAAGATGAAGGTCCGCGATGAAGCCACCGTGAACGGCGATTACATCGACCTCGGCTCCATGCTGACGGACGATGAGGACGTCGACGCGCCGGCAAAGGACACCCGGATGACTGTCGCCGACGAGGAGCCGACCGGCGACGAAGAGCAGGACTTCCAGGACATGCTGGCGCGCTTCAAGCAGGGCATCGATGAGAACATCGACGAGGCGGACTTCCAGTCTCACTACGACCTGGGCGTCGCCTTCAAAGAGATGGGTCTGCTCGACGAAGCCATTGCCGAGCTGCAGAAGGCGCTGCGCGCGCCCGAGGGGAAGTTGCGCACGTCGGAAATGCTGGGCATTTGCTTCTTTGAAAAGGGCGCGTACGGCGTCGCGGAATCGATTCTGCGTCGCGGCCTCGACGTCCCGGCTTCCGGCGATCAGGAACGACTGGGCATCCTGTACTGGCTCGGCCGGGCACTGGAGCAGCAGGGCAGGAAAGCCGATGCGCGCGACTTGTACGGTCGCGTGTTCGCGGTCGACATCCGGTTCCTCGATGCCGAGCGGCGTGTAAAAGCGCTCGCCAAGGCGAAATAGCGTGAGTCAACAGGTCGCCCGCGTCAGCCTGCGCGACGTCCAGCTGCCCGTCGCCGGTGAGTTGGAACAGGTGGTGCTGGAGCTGCGGCGTGTGATCGCCGCGGACTTTCCGATCGTGAGTGAGGTGAACGATCACCTGCTCCACATGAAGGGGAAGCTGTTCCGCCCCACGCTGCTCCTACTGAGTCATCAGGCGGCGGGATTGAAGGATCCGCGTGCCGTCACCCTCGCCGCCGTGGTGGAGCTCATCCACCTCGCCACGCTCGTACATGACGATTCGGTGGACCACTCCGTGCTGCGGCGCGGGCTGCCTACGATCAATGCCCTGTTCTCGCACCAGATCGCCGTGATCATGGGGGACTATCTCTATTCGCGCGCGATCATCGAGCTGGTGCGGCTGGAAGACCACGAGGCGCTGCGCGTGTTGGCGCGCGTGACCAATGAGATGACCGTGGGCGAGATGCGGCAGCTCGAAGCCCACGACAAGCTCGCCTACGGCGAACGCGCGTACGACGAGCTGATTCGGGCCAAAACCGCCTCGCTGTTGTCCGGTGCGTGCGAGGTGGGCGCCCTGACTGCGCCCCCCGCCTTCCGGCACGCGTTGGCGCGCTTTGGGATGCTGCTCGGCATGGCCTTCCAGATCACCGACGACCTGCTGGACTACACACAGCCGGAGGCGGTGACTGGAAAGCCATCCGGTCTGGACTTGCGAGAGCATAAGGTGACGCTGCCCTTGATCGCCGCGCTGGCGCGCGTATCGGCCGACGGGCGGCGGGTGATCGCCGAGTTGATGGAAGCGGCGGAGCCGGGTGACGACTTGGTGTCTGAAGTGATCCGCTTAGTAGAGAGCGCGGGGGGGTTGGAGACGGCGCGCCAGCGGGCCCTGGATCTTGCCCAACAAGCCGAGGCCGAACTGGATGTCTTGCCGCCCTCGCCGGCGCGTGACGCGCTGCAGGGCAGCATCGCCTACGCTGTGGAACGGCGCAGCTAAGCCGTGGCGTACGGTCCCCGTCGTCCCGGTTTCTATCTCGGGGTTCTGGCGATAGGCTTCGTGGTGGGGGGCTTGTTGCAGTCCTTTCTGAGACGGTTTTTGCCTCAGGGGCCGGCCAAAGAGGTGTTCACGTGGTCGGTGACGCCGACGATCGGGCCGGTGCATCTGGATTTGCTGGTGCTGTCGATTACGCTCGGACCAATCGGGCTCGATGTCTCGCTCCTCGCCGTCGTCGGCGTGGTCATCGCGTATCTCGTGGCCCGTTCGCTCTTTTAGAAAGGCGCACATGCTCGGCAATCTCGGCTTCACCGAAATCGCGATCCTGCTGCTGATCCTCGTGCTGTTCTTCGGGGCGAAGCGCATTCCGGAGATCGGCGCGTCGATCGGGAAGGGGATCAAGGAATTCAAGCGCGGTCTGAAGGATGAACAGTCCGCCGAGCCGCCGGAGTCGTCCGATTCGCTGCCACCGAGCTCACCAGGAACCGGAGCCGGGCGGGCCGGGGGGGCCGCACCGAAGCGATTGAATCAGTAGAGGTCGCCCATGCTGGGGAATCTGAGTGGCAGTGAAATCCTGATTCTCATGCTGATCGTCCTGCTCGTTTTCGGCGCCAACCGGCTGCCGGACGCGGGAAAGGCTGTCGGCAAGGGATTGCGCGAATTCAAGCGCGCGCTCTCCGACGCGGAAAACAGCATCCATCAGCTGCCCTCGTCGTCACGAGAAGAGCAGCCGCGGGATGCGAAGCCGAAGCGCCTGGTAGAGTAGGGTTACAGCGACCCAGTCGTGGCGTCGGCCGCGGCCTGGGATTTGAAGATGTCTTTGCGCCGATCCACGATCTTTGCCTGCGCGCGCACATCCTCCATATACTGCTGCATCCGTGCTTGCATCGCCGCCTGGCGGAACTGCGTGCGCTGGACATCGCGCTGCGCAAGCCAGGCGGTGGAATCGGCGGGCTTGCGTTGCGATGACTGAATGATGAAGTAGCCGCTCTCGCCCTGGAGCACGCCGCTGCGCTCGTCCATCTTGAGACCGAACGCCGCCCCGACCACCACGGGCTCACGCGCCAGATAGCTGGGCGGCCGAATCCGTGTGAACGGACCCAAGCGCTCCGCTTGCAGCCCATGCGCGCTCGCCGCGGCGACCAGATCGCTTGTCCCTTGCAGCAGCGTCGCCAGGGAGTCGGCCCGACGGCGCGCCAGCGTCTTCTGTCGTTCCAGTCGGACCAGGCCACTGACCTGGTCGCGAATCTGCTTCAGCGGCGGCACACCGGCCGCGGTGACCGAATCGAGCCGGAAGACGTAGTAGCCGGATGAGGCGTCGATGACCGGGCTGGTCTCGCCGGGTCGCGCTTCGAAGGCCCACACACTCACATCGGGGATGACGTACGGACCGAGCGTGAAGCGCTCGCCTTGGGTCACGGAATACGGGGGCGACACCTGGAGCCCAAGGCGATGCGCGGTGCTGTCGAGCGCCGTCGGGTCGGCGCGCTCCGCAGCCAGGCGCTCGAGCGTGTCGGCGCGCGCCTCGACGTGATCGAGGTGCTCGCCCTGGAGCGCGACGGGGATCAGAATGTGACGAACCTTCAACGAGTCGCCCTTCACCTGGTCGACGCGGATCAGGTGATAGCCGAACCGCGACGCCACGGGCGCCGAGATCTGACCAGGCTTGAGGCCCCGCAGGCCCTGCATGAACTCTGGGACGAAGCCCGTCTCGTTCTTCTTGATCCAGCCCAGATCGCCACCGCGCTGGCCGCTGTTGGTGTCGCTCGATTCGCGGCGCGCGACGTCCTCGAACTTCGCGCCATGCACCAGCTCGTTCCGCACCCGTGCGACGTGCGTCCGAGCCACCGCGCTGTCGGCGGCGTTCGGCAGGCGCGGCTGGGCGATGAACCTCACGTACGCGACGGCCGGGCGCTTGAAGTCATCAGGGTGCTTCGCGACGTAGGCCGCCAGCTCGGCGTCGCTGATCGCGCTGGTGTCCGGAACCGTATAGGGCCAGATCGCGAGCGAGGCGATACGCACCGAGTCGTGCTGGTCACGATAGATCCGCCAAAGCTTGGCGTCGGAAACGTAGACGTCGCTCGTGAGATACTGCTGCAGCTTGATCAGTGGAATCTGCTGGCGGTAAATCGCCTCGAGCTGCGCGAGCAGATTGCGGTCGGACGTCGTCGAGATGAACTGCTGCCATTTGCGGATATCGAACTGGCTGTCGGTCTGGAACTGCGGATCGCGCATCACCTCGGGCGGCGGGGACGTCCGCGCGGTCTCGATGATCTCCTCGTCGCTCACACGAATGCCGAGCCGCTTGTACTCCTGCTCGAGAAGCGCGTCCTCGATCATCTGGTTAATGACATGATCCTGGATCTGCTTGTCTTCTTCTTTCGAGACCGGGGCGCTCCCGTTCTGTTGCCGATACTGTTCCGAGGCGACCTGCACGCGCCGCTGGTATTCCGCGACCTGGAACTCCCTGCCGTTGACGCGGAGCACCACATTGCCGCTGGGGCCGAGGATGCTCATCACTTGTCCGATGGCGAGCCATGCCACAAAGGCGATGGCGAGGATGTAAAAGACCCATTTGGCATTGGCGCGCATGGTGCGCAGCATGGCGACTCCGAATTCCGGTCAAACGAGGGCTGAAGGGGCATAAGTCTAAAAACCACAACGCACAAACTCAAGCGCACAGCCGGCCGGGTCATTTGACAGCGACGTTCACCCAACACTATCTTCGCCCAATTCCCACATAGACTTAGGCAGTCAAACGGGGTGCCGTGGCCTACACGAGCGAGATCGACAAACTAGAAGCGCGCTTTCGGGACAACCCGAAGGGGCGGAACTTCGCGCCCCTCGCGGATGCCTATCGTAAAGCAGGGCTTATAGATAACGCGGTTGATCTCTGCCAGAACGGCTTGAAACTCCATCCCGATTACGTCAGCGCCTACATCGTCTACGCTCGCTGCCTCGTCGACAAGAAAGACGATGCCGGAGCGTTGGGGGTGTTTCGGAAAGTACTGGAGCTCGACGGGGAGAACATCATTGCCCTGCGCGGTCTCGCCGAGCTGGCGGAGCGGAACGGGAAGTATGAGGAGGAGGTCGAGTGGCTGGGCCGGCTGCTGAACGCCGACCCCATGAATGGGGATGCCGCGGAGGCGCTCGCGCGGGCTAAAGGGAAGGCCGCCGCCTCGACTCCGAAGACCAAGCCCGATTTCACCGTTGAACACGAAGAGCCCGAGTCCGTGGAGCTCGCCAAGTCCTCCCGACCGTCGACCGCGGCTCCCGAAGTCGAGAACTTCGAGAACCCGATCAGCTTCAATCCCAATGCACATGCGGCCGCAAAGGCAGACGGGTTGGAGGTCCAAGAGGACGTCGAGCTGAATCCGCAGCAGATCGAGCAGGTGGAGATCGAAGGGCTGGCGCGCACACAGTACGAAGGCAGCGGCATGTTCAAGCTGGACGCACCGGAGCCTACCGGGCGTGGCGCCGGGAGTGCACCGGACCTCGACGAAGCCCTGCCGCAAGTCGATCTACCGCTGATCATGCCTGACGACGAGATAGAGACTCCTGCGTCACGAGCCCCGCAGCGGCCACGGGCCGCGCCGCCGCCGACACCCGTTCCGCCGCCTCCGCCTCCCCCGCCGCCCCCGCCACCGCCGCGTTCGGCAGCGCGGGTCTCCCCGCCTCCACCTACTCCTCCGCCCGCGGCCGTCGCACTTTCGGACGACGACGGGGCGGCGGATACCGCGATGCTGTCACGGGCCGAGCCCGTGCTGACGGAAACGATGGCCGAGCTGTATCTGAAACAGGGGCATCAACAGGATGCGCTACGCGTCTACCAGGCATTGCTGGCGCAGCGTCCGAACGACGCGAAACTCCGGCGGAGAGTCGAGCAGCTGTCCTCCGGGGGCAAGAAGGGCTCAGGGATTTCTGCGCAAGCCTTTCTCAAAGGGATCTGGGCGGGCAGACCGGCAGAGGAGGCAGCGCAACCGGCCGATGAGCCACACAGCACCTTGGGTGCGGCGTTCGACGTCGCTGGCCCACTCCCCGGGGAGCCCTCCCATCCGGCGCACGACCACATCTCGCTCGATTCCGTTTTCGGCGAGGAGGTCGCACGGCGTGCGAGTGCGCAACCGCTGGAGACCGCAGCTGCCGCCGAGACGCCTGCTGCTCCCTCGCAGGCTCCGAGTGATGGGTCGAAGACCGGCGGTTTCTCCTTCGATGAGTTCTTCGCCGGGGGCAAGCCCGGCGCGGGGACGCCCGCTGCCGAGACGGCATCTCCGAAGACGCCCGGCGCCAGCCGCACATCCGGCCGGACGCAGCGGCCCCCCGAAGACGAGGCGGAGGCGGATCAGTTCCAGCAGTGGTTGAAGAAGCTCAAATCCTAGTGCCTCCCCGCATCGCCGTGCTGAATGGCCCCAATCTGAATCTGTTGGGCGAACGCGAGCCTGAGATCTACGGCCGCACGAGTCTCGCGGACATCGAACGCATGACGAAGGAGCGCGCTCGCGTGTTGGGGGTCGAGTGCACCTGGATCCAGACGAATCATGAAGGCGAGCTGGTCGAGGCGATCCAGGGGTTGAAGGGGCAGGCCGACGGGGCGGTCATCAACGCCGCGGCTTTTACGCATACGAGTCTCGCGGTGCGCGACGCGTTGCTCGCGGTCCGCGTGCCGTTCGTCGAAGTGCATCTCTCCAACATTTTCGGACGCGAGCCGGAGCGGCGCCGCTCCTTACTCGCGGATCTCGCCGTCGGCGTGGTGACGGGGTTCGGGGCCGACAGCTATCGTCTGGGGCTCGAGGGCCTTGTCAGCCGGCTCAAGTCGCGATAGACGGCCGGAGCGGCACGCGGCGCTCGCCGCGCTGCTGGCAGCGGAAGGCCTGGACGCGTTGCTCGTCACGTCGCGTCCCAATATCCGCTACCTGACGGGTTTCAGCGGATCGGCTGGTGTGGTCGTGGCAACGCGCGGGATGCTGCTGCTGGTGACGGACTTTCGTTATGACGAGCAGGCGCGCGACCAAGCCGGTACCGTGGCGCGCGTCGAGATCGAGGGGACGAGCGTCTGGGACCGGCTGCTCAAGGAACTGCCGACGGTCACGACCGGAACGCTCGGTACGATCGGCTACGAGACGCACGCGCTGAGCGTGAAGGATGCCGAGCGCCTGTCGAGCACCGCCGCGAGTGCGTGGCGCTGGAAACCCGCGGGCGAGCTGGTGGAACGGCTCCGCGTGCGGAAGGACCCGGGCGAGGTTGCCGCGATTCGCGCCGCCGCGGAGCTGGCGACGGCCGCGCTGCGAGACACGCTCGCCGCCGTGCGGGCGGCGGGTGGGCAAACGGAGCTGGAGATCGCGGGACTCCTCGAGGGTGCGCTGCGGCGGCACGGGAGCGAAGCACATCCGTTCCCGACGATCGTGGCGAGCGGACCGCGGAGCGCGCTGCCCCATGCACACACGAGCGCGCGCCCGGTGGCACCGGGGGAATGGTTGCTGCTGGATTTTGGTGCGGTGGTCGACGGTTATTGCGCCGACATGACGCGGACCGTGGTCGTCGGCGCGCGCGCCGATGAATCACAGCGTGCGCTGTACGGACTCGTGCAGGAGGCGCAGCGGCGCGCGCGCGAGGGGATCCGCGCGGGGATGACCGGCCGCGAAGCCGATGCGTTGGCGCGCGATCCGATTGAGGCGCGCGGCTTCGGCGCGGCGTTCGGGCATTCGACGGGTCACGGCGTCGGTCTCGAAGTGCACGAGGCGCCGCGGCTCGCGCGCACGGCCGCGGATCCACTGCCCGAGAACGCCGTCGTGACGATCGAGCCCGGCGTATACGTCGCGGGCAGGGGCGGTGTGCGCATCGAGGATGACGTCCATCTGTCGGCCGATGGTCCCGTGTTGCTGACCGACGGTTGCACAGATCTCGTGGAACTGGTGTAGGGCCTCGGGGGGGGTATCTTCACGGTATGAAGCTCGACATCATTGCGCAGATCGTGCAGATCCTGAAAGACGCCCCAGAGGTGGGGGCGATCGAGATCCGCCGCGGTCTGTTCGGCGCCTGGTCGTCGGTGCGGGTGTCGAAGGCTGGGCATGGCAACACCCTCGGAGTGGGGGCGGGGGGCCATGTCATTGTCACACAACCCACTGCAGCATCGGCCAGCGCCCCGGGCGCTCCGGGGGCTTCCCAAGCGCCGGCACCCTCTGCCGGACCGCAATTGCTCGAGATCAAGTCCCCGATGGTGGGGACGTTCTACCAGTCGCCCGAGCCCGCCGCGCAGCCCTACGTCAAAGTGGGCAGCCGGGTGAATGTGGGGCAGGTGGTCTGCATCATCGAGGCCATGAAGATCATGAACGAGATCGAATCCGAGGTCGCAGGCGTGATTCGAGAGGTCACCGCGCAAAACGCGCAGCCGGTGGAGTTCGGCCAGGTCCTTTTCCGGGTGGATCCGCATGGGTGAGGCGACACAAAGCAATCTGCCGGCATTCAACTTCAAACAAGCAATCACGCAGATGGTGCAGCGCAACGGCTCCGACTTGCTGCTCAAGGTCGGCCGGCCGGCGACCATCAGGGTGAACGGCGATCTGGTGGCGCTCGAGGTGGCGCCGCTCAAGCCGGAAGAGTTGAAGTCGCTCGCCGAGCAAATCATGACGCCGCGGCAGGTGAAGGAGTTCGCCGAGCACAAGGAGGCGGACTTCGCGATCGGCGTGCCCGGCGTCGGCCGGTTCCGCACCAACGTCTACCAGCAGCGTGGCACTGTGGCGTTCGCGTTCCGGGCGATCCCCTACGAGGTGAAGCAGATCCGCGAGCTCAACCTGCCCGGAGTGCTCGAGGAGATCGCGCTCAAGCCGCGCGGGCTCGTCCTCGTGACGGGAGTGACGGGGTCGGGGAAATCGACCGCGCTCGCGGCGATGATCAATCACGTGAACACGAACCGGCGCGTGAATATCATCACGATCGAAGACCCGATCGAGTTCCTGCATCGCGACCAGCACGCCAACATCTCGCAGCGCGAGGTCGGCAACGACACGCTGTCGTTCAACTCGGCGCTGCGGCACGTGCTGCGTCAGGATCCCGACCTGATCCTGATCGGTGAGATCCGCGATATGGAGACACTCGACACGGCGCTGAAGGCGGCGGACACCGGCCACATGGTGTTTTCGACGCTGCACACGACGGACACCACGCAGACGATCAACCGCGTGATTTCGTTTTTCCCGCCGCACCAGCACGAGGAGATTCGCCACCTCCTCTCCACCGCGTTGCAGGCGATCGTGTCGCTGCGCCTCGTGCCGCGCAGGGACGGTCGGGGCCGCGTGCCGGCCGCCGAGATCCTGATCAATACGGCGGCTGTGGCCGACAACATCCGCGATCTCGCCAAGCTGCTCAACATCCCGCAGCTCATCGCCGAGGGCTCGGTGCAGTACGGAATGCAGAGCTTCGACCAGTCGTTGTTCCACTGGTACCAGCAAGGCGTCATCAGCTACGAGAGCGCCATTTTCTACGCGACGAACCCGAGCGAGTTCGCGCTGAAAGTCTCGGGCGTCGACTCCTCGGGGAACCGGCTCGGCGGGGCCGACCAGGCCGGGATCGAGCTTACGCCCTAATGTTCAAGAAAGTGCTGATCGCCAACCGCGGGGAGATTGCCCTGCGGGTGATCCGCGCGTGCAAGGAGCTGGGCGTCGAGACCGTGGCGGTGTATTCGGAAGCGGACCGGGAGTCGCTGCACGTCCGCTTCGCCGACGACGACGTCTGCATCGGCCGCGCCCCGAGCCGCGACAGTTACCTCAACATCCCGCGCCTCATCGCCGCCGCCGAAATCACCGGGGCCGACGCCATCCATCCGGGCTACGGCTTCCTCGCCGAGAACGCCGAGTTCGCCGAGAAGGTCAGCGCCTCCAACATCGCGTTCATCGGACCGTCGCCGGACCAGATCCGCCAGATGGGCGACAAGGCGGCGGCGCGCAAGCTCGCGAAAGAGCAGGGTGTGCCGACGGTACCTGGCTCGCCCGGGCCCGTGGCGTCGCCCGAGGAAGGCCAGCAGGTCGCGGGGGAGATCGGCTTCCCGGTCATCATCAAGGCGGCGGCCGGCGGCGGCGGCAAGGGGATGCGTGTCGCCAATGATGCCGATCAGTTCGGACAGTCGTTCACGCTCGCCAAGCAGGAAGCACTCGCCGCCTTCAACTCCGACGAAGTCTACATCGAGAAGTATCTGGCGCGCCCGCGGCACATTGAGATCCAGATCATGGGCGACACGCACGGCAAGGTCATGCATCTGTGCGAGCGCGACTGCTCGGTGCAGCGGCGCCACCAGAAGCTCGTCGAAGAAGCGCCGTCGCCGGCGGTCGATCAGACACTGCGGCAGGATATCGGCGACGCGGCGGTGAAGCTCGCCGAGGCCATCGGATACGTGGGCGCCGGGACGATCGAGTTCCTGCTCGATGCAGACGGCTCTTTCTACTTTATGGAGATGAACACCCGGATCCAGGTCGAGCATCCGGTCACGGAGATGTGCACGAATTTCGATTTGGTGAAAGAGCAGATCTCCGTTGCGGCCGGGGCGCCGCTGTCACTCGTCATGAATGGGCACCGGTTGCGCGGACACGCCATCGAATGCCGTGTGAATGCCGAGGATCCCAGCCGCAACTTCCAGCCATCACCCGGACTGATCACCGCCTACCATCCGCCCGGCGGTCCTGGTGTGCGGGTCGACACGCATATCTACGCCGGCTACACCGTGCCGCCGTACTACGATTCGCTGCTCGCGAAGGTGATCGTCCATGGCAACACGCGCACGGAGGCGCTCGCCCGCATGCGCCAGGCACTCGATTCTTTTATCATTGAAGGCGTGACTACGACGATTCCGTTCCTGGGCCGGGTCATGCGCCACCCGGACTTTGTCGCGGGCAAGGTCGATACGAAATTCCTCGAGCGCGAGCCGCACCTCCTCAAAGATCAGCCATGAAGATCGACGTCTACCACACACCACTCGGCCTCAATGCGGGGGATCTGACCGGCCGAGCGGTGGTCGTCATTGATGTCCTCCGCGCGACGAGCACGATCGTCACCGCACTCGCGGCGGGCGCGAAGGCGATCGTGCCGGCCGCCAGCTCGGACGAAGTGGTCCGGCTCACCGCCAATCTCGAAAAGAACGGGATCGTGCTCGCCGGCGAGCGCCGCCTGTCGAAAATCGAGGGCTTCGCCCTGGGCAATTCGCCGCGCGAGATGACGCGCGAAACGGTGGGCGGAAAGACGTTGTTTCTGGCGACGACCAACGGCACGCCGGCACTCCTGGCCGCGCAGGGCGGTGATCCGGTGCTGGTCGCGGCGGCCCTGAACTTCAGCGCGGTCGCCGAGCGCGCGCGCCATCTGTTCACGGAGCGCGGCGATCTCGTCATCATCTGCGCCGGCCGCGAGAAGCAGTTCGCGCTGGAGGACGCGTATACCGCTGGGCGGCTGATCAAGGCAGTCAAGAAGGGGGTGCCGCCGAAGAAGCTCACGCTCAACGACGCGGCGCAGGTCTCGCTCGACCTCGCGGCTCAGCAGGGGGGGTGGCTCGATGCCCTCGGCGCCAGCGACGCGGCGCGGCAGCTCGACGAGGCAGGGTTTGGCGACGACGTGAAGTACTGCGCCAGCCCCGACCGCCTCTCGATCGTTCCCGTTTACGCGGACCGACGCATCGCGGCATGAACCCCAAAGCTCGGCAAGAGCTCATCGGCATCGCGGCCCTGTTGGTGGGATTCTTCCTGGGTCTGACCTTGCTGCCGGTGGCGTTGACAGGGAGCTGGGGACGAGCGACTGGCGGTGCGCTGTGGCAAGTGTTTGGCGTCGGCGCGATCGTCGTCCCCATCCTGGGTATCGGCTGGGCGCTCGCGGCGTTCGAGCGGCTGGGCCCGCTGTCCTGGGGGCGAGCGGCGGTGCTCGGCGCCGGTCTCGTGCTCCTGATTCCCTACGGCATCGCGCTCGCGATCGGCCCCACGTTTGCACCCGACTACATAACCTGGACGCGCACCGAGCGGCTGGTCGGCCTGTTCCCCGGCTTTCTCGCGAACGGTGTGGAAGGCGCAATCGGGACCGCGGGGGCGGTGCTGGCCGGCCTGTTTGCGTTCTCCGCCCTGGGAATCTTCACGGTGGGGTGGCATCCGCTGACGCTGTTGAGACAGCGGGAGGCGGGACGGGGGACGAGGGACGGGGAGAAGCCCATTCCGTCTCCAAAGCGCGGAATCGTCGAGGCTGCGGAGCCACCCATCCCTCCTCCCCCGTCCCGCGTCCTCCAGGTTCGGAAGCCCAAGCCCGCCCCGCCACCAAGACCGGCACCACCTCCTCCACCTGGCTCCCTCATCCCGCCCATCGAGTTGCTCACCGAAGGTCCGGGAGCGGTCGAGGACGCCGACGCGGCGCAGATCGAAGACATGGGCCGGCGGCTCGTCACGACGCTCGAGACATTCCGCGTCGGCGCACAGATCATCAACAAGACCGTGGGCCCGGTGGTCACGCGGTTCGAGCTCGAGCCGGGACGCGGCGTGAAAGTGGGCCGGGTATCGTCGCTGGCCGACGATCTGGCGCTCGCCATGCGGGCGCAGTCGCTGCGCATCGTGGCGCCGATTCCGGGAAAGGCGGCGATCGGCATCGAGGTGCCCAATCCCACGCCGCGGCTGGTGCACGTGCGCGATCTGATCGACAGCGCCGAATTCCGGCGCGCGGCGCGCGTGTTGCCCGTCGTCCTGGGCCGCAACCTCGAGGGCGAGGAGGTCGTGGACGATCTCACGAAGATGCCGCACCTCCTGATCGCCGGGGCGACCGGCTCGGGAAAATCGGTCTGCATCAACGCGATCATCACGAGTCTCGTCTATGCGTACGGCCCGGACAAGCTGAAGCTGCTCATGATCGATCCGAAGATGGTGGAGTTGTCGATGTACAGCGCGCTGCCGCATCTCGGCCTGCCGGTCGTCACGAGTCATCACAAGGCCGCGAACGTCTTGAAGTGGGCCGTGTGGGAAATGGAGCGGCGCTACCGGCTGCTGCACGCGAATCACGCGCGCAACGTCACGGACTTCAACAAGAAGGTCGAAGCGAAGCTGCCGCTGAAGGGGCCGCGCGAAACGCTCGCGACGCAGGCGGGCATTCAGAAGGAGCTGCCGTTCGATGCCGCGTACACGGACGGCATTCTGTCCTACATCGTGCTCATCGTGGACGAGCTTGCCGACTTGATGCTGACCGTCCAGGGCGAGATCGAGACGCCGCTCGCGGTGCTGGCGCAGAAAGCGCGCGCGATCGGGATCCATTTGATCTTGGCCACCCAGCGACCCTCAGTGAACGTGATCACCGGGTTGATCAAAGCCAACTTCCCGTGCCGCATCGCGTTCAGGGTCTCGGCGAAAGTCGACAGCCGCACCATCCTCGATCAGAACGGGGCCGAAACGCTGCTCGGCAACGGTGACATGCTGTTTCTGCCGCCCGGAAAGAGTGAGCCGATGCGCGTGCAAGGGGCGTTCATCTCCACGGACGAGACCGAGCGACTGATGGAGTGGTACAAGAAGCACGCGGCGGCGGCGGTCGCGGCCCCCGGAACATCGATCGACGAACAAGTGACGGCGCTCGAGAAGGCGGAAAAAGATGGAGAAGAAGGAGCCGGGAGTCAGGAGTCGGGGGCCGGGGAGCGAGATCCGTTGTTCCGTCAGGCCGCCGAGGTATGCATCCAGAATCAGCTCGGATCCACGTCGTTGCTCCAGCGCCGGATGAGCATCGGCTACGGGCGGGCGGCCCGCATCATCGACCAACTGGAGCTCGCGGGCGTTCTTGGCCCAGCGAACGGGTCCAAGCCGCGCGATGTCCTGTTGGGACTGGAGGAATTGGACGAGCTCACAGGCCCGGAGAGCGCAAACTCGAGCACGTAGCCTCGGGCAATAATGATCCGTCGCGCGGAATTTGGGTTATGGCCGTTGCGAGCCCGTCGCCAATTTGCTGCTGTGTCGAGCGGCATTCGCAGTGATCCAAGGAATTGGACGGACCCGCGCCACCAGCGCGGCCTGGCCGCCGAAGCGCAGGCGATCCGTTACTTGCAGGCGAGAGGCTGGGAAGTCGTCGCGCATCGCTTCCGCGTTGGACGCGTCGAGGTCGACCTCATTGCCAGGCGAGGTGCGCTCGTCGCTTTCGTGGAAGTGAAAGGCCGGAGGGGACTCGCCTTCGGCAGTCCTTTCGAGGCGGTGACGGGCGCCAAGCGGCGGGAAATCGTGAAAGCGGCACGTGTCTGGATGGACCGCTATGGCCAACGGGGCGACGTGTACCGCTTCGACTGTATCGGTATCGTTGACAACAAGTTAGAACATCTGGAGGACGCCTTCCGTCCTGGATGGCGGTGAGCGCGGTTTCGGTATATATTCGGGCCTCATACCAGGAGGCTCGCCACCCATGTCGAGGTCACTCATGGCAGAACAGCAGCAGGGCCAACCGTCCAAACTCACCGATGACCGCCGCAAGGCGCTGAGCCTCGCGATCACCCAAATCGAAAAGACATGCGGCAAGGGGTCCATCATGCGGATGGGCGCCGACACGCCGCAGGTGCGCGTGGCCGGGATCTCGACCGGCGCGATCAATCTCGATGCGGCGATCGGCATCGGCGGCATCCCACGCGGCCGGGTGACGGAGATTTTCGGGCCTGAGTCGAGCGGCAAGACGACACTGGCGTTGCACGTCGTAGCCCACGCGCAGCGCCAAGGCGGTGCCGCCGCTTACATCGATGCCGAGCATGCGCTCGACGTCGAGTACGCCAAGAAGCTGGGTGTGGACATCGAGAATCTGCTGGTCTCTCAGCCCGATACGGGCGAGCAGGGCCTCGAGATCTGCGAAATCCTGGTGCGGTCTGGTGCGGTGGACGTTGTCGTCGTCGATTCGGTCGCGGCCCTCGTGCCCAAAGCTGAAATCGAAGGGGAGATGGGAGACTCGCTTCCGGGTTTGCAAGCGCGGCTCATGAGTCAGGCGCTACGCAAGCTCGCCGGCGCGATCAACCGCTCGCGCACGTCGGTCATCTTCATCAACCAGCTGCGCGAGAAGATCGGGGTCATGTTCGGCAATCCCGAGACGACGAGCGGTGGCCGGGCGCTGAAGTTCTACGCCTCGGTGCGGCTCGACATGCGGCGCATCGCGCCCGTCAAGGATCGGGAAGTGGTCATCGGCAACCACGTGCGCGTGAAGGTGGTGAAGAACAAAGTGGCGCCGCCGTTCCGCCAGGCGGAGTTCGACATCATGTTCGACGAAGGCATCAGCCACGAGTCGTTGCTGGTGGACATCGCAGCGGAGGCCGGCATCATCGAGAAGTCGGGCGCTTGGTACTCGTACGGCAAAGAGCGGATCGGACAAGGGCGTGAGAACGCCAAATTGTACCTGAAGGACCACCCCGACATGTCGGCCGAAGTCGAGGCGCGCGTGAAGGAGCACCTCGGCGTCCGTAGTGCAGAGACGGGTGGAACACCAGCCGCCGACGAGGAGAGCGCCGCGAGCGAAGAGTGATTCTCACCGGACTCGCCCCCGATCCACGCCGGCCAGACTATAGGCTGGTCGAGGTGGACCGGGGGCGTTTTGCGTCGCTCCCGGCCGAGGCGATCGCGATTCTCGATCTCGTGGTCGGCCGTGAGATCAGTCCTGCCGTGCGAGAGCGCCTGCAAGAGCTCGCCGATCTCGAGGCGGCCCACCGTGCCGCCTTGCGGGCGCTGGCACGTCGCGCTCATGCGCGCCTCGACTTGCGGCGTCGCTTGCTCCAAAAACAACATCCAGCAGCGGCCGTCGATGCAGCGCTCGATCGCCTGAGTGCGGCCGGGCTGCTCGACGATGTCCGCTTTGCCGTCGATTACGCGGCGGCCAAAGGTCGGCGCGGGCGCGGGCCGTCGCGCCTCGTGCGCGATCTGCAGGCTCAAGGGGTCGATCGACGTGTGGCAGAGGAAGCCGTGCGGACATCACTCGCGGCGGAGGGTGTCGATCCGGCGGCGGCGGTGCGCGCGTTGGCGGAGAAGCGGGCTCGCCAGCTCGGCGGGCTGCCGGCGGCGATTCGAAAACGGAGACTCCTGGCGTTCCTGGCTAGACGCGGATTCGGCGGCGCCGAAGTGCGGGAGGTGGTCGAATCCCTTAAGTCCTAGTTACACTATATTTTACCTGCATGAAGTCCGCCGATGTCCGCCGCAAGTTCCTGGACTACTTCAAAGCCCCGCCTCGCGCGCACCGTGAGGTGCCGAGCTCGTCGCTCGTGCCCGCGGACGACCCCACACTGCTGTTCACCAACTCCGGCATGGTGCAGTTCAAGCGGGTGTTT
This sequence comes from Gemmatimonadota bacterium, assembly GCA_003222195.1. Classification (GTDB taxonomy): domain Bacteria; phylum Gemmatimonadota; class Gemmatimonadetes; order Gemmatimonadales; family GWC2-71-9; genus 20CM-2-65-7. The sequence goes on along the minus strand of QHVB01000021.1, from coordinate 16,404 downwards.
CAGGGTCTGGAACGCCGCGATTACACGCGTGCGGTGACCTGCCAGAAGTGCGTCCGGGCGGGTGGAAAGCATAACGACCTCGAGCAGGTCGGTCACACCGCGCGCCACCACACCTTCTTCGAGATGCTCGGCAACTTCTCGTTCGGCGATTACTTCAAGAAGGAAGCGATCGAGTACGCCTGGGAATGGGTGACGAGCAGCGAGTGGCTCGGCATCGACCCCGACCGCCTTTATGTCACCGTGCACCATTCCGATGATGAAGCGCGCAAACTCTGGCGTCAGGTCACCGGCATCGCGGACAGCCGCATCTTTGGCCTGGGCGACAAGGACAACTTCTGGCAGATGGGGGACACGGGGCCGTGCGGACCGTGCTCCGAGATTCTGGTCGACATTCGGGGGAAGGGGGACGGGAGAAGGGGGAAGGGTGCCCCCAGCATGGACGAGTTCGTCGCGCTGAGCGAGGAGGGGCAATTCCTCGAGATCTGGAATCTCGTCTTCATGCAGTTCGACCAGCAGCCCGACGGCAAGCGTAACCCGCTCCCGAAGCCTTCGGTCGATACGGGCGCCGGCCTCGAGCGCATCACGTCGGTGATGCAGAACGTGCCCTCCAACTTCGACACCGACCTGTTCCAGCCCATCATCGCCCAGGCAGTCGAGGTCGTGGGGAGGCCATACGACCGCGGGCCGGCGGGTGCGCCGTACCGGGTGCTTGCCGACCACGCGCGCGCCGTCAACTTCCTGCTCGCCGATGGCGTCTATCCGTCGAACGAGGGTCGCGGATACGTGCTCCGACGCATCCTGCGGCGCGCCGTTCGTCATGCCTGGCTGCTCGGCCGGCGCGAGCCGACGCTGGCGCCGCTGACGCGCGCCGTCACCGGGTCGATGGGAGATGTGTATCCGGAGCTCGTGTCCAAGGAGCCGCACCTCGAGCGCGTGACGCGCGCGGAGGAGGAGCGCTTTCTCGAAACGATCGAGGGCGGGCTCGCGCGCATGGAGGAGTTGCGCCATCAGCCGATTGTTTCCGGCGAGGACGCGTTCAAGCTGTACGACACCTACGGCTTCCCGCTCGATCTCACCCAGATGATCGCGGCAGAGCACGGCCACACAGTGGACGTCGAAGGCTTTGAGCAGGCGTTGGGGCAGCAGCGGCGGAGATCAAGGGCGGCGAGGAAAATCGGCGGCGAGGGGCGGCGAAGGGTCGGCGAATGGGTTGAACTGAAAAAGAAGGGTACTCAAAAGTGGATCGGCTATGAAGCCACGAAAGCCGAGACCGAGCCGATCGCGTTCCGTCAGACTGGCGATCAGCTGGAGCTGATCCTCGAAGAGAATCCGTTTTATGCCGAATCAGGCGGTCAGGTCAGCGACACCGGCGTGGTCAAGGGTGACGGCTGGGAATTGACGGTCGAGGATGTCGAGAAGGTGGACGGCAAGAGCGCCGTGGTCGGGACGTTCGGCGAAACGTTCGAGCCGACACCCGCGCTGGCGCAGGTCAACGAGGCTCGACGCCGCAATATCGAGCGCAATCACACCGCGACTCACCTGGTGCATGCGGCGCTCCGCAAGATCCTCGGTACGCATGTGCGCCAGGCGGGCTCCGTCGTGGCCCCCGAGCGGCTGCGCTTCGACTTCAGTCATCACGGCCCGATCAAAGGCGATCAGCTCGCGGCCATCGAGGCGGAGGTCAATGCGCACGTCTGGGAAAACCTGCCCATCGAGACCCGCCAAATGGCCTACCAGGAAGCCGTCGCCGCGGGGGCGATGGCGCTGTTTGGCGAGAAGTACGGGGACGTCGTGCGCGTGGTGGACGTGCCCGGTGTGTCGCTCGAGTTGTGCGGCGGCACGCACGTCGCCTCGACGGGGCAGATCGCGGTGTTTCGCTTCACGCATGAGACCGGCGCGGCGGCCGGCGTGCGGCGAATCGAAGCGCTCACCGGGCCGGCGGCGTACCGCTACGCGATTGACTTACAGAACCGGCTGGCTGCCGCGGCGGGGTTGCTGAAGACGCAGCCCGAGCACCTTGCCCGCCGCATCGAAACGATGCTCGAGGAGAACAAGAGGCTCGAGAAGCGCGTGGCGGAGCTGCTCAAAGGAGGAGCAGGGAGCGAGGAGCACGGAGCCGTCGAGAAGATCGGCGACGTCGAGCTGCATGTCAGCGAATCCCGACTCGATGATCGTGGTCAAATCGCCGCGCTTATGGACGGCTTCCGTGCCAAGCATAAGGGCGCTATTTCCGTGCTGTTCACAACGGGCGACCGGGCTGGCATCCACGTGGCCGTCACTGATGATCTGGTGTCCAAAGGCGTCAAAGCCGGGGACATCGCGAATGCCATCGCCGCGACGACCGGGGGTAAGGGCGGCGGCCGCCCGCATTTCGCATCGGCGGGCGTCGGTGATCCAGGCAAGCTCGGCGAGGCACGCGCGCGGACGCCGGAAATCGTGCGAGAGTTTGCGCGATGACTCGCGACGAGATCCTGGCCTGGCTCGACTCGCGCCGTCCAACACCGCCTCTGGCATTGCGGGAGCGGCTGCGTGCTGCAGTCCGTGAGACAGCGCTCGGTCTCCCCGCCCATCTGGCGCGGCTCGGCGACGAGCTGCTCGCCGGGGTTGCCGCTCGCCCCGCAGGAGGGCGTGAGCTCGCCCTCGATCTGCTCGCGGCCGACGCGTTTGCCACGTACGCCTTCGAAGCCCAGGCTGAGGAGATGCATCCATGAGACTTGAAGGTCAGGGCTTGCTCGTCCTCGTCGATCCGGTCCGGACCAACGGCGCGGAGGCGGCGCGCATCGGCCGGGCGGCGAAAGCGGCGGGAGTGCGGGGCTTCCTGATCGGCTCCTCGTTCGACGGCGCGGCGCAAACGCACGAGGTGGCCCGCGCCCTGCGGGACAGCGCGCCAGGTGTTCCGGTCGCGCTGTTTCCCGGCTCCGCGATGCAGCTGACCGATCAGGTGGATCTGGTGCTGTTCTTGTCGCTCGTCTCCGGGCGCAATCCACAGTATCTGATCGAGGAGCACGTCCGCGCCGTGCCGTTTCTGCGGCAACATCCCGTGCCCACTCTCTCCACGGCGTACATCCTCATCGACGGTGGCCGCGTGACGAGCGTGGAGTCCGTGAGTCAGACGCGCCCGCTCCCTGCTGACAAGCCTGAGCTGGCCGCCGCGCACGCGACCGCGGCCAGCCTGATCGGCATGCAAGCGATCTACCTCGACGCGGGCAGTGGCGCCGAGCGGCCCGTCTCGGTGGAGGTGATTCGGGCGTGCCGCGCGGCGGTGCCCCAGCGGCCGTTGTTCGTCGGGGGCGGGATTCGCACGCCTGGGCAGGCGCGGGCCGCCCGGCAGGCGGGTGCAGATTTCGTCGTGATCGGCACGGTTCTAGAGGAAGAGCCCAGAGACGATGCGGGGCTGGAGGCGTTCGTCGAGGCCGTGCGGTGAAGGGAGGCGTCGACAAGATTCGGGAGTCGCTCGCCGGTCTGGCCACACTCGCCGGCCGCGTCGCCGCGGAGCAAGCGGAGGAAATTGCGGCGATCGCCGAGCGGTATGAGACGACGTTGCGCGGAGGCGGCACACTCTTCTTTGCCGGCAATGGTGGTAGCGCCGCCGACGCGCAGCATCTCGCCACCGAGTATGTCGTCCGCTATCAAACCACCCGGCCGGCGATGCGCGCGGTCGCCCTGACGACCGATACGTCGTTACTCACGGCCTGTGCCAACGATATGGGGTTCGAGGAGGTGTTCGCCCGCCAGGTCGAAGCCCTTGCCGAGCCGGGCGATCTCCTCATCCTGCATTCCACGTCCGGAGAGAGCCCCAACGTGATTCGCGCGGCGCAGTCCGCGAAGGCGCGGGGGGTGGGCGTCGTGGCCCTCCTCGGACGCACTGGAGGGCAGCTGAAGCACTTTGCCGATATCGTGCTCATCGTACCTGCGACCGACACCGCGCGTATCCAGGAGCTGCATCTCGCCATCGAGCATGTGATATGCGATCTCGTGGAGGACCGGCTCAAGGGATGATCGACCTCGCCGGCAAGCGCGCGTTCGTGACGGGCGGGAGCAGAGGCATCGGGCGCGCGACGGCGGTGTTGCTGGCGCGTGCCGGTGTGAAAGTCGCGGTTGGCTACCGCACCCGCAAACCGGCCACCGAATCCCACATCACCGCCGCGGTGCGAGGCGACCTCGGCACGGCGACCGGCGCTAACAAGGCGGTGGCGGAAGCGCTCCGGGCACTGGGCGGGAAGCTGGACATTCTCGTGATCAACCACGGCGTGTGGCCGCCCGACGATGTGCCCGTCGCCAAGCTGACGGACGAGCAATGGGAGTCGACTCGCCGTGCCAACCTCGACGCCGTGATCTATGTCTGCCGCGCCGCGATTCCGAGCATGACGGAAGGCGGGAGCATCGTCCTCGTCGCTTCCACCGCGGGTCAGCGCGGCGAGGCGTTTCACGCCGACTACGCCGCCACGAAGGGTGCCGTCATCTCGATCACGAAGTCGCTCGCCGTGGAGCTCGCTCCAAAAATCACGGTCAATTGCGTGGCGCCCGGCTGGGTCGACACCGAAATGTCGGCGAAGCCCTATGCCGGCGGAGGGAAAGCGGCAATTGAGCGGACGATTCCGTTGCAGCGTGTGGCGAGCGCCGAGGACGTCGCCGGCCCGATCGTATTCCTCTGCTCCAGTCTCGCACGGCACATCACGGGTGAGATTCTCAATGTAAACGGCGGCTCCGTCCTCTGCGGATGACTTTTCCCCCGCAGCTGCCCATTCCCGACGAAGTGTTGAAGATTGCCAAGAAGCTCGAGGACGCGGGCTTCGAAACGTGGTGTGTGGGCGGAGCGATCCGCGACAATCTCCTCGGGCTCGAGAATCACGACTTCGATCTCACCACGTCGGCCAAACCGGCCGACGTGCAGAAGGTCTTCAAGCGCACCGTCCCGGTCGGGATCGAGCACGGTACGGTGGCGGTGCTCGACAGCGCCAATCACCCGCACGAGGTCACGACCTTTCGGAAGGACATCCAGACCGACGGTCGCCATGCGGTGGTGGAGTTTGGCGTGTCCCTGATGGATGACCTCGCGCGGCGCGACTTTACGGTCAACGCCATCGCGTATCATCCGATCCGGCACGAGTGGCGGGACCCGTTTCAGGGGGAGCAGGACCTCGCCAAGAAGCTGATCCGCTCGGTCGGCGACCCCAATTGGCGGTTCCAGGAGGACTATCTGCGGATTCTGCGCGCGCTTCGATTCAGCGCGCGCTTCGAGTTTCGGATTCACGCTCGCACCCTCGAGGCGGCGAAGGCGAACGCGCAAGGTCTGGCGCAGCTGTCGGCGGAGCGCGTCCGCGATGAATGGTTCAAGGGGATTCAGACGGCGAAAAAGCTGTCGAAGCTCGCCGGGTTGTGGCGAGATGTGGGAGCCGCCCGGATCTGGCTACCCGAGTTGGGCGATACCACTCACATCGACAAGCTGCCCCGCGATCCGGTGATCGTGACCGCCTACGTCGCCAAGGATCCCGCATCACTGCTCACTCGGCTCAAATGCTCTAACCGCGACATCGAGCGCGGCCGTGCCATCGGCAAGTGGCGCGAGAACTATCCGGACCCGCGGAACGCGGCAGCCCTGCGAAAGTGGCTATCGGAGACAGGCGAATACGCGGATGATCTGCTCATCGGAGGCCCCGATTCGCTCGCCAAAGCGGTCGCGGCGATTCGGGCGAAGCATCCGCCGCTGTCTCTCAAAGATCTCGCCGTGCGCGGCGACGATCTCATTGCTTCCGGCGTGCGCCCCGGGCCCGACGTCGGGGAAATGTTGGCGCGCTTGCTCGATGAAGTGCTCGAGGACCCCGCTCGCAACACCAGGGAGTATTTGCTCTCCCGTGTCTAAGGCCCTGTTGTATGCCCTGGTCGCGGCGGCCGGCAATGTGCTGGGCGCGCTCGCCGTCACGCGGCGGGCGGTCCGCGAGCTCCGCGTCATCGAGCTCCTGGTGGCGTTCGGCGCGGGCTTCATGCTCTCGGTGGCGATCGTCGAGCTGTTGCCGGCCGCGTTGTCGCGCAGCGGAAACATCGCACCGGCCCTGGTGCTCGTCGGATATCTCGCGGTGCACCTCACCCAACACACCCTCACACCGCATTTCCATTTCGGTGAGGAGACGCATCCCGTCAGCTCGGTCGCAGGCACGTCAGCTCTGGTCGGGCTCCTCCTGCACACGTTCTTCGACGGCGTGGCAATCGCCAGCGCGTTCCTCGTGCGAACGCAGCTGGGCATCGTGGTCTTCGTGGCCATCTTCCTCCACAAGCTGCCGGAGGGTGTGACGATTTCGAGCCTGATGCTGGCAGGCGGGCGGTCGGGCGGGCGGGCGGTGGGGGCAGCGGCACTCCTCGGCCTGGCGACGCTCATCGGCGTCGTGTTCACCGAGGAGCTGGGGTTCCTCGTGCAACACGGATTGGCGATTTCGGCGGGAGTCACGATCTATGTCGCGGCGTCCAACCTTGTGCCGGAGTTCCAGGGGAAGAAGGGTTGGCAGCTGCCGGCCGCGTTCTTCGCTGGTGCCGCGGTATTTTTCCTGACGAAGACTTTGCTGGACCGTGTGTCGTGAGTGAGCCGACGCTTTTCCAGGGTTCGACCGAACCGCTCGCCGCGAGGATGCGGCCGAAGACGCTCGAGCTGTTCCTCGGCCAGGAGCACCTGCTTGGCCCGGGGAAGGCCTTGGGCGATTTGATCCGGCGTGGCGAAGTCGGCTCCTGCATCTTCTGGGGACCGCCGGGCTCGGGCAAGACCACCCTGGCGAGGATCATCGCCAACTACACCGAGCGGCACTTCGAGCCGTTTTCCGCCGTGACCGAGGGCGTGGCCCGCGTACGGGAAATCATCAAGGAGGCAGAGGAGCGGCTCAAGTATCAGGGACAGGGCACGATCCTCTTCTGCGACGAGATCCACCGCTTCAACAAGGGGCAGCAGGACGCGTTTCTTCCGTGGGTAGAGAACGGCGTCATCACGCTCATCGGGGCGACGACGGAGAATCCCAGCTTCGAATTGACGAGCGCGTTATTGTCGCGGTGTCGGGTATTTGTGTTGGAACCGCTCAAAGACGAGCACATCCGGACGGTGATCGAAAGGGCGCTTGGGGGAAGCGGGAAGGGGGACGAGGGACGGGTACTGACCGAAGACGCAATCGCACTTCTCGTCACGCACGCGCAAGGCGACGCGCGCCGGGCGCTCAACACACTCGAAGCCGTCCTCAAACACATCAAGGGTTCCCCGTCTCCCATCCCCCGTCCCGCGTCACCCGAAATCGTTCGTCAGGTACTCGAACGCCCGCTGCCGGTTTATGACAAGGCCGGAGAGCAGCACTTCAATCTGATCTCGGCGCTCCACAAAGCGGTGCGGGGTTCGGACGTGGACGGCGCGCTCTATTGGCTCGCGCGGATGCTGGCCGGGGGCGAGGACCCGCTCTACCTCGCGCGGCGACTCGTGCGCATGTCGGTCGAGGACATCGGCCTGGCAGATCCGGGCGCATTGACCGTCGCTCTGGCGGCCAAGGACGCGTATCACTTCCTGGGCAGTCCGGAAGGCGAGCTCGCGCTCGCCGAAGCCACGATCTATCTGGCGACGGCTCCTAAATCGAATCGAGCGTATGCGGCGTTCGGCGAAGCGCAGGCCGCCGCCCAGGCGCATCCCGCCGAGCCTGTGCCGCTGCACATCCGGAACGCTCCCACTCCACTAATGAAGGGGTTGGGCTACGGGGCGGGATACCGGTACGCGCACGACTACGATGGGGCGTACACGCCCCAGGAGTATCTGCCGCAGGTGCTCCGGGGAGCGAAGTGGTACACGCCAGCAGACGTGGGCTTTGAAAAGACGGTCAAGGAGCGGATTGAGTCGTGGGAAAAGCTCAAGCGAGATGCAGGAATCGAGTGAGATGATCCTCGGCGTGGGTTTGGATGTCGTGGCAGTCGGCAGGGTCGAGCGCTCACTGCTGCACGACGGCGCGGAGTTCGTCGAGCGCGTCTTCACCGCGGCAGAGCAAACCGAGTGCGAGGCGCGGGCGGACCGTGCCCAGGCGCTGGCGGCGCGGTTTGCCGCGAAGGAAGCCTGCTTCAAGGCACTCGGCACAGGCTGGGCCGTGGGTGTGTCATTCCAACAAATCGAGGTGACGAGTGGGGACGCCGGGAGGCCTGAGCTGCGGCTTTCCGGGGCGGCGGCAGCCCGTGCCGAGGCCATGGGGGTTCGCAGCGTGCACGTGACGCTCTCACATGAGCGAGACTACGCCGCTGCGGTCGTGATTCTCGAAGGGTAGCGGAAGTGTTGCAAGCTTACAGCACTCGCCGGAACACGCTGGCGCTGCGAGCGATCCGGGCTACCAGAGACAACATATTTGTTTACAACGAGTTAGAACCGCTAGGGGTGCGTCGGCACGATAGCTCGGCTCTTGCGATGTCGTCGCTCGGGAGGAGCACGAGCACCCTGCGGCCACGAATCCTGGCGCGCGGCGCAGTCCGACGTCTCGGAGACCTTTCATGCCAGCCGACTCGAACGGCCAGTCGATCAAGATCTTCTCCACCTGTCCCCCGTCGAATCTGGTGGAGCCGGGGAGCTACCGCCGTCAGGTGATTGACATCGCTCAATGGAGCGAGGCCGCGGGGTGCGAGGGTATTCTGGTCTACACCGACAACGGGCTGGTCGACCCGTGGCTGGTGGCACAGATGGTCATCACCCACACGGAGCGTCTCTGCCCTCTGGTCGCGGTGCAGCCGATCTACATGCACCCCTATTCAGTCGCCAAGATGGTGGCCTCGCTCGGGTTCTTCTACGGGCGGCGCGTGTACCTGAATATGGTCGCGGGCGGGTTCAAGACCGACCTGAACGCGCTCAACGATCCCACCCCGCACGACGAGCGATACACCAGGCTGGTCGAGTACACCTCGCTGGTCATGGCGCTGCTCCGAGGCGGGCAGCCCGTGACGCACGAGGGCCATTATTACCGGGTCACAAACCTGAAGATGACGCCGTCGCTGCCGGCCGACCTTGTGCCGGGCGTGTTTATGTCCGGGTCTTCGGCGGCAGGGGTCGAGGCCGCCCGGTCCCTCGGTGCGACGGCGGTCCAGTATCCGAAGCCTGCCGCCGAGTACGCGGGCTCGGCCATGGATGCGGGCGAGTCGGGCATTCGGATCGGAATCATCGCGCGCGACACGGCGGACGCGGCCTGGAGCACGGCGCGCGCCCGGTTTCCCGAGGATCGGAAGGGGCAACTCACCCACCAGTTGGCGATGAAGGTGTCCGACTCGGTGTGGCACAGCCAGCTCTCAGAACTCGGCAGAGTGGGCGGTGATCCGGAACAGAACCCCTATTGGCTGGTTCCCTTCGAGAATTACAAAACGTTCTGCCCCTATCTCGTGGGCAGCTACGAGCGAGTGGCGGACGAAGTCGCCCGGTATGTGGCTGCCGGCTACCGCACGTTCATCCTCGACGTTCCGGCGAGCCCGGAGGAGCTGGAGCACATCCGCGTCGTGTTTGAGCGGGCGACGAGTCGCGTGGCGCTGTGAGCGAGCTGCTGCAGGACGGGATCACCGCGCAGGCCGTGCGCCGGCCGGACGCACCCGCGGTCGTGTCGCGGGACGAGCGACTGACGTACGCTGAGCTCGAGCAACAGAGCAACCGGCTCGCCCGATTGTTGCGGGAGGCGGGCGTGCGACGGGGCGATCGTGTCTGCCTGCTCATGCCCAAGTCGCCCGCTGTGGTGGTGGCCATGCTGGGCGTGCTCAAGGCGGACGCGATCTACGTCCCCCTCGACTCCACGAGTCCCGCCCCGCGCGTCGAGAAGATGATCGCGTCCTGCGAGGACCGCTGGATCCTCGCGGCGGAGGGAGGTGGAGGGGGAGGGCCAGTGGTGCGCCTGCTGAACGAACTGTTCGCGGATACGCGGTTCGCAGCCGAGCATGACGTGGGGTGGATGTCGACCCAACCCGCTGGAGGCTCCCGTGTCACGCCGCGCTTCTCCTGGGCCGACTTGAGCCGCTACTCGACCGCACCGCCGGAGCGTCAGAACAACGCGGACGACCCCGCGCAGATTCTCTTCACGTCGGGGTCGACAGGCGTTCCCAAGGGCGTGGTGATTACACATGGCAACGTTCTGCCGTTTCTCCGCTGGGCTCGCGACTACTTTGGGACGAGCACATCCGACCGCATTTCGTGGCACCCACCACTGCACTTCGACCTGTCTACCTTCGACGTGTTCGGTACGCTTCGCGCAGGTGCCGCGCTGTACCCGGTTACGGCGGAGCTGAGCTTGCTGCCTCACAAGCTCGCCCAATTCATCCGAGACAGTGAGCTCACCCAATGGTTCTCGGTACCGTCTGTGTTGAACTACGTGGCGAGTTTCAACGCGCTGCGCGACGGCGATTTTCCCGCCCTGCGCCGAGTGTTGTGGTGCGGCGAGGTGCTGCCCACCCCCACGCTGATCTACTGGATGCAGCGGCTGCCGCACGCCTCGTTCACGAATCTCTATGGCCCTACGGAAACGACGATCGCGAGTAGCTACTACACGGTGCCGAAGTGTCCAGCGGACGAGCGTGAAGAGATTCCGATCGGCCGGCCCTGCCCGGGAGAGGAGCTGCTCGTGCTCGATGCAGCGCGGCGGCCCGTGCGCCCCGGGAAGCTGGGCGACCTCTACATCGCTGGGGTGGGCCTCAGCCCGGGGTATTGGCGCGACCCGGAGAAGACGGTGGCCGCGTTCCATCCGCATCCCGGGACCGCCAGCGGTGAGCGGGTCTACAGGACTGGTGACCTCGCACGTGTAGGCGAGGATGGGCTAGTCTATTACGCAGGGCGCGCCGACACCCAGATCAAGTCACGCGGCTATCGCATCGAGCTCGGCGAGATCGAGGCGGCACTCCAGAGCCTCGGCAGCCTCCGGGAGTGCGCCGTAGTGGCGGTACCCAGCAGTGGGTTCGAGGGGATGGCGGTGTGCTGCGCCTACGTACCCGATCTGGTGGATACTGTGACCCCGGTCGCGGTGCGCGAGGCACTAACGAAGCTCGTGCCGCACTACATGCTGCCGTCGCGCTGGTTGGCCTTCGATGCGCTCCCCAAGAATTCCAACGGCAAGATCGACCGGCCGCGGCTCCGAGATGCCTTTCAGGAGACCGGGGCGCGCGCGCGATGATCGACCGTACCACGGGTCCACGGCCGGAGTCCCGCGCCCGCTTAAGAATATTGCTCCTCGCCGAGGAGGCTGCTGGGGCGCAGGTGCTCCGAATGATCGCCGAACGCGGGCACGTGGTCGTGGCCGTGATGACCTCCGGCGCGGCACGGCCGGACAGCCCTTCCCCGGTTCGGGACCTCGCCGAGCGGCTGGGCTGCCCGTGCTGGCCTGCAGAGTGGGTGAGGGAGCGGGGATTCTCCGAGCGCGTCCGCGCGGCGGATGTGGATCTCCTCTTGAACGTGCACTCGCTCTACCTCGTCCCAGGAGCGGTCCTCAACGCCTCGCGGTTGGGGAGTTACAACATGCATCCCGGTCCGCTGCCCGAGTACGCCGGCCGCAATCCGGTGAGTTGGGCGCTGTTTCGGGGCGAGACCACGCACGCGGTCACGATCCATCGCATGGTGCCTGAGGTCGATGCTGGCCCGATCGCTTACCAGGCGTCCTTCGACATCGAGGAACGTGACAGCGCGTTGACCGTCAGCGTGAAGTGCGTGCAAGCGGGCGTCCCCTTGATCGCCCGTCTCGTGGACACCGCCGCCACGAATCCAGCGGCGATCCCGGCGATCGCTCAGAATCGGTCGCGTCGGAGCTATTACGGGAGAGACGTTCCCCAGGGGGGCCAGCTGATCTGGCCGCGGCCAGCCCGCGACGTCGTCAATTTCACGCGCGCCTGCGACTACGTGCCCTTTCGCTCCCCGTGGGGGCATCCCGTGGGTCGCGTGGACGGGCGCCAGGTCGCGGTGGTGAAGGCGACTCGCACGGGGGTACGCTGTGCAGCGCCGCCCGGAGCTGTGAGCGATGTTGTGGGTGGAGCGGTGCGGGTGGCATGCGCGGATGAATGGGTCCTGGTGCATCGGGTACTGACCGATGGGCAGCTCGTCTACGCGAGCCGCACGCTGCGCCCCGGACAGCAATTCGAGACCGAAAACGGAGGACGTGAGTGATCACACAGGAGCTAGCCGGGTTGCGGAACCAAATCGCCGCGCTGTTCGCAGATGTCCTCAAGATTGAAGTACCGTCGCACGACACGAATCTACTGGCGACGGGCCTGCTAGACTCGCTCGGGTTCGTGGAGCTGCTGCTGCAGCTGGAGCGCAGGTTTGGAATCCATGTCGAGATGGAGTCGCTGGAGCCCGAGGACTTCCGCTCCATCGAGAGCATTGCGGCTTTTATAGAGGCTCAGCGGCAGGCCGTCGGATGACCCGATCGGGTGGCCTTTAGGTCACCGGCGGGGGGGGCGAGGATCTCAGCTGCCTCGCTCACGGTTCGAAACCTGATGGGCACCATGGCCGCGAGCCGATCGATGTAAGACTCGATGGCGGCGTACAGCCGCTCGACGTCGGCGGTCGTCGCGGTGTAGGGAGTCAAACCGGGCTTGAGGCTGACGCTGTGCCATGAGATGTGCAAATACCGCACGCCCTGGTCAGTCAAGCGACGCGACAGCGTGAGCATGTCAGCCACGGAGCTGGATTCCGGGCTGAGGCAGATCCGCCTGAACAGGCGCAAGCGAGCCGCGATCCCGGCGAGCCGCAGGCGTCGGACCACGGGCCTTTGGAGCAGCGGCTGGAGGCGCGTCCAAGACGACCACGAGCCGCGGTTGTATCCCCAAGAGAGCGGCACCTCGATCAATGGGCCCCCGGAAACGGGATTCCGTACGTCTCCTTGGCCATCGAGGCGGTATACGTGTAGCGGCGCGCCGATGTGTGTCGGGCCATCGTCACAGTCCTCCCAACTGACAAACGGCGTCACACTGCTGTCGACGCGATACCCACGGGTCAGCAGGGCCGCCGCCGTGCTTGGCCCGAAGGCCCAGCGGCCGGCCCGAAAGGCGAGCGGTCGATGTCCCATGCCAGTGCGGAGCGCGTCGTTGAGCGTGTCGATCTTCGCTGCTTGCAGCCGAGCAGGGAGATTTACGAGCATCGTGTTGCGCGGGACAAACGCTTCCTCGATGGGCGGTGTGTTCCACGGATGCAGGTGGGCGCCGATCTCGGCCGTCCCGCGCGCCCGCGTCTCCTGTAGCACGCGGACCGCCCAGGGGTGGATTGCCACCTGATACGTCGTGAAATACGTGGGGCGAACCCCGAGTCGCTCGAACAGCCGATCGAGGCGCGGAAGCTGGCGCACGTTTTCCACGGTGACCCCGGTGCGGGCTCCCTTCCAGTTGTCCTCCTCGACGTCGATTGAAACGACGAGGGTAACCGGTTCTGTCATGGTCTCGACACAGATTTGGGAATCACCAGCCGCTGCCGTCCAACTCGGTGAGCACCCAGTCGTGGAGCGGGGGAAGCGTGTCTAATTGCCGTAGGCTGAGCCAGAACAGCGGGAGCGCGTCGCCGCGACCGATGAAACCGCATCGCTTGAGCGTTGACGCAAACGCCGACTCAGCAAGCGTGACGATATTGAGCCTCCGGTAACCGTGCTCGCGCGCGGCGCGCGTCACAGCGGTGAGGATCGACACCAGGGACAGGCTACGATCATCCCACAACAGATCGACGATACGCAGGACCCGCTTGTCGGGCTGGGGAGCCGTGAGGGCCAGCGCGCAGGGAGTGGCACCCGCGTGGGGATCCTGTAGCAACAACCACTCCCAGGTTGGGAGGGCGCCCAGCCCCAGGCGGGTCGCGTACAGGTCGACCGACCGCTGACCTTGGAAATAGGCGCCAGGTCGCAGCGCGGACAATGCTTGGGCTACGCGCCGGTCATCTAAGCCGCCGATTCGCTCGACTGTCAGGGAAACCGCCCGACTCTTCACGTGAAAGAAACCATTGTAGAGGAGGTTGAGTGGAGCGGCGAAGCGCTCCAGCGTGCCGCGCTCCGTGAACCCCGCTGCCCTCATGATGCCTCTTGCGACAGGTGACGGATCGCTGTACGCGAAATCGAAGTCTCCAGCTTTGCGCAGATCTGCCGCAGCTCGCCGGCAGAGCTCCGCTGCTGACCAGAAGTTCCGATGCACGCGGTCGAGCAACAAGTCGACGAGCAGCGCGGCCCGTGCCTGCCGGCCCTCGCTGTGGAACGCGCGCGGCAACGCCGCGTAATGGCCGACGAGCTTACCCTGACCATCTCTGGCGATCCAGCTGATCCCCCCTGCGGATGCGGTTCGGGAGTACGCGCGCTCGTAAAAAGTCGGAAACCCGGCCGCGTCGTTTCGGACGAACAGGGCCTTGATCTCCTCCGCGAACGCTCCGACAGCGCATCGTTCGAATTGCAACGCCACGGGCACCTCCTCACGCTTGCGGCGATGAACTCCGTTTGCTGTTGCCGGGCTGTGGGTTACCGCCGAAGGCGGAGCACCGGAACGCTGCGCGCGACGGCGCCAAGCTTGCGAGCCAATGAGCCGAGCAGTGCCCATCGCGTGCGAACGGGTGCCGCGAGAACGCCAATCACCAAGAGGAATCACATGCTGGCAGCAGGGGGATCAAAGTGTCTGGTGACGGGGGGCGCCGGCTTCATCGGCTCGCATCTCGTCGAGCGGCTCGTTGCTCTCGGCCACTGCGTGCGCGTGGTGGACAATCTCAGCACCGGGGATGAAGCGAATCTCGCAGGCTTGAGTGCCGAGATCGAGTTCCTCCGTGGCGATCTCTGTGAACCCGACGTCTGCCGCCGCTCGACTGCCGGGATCGATGTCGTCTTCCATCTCGCGGCACTGCCAAGTGTGCCGCGGTCCCTCAAGGATCCCTGGGCGTCCCACGCGGCGAATGTCAATGCGACCATGCGTTTGCTCGAGGCGTGCCAGGTGGCAGGAGTCACCCGCGTCGTCTATTCGAGTTCCAGCTCGGTCTACGGGGATACCCCCGTCCTGCCGAAGACGGAATCAGTCGAGCCACTCCCGCGTTCACCCTATGCGGCGTCCAAGTTGGCAGGCGAGCAATACGTACTCGCATTCGCGCGCGCCGGACGGATCGAGGGCGTCGCCCTCAGATACTTCAATGTGTTCGGGCCGCGCCAAAGTCCGCACGCCGCGTACGCGGCGGTCATCCCTAACTTCTTTCAAGCTGCACTCGAGGGGCGTCCCGCCGTGCTGTACGGAGACGGTCAACAGACACGGGACTTCACGTATGTCGACAACGTCGTCGACGCGAACGTACTGGCTGCCTCGGCGCCCGCCGGGTCGGTGAGCGGTTGGCCGGTGAATGTTGGCGCCGGCATGAGAACATCCTTGCTAGGCCTCATCGGGATGATCGGCGGGATTACCGGTTACCAACTGGCCTATGTCCGAGAGCCTTCGCGCTCGGGAGACGTGCGCGACTCGCTAGCAAGCCTCGAGCGCGCTGAACGGCTTCTTGGCTACCACCCGCGATTCTCGTTGGAGGAAGGGTTGCGACGAACCTGGACGTGGCTGGTGGACGGTTCCCAGACACTTGCGGGCCTATCTGCGGGGCTGAGTCAGAAGGGCTGATGCTGCAGAACAAAGGTAGGGCCGCCGTGGAATCAGTTGGCGGAGGTCGCTCCATTCGCGTATGTCTTGTCGCGCCTTCACTCGACATTCTCGGCGGCCAGGCTGTCCAAGCCTTGAGGTTGTACCAGAGCCTGCGACCGATCCCCCCCCTGACGGTGGGGTTCCTGCCTATTAATCCGAAGCTGCCTGTCTTTCTCGGACTGCTTCAGCGAGTTCGATACATCCGCACGCTCGTGACCTCGGTGCACTACGTCTGGACGCTGCTCAGGTCCCTGGCCCACTATGACGTCGTGCATGTGTTTTCTGCCTCGTACTTTTCCTTTCTCATTGCCCCGACACCTGCGCTATTGCTTGGAAAGTGGTACCGCAAGAGAGTCATTCTGAATTACCGGAGTGGGGAGGCGGAGGACCACCTGCGGCGCTGGGGACGAAGCGTCGTTGCGGTCATGCGGCTCGCTGATGCTCTGGTCGTCCCTTCGGAGTACCTGGTTGAGGTGTTTGCCCGGGTGGGGTTACCCGCACGCGTCGTCGCTAACATCGTCGACCTGAGTCAATTCCCATTCCGCCAGCGCAGGCCGTTGCGCCCGATCTTTCTGTCGAACCGAAATTTCGAGGCTCACTACAACGTCGCCTGCGTGCTGCGCGCCTTCGCGCGGATTCAGCTCAGCTATCCGGATGCTCGCTTGATCGTCGCTGGGGATGGGAGCCAGCGCCGGGCACTGCTCCGGCTCGCGGGGGAACTGCGCCTCCAGAATGTCGAGTTCGTCGGGCGTGTTAGGCCGGATCGGATGCCCAGTCTGTATGCCGCCGCGGACGTGTATCTGAATG
>QHVB01000036.1 GCA_003222195.1 Gemmatimonadota bacterium | reverse complement strand
TCCAGCGTGTCTTTCGAAACATCAATGCCAACGAAGATGGTGGGGGCCATGCGATCTCCCGCGCGAAGGTCACTCGCCACCACCCGGCCTTGCAGATACGGGCTCTTCGGCCCAGACAACCGTGCGGGCTTGCAGCGAGTACGCGAGCGACGCCCTGGCTTAAGGTCGGCCTTCTCGGCCCGGGACGGTACGAGCTGTCGCCCACCCACTCGAATTGGCTTCTTCATCGGCGCCCTGTCCATACATACAAGGACAGTGTTCGCCGAGCACAGGCTTCAGCCTGTGAAAGCGCGATGGACGAATTAGATCGGCTGTTTTCTCTCCTCGTCGCCGCGCTGGCACGAGAGACGCGCATCGCGGTCCCGTTCCCGGCGGCGGAAATCTACGAGCGGCTGGTGGCCTATCGCTCCAACCGCGCGCGCCTGAACGTCGCGACCCATCAGGACTATGAGATGGCGGTGCTGCGGTTGCTCGCGGGCGAGCGCGGCTACGTGCAACTCGAGCCGGACTCCGTGCGCGAGGCGATGCAGCGGGAAATCGCGACCATCAACCCCGACCCGGCGTACTTCCGCAGCTTTCCGGAAGCGCAGGTCATGGTGAACGGCCGCGCCGCCGAGCGCGTCCTGATTGCCGACCGCGCGTACGCGCCTCCGGCTTCCGCCGACGCCGATGAGGACGGCCTCCTCGACACCACGGGGGAGAACCCGATCCCGCCGGCAGCGCCGTCGACGCCCACGCCCCCTCACCAACCGGAACGATTTCGCATCGCTCGCCCACCGCACGGTCTGTCGGAGAACCAGTGCGAGTACTGCGGCGGCGTCCTGCCCAGCAATCGCGACGTGCGGTTCTGCCCGCACTGCGGGCAGCCACAAGAAGGCGACCTCAAGTGTCCGGCCTGCGGCAGCCCGGTGGATGTCGGCTGGACCTATTGTCTGTCGTGCGGTAAGCCGACGGGATTCGAATGACGGCTGGAGGGACGGTCGGACGGTCGGACGGTCGGACCGCCAAAATCGCTGTGATCGCCGGAGACGGAATCGGGCCTGAGGTAATCGAGGCCGCGATTCCGATCCTCGACCGCGCGGCGGCCAAACATGGATTCGCGTTGCGGTGGGAGCGCCTCCCGTATTCGGCTGATCATTATCTCCGGACCAAAGAGACGTTGCCGGACGCCGCTTTTCAGCACCTGCGCGACGACGTCGATGCAATCTTCCTCGGTGCTCTGGGTGATCCGCGCGTGCCCGGCAATGAGCACGCGCGGGACATCTTGCTGGGTTTGCGGTTCAAGCTCGATCTGTTCGTCAATTTCCGTCCGGTCGAGCTGCTGCATCCCGATCTCACACCGCTGCGGAATCCGGGGAAAATCGATTTCGTCATCTTCCGCGAAAACACCGAAGGCCAATATCTCGGTCGCGGGCGCTCTTCCGGCGACGAGCACGTCGCCGAAGAAGTCAACACGGGCAAGGGTGTCGAGCGGATCGTTCGCGCCGCGTTCGAGTGGGCGCAGTCGCACGGGAAGACACGCGTCACGATGAGCGACAAATCCAACGCGATTCCCACCCATCGGATCTGGCAAGAGACGCTCCAGCGTATCGCGCGGGAGTATCCGGCAATCACCGCCGAGCATCGCTATGTGGACGCGCTGGCGCTCGAGCTGGTGCGTGAACCCCAGCGGTTTGAAGTCATTGTGACGAACAACCTCTACGGCGACATCCTCTCCGATCTCGGTGCGGGCCTGGTCGGCGGGCTGGGTATCGCGGCGAGCGCAAACCTCCATCCTGGCGCGCGGCAGAGCCTGTTCGAGCCGGTACACGGCTCCGCGCCCGCGCTCGCCGGCAAGGGCATCGCCAATCCCGTTGCAGCGGTGTTGACCGGTGGCTTGATGTTCGAGCATCTCGGCTACCCCGCGGCGGCGGCAACCCTGAAGCAGGCCGTTCGGAAGCTCCTCGCGAGCTCAAAACGACCACCGGATCTCGGCGGTGACGCCGGCACCGCGGCTGTGGTAGATGCGCTGGGAGACCTGATTTGACTCCCAGTTGACGCCGACCCCAATCAGCAGTTGAGTCTCCGGAGAACTGATCCCTACGGTGGAGTGGGGGATTATGCCGCCGCTTCCGCTCGCGAAGGTCCTGAAGGTCGCTCTACCATCGCTGTCCGGCGAAGCACGGGCTGTCGTCGACGTGCTCGCATCTAGGAACGGTCTGCTCCCCCCAGCCGACGACGTCGCCACATTCCTCGGTCTCCGCACGCGCCATCAGGTCGCCCGCACGTTGCGTCGCGCCAGCTTGCCGCCGTTGGAGAAGCTGGCGGCCTGGACACGGCTCTTCTACTGGATTCTCCAATCGGAGCAAACCGGCGCATCGTTGCTGTCGCTCGCGCGCCAGTCCGGGATCGAGCCGGCGACCTGCTATCGCCTGGTGCGACGCCTGATGGGCAAGCCATGGTCTCGCGTGCGGCGCGGCGGGATCCCCGGGGCGATCCTGCAGTTCCGCACGACCTGGAGAGAGAACGGCATGCACGGGCTCGCACTCCAGCCATACCTTCGCGCTGCGGCGAGGCAGGAAGCGGGACCGGCAGGCTCTGCGATTCATCCGGTTCATCTCACCACACACGCGCCACCGGAAACGCCGGGCAGGCCCCGCGGCGTGCTGGCTTCTCGACTGAGAATCGGCGGTTACCCCTTCGACGTCGCGATCGGCCCGGACGGTGCCGCCTGGTTGACCCGGCTGCACGCCGCCGTGTTGGAGCGGTTGGAACTTCAGCCTCTCGCGGCAACGAACGTCATTCACGTCGGTATTGCGCCAACTCGCGTGCTCTTGGCGCCGGCGGGTGACCGTGCCTGGGTGACGAATCAGTTCACCAAAGATGTCGCCGTCGTGGATCTGGCGTGGCGCCGCCGCATCGGCGCCATCATCATGGACGGTGATCCACTCGGCGCGGTATTGTCGCCTGATGGGCGTGTGCTCTACGTCTGCACGAACCTCGACCGGCTCTGCGCCTGCGCGCTCACCGACGATGGCGGGCGAATCGTGCGATCGACGCCCGTGCCGCAAGCGTGCACTGAGCTCGCGATCGATCCAGCGGGAAAGAGCGTGTACGTTCCCACCTGGAAGGCGGGAGGCATCCTCGAGCTGGACGCGCGCACGCTCGCGGTCACGCGCCGCTACGAAGTGGGTGGTCAACCGCTGGGCGTAAGCGTTTCACGGGACGGCGTGCGCCTGTACTGCGCCAACGAGCGCGGCTGGCTCGACTTGATTCATTTGCCGACCGGCAAAATTCTACGCAGACCGCTCGAGACTCCGGTCAACGAAGTCGCACTGACTCCGGACCAGGGCGTTCTGTACGCCAGCCTCCGCACGGCTGGTCGGATCGCAATCCTCGACGCGCACAGCCTGGTGCCGCTAGGAACACTCGAGACGGGCGGTCTCCCACGTCACATCGCGTTCAACGCGTCCGGCAGCGTCGCGGTGGTCGCGAACGAGGCCGGGTGGGTCGACCTCGTGTGGTAACCGCGGCGTGATCGAGCGAAATGGGCGGCGGATGGGAACAACCCCATTCGCCGCTTGTGTTTTTGCGGAACGACCTACCGTCACATCGGCGGCAGGCCCATATTCCGCCCACTTATGATGGAGTTGCTCCCATGAAAACCCAGGGCGCCACGAAAGACGTCGTCTTTCTGTCGGGAGTCCGGACAGGATTCGGTTCGTTCGGCGGCTCTTTGAAGGATTTGTCGGCCATCGATCTGGGCACGGCAGCATCCCGCCACGCGATCCAGCGTTCCAATGTCCCCGCGAGCGATTTTGGCCATGTCGTCTTCGGAAACGCGCTGCAGACGTCGGCTGACGCGATCTACATGGCCCGCCATGTCGGCTTGAAAGCAGGGCTCCCGATCGAGACACCGGCAGTTACGGTAAACCGGCTCTGCGGCTCGGGTTTCGAGGCGATTACGCAAGGTGCGCAGCTGATTCTGTTGGGCGAAACCGACGTGGTGCTCGCGGGCGGTGCGGAGTCGATGAGCCAGGCGCCGCACGTCGTCCGGGGCGCGCGCTGGGGACTCCGGCTGGGCCCGGCGCCGCTCGAGGACCTCCTGTGGGAGTCGCTGAAGGACCCGCAATGCGGCCTGTCCATGGCCGAGACCGCCGAAAGCCTCGCTGAGAAGTACAAACTCACCCGCAAGGAAGTCGATGAAGTCGCCGTCGCCTCGCAGCAACGCGCCAAACAGGCGTGGGACGCCTGCGCGTTCCAGGACGAGGTCGTACCGGTCACGATCAAGGTGAAAGGAAAGGAAGTCGAGTTCCGCGCTGATGAGCATATGCGTCCCGAAACGACGCTCGAGATCCTCAGCGGGCTGAAGCCCTACTTCAAGAAGGATGGGCTGGTCACCGCGGGGAACGCGTCTGGCATCTCGGACGGCGGGGCAGCGACGGTGCTCGCGAGTGAAGAGTACGCCAAGACGCACGGATTGAAGCCGCTCGGCCGACTGGTCGCATGGGCGGTGGCCGGTGTCGAGCCGAAGCACATGGGCATCGGCCCGGCGCCGGCCGCCCGCAAGGCGTTGGCGAAAGCAGGGATGAAACTCGCGCAGATGGATCTCGTCGAAGTCAACGAGGCATTCGCGCCGCAATACCTGGCGGTCGAGCGGGAGTTGGGACTCGATCGCGCTCGTACGAATGCGTGCGGTGGCGCGATCGCGATCGGTCACCCGCTGGCGGCCACCGGAACGCGCATCACGATTCACCTGCTGCATGCGCTGCGGCGCGAGAAGCAGCGCTTTGGGCTCGGTTCCGCCTGCATCGGCGGTGGCCAGGGCGCGGCGGTCATCGTCGAGGCGCTATGAGCGACATTCTCCTCACGGCCATCGGAGCGATCGCCCTCTATTTGTTCGCGGGGCTCCGGGTGCTGCGCGAATACGAACGCGGGGTGTACTTCCTGCTCGGGCATCTGCGGCCCACGAAGGGGCCGGGACTGATCTTCCTGCCGCCCCTGCTCGCCAAGATGCAGAAGGTCTCGCTGCGCGTGATGGCGATCGACATTCCGCCGCAGGACGTCATTACGCGCGACAACATCTCGATCAAGGTGAACGCGGTGTTGTACATGCGCGTGAAGACGCCAGACAAGGCCGTGGTGGGCGTCGAGAACTATCTCTACGCCACGAGCCAGCTCGCGCAGACGACGCTGCGCTCCGTGCTCGGCGAAACCGAGATGGACGAGCTGCTGGCGAGCCGCGACAAGGTCAACGCCATCCTGCGACAGATCATCGACCAGCGCACGGAGGAGTGGGGCATCGAGGTCTCGGCGGTCGAAGTGAAGGACGTCGACCTGCCCCCGGAGATGAAGCGCGCCATGGCCCGGCAGGCGGAGGCCGAGCGCGAGCGCCGCGCCAAAGTCATCAACGCCGAGGGCGAGCTGCAGGCGTCCGAAAAATTGGCGCAGGCCGCGCACATCATCGGCGCCGAGCCTGCCGCTATACAGCTGCGATATCTGCAGACGGTCAACGAAATCGCCTCCGAAAACAACTCGACGACGATCTTCCCCATCCCCATCGATCTGTTCAAAGTCTTCATGGATCGGCTCGCTCCCACCGGCAATCCCCCCGCGGCCCTTCCGGAACGCGCCGCGGGAGCGGGTGAGCGTCTCCCGGCGGTTCAGAACAAGGGCAAGGCCAAAGCCTGATGGGGAAGGATCTCATCAGCCGTGACGCGCTCGAGCGCATCATCAAACGCGCCGCCGAACTGCAGGCGGGAGAACGCGAGATCGGTGAGGGGCTCACGACCAGCGAAGTCCTGGCGCTCGGCAAGGACGTCGGCATCCCCGATCGCTATCTGCGCCAGGCGATGCTCGAGGAGCAGACGCGGACTGCGCCCGAAGTGGCGACCGGGACCTGGGCGTGGCTGACAGGTCCGCGATCCATCGTCGCGCATCGCGTCGTGCCGGGCGATCGAGCGGCGGTCGAGCGCGCGCTGAGCCGCTGCATGACCGACGAGGAGCTGCTGCAACCCAAACGCCAGTACGCCGACAGGACATCGTGGGAGCCCAAGGCGGGGCCAGTCGCTTCGATTCAGCGAGCGCTCGCCGGTCGCCGGCGCTACTCGCTCGCCCGGGCGCGAGAGATCAGCGGACAGGTCGTGCAGCTCGAACCCGGGTTCTGTCTCGTGCGGCTCGAGGCCGACGTCCGCGAGGAGCGGACGAAGCGGATTACCGGCGGGAGCGTGCTGACGATCCTGGGATGGGGCATGACGGGTGCCACTGCCCTCATCGCTCCGCCCCTGGCGCTCGCGCAAGCCCTCATGCTCGTCCCCGGCGTGGGCCTGACGATCGGCGGCGCGCTGATCGCGCGCACGTACCGGGGCGCGAACGAGCGCATGCAGATCGCGCTCGAGCAGGTGCTCGACCGGCTCGAGCGTGGCGAGACTCGCGCCACCCCGTCGTTGCCTGGTCAGCATCCGTTGTTCCGGATCGCAGACGAAGTCCGCAAGGTCTTCGAGAATCCGCGGCCAAAGACACGAGGATAGATGACCGATATCAAGCGAGTCGGGGTGCTCGGCAGCGGCTTAATGGGCAGCGGGATCGCTCAGGTTGCCGCGACCGCCGGCTACGCCACCGTCGTGCGCGACGTGTCCAAGGAAATCCTCGATCGCGCGCGCGCCGGCATCGAGAAGTCGCTCGCGAAATTCGTCGAGAAGGGCAAGCTCCCCGCGGCTGACCGCGACGCGACGCTGAAACGCCTGACCTTTACGACGACCGTCGCGGACCTGAAGCCCGTCGACATCGTGATCGAAGCGATCACCGAAGATCTGGAGCTGAAGAACGCGCTGTTCAAGGAGCTCGACGGGCTCTGCGGGCAGGGGACCATCTTCGCCTCGAATACCTCGAGTCTGACGATCGCCGAGATGGCCGGCGCGACCAAGCGGGCCGATCGTTTCGTCGGGCTGCACTTCTTCAATCCGGTGCCGCTGATGGCGCTGGTGGAAGTCGTGCGCACTGTGACGACCTCCGCGGAGACGTTCAAGCGCGCGTTCGCGTTCGCCGCTTCCCTCGGCAAGGAGCCGATCGCCGCGAAGGACACGTCCGGTTTCATCGTCAATCTCCTGCTCGTTCCCTATCTCCTCGACGCCATTCGGGCCGTGGAACGCGGCGTCGGCAGCGTGCCCGACATCGACAAGGCGATGCACCTGGGCTGCGGCTACCCGATGGGTCCGCTGACGCTGCTGGACTTCGTCGGTCTCGACACGACGCACCACATCGCCGAGATCATGTTCAAGGAGTACCGCGAGGCCCGCTACGCGCCGCCGCCGTTACTCAAGCGCATGGTGCTCGCGGGGATGCACGGCAAAAAGAGCGGGAAAGGCTTCTACGATTATTCGGCAAATCCACCCATCGTCAGCGACCTGGGA
Source organism: Gemmatimonadota bacterium (assembly GCA_003222195.1). GTDB lineage: Bacteria > Gemmatimonadota > Gemmatimonadetes > Gemmatimonadales > GWC2-71-9 > 20CM-2-65-7. Next base: position 95,681 of record QHVB01000036.1, on the reverse strand, counting down.
CTCTAATGTTCGGCTACGACGCTGCCCGTTGGCACGCCGTCCTCAACGATTTCCCTGCCGCCCTGCTTGTGGTGGCCGTGGTGTTCGATTTCGCCGCCGCCACCACGAAACGCGAATCACTCATGTGGGCAGCGATCTGGACGCTGTGGGCCGGCGTCATTGGGGGATGGCTGGCCGTGGTGGCCGGCAAGCTCGCATCGGGCTCGATCGAGCACGGTGAGGCGATCCATGAAATAATGGAAAAGCATGAGAACATGGCGCTGATCACGATGTCGCTCTTCACCGTCGTGCTCGGTTGGCGATTGATCCGCCGGTTTCAGATGCCGGCGCAAGAGCTGGCGTTGACGCGCATGCTGAGCGTGATCGGAATCGCAGGACTCGTGTGGACCGGCATCCTCGGGGGCAGGCTGGTGTTCGAGCATGCCGCCGGCATTCCGTCGCGAACGCTGCAGGCGGAGATCGAGAACCGGGAGGAAGGCCATCATCACGAGGCGGGGGAAGAGCACGAGCGCGCCGCCGATTCACTCTCCGACACTACGAAGCGGACGGCGCCGCACACGCACCCTCCAGGGACACCACCACACTCGCATTGATGCGCGCCATCGGATTGTGCGCGATTCTCGTGGTGGCCTGCACGCCCACCACGACGCGTCCTTCCTTTGCTCCGGTTCCGGAGGCGCTGCACGCGGTGATCAATGCGCGCCCCGCCGACGTCACCCAGGCGGCCCGTGAGCTCCTCCAGGCCGACACGATCCGCGTGCATTTCGTGACCTTGCGCGATGCCTTTCTTGAAACTGCGGAGTTCGCGGGTACGCATCGCGTGCGCCTCTGGGCCGATCCCGATGTGCCGGGCAAGTCGCGCGTGACGATCGAGGCCGTCTATCGGCCGGTGGAGGATCCTTCCCGTACGCGTCGCGATCTGGAGCGCGCCTCACCGCCCGGCTCCCCCGGTCAGCTCCGCGCCGCGCAGCTCCTGGCCGCGTTGAAGACCAAACTCGGAGCCACGACCTACTAGGTGGGCACGACCCTCCGCCGCAGCCTCGGCGCCCTCGAGTACTTCACATTCGGTTTCGGCAGCATGGTGGGGGCCGGGTGGCTGGTCGTCATGGACGACTGGCTGCGCCGGGGCGGGCCCGGGGGCGCGATGCTGGGCTTTTTGGCCGGTGCGGTGCTTCTGCTGCCCATCGCCCACACCTACGGCCGCCTGGTGCGGATGATTCCCGATGCGGGTGCCGAAATCGCCTACACGGAACGCGTCTTCCCATCGTTCGTGAGCTTCACCTCCGGTTGGATGATGGTGCTCGCTTACGCGATTGTCTGCCCATGGGAAGCGGTGGCGATCGGCAACCTGCTGGCGCGGCTGTTCCCCGCCATGAATGCTCTCACGCTCTACACGGTCGCGGGAAAGGCGATCACCCTGCCGCGGCTGGTCGCCGGGCTCGGTCTGACGGCCGCGATCGGCATCGTGAACTTCCGCGGCATCCGGCTCAGTGGCCGGTTTCAGGATATCACCACGATCGGCCTGCTGGCGTGCTTCGCGCTGTTTGTGGCGCTCGGCTTCGGACGCGGCAGCGCGACCAATGTCGAACCGCTGTTCGCCCCCGTGGGACCGTTCGTCTCGGTACTGCTCGTCGCGCAGATCGTGCCCTACTTCATGACCGGCTTCGAATCGATTCCCAAGGCGTCTGAGGAAGCGCTCCCCGGTCTTCGACCGGGCACGCTTTCGCGGGCAATCACTGCTGCCCTGCTGGCGGGCGGACTGTTCTACGTCGTCATCGTCGGCGTCGTCGCGTGGGTGTACCCCTGGACCGACATTGTCACGCAGCAGCTTGGCACCGACGTGGCGTTCGCGCGCGCATTCGGGACACCCTGGATCGCGCGGTTGATTCTCGCCGCGGCCGTACTGTCGCTGTTCAAAGTGTTCAACGGAAACTTCGTCGCCGCCACGCGACTGGTGTACGCGCTGGGCCGGCGGGGCCTCCTCCATCCCGCGCTCGGCGCCGTGAATCCAACCTTCGGGACTCCCGCCTTGGCGATCGCACTCATCGCCGGCCTCACGGGCGCGGCCGCGTTCCTCGGCGACGCGGTGCTTGTTCCGATCAGCGAAGTGGGCGCGGCAGTAGGAGCAATCGGGTGGTGCGCGGCCTGTCTTGCCTTCGTCGCGCTGGCGCGCCGCGGCGGCATCCGGGAAGGCGTCACGATCGCCGCGGTCGGCGTAACCGTGAGCGCCGCGATTATCGCAATGAAATTGGTGCCTGTCGTGCCTGGTAGCTTTACGACCGGGGAGTGGCTCGCGTTTACGGCGTGGTGTGTGCTGGGGCTGGCGCTCCGGCAACGAGTCCCTGGACCCATCGCTCCATCTGTCCGAGATCGATAGCGGCATCGCGGCACGGCCCATTGGGCAGCTGCATGGTCAGGCCGAGCACCGGGAGCTTACCCGCGACGTCCCGCAGACCCGTCATCATGTCGCGTTCGCAGGCGACGGCGACCACCGCGCGCGGCCGCCGCTCGCGGATCACGCGCCGAGCGAGTTGGCCTCGCGTCGCGACGAACACCGGCACCTCGTAGCGCCCCGCGATCTCCAGCACACCGTCGAGCGCCTCTTTCGACAGGCAGCGGGGAATCAGGACCAGCAGCTCACCCTTCCCCACCCTGCGACCACGCCGCTCCGCCAGCGTGTTGTAGATGTCGATCGCGGCGTGCTCGACAAAGTCGCGCTTGCCGAAGCTGCGGGCGAGCAGCGAGGTGTAGTTCATGAGCTGTAAGTAAGGACCCCGCTCGAGTAGGCGTTCGGGGAGGAGGGTCCTGCCGGCGTAAAAGGAGAGGGCGAGTACGCCGAGATAGAGCCACTGCAGTACCGCCAGCACGCCGAGCACGATCCAGAGGACAGGAGGCAGCCGGGGCCACAGCGCCGCCAGGCGCGGCCCGATCAAATACAGTAGAAGCGCGACAGCTCCCGTGGCGACGGCTATGGTCAGGGCGGCGAACGTGAAGAACAGCCTTGGCGGCGCCGAGAAGTTACCGCCGGCGTAAAGCGGCCGGCCGTTCCACTCGTCCCATTCGTGACCGAGCCGCCGGTCTACTTCGATATGGATGAGCTGCGCTCTAGCCATCGGAGACTCGAAGCTTCACGTTGCCGTTCACCCATGTCAAGTTTGGAGCGTGTTAGTCACCGATCCTCGTGTCCGCGCGGCCTATGCTGAAGGCGCAGGAGTGTATCGCATCGTTCCCGCGGCCGTCGCAATCCCCCAGACCGTCGACGACGTCGTCTCGCTCGTTCGTCAGGCCGCTGCGTCGAAAATCGCGCTCATCCCGCGTGGCGCGGGCAGCGGCATGCCGGGTGGCAACGTCGGCAGCGGCATTATCGCCGACCTGAGCATCGGCTTCGCGGAGCTAGTGATCGAAGCTCAGGCTCAGGTGGCGCGGGCCGGCGCATCGGTTACATGGTCCGAGGTGAACGAGGCCGCCAGACCCTACGGCTTGCGGCTGCCCCCGGATCCATCGTCCGGCGCGTTCGCGACGAGCGGTGGGATGGTGGCCACCAACGCGGCCGGACCCCGCACGGTGCGGTACGGCAGCATGCGGAGGTGGGTCGAGGGGCTCGAGGTTGTCGAGGCCGATGGCACCGTGAGGACTGTGGCGCGCGGGCAACAGAGTGCGAAGTTCACGCTGACCGCTGCTGGCCGGCGGCTCGTCGCCGAGCGCTTCCCCAAGACCCGCAAGAACTCTTCCGGCTACGCACTCGATCATTTTGCGGAGACCGGCGACGAAATCGACCTGCTCATCGGCGCGGAGGGCACGCTCGGCATCGTCACGGCGGTGCACTGGAAGCTCGACCCGATCCCGCCCGACATCGCCGGCGCGGCGCTCGGATTCGCCGGCCTCGAGGCGATGGCCGAAGCGGTCCCCTACCTCGTCTCGTTGAACCCCTCGGCGATCGAGCTGCTCGATGAGAGCTTGCTGCGCTTCGTCCCGGAAGCGCCCAAGGTCGCCTGCCTCTTGCTCGTCGAATTCGAGCGCGAACACGCCGCGGTGGCGCGCGGCGTCGTCGGCGACGCGGTGCGCGGCCTCAAGCATTCGGCCGTTCATGTCGAGACGGCCGTGGACCGCGCCGGGCTGGAGCAGCTGTGGAGCGTGCGACGCCTCGCCTCGCCCGCGCTTGCGCTGCTGCCCGCCAGCCAACGCTCGCTCCAGATCATCGAGGACGGCTGTGTGCCGCTGGAGGCACTCGGCGCGTATGTCGCCGGTCTTCGGGAATCAGCCAGGCGTCGCGACATTCCCGTCGCGATCTTCGGCCATGCCGGGGACGGCCACGTTCATGTGAATGCGCTGCCCGATACGACGCGCGACGGCTGGCGGGAGGCACTTGCCGAATTGTTCGCAGACGTCACTGATCTGCTCATCCGCCTGCGTGGTGTTCCGTCGGGTGAGCACGGCGTGGGCCGCCTTCGCGCCGGGGTGCTCGAGCGGTTCTATGGCAAGGAAGTCATGGATCTGTTTCGCGACGTCAAACGCGCGTACGACCCGCTGTCGATCCTCAACCCCGGTGTTATCATTCCCGCGACCGATTGGTCACCCGTGGCCGCGCTGAAGGTGGGCGCCGGGGCCGCGGCCATTCCTGAAGACATCGCCACACGACTCCGAGAAGTGGAGCGCAGCGCCGCATGGGCCACACCGAAACTCGAACTGGCACACTAGCGCCGATGGAAGTCTTTCGCGCCCCGCGCATTTCGCTGATCGCTCGTCCCCAGTTTCTCGAACCGGAACACCTCGCCGTCACCTGGCGCGGTGCGGCGAGCGATGGCGAGCGGCTGGCCGAGTACGCGGGGCGGCTCTGCTACATGAGCCAGCACAATCCGGTCAATCGGACGACGGCCGAGTATCTCGAAAACATCAAGAAGCAGGGTCACGGCTCGGTGCTGGAGCACGCGGTGTACGTGCTGCTGATCGAAGGCATCTCGCGCTCCTGCTCGCACGAGCTGGTGCGCCATCGCGCCGGCTTCGGTTATTCGCAGATCTCGCAGCGTTATGTCGATGAATCGCATGCCGCGTTCGTCCTCCCGCCGGCCGTCGCGGGCGACGCGAAGCTCGAAGAGGAGTGGCAGCAGCAGGTGAGCGAGGCGCAGGCCGCGTACGTGCGGGCGGTCGAGGGGCTGATGCAGCGCTACGAGTGGATTGCCGACAAAGTCCAGCGGCGCAAAATGGCGCGCGAAGCGGCGCGCAGTGTGCTGCCCAACGCCACGGAAGTGAAGATCGTCGTCTCCGGGAACGCTCGCGCGTGGCGTACGATGCTCGAGCTGCGCTGCGGCGAAGGCGCCGAGCTCGAAATCCGGCGCATGGCGGTTGCGGTGTTGCGCGTCTTGCAGCAAGAAGCCGGCGCGCTGTTCTCCGATTTCGAGATCTACGTCGCCGACGACAGACAGGAAGCCGCTCGCGTCACCTACCACAAAGTTTGACGCCAAATTTTTTCTCGTTTGCGTCTTGCGCATCGCGATGCCATTTCGTATTCTGATTTCGGATGCGAATAGGACTCGCATACAACGAGAAGCCTGACGCGACCCCAGCGTCTGACGCCTATGCCGAGTGGGATGACCCGTCTACGATCGACGCGGTCGGGCAGGCTCTCGGTCGCTTCGGCACGGTCGTCCGACTCGAAGCCGACGAATTGTTTCCGCAGAAACTTTCGCTCGCTCGTCCCGACATCGTCTTCAACATGGCGGAGGGACTGCACGGCCCCTGCCGCGAGTCGCACGTCCCCGCGTTGTGCGAGTATCTGCAGATTCCGTACACGGGCTCCGATCCGCTGACGCTCGCGTTGACGCTCCACAAGGGACGGACGAAAGAGATCCTCGCCTACCGCGGCGTGCCGACCGCGCCGTTTCGCGTGATCGAACGCATCGAGGATCTCGAACGGCTGCCGCTGCCGTTCCCGCTGTTCGTGAAGCCCGTCGCCGAGGGGTCAGGTAAGGGGATATTCGTCAATAACTTATGCGAGACCCCCGCGCAGCTCGCCGAGCGCGTGCCTTTCCTCTTGGAGCGCTACACCCAGCCGGTCCTCGTCGAGACCTATCTCCCCGGTCCGGAGTTCACGGTCGCGATCCTCGGGAATAACGGCGACGTGCGCTGCCTGCCGCTCGTCGGATTCGATTTCGCGACGCTCCCTCCAGGCGCGCCGCCCGTGTACGGCTACGAAGCGAAATGGATCTGGGACACGCGCGAGCATCCGCTGGCGATTTTCCAGTGCCCGCCGAGCGGCGTCGCCGACTCGCTCTGCCGCGAGACGGAGCGCGTCGCGCTCGATGCGTATCGCGCCCTCGGCTGCCGCGACTGGTGCCGCATCGACGTTCGCGTGGATCGGTTCGGAGTCCCCAACGTCGTCGAGCTCAATCCGCTGCCCGGCATCATTCCCGATCCCGCGATGAACTCCTGCTTCCCCAAAGCCGCGCGGGTCGCCGGGTACACCTACGATGGGCTGATTCAGGAAGTCGTCCGCACTGCGTGGAGACGGATAACGGGTCGCGACGTGGGGGCGCAGGATGCCGCGTCCGTACACGCCCCCACCGCGATCTCCGCGTGAAGGTCGTCATCCTCTATGATCCAGGTGCCGAGGACTGGACCGCCGAGGACATCGCCGGAGTGATGGAGGCGGTCGACGACATCGCCAGAATCTTTGGCTCCCTCAATCATCAGGTGCAGCGCGTTCCCGTCCGGCACGACATGCGATGGTTCAATGCCTGCCGGGGAGGCCGTGTCGATCTGGTCTTCAATCTCTGCGAAGGGGTTCGCGGCGTAGCGCAGTGGGAGGACCACGTTGTCGGCACGCTGGAGCTCGCCGGCATCGCGTACACCGGCTGCGGGCCCTGGACCACCGCCGTATGCCGCCGCAAAGCGGTCGCCAACACATTGCTGGAGCGCGCGGGGCTGCCGGTGCCGCGCTGGACGATCGCGCAGGGAAAGATCGACGACGACTTTCCGTTGCCGGCAATCGTCAAGCCGGCGGCGGAGGACGCGAGTGCGGGTCTCGACAAGCAGTCGGTCGTCAGCGATCGCAAGAGCTTGAAGGCGCGTATCGCGGCGATGACCGAGCAGTTCGACGAGGTGCTGGTACAGCAGTACATCGCCGGCCGCGAGTTCAACGTCGGGATCGTCGGCGATCGTACCCTCCCCGTCGCCGAGATCGACTTCAGCGCGATGCCGACCGACACCTGGCCCATCCTCACCTATGCCGCCAAATGGCACGTGGGGTCGCCCGAAGATCTCGGCAGCCGCCCGGTGTGCCCGGCGCAGATCTCGCAGCGGTTCGCCGACCGGTTGTGCCGCCTGGCCGAGACCGCGTGGCGCACGATGCAGGGCAAGAGCTACGGCCGCATCGATCTGCGCGTGGACGACGCTGGCCGGCCGTGGGTCCTCGAGGTGAACCCCAATCCCGATCTCACCGATGCGGCCGGCTTGTCGCGGATGGCGAAGGCTGCCGGGTGGGATTATGCCGAGCTGATCCGCCGCATCGCCGAGATCGCGCTGCGAGAAGCGCAGGGGAGCAAGGCGGCACGTGAGCTGCTCGCTGCGCCCCGTCGGGCGCGCGCACCGCGCACCGCTTGAGCGGCTGACGCGGGCGACCGGTCTCTTCCGGGAAGAGGAGGTCGCCACCGCGGTCGAGCTGCTCGAGGAGAGTCTGGCCGGCGACGACGATTACCGGTTCGTCGGAGCGTTCGAGGGCGATCACCTGGTCGGGTACGCCTGCTGGGGACCGACTCCAGGCACCGCAGCGACGTACGACTTGTACTGGATCGTCGTGGATCGCGAGCGACAGGGACGAGGAATTGGGAGTGCGCTGCTCGCCGACGTGGAGCAACGACTGATGACGCACGACGCACGGCTGATTGTGGTCGAGACCTCATCGCGCGGCGACTATGCGCCGACGCGCGGATTCTATGAAGCACGCGGCTACACTAGAGCCGCAACGGTTCCGGGCTACTATGCGCCCGGTGACGACCTGGTGATCTATACCAAGGATCTGACTACTGGAAACCTGGCAAGAACTACTCCGTAAGCGGAGCATCGCTTCTCTCGACGCCCTGGCCGCGCGTTTTGGCGCCGAGCACCTCGGGGACATCAGTCGCCTCCGCCAGGCGGCCGAGAACTTCGAGTTTCGCATCTCGCCCGCGATGGTGGACCTCATCAAGTCGCCAGGCGATCCCATCTGGCTACAGTACGTTCCCACCGTGCAGGAGCTGGAAGTCGAGGATGGGCTCGTCGACTCACTCGCGGAGGACGAGAACTCGCCGGTGCCCAACATCACGCACCGCTATCCCGACCGCGCGCTGTTTCTGGTCTCGCCCGTCTGCGCCTCCTACTGCCGGTTCTGTACCCGCCGGCGCAAGGTAGGCGATCCCGAGAAGATTCGGATGTCGCAGCTCGAGTCGGCGTTTCGCTACCTGGAAGAGCATCAGGAAATCCGCGATGTCATCATGTCCGGCGGCGATCCGCTGCTGCTGTCCGACCGGCGCATCGACGACATCTGCAAGCGGCTGCGGGCGATTCCGCATCTGGAGGTGCTCAGGATCGGGAGTCGCATCCCTTGTCATCTGCCCGAGCGCGTGACGCCCGAGCTGTGCGCCATCCTCAAGCGGTATCACCCGCTCTACATCAACACGCATTTCAATCACCCCGACGAGCTCACGCCCGCCGCGGTGCACGCGCTCGGGATGCTCGCCGACGCGGGCATCCCCCTCGGCTGCCAGACGGTGCTGCTCCGGGGAGTCAACGACGATCCCGAGGTCATGAAGGCGTTGATGCAGCGGCTGCTCGCCGCGCGGGTGCGGCCGTACTACATCTATATGTGCGACCAGGTGGCCGGGGCCGAGCACTTCCGGACGACGGTTCAGAAGGGGCTCGAGATCGTGCAGGCGCTGCGGGGCTGGACCTCGGGGCTGGCGGTCCCGCATTTCGTGATCGACGCGCCCGGCGGCGGCGGCAAGATCCCCCTGCTCCCCGAATACGTCGTGAAATTGACAGATAAGGAAGTGGTGCTCCGCAACTACGCCGGGAAGACCTACCGCTACAGCCAACCGCACGAGCCCATTCTCGTCGGCTGACGGCGGAGGGGCGCAGCATGCTGCGCCCCTACCTCCCTACTTGCATAGTTTCGAACCCATTCGCATATTTATGTTCACGAATGCATAAACATACGATGGCCCCGCTGGCAAATATTACCGGCACACCCTCTCGAGGGAGCGGCGGGGCGCGATAGCGTGACAAGAAGACCAGCACCCAGCCAGCCCGCTCCCTCAGCAGAGCGGGCTTTTCGTTTGCTCGATCCCTGGCGCGAGCGCGACGCCTGTGGCGTCGGGTTCGTCGCCCGCGCGGACGGCGGCCGCGGCCACGACATCCTGGCGCTGGCCCTCACCGCCGTCGCGCGGCTCGCGCACCGGGGCGCCGCCTCGAACGACAAATCCGGCGACGGCGCCGGCGTGCTCACACAAATCCCGCATCGCCTGCTCGGCGTCGGACCGGTCGAGCGCGTGGCACTCGGCATGTTCTTCTTGCCCCAGGCCGGCCCGGCCCGAGACATCGCGATCGACCTGATCGAAACGGTGCTGGTCAGCTTGGGAATGTCGGTGCTGGGATGGCGTGTTGTCCCGGTCGATGCAGCCGTGCTCGGTCCGCTCGCCGCCACCAGCCAGCCGACCATCCGCCAGCTGTTCATCGGTCCGCCAGCGGGGCCCGCGAACGCGCAGGCGTGGGAGCGGCGCCTGTACCTCGCGCGCCGTGTCATCGAGCGCCGCGCGGCGAGCGCCGGCCTACAGGTGTTCGTCTGCTCGCTGTCTTGCCGGACCGTTGTATACAAGGCGCTGCTGGTGGGCACGGAGCTGCCCGGCTTCTATGCCGATTTGCAGTCGCCGCTGTTCGAGACAGGCATCGCCGTTTTCCATCAGCGCTACTCGACCAACACGTTGCCTAGCTGGCCGCTGGCGCAGCCGTTCCGGCTGCTCGCGCACAACGGCGAGATCAACACCCTCTGGGGGAACCGCAACGCGATGCGGGCGCGAGAACCGGCCCTCGCGGCACCGGCGTGGGAGCGCGACGTCGAGCAGTTGAAGCCGGTCATCTGGGAAGACGGCAGCGATTCCACCAGCCTCGACAACGCGTTCGAGCTGCTCGTGCGCTCGGGGCGAGACCCGGTGCACGCGCTCATGATGCTGCTACCGGAGGCGTGGGAGCGCATCCCCGAGATGCATCCGGCGCTGCGCAGCTTCTACGAGTACCATGCCGGGCTCATGGAGCCATGGGACGGCCCGGCCGCCCTGGCCTTCAGCGACGGCGTCATCGCCGGCTCGGCCCTGGACCGCAACGGGCTGCGGCCCTGCCGGTACAAGGTCACGCGCGACAACACCGTCGTCGCCGGGTCGGAGGTCGGCATCGTCGACCTCGATCCACCCGACGTCGTGGAATCGGGCCGGCTCGGTCCCGGCGAGCTGCTCGTCGTCGACACGCTGCGCAATGTCGTCCTCCGCAGCGCGGACGCGAAGATGGAGGTGGCGCAACGCTTCCCCTATCGCCGCTGGGCGGCGCGGGTCGTGCGTCAGCTTCCAACCGAAGTCCCGGCGCTGGGACCTGTCCTCCCCGCCGATGAGCTCGCGGCGCGGCAACACGCGTTTGGGTACAGCCACGAGGACCTGCGGTACGTCATCTCGCCGATGGCCGCCGAAGGCCGCGACGCGGTCTGGAGCATGGGCGATGACACCCCGATCGCGCCGCTCTCACGTCTCCCGCAGAGTCTGTACGCGTACGTCCGGCAGCGTTTCGCGCAGGTCACCAACCCCGCGATCGATCCGCTCCGCGAGGAGCTGGTGATGTCGCTGGTCATGTACCTGGGGCGGCGCGGCTCAGTGCTCGCGCAGCGTCCCGGCAGGCGAACATTGCTGCGGATCGAGCATCCGGTGCTGCTCGCGGAGGAAATGGCGGCGCTGCGGCGCGCCGGAGGTGCTGAGCTCACGACGCTCAGCGCGGTCTGGGAAGCGGCCGCCGGCCCTGAAGAGCTCGCGCGCGCGCTCGAGACGCTGAGCCGCGATGCGGTGAAGGCGGTCCGCCGGGGCGGTGGCGCCACGATCCTCGTGATCAGCGACCGCGACGCCGACAAGACCCGCGCGCCGATTCCGATGCTGCTCGCGATCGGCGCGGTGCACCAACGCCTCGTGCAGGCGGGACAGCGCATCCGAGTCGGGCTGGTGGCCGAAGCGGGCGACGCCTGGGATGTGCATCACTTCGCCGCGCTGTTCGGATACGGCGCGGAGGTCGTGCATCCGTGGCTCGCCCTGCAATGCCCCCCCCTGCGCGACGCCGAGTCCTCGGCCGAGCAGTACCGCGGCGCCGCCGAAAAGGGATTGCTCAAGATCCTCTCCAAGATGGGGATCTCGACGCTGCAGTCGTACGTCGGCGCGCAGATCTTCGAGGCGATCGGACTCGGCCAGGAAGTCATGGACCGCTGCTTCACGGGCACCGCTTCGATCATCGGTGGCATCGGCTTCAAGGAGATCGCCGAGGATGTGTTGCGGCGGCATCAAAGCACTGGCGTGCTGCCCGATCACGGCCGGGTGAGATACCGCCGCGATGGAGAGGACCACGGCTGGTCCCCGCCGCTGGTGCGCGCGTTACAGGACGGCGATCACGCCGGGTTCGACGAGCGCGTGCGGGCTCGGGCACCGGCTGGCCCACGTGACTTGCTCGACTTTGCCGAGCAAGCGCCGGTCCCGCTCCACGAGGTGGAGCCGGCGGAAGAGATCCGGCGCCGCTTCATCTCCAGTGCCATGTCCCTCGGCGCGCTCTCTCCCGAGGCGCACGAGACGCTCGCGATCGCGATGAATCGCATGCACGCCCGATCCAATTCGGGCGAAGGCGGTGAAGACCCCACGACCTATGCGACGCGCGGCGACGGAGAGCGCGCCGACAACCGAATCAAGCAGGTGGCGTCAGGTCGCTTCGGCGTAACGACAGCGTATCTCGTCCGCGCCGACGAGCTCGAGATCAAGATCGCGCAGGGCTCCAAGCCGGGCGAAGGCGGTCAGCTCCCGGGTCATAAGGTCACGGACCTGATCGCGCGCCTCCGGCACGCGGTCGTGGGCATTCCGCTCATCTCGCCGCCGCCGCATCACGACATCTACTCGATCGAAGATCTGGCGCAGCTGATTCACGATCTCAAGCAGGTGAATCCTGCCGCGCGGGTGGGCGTGAAGCTCGTGGCGGAGGCAGGCGTGGGCACCGTCGCGGCGGGTGTCGCCAAGGCGTACGCCGATTACGTGCTCATTTCGGGCCACAACGGCGGTACCGGCGCCTCCCCGTTGTCGTCGATCAAGCACGCCGGCTCACCGTGGGAGCTTGGTCTCGCGGAGACGCAGGCTATTCTCATGCGCAACAAGCTGCGCCAGCGCATCGAGGTGCGTGTCGACGGCGGCCTGCGCACGGGACGCGACGTCGTGATCGCTGCGCTGCTCGGCGCCGAGTCCTTTGGGTTCGGCACCGCAACGGTCGTTGCGCTCGGCTGCGCGATGGCGCGCCAATGCCACTTGAATACGTGCCCGACCGGTATCGCGACGCAGCGGCCGGAGCTGCGCGCAAAGTTCCGCGGCACGCCGGAGCAGGTCGTCGCCTACTTCACCCACATCGCCGAGGACGTCCGCCGCATCATGGCGTCGCTCGGCGTGCGCCGGATGGATGACCTTGTCGGCCGCGTGGAGCTGCTGCGGCGGATCGACCGTCCCGAAAACCCACGGGCGCGTCTCCTCGATCTGTCGGCATTGCTATCCGCCCCCGCGAGTGAATCGGAACCGCGCCGGCGCATGGTCGAGCGCAACGTTCGTCCCGGTCTCGTGTCGCTCGATGCCGAGATTCTCGAGCGGAAGGACGGGACCCCCCGCGTGATCCCGATCGGGAATCATCACCTGACCGTCGGCGCGCGCATCGCGGGCGACATCGCGCGCGTCCAAGGTGGTGGGGGACCGGGAACACCGTTGCGCCTGCGGTTCCGGGGCAGTGCGGGCCAGAGCTTCGGGGCCTTCACGCTGCCACGTATGACTCTGCATCTCGAGGGGGAAGCGAACGATCACGTCGGCAAAGGGCTGTGCGGCGGCGAGATCGTGATTCGGCCCTTCCACGGCGCCGCCTATGCCGGCGGATCGCACGTGTTGCTGGGCAACACTGCCCTCTATGGTGCCACGTCAGGCCGACTTTTCGCGGCTGGCGGCGCCGGCGATCGCTTTGCGGTGCGGAACTCCGGCGCGATCGCGGTCATCGAGGGCGCAGGGGATCATTGCTGCGAGTACATGACGGGCGGCGTAGTCGTCGTGTTGGGGCCGGTGGGCCGCAATTTTGCCGCCGGCATGTCAAACGGCATCGCCTACGTACTCGACGAACGCGGTATGCTCGAGTCCCGCTGCAATCTCGAGATGGTGGCCGTCGGCGGGCTGAACACGATGGATGAACGAGTGGTGCGGAAGCTCGTGCAACAACACTTCCAGAAGACCGGAAGCGCCCGCGCGCGGACCATACTCGGCCAGTGGGTGGCTTACCGCGTTCTCTTTAGAAAGGTGGCGCCGCCAGCGCTCGCGACAGTCGAGCAGATCACCGCACCCGCCCCCGTGACTTCGACACCCTGAAGGGTGTGGCTTTCAGCCTGAGACCAATCGTTGTAGTCTAGGGTCCATGTCTGGATCGCTCCCCATGCAGTTCAAAATTGGGCTCGTGCAGATGAGCATGAGCGACGATCCCGCGGCGAACCTTGGCAAGGCGGTCGCGCGCATTCGCGAGGCCGCACAGCAAGGCGCGACGCTCGTCTGCCTGCCCGAATTGTTCCGCACGCTGTACATCGGGCAGCGGGAGGACCACGCGCTGTTCGATCTGGCCGAGGCGGTGCCGGGACCGACGACGGGGACGCTGGGGAAAATCGCGAAGGAGAACGGCGTCGTCCTGATCGCGTCGCTCTTCGAGCGGCGCGCGGCGGGTCTCTACCACAACACGGCCGCGGTCATCGACGCCGACGGCAAGGTCAAAGGGATTTACCGCAAGATGCACATCCCCGACGACCCTGCGTACTACGAGAAATTCTACTTCACGCCGGGTGATCTGGGCTTTCGCGCCTTCGACACCAAAGTGGGTCCGATCGGCACGCTCGTGTGCTGGGACCAGTGGTACCCGGAGGCGGCGCGTCTCACGGCGCTGCAGGGCGCCAACATACTCCTGTATCCGACCGCGATCGGTTGGCATCCGGCGGAGAAGGAGAAATACGGCGAGCAGCAGCTCGACGCCTGGAAAACCATCCAACGCAGTCACGCGATTGCGAACGGCTGCTGGGTTGCCGCCGTGAACCGCTGCGGTTTCGAGCGGCTGGGTGGCGAGGGCGCCGGGATCGAGTTCTGGGGCCATTCGTTCGTGTGCGATCCGTTCGGCGTCGTCGTGGCCGAGGCCGCCGAGGACGAAGCGCTCGTGTTGGCGCAGATCGACCTGGCCCGGATCGAAGAGGTGCGTCGCAACTGGCCGTTCTTGCGCGACCGCCGCGTTGACGCCTACAGCGACATTCAGCACCGGTTCCTCACTGACTAACAGCGTTCGCATGCCGGCGGAGTGGGAGCCGCATGCGGCTACCTGGATCGGCTGGCCGCACAACGTCTCCGACTGGCCGGGCAAATTTCCTCCCATCCCGTGGGTCTGCGGCGAAATCGCGCGCAGGCTCGCGCCGGGCGAAATCGTCCGCATTCTCGTCAATTCGGCTGCCCATCAGCAGCAGGCGAGCAGAATTCTCAAGAAGGCCGGTGTGGACCTCGCGCGCGTGGACTTCCTGCGATTCCCCACCAACCGCGGCTGGACCCGTGACTTCGGACCGATCTTCGTTCGCAAAGGCCCCGCCCTCGCTATCGCGCGCTTCCATTTCAACGCCTGGGCCAAATACAAAGACTGGAAAAAAGACGCCAAGATCTCCGAGCTTGCCGCGAAGCGGCTCACGCTCCCGCTCAGCGACGCGAAGATCGTCCTGGAGGGCGGCAGCATCGACGTGAACGGCCGGGGCACGCTGCTCACGACGGAGGAGTGTCTCCTCGATCCGAAAGTGCAGACCCGCAATCCCGGGTTATCGCGCTACGAGATCGAGAACGTCTTTCGCGATACGCTCGGCGTCACGAACACGCTCTGGCTCGGCAAAGGGATCGCGGGCGACGACACCCACGGGCATGTCGACGATCTCTGCCGTTTTGTGAAGCCGGGCACCGTCGTCTTGTGTCGCGAGGACAATCCGAAAGACGTGAATTACAAACCGCTCGCGGAAAACCGCGAGCGGCTGCAGGGGATGCATCTGGAAAAAGGGACGAGCATCGAGGTGATCGACCTCCCGATGCCCGCCCCCCTCTCCTTCGATGGCGTGCGGCTACCCGCGAGTTACGCCAATTTTTACATCGCCAACGCCGCGGTGCTCGTGCCAACGTTCAACGACCCCAAGGATCGCCTCGCGCTGGGGATCCTCGCCGAGCTATTTCCTGACCGCCCGGTCGTAGGGATCCATGCCGTGGATCTCGTGTGGGGACTCGGCACACTGCACTGTCTGACGCAGCAGGAACCGAAGCCCTAGTCACCTTTCAGCGCCACGTCGATCGCGTCGGCTACGCCGGCGAGGTCGGCAAGCAAGTGGGCGCGCGCGCGCACACTGAGGCCTTCGGCAACGCGTACCCTCCCCAGGCAGCTCTCAAGTACTTCGAGCGCGGCGCAGAGATAGACTGTCGCCTGGTCGGCCGCCCGCCAGATCCGCTCCAACGCGCCGAGGGAGAGCCCGGCGAGCTCGATGACGAGCCGTTCAGGGCTGCGGCGCTCAATACCGGACGGCGGCGGCTCTGGCGCGTCCAGCCGCACCGGCGCGATGTGCCAGCGGGCGGCGTCCGCACGGCATCCGACCCACCGGCTGTCCGGACGGACCTGGCGACCCCATTGGTGCAGCAGACCACCGAGATCAACGTCGAGGATCTGGCGGGGCGCGTCGGGCGGGCTGACGATCTCGACGACCGTGCATCCTTCGTCCGTCAACCTCCACAACCCAACTACCTGGCCTCGGAGGGCGGCGCTCGCTTGATCGAGCAGGACGCGGCGTCGCTCCATGAGAGACGGCAGTGAGGATTCGCGCATAGCGACCTCCTCTGCATGGGTGTACATAGAGAGACCACACGCCCACGGAGAGGTAACGAGGCCGGCGGCGGCACTTCCGGATGCCGTGTGACGAGGCTCACGCGACACTCACGAGGCCTCGGTGTCTGTTCGGCCACTGCGGGACTTACCGCAGCTGCCAAATCTCCACGCGATTTCCGGTGAGGATCGGAATCAGCAAGCGATTTCGTTTTGGGTCATATCCGAAATCGGCGGGACTTGGCACTCCGGTGATGATCTTCGTGCCTTGCGTGCTGTCGAACCGCGTGATCGAGGAGTCCGCCCAGCTCGACACGACCACTTTCCCCCCGACCATCTCCACGCCATCGAACCCACCGGCGCCTCGGGCGATGACGGTGGGCGCGCGATCGCCCGGCTTCCACGCGAGCACCGCCTTCCCGCCGTACTGCACGATGATGAACCGCCGCCCCACGGCGTCGAGCGTGATGCCGTTGGGCCAGCCGAGGGTGTCACCCCGCACCGCGACGGTCACCTTGCGGTCCGGTCCCACGCGGAAAACTCGGTCCGGCCCAGGGTGCAGGACGTTTCCCACGTCGTCGAACCGGATGCCGGTGTCGGTGACGTAGATCGCTCCGTTCGGCGCGATCGCGATGTCATTCAGGAAAACGGCGCCCAGGCTGTCGAGCCTCACGCTGTCGATCGCAGCACCGGTGCGCGAGTTGAACGCGCGCAGGCGGTCGATGTCCGCCACCCACAGTGTGTCGCCCAGCACCGCCAGGCCCTTGGGTGCATTCAGGGTTACGCCGCCGCGGCCCCCCTCGATGAACTTGAGGACCTCGATGGCTCCGTCCGGCCGCAGCCGGCTGATGAAGCCGTTGTTGTCTTTGGTCAGCGGGCCGCCGTTGATGTTCGACACGAAGTAGATGTCCTGCGCCGAATCGTCCAGCACCGATTCGGGCGTGAGAAACCCGACTACCGTCGCGACCTTCGTCGCCCGCGACGACGTCGTCGGTGGGGCCTGGAGCTGAGCCGGAGTAACCGTATCCGCGGCCTGCGACGCCTGCGGCGGTGGTGGCGACCGGCGCCGGTCCACAGGCTGGCACGCCGCGAGCGCTACGAGGGTGGTGCAGAGGACGGTCGCTCTCATCGGGGCTCCTCTCCTCGGCTAGAGTATGGATGCCGCAAAACGTGCCAGTACGGTCGCACGAGAGTGCCCGGCAAGGTAGGGGGTCACCGGCTCGCGCCCGACCTCCCACGCTGTGATGAACTGCACACGACTTCCGGTCGCCTTTTTATTGCAGCTCCTCGGCCAACGTTTGGATGTGGTGCAACACCCGCGAATGGATTGCGGTGACGATCGCGCGCGCCGGCACTGCCCAATACGCCTGCGGAAACATGTCTACCACGTAGGTGGTGCGGCCTTCGAGCCGCGTCCGCCCTCCCGGGAGCGGCGTCAGCCTGAACTCGCCATGAGTCGCGCGGAAATAACCATCGAGGTGCGGCGGATGCACGGCGCGATAGGGGCTCAACTCGGTCATCGGCGGCGCCTGTTCGGTAATGTCGAACGCGAGGAGCCGGTTCTCGTCCCAGGCCGTGATCGGTTCGACGAAGCTGCCGGTGGTGAAGTCGCAGTAGCGGACCGCCCCGACGCCGTATCCCTGGATACGCGCCCGCAGCGGTGCCGCGACCCCCGCGCGGAATAAAGCCTCGGTCGGGGCCGGCAAATCGGGGAACGTTACGACGTGCTGCCACACGATCTCCGGGGATGCGGCGATGTCGACGACCGTGATCACCTCGTCAGTGGGTGGAGTGGCGCGGGGCTCGAGGCCGACGAACAGCGGCACGATGAGGGCCATGCCGGCACCCGACAGTCCGTGACGGCCGCGCCGCGCCACAATCCTGCCCAACACCGCGCCCGGAAACGCGATTGCCAGCGCGATGGGGAGCGCCATGAGCGTGCACACGGTTCCCTCCAACGCGAACAGCACCAGCGCTCCGGCAGCGATCGTCACACTCGCGAGCGCGATGACGATCGATTGGCCGGCCGGACGCTCGACGCGGTAGTTGTAGATGTAGGAGCAGATGTACCCGATCGTGAACGGCACTCCCAGGAACAGCCCGGTCGAGTAGTTGCGGCGCAGATACACGCCGACAGCGACGGTGATGAGCGAGATGCCCAACGAGGCGGCGACGCCAAGCATCGCGCTCTTCAGGCGGTCGTCGACCGCCGCCGGTGGCGCTTCGACCGGCCATTCGACCGTCGACGCGGACGGCAGCAACGACAACACCGCCATGAGGACGAAATTCAGCGCCGGGACAAAGAAGAGCAGCGCGATCCACGGACTGGCGCCCGCGTCCGCCGCTCGACGCATCGTCATGCTCACGCCGATCCACAGGAACGGCAGCGCGATGGCGACGAGCAATGGAATGAGCCACCCGGGAGCGCCGCGCAGCAGCTCGGTGCGGGTACTCAACAAGGGCGACAGATAGTTGAGAGGGGTCCAGACGCGGCCGGCAAAGCGCCAGATGAGCAGCGCGTCGATGCCGTATTTGAGCGCCATAAGGCCGGCGCCGTGCCGGAAGTACGTGCCGCGATCCACGGGATCGCGGAAGCCGAACCAGAGGCGCACCCAGCGGGCGAGCATTACGCTTTCGCTTCCTCGAGCTCCTTTTTCCGCGCCTCGGTCACTTTCGCGGCGATTTCCGGCGGCGCGTCCTGATAGACGTAGAACTTCATCTTGTACGTGCCGCGCCCGTGCGTGATCGAGTGCAGGGTGGTGGCATAGCGGTCCAGCTCGGCCTCGGGCACGTGGGCCTTCACCTTGGTCAGCCGGCCGTCCTTTTCCGTGCCCATGATCTGACCGCGGCGCGACGAGAGATCGCCCATAACCGCGCCCTGATAGTCGTCCGGCGTCCAGACCTCGACGTCCATGATGGGCTCGAGCAACACGGGGCGCGCGCCGGGACTCACGTTTCTGAACGCGAGGATGCCGGCCATCTTGAACGACATTTCGTTCGAGTCGACGTCGTGGTAGGAGCCGTCATAGACCTCGAACTTGAAATCCACGACCGGATAGCCGGCCACCGGCCCCTTGTGCGCCGCCTCGAGCACGCCGCGCTCGACGGCAGGGATGTACTGGCGCGGGATGACACCGCCGACGATCTCATCCACGAACTGCACCCCCGAGCCGCGCGGCAGCGGCGCGATCCGGATCCAGCAGTCGCCGTACTGGCCGCGCCCGCCGGTCTGCTTCTTGTGTTTCCCCTGCCCCTCGTTCTTGCCGCGGAACGTCTCGCGATAGGCGACCTTGGGCTTTGCCGTCTGGGCGTGCACGCCGAACTTCCGCGCCAGGCGACCGACCACGATCTCGAGATGGCGCTCACCGAGTCCACGGATGAGCGTTTGTCCCAGCTCGCTGTTGAACTCGTGGTGGAAGGTGGGATCCTCTTCGTGCAGCTTGTGGAGCCCGGTGGAGAGCTTGTCCTCCTCGCCCCGCTGCTTCACCTCGACGGCCACCGTGATCACCGGTTCGGGGAACGGGATCTTCGAGAGCACGAGCCCCTTGTCCTTGGTCGACAGCGTGTCGTTGGTGTGCGTGTCACGCAGCTTGGCGACAACGCCGATGTCGCCGGCGTGCAGCTCGGGAATCTCGAGCCGGTCCTTGCCCACGGCGACGCACAGGTGATTGAGCTTCTCGGAGAGTTCGCGTGGAGCATTCCAGACATCCTGCCCGTTCCTGACCGTGCCGGAAAAAATCCGAAACAGGGTCACGTCACCCACGTGCGGCTCGGAGACAGTCTTGAAGACTTGCGCGGCCAGTGGGCCGGTGTCATCCGCCGTCAGCGTTAAGCGCTCGGCGCTCCCCCACTTTTGCGCCTCGACCGGCGGCGTCTCGTGCGGCGCGGGGCACAGCTCCACCAGCTTGTTGAGCAGGGCGCGCGTGCCGTAGGTCAGCTCGGCGGCTCCGCAGAACAGCGGGAAGAGCTCCCCCTTCGCCATTCCCGCTTTCATGGCGGCGATCGCTTCATCGCGGCCGATTTCTTCGCCGCCGAGGTAGCGCTCGAGCAGCGTGTCGTCCGTCGCCGCGATACTTTCGATCAACTCCTGGGAATATTTGTCGAAACGATCCTTGTACTCGTCAGGAACGTCGACTTCGTCGTACTCGCCGGCCTTCGTGCCCTTCTTGTACAGGTGCGCCTTCTTCGAAAACAGGTTGATGATCCCGTGGAACTCCGGTCCTTCGCCGACCGGGATCTCGACCGGGATCACCTTGGGCGTCAGCTGGTCCTTGATCTGATTGAAGACGCGCTCGAAGTTGGCGTGCTCCTTGTCCATCAACGACACGAAGAACAGGCGCGGCAGCGCGCGGTGCTCGCAATAGTCCCACACCTTCTCGGTCCCGACTTCGACGCCGGATGTCGCCGACAGCACGACCACGGCGGAATCCGCGGCGTACACGCCCGCCAGGGCGTCGCCGGTAAAGTCCAGGTATCCAGGGGTGTCGATCAGGTTGAGCTTCGTGTCCATCCACTCGGCAACCGCGAGCGCGAGATTGATGGAGTATTTGCGTTCGATTTCGTCGGCGGTGTAATCGGTGAGGGCAGTGCCATCCTTGACTGATCCGTGTCGTTTGCTCGTGCCGGCCACGAACGCCAGCGCATCGACCAGGGAGGTCTTGCCGCTCGCGCCGTGGCCCACTACGGCCACGTTGCGGATCTCATTCGTCTTGTAGACGCGCATACAGCGCAAATCTCCAGCGAGGGAGGATAGAAATATGACCGGCTGGAGCTGGAGACGGCTAGGCTGTAGAGAGACGCCTAGATGCAGGTCCTCAGGAACCGACCTCTTCTATTTCCTTTGCGTGATGCGCCATCGGCGCGAGACTAAACGCAGCCAGTCCGGCGATGGCCATGATCGCACCGGCGAGCACGAAAGACATGATCGCGCTGGCGTCGTAGACGGTGCCGATCAGTGGCGGCCCCGCCGTGCGCCCCAGCGCCCCGATCGCCTGCGCCGCGCCCAGGACGGTCCCTTGCTCATTGGGGTCGGCGTACACCGACACGAGTCCCGTCGCGGCGGGCGCGAAGACGCTGTTGGAAACGGCGAGCACAAACGTCCACCCGTAGAGCAGCTCGGAGCTGGAGAGGAACGGCACGACCGCGATTGCCAGCGCCATGCCGAACGTGCCGGCGATGACGAGCGCTCGCTCGCCCACGCGTCGCACGATCTTCCCAAAAAAGTATCCCTGCACAGACGCGGCGGTGACGCCGATGATCGTGAACAGGATCGCCATCTCGCGCTCTTTCCAGCCCAGCGCGGCGGCCGCGTGCAGCGGCAGCGCGACGGTGTAACCCGCAAACGCGAGCGGCACGAGCGCCCAGACGGCCATCAGCGGCCGGAGCTTTGGCCGGGCGACGGCGTCACCGATATGCGCCAGATCGAGGAGAGGCCGCTTGACCCGGAGTTCAGTTTTCAGCGACTCCGGGAGGATGAAGTAGGCCGACACGAAGTTCGCGAGTGACAACCCGACCGCGACAAGCCCGGGAGCGGCGGTGCCGAAGTGCGCCGCGAACCCTCCGATGGCCGGCCCCAGGCTGAAGCCGATCCCGAAGGCGGCGCCCACCACGCCCATGCCGCGCGACCGCTCGGCAGGCGTCGTGATGTCGGCCATGTACGCCTGCGCCGCCGAGATATTGCCCCCCGCAAAGCCGGAAACGACGCGCGAGAGAAACAGCACCCAGTACGAGCCCGCGAACGCAAACAGCGTGTAGCCCACCGCGTTCACGAGCATCGTCGTCAGCAGCACGGGACGGCGGCCGACCCGGTCGGACAGCTTGCCGAGCAGCGCGGTCGCCACGAACTGCATCAGCGAGAAGACGCCGATGACGCCGCCATATCCCAACCCCGCGGCTCCGAAACGCTGAGCGTAGAACGGCAGGATCGGCAGCACGATGCCGAAGCCGATCAGATCGATCAGGACGGTGAAGAAGATGACACCGAAGCGCCCCCTGCTCACTGACCACCTCCCGCACGTTCGAGCTGCTCGAGCAGCTGTCGCGCCGCCGCGTTGGCGGGATCGAAGTCGAGGCCGAGCCGCAGCTCGCGCGCCGCCGCGTGCGGATCTCCCGCAAGCAGGTAGGTCTGCGCCAACGCGAAATGCGCGGGCGCCAGGCCGCCATCGAGCGCGACGGCTCGCGCGAGCGGCTCCATCGCTTCTCGGCCAAATCCTCGAGCGAGCCCCACGACACCGATGTTGAAGTAGGCGAGTGGCTCATTGGGGTCGACGGCAATGGCCCGGCGGAACTCAGCGACGCCGCCGGCGGTGTCGCCCAGTGCCTCGAGCGCAATGCCCCAGTTGACGTACGCGAGCGGCTGAGCGGGATCGGCCGCGAGACTCTGCCGGTAGGTCTCGATCGCGGCGGCGAAGTTGCCGTCGTCAGCGTAGGCCAGCCCGAGATTCAGCAGCACCCGCGCCACGTTTGGTCGGATCTCGAGCGCTTTGCGGTAGGTCGCGATCGCCTGGGCGGGTTGCCGCCGCTGCCGGTAACCGTCAGCGACGAAGCCGAGCGCGACACTCCAGCGTTTGCGGATCGCGTCGTCACGCGCGCCGAGACCCTCGAGCTCGCGGGCGAGAAAGCGGCGAACCGCCGGGTCTTCGCCGCGCGCAAGGTGCAGGCCCGCGAGAGCCAGCGCGCGCACGTCCACGTCCTCGTTGTGCCCGAGCTGCTCGAGCCGGCGGACGATCTCTCCCGAAAGCGAGGGCATGTCCGGAGCGAGGCTGTCCTCGAAGAATTGGGCCAGGCCGACGAACTGGCCCAGCACGGCGGAGGGGGGCTTCACGCTGCCGTACCACGCGTGCACCTGCGCCTCGAGCCCATCGGGAGTCTCGCCGACATGACATTGTCGACAGGCGCTCGTCACGCCCTCCGCCTCGTCGGCAACTGGACGCGGTATCGGAATGGTGTGATCCGAGCGTGCGTAGCGGATCGCATGGCCTACCTCCGGTTCCTGCAGATAAGGCATATGACAGGCCACGCAGCGACTCCCAGTCGAGTTGGCTCGATGATGCGTGTGCGCCTCCGGACGCTCCGCCTTGCTTTGGTGGCACGACGTGCATTGACCGTCGCTCGAGCGGTCCGGTAGGACCGCGCCGTTCACGTCGCGGTAGCCTTGAGAGTGCGGGTCGTGGCAATCCACGCACTTCATTGCGCCGTTGCGATAGCAGTCGCTGTAGCGTTGCGTCTCCTGGTATGCGAACGTGCGCACCCGCCCGTCAGGAAGGAGCGGGTGGTCGCCGAGCTGCGGCAGGCCGAGCGAGTAATAGTCCGCCAATGGCCGGCCGGGCAGATAGCCCGTCTCCAACACGTCCTTGAGCGAGTGACACTGATAGCAGACCTCGAGCGACGCATCTTTGCCGAGCGTGGCCAGCGGCCGCATCCCGATGTCGCTGGAGCGACGGATCTCCCCGGAACGTGCGAGCTCAACATGCCGGCGTCCCGGACCGTGGCACGACTCGCAGTTCACGCTCAACGCGGTGAGTCGCGTGTCGTACCGTCGCTGGGCGGTATCAAACACGGCCACGATCTGACTGCCATGGCATGACTGACAATTCGCATAGCGTGTCACGTCTCCCAGTACGCGCACCGGCGGCCAGTCGCCACATTCCGCGAGGCGGACTGCGCGGGTGATCGGAATCCAGCCGCGCTTGCTGCGCGAATTGGTATTGCAGAACCACACCCCTTCGCGCCGCACAAACTCGAACGGCAGGAACCGCACCGTGCCGTCGCCAGAGCGGGACACGAAACCCTGGGTGCCCCCGCCCGCCATGTGCCCGCCGCCGATCACCCCGTCGACGCGAAGCACGGCCGCAGGGCTCCCCTCCCGCGCGACCGTGAACCGGTACTGCCCGCCCGCAGCGGAAGGCGTGACCACCGCGTCCGCGAACCGGATCGGGATTCCATTGAACGGGGCAATCACCACGCTCGGTCCGGGCCTGCCGCCGGCTCGGCCGTGGGTCGAGCGACGCCAGGCGGCGTACTGACCGGGGTGACACGACGCGCACGCTTCCGCACCGAGAAAGTCGGCGAAGCGTGGCTCGGCGGCGCGAGCCACCGCCCGAGGTGGCGGGAACGACACGCGTCCCTCCCCCTTGCAACCGAGGAGGAGCGCCAACGCGAACCACCTCATCGTGAGCCTTCGCAGCGGCAGAGGTCGCGGATATAGCGGACCAGGCCGCGGATCTCCGCGTTCGAGAACGTGGCCCCGAAGCCCGGCATCCGGTTCGAGCGACCGAGCACATACCCGCCGGCGGCGATGGCGTCGAACAGCATGTCGTCCGAGCGCTGAGACATCGTTCTCGCGTCCGCGTGCACGGCCGGCCGCACTGGGAGGAACTTGGCGTTCGGACTATCACCCCGTCCGGTCGTGCCATGGCAGCCGGCGCAGAAGGTGAGATAAAGCGTACGCGTGTCGCGGGGCAGTGAGTCTCGTGTTAGCGGGACGGTTACACTCCCGGCGGGACTCCCGCGGCGGGCGACCAGGTAGCTCGCCACGAGCTCGACGGTCTCTGACGACATGGGGGTCTTCGGCATCGCGCTGCCCGGCCGCATGCGTTGCGGGTCGCGGATCATCGCGTAGACGAGCGTGGCGTTCGTGGCTGAAGGAGCCGCGAGATCGGGGCCGAGCCGGCCGCCTTCGCCATCGAGCTGGTGGCAACCCAGACAGGGCAACCGCTCGCGCAACAGCGTCCGCACCTTTTCCGCGGCGAATGGCGAGAGGGCGCGCGGCGTGAATTCTTGGGTGAGAGCGGTGCGCGCCAATCCGCCTGCGAGCACCACGACACCCATCAATCTGTACGCGCGTGATCGCGACATTCGGCCTAGAATCTACGCTTGCGATGCACGAGCGAGGCGCCCCGGTGAGCTTGCGGACGCTACAAACTAGCGACAGGTTGACGAGTCCCAGGCACCGCCCGATCCAGAACGCCTCAGGAGCGCAACAATGCGGAAATTCATCATGCGAACCGCCACGATCGCGGGGGCGATCGGCGTCGCGGCGTGCGTCTCTGACGCGCCCATGACGCCACCCGACCAAACGATAACCGCTGCGAATGCGTCGAACAGTGTGGCTGCGCAGCTCGGCGCGCCCGGAATCGCCGCGAAATCGTACGTGATCGACTTCACCGGAACGACCCTCCCCGCCGACCTCGCGGCCGCGGTAGGTGCCGCTGGAGGCACGGTAACGGCCAGCCTGACGCAAATCGGCGTCGCGGTCGCTTCCTCCAACGATCCCGGTTTCGCCGCACGCGCGGCCAAGATCAAGGGCGTGACCAGCGTGGATGAGGACGTCAGCGTGCAGTGGGTGTCTCCAGAACAAGTCGTCGACGCCGGCGATCTGCTTCAGGACGCCAGCCTGCCGCCAGGCGAGCCGGCCGCGATCTTCGGCGCGGCGGAGACGTTCCGCCTTGTCCAATGGGTACCTGATGCGGTTTCGGCACCCACGGCCTGGGACCTCGGTGCCCGGGGGGGGGGCGCGCGCATTGCGATCGTCGATGGCGGCATTCACAGCACGCATATCGACATCGCTCCGAATCTCGATGTCGCGCATTCGCGCTCATTCGTGCCAGGTCAGCCGTTCAACTTTGACCTGGCCATTCGGCGCTCGACCGGCGCCTGCGACAGCACCGACACCTTCTGGCACGCAACGCACGTGGCCGGCATCGCCGCGGCGCCGGGCCAGAACATCGGTACGGTAGGGATCGCGCCGGACGCCACGATCATCGGCGTGAAGGTGCTGCACTGCGGCAGCGGTTTCTTCTCGTGGATCATCCGGGGGATCGTCTACGCTGCGACCCCAATCAGCGAGGGGGGGGCCGGCGCCGACATCATCAATCTGAGCCTCGGCGCGATCTTCCCGCGGCAGGGCTCCGGCTTGGCGCATCTCGCCGCCGCCGTCGGCAAAGCGACGACGTACGCCTACCAGCGCGGCGCCCTCGTGGTCGCGGCGCTCGGAAACAACGCTGTCGATCTCGACCACACGGCGAATGTCGTATTCGTCCCGGCGATGTCGCCGCATGTCGTCGCGGTTTCGGCGACTGCGCCCATCGGCTGGGCGCTCGGAGCGACGAACTTCGACCAGCCGGCGTCGTACACGAACTTCGGCCAATCGGCGGTGGACTTTGCTGCGCCTGGAGGCGATTTAGAGCTGCAGAGCTCACAGGTGTGTTCGAAGCCGCGCATCGGGCCGGGGCCGCCCGTGGTCCAATTCTGTAGCGTGTTTGACCTGGTATTTGGGCCGGTGAGAGGATCGGGGACGAGCACAGGCAGTTACAACTGGGCTGGCGGAACCAGCATGGCGGCGCCCGTGGTCTCGGGCGTCGCTGCCCTGATCATCGGAAAGTTTGGCCGCATCGGCCCCGCGCAGGTCGAGGCGCGGCTCCGCGCGTCGGCGGACGATCTTGGGAAACCCGGGAACGACGACTTCTACGGCAAAGGCAGAGTCAACGCGCTGCGCGCCATCCAGTAATCTGTGTGGAACTGTGAGCATCATTCGGGCCCGCCTCGTGGCGGGCCCGTCTTCTTAGGCGGTTACTGAGGCCCGCCCCGGCTGCTTCAGATCCAAAATCATCCGCCCCGCAGTCGCGCCAAGAATCAAGACACCGCCTGCAATCGTCGTCGGACCCGGCGTTTCGCCGTGCACGAGCCACGCCCAGAGGGGATTCAGCACCGGCTCGATAAGAAGGAAGAGGCCGATCTCGAGCGCGCGCACGTGGGGCACGGCGCGAGCCAGAAACAAATACGGAATGCCGAGCTGGCACACACCGAGAAACACAACGACCGCCCAATCCGCCGGCCGACCGCCCACCAGCGGCTGCGCCATCACGAGCGCGAGAATTGCCGCCGTCAGGTTCCCGGAGACCGCGGCGGCGGCGACAGACGACCCGCGAGCCGCGAGCCAGCGATAGCCCATGACGGTGAACGCCCACGTCACCGCACAGATCGCGGCCAGCGCGTTCCCGAGCGCCGGATTCGGCGCGGTTGCCGACGGCCGATCGATGCCGAGGAGAAACAGACCCATCCCGCCACCCATGACCGCCATCTGCGCGATGTCCCGGCCGCTCGCGTGCTCACCCAATAGCCACGGCGCGAGCAGCAGGATGAACAGCGGGCTGGTGGACTGCAGGAAGATGGCGCTCGCCGCGGTGGTATGCTTGTTTGCCTGCACGTAGAGCAACGTGGTTGCCGCATAGGCGACGCCGACGACCACGGTGCGCCAGCTCCAGCCGCGCCGCGCCTCTGGAAGGAGAATTAGAATCGTCAGCATAGCAATCGACGCCCGAAAAGCCGCGAGCTGCCACCCACCGAAGCTGCACCACTTGATAGCCGCGCCGCCGCTCGAGAACAGGACGGCTGCCGTGATGATCTTGGATCTAGGGCTCATGGTGGCGGGGAATATATTAGGCGCCGTGGAAGCGCAGATATTCGGCATCCGCAAGAGCGCCGACACGCGCGCCGCGCTGCGGTTTTTTGCGGAGCGCCGCATCAAAGTCCATTTCGTGGACCTGAACGAAAAAGCGGCGTCGGTCGGTGAGCTGCGCCGCTTCGCCCAGAAGTTCGGCGTCGCCGCGCTCGTTGACCGCGAGTCGCGTCGCTTCGCGGAGCTGGGCCTGCGCTCGGCGATTCTCAGTGAAGAGCGCTGGCTCGAAAAGCTGAGTCTCGAGCCGCTGTTGTTGCGGATGCCGCTGGTGCGCTGCCAGCAGCAGCTCACCATCGGGGGGGGCGGCGCGGCGGAGACGTGGAACGCGTGGTACGCTGCCGCGAAGTCCTGATTCTCGTCCTTGGCGCCGCCTGTGCCACCGGTGGCGGAAGGGAACCTCGCGTGACCGTCGCTGACCTCTTCACGGCATACAGTGGATCGGCCGTGCCGGGCGCGAGCGTGATCGTGATTCAGGGCGGCGCAGTGATCGAGCGACGCGCGTTCGGCATGGCCGACCTGGAGCGTCGTGTCCCCGCCACCCCGGAGACCGATTACCGCCTCGCGTCGGTCTCGAAACAGTTCACCGCGATGGCCGTGATGTTGCTCGCCAGAGACGGCAAGCTGCGGTACGACCAGTCCGTTCGGGACTTCCTGCCCGAGCTCCCCGCAAGCGCAGGCGGCGTCACGGTGCGCCATCTGCTCAATCACACCTCGGGGCTATACGACTACGAGGGCCTGATTCCCGAAAGCCGCACGACGCACCTCGACGACAGCGACGTCCTCGCGCTCCTCGCCGCGAAGGACTCGGTTTACTTCCCCGCGGGCACGCAGTACCGCTACAGCAACTCCGGTTACGTACTGCTCGGTCTGATCGTCGCGCGCGTTTCGGGTATGTCGTTCCCGTCATTCCTGCGCGCGCGGATCTTCGAGCCACTCAGCATGCGCGCCACGGTGATGCACGTGGAAGGAGCGGACACGATCCCGCACCGCGCCTACGGCTACTCGCCGCGCGGCGGCGGCTTCGTGCAGACTGATCAAAGCGTCACCAGCGCGACCCTGGGCGATGGCGGCATCTACACGAACGTGGACGACATGGCGCGGTGGGACCTGGCGCTGTACGGGGCGGAGCTGGTCGATTCAGCCACATTGGACCTCGCCACAACGCCGCCTCAGCTGCCCGCTGGCGCAGAGACGCAGTACGGCTTCGGCTGGTTCGTGGATAGTTACCGCGGCGAGAAGCGCTGGCGTCACACCGGCGAAACGAGCGGATTCCGCAACGCGATCCAACGCTTCCCGCGCCGCCGGCTCACCATCATCGTCCTGACGAATCGCTCCAGCGGTGAACCCGCGGCGATCGCGGAGCGGATCGCCGACCGGTTGTTGTTTCGCTAGCGCTCGATCCGGTACCCGAATGTCCGCACGGTGACGATGTGGCGCGGGTGCGCGGGATCGTGCTCCAGCTTGCGCCGCAGCATCGCCACGTGCGTGTCCACCGTGCGGCTCATCACGTCCTCCGCATACCCCCAGACTTCCCGCAGCAGCTCGAGCCGGCTGGCGACGCGCCCGCCGCGCTTGAGCAGCGCGACGAGCAGCGCGTACTCCTTCGGACGCAGCTCCGCCATCTTGCCCGCGCGCCGCACCTGATGGCGGGCAAAGTCGACCGTCACGTCGCCGAAGCCGCTGAGCACGGGGTCCGCCGAGCCGGGCACGCCTTCGCGTCTGATCCAGTCGAGAAAATCGGCCGCTCGCTTCACCGTCGCGACGATGCGCTCATCATCGAACGGCTTCAGGAGATAGTCGAACGCCTGGATCTCGAATGCGCGCACGGCGTGCTCGTCGAAGGCGGTGACGAAGATGATCGCCGGGGGGCGCTCGTGACTCGCGGCCGCGGCCACCGCGAAACCGTCGAGGTCGGGCATCTGGATGTCCAGGAAGACCAGGTCGGGCGCCCCACGGCGTAGCAGCTCGACGGCGTCACGGCCGTTGGCGCACTCATCGATGCGTGTGACGCTGTCGATCTGCTGCAGGACGCCGCGGAGCCGTCGCCGCGCCGGCGCCTCGTCGTCAACGATAATCGCGCGCATGATCGGAGTACGGAATCTCGATCGTGGCCACTGCGCCGCCCGGCGGCGGCGCGTTGGTCAGCTCGAAGCGATGACTCGCTCCGTACAGTTCCAGGAGGCGAGCGCGCGTGTTCGCGATCCCCACCCCGCCGCCGTTGCGACCTTTTCGCTCGGAATTGAGACCTGGGCCATTATCGCGAACCGCGAGATGGAGCCGATCCCCTTGACGCGTCGCGGCGATCTCGATTTCCGCAACGCGTCCGTTCGGATCCACCCCGTGGCGGATCGCGTTCTCGACCAGCGGCTGCAGCATGAACGTCGGGACCACGGCGGACGCGGCGCGCGGATCGACCCGGAACGTCACCCGCAGCCGGTCGCCGAAGCGCGCTTCTTGAATGGCGACATAGTGATCGAGCAGCTCGAGCTCCTGCTCGAGTGTGACGAGCGGACCGCGCTCCCGGTTAAACGATTGCCGCAGCAGCTCCGAAAGCCGGGTGATCATACGATTCGCCTGCTTCGGGTCCTCCAGGACGAACGCGGAGATCGTGTGCAGCGTGTTGAACAGAAAGTGCGGCTGCAGCTGGCCTACGAGCGCGTCGAGCCGCGCCTGCACGAGCTGCATTTCGAGACGCGTGGCGCGCCAGGCGTGGTAGAGGCCCGCGACCATGGCGTACACCAGCACGTTGAACGTCCACCAGATCGCGATGCCGTCCCCCACACCGGAGAGGAACGTGTGTGGCGTGCGCCACAACCCGAGGGCCCATTTCAGGCCGCCCTCGAAGCCGGCGCACGCGACCGCGGTGAAGAGGGCCATGGGAACGTGTGCCGCGATGACGAGTACCGGTCGACGAATGCGCACTGCCCAGGCGGCAAAGGCGCACACCGGTGCCGTGAACAGCGCCCAGCTCCACCACCCCGTGAATTGCCACGCAAGGATCCAGCCCCAGGGGTGCGGCTCGTCGCCCGGCGTGGTCTGGAAATGCATCTGAATCGAGAAAAGCAGCGCCACCGCAGACCAGGCTCCAAACACGATCAATGCGCGCTTCACGAGCCTCATGGTAGCATGGTAGGGGACCCAGACGAGACGCGGGGGAGCGACGCCGTCAGAATCGTGTGAACTTCACAAAGCCGTAACGCGGCGGCTCTACGCCGGTTCCAGCGCCGCGACCAGATTGTCGGCCGGGAGGTCACCCATGCGCGCTCTGCTGCTCGGTGTCACGCTGTTCCTCGTGTCCGGCGACCGGGCGTCCGATCGTAACGCGCTGCTCGCCGCTGACCGGTCGCTTTCGGACAAGACTGCCGCCTCCGGGATCCTGCTAGGCTTTGTGCCGGCACTGACGGATGACGCAGCCTACCTGTATCCTGGTGCCCCGCTGCTCCGCGGCAGCAAGCAGATTCGCTCGTTCCTCGCCCGCGCTGACTCCCTCATGCAGCTGACGTGGTCGCCGGCGTTCGCCGACGTCTCCGCCGACGGCCGGCTGGGCTACTCGTACGGCTGGACGAGGGTCGACCGAACGCGCGGCAAGTATCTCGCGTGCTGGCAGAAGCAAGGCGGCGTCTGGCGGCTCGCGGCCTACGCGGCCACGCGCCCAGTCGCGATCACCGATTCCGCTGCGCTTACACCTCCACGCGGCGATCTCAGCGCACAGGTGCGCGGGCGAGCCGACACGCGTGAGCTGATGCGCGCCGACTCCGCCTTCGCGGCGCTATCGGTGACGAGCGGTGCGAAGACCGCATTCCTGACTTATGCAGCCGAGCAGGCGATTTCGTTCGGTGGGGGAGCGCAAATCACCGAAGGGCGGGAGGCGATCGGGGCCGGATTCGACGGCTTCCCGGCGGGCGCGGTGCTCGAATGGTGGCCCTTGGCCGCGCAGCTCGCTCCATCCGGAGATCTCGGCTGTACGGTGGGTGAGGCCAAAATCGCGAGCCTGAACCACTACAGCAAATATCTGACGATTTGGCGCCGGCAGGCGGATGGCAGTTGGAAGTTCGTAGCGGACGGCGGGAACGTGCGTCCTGCTCCGCCGACTAGCGGTACCCCGCCGCCTGAAGACTGAACAGCTCGGCGTAGAGTCCGCCGCGCGCGACCAGGTCGTCGTGCGTGCCGTCGTCCACCAGCTCGCCGCTCTTCAGGACGAGGATGCGATCGGCCATCCGCACCGTCGAAAAGCGGTGCGAGATCAAGACCGCCATCCGGCCCTTCGTCAGCTCGGCGAAGCGTAAGAAGACCTCGTACTCGGCGCGCGCGTCGAGCGCAGCCGTGGGTTCGTCCAGAATCAGGACCTGGGCGTCGCGCATGTACGCGCGCGCCAGCGCCACTTTCTGCCACTCGCCGCCCGACAGCTCGACGCCGTTGTCGAAGCGCTTCCCCAGCATCTGGTCGTAGCCCTGCGGGACGCGCTGCACGACAGAGTCCGCCAGGCTGCGCTGCGCGGCTTCGCGAATGCGGGCCTCGTCGCCGAGCGCCTCGATCTGACTGACGCCGATGTTCTCGCGCAGGATGAAGTCGTAGCGGACGAAATCCTGGAAGATGATGCCGATGTTCCTGCGGAGGCTCTCCAGGTCGTAGTCGCGCAGGTCGACACCGTCGAGTAACACGCGGCCCTCGTCGGGATCGTACAGCCGCGCCAGCAGCTTTACCAACGTCGTCTTCCCCGCTCCGTTTTCTCCGACCAGCGCGACGCGCTCGTGCGGCTCGAACGCGAACGTGAGACCGCGCACCGCCCAGCGCTGCGAGCCGGGATAGCGGAAGCCGACGTTCTCGAACCGGAATCCCGACACGATCGGCTTCGGCACGGCGCGGGCGCCCGGCTTCGAGGTGACGGTCGGCTGCACGTCGAAGAACGTGAACAAGTCGCTCAGGTAGAGGCTCTGTTCGTAAATCGATGAGAGCGAGATCAGCACGCTCTGGATCAGGCTTCTGCTCTGACGGAACGAGCCGGCCAGGAATGTCAGTGTGCCGATCGAGAACACGCCGAGCACGGTGCGATAGATGATCACCACGTAGGCGCCGTAATAGCCCAGTGTGCCGAGCGTGACCAGCAGCGTCGAGACGATGTTGCGCCGAATCGACAGCTGCTTGTTCTCCTGGTAAAACTTCTCGGACAGGTCGGCGTAGCGACTCACCAAAAAGTCCGACAGGCCGAACAGCTTCACCTCTTTGGCCGACTCGTCCGAGGCTCCCATGTAGCGCAGGTAGTCGAGCAACCGCCGCTCCGGCGTCCACCTGAAGAGGAGCGAGTAGCCCAGCGAAGCGAAATGCGCCTCGCCGAGGAAGGCCGGCAGCACCGCGACCGTCAGCAGTAACAGCAGCCACGGCAGCTGCACGAGCAGCACGCTCGCCAGGGCGATCAGTGTGACGAGGTCTTGTGCCGTTCCGAGCAGGAGCGTGAACAGGCCGATGCGTCCGACGGTCTGGCGGCGCGCCCGCTCCAGATGATCGTAGATCTCGGGGTCTTCGAATTGTGCGAGATCGAGCGTCGCGGCGTGGCGCATCAACCGGACGCTCAGCCGGTTCGCGAACAGGTCCCCGAGCAGGCTCTCGAGCAGTGACGAGAGGCGGGCGAGTCCTTCGCCCACGACCGCGATGCCGAGCTCCAGCGCGATGAGCACGGCGAGATGCCACCAGTCGGGGAGCCCGCCGGCCCGGACGGTGGCGACGCCCGCGATGACCGCATCGATGATGAGCTTGCCGATCCAGAGGACGGCGACGGGGATGAACGACCGAATCGCCCGCAGCAGCAGGATGGAGATCGTGTAGCCGCGGTGCGTTTGATAGACGAGCCGCACGAGCGGGGGGACGTGTTTCAAGGCGGCGAGCCGCTCGCCCCAGGTGGGCGGCGCGTCGGGGCTGGCCCCCTGAGCGGCGCGTGCCGCACGATACAGCCGCCGTTTGCCCATGAGCATTAACTTGGCCTGGGGAAGGACGTCAGACCAGACACATGCTATCCATCGTTGCCGCTGTCTGTTTGCTGACCGCGCAAGCTCCCGGTCCGGGCCTCACCGCGCGCGATTCGGCATTTCATGCCCTGAATCGGCTGGCGTACGGCGCCCGTCCCCGCGAAGCCGACAGCGTCGCCAAGGTCGGCGTCATGCGCTGGATCGAGCAGCAGCTCGACGCCGACCACATTTCGGACTCCCGTCTCGCACAGCGTGAGCATGAATTCAAGATCCTCCACTACGATCGCGGTGACCTCGCTGAGCGTTTTCGCACCGCGCAGCTCGAGCGGCAACGCCTGCAACGCGAAATGAAGGCCGGGGACACGACGAACTTGGATACCGTTGGCCCGATGCGAGAGTTTCGCGATTTGGGCGGCCAGCTCCAGCAACTCGCGATCGTCCGGGCCGCGGTGTCGGAGCGGCAGCTGCGCGAGGTGATGGTCGATTTCTGGACGAACCACTTCAACGTCTTCGTCGGGAAGGGGGCCGATCGGTTCCTCTTGCCTTCGTATATAGAGGAAACGATCCGGCCGCGCGCACTCGGGCGCTTCGAGGACTTGCTCATCGCGACGGCGCGCAGCCCCGCCATGCTCTTTTATCTGGATAATGCGCAGAGCGTGGCGCCGGGCTCCGCGCCGCCGCGGCCAATGATGTCGCCGTTCCGCCGGCCGCGGTTTGGGATGAACGAGATGAACGAAGAGCGGCGGCGGCGCCAGCCCACCGGCATCAACGAGAATTACGCGCGCGAGTTAATGGAGCTTCACACGCTCGGCGTCGACGGCGGCTACACGCAACAGGACGTCATCAACGTGGCGCGTATCTTCACCGGCTGGAGCATTCAGCCTCCGGAGCGCGGCGCGGGATTCTCCTACCACGATTGGGCACACGATCAAGGTGACAAGGTCGTGCTCGGCCAGAAGTTCGAGAGTGACGGCGAGGATGAAGGCGTCCGGTTGCTCAAATTCCTGGCCAGCCAACACGCGACGATGCACCACGTGAGCGCGAAGCTGTGCGCGCGATTCGTGGCGGATGAGCCGCCCGATGGCTGCGTGGATGCGGCGGTGGCGGCGTGGCAGAAGACGCACGGAGACATCCGCGCGGTGTTGCGCGCCATCTTCACGTCTCCCGATTTCTGGGCCCCGCAGGTGGTTCGTGCGAAGGTGAAGACGCCGCTCGAGTTCGTCGTGAGCGCGGTGCGTGCGGCCGGCATCGAGCCCGACTCGACGCCGCGCCTTGCGCAGCTGGTCGGCAGGCTCGGCGAGCCGCTGTATCAGCAGCCGGCGCCGACAGGGTATGCGGAGACGGAGGCGCACTGGGTGAACAGCGGGGCGCTGCTCGCCCGCATGAATGCGGCACTGATGCTGGCGAAGCAGTGCTCCAGCATTCCCACTGTCCCCGATCACTCGCAGCTCGTGGAGGCGATCGACCAGAAACTGCTCGGTGGCACCATGTCCGCTCATACGAAAAGCGTCATTCTCGAGCAGTTGGCAGATATCAACGATCCGGAGCAGGCACGCACCCTGGCTGTGGGTCTGGCCTTGGGCGGACCTGATTTTCAAAGACAATGACGATCTCGCGACGCGTGTTTGTCAGGGCTGGTGGACTCGCGCTGGTGAGCCTGGGGCTCGATCCCCTGTTCCTGGCCCGCGCGGCGTTTGCCTCTCGCCGTCCGACGGTCAGACCGTCCGACCGTCCGATCCTGGTATGCCTGTTTCAGCGCGGCGCGGTCGACGGCCTGAACATGATCGTGCCGCACGGCGAGCCGGCGTATTACCAGGAGCGCCCGCGCATCGCCATTCCCGCGACGGATGTCGTCGATCTCGACGGTCATTTCGGGCTGCATCCGAGTCTGGCGCCGCTGAAAGCGCTGTGGGACAACAAAAGCCTCGCCGCGATTCACGCGATTGGCTCGCCCGATGCGACGCGCAGTCACTTCGACGCGCAGGACTACATGGAAACAGGGACGCCCGGGGTGAAGAGCACCGCGGACGGCTGGGCGAATCGCTACTGCCAGCACGACCGCGAGCACGCCGATACGCCGTTCCGCGCGGTCGCGTTCGGTCCCCAGCTGCCGCGCGCACTCGCCGGCAGCGCCCCGTCGCTTGCGATCGACGACCTCCAGGCGTTCGGGCTACGCGTTCCGCAGGAAGCGGCGCGCGATCGTTTGACACGCGCCTTCGAAGAACTGTACGACGGCGCGGGCACGGGTTTGCTGGCGTCGTCGTCGCGCGAGGGGTTCGAAGCGGTCCAGATGTTGAAGCGCGCCGATCCCACGCAGTACCGGCCCGACAATGGCGTCGAGTATCCGCCGGGCCGGCTCGGCAAGACCCTGCTGCAAATCGCGCAGTTGATCAAAGCCGACGTCGGGCTGGAGATCGCCTTCGCCGATTGCAGCGGCTGGGACACGCACGTGAATCAGGGCTCGAGCGAAGGCCAGCTGGCCGCGCGGCTGCGCGAGCTGGGCCTGGCGCTGGCCGCGTTCGACAAGGATCTCGGCGACCGCATGCGCAACGTCGTCGTCCTCACGATGTCGGAGTTCGGCCGAACGATCCACGAGAACGGCAACAGCGGCACCGATCACGGCCACGCGACCGCGATGCTCGCGCTCGGTGGACCCGTGAACGGTGGTCGGGTGCTGGGGCGTTGGCCGGGGCTCAGCGTCGAGCAACGCTTCGAGGGACGCGACGTCGCCGTCACGACCGATTTCCGCGATCTGTTCGGCGAAATCCTCGTGCGTCACCTCGGCGCGACCGATCTTGGGGCCGTCTTCCCGGGCTATGAACCGAGTCCGGGGCGATTCCTCGGCGCGATTCGCGGGTAGCTAGGCGCTGGCGGCGGCGTCCAGCCGGATGACGCCGTCGCCGGCACCGTCGCGGATCGTCAGCCAATCGGTCCGCACGCGGTCCCACTCCTGAATCACGAGCCCCTGATCCTCGAACAGCGCGCGGATCTGGCTCGGACCGAACCCGGCGATCTCCTCGAGCAGCGGCACGAGCACCGACAGCGCGTCGTCGCTGATGACCGTGCGCTTGGCGATCTGCGCGATTTCCCGCGCCTCCGACGCGGCGATCGTGAAGCCCTCGCCGCGATTGACGTGCAGCATCACCGGAATGTCCGACTGCCCGTCGCCGACATAAATCACCTGATCGCGTGGGACGACATGCCGCGCGCGGATCTCTTCGACCGCGGCGACCTTGCCGTAGCCGGCGGCGACCCGCAGGAGCGAGCCGATTTGACCGCTGTCTTCCTGGAACTGAAAGCGGGTGCCCACGACGTGATCGGCCGGGACGATGCCCTCGAGGGCTGACAGCACGACCTCCTCGGGAGCCGCCGAGATCACGTAGAAATCGAAGCGGTGTCCGTCGATTCCCTGCGCGAGCATCCGGCCGAGCAGCTCGACATTCCGCTTGAGCCGCACGCGCCGGCCCACGGCCAGCAGGTCCTTGCGGGTCACGCGGCGAAAATCGGGATCGTGGGCAAGCAGGTACGCCAGCTCGGCGCCCTGTTGCACCAGATTGAGCTGCGCAAGCGCGGCGACGCGCTCGCGAAAACTATTGATCCCCAGCATCTCGCTCAACACGAGGCCGGAGTCGTTGAAGCTCAACGTTTGATCGAAGTCACTTGCCAGCAGGTAATGCCTCTTCATTCCATCTCCTTCGTTGAAGCTGCGCAACAAAACGGCCCGCTCCATCGTGGGGCGGGCCGTTCTGTGCGTTTGCGACTAAACCCATCGCGTTAGCTAGCGCCCGCCTCCCCCAAATGGTTCCCGGTGAGGAGCATCTTCGGATTGCAGGCGCACTTCGTCATGGCACCAAGGTAGGTACGAGGGCCGTCGCCGGTCAACTGCCGCGCTGTCACAAGCGCGTCACGGCTTCGGTTTTGCGCTCTCCGTAGCGGTAATTGGCAGCTCGAGACGTTCTGCTTTGCGAACCGCTGCCACCGTGGTCGTGGCGCCGATGCGCTCGCCGGTGAGCAGCCGATGGAGATCATCGATGCCATGCACCGGTTGGCCATCGAACGCGACGACGATGTCGCCCGGCTGGAGTCCTGCCCGATCCGCCGGGCTGCCGGTCTCTACCGTCGTGATCAACACGCCGCTCGGCTGCATGAGGCGATGCGCGCGCACCGCGAGGCGCGGCAGCGACACATTCTGCCCGCCCACCCCGATCCGCGCGCGGCGCACATGGCCGTGCGCGATGAGGTGCCCGACGACGAGCTTCACCGTGTTCACCGCGACGGCGAAGCAGATGCCCTGCGCCGGCAGGATGACCGCCGTGTTGACGCCGATCACGTTGCCGCGCGAATCGAGCAAGGGACCACCCGAGTTCCCCGGATTCAGTGCGGCGTCGGTCTGGATCACATTGTCGATCAGGCGTCCGGAGACGGAGCGGAACGACCGGCCCAGCGCACTGACGACGCCGGCCGTGACGGTGCTCTGAAACCCGAGCGGGTTGCCGATCGCGATGACCACCTGCCCCACGCGTAAGGCCCCCGAGTCGCCGAGCGGCACCGCGAGGAGTGACGAGGCATCGACTCGCAGCACCGCGAGGTCGGTGTCGGGATCGTCGCCCACCAGCTCGGCGCGGAGGCGCCGGCCGTCCGCGAACGCGATCTCGGTTTTGCTCGCACCGTGGGCGACATGGCTATTGGTGAGAATGAATCCATCGGGCGTAAAGACGAATCCGGAACCGCCTCCCGCACCGCCGCGGCGGCGGTGCTGAACTTCGACACTGACGACGGCAGGCGCGGCAAGCTCGACAACCCCGCTCACCGCACGCGAATAAGCGTCCAGTAGCTCTGCATCGACCGGAAATGCTGCGGGAGGCCCTAATGCCTCCGATTTGGTGGGCTCGCCGTCCACCAAACTGAGATCAGTACTCATGCCTTCACAACGCCACGTGGTTCCCCAGCACCCAGCCCCCGAGCCCCAAGCCCCATATATTCGAGCCCGCATGCGAGATGCTCTCCAGGCGCTGCTTCGGGAAGCGAGCGAGGCGAAACGCTCGGGGGACTTTTGGCGCGCCGCCGCTGGTATCCTCAGCGACTGGGCAGGCGGGGCGCGCGTGTCGATTCGCTATCGCGGCGTCAACGAAAGCAGCTCGGTAGCCGCGGGCGCCGACGACCGGTCCGGACGCAGCATGAGCGCGGAGTGGCGCGACCCGGAAGGACGGCACGTCGAAGTCAGTCTCGCCGGCGTCGCTCCCCGTCTCGGAGCTCGAGGCGGCGATCGAGTTTTCGTCGCGGCTGGCAGTGATGGTGGGACGGCGCGCGGCCCTCGAGCGCGAGCGGCGGCTCGGCAGCTTCGTCGTCGAGTTGGCCCGCTGGCTGCTGGCGGCACCGGAGACGCAGCTGCTCTTGCGATACACACTCCAAAGCCTGATGGAGCTAGTCGAAGCGCAGGGCGCCTTCGTCGCGTTAAAACAACCGGACGGCGAGCACCTGCGGGTGTCCCCTGCGCTGGGCGAGGCCGCGGCAGGGGAGGGCCTGATCCTCGGCCTCGAGAACAGCACAACCGGTCGAGTCGTGCGGACCGGTGAGGCGATGATTACGGCGGATTTGCGCGCGGATGCCGATGCGAGCCCCGTCGCAAAGAGGCTGGCCGAGGGAGTGCGCGCCGCGCTCATCGCACCGCTGCGCATTTCGCAGGGAACGGTCGGCGCGGTCGGGCTGCTGCGGTATCGGAAGTCGGACGCGCCGGACCCGCCACCGTTCAGCCTGCACGAGCTCCAGTACGTGTCTGCCGTGGCCGCTCACATCGCGGGGGGCATAGAGCTTTCCGAAGCCGTCGCTGCGACCCGCGCCGCCGCGGACCGGGCACGGGCGATGGTCGACGCGAGTCCTTTGCCGATGGCGCTGGTGGATACAGCAGGGACGGTGCGACAGCTGAACGGGGCGGCAATGCAGGTCTTCGGGCTGGAGTCCACAGACGCGGCGGTCGGGCGCCATCTCGAAAAGCTCGGGCTCTCGCCAAGCGGGCTCACCGTGCGACTCGTGTTGACCGGCCGTCAGGAAGGGCAGCCATGGCATGGCCGCGTGCTCGTCACGCAAGACTCCGGCGATCGCCGCATTTGTGATTGCACGGTGACGGATCTGCGCGGCCTCGGATCGCAGGATCTGCTCGTCGCGCTCTATGACCGGACCGACGAGCTGCGCGCCCAGCGCGAGCTGATTGCGCGCGAGAAGCTCGCGACGGTCGGCGAAATCGCGAGCGGCGTCGCGCACGAGGTCAACAATCCGCTCGCCGCGATCCGCATGGAGGCCGAGCTCCTGGGGCGCTCGACCAAGGACGAAGAGGCCAGCACCGCGGCCGCCACGATCGTGCGCGAAGTCGATCGCGCGGCTCGCATTGTGCGCAGCCTGCTGCGGTTGGCACGCCGGGCCGACCTCACGCCGGTGCGCATCCAGTTGAACGAGCTGGTCCGCGACGTCGCCGAGATCCGCCAGCGCGTGCTGCGAGCGGACAACATCGAAGTGCGCACGCGCATGGACCAGGCGGCCGAGGCGGTGTTAGGGCTCGGCCAGGAGCTCCAGCAGGTCGTCATCAATCTCATGACCAA
Source organism: Gemmatimonadota bacterium (assembly GCA_003222195.1). GTDB lineage: Bacteria > Gemmatimonadota > Gemmatimonadetes > Gemmatimonadales > GWC2-71-9 > 20CM-2-65-7. The sequence goes on along the minus strand of QHVB01000036.1, from coordinate 55,506 downwards.
CGCCGAACACGCCGTGCGCGGCCGCCCCAAGGCGGTGATCGAGCTCGCGACCGAAGCCCGCAACGACTGGGTCCGCCTGACCGTCGAGGATTCAGGACCGGGCGTGCCGGTGGAAGTGCGCAGCCGCATCTTCGATCCATTCTTCACAACGAAGAGTCCCGACGAGGGGTCGGGACTGGGATTATCGATTTGTCAGCGTGTGGTGGCGGAGGTCGGCGGCAGGATTTGGCTGGAGGACTCCGAGACCCTCGGCGGGGCCAGGTTTGTGGTGGAGCTGCCGGCCGCTCCGGTCCGCGAAAACATGATCGGCTAGGCTTCGAGAATTTGCCGGCGGTACAACGCGAGTGCGGCCAGGCCGTAGACCCCGATCGCGAGGAGCAACGCACCCAGCGCCCAATGCGGGCCAAGCTGCCATATGCCCGCCACGATGTAGCCGATGCTGGCAAGCAGTCCTAAAGCCAGCACTTCCTTTCGCGCCATGAGAATGCCGAACACGTATCCCCAGCTGAATCCTGCCAGGCCGAGGAAAATGACGGCGTTGGGGAAGATCTTTGTGGGATCGATCAAGTTGAGGCTGCCGGCGAAGGCGCAGAACAAACCGATCACGGTGTACGTTGCGAGGTGGAGCGCGAGCGGGAGGGGCAGGGTGCCCATTTTGTTGAAGGTCATTGGGACAAAACTACGGTGTCAGGTGCCGGGTGTCAGGTGCCTAGGTGGTGTCTACTGACACCAGACACCTGACACCAGACACCTAGATTCTCGGTCATGCAAGCAACTCGCACATACCTGGAGCTCAAGGAGCCCACGCAATTCAAGGCCGCATTCGGGGATTTCCCGAACATCGCGATCGCGCGTGCTCCGCAGCCCTCGCCGGACCTCTACCGCATGTGCTATCGCACCGTCGGGGAAGCCTTTCACTGGTTCGACCGCTGGGATTGGTCGGACGAGCAGATCACGAAGCATCTCGCCGACCCCGGCATTCAGCTGTTTGTCGCGACCCGAATCGCCGGAGCACAGCAGGCTGATCTCGCGGGATGGTACGAGCTGCGCCGCGTCGCCGAGGACGACTCCGTCGAGATCGCGTATTTCGGGATCGTGGCCCGCGAATTCGGACGTGGCTTCGGGAAACATCTGCTGTCCACCGCGGTGCGCGACGCCTGGGCGCTGGAGCCAAACCGCGTATGGCTGCACACGTGCACGCTGGATCATCCCAACGCCCTGCCGAACTACCTCGCACGCGGCTTCACGCCTTATCGGACCGAAACGTACGAAGTAGATTCCCGCTCGTGAATTTCGATTTCAATTTCCAGCTCACGCGCAAGCGCAAGCTCATCATCGCCGGGATCCTTCTCACGCCCATCCTGGTTTTTGCGCTGTACACGTGGTCGGCACTCAATTGGAGCTATTCCGAAGGCGAGCGCGCCGGCTTCGTGCAGAAGTTCTCCAACAAGGGGTGGCTCTGCAAAACGTGGGAAGGTGAGCTGGCGATGGTATCGATGCCCGGGACCAACCCGGAGAAGTTCTATTTCACCGTGCGGGATGACCAGGTCGCGGAGTACATCAATCATTCGCTGGGCAGGCGCGTCGCGCTGACCTATCAGCAACACAAGGGAGTTCCCACGACCTGCTTCGGCGAAACCGAGTATTTCGTCGTCGCTGTGAAGGTACTGCCGCAATGAGTGGAAACAGTTTCGGGAGCCGCGCCACGCTGAAGGCGGGCGGGCGGGCGTACGAGATCTACCGCCTCGACGCGCTCGAGCGCCGTGGACTGTCCATCGCCAAACTCCCCTACTCGCTGAAGATCCTGCTCGAAAACCTGCTGCGCCGCGAAGATGGGCGCGTCGTCCGGCCCGAAGATCTCGAGAACCTGGCGCGCTGGGACCCCCGGAAGGTGCCGGACGAAGAAATTGCATTCATGCCTGCGCGCGTCCTGCTGCAAGACTTCACGGGCGTCCCCGCGGTCGTGGATCTCGCCGCCATGCGTGACGCGATGGTGCAGATGGGCGGCGACCCGAAGCGCGTGAATCCGTTGCTCCCCGCCGAGCTCGTGATCGACCACTCGGTGATCGTGGACGAGTTCGGCACGCCCCGCGCCTTCCAGGTCAATGCGGACCTCGAGTTCCAGCGCAACCGTGAGCGCTACGCGTTGCTGCGCTGGGCGCAAAAAGCCTTCTCGGGCTTCAAGGTCGTGCCGCCCGACACGGGGATCGTACACCAGGTCAACCTCGAGTACCTCGCGCGCGTGGTGTTTACGTCGGATGGTCGGGCGGTCGGACGGTCGGACGGTCCTGCCCAAGCATATCCCGATACACTGGTCGGGACCGATTCTCATACGACGATGATCAACGGGCTCGGCGTCGTGGGTTGGGGCGTCGGAGGCATCGAAGCCGAAGCCGCCATGCTCGGCCAGCCCGTCTCGATGCTCATTCCGCAGGTCGTTGGATTCCGACTGAGCGGGCGCCTCACCGAGGGCGCGACGGCGACCGATCTCGTACTGACCGTTACGCAGATGCTTCGCGCCAAAGGGGTCGTGGGAAAGTTCGTCGAGTTCTTCGGCCCAGGTGTGTCTACGCTGCCGCTGGCCGATCGCGCGACGATCGGGAACATGGCCCCCGAGTACGGCGCCACCATCGGCATTTTCCCGGTCGATCAGGAGACCCTGCGCTATCTCGAGTTCACGGGCCGCCCGGCCGAGCACGTGCAGCTGGTCGAGGCCTACATGAAGGAGCAGGGCCTCTTCCATACGCCCGAGGCCGCCGAGCCGGTCTACAGTGACACGCTCGAGTTGAACCTGGCGACCGTTGAATCCAGCATGGCGGGGCCGCGCCGGCCGCAGGATCGCGTGGGACTGGGGGAAGTGCCGCGCAAGTTTGCGGAGGCGTTGCCGACGCTGATGAGGCCAGCGCCGGTGCCGGCGGTGAACGCCATGGGACGCTGGGAGGGCGAAGGCGGCCACCCAGCCGCCGCGGTCGCGGCACCTCCCGCCAAACCGTCCAAGGCTACACTTCGCATCGACAACCAGGACTGCGTGCTGCATCACGGCTCGGTGGTGATCGCCGCGATCACGAGCTGCACCAATACCTCAAACCCCTCTGTCATGATCGCGGCGGCGCTCATGGCCAAGAAAGCGGTCGATCGCGGCCTGCGCTCGAAGCCGTGGGTCAAGACGAGCCTCGCCCCCGGCTCCAAAGTGGTCACGGACTATCTCGAGTTGGCGGATCTCATGAAGCCGCTCGAGACGCTGCGCTTTCACCTCGTCGGCTATGGCTGCACGACGTGCATTGGCAACTCCGGGCCGCTGCCAGAGGCCGTGTCCACCGCGATCGCGGAGTGCGACCTCGTCGTCTGCTCGGTGCTCTCGGGGAATCGCAACTTCGAGGGCCGGATTCAACAGGAAGTGCGCGCCAACTACCTCGCCTCGCCGCCGCTGGTCGTGGCGTACGCGCTCGCGGGCCGCATCGATATCGACTTCCACACCGAGCCGCTCGGCATCGGCATCGACGGGCCCGTGTTCCTGCGCGACATCTGGCCTTCGAGCAAAGAAGTGGCCGAGGTCATCGCTCGCTCGATCAAGTCGGCGATGTTCCGCAAGAGCTACGCACAGGTGTTCGACGGTGACGAGCGCTGGCGCGGCTTGCCCGTGCCGGAAGGCGATCGCTTCGCGTGGGAGCCCACGTCCACATACATCCGCCGAGCACCGTACTTCGACGGCATGCCGGTCGAGCCTGCACCGGTGCGCGACATCCGCGGCGCGCGCGTGCTCTGCCTCTTGGGGGACAGCATCACGACCGATCACATCTCTCCCGCCGGATCGATTCGCAAGACGAGTCCCGCCGGTCAGTATCTGGTCAGTCTTGGCGTGCAGCCGCTCGACTTCAACTCCTATGGCGCGCGCCGCGGTAATCACGAAGTGATGGTCCGCGGTACGTTCGCCAACGTGCGACTCAAGAACCTCCTCGCTCCGGGCACCGAAGGACCGTTCACGGTCCACCTCCCGGATGGTGAGGGGATGACGATCTTCGACGCGTCGCTCAAGTACGCTGCTGAGGGTACACCGCTGATTGTCCTCGCGGGAAAAGAGTACGGCGCGGGATCGTCACGCGACTGGGCGGCGAAAGGCCCGCGACTCCTGGGCGTGCGCGCCGTCATCGCCGAGAGCTTCGAGCGCATCCATCGCTCGAATCTGGTCGGGATGGGGATCCTGCCGCTGCAGTTCGCGCCGGGTCAGAATGCCGACACACTCGGCCTCTCGGGGAAAGAGCGCTTCGACATTCCTGGCCTGAGTGACATGCCGAAAGAGCTGACCGTCACCGCGACGTCCGATGAGGGCAAGGTCACGAGCTTCAAGGCGCTGGTCCGTATCGATACGCCGCAGGAGCTGCTGTACTACAAGCACGGCGGGATTCTGGAGTACGTGCTGCGCCAACTCGCTGGAAAGAGCTAGATCCCGCTCAGGAACGCGTCAAGCTCGGCCGGCGGGACCGCACCGACTCGACGCGCCACTTCCTTCCCGCCGCGAAACGCTATCAGCGTAGGAATCCCCCGCACCCCAAAGCGCTGTTGCGTGACGGGGTTGCGATCGGTGTCGAGCTTCAGCACCAGCAGCTCGCCCGCGCGGCGGTGCGCCACGTCATCCAGCAGCGGGGCCATCATCTTGCACGGGCCACACCAATCGGCATAGAAGTCGACCACCACCGGCACCGTGGTATCAGTCGTGATTTGCGCGAAGTTGGCGTCCGCGACCGCGAGAGGCCGGTCGAGCAGGATCGGTCGCCCACAATTGCCGCATTTCGGATGCTGGTCGAGTCGCGAGAGGTCCACGCGGTTGAGTGTTTCGCAAAACGGGCAGGCAACCGTCGCCGTGGCGCTGTCAGGCATGGTGCTGTATACCCGGCCGGGGAACAATCACCCGCGCCCCACCCCAAGGGCGTCAGCGACGCGATTGATGTAGTTGAACCACGAGGCAATCAGGGTGATCTGCAGAATTGCTCGATCATCGAACCCGACTCGGCGCAGCTCCTGGTGGTGCGTGGGAGTGATCCGCGTGGCGTCCCGCGTGATCTGGGCAACATAGTCCAACATCACGCGCTCTTGTTCCGAGATCGGAGCCGTGGTGTAGTCCGCCTCCAGCGCCGCGACGAGCGATTGATTGAGCGTGATCCGACGCAGAAACTCTGCGTGGGATTCTATTCAGTAGCGACAGCGATTGGTGACCGAGACGACCGTGGTGATCATCTCGTGCTGCCGTCGCGTGAGCGGCAGCTCCGGTGCCAGCAAGGCACCGAACGTCGCGAACGCATGATAGAGCGCGTCGGGAATCAGACTGTGTGACGCGACGATGCCGGATGTCCCGTCTGGAGTCGGGTGGACGGGAGTGGCGTATTCCTTCGGATAGAGCGCTTTTTGGGCTTCTACGGCCCAGCGCAGCTTCTCATCCGCCTCGGTGAGCGGAATCGTGCGAATCCAGGTCATCGGATCCTACGGGCTCCAGGGTGGTCCGTCGACGAAAAGCGATAAGATACACGGGCACGCCGAGGGCGACGATGCCGACGCCAAGCGCCGCCTGCAACGGATTGTGGCCGCCGAGCAAGACAAGCAGCACCGCGACCAGGGCGAGAAACAGCACCGGCGTGAGGGGATACCCCCAGGTGCTGTATGAGATGGCGGGGGCCCGCCGCCTGATGCGGAAAAGGCCAGTCACGGTCAGGCCGACGAACAGCACCGTCACGAACACGAAATAGGCGATGATCTGATTGAACGCGCCCGATGCGACAATGACGGACGCGAGCGCCGCCTGGATGGCAATCGCACGGGCCGGCGTGCTGAAGCGGGGATGGACCTCCGCGACCGCCTTGAAAAACACCCCATCGCGCGCCATCGCGTAATAGACGCGAGGCAGCGCCATGAGGAGCCCGAGCAGGCTACCGAGCACCGCGACGATCACGATCCATGCAAAGACGCGACCGCCCGCCGGCCCGAACAGCAGCTCGCCTGCCTGCGCCGCGAACGTCTCGCCGGAGGTCACCCGCTCCAGCGGGACCAGATAGAGAAACACTGCGCTCGTGACGATGTAGATCACGGTGACGATCGCAACGCCAAGGGCGAGCGCTCGAGGCAGCGTCCGCGCTGGATCCCGGGCTTCCCCCGCCAGCTTGCTGATTTCCCACCAACCACCGAAAGCGAAAAACGCGCCCACAAGGGCTGGAGCGAACGCACCCGGGAGCGGAGCGGAGCCCGCGTGCTGAGCGACAAAGGGGATGAAGTTCGACCAGCTGCCGGCGCGCAGCACGAATGCGAGCACCGCGATGAGTGCCAATGCACCGAGCTTCAGCGCCGTGAGCGCCTGCATGAGGCCGGAGCCGAGCCGCAGGCCCACGACGTTCACCGCCGCAATGAGCAGAATAGACCCGATCGCGATGAATTTGAGCGCTACGCCGGAGACGCCCACCGCGTACCCCACGTAGCTCGCGAGTCCCGCCGCGAGTGCGGCCGTGATGCCCGGATCCATCACGAGCAGGCATTTCCAGCCGTACAGGAACGCCACACCCGCCCCGTAGGCTTCGCGCAGGTAGACGTATCCGCCACCCGCGTCGGGGGCACGCGCCGCAAGCTCACCGTAACAGAGTGCCCCGCTGAGCGCCATGACACCCATGAGCAGCCAAACGATGAGTAGCCAGAAGGGTGAGCCGAGCGATCGCGCCATGCCGGCGGGTGTGAGAAAGATGCCGATGGCAATGACTTCCCCGACGACGAGCGCGGTCACAGCGGGGACACCGAGTTGGCGGCGAAGCGACATGGCCGCCTAAGCTCGGTCGCGATTCGCGAGCCTGCAAGAGCGGGGACATATTTCTGACTGCCACAGCGCGCCGCCGTCACGCGCAACGACGCATTTCTCATTCACGAGGTGCTCATGTTGCGCTCTCGGACGTTTCTCACCGTGCTCCTGCTTCCCGCGCTCGCTGCGTGCGGCGCGTCCCGATCCGCCGTGCCCGTCGTGGGCGCGGCGACTGACGTCTCGTCACTGACCGGCGAATGGGCCGGCGAATACAGCAGCGTGGAGTCGGGTCGCAGCGGCAGCATCACCTTCGCGCTCCGCTCGGCCGGCGACACCGCGTTCGGCGATGTCGTGATGGTTCCGAAGGGGTTCGGCCGTGCCTTGGTGCCATGGAACCAGCCGGGGCCGGCGGGCGGGATGAGCCAAACGCCGAATGTGCTCACGATTCGTTTCGTGCACGTCGAGGCCGGCCATGTGAGCGGGACCCTCGACCCCTACGCGGATCCCCAGACGGGCGAGCGCCTGCTCACGACATTCAACGGCGAGGTGAAAGGCAACAGGATCGCGGGCACGTATACGACCAGACTGCAGTCCGGCCTTACGCAGACGGGCCGCTGGTCAGTGCAGCGGCGGTAGTTCTTTCGACTCCCGCGCGACCGTCGGCGTCGCAAACCCAGGCCGCTCGACCGGCTCCAGCCCCAGATACTGGCGCGCGCGATTGAGCGCGTCGTCGATGTTGCCGTGGATGTTGTCTTCCGTGAGCTCGTCGTACAATCCCGACCGGTCGAGTGCGACTACCGGCTGCGCGTGCACGTCGGACAGAATCACCAACATCCCTTCCTTGCGGCTGCGGTGCACCAGCTCGCGCAGCGCGTGCAGGCCCGTCGAATCAATCGCGGGCACGTGCCGCATGCGGATGATCAGCACCTTGGGCTTGCCCGCGATCCGCCCCACCCGATCCTTGAACATCTCGGCGGCGCCGAAGAAGAACGGCCCCGTGATCTCGTAGACCTGCACGCCCTGGGGGATGGCCCGCCGGAGCACCGCGTTGGGATCATGTTCGAAGTCGTCCACGGGGTCGGTGAACTCGTGCGTCAGGACGCTGATGTTCGTCACCTCCGCCATCCGCCGCATGAAGAGAAAGGCGGCGAGCACGATGCCGACCTCGATGGCGACCGTGAGGTCCACCAGGACCGTCAGCAGGAAGGTCGTGAGCAGCACGGCGACGTCGCTCTTCGGGGCGCGAAACTCGGAGATGAACGTCCGCCATTCGCTCATGTGGAAGGCGACGACCACCAGGATCGCGGCCAGCGTCGCCAGGGGAATGAGCGCGGCCCAACGCCCGAAGAAGAGCGTGATCAGGAGCAGTGTGATGGCGTGGGTCATCCCGGCGACCGGCGTCCGTCCCCCGTTTTTCACGTTCGTCGCCGTGCGGGCGATCGCGCCGGTCGCCGGCATCCCGCCGAACAGCGGCGACGCAATATTCGCCACGCCCTGCGCCACCAGCTCCATGTTCGAGCGATGGCGTCCCCCGATCATGCCGTCCGCGACAACGGCCGAGAGCAGCGATTCGACCGCGGCAAGCAGCGCGATCGTGAAGGCCGGTCCAGCGAGCGCCTGGATGACCGGAATCGATAGATGCGGGATGCTCGGCTGCGGGAGGCCGGCGTGGATCGCGCCGAACCGCGCGCCAATCGTCTCGACCGGCAGGTGCAGCAGCTGCGCGAGGGCCGTGGTGACGATCAGCGCGACAAACGGGCCCGGTATCCGCGTCGAGATCCTCGGCCAGACGGTGATGATCGCCAGCGTCGCAACCGCGACCACCAACGCCCACGGGTTGACCGTCTCAAAAGCGTGGACGTACGCGTCCCACTTCGGCAGGAACGCCGAGGGCACAGCCTGCATCTCGAGACCGAGCAGGTCACGGATCTGGCTCGAGAAGATGATCAGCGCGATGCCGCTCGTGAATCCGATCGTCACCGGGTAGGGAATGAACTTGATCGCGGCGCCGAGGCGGAGCAGGCCGAAGGCGACGAGGATGAAGCCGGCCATGAGCGTCGCGATGACGAGCCCGTCGACGCCGTGCTGCTGCACGATTCCCGACACGATCACCACGAACGCGCCCGTCGGCCCCCCGATCTGGACGCGCGAGCCGCCCAGCAGCGAGATGAGGAAACCGGCGACGATGGCGGTATAGAGTCCGCGCTCGGGACTGAGCCCGCTCGCGATCGCGAACGCAATCGCGAGCGGCAACGCGACGATGCCGACGATGACGCCGGCGACCAGGTCCCCGGTAAATTGCTCCCGGTTGTAGTCCTGGATGGTGGTGAAAAACTTGGGGACGAGCACGGCGCCGAGAAGATACTAAATTCGCGCATGCATTCCATCTCTGCCCTCGCGCTGTTGCTCACGCTGCAGCAGCCACTGCCATCCGACTCCGCTGTTAGGGCGCTGCTCGAGTCACGGGTGAAGACGTTTCCCGACACCGGTAGGCATGGTGAGGGGATCGTGGTGGGACTGTTGGACCCCTCCGGCGCGCGCCGGATCATCGCGGTAGGCGTCGATCAGGCCGCCGTATTCGAGATCGGCTCGATCACAAAAACGTTCACCGCATCGATCCTGGCGGATATGGTGGACCACGGGGAAGTGCGACTCGACGATCCGGTCGCGAAGTACTTGCCGCCGTCGGTCCGTGTGCCTTCGCGCAACGGCAAGCAGATCACGCTGCTCGACCTGGCCACGCAGTCCTCCGGCCTGCCGCGGATGCCCTCGAACTTCACGCCGAAGGATTCGCTGAATCCGTACGCCGATTACACCGTGCAGCAGATGTACGCGTTCCTGTCGAGCTATGCGCTCACGCGTGACGTCGGTGCGGAATACGAGTACTCGAACCTCGGCGTGGGCCTGCTGGGCCACGCGCTCGCCCTGAAAGCGGGGACGAGTTACGAGGCGTTAGTCCGCCAGCGCATTCTCGGGCCGCTCGGCATGCACGAGACGGCGATTACACTCACGCCGGCGCTGCGCGCGCGGCTCGCCCCTGGCCACGAAATTGACGGCAGGGTCGTACCGAACTGGGACCTCCCCACGTTCGCGGGAGCGGGCGCCCTGCGCTCGACGGTACGCGACATGATCACCTATCTCGCAGCGAATCTCGATACAGTTGTGGGGCCGCTCTCCCGCGCCATGCGGGATGCGCACACGGCACGGCGCAATGCCGGAAGCGCGGGTATGCGGATCGGCCTCGCCTGGCACATCCTTTCGCGGCCGAGCGGCGGCATCGTGTGGCACAACGGCGGGACCGGCGGCTACCGGTCGTTCACCGGCTTCGATCCAGCTCGGCGGATCGGCGTGGTGGTTCTGTCCAATCTGAATTCTGGAGTCGACGACGTCGGCTTTCATCTGCTCGACGAGACGTTCCCGCTGCGGCCGCCGCCGCAACAGCATACCGAAGTCGCTGTCGATTCAGTGATCCTGGCTCGGTATGTGGGGGAATACGAGCTGGCGCCGGCGTTTCACATCACGGTCACCCGCGCTGGCGCGCATCTGTTTCTGCAGGCAACCGCCCAACCGCGGTTTCCGATCTTTGCCGAATCGGACTCGACGTTTTTCCTGAAAGTGGTGGACGCGCAGATGACGTTCCGGCCGGATGGCCTCGTGCTACATCAGAACGGACAGCATCTCCCGGGACGAAAGCTGCATTAGATGGGCGGTACAGTCTCTACAGCGCGATCCACACGAGGCGCGCGCCAGCGCCGAGGAGGCCGGCAAGGCCAGCGCGGATGGAGTCGGGCGCGCCCACGAAGTCGAGCAAGACTTGACGCTGTTCGCCTGTGAGGAAGAGCGGCCCGCCGATAGGGGTAATCGTGGGCCCTTCGCCCTCCGGTACGACGCTCCCCCCCACCTTCGCAAACGGCACCTCGTTGAGCGAAACGATCTCATCCCACGATCTGAACGTGTTGAACCAGCCGACGGAGCCCTTCAGCTCGGCGCTCCCGGCGGCGTGCTGGACGGAGAGATCCAGGTCGTCACTGTAGGTGTCGACGCCCATCTGCCCCGCATGGTGCAGCACCGCGTGCAGATGCGCGGCGGAATCGTCGAGCTGCATCGTGGCGCTCGGGGAGTGGAAGTCGGACCCTGGGGCCCCGGTCACCTGAAAATCGAGGCGCTGTTGTCCGTCGCTCACAAAGCCGGTCGCGTTCGCCACACCCTGCGTGTCCGCCACGTTGTGACTGATCGCGTAGTCGACCAGCGCCGCACCTCCGCCCGGACCCGTTGCAACGCCGCGCACCGCCATCGTACCTGGCGCACTGACATCGAACAGGTCGAGTTGCCCGATGGCCGCGGCCGGGCACGCGATCGACCCGTCCGGAGCACGTTGGTAGAGGACGACCCGAACCCCCGTGGCCGGGGCGCCGGAGTCTGCCGTCACGGCGTAGTGCTGCGACGCGCAGCTGAACGCGAGCGTCTTCCCGCGGAACGAATCCGATATGAGCGGCCCGCCCGCCACCGGTGCGGGCAGTGGCCCAGAGAACCGAAAGATCCCGAGCGATCGAACGAGCGGCGACGCGAAGACGGTATGGACCGGAGCGAGGCTCGAGCGGAGCCCGCTCAAGTCGGAGAGGGGACCCGTCGATTCACCGCACCCCGCAGCGGTGAGCACCAGCGCAATCCAGGTGATCAGTCTCATGAGGCTCGATCTTTACCTTCCTCTACCCCCGCCAGCCTAGACTGCGTCACAACGGGCTCGAACGCCTACGCTCCGATTGGAAATGGGGAGTTGGGGGAGAGGCGCCGGTCGGAATCGAACCGACGAATCGAGGTTTTGCAGACCTCTGCCTTACCACTTGGCTACGGCGCCGTGGGCGTCAAAAGTCACCAAAACACCTGGGTTTCTCAACCCCGCAGAGCTTCCATCAGTTGTGCGGCCCGCGCCAGCACCTGCTGATCCTCCACCGAAAGATGGGCGATGTCCTGCATCAGTCGCTCAACACGCCGCGAACGTCCCTTCTGGAGAAGGCGCTTGCCCGCCGCCGTCGCCTCGACCAACTGCACCCGACCATCTTCGGCGTGACCAACCCGGCGCACCAGCCCGCGCCGCTCTAAGCCGTCTACGAGCCGCGTGATCGTCGGGCGCCGCACCTGCTCGGCCTCGGCGAGCGCGCTCATGGTAACCGGACCACGAAACACGATGACCGACAGCGCCGATGCGCGCGGTGCGGACAACCCCATCGCCTTGTCCTCGACGCGTAACCGGCGCAGCAGATGGATCGCGGCCGAGTGCAGCCGGTCGGCAATGGCCCGCACCGCCGGGGCTGGGGAGGCTTGGGGGGCTTGACGGGAGATCGTTTCCATAATTACTTAGCTGAAGCTAACTACTTTCTCGTGGAGGAGCAATGGAGCTCGCCCAGGTCACCAACGTGGTGCACGACCTCGATCGCGCGGTCAAGTTTCACCGCGACACCCTCGGGATCCCGCTGTTGTTTCAGGCGCCGCCCTCGCTCGCGTTCTTCCAGGTCGGCGCAGTGCGCCTGATGCTCTCGCCGCCGGAGAATGCCGAGCAGGATCATCCCGGGTCGGTCCTCTATTTGCGCGTGAAGGACATCGAGAGCGTGCATCGCAGGCTCGCCGGGAAAGGCGTCAAGTTCGTGGGGACGCCGCATCGGGTGCACGAGGCAGCGGACTACGACCTCTGGATGGCCTTCTTTCACGACCCCGACAACAACCCGATGGCGCTCATGGAGGAGAAGCCAAAGCGGAAGGCTTCCTGAACGACGAGATCACTGCCACACTGGCGACGAGAATGTTGGCCACGATCACGGGCAGCGAGTGGATCAGCACACCGTACAGCGCCCACAGTCCCGCGGCGACGCCCTGTACGCGCCGCAACGATATGGCGCTCCTGGTGAAGTACGAGACGAGAAACACCGCCGTCGCAAGCCAGCCGATCCAGTCGACCTGCGTCATCATGGCTTTCCTCGGGCTTTGAGCAGGTTGAGCACTTCGAGATGTCCCTTCATAGCGGCGAGCCCGGCCGCCTTTGCCGGTTCCGCGCCGCGCTCCAGCAGGAGACGCACGATGTCGGACTGGCCGAAGAACGCGGCCAGCTCGAGCGGTGAGAATCCGTCGCTCGATGTCGCCGTCAGAAGCCTGGGATCACGGTCCAGCCAGCCGGCGACCCGGCGCGTGTCACCCACCGACGCGGCATCGAAGATGTCGAGCTCCGGCCGCGCCGCGAGCAGCACCGCGACCGCGTCCGTCTTGTGATGGTATTGAGCGATCAGGACGGGAGAATGACCCCGCTCGTTGCGGGCGTTCGCCAGGCTGGGATTGGCCGTGAGCAGCGCCTGAAGCCTCCCGGTATCGCCGGCCCGCACGACGTCGAAAATCTCTTGCGATGGCTCCCCCATGACTTGCTCCCTTCTAGAACAAGAAACCTTTCCGCAACGTGAACGCCCAGCGCTTGCCGCTCACCCCCTGGCCGAACCGGTACCCGAAGGCGACCTCCGCCGCGTCACCGCGCACCGCGCGCGTCGGCCCGAACCGCAGCGATAGTCCGACATCCCCGCCCTGCCGGGCCGGCTCATCGCCGTACCACGCGCCCCCATAGTCGAGAAATGGCGCGAGCCCGAAGGCCATGAGGCCGAGAATTTGGTCGGCCACGAGAATCCGGTCCTCGAGCACGAACCAGGTCGTGCGCGTGCCGGTGAAGTCGTGGACGCCGAACAGGCGCGGCCCGCGCTGCACCTGCCAGGGGTCGAACTCCGCGCCGGGTTTCGGATGCGTCACGAGCCCGCCCTCGGCGTGCACGATCCACGTGTGGCGCGGAATGTTCTGACTCACGATGGTGACCTCCGCCTGCGTTCGCGTCGTGTCCAGGCCATTCGCCGCGATGCGCAGCACCGCAAAGCCGCGCTTCCAGACCGCCGACGTCTGCCCGCTGATCTCGTATCCCACGCCGGACTGCAACACGACGCCGGCTCGCAGCGTGGGCGAGAGGTCTACATCCTCGCGTCGCGCGTAGGAGTTGAAGTGCTCCAGCACGCGAAAGCGCACCGCGCCGAGCTCGACACCCGCGCGCACCGTCGTGAACACCGAGTACGGCACGCGCGAGGTATCAGTAGCTCCGAAATCCTCGCGTCGCCATTCCCAACCACCCCAGATCCGGGTGTAGTGGTGACTCGTCGCCGCCGCCGCGATCCCAGCCATCAGCCCGACGCGAAACAGCCGATGGCTCGTGCTATCGAGGAGCACGTCATCGCGAAAGCGGAGTACGCGCTCGCGGGCGAGCTCGCCATACGCTTCGACGGAATGCGGCGCCGCGGTCTCATGAAACGGCAGCCCGAATTCCCATTGGCCGCGGTGGCCGTCCGAGAGGTTGCTGTACCGCACATTGAGCAGCGTCCGGCGGCTGAAAAAATGTGGGTTGATGAATTTGAAGTCGAGCCGGCTGCGATCGGGATTGCGGCCGTACACGAGCGCCAGCTCCGTTGCCGTGCCGAGGAAATTGCGTTCGACGAGGCCCAGGTCCCACGTGTTGTCGCCACCGACGCTCGTGAAGCTCGCCTGCGGCTGCGTGCTCCAGCCATCCGCGGTCACCGCCCGCAAGGCGAGCTTGCCGTCCTCCTGGCGAACCGTATCGACGCGCACCTGCCGAAACACGCCGAGGGTGCGGAGCGCCCGCTCGCTTTCCTCCATTCGCGCCAGATCAAAGGGATCGCCGCGATTGAGCAGCAGGCGCCTCCGGATCACCCCCGGGCGTGTCCGCATGTGCAGCCGGTTCGCCAAACGCGCAACCCAATCGGGCGCGGCGTCCTCACGATCGAAAATGTTGCGGTTCTCGATGAGGATGGTATCGATCCTCTGGGACGGCGAAGCGGTTTGGGCGGTTAGGCGGTTCAGCGGTTGGGCGGTTAGCACAACCAACCCAACCGCCCAACCGCCAAGCCGCCGAACCGTCATCAGGGACGTACCCCATGGATTCTTTGATGTAGCCGGTAGGTCGCGTGCTTGCTCGCGTTATCCCACGCCGTGAAGTAGAGGGTCGCGTCGATCCGCCCCGCGAGCTGACGCAACCCGCGGGTCTGCACCACATAGGTCCCGCGCACCGAATCGGGACGCAGCGGCCGGCACAGACACGTCACGGTGGCATAGGCGGGAATGAAATCGCCGAGCGGATAGGGGTGGTTGGCGGACAGGCGACGCACATCGCCGAGATCGAGCGCGACGGTCAGCGCATACTCGTCCCCCACCGCGTCACTTGGATCGAAATCGAATCGCGCGACCACGACATCGTGCCGCTCCGCGAGACCAGTATCCGCCCGGAGCCGAACCAGCGTGTAGCGCGGATCCGTGTCGACGATGATGCGGCCGTGCTGGTCCCATTCCCCTGCATGCTGTATGCCTTGTGTGTCGCCGGGCTGCGGCAGGACGTCGCACGCCGAGGTCACCCCGGCGATCAGGGCTAACGCGCGAAACAGTGTCATCGGGTAACGTCAAAAGATATACCGCCGCACGGCCAGAGCGGCCGTGCGGCGGTGAAGCTGCAGCCCCCGCATCAGTACAAGTACGCCACGCCTAGCGCGACGCTGACTTGATCCTTCTTAACGTTGAAAGCGGCCAACGTGGATCGATCGTACCTCACCTCGGGCCGGACGATCGCATTCGGCCACGCACGGATGTTCAACGTCGCCGTGGCGCTGCCAAACTTCTGCCCGGTGTTCGCGGGAAAGCCCAACGACCCGCTCGTGCGCGCGCCGTTCTCGTCGTTCACGTAGTCGCCCCGCAACGCCAGGCCAAGCGACGTGTTGAAATCGTAGGTGATCCAGCCGCCCAACGCCCACCATGTGGCATCCTGGGTGGTGGTTGGCAAGGCAGCGTTCGCCTGCTCGCGGCCGTAGTCACCCTGTAGCCAGAGTTGCGCCGCGCCCAGCTTCCGCCAAATCAGTGCGTCGACGCCGTAGCGATTCGCCTTATCGTTGCCCGCCTCCTCCGGGCCCCAGAACCCAACGATCCCTACCGAGGTGAGCGTATCGGGTGAGATCCCGACACGTCCCATCAGCGACTTGCGTTTGTTGTTGTCCGAAACCTGGTCCCATCCGTTGATCACCCGGAGCTGCACGTCGACGTGGCGGTTGAGCTTCGTTTCGACGCTCACACCCACCGCGGTGAAGTTCTCGACGTAGATGAACTGATTTCCCTCCGACCAGTTCTGGTTGCCGGCGGTCTCGATCACCTCCAGCCCGAGCAGTGTGGGCATGCGCCCCGCCTTGAACTGCACGCCGCTCCCATTTGCGGTTGGAAGGTTCAGGGTGACGTAGAGGTGCGGGATATCGGCCTGGGTGCCGAGGTCGAGCGCCCCTCCCCCGGACTTGATCACCGTGGCGTTCTGGCCGAACAGGACCTCGGTGTGGAATCCGGCGCTGCGCTTCGCGGGGTCATACGGCTTGTCCAGCACGACGCCGAACGCGTTCAGCGTAAACCGGTTCTGCAGACGATCGTATAGCCGCCCGACGATGATCGTATCCCCAGCGCTGTGCCGGGAGTAGATGTAGGACGCCTCGGCCCAGCCGCTGAGCTTGAGCGGTGGAGGCGTTTGCGCCGCCAGCGATGCCGTCACGAGGAGCAGGCCGGCAAGTGCGACGGGGCGCATCAGATTGGCTCCGGCTGGGGTTCAAACGCCGGCTCGGCGGGCACGGTCACGGGCTGCTCGTCGATGACCACCACCGTCGCAGCTTCCGGCGTGCTGGTGTAACCCTCCACACCCATCTCCGGCACGTCGAGCCCGAGCTCCTCGACTTCTGCCGAGACGCGATGGCCGCCCACCACCAAGCCGGTGACCTTGTACGCGACGTACGCCATGGCTCCGACGGCGACGAAGTTGGTCACGCCGCCCACCAGCTGGGCCAGGAGTTGCGAGGCGTCGCCGTAGAACAACCCCCGCACCGCCCCGTCGACGCCGTTCCACCCGGCGCCGTAGGTCCCGTCGGCGAGCAAGCCGACCGACAGAATCCCCCACAGGCCGCACACCCCGTGCACCGAGATGGCGCCCACGGGATCGTCGATCTTGAGCGAGCGCTCGACGAACACCACCGCCGCGCAGACGAGCACTCCTGCCACGCCGCCGATCAGGACGGCGGCCGGAGCGGTCACGAAGGCGCACGGCGCCGTGATGGCGACGAGTCCGGCGAGCGTTCCGTTCGCGAGCATCGACGGGTCGGGCTTGCCGTACCTGCGCCACACGTAGAGCATCGCGGTGATCCCTCCCGCCGCCCCAGCCAGCATCGTGTTCGTTGCAATGACCCCGATGCGCAGGTCAGAGCCCGCCAGCGTCGACCCCGCGTTGAACCCGAACCAACCGAACGCGAGGATGAAAGTGCCCACCAGGGCCATCGGGATGTTGTGGCCGGGGATCGCATTCACGGTGCCATTGGGGCTGTACTTGCCTCGCCGCGGGCCCAGGAGTATCGCGGTGACGAACGCCATGACGCCGCCCGTCATGTGCACCACGGACGATCCCGCGAAGTCGACGTGGCCGTGGCCCAGCCCGAGGTTCTTGCCGAGCATGGCGAGCCAGCCCCCGCCCCAAGTCCAGTTGGCGTAGATCGGATAAATGAATGCACCGACGAACACGCTGAAGACAGCGAACGCGACGAATCTCCACCGCTCGGCCAGCGCTCCCGTCGGGATCGTGGCCGCAGTGTCCATGAACACCATCTGGAACAGGAAGTAGGCGAAGACCGGCGCGGTGTAGGCGACGCCGGTAAGGAAGAACCCGGTTCCTCCGAACAGGCCCCACGTCTTCCCGCCAATCGTCACCGCGACTTCGTGCGACAGCTGATCGTAGCCGCCCAGCGTGCCGAGCGGCCCCACGCCGCCCGCCTGCAGGGCGAAGCCCACCGCCCAGTAGGCCAACATCGCGATGCCGTACACCATGAAATTCATCGTCATGGTGTGCGCGGCGTTCTTCGCCCGCGTGAAACCGGTCTCGACCAGCGCGAAGCCCGCCTGCATGAACATCACGAGGAAACCAGCGACCAGCGTCCAGACGAAGTTGATGGCAACGGTGTTGGCGTCCATGTCCCCTCTCGGTGGTTAGCAGTGTCAGTAGATTCGTGCATAATATGCACGTACCTGTGTACACTCTGCAAGATGATAGCACACGCTGTGCAAAATGGCCAAAAAACTGTGCATTATGTGCACTAGTCAGCATACACCGTGCCAGCAAGGAGAAAGACGAGAGACCGGGAAGGAAGGGGCGGAGGCAGGAGGGGGAGAGCGGGCGACGTTCAGTACTGGGCCAGGTAGCGTTCCACCTCCCACTCGCTCACGCGGCCGATGTACTCCTGCCATTCCTCACGCTTGGCCTCCACGAACCGCTCGTAGATGTGTGAGCCCAGGGCGTCACGGACCACGTCGTCCTTCTCGAGCATGTCCAACGCTTCGTGGAGGTCGCGCGGCAGCTCGTCGATCCGATACTTGCGCCGCTCGCGGAAGCTCATCTCGAAGATGTTCTTGTTCACCGGGTCGGGGGGGGTGAGCTTGCGCTCGACGCCATCCAGCCCGGCTGCGAGCTGTACCGCGAGGGCCAGATACGGGTTCGCGGATGGATCGGGCATGCGCAGCTCGCAGCGGGTGCCGATGCCGCGGCGGTCGGGGATCCGCACCAGCGGGGACCGGTTGCGCATCGACCAGGCCACGTTGGTCGGGGCCTCGTAGCCGGGGACGAGCCGCTTGTAGCTATTGACGAGCGGATTCGTGACCGCGCAGAAGCCGCGGGCGTGCTTCAGCAGCCCGGCGATGTACTGCAGTGCCACGGCGGACAGCTCCCATTTCGCCTTGGGATCGTGGAACGCGTTCGCGCCCTTCCGGAACAGCGACTGGTGGGTGTGCATCCCCGAACCGTTCTGGCCGAAGATCGGTTTGGGCATGAACGTCGCCAGGAAGCCGTGGCGGTAGGCGACGTTCCTGACGACGAACCGAAACGTGGCGAGATTGTCGGCCGTCGCGAGCGCCTCGGCATAGCGAAAATCGATTTCGTGCTGTCCCGGCGCCACCTCATGATGGCCTGCCTCGACCTCGAACCCCATGGCGGCGAGATCCTTCACGATCAGCCGGCGAATCTCTTCGGCACGATCCACCGGCGTCTGGTCGAAGTAGCCGCCGTGATCGTGCGTCACCGTTGTCGGCTCACCTTCCGAATCCAATTGAAAGATGAAGAACTCCGCCTCGACACCGGCCATCATCTCATAGCCGAGCGCTTTCGCTTTCGCGATCTGACGCTGCAGCGCCTGCCGCGTGCAGCCGGCGAAGGCCGAGCCGTCCGGATTGTAGATGTCGCAGATCACGCGGGCGACCCTGCCGGCCGCGTCACCGTTCGGCAGCACGCGGAACGTGTGCAGATCCGGCCGCAGCACCATGTCCGATTCCTCGATCCGGACGAAGCCTTCGATCGAAGAACCGTCGAACATGATGTCGCCCTCGAGCGCCTTTTCGAACTGGCTCTGGGGCACCTCAACGTTCTTGTTGACGCCGAGGATGTCGGTGAATTGAAGGCGCAGGGAGGAGACGTCCTGCTTCTTGGCAGCGTCGAGAATTTCACGTTTGTTGGTCATGGCGGTTAGGCGGTTAGACGGTTAGGCGGTTAGAAGCATGCCGCTCCTAACCGCCCAACCGCTCAACCGCCTTCAATTTGGTTACGCGTCGTAGTACAGGAAGAACTCATAGGGGTGCGGCCGCAACGCGACGGCGTCCACATCCTTGACCCGCTTCATCGCGAGCCAGGTATCGATGAGATCCTGGGTAAAAACGCCGCCGTCGAGCAAGAACGCGTGGTCGGCTTGCAGCGCCGCTAGCGATTCCTGCAAGCTTCCCGGCGTGTTCTTCACGTGCTTCCGCTCTTCTGGCTCGAGCTCGTACAGGTCCACGTCCATCGGCTTGGGCGGCTCGATTTTGTTCTTGATGCCGTCGAGACCGGCCATGAGTAGCGCCGCAAACGTGAGGTATGGGTTGGCTGACGGATCCGGCGCCCGGAACTCGAGCCGTTTGGCCTTCGGCGACGTCGAATACATCGGGATGCGGCAGATCGCCGAGCGGTTGCGCTGCGAGTAGATCAGGTTGATCGGCGCCTCATACCCCGGCACCAGCCGGCGGTAGCTGTTCGTCGTCGGGGCCGCAAAGGCGAGCAGCGCCGCCGCGTGCTTGATCAGCCCGCCGATGTACCACCGCGCCGAATCGGAGATCAGGGCGTAGCCGTTCTTGTCGTAGAACAGGTTGTTCGTGCCGTTCCAGAGGCTCATGTGCACATGCATGCCGGACCCGTTGTCGCCGAACATCGGCTTCGGCATGAACGTCGCGGTGTAGCCGTTCGCCGCGCACACATTCTTGACGATGTACTTGTACATCATGACCTGGTCCGCCATGCGCGTCAGGGTGCTGTAGCGCATGTCGATCTCGGTCTGGCCCGCTGTCCCGACCTCATGGTGGTGGACTTCCACCTCGATGCCGGACGCGATCATCGCCAGCATGATCTTGGAGCGCAAGTCCTGCAGCCGGTCGGTCGGCGGAACCGGGAAATAGCCTTCCTTGTGGCGCGGGCGGTGGCCGAGATTGGCCGTGCCGTTCGAGCCGCTGTTCCAGATGCCCTCTTCGGAATCGATGTGGTAGTAGCCTTCGTGCGCGTTCTGATCGAAGCGCACGGAGTTGAAGATGTAGAACTCCGCCTCGGGCCCGAAGTACGCCGTCGTCGCGACGCCGCTCTTCTTCAGAAAGGCTTCGGCTTTGCGCGCCACGTACCGGGGATCGCGCGAGTACGGCTCGCGGGTGATCGGATCCACGACATCGCACGTGAGCGAGAGCGTCGGCACCTGCAGGCACGGATCGACGAAGGCGCTGGAGGGATCCGGTATGAGCAGCATGTCGCTCTCGTTGATCGCCTGAAAGCCGCGGATCGACGAGCCGTCAAACCCCAGGCCGTCGGTAAACGTGTCTTCCTCGAGCTCCTTCAACGGAATCGAGAAATGCTGCCAAGTGCCGGGCAGATCCGTGAACCGCACGTCCACGATCTGCACCCCCGCCTCCTTGGCGCGGCGGATGACGTCGGCCGGCGATGTGCCAGTCGACGCTTTCCCGCCGGTGGTGGCGGTTGGTTCCAACGTTGCTGTCATTGAGTGGGCTCCTTCCCGAGTCGATGAACGCTTTCGCAAGCGGCGGGCCATAACGGAAGCTAGAGGGGCCGTAGGGAGGTGTCAAGAAATCGCTGCACGAACTGCAAAAAAATGGGGTGAAGTACTGCTTATAGTGTGGAAATGTGCGAACTGTTCGCTCAAGAATGCCGCATTTGCGTTACAGAGCCTCCACGAAGTGCAGCAGCTCCACCGCGGAAAACTCCCCGAATCGCTCCTGCATATCCTTCTCCTTCCATTCGAGGAAGATCCAGCCGGTCACTTTGTGCAGCTGTCCTCCCCCGCTGACGAAGTGAATGCGGCCGCGCACGGCGCCGAGTGACGCATCGGGCTGTCCCTCGAGATACACGTCCCAGCGCTGCTCGCCGCGCTTCAGCTCGCCCATGTGCTTGCCGTATTCGGTTGCCGTCATGCGCCCTACTCTACCGGCTTTCCTGCGCCTCGCTAGGCCGGGTTACATTCTCCTCCTATGACATGTCATGCCTGCGGCGCGCAGTTATCGGCTGGCGCCAAATTTTGTCACAAGTGCGGCGCGGCCGTCGCCACGACCGGAGCGACCGGGTGGCGGGCCGGCTTCCCCTGGGCGCTCGCCGGCGCCGCGCTGGGAGCGCTCGTTACCGTCGTTGCCATGCGCGCCACGAGCGGGCCGGCGCGCAGCGACCAGGCCGTCGCCCCCTTTGCCAACGGAGCAGCCAGCGGTGGGGGCGTTCGGCCGCCCGACATCTCGCAGATGTCGCCGGAGGAGCGCGCGAATCGCTTGTTCAATCGCGTCATGACGTTGGCGGAAGCGGGCAAGCAAGACAGTGTCCAATTCTTTCTCCCCATGGCGCTCGGCGCGTACGAGCAGCTACCCACGCTCGATGCGGACGCACGCTACCATATCGGCTTGTTACAGCTCGCCGGTGGGGATGTCGCCGCCGCCCTCGCGCAGGCGGACACCATTCAGCGGGCGACGCCCAATCACCTCTTCATTTATGTACTGCGCGCGCACGCCTACCAGGTGCAAGGCAATACCGCCCAGGAGCAGCGGGCATACGCCGACTTCCTGCGTCACGAGCAAGCCGAGTTGGCGCTCAAACGCTCCGAGTACGACGACCACCGCGAGTCGTTGACGAACTTCCATACTGAAGCGGTACGCCAGGCGCAGAACCCCCGGAGACCGGCTTCATGACGGCGACGATTTCCCGGACGATCCACGTCGCCCACAGCCCGGACGCCGACGATGCGTTCATGTTCTGGGCGATGGCTCAGGGCAAGATCGACACCGGCGACCGGCGGTACGTGCACGAGCTCGGCGATATCGAAAGCCTGAACCGCCGCGCGCTCGCCGGCGAACTGGAGGTCACCGCCGTCTCGCTGCACGCCTACGCGTACCTCGCGGACCGGTATGCGCTGCTCGCTCACGGCGCCAGCATCGGCGATCGCTATGGGCCGCTCATCGTGAGCCGCAAGCGGCCGCCGACGAGACCACGCGCCGCGCTTACGGGCCGTCTGGTTGCGGTGCCGGGGGAGCTGACCACGGCGTTCCTGACGCTGCGGCTCTATCAGCCCGCCGCGCGACACGTCGTGGTGCCGTTCGATCAAATCGAAGACTACGTAGCCGCGGGAAAAGCCGATGCCGGGCTCCTGATCCACGAGGGGCAACTGACCTTCGCCGACCGCGGTTTGCATCTCTGGGCCGACATGGGCGAGTGGTGGTACCAACAGACCCAGCTTCCGTTGCCGCTCGGCGGCAATGTTGTTCGGCGCGACCTCGGCGACGAGCTCACGCGGGCGATCGCGCGCGATCTGAAAGCCAGTATCGAGTACGGTCTCGCCCATCGGGCCGAGGCGCTGGCGCACGCGCAGGGGTTCAGCCGCGGGCTCGACACCGCGCGCACCGACCGGTTTGTCGGCATGTACGTGAACGCCTACACGGTTGACTACGGCTCGACCGGACGACGCGCCGTCGCCGAGCTACTCAGCCAAGCATATGCCGCCAAGCTCATTCCCGCCCCCGTAGCTCTGGCGTTCATCGCAGCCGATTCCTAGTTTGGCCTTGGCTTTACAAGGAGCATCGGGTTGACCGCTCATGCCGGAATCGTCACGGTTCTCGTGGTCGATGACGAAGAGCCGATCCGGAACGCGCTGCGGAAATACCTGAAGCAGCAGCAGTTCGAGGTGTTTGCGGCGAGCTCGGCGGACGAAGCGCTCCAGCAGCTGCGCCTGCACAAGGTGGCGTTGATGCTGTCCGATATCCGCATGCCCGGGACCAGTGGCGTGGACCTCGTGCCCCAGGCACTCGAGATCGAGCCTGACCTCGCCATCCTGATGCTCACGGCGGTCAACGACGCGACCAGCGCCGCACTTTGCATGCAGCGCGGCGCGATGGATTATCTCACCAAGCCGATCGAGCTGGCCGACCTCGGTCGCGCCGTCCACCGCGCGCTGAAGCGCCGCGAGATGCAGCTCGAGAGCCGTCACCTGAATCAATGGCTCAAAGAGGAAGTGACCACTCGGACCGCGGAGCTCCAGCGCCAGCAGCACCGCATGGAGCGGATTTCCACCGCGACGCTCGAGGCGCTCGTCAATGCGCTCGAGGCGAAGGATCCCTATCTGCGCGGCCACTCCGCGCGAGTCGCCGATCTCTCGGCGAACATCGCCACGGAGATGGGACTGGGTGAAGAGGAGGTCGATCGCGTTCGGGTGGCCGGCCGCCTGCACGATCTCGGGAAGATCGGAACGCGAGACGCGGTGGTTAATAAGGAAGGGCCGCTGACTGCGGAAGAGTTCGAGCACGTCAAACAGCATGTGATTATCGGCGCCCAGATTCTCGCGCCACTAGTGCACCTCGGTGATATCGTCGCGATGGTGAAGAGCCACCATGAGCGCTATGACGGCACCGGTTACCCCGACGGCCTGCGCGGTGAAGAAGTGCCGCTCGGCGGGCGGATAATCGCGGCTGCCGAGGTGTACGACGCCCTCACGACAGCGCGCCCCTATCAGGAGAAAATGACCCCCGAACAGGCCGTGGAGCGCATGGCGGATCTGTCCGGGACGGTGCTCGACGCCAAGGTCTACGACGCTCTCGTCCGCATCGTGGGCCGCCGCCAAACGCTGGTGTTCCTGGACGAAGACGCAGGACCTGCCCTCTAGAAAGACCAAACCCCGGGGCGAAAAGCTCCCCGGGGTTGGCGGTCGGGCGAAGTGGCCGTCACACTTCAGCCGCGACCCTTCGAGTTACGTACCGCACCGCATCCAAGTTTCATACGATTAGATGCAGCGACCCGCTGAACGGTTGCATCTACCAGTGCTTCACACGTCCCACGCGGGACATCGTGATCGTTTCGGCTTGAGACCCCCGACGCAGCACGATCTTCGTGTTCGACACGCCCCATCCCATGCCGATGGGTCCGAACTGCACGATGGGATTCGACACTTCGAGTGTGACACCATGGCTGGCCGGTCCAGCTATGCGCCACCACGGCTCCCAGCCCGTCCCCCGAAGCCGGTCGATTCGGATCGAGTCCGCGCGGAACGTGATCCGAGCCCGGGTCGACTGCATGATGGCGCCATTGCGTCCGACGGCCAGCGCCGTCGTCACGTCGCGCACCGCGCGTTCGGTTTCGAGCCAATCCATGAGCCGTGTGGCTCGGGGTACCCAGAACGCCAGTAGCACAGCCGCGATGCAGAGGACGACCAGGATCTCGATCAGCGTGAACCCCTTGGACATTGGTCGTTTATAGCATGTCAGGGAAACCCTTCCGGCATCCGAAAAACACGGCGAAAAGCCTGAAAACGCGCCATTTGCGGGCTAACGCACGTCGCGCGCGAGCGGTATGTTGCTGTGCGTGATGGTCTTGCCTCTCGGCATATCTGCTGCAATTACCGGGTGCGATGAGCACTAAGGTCCTGTCGCGCGGCAGCGGGTTGCCGCATGCCGTCTTCCTGCAACGGGTCGCCGATGAGCCAGCCACCTCTCCCGAGGTGCGTCTGGGTCAGGGCGCGTTTTTGGCGTTGCGGTTCGTGGATTTGCTCGCGCCGGACCGCGAGCCGCCGACTCCGGACGTGTTTCGTTATCAGTGGGCGGCAACGGAGCGCTATTGCGCCGAGCTCGCGGGTGAAGGCACGGAAGCGGCGCATCTGAGCTGCATCGTGCGAGCGACCGGAGAAGCGCATCGCACGAAGGAAATCGACGCGCTCGCTCCAGCCCTGTTTGCGTACGCCCTCTACCTCGAGCAGGAGTCGCATTTCGAGGAAGCGGAAGACGCGCTGCACACGATGATCGGGGTTGGTGCTGGCGCAATGAAATCGACGGATACAATCTCTGCGTGGATGCGGCTCGGACGTGTCCGGCGTCAGCAGGCTGACTTTGACGGTGCCATCGTGGCGTATCGCGAGGCGGGGCTGTTGGCGGAAAGATCGGGAGACAGACACGCCGCGCTACTCAGCCAAGTTGGTAACTGCAACGTGCTCCATTTCCGGGGCAACTTGCCCGAAGCCGAGCGGCGCTGGCGTGGTTTGTTGGCTGACGCAACCCACCTCGGGGATCATGTCATTCAGGCGCACTCAAATCATGGACTTGGGAACCTGCTTCAGCGACGCGGCGAAGGCCAGGCCGGGGCACCGCACCTCTGGCGAGCCTACGAGCTCTACGAAGATGAGGCCGATCAGCTCCGCGTCCTCAACGACCTAGGCATCGCATTACTGGCGATTGGCGACGTCGATGGGGCGGAGCGCGCGTTGAAAGCAGTCGTACGACATGAACAGATCGGTGAAAGCCACTTCAACGCCTTTATCGAGCTCATGCATTGCGCCTCGTTCCGCCGAGACCGCCTCGGATTCGAGCGACTGCGTGAGCGATGCTACAACCATCTTCACCAGATGGCTCCGAACCAACGTGCTGACTATTCTCTCAAAGTTGGTATCGGACTTGCGCGATTTGGAAACTTTGCAAAGGGCGAAACGAGTTTGCGGCAAGCACTCGAGATTGCGAGCGCCCACGGGCTGCACGAGTTGACGTTTCGAATCGAGCGGATAATGAACGGGCTCTGCGATTGCGAGTTACCCGATTCGGTTGAACTCGCGGCCGCAGAGCCCAGACTGCAGAGTGACGCTTTGAGGGAGGTTTCTGCCTCCCTCGCGGCGCTTACTCCTTAGTGGCAGACGTTCGGGTTGTTCTGGTCGCAGGTGCCACTGGTCGGACCTGACGCATCGGCACATGCCGCGGCGGTCAGCGCAAACGAGACGAGGAACAACGCAAGAAGGGTGCGGATCCGGCGCGACATAGGGCCTCCGTTGTCGGGTTGAATAGGGACTCACAGCCGCAGCCAACATGAATCAAAACGGCAGATTGTTTTAGGGCGTTTTTGCGGCATCGTAGGGCGGTTTTGCGGCACTTAGGGAACTCTTCGGAGGAGCTGTAGGGGAATGCTGGTACTAGCAGCGGTCTCGGACGTGCAATATCAGAGGCTGCGCGGCGCTATCACGCCACGCTTCACACTCGCCCGCGCCCAGACGTGGGACGTCGCCCTCGAGACCATCAAGGGCCGGCCGGTCGAAATCGCCGTCGTCGACCCGATGCTCGGCGGAGCGCGGGGCCAGGAGGTCGAGCGGCTCCGGGTCCTGTTCCCCTCGCTGCCGTTCATCCTCTACACGCCGGTCATGACGCCCGAGCTCGCACCCGTCCTGCTGCAGATGGGCAAATGCGGCATCAGCCAGGTGGTGTTGAGTCGCACCGAAGACCATCCCGATCGCCTGCGCGATCTGTTGTCGGCGGAAGCGATGCACTCCGCGTCACATCGGCTGCTCGAGCAGCTCACGACGGCACTGGCGCCGCTGCCACCCGAGCTGCGCTGGGTCCTGGAAGACGCGCTGCGCACTCCCGGCGAGGTTCAAACGATTCAACAGGTCGCCGCACGGGCGCGCGTGGATCGCGGCACGTGCGCGCGCTGGTTCGCGCGGGCGGGCCTGTCGAGCCCACGGGAGATTCTCGCCGCGGCCCGCGTGCTCTACGCGCATCGCCTGCTCCAGGACCCTGGCTTCACCATTGAGGACGTGACCAAGCGCCTCGGGTACGCCCAGGCGAAGACCCTGCAGCAGCATGCCCGCAAATACCTCGGGCTCACCGCCGGTGAGATGAAGCTTTCACTCACGGCAGATCAGGCGACGGCTCGCATCATCCAGGGGTTCCTGACGCCGGCGAGCCGCGCGGCGGCCAGCGCCTCATGATGACTTCGCCTCCTCGCAAGCCCGCGACCGTCCTGATCGTCGACGATGAGGCGGGGCTGCGGCGCGTGCTCGAGCGGTTTCTCGAACGCCACGGCTATCGCGTGCTGAGCGCGGGTACCGCCGAAGCGGCGTACGAAATGCTCGCGACCGAAGCAGCTCAGGCGCTGCTCCTCGACATCCATTTGCCCACCATGTCCGGACTGGCGCTCTATCTGGCGATCATTCATCGCTGGCCGGCCCTGGAGGGGCGTATCGCGATCATGACGGGCGACGCGGAAGCCGAAGAGGTGCGCACCTGGCTCGATCACCACCGCTGCACCGTGATCCGGAAGCCGTTCAACCTCAAGCAGGTCGTGGATTGGATCGCGACCGCGCTGCAGCAGGATCGCTCCTCGGACGCCATGGACGCATGACGACGGTCGCCCACGCGGATCCGCTCCATGTGCTGCGCGAATACCGGAATCTCGCGCCTTGGAACCTGCGAGATCTGTCGGTCGTCGTCGGGGCGGTGCTCGATGCCTCAGCGGTCACTCCCATCAACGCGGCCGCGCGTGCGGCGCCGAGCGAGCGGACCATCCGCTTCTACGTCACGCGCGGGCTCGTCAGTCCTCCAGAAGGACGCGGCACCGCCGCGACGTACTCCTACCGGCATTTTCTCCAACTGCTGGCGATCAAGCTGCGGCAGATGGAGGGAGCCACGCTCGCCGCCATCACCAAGGACATGCACGACCAGACCGGCGACGTCCTGGAACGGCGCTGTGCCCAGGTCCTGGGGGCGTCGCTCCCCACCCCCGAGCGCCTGCCGCTGAAGGGGGCGGAAGGCATGCCGCGCGGCCGGTCCGGCCGCGCGCTGACGGCGTGGCTGACGCGCGATGCCGTCAAGGAGACGGTGGGGACCACGACGTGGCGGCGGATTCCGGTGACGCGAGGCGTAGAGCTGCACGTCGATGCCGACCATCCGCTGGCGCGCCTCGGTTCCGATGATCAGGGCCTCGCCGAGACGATCCGCCAGGCGATCGCGAAACTCCTGCCGCACAGCACGTAATGATTTCCTGTAGGGGCGCAACATGTTGCGCCCCTACTTTCTCGAAACCTGGAGTCGACGATGTGGGTGGTGCTGATACTTGCCGTAGTCATCGTCTTATGGGTGATCGCCGCGTACAATGGCTTGATTTCCCTGAAGAACCAGACGGTGAACGCCTTCAAGCAGATCGACGTGCAGCTCAAGCGGCGGCACGATTTGATTCCCAATCTCGTGAACGCCGTCAAAGGCGCGATGGATTTCGAGCGCTCCACGCTCGAAGCGGTGATTCAGGCGCGCAATCAGGCGGTGAAAGTCAACGCGTCCGGCCCTGACAACGTCAAGCAGATCAGCCAGGCGGAGAACGCCCTGTCCGGTGCTCTGTCGCGGCTGCTGGTCACAGTCGAGCGCTACCCGGAGCTCAAAGCGACCGGCAACATCGGCCAGCTGCAGGAAGAGTTGACGTCCACGGAGAACCGGATTGCGTTCGCGCGCCAGCTCTACAACGACACCGCGACGCAATACAACACCAAGCAGCAGCAGTTTCCCACGACCCTCGTAGCGGGCGTGGCGCACGCCGAGCGGGCGGATCTGTGGGAGATCGAAGATCAGGCAGAACGCGCGGTACCGCAGGTTGACCTCTCCCGACGGTAATCTCTTTCAACAACAGGAAGCCAATCGCCGGCGCACGACCTGGCTGGTGATTGGCTTCATCCTGTTTTTCGCCTGGTTGGGGTTCGGTGGCGACTACATCTGGGCCATGTCGACGGGTCATCATCCGTTCCCGTGGCTCGGGATCCTGCTCACGATCGTCGCGATCGTGACCGCCTGGTACTCCTACAAGACGGGTCCCGAGAAAGTGCTGTGGGCGACGGGCGCGCATGAGTTGATCGACCCGCAGACCGACGCGGAGCGCCAGCTGGTGAACGTCGTGGAGGAGATGGCGATCGCCGCAGGCGTGCCGCGCCCCCGGATCTGGATCGTTCCGGACGACGATCCCAACGCCTTCGCAACGGGCCACGACCCGCTGGACTCGCACATCGCCGTGACCCAGGGGTTGCTCAGGATCTGCAACCGCGACGAGCTCCAGGCCGTGATCGGACACGAGCTCGGCCACGTCAAGAACCTGGACGTCCGGCTCATGACGACGCTTGCCGCCCTCGTGGGGGCCGTGCTGCTCGTGCGCGACGGGATGGGCCGGATGATGGGCCGAGGCAGACTGGGGCGCGACACTGGTCGCCGGGCAAAGGACGCGGGACCCTTGGTCGCGATTCTCCTGGCACTGTGGGTCATTTCGTGGATCATCGCCCCGCTCGTGACGCAGCTGCTGGCGTTGGCCGTGAGCCGGCGGCGCGAGTATTTGGCCGACGACATGAGTGCCCAATTCACTCGCAATCCGCTGGCGCTGGCGAGCGCGCTCGAGAAGATCGAAGGAGCAGCGGCGCCGACGGAGTCGATCAAGCGCGGCGCCGCCCACCTGTGCATCTGCGACCCCTTGGGGCGTCGGCTCACGAACAACGAGGGATGGCTCGCCGACCGGTTCGCCACACATCCGCCGATGAGCATGCGGATCTCGCGGCTGAAAGGCATGGGGTACGCGCAGCTGAAGAAGGAGGGAGGCTCATTCACGAGTTCCGCGCTCGGCTGAGTCGCTACAAGAAGCAAGAGCCACGTCTGGCGCGGCGAGCGTGGGATCGAGCCTGGCGCATGCTGCGAATGCGCCGGCTGGTCGTGGTGGATGGGGAATCGCTGGTCATTCTGCCGCGCGGCAGGCCGCTGCTGGAATATTACGCCAACTCTGTCGCGCATCTGATTCCGATCCGTGGTCCTCGCCCGTTATTTCACAAGGCGCACGAGATCGAAACCGATCTGCCGAAGCTCTTACGGCGCTCCTGAAAACACGAAGCCCCCGGGACGGCTCAAAAGCGCGCCCGGGGGCTCCGACACATTGGCTACCCGGAGTCGAGGGCTTGCGCCCTTCGTTCTCCTCTCTGTCGCCACCTTTGGACTGATCCGTCCTCGGTAGGGCAATCAGAGGCTCCGGCTTCCATCCCTAGGCAACCCCGTCGGGTCGCCCAGTTCACCAATGTGGGTGCTACGGGTCAGATCGGGTCGCGGACCGACCTTCCGCACTGCACGTCGAGGCACCATTTCGACGTGGCTAGGACAACGCGACTGGCCCTAGCTGTCCGACCCGGTGAGCCTGCTCCCGGATCAACGAGCGCCTGAGCCCTTGGTTGCATCGGCGCCCTCCCCGGAATTTCCGTTCGGACTCGAGTTAAAGGCGTTGTTGAGACGCCAGGTCCCAACCCTTCCCTTCAACCCGCGTGGCATCAATATAGAGGTGCTCAGAAAACGCGCAAGTGCCGATGTTTCTTCGGGTTAGCTCACTTCCGTGTGTATCGTTTGTGGATGCTAACTGATGGTCCTGGCACCGATTCCAGCGATCGTCCACATGATGTGGAGTTGTGAATCCACAGCACGCACGTTCCCACATCGGGGTATTTACCCCTCGACCGCCACCTCGCAGTAGGCAAACGGCTCCTCGGAGTCGGCGGGAACGAATAGAAATCCGGCGCCGCTCGTCGCGAACCAGCCGGCGAGCAATTGGGTCGAGCGGCCGACGGCGGGTTCCGCAAACAGCGCCTGCGTCCAGCGGCGAATGTGACGCAGCTCGGGCGCGCGGCGTGACAACAGACTCAAAGCGGCGCCGAGTCCGTGCGTGGCGCGGAGAAAGTGCGCCATCGCATGACCGCGCTGAGCGAAAATATACGAGCGCACTCCCGGCTCATCGTAGAGCAGGGTACCTTCGTATGGATCCGCGGGTGGCGCATCCATGCGCGGACCGAAGTAGACGAACACACGGTTGTCGCCTTCGCGCCGCTCGACGACGATCGCGGCGGAATCAGGACCGAGACGCGCCGCATGCACGAGATCCTCGGCGGCGAGAATGCCGACTTGCGCGGTCCACTCGAGCGCCGCGAGCGCCTGATCTAACGGAAGCCCGATGGCATCGTCATATGCTATCAGGCGCGGCGCTTCGCCGGCGCGCTGAAAGAAATGCGCGAGCGCGTCGGCACGATCTTCGAAAGTTCGGATAATGCGGGTAGTTGCGGGAACCGACATCTGAGGATAATAACGGAGCAGGAATTCAACTGTTAGAGGAGTCGCAGGGATGCTCGCTGGAATAGTGACGGTGATCACGATGGTGGCAATTCCGCTGGAGGTGCAGGACACCGCCGTGCATAAAGACACGGCGCCGCCAGCGCCGCCCACGATCGAGCAGATCCACTACATGGCGGGATTGAAGACCGCCACGCGCGGTGTGGCACAGATCCGCGACGGGCTGAACCGCGTCGCCCGCACCCAGCAGGCCGACTCGCTGACGCGCCGCCGTGCGGCCCGCCGGCTGGGGGGATTGTGCGGCACCGCCCGGACATTCATCGTGAGCGGCCGACCCAAGATGCAACCCAGCGCCTACGCCGACTCGCTCGGGATACTGGCGAAGCAGCTCAGGACACGGCTGGACTCGCTGACCGCGTTGCTCCCGAAATGTGAGCAGACGGCAGGGCGGGATCCCACTGTCGCGAATACATTGACGACTCGGCTCAAGAACTACGACGATGCGCTGGTGGCCTTCCGCACCGCGCTCAGGCCGGACAGCACAAAGGCCGCCAGTCAGCCATAGGCGAGCGGCGCTAAGTAGCGAAGAACCAACAACTTACGGAACTGGCGGCTGCTTCGCCTCCAACCGCAGTATCCAGAGGCCCGTATTGATGTCCGGCACGAAAATGTTGCCGTCCCGCACGACTGCTCCCCACGCGAAGGGCGCACGACGATGACCTAGCGAATCAACCGTCAGAATCCAGCTCATCTCCCGTCCTTCACGCAGCAAGTCTCCCTTCAAATCACCTGAGATATCGACGGCCCGCGCGCCCCCCTGATAGTTGCCGAGATAGAGCGTATCGCCGACGACCCAGACGTTGTGAACGCCGCCATCGGTGGGCTCGTACCAGGCGACCTCTCGTGGCTTGGTGATGTCGGAGACGTCGATGACGTGCAGTCGTCCGAAGGTCAGGTTGTTGCCGTCCTGCAAGCCTTTGTACGGATGTGCTGCGTACACCTCGTCGCCGACAAAGACATAGCGGCCTTGCCGCCACGCGGTGTGAGTCCCCCGCACGAATCCCTGCCCAAACAGCTGCCAGACGCGCGCGTAAGTAGCGGTCAAGTCGTACTTGAATTGGGAAACGAACTGCGGATTCGTGGGACTGCCACCCCGCATGCCGTTGCCGACGTCGAGGATCACGAGGCCGTCGTTCCAGTAGGCGAGATACGCGAGCCCGTCGACGACCATGATGTCGTGGAGATACCGTCCCGCCTCGGTCTGTTCCGTCTGCCAGCGGGCGACCTCCCTGGGATGCAAGGGATCCTGGATGTCGATCACGCGCATCGAGCCCGTGGCGTCGTCGGTGATGTAGGCGTGACCTCTGTAGACATACGAGCTGTGCACGCCGCCGGAGACCGTCTGCGTGTATTCCGAAACCGGCTTGGGATGACAGGGATTGCTCGCGTCGAATACGACGATGCCGTTCTTCCGATCGGACGCGCCCTCGCGCGAGAATACGCCGTATTTGCCGTCTTCGGTCGTCATCACGTCGTTTACGATGCGCGCGTTCGTCATCATGGAATCGACGATTTTCGGATGCGTCACGTCCGTGATGTCGATGGCGTAAACGCGATCGGCGATCGTCGACAGGTAGGCGCAGCTGCCGGAGGGATGAACCCAGACTTCGGCAGCGCTCATCGTGATCGGCACGCGACCCCGCACCTCGATCCCCCGACCCACCTCTCGCGGCGCCACGTGTACGATCGCGTCGGCCTCTTTGCCCCCGATCGACGCGGTCACGGTGTAGTCCCCCGCGAGCTCCGCGACGAACGTGCCGCTGGGATCGATTTCCGCCACGCCGGCTCCGGCTGCGACGGCCCAGTCTACCGCGACGTCGCCAACAGGACGGCCGGCCGCACCGCGGGCCGTCGCCGTGAACTTCACGACGTCACCCGTGCGCACGTTGGACAGCGCCGGTTCCAGCGTGATGCGCGCGACCGTGTTGGGCAGCACCTGCAGCGCCAGGGTCTCCGTTGCGGGCCCGGATGTCGCCGTGATCGTGGCTCGACCGGAGCTCAGGGCGCGCAATCTGCCGTCGGTCGTGACCGCCGCCACACGCGGGTTGCTCGAGGTGAAGGTCACGGGGTCAGTCCGGCGGTCACCGTGCCGGGAAAACGCCGTCGCGGATACCGTGAGTCGCGAGCCCGCGACCAGACGTGCGGGCCGTGGATCGAGGTCGATGCGCGCCGGCGGTTCGGGGAGCACGTGGACGAGGGCGGTGCCGAACACCTGACTTCCCGCCACACCGGGGACGTACGCGACAGCGGTAACACGCGAGTATCCTTGATACCCGCCGGTGAATACGCCCGTCGAATCCACTTCTCCTTGCATGGCGTTGTCGTACCAACCGATCTGAGCGCCAGGTACTGGCTGTCCCGCGGCGTCGAGTGCGCGAGCCGTGAACTTTA
Organism: Gemmatimonadota bacterium; assembly: GCA_003222195.1. Taxonomy (GTDB): domain Bacteria; phylum Gemmatimonadota; class Gemmatimonadetes; order Gemmatimonadales; family GWC2-71-9; genus 20CM-2-65-7. The sequence continues at coordinate 21,746 of QHVB01000036.1, read as the reverse complement.
GTTTGCCGCCGATCGGTACCTCACCACCGGAAGGTTGGACCTCGACTTTGGCGATCTGCTGTGGCGGTGCGGCCGTGCTAGTGGATTGCTGGAGGGCGACTAACGACAGTAACGCTGGCAAAAGCATGAAGGCGCTCCATCTGACGGCGGGTAAAGGGGAATGCGGAGATTACAGGCCGCTTGGCGCTTCCGGAAGTGTTCAAATGCTGTCGCAATACTGCTTGCGAGACTTCGCGGCAGTCGTGATTGACACGTCTGACCACGCTCAATACCTTTGCCCGCGGTTCAAGCATACGTGGCACCGTCACCGGCTGTCTGCGCTTCCGCGAGGACCACATGTCTCGCGGATTTTTGCTTTGAGCCCGTCCCACGCCGCGGTGGCGTAGGTCGTTCCAGTCCGGGGCCGTGCCCCATTGTGCAGAGGTTAGAACAGTATGGCTAAGGGTAAGGTGAAGTGGTTTAACGACGCAAAGGGCTTTGGCTTTATCGCGCAGGAGTCGGGTCCAGACGTGTTCGTCCACTTCACAGCGATCCAGGCGGAAGGCTTCCGAAGCCTCGCCGAGGGCGACAACGTCGAGTTCGATGTCGCCCAGGGTCCAAAGGGGCTGCAAGCGCAGAACGTCCGCAAGGTCTGAGCGGGCAATCCGCTCAGGGAAACGGGCCCGGGTCACACCGGGCCCGTTTGCTTTCCATATATTGGCTCCCATGACGCCCGCGCTGCTTTTCCTGTTCGTGCTCCAGGCACCGCCGGCCGCCACGCCCGCGGCACGGGCGGCTGCGACACGACCGTTCGCGTACCGCGGCTTCGCGCCCGGGATGGTCTACCGCGATTTCGCTGCCCGCGCGCGGATGATTGCCCGGGGGGCGGGCGATAGCGAGCAGCTGACGTGCCAGACGATGCACACCAGCGCGCAAGTGATGGATTGCGGGGTGAACGTGCGCGATCCCGTCGACAGCGCGCGTTTCTATTTGAGCGCGAATGTCATCGAGGGCCGGACGTCCGTCATCGCGTTGGTCGATTCGGGCGTGGTCGCGTTGGTCAAGCGGCGGCAGGACGATTTGCGCGTCCAGCTCGGCGCACCGCAGCGCCGCGAGCGCAGCACCTGGGAATGGACGAGAGGGCGGCGCTTCATCCGGCTCAGTTGGCGGGGTGGCGCGGGGTGGCGCAAGATCTCGATCACGCTCAATGACCGCGACGTCATGAACCGAATTCGGAATTACCTGCCGAAACCCAAGCCGCGCAGGCCCTAAGCAGCGCGCACGAGATCTTCGGCCAGTTTGGCGATTCCTTGAGCACCAACGAGCTGATCGATCCACCGCGGCGGCAACGCTACCTCTCCGTACCGCGCTCCCAGCAACGCGCCCGCCACGGCCGCGTTGGTGTCGGTATCGCCACCCGCCTGCGCCAAAGCGATGAGCGCTTCTTCGAGCGTCCGGTCGTGCGTTACGAACCAGAACGCGATTTCGACACAGTGCACGACGTAGCCGGCCTCCCCGACCACCGCGATCGGCAGATCCGCCTCGCGTTCCCGCGGCACCCGATGGATGGCGTCGCGCAACGCGCGCGGCGCGCGGTCGCTGATGCGGTGCAGCACTTCATCGATGAAGTAGATGTTGCCGTGGAGCAGCTCGCGGGCGGCGAGATTCACGGCTGCCGCCCCCCAGGTGCACCGCTCGTCGGCGTGCGTGATTGCGGCCTGCTGCGTGGAAACACGAATCAGGCGATCGATATTGTCGTGGTAGCGCAGGGCCACGGGGATGCAGCGCATCACGCTGCCGTTGCCGGCCGAACGGCCCGGATTCTCCTGGTTCGCGAGGCGGCCCGCCTCGAACGGCTCCTTGCCGCGCTCGATCAGCGTGAGCGCCCGTTTGGTCGTGAGCCCGATGCCGCGGCCATCCACCTTCATCCACTTCAGCCAGCGGCGCGCCACATCCGAGGCGTCGAAATCGCGAGAGGCGAGGAGCGATTCGCCGAGCAGGAGCGCCATCGCGGCATCATCATCGTAGGGGGAGTTCTTCGGAGGTGGCGTCAGATCGAGGACGCCGTTCGGAAAGGCCTTTCGAATTGCGTCCGGCGTTCCCAGATGCTCGGTGGGAACGCCGAGTTGATTGCCCGCAACAAGACCAAGCAACGCGCCCCGGGCGCGCGAGATGAGCTGTGGGTCGCCCATTGGGCCACAAGTTAACACCGGTCATGGCGCTCGTTTGGGGAATCCCAACGCTCTACGTCGTCCTGTCGGTAGTGCTGTGGGCGATGCAGGAGAAGATCACGTTCCCTGCGCCGAGAAGCGCGTTGCCGGATCCGCTCAAGACTCTGGGTTATGGAGAGCAGGTCGAATTGAGGATGCACGATGGGACGAAGCTCGTGGGCTGGTATTTGCCGCCCCTTCGCCTCCCCTCGCCGCCCTCCGCCGCCGTCCTCTGGTTCTACGGCAACGGTGAAACGATCGGCGCCATCTGGCCGATTATTCGTGACTTCCGCCCGCCTCAGGCAGCGCTGCTGGTGCTCGACTATCCCGGCTACGGGGCAAGCGGCGGACGCACCAGTGAAGCGGGGATCTACGAGGCAGCCGATCTTGCGTACGACGCGCTGGTCAAGCGCGCTGATGTCGACCGCCGGCGCGTGTACGTGTACGGACGTTCGCTGGGCAGCGCAGTCGCCACGCATACCGCCGCCACCCATGACGTGGCGGGCCTGATTCTCGAATCCCCATTCACGAGCGCGCGCGGCATGGCCGCCCGGCATTACCGCATCTTCCCACGTTTCCTGGTTCGGCTGCGCCTCGACAACATCGGCGCGATGCCGCGGATCCACTGCCCGACACTCATTTTCCACGGCACGGCCGACATGCTCGTCCCCATCACGATGGGCCGGGACGTCGCCGCGGCGGCCGGTGGACCGGTAGAGTTCGTCATGATCGATGGAGCTGGGCACAACGACACCTACGACATGGGCGGGGAGGCGTACAAGCAAAAACTGGCGGCGTTCGTCAGATAACGACGACGGGGTCCAGGCGGTCCCTTTCCTCCTCGAAGACGCGCTGCGCCGCATCGAGCGCGCGGATCACATTCGGCTGCTCGGGATCAGGAAACTTGCTGCTTGCCGCAACCCGGCCCGTCAGCTGCCGCACCGCCACGAGCGCGCGAGTGACTTCGCAGCGGCCGGCATCTGGGTCCGTATGGCCCGCGATGAGGAGCTCCTCGTACAACGGAAGGGCGGCGGGATCGCCGAGCACGTACAGCGACGCCAGGATCTTGGGTGCGAGGAAGCGACGCAGCATTTCGTCGCCCCGGATCCGTTGGAATAACGCAATCACATCGGGCGCCTGGCCGGGATAGTAGCGCGCCGCCTCGACCGCGGCCGCGACGAACGCATGGTGCGCCCCCGGCGTCTGCAGATACTTCGCGAAGAGCGGCCATGCTTCCTTCGGGTGGCGCTCGGCGAGCGCGAGAAACGCGAAATAGCGACGGCCGAGCGGGGCCTGCGTGTCGGCAATGACCGTGCGCAGCCCCGCAACGCCCCAGCGCGCACCGACGAGCGCGGCGGCTGCGGCATGTTGCCAGCGCTCGAGCTCCGGGACGCGGAACGTCACGATGTGCGGATCGAGAAACGCACGGCAGCGCTCCAGCACCGCGAGCAGCCGGCGATCGACTTCCGCGAGCGCCGGCTCGAGCGACTCGGTGTTCGCGCGGCGCGCGAGCGCGAGCGCCTCCCACCCCACCTGTCCGAGAGTCAGCTCGCTCCAGGTCGCTTCCAATTCGGTGGCGTCGCGGGCGGCGAGCAGGCGCTCGAGTCCTGCCGCGAACCCACAGAGCCGCCGAATCGCATCCATGCACGTAATGTGGAAAGCGCGTGGATATTGCGCTATCCCATTCGCAGGCTTAACCTTGCCCGCTCATGCGCTGGTGCCGGGCTTTTCTCGCCGCGATTCTCTCGGTTACCGCCTGCACCGGTGCCAGCAGCCGAGAACCGATTGTTCTCGGACTCGCTGGACCCTTCTCCCAGCCGCGTGGCGTCTCCATGCGGCACGCCGCTGAGCTGGCCGTCAAAGAAATCAACGCGCACGGGGGAATCCGCGGCCAGCCGCTGGCGCTGCGTATCATGGACGACAGCGGCCGCCCCGAAGTCGCAATTCGCATCGCGCAGCAGCTGTCCGACGATCCGTCGGTCGTCGCGGTCATCGGCCATCTCAACTCGAGCGCCTCCCTGGCCGCGGGACGCATCTACGGCGAGGCCCGTCGTCCCCTCGTGATGATCTCGCCTTCGGCGTCGAGTCCCGACTTGTCGGGAATCAATCCCTTCGTCTTCCGAGCATGTCCCAGCGACTTGAGCCACGGCGCGCAGCTCGCCCGCTACGCCCGCCGGATGCTGAACGCGCGTCGGGTCGGGGTGATTTACCTCGACGACGACTACGGCCGGGGCCTGCGGCTCAGCTTTGCGACCGAGTTCAGGCGGTTGGGTGGCGACGTGATAGAAGAGGACCCGATGCTCTCCACGACGTCGAGCCTCGAGCCGTACGTGTCCCGGCTGCGGCAGTCGGGTGGCGTCGATGCCCTCATGCTTGCTACCGATCTTGGCGGTGCGATGCTTGCCCTGCGGGAGATGGGACGGGCCGGGGTGCACTGGACGACGCTTGGCGGCGACGCGCTCAGCGGCATCGAGAAGAACGGTCCATTGGCCGAGGGCGTCCGGATGTCCGTCGCTTACCTCGTGGACCAGACGGGGGACCGCAACGCGCAGTTCGTCGCGGCGTACGCGCGCTCCTACGCCGGGGAGCGGCCAGACCACCGCGGCGCCACGACGTACGACATCGTCTATCTGCTCGCCAGCGTCCTCAGGGACACCGGTCCGAATCGCCGGGCCGTTCGCGACCGCCTGGCGCGCGTCGGCAGCGATCTGCGAGCGTTCGAAGGCGTGACCGGCAGGATCGCGTTCGATGCGCACGGCGACGTCCCGGCGAAATCGGTCGTCATCGGCACGGTGCGGGAGGGACAACTGATCCCGGAACCGGGCCAATGAGCTCGGTCGACACGATCCGGTGGCGGATCATCCTGGGGCTGTCCGGCCTGCTCGCCGGGCTGGTGGTCGCGGCCGTGGTCGGCGTGACGGCGCTGGCGACATTGCGGACCTCCCTGGCGCTCGAAATCGAGCATTTGCGCGCGTCGAGCGAGATCGGCAACGGCCTGGTCACGGCGGTGTTCGACGAGATCCGCGCGGCTGAGCAGGCGCGCGACCAGTTTCAGGGTGCGGCCGACACGGCATTCAGTTACCAGAAGCGGCTCGACGCGCTTTCAGGCCTGAGCGAGGCCGAGCGCATCACCGTGAACCGCATCAAGCAGCTGCAGTCGGAGATCCACGTCGACTACTCCCTCGCGCATGCCGAAACCGACGTGGGCCACACGCGCGACGCGCAGGCGCTGATAGTCGGGGTACGCGCGCCGGTAACCGAATTGACGCGGCTGGTGCGCGACCTGTCGGCGCGGCAGTCGGATAAGGCGGGCGCCGCGGGCCAACGGCTGGCGGCCCTCGCGCGCCAGCGCCAGATCGTGCTCTGGCTGGTCCTGATCGCCACGGCCATCATCGGCACCGTGGTCGGCGTCTTCACGCTGCGGTGGGTGGAGGGCCCGCTGATCCGCCTGGTGACGGCGGCGGAGCGATTCGGCAGCGGCGATCTGCGTCCCGTGACGACAGGGCGAATGCCGCGCGAATTCCAGGTGCTCGCCGACGCCATGCGCCTCATGGGAGAGAAGCTGCGGGGCATCGTCGCCGAAGTCGTCGGGGCGGCCGACAAGATCGCGGCCTCGGCGAGCGATCTCTCGGCGATCAGTGAAGAGCTCGCCGCGTCGTCGAGTCAGGTTTCCAGCGCCATGTTGGAGATCTCGAGCGGCGCGGAGAATCAGCGCAACGAGCTGAACGCGACCCAATCCGCATTGGAACAGCAACGGAAGACGACGGCGGAGATGGCCGACGCGGCGTCCCATGTCGCCCGGCTGGGCGAGGAAATCCGCACCGTGGCAGACCGCCATCGCAACGACATCGCGGCCGCGGGGAACACGCTATTGGACGTCCGCGAAGTCGTGCGCACGACCGGTACGGAGGTGACGCAGCTGGCCCAGCAAAGCACGGCCATCGACGATTTTGTGGACCTGATCAAGCGAATCTCCTCGCAGACGAATCTGCTGGCGCTGAATGCGGCGATCGAAGCGGCGCGCGCCGGCGAGCACGGGCGCGGCTTCGCCGTCGTCGCCGAGGAGGTGCGTCAGCTGGCGGACGAATCCTCGCGGGCTGCCGAGGACGTCGCGCGCACTACGCGCGTGATTCGCGAACAGGTCGAGGGAGTCACCGCCACCATGGCGGTCGGCCAGGCGAAGGTGCGCGGCATCGAATCGGTCGCCGAGGGCGCCGCCCGCGGGCTCACGGAAATCGTCGCGGCCATCGCGCAGGTCGAACAGGCCGCCGGGCGCGTAACGCGGGCGGCGCACGAGAATCGCGGCGTCACCGAGCAGCTGGGTGCGCAGGCGCAGCACGTCGTCAGCCGGGCGGTTTCGCACGCGTCGAGCGCCGAGCAGGTCACCGCTGCGACCCAGCAACAAGGCGCGTCCACCCAGGAAATGGCAGCGGCCGCCGGAACGCTGCTCCAGGCGGCCGAGAAACTGCGCGGGTTGGTCCGCGGCTTCCGGATCTAGCGGTGGCTTTTCTTCTTCTTGGCCGGGGCCTTCTTCACGGCGACCGGCTTCTTCTTGCGCAGCCCCTCTTGCACTTCCGCGAGTACGCGGTCCCCTTCGTCGGGCCCGATGAGCCCGCGCCGCACGGCGTAGCGGACCAGCTCTTCCGCATCTTCAGGCGTAAAGTCGGCCAAGCCGGCCGCGCTCCGCATCGCCTTGATGAGCGCGTCCGCCACCGGACTGCGCAAGACGCTGGCGATGCCGGGAAGGGCTTCGAGTAACGACGAGATTTGCGAACCACCGAGCTCGGCTGGCATGACAGGGGTGGTTAAGGTGGCGGCAAGGTACACGACCCCCCCGAACCCGTCAAGAATTGACGGTTACCGGCTTCCTTCGGGGAAGTGCGTCACGACCAGGGTAGTGTAGATTTCACCCGAGGGGAGTCGCCGTGGGCAGACGCGGGATCAAGGAGTATCGGGCGCCGGAAGCTTTGGCGCTCATCGCAGCGGACCGAGCGCATGAGCCACTCGTGTGCCCTTCCTGCGGGACTCGCACGATCCAGCGTTCTCCGCGACGGCGCGGCTTGCGACCCGGGGAGCTGTTCGCGTCGGAACGGATCACACTCACGTGCGCGGCCTGTAGCCGCCACGCGTTCTACATCACGCGGGGGATGGAGCCGCCGCGCGACGCCACCATGGATCCAAGGAGCATATGAGGGAGAGTACCCGTGGCTGGTGACGCCATACAGATGATGGGGACCGTCACCGAAGTTCTGCCGAACACGACGTTCCGCGTAAAACTCGAAAATGGACATGAAGTCTTGGCGTACGTGAGCGGGAAGATGCGCAAGAATTACATTCGCATCTTGCAGGGCGATCGCGTCGCTGTCGATCTCTCTCCCTACGACCTGACGCGCGGTCGCATTACCTACCGATACAAATAGGTCAGCCTGGGTGGCGGAATAGCCTGTTCCAGCGAATCCGGAACGGGTGCGTCGCGACACTCATGTAGATGAACAGCGGGCGACCGCGGATGTGGTCGCGCGGCAGAAATCCCCAGAACCGGCTGTCGTAGGACTCGTCCCGGTTGTCTCCCATTACCCAATAGTGCTCCAGCGGCACGACGATCGGCCCCCAGTCGTGCGTCGTCGGGTTATAGCGATCGGGGTTCCGGCCCACGTACTGTGGCAGCTGCAGCGCCCTGATTTGGCCGCGGTACTGCTGATCGTCGGGAGGCGTCAGCGCCGTGTGCAACGCATACGGCTCGTCGAGGCGCTGGCCGTTGCGAGTGACGGTGTCGTGGACCATCTGCAACGTGTCGCCGGGCATGCCGATCAGGCGTTTCACGATGTTGAGATCGGGAGTCGAGTCCTCCACCGACCGGAACACGATCACCTCGTCCCGGTGTGGTGTCCCGAAGGCCGGGAGCCGGCAGCAGTGAATGCCGATGAGCGGTATCTCGAGCTCGCCGCCGAACGCCGCCTTGTTGACGAAGAGGAAATCGCCGACGAGCAGCGTGTTCTCCATGCTCGCCGACGGAATCCGGAAGGCCTCCACGAGGTATGACCGCAAGACGATCCAGATCAACAGCGCCGAGCCGATCGCCTTCAGCCAGGCGATCGCTTCTTCCTTTGCGGTCTTCTTGGGAGGCGGTGCAGGCGGGGCGGTCACGGCGCCTCGATCCAGTCGGCGATAAAGATGTTCGTCTCGCCCTGCACCTTGCCGTTGCGATTCGAGGCCCAGACGAGCTGTTTGCCGTCCGGCGAAAACATGGGGAAGGCGTCGAACTCGGGGCTGGTCGTGATTTGCTCGAGTCCCGAGCCGTCGTTGTTCACGAGATACAGATCGAAGTTGCGGGAACGGGGATTCTTATAGTTCGAAGCGAAGATGATGCGCTTGCCATTGGGGTGGAAATACGGCGCGAAGCTGGCGCCGCCGAGGTTCGTGACTTGCCGTTGATGTGAGCCGTCGGCGTCCATCACCCAGATGTCCATGCGCACCGGACGCACCAGGTTCTGGGCGATCAGCGCGCGGTAGTCCGACGAGTCTGTCGCCGTCTGTGGATGCCAGGCCCGATAGACGATCTGCTTGCCATCAGGCGAAAAGAACGGACCGCCATCGTAGCCGAGGGTGTGTGTCAGGCGCTTCAGGTCCTTGCCATCCAGATCCATCGTGTAGATGTCCAGGTCGCCGTCTCGCAGCGACGTGAAAACGATCGTCTTGCCGTCCGGTGAGAGGGTGCCTTCGGCGTCATAGCCTGGGTTTTCGGTGATCCGCCGGGCGCCACTGCCATCCGCATTCGCGACGTAGATGTCGTAGTTGAACAACGCCCACACGTATCCCTTGGAGTAGTCGGGACGCGGCGGGCACGCCGCGCCGGCATGCTCCGTCGTCGCATAGAAAATGCGGCGGTCGTCGGCAAAGAAGTAGCCGCAGGTCGTGCGGCCCTTCCCGCTCGAGACGCGGTGCAGACCCGTCCCGTCGACGTTCATCACGAACTCCTGGTCGCAGCCGGAGTCCGCTTCCGTACGTTGCAAGATGATCTGGCGTCCCGAGCGCGAGAAATACGCTTCGGCGTTTTGCCCGCCGAAGGTGAGCTGCCGGATATTGCGGAGGTGCACCTCGCCGGAATCGGCGGGAACGGTCTGAACGGTCTGGAGGAGGATCGGAAGCAGAAACGGTATCATGGGACTCGCAAGCTAGAGTCATTCAAAGCGGCAGGCAATGTTAGATTATGTGCTCCAATGAATGATCCCAAAGCGCCCCGCCCATCGCGTCGGCCGTTGCTCGACGCGCTCGGCCAGATGTGTGCCGACGGCAAAGAGACGGCTGAGTATTTGTGGCAGGTTCCCAAGGATGCCGCCGCGCGGCAGAAAATCCTGGATCTCCTGACGCAGATCGGAACGGAGAGCGCGAAGCAGGGCCGGAAAGAGATGCCGAGGCTGGTCGAGGAATTGAAGATCGCCGCACAGGCGTCGCCCTCACCGCAGCAAGTCGAGCTGCTGGTAGGCGGTTTCGATCGACTGACCAAACTCTGGCAGGCGGCAAAGTCCGGATTGCTATGACCGAGACCGTCACGCGCGTGGGGCGAGAGCTCGATCAACTCTGCATCAATACGGTTCGCGCGCTCGCGATGGATGCCGTGCAGCAAGCCGAGTCCGGCCATCCGGGGACGCCGATGGCGCTGGCACCGCTCGCGTATGTGCTGTGGCAGCGGCATCTGCGATACAATCCCGCGAATCCCGATTGGCTGGACCGCGATCGCTTTGTGTTGTCGGCGGGTCACGCCTGCATGCTGCTCTACAGCGTGCTCTACCTCACCGGCTACGACCTCACGCTCGACGACATCAAGCAATTCCGGCAATGGGGCAGCCGCACCCCGGGACACTCGGAGCATGGCGTGACACCCGGCGTCGAAGCGACCACAGGACCGCTCGGGCAGGGCGTGGGGAATGCCGTCGGGATGGCGATCGCCGAGGCGCAGCTCGCGGCGCTGTTCAATCGCCCCGGTCATGCGATCATCGATCACCACACCTACTTTGTCGCCTCGGACGGCGACCTGATGGAGGGCGTCTCGCACGAAGCCTGCTCGCTGGCTGGGCACCTGAAGCTCGGCAAGCTGATCGGGTTCTACGACGACAACCGCATCACCATCGACGGCTCCACCGACCTCGCATTCTCCGACGACACTGCGAAACGCTTCGAAGCCTACGGCTGGCACGTCCAACGCATTCAGGATGGCAACGACCTCGACGCCATCGACGCGGCGATCACGCAGGCGAAGCGCGTCACGGATCGGCCCTCGCTGATCATCGTGCGCACTCACATCGCCTGGGGGAGCCCGCACAAGCAGGACACGGCGGAGGCGCATGGCGCGCCGCTGGGCGTCGATGAAGTGAAGGCCACGAAGCAGAATTTGGGCTGGCCCTCGCTCGAACCGTTCTACGTGCCGGAGGAAGCGCTGGAGCACTGGCGTCGCGCGAAAGATCGCGGCGCGCGGCTCGAGTCTGACTGGCAGAAGAGGTGGGATGGATACCGCAGCGCCCATCCGGATCTCGCTACGGAACTGGAGCGCCGGCTCGCCGGGCAGCTACCCGCCGGTTGGGATGCGGCATTGCCAGTCTTCGGACCCAAGGACGCGCAGGCCACGCGGGCCGCGTCGGGGAAGGTGTTGAACGCCATCGCCGCGAAGGTTCCCGAGCTGATCGGCGGATCAGGTGACCTCACGGGCTCGAACAACACGGAAATCAAGGGCGGTGGGGTTTTCTCGGCGGCCGCGCGCACCGGCCGCAATTTCCATTTCGGCGTGCGCGAGCACGGCATGGGCGCGGCATTGAACGGGATCACGCTGCACGGCGGGTTCATCCCGTTCGGTGGCACGTTCCTCATCTTTTCCGACTACATGCGCCCATCGATTCGCCTGGCGGCGCTGACCCCTCTCAAGCCGATTTACGTCTTTACCCACGATTCCATCGGCCTGGGTGAGGATGGACCGACGCATCAGCCGATCGAACAGCTGGCGGCGCTACGCGCGATTCCGAACATGACGGTGATCCGTCCGTCGGATCCGACCGAGGTGGTTGAGGCGTGGCGCGCGGCCATTGCACATCGAAACGGCCCCGTGGCTCTCGTCCTTACGCGGCAGAAGATCACGGTGGTCGACCGCTCGAAATACGCGCCCGCCGCTGGCCTGCATCGCGGTGGCTACGTGTTGGCCGACTCGCCGCGCCCCGATGTCGTGTTAATGGCGACGGGATCAGAGGTTGAGCTGATTCTCGGCGCGTACGAAAGGCTGAAGGCCGATGGCCGGCGGCCGCGTGCAGTCTCTATGCCCTGTCTCGAGTACTTCGCCAAGCAACAGCAGGACTACCGGGAAGCCGTGCTGCCGCCCGGCGTGCCGCGGATCGCGGTTGAAGCGGCGGCGCCACAGTCCTGGTATCGCTGGGTCCCGGAAAACCAGGGCGTCATCATGGGGATCGAACGATTTGGAGAATCCGCGCCCTATCAGCGCATTTACCAGGAGTTCGGGCTGACGGTGGACGCCGTGGTTGCACAAGCCACCGACCTCGCCTAGGTTTCCCGAACGATGACGCCATTCACGATGCTGATGTGTTGCCATGTTTGCCGCTCCATGTGTTGCCTGGAGAGCGGACGATCTGGCGCGTCGGTATCGGGATGAGATGAGGTAGCACCGGGCCTCGGGCCCCACCCAGAAACGCACCACGATCGGCCGCGACTCCACGCTTCGAGTCGCGGTCGATCGCTTTTTGAGGAGGCATTGTGTCTGCACCAGTGATAGGGTTGTCGGGCAGTCCGAAGGCGACGTCGCGATCGCGTGCCCTGCTCGAGCTCGCACTCGCGGCACTCGAGCGGCAAGCTGCCGGTCCGTCCCGCCTGATCGACCTCGCCGCGCTCCCCTCCGACGCCCTACTCGGCCGGCGCGAGGACCCCGCGGTGGCGGCCGCCATCCAGGGCGTACTCGATGCGGGAATTGTGGTCGTGAGCACTCCGATCTATCGCGCCACCTACAGCGGACTCCTCAAGGTCTTCTTCGATCTGCTGCCGCAAGATGCGCTCGCGCGGAAAGTCGCCATTCCAATCGCCACGGGTGGAGGGTCCACTCATCTGCTCGCCGTCGATCACGGTCTGCGGCCGCTGCTCGCGAGCGTCGGCGCGCTGGTGGTTGCTACCGGCGTCTATGGGACCGACGCGCAGTTTCGCGCCGGCGTTCCCGAGCCTGCCCTGGTCGAGCGCATCGAACGGGCGGCACTCGAAGCGGCGTCGCTTGCCTCCGGGGTGACCATATGATCGGGATCTACTACGAGCATCCGCACTGGTTCACGCCGCTCTTTGCGGAGCTCGACCGCCGGGGGACGCCGTACACGCGTCTGCATGCCGAGCGTCATACGTTCGATCCGGGCGAGCGGCCGGCGTACGACCTGGTGTTCAATCGGATGAGCCCATCCGCCTGGCTGCGCGGACATGGAAACGCGGTGTTCTACACGCATCACTTTCTCGCACACCTCGAGCGCCACGGCGTGCGGGTCGTGAACGGCACCCGGGCTTTTCAGGCCGAGACGTCCAAGGCGTTGCAGCTATCCGTGCTCCGCGAGCTGGGTCTTCCGTACCCACAGGCCCGCGTCATCAACGATCCCGCCGACGCGGCGGCGGCGGCCGAGGGGCTCGAGTTTCCCATCGTCGTGAAGCCAAACGTCGGCGGGAGCGGTGCGGGCGTGCAGCGCTTCGATAACCCGGCGCAGCTCGGTGCGGCCGCGGCGACGGGTAGTCTCGAACTGGGCCCCGACCGCACCGCTCTGGTTCAGGAATTCATTCCGACTGAAGAGGGCCGCATCACCAGGGTCGAGGTACTGGGCGGCCGTTTTCTGTACGCGATTCGTGTCTACTCGTCGGGCGAGACCTTCAATCTCTGCCCGGCCGATGTGTGCCAGACGACGGAGGGCGCCGAGTTGGTACGCAGCGCCTGTCCCGTGGATGCACCGCGCAATGGGCTGCGGGTCGAGGGGTACGAGCCGCCGTCGCAAGTTGTGCGCGACGTGGAGCGCATCGCGGCGGCGTGCGGCATCGAGGTGGGCGGAATCGAGTATGCGATCGATGAGCGCAACGGCCGGCTCTACTACTACGACATCAATGCCTTGTCCAACTTCGTCGCCGATGCGCCGCGCGTCGTGGGATTCGATCCCTTTGCGCGTCTCGTCGATTTCCTCGAAGAGCACGGAGGGACCCGCTGATGCGCTTCGGATATTGGTTGCCGGTGTTCGGCGGGTGGCTGCGCAATGTCGAGGACGAGCGCATGGAAGCCGAGTGGTCCTATGTCCGCCGGCTCGCGCGCGCGAGCGAGCGGTCGGGTTTCGATCTCACGCTCATCGCCGAATTGAATCTCAATGACATCAAGGGACCTGAAGCGCCCGCGCTGGATGCCTGGTCCACCGCCGCCGCCCTCGCGGCGGTCACTGACCGGCTCGAGTTGATGGTGGCGGTGCGGCCCACATTCCACCCGCCCGCCCTGCTCGCCAAGCAGGCGGCCAACATCGACCATATCTCGGGTGGCCGGCTGTCGCTGAATGTCGTCTCGTCATGGTGGGCCGAGGAAGCGAAGCAGTACGGCGTGGAGTTCGACACGCACGACGCGCGCTACGCCCGGACTGCCGAGTGGCTGGCGGTGGTGGATGGGCTCTGGTCACAGCCGCGGTTCAGCTTCACGGGCAAATACTACCGAGTCGAGAATGCGATTCTCGAACCGAAGCCCACCCGCCGGCCGCGCCCGACGGTGTACGCCGGAGGAGAGTCGCCGGCGGCGAAATCGCTGATTGCCCGATCCTGCGACGGGTACCTCATGCATGGCGACCCACCGGAGCGCGTCGCGGCAAAGATCAGCGACATGCAGGCGTTGCGCGAGACGAACGGGGGGGGGCTCGAGCCTCTGGTCTATGGAGTCGCCGGTTACGTCGTGTGCCGCGCCACGGAGCCCGCTGCCCGTCGTGAGATCGAGCGGATCACCGACGTCCGCCAGAACGCGGCCGGCTATGCCAATTACGAGCAGTGGCTCGCGAATACCCAGCTCGAGCAGCGGGTGAGTCTGGAGGACTACTCGGTTTCAAATCGAGGACTGAAGGCGGGGCTGACGGGAACGCCGGAGCAAATCGCCGAACGAATCCGGGACTTCGAGCAGGCGGGGGTCGATCTCTTGCTGCTGCAATTCAGCCCGCAGCTCGAGGAGATGGAGCGGTTCGCCGAAGCGGTGATCCCGCTCGTCAACGAGCCATCAGGCGTGAGATGAGGCGACCGGCGTCTCGTCCCGACCGGACGCACGCCGAGACCCCTGCTCCGTCATAGCCCGCCCCTGCGATCGCCAGGGGCGGGAGTCGAGCCAGCCGATGACGAACCTCGGCGACATGGTCTCGATGCCCGAGACGGTAGCGCGGCAGTCCGCGGTTCCAGTAGAACACCCGCGACCAGAGCGGCTCGCCGCGAATTCCGAGGATTATGGCGAGCTGTGTGTGCGCGATCTTCGCCGGGTCGTCGTCCGTTGGTGGGAGGTAGGCACGAAGGAGCACGTGTCCCGCCGGAGCCCGACCGTGGAACTTGGATGACGCGTAGGTGCACGCGCGGATCTGCTCGGGCGATTCGACGACGAACCCCGACCCTTGCAACGGCTTGGTGATCTGCGCGTCGCGATACGCCAGCGACACCGTGATGCTCGGCACGTACACGACCTCCCCAAGCGCGCGCCCGTGCGCAACACCAATCGCCTCGAGCAGGCGGCCGGCGGCGTAGGCGGGCAGAGCGAGCACGACGCCATCCGCATCGTGGGCTGAGCCGCCTGTGATCGCCAGGTGCCAGCGCTTGCGTTTGGAGACCAGGCCCGCCACTCCCTGCGCGAAGCGCACCACACCAGCGAGCCGCTGCACAAGCGCCGCGACCGGCTCCGCCATCCCTCCGGCGAAGCTACGAAACCCGGCGGCAACGTCCGCTTTCGTCGCATCGATGCCCAGCAATGCTGCGGCGCGACCTTCATCGAGCGGCGCCAGCTCCCTCCCATTCCACAGCGCCGTCCCGCGCGCCTGCTGGTTGACGACACGGTCTGCGATGCCCAGCTCAGTCGCGAGCGCAGGTAACTCAGGCTCCCCTGCGAGAAAGCCGTCGGGTCCGCCCTCGACGATAAACTCCTGAACGTGCTCGGTCACGATCACGCCGCCCGCCCGGCGCTCGCTTTCGAGTACGGTGACGTCGCCAACACCTGCCCGCACCAGCTCCCACGCGGCGGCCAGCCCGGCGATTCCAGCGCCCACAACGATGACCTTCACAGCCAGTCTCGCTCGGCTGCCGCATGCTTCACGACTTGCGCGACGGCGGCGACGAGGCCGGGATCGTCGTTCAAGGACGCCGTTCGTTCGAGCTGCACGCCGAGCCGCCTGGCGAGTGCCTGGTATTCGATGTCGATGTCGTACAGAATCTCGACGTGGTCGCAGACGAAGCCGATCGGCACGAGCAGCATGGCGTCCGCCCGTTTCTCGCGGGCCAGCTTCGTCATCAGCTCTGCAGCGTCCGGGCCGAGCCATGGCTCGTTGGTCGCGCCCGCGCTCTGGTAGGCGAAGTGCCACTCGCCCAGCTCGAGTCGCCGCGCGACTTCCGCCGCGCTCGCCTTCAGTTCCTCCGGGTACGGGTCGCCCGCCGCGAGAATGCGCTCCGGGAGGCTATGAGCCGTGAAGATGACCTGCACCTCGGAAGGCTTCGGGAAGCGTTGCAGCGCCTGCCGCACGCGATTCGCCATGGTGTCGAGAAACGCAGGCTGTTCCCACCAACTTCGCACCAGCGCGACCTCGAGCGGCTCGCTCTCATGCGCCGCCTCCAGCAACTTCTTTTCATACGCACCGACCGACATGCCGGAGTAGTGCGGCGCCATCACGACACCCACAACGCGCTGGGTGCCGGCCCGTCTGATCTCGGCGACCGAGTCCTTGATGTAGGGATGCCAGTGCCGCATCCCCACGTACGTGCGAAAGCCCGTCCCGAGCGCGCGCCCCACGCCCGCCGCCTGGGCGCGCGTGTGCTCTAGAATGGGTGAGCGTCCACCGATGCGCGCGTAGCGCGCGCGGATTTCTTCGACGAGCTGCGGCTTGGTGGGGCGCCCGCCGCGAACATCCAGGAGATACGGCTCCACCTCGGCGAGATTGCCGGGTCCCCCGTACGCCATGAGCAGCACGGCGAGCTGGTCAGCCGCCATGCACCAGGTCCACGACCGCCCGGATCGCCGCGACATCGGTCTCGGGCAGCACGCCGTGGCCGAGATTGAAAATGTGGCCGGCCCGTCGCCCCGCGCGCGCGAGGATGTCGCGGACCTGGCGCGTGCGCTCGCCCGCGGGGGCTAACAGCGCCGCCGGATCGAGATTGCCTTGGATCGCCCGATCGCCGATGCGCGACCACGCGGCGTCGAGCGGGATTCGCCAATCGACGCTGATGACGTCGCCGCCCGCCGCCGTGAAATCTTCGAGGAATGTGGCGGTCCCCGTGCCAAAGTGAATGAGCGGCACGCCCGCGTCTTTGGCGAGCGTGAGCGCCTTGCGACTGTGCGGCTGCACGTAGGTGCGGTAGTCGTCGGGCGAGAGGCAACCGACCCAGCTGTCGAACAGCTGCAGCGCCTGCGCGCCGGCGCGCGCTTGGGCTGCCAGGTACAGGCCCACGAGGTCGGCGAGCTTGCTCAAAAGCAGGTGCCAGGTGTCTGGTGCCTGGTACATCAACTGCTTGGTCTTGGTGAACGTGCGGCTGGCTCCGCCTTCAATCGCGTAACTCGCCAGTGTGAACGGCGCGCCGGCGAACCCAATGAGCGGCACGTCCGCGGGCAGGGCGCGACGCGCCAGGCGAATCGCGTCGAGCACGAACCCGAGCTCAGCCTCCACATTGAACGACGGCAGCCGCTCGACATCCCCAGCATCTCGGATCGGGCGATCGATGACCGGGCCCTCGCCGCTCGCAAAGCGCAAACCGAGGCGCAGCGGCTCGAACGGCAGCAGGATGTCGGCGAAGATGATCGCGGCATCGACGCCGAGCCGCTCGACCGGCTGCAGCGTAACGGCCGCGGCGAGCTCGGGGCTATGGCACAGGTCGAGGATCGAGTGACGCCGGCGGAGCTTGCGGTACTGGGACATGTATCGCCCCGCCTGCCGCATGAACCACACTGGAGTGACGTCGGTACGCTCCCGACGGCACGCTTTAAGAAATCGCAGCTTCGCGGGCCTCGTGAGCGATCAGGATGGTGTCGCCGTCCAGTTTTACCTGGAACGCCGCCACGGGGTGAACGGGCGGACCACCCAGCACGCGGCCGGTCTCGAGCGAAAACACGCCCTCGTGCCAGGGGCACGTCACCGCGCAGCGCGCGGCATCGACCGTGCCCTCGGACAGGCTGGCGCGCGCGTGCGTGCAGCGGTTGGCAATGGCGTAGACGGTGCCATTCACGTTGAACAGCGCGACTGCTTCGTTGGCCGCGTACACGCGTTTGGCGGTGCCGGGCGGCAGCTCGGACAGATTGGCGACGGGCGTGAAACCGTCGGCTCTCGCGGGACGCCGCGCCACAGCATCCGCTGAGCCCGCGCCGCCGAGGGTATCGAGCATGTCCCACAGGGACATCTGGACGCAGGTGAATGTCGGCGTATCGCGCAGCGTGTACGACGACGCCTCGCTCTCACGCAGCTCCATCACCAGATCGAGAAACTCGCCGGGATTGTCACCCTCGAAGGCGACGATGAACTCCTGGTCGTCGAGGCCATAGGAGTAGGTCGTATTCAAACGAATCGCGGGGTACTTGCGGCCGACGCGGACGTGCTCGTCCATCATCCGCTGCCGTTCCGGCTTGGGCAACGCGTACCAGGGGCGCGTCTTGATGAACGGATAGACGAACAGGTACTTCGCCGCACTGGGCTGAATGACGAGGCGCTGCTCGTGATTCGGATCTGCCGGAAACTCGTAAATCGAGCGCCGCGTCATCGCGAGGTAGCTGTACGGGATCGACAGATAGGCGCCAAGATCGGTGCGGTTCAGCGCCGTTTGGAGCTCGACGAGCGCGTCGAGATCTTCGGCCACCTGCCACAACAGGAAGTCCGTGTCGCCACGAATTCCCACGAGGCCGTACGGCCGCAGCAACAGCCGGCCGTTATAGCGCTCCAGCGTCTCGCCGAATTCGATTTTCGCGGAGGCCTGCCGCTCGGCCGTCAAGCGCCGCCAGGCGGGGTCGAGCTTATAAAACGCGTATCGAACGACTTGCCGTTTTTCCGAAGCCATACGCGGGAATCTAACGCGGCGCCTTGCTCGCTGCTTTTTGGTCGCGCCAATATGCCTTGACGACGCGATACGTCAGCCAGCCAAAGACGCCCAGCGGGAGCGCCACCATGACCAGCGAGCTGAAGAAATAGATCAGATCGATGTGCGGATTCATCGGCCGATGAAGCGTCGCAGGTGACGCAGGTAGTAGGTGAGCCCCACGCCCAGCGCCGCAAACGCGAGACCCAACGCCATCTCCCCGCGCCAGATCGACCAGAGCGCGAAGCCGGCGCAGAACGCGATGCCGGTGGTGATCAGCACACGATGAAACGGGATCATGAAATCGCTATGCCGCCACCTTGTCCAGCACCATCAACGTCAGGAGTGCCGGCAGGTAGAGAATCGAGACGAAAAAGAGGCGCCACGCGCGCGCGGGGGTCGCGCCGACGAGGAGTCCGGTGCCTGCCGCCACGTACCCGACACCGAGAAGCAGGGCCCCAAAGAAGTACCACGCACCGGTCACGCCGAGGAGCGTCGGGAGCAGGCTGATGGGGAGCAACGCCACGGCGTACAGCAGCGCCATGCGGCCCGTGTCGCGGCCGTCATCGTCGGCCACACTGAGCATTCGCAAGCCGCCCGCGCGGTAGTCATCGCGGTACAGCCAGGCGAGCGCGAGAAAGTGCGGCAATTGCCACAGAAACAGAATCCAGAACAGCGCGGCGGCGGCGACGCCGAGGCTGCCGCCGGCGGCGGTCCAGCCACCGACGATGGGCAGCGCGCCCGGGACCGCACCGACGAGCGTGTTCAGCGATGTCTTCCGCTTTAACGGCGTGTACAGGAGCACGTAGCTCGCGAATGTCAGGAGGGCAAGCGCGGCGGTGAGCACATTGACCGTCACACCGAGATACGCGACACCGCCCGCCGTAATCGCCGACGCAAACCAGATCGCGGCCCTGGTGGTGAGACGCCCGGAGGGCAGCGGCCGCCGGCGGGTGCGCGCCATGCGGCTGTCCACGTCGCGCTCGCGAATCTGGTTCCAGGCGTTCGTGCCGCCTGCCACCAACGCCGTGCCGATCAACGTGTTGGCGAGCAACAGCAGGTCAACCCGATCTTCCGCGCCGAGGTAGAAACCCGCGGCAGCGGTGAGGAGCACCAGCTGCGTGATCCGAGGCTTGGTCAGCTCGAGCAGCGCTACCAGACCTTCTCCATGATGACCACGGTCACGAGGATCGCGGCGAGCGGCAATGGGACGATGAAGATCAGGCGCAGGCGCCAGCGCTCGAACTTCAGATGCATGAAGAACAGCGCCACCAGCAGCGCCTTCCAGACCGCGAGGAAGAGCAGCAACAACAACTTCACGTTACGCGACACCGGCAGCTCGAACGCCAACGCGACCTCGGCGACCGTGAGCACGAACAAATACAGCCAAATCAGAACGTAATTCGGCCGCTTGTGCTCGGTGCTGGCGTGGGGAGAGCTCGTGGCAGTCATGAACCGGGCCTCAGATCAGGTAGACGATCGTGAAAAGGATGATCCACACCAGGTCGACGAAGTGCCAGTACAAGCCGATCACTTCGATTCCGCGATAATCCTGCGGCGAGTACTTCTCCGGCAGCACCTTGGTGAAGTACAGGTACGTCATGCTGATCACGCCGCACGTCACGTGGAAACCGTGGAACCCCGTCATCGTGAAGAACGAGGAACCGTACAGTCCCGCGACGGTCGCACCGTATTTGATCGGATCCGCCACGGCATGCTCGGCGAGCGTCGAGCCTTCGCGGAAGCCGGCGGGCGTGAAACCGTGCCCGACGAGCTTGATGTATTCGACGACCTGCACGCTCACGAACGCCGCGCCGCAGAGCATCGTCACCAGCAGCCAGAACTTCAGCCCGCCGTCGCGGAGGAACTTCCCCGGCACCGGGCGCAGGAAGTATTTCTTGCCGTCCTGAATCGCGGCGTACGCCTTCACCATCGAGACGGACGAGCAAATGAGCAGGAAGGTGTTCACCGCGGTCAGCGGGACGTTCAACACCGCGCCCGGCTTGGCCCACTCTCCCGGCGCACCAAAGCGGAGCACGATGTACGATCCGATCAGCGCCGTGAAGAACATCACGTCGCTGGCCAGGAAGACCCACATCCCGAGCTTGTTGCTGTAGACCCCGGCGCCCGGCTCGGCCGGGGATGGCGGCCGCATCTGATCGAGGGCTTGCGTCGCGTGCGTCATCGCACTCTCCCGGTCAATGTCCGGCCGGCAGCGGCGCCGGCACAGGATCGCGGTCGGTGGGCAGCTTCAGGTACTGCGGCAAGAAGTCCTTCTCGCCGGCCTCGGGTGCGCTGAACTCATACGGCCCGCGGTAGACGTTGGGCGTTCGCTCCCAGTTGCCGTGCGGCGCGGGATTCGGCAGCGACCACTCCATGCCGTTGTCGTCCCAGGGATTCTGCGGTGCCTTTTTCCCGAATTTGAGGCTCCACAGGAAGTTGAACGCGAACAGGATCTGCACGGCGAAGAGCGCAAAAGCGGAATACGAGATGAACACGTTCAGCGGCTGCTGCGGCTTCAGGAAGGTGTAGATCGTGGGATCGTAGATGCGCCGCATCTGGCCGCCCATCCCGATGATGTGCATCGGGAAGAACGTCATGTTGTAGAAGATGAACGTGAGCCAGAAATGCACCTTCCCAATCCGCTCGCTCATCATCCGGCCGAACATCTTGGGATACCAGTAGGTGATCGCCGCGAACAGTGCGAACAGCGATCCGCCGAACAGCACGTAGTGGATGTGCGCCACGATGAACTGCGTATCGTGAAGCGGGATGTCCACCGGCGTGGCGGCCATGAAGATTCCCGACAAGCCTCCGATGGTAAACATGGAAACGAACCCAAGGGCATTGAGCATCGGCACGTGGAAGCGGATGTTGCCGCGCCAGATCGTGCCCAGCCAGTTGAACACCTTGATCGCCGAGGGCACCGCGATGAGCAGCGTCGAGACCATGAACGTCGACCCCAGAGTCGGGTTCATGCCGCTCATGAACATGTGGTGGCCCCACACGATCCAGCCCAGGAAGGCGATCCCGATGATGGCGAACACCATCGAGTGATAGCCGAAGATCGGCTTGCGGCTACCGTTGGCGATGATGTCGGAGACCATGCCCATCGCGGGCAGGATCAGGATGTAGACCTCGGGATGGCCGAAGAACCAGAACAGATGCTGCCACAGCAGCGCCTGGCCGCCCGCCACGGGGTCGAAGAAGTGGGTGCCGAGAGTGTTGTCGAACAGCAGCATGATCGCCGCGCCCTGGAGTACGGGC
>QHVB01000095.1 GCA_003222195.1 Gemmatimonadota bacterium | reverse complement strand
CGCCCGACCCGAACAATCTGTATCTCAATACAGTCACCACCGGGACCAACGAGGTCGCGTTCATCACCGCCCCGGTCGGCAGCATCCTGAACGGCAGCTCGAGCGGGCCGAACGTGCTCGGCGGCAACACGCTGCTCTTCGCGCGCGACAACATCGGCGCGGCAGGGAACCGCATCACCACCGAGGTCGGCAACCTCGAGGCGCAGTCGACCACCGGCAGCACCTGGATCGACAACAACGGCAATCTCGCGATCGGCGGCACGCTGATCAGCTCGAGCGCGATCGGCTTGCACTCCGGCGGCTCGGCGACGATCACCGCCTCGAGTCCGATCACGATCAAGAAGAGCACGGTGACCGGCGACTCGTTCCTCGCCGTGGCGGTGAACGACACCGGCGCCGACGACCTAGTGGTGAGCGCGCTCGACCTCAACGGCGATCCGCTGTTCATCAAGGCGGTGAACAACATCACGCTGATTGCGGGCGACAACCTCACCGTGCAAGGCCCGACCACCGGCGCGCCGCTCGGCGCGCTGTTGCAGGCGGGCGGCGCGATAGTGCTGAAGGGCGGCACCAGCGCTGATACGCACGGCAATCCGGCCCCCGACACGGACCACAGCCTCGCCACGATCACGGTCGCCGGCACTGTCATGGCGCCCACGATCGAGATCGACGGTGGCCCCGACAAGGACGTGATCCAGACGACCGGCACGCTGAGCGCGGCCTTCCCGTGGAACGCCGGCACCTGGCCGTTCGCAACGGTAGGCGTGAGCTTCCCGGCGAGCCCGTCCACCGCTTCGCAGATCACGATCAACGGCGGCGGCAGCGATGACCAGATCCTGGTCTGGGGCAACGTCAGCGCACGCGAGACCGACATCAACGGCGGCGATGGCAACGACATCATCACGCTCAACCCTGCCAACACGAGCGGCAACACGCTCGCCATCAGCGGACGCGTGGTGGTCAAGGGCGGAGCGGGCGAGGACTACATCACGGTCAACAGGCTCAATACGCTCGACCTCGCGCACAAGGGCAGCGCCTCGCGTGACACGGTCGACATCGACGGCGAGGGCGGGAGCGGCTGGTCGTCAACGGTCTCTCGGGCGACGACCGGTTCTACAGCGACGACAACAGCAGCATCACTACCCTCGACGGTGGCGCGGGCAACGACTTCTTCCAGATCGGCCAGGTCTTCGGCACGGAGCGCAATGCGCCCGCCGTCGCCGCCGGTGACGAGATCTCGACGATTTTCACTACCAAGGGATACCTGAGCCGCGGCATCAGCTTCCCGATGGTGGTGTACGGCGGCACCGGCGACGACACGTTCCGGGTCTACTCGAACCAGGCGGAGCTGCGGCTCGAGGGCAACGCGGGCGACGACAGCTTCATTATCCGCGCGTTCGCGCTCGCCGATCCCCTGACGGGCAAAGCGCTCAAGGACCTCTCAACGGCCGCGCAGACGGCGGTCCTCGGCGGCGACGGCAACGACCTCATCGAGTACAGCGTTAATGCCCCCACGGACATCGACGGCGGCATCGGCTTCAACCAAATGGTCGTCCTCGGCACCGAGTTCGATGACAACTTCGCCATCTCGAGCGACGGGATCTTCGGCGCCGGCCTGCACATCACCTACGCGAACATTCAGTCCATCACGGTCGACGGCCTGGAGGGCAACGACAACTTCTTCATCCTCAGCACACCTCCCGGCGTGGCGGTCAACGTCGTGGGCGGCCTCGGCTACGACACGTTCAACGTTGGCGGCGATGTCACGCTGCCCATCGTGAGCCGCGATCTCGAGGCGCTGAGCGGTGTCATCAACCACCGGGTCACTTCGGCGGATCTTAACTACGACAACATTCCGGCCGACGGCGTCCCGCTGCACGTCGCCACCCCATCGACCGGCCAGATCGTGGTGCAGGAGTCGAGCGGATCGACGGTAGTGAACGAACAAGGGGCGACGACCGACACCTTCACCTACAGCCTGGCCGCGATTCCAACCCAGGATGTGTACCTTACCGTCTCCGCGGCGGCCTCGCCCTCGGAAGCGGCCGCGGCGGGCGCCCGTACCGTTCTCGTTTCGGTCGACGGCGGCGCGACGTTCCAGCCCGCTGCCGTGGTCAAGTTCGCCGCCGGTACGCTGGCAGGCACGACGAAGACCGTGATGGTCAAGGCCATCGACGATGCCGCCGCCGAGG
>QHVB01000006.1 GCA_003222195.1 Gemmatimonadota bacterium | reverse complement strand
CCTCATCCCGTCGGACATCGAGATCCGCCGCAACTACTTCTTCAAGCCGCTTGCGTGGTATCCCGCCGTCTGGAGCATCAAGAACCTACTCGAGCTGAAGCTGGGGCGGCGCATCCTGATTCAGGGGAACATCTTCGAGAACTCCTGGGCCGAGTCGCAAACCGGGTTTGCGATGCTCATCTGGTCCGTCAACCAAAGTGGCACCACGTCGTGGGCGCAGACTGCGGACGTTTGGATCCGAGAGAATATCATACGCCATGCAGCGGGCGGTCTGAACCTTGCGGACAAAGGCCTTTATCCGAGCTTGACCACGCAGCGCGTTCGGCTCGACAATAATCTCTGGGAAGATATCAGTCTCACGTGGGGGGACAACGGACGACTGTTCCAGTTCGTCAGCAACACCGGGCAGCTGACCGCGATCAAGTTCTACCACCAGACGGGGTTCGCCGATAGAACCCTGATCACCATTGCCAGTGGCGTAACGCAGCAGTTCGAGTTCGCCAACATCATCGTGGATCACGGCCTGTACGGCATTCATGCCGACGACGCGAGCGAGCAGGGCGCCCTCGATCTCTACATGCCGGGGTACGTCTTTGCTGGGAACGCGGTGATCGGGGGGGCGGCCGCGAGCTACCCGATCGGGAACTTCTTCCCGGCCACGCTGGACGCGGTCGGGTTCGTGAACGCCGCGGGCGGCGACTATCGCCTAGCCGCGTCGAGCCCGTACAAGGGTCAGGCCACCGACGGCACCGACCCGGGGGCGGATATCACGGCCGTGCTCACCGCGACGAGCGGCGTAGATCAATAGGCCAATTCCCGGTCGCAGAGGCCACGGAAAAACGCAATCAATAATTGCGGATTGCGGCGCTAGCACGTGACCAATCATCTTGGTCACGCTGCAAAATCAGACTGTAACTCCATACCCGAACGACCGATAGTCGCCGTCGCGCGTCCCTCGGCCCAATCCATGCTCAGTGCGCACGTGAAGACAACGCTGCTCAGAGCATAGCCGCCGAAAGGCGGCGACGCAGAGCTACGGGACTACCGTGACGCGAGTCACCACGTCCGCCGGGCCGCCAGCGCAATGATAGTGGCGCCGGCGGCTTTTTCTGTATCGCCCCCGGCGGCAATACACAACAGACCCGACACGCTGCTCAGAGCAAAGCCGTCGAAAGACGGTGACGCAGAGCTACGGGACTACCGCGAGCGAAATCGCCATGTCCGCCGAGCCGCCAGCGCAATGAAAGTGCGCCGGCGGCTTTTTTAATGGAATTGCCCCCGGCGGCGACACACAAACAGACACGACACGCTGCTCAGAGCAAAGCCGTCGAAAGACGGTGACGCAGAGCTACGGGACTACCGCGACCGAATCGCCATGTCCGCCGAGCCGCCAGCGAATCCACCAACGCTGGCGGTTTCTTTTTTGGGGGCTCGAAGTAAATGATCTTCAAACACAAGCTGTCCTGCCGACTGGCCATGATCCGGGATGCCGTTTTGGTAGGCATCCTCGCGCTGATTTCGTGTAAGATCCCGTCCCGCGCATCTCTGCAAGACCAACCGTCGAAGCTCATCATTTCACCGTCGTCAGTCGTTGTGCCCGAGAACCAGACCGCGGATCTGTACGCGGTTGCGCTGGACGCCACCGGGGACACGACGAACGCTCCCATTACGTGGACCGCCACGGCTGGCAGCATCACAGACACCTCGATGGGTGCAGTGCACCGCGGCCGATACAGAGCGCCTGGCGCGCCCGGACAGTACAAGGTCAAGGCGCATGCCAACGGGGGCTCCCTCCAGGACTCGGCCACGGTCACGGTGAGCACGGTGTCCGTCGCGTCTCTGGGTCTGTCTCCCTCATCCGCGGGCATCATAGTCGGTCGCACGCAGCAATTCACCGCCGTCCCGATGGACTCTGCCGGCAATCCGCTCAGCGGCCGCGCGATCACATGGGTGAGCAGCAATCCGGCCGCGGCGACCGTCAGCGGCGGTGGTCTCGCTGCAGGCGTATCCGCCGGCAGCACGACAATTACCGGCACCAGCGAGGGCCAGTCAGCCACGGCGACCCTTACGGTCTCTACCGTGCCTGTGGCTTCTGTCACGGTCACTCCCTCGTCCGCTACGATCACCGTCGGTACTTCAACGCAGCTCTCTGCAGTAACCAAGGACTCGGCCGGCGGAACGCTCTCAGGCCGCGTCGTCACTTGGGCGACGAGCAACGCAGCGGTCGCCACTGTCAACACCAGCGGCCTCCTCACCAGCAGCGCCGTGGGATCGGCGACGATCACCGCGACGAGCGAAGGCAAGAGCGGCACGGCCACCATCACGGTGACGAACGTGCCGGTCGCTTCGGTGACCGTAAGCCCAGCCACCGCGAGCATTCAAACCGCCTCAACCCAGCAGCTCTCAACGGTCACTAAAGACTCGGCCGGCAATACGCTGACGGGTCGCATCGTCACATGGGCGAGCAGCAACTCGTCCGTGGCCTCGGTCAACAGCAGCGGTCTAGTCAGTGGTGTGGCCGCGGGCTCCGCGACCATCACGGCCACGAGCGAAAGCAAGAGCGGCACCGCCGCCATCACCGTCATTATCGTACCGGTCGCCTCGGTGACCGTGAGCCCCGCTTCCGCGAGCATCGGCATCGGCGGCACGAGACAGCTCTCGGCCGTGACTAAAGACGCGGCCGGCAATACGCTGACCGGCCGCGCGGTCACATGGGCGAGCAGTAATCTGGCCGTCGCCACGGTCAACGGCACCGGCTTGGTCACGGGGGTAACCGTAGGCTCCGTGACGATCACCGCCACGAGCGAAGGCAAGAGCGGCACGGCCACCATCAGCGTCATTATCGTACCGGTGGCCTCGGTAACGGTGGGCCCCGCCGCGGCGAGCATCGCGATCGGCGGCACAAGGCAGCTGTCGGCCGTGACCAAGGACTCGGCCGGCAACACGCTCACCGGCCGCGTCGTGACGTGGGGAAGTAGCAACACGGCTGTCGCGACCGTCAACGCGACAGGTCTGGTTACTGGCGTAACTGCCGGCTCGGCGACCATCACGGCCACCAGCGAAGGCAAGAGCGGCACCGCCAGCATCACCGTGACCAACGGAACGGGCGTGCCCGATCCGACGCTGCCGGTCTTACTCAACACCCAGTACAGCGCGCCGACGGGGGCGACGATCAGTGTGCCGGCGGGCGGGGATTTCCAGGCCGCGCTCAACTCCGCTCAGCCGGGCGATCAGATCGTGCTTGCGGCGGGGGCGACGTATACCGGCCCCTTCACCTTGCCCGTGAAGCCGGGGACGGGCTGGATCCTCATCCGCTCGTCCACCGCGGACGCGAACTTGCCGGCCGAAGGGCAGCGCATGAAGCCGTCCTACGCCGCCGTGCTCCCGAAGATTGTCAGCCCCGACGCGGGGCCGGCCATTCAGACCGCGCCGGGCGCACATCACTACCGCTTCCTCGGGGTGGAAATCACCACGACCGCCACGAGCCTCAACTACGGCTTGGTATTGTTGGGCGACGGCGGGGGCGCTCAGAACTCGCTGGCGCAGGTGCCCCACGACCTGATTCTCGACCGCACCTACATTCATGGCAACGCGACGGTCAATCTGAGTCGCTGCGTGGCGCTGAACAGCGCCGCCAGCGCCGTGATCGACTCCTACTTGAGCGAGTGCCACGCCAAAGGCGCAGACGCGCAGGCCATCGCTGGCTGGAACGGTCCCGGGCCCTTCAAGATCGTCAATAACTACTTGGAGGGCTCGGGCGAGAACCTCCTGTTCGGTGGGGCCGATCCATCGATCCCCAATCTCATCCCCTCGGACATGGAGATCCGCCGTAATTACTTCTTTAAACCACTCGCTTGGAAAGCAAGCGGCGCCTGGACGGTGAAGAATCTCTTTGAGCTAAAGCTTGGGCGGCGCATCCTGGTGCAAGGCAATATTTTTGAGAACAGTTGGGAAGACGCGCAAACCGGGTTTGCGATGGTCATCTGGTCCGTCAACCAAGGTGGCACCACGTCGTGGGCGCAGACCGCGGACGTTTGGATCAGAGAGAACATCATACGCCATGCGGCGAGTGGGGTGCAGCTCACGGATTACAATACGGACCATCCCGAGTTCCCGACCTTGTATACCCAGCGGGTGCGCTTCGACAACAACCTCTGGCTGGACATTAGCCAAGCCAACTGGGGCGGTGACGGACGCCTGTTCCAACTCGCCAGCAGCGCTGGGCAGTTGGCCGCGATCAAGTTCTACCACCAGACGGGGTTCGAAAGCATTACGCTCATTACCATCGTGAGCGGCCAAACGCAGGGTTTCGAGTTCGGCAACAACATCGTTAACTATGGACTGTACGGCATCCACACCCCCGCTGCTTCTGATGGGGCTGCCCTTGCTCTGTATATGCCGGGGTATCTGTTTGCCGGGAACGCGGTGATCGGGGCGTCGGCCGCGAACTACCCGATCGCCAACTTCTTCCCGGCCACGCTCGACGCGGTCGGGTTCGTGAACGCCGCGGCTGGCGACTACCATCTCGCGGCCTCGAGCCTGTACAAGAATCAAGGCACCGACGGCATCGACCTGGGCGCGGATATCACGGCCGTGCTCACCGCGACAAGCGGCGTCGACCAGTAGGTCGGCCCCACGGAGGCGGGGGGCCTTCCTGGCCCCCCGCCCACACTCTTCATGTGATAGCCTGGAGCGCCCTTCTATCTGATAGAACGATGCACCACACCGCACACCAGAGCGAGGAGCATCATTTGACCAATTCAACAACACGCACGGCGGCATAGTAGTTAAGTGCAGGAAACTTTCGCAGCACCTTCGCATCCCATCTGAGACACGAATGCAGAAAACGCTCTCGCAATCGCGGAAGGATACTAACTACACTCGTGGTCGGTAGAATGAACCCTCTGGAGCGGTAGGAGGAAAACCCACTTGCGTAATCCGCTAATTCTTGATCAGTCAATGGTCGCTCAAACGGTGACACGTCTTGCCCTCTATAGGGAATGAACCTTCGGAGCATCTTCAGTGCCTTTGAATTTCGCACTGGCTCTTGGAGAATCGCGCGCCCGCCTGAGCGAAGCACCCGCCTAACTTCACGAGCAGACAACGCAAGATCTAAGTGATGCAGGATCGCGATGCCGAACACAACATCAACTGAATCATCGGACAGAGGGAGATTATGAGCCGAACCGACCATCAATTCTACATCACCCCTAATATCATTGACCGCGAGGCGTTGCCGAGCGATGCCGATCAGATCGGGAGAGATGTCCAATCCTTTCACGGTAGCTCCACGCCGCGCTAGAACTAGGGTGTTCAACCCGTCCCCGCACCCGTAGTCAAGTACGATCTTGCCCCGCACATCGCCGAGCAAGTGATACGCATACTCAAGCGGATAGCAAGTGCCAGCGGGGGGATCAAGGTAACGCCTCACCTCCGTTTCATCGGCAAGCAGGCCGACTGGATCAATGTGCGAGGCTTCGGCAACACTCCGCTCAACCTCAGCCCGCTCCCACTTTCTCAGCATCGGCGAAGACATCTTACGGCGTCTCCTTAGCTATATAACCAACGCATAGATTGGAGGGCGCACGAACTCCGGCTACGAGCGCGAGGTCACGATTGCCGGCGATCCGCGAGCGCCGGTCCTGCGGGATCCGTCCACACGTCCCAGCGCCCCCGCGCCGCGTTGAGCGCGGCCATCAGAAGCGCAGCGAAGAGGGCGAGTCCACTGCGCACCGTGCCTCGAAACCCTCTGCCCGGAGCGCCGGGCGCTTCACTGGGACGTGCCACGACGGAGACCGTGAGACCGAGCGCAGCCAGCAGCGCGATGAGTCCGGCCCAGCCTCCGGACATCAGCACGACCCCGATGAGGACGCTCGCTGCGGCGAACGGGGTCAACAGCCGTAGGACCTTGTGCGAGATGAACTGCCACCAGATCCGGTTTTTCCAGGGAATCAAGATGGTGGGCATCCAGGCAATCAACTGATAGTTACCCGTGAGCGTGCGAATCTTGCGGTCTAGCTCGGTGGCATCGGAGGGTGACGGGACGTCGATCGTCACAGCGAGCGAATCAAAGACGACGCGGAAGCCCGCGCGTACCACCTGGAACGGGACCCAGACGTCATCGAGCAGTAATCCGTGCGGCAGCGGGCTCCACA
>QHVB01000020.1 GCA_003222195.1 Gemmatimonadota bacterium | reverse complement strand
ACGGTAGCATTGGCCGGAATCATTGTCAACGCAATGCCACGACCCGCGATAGACCTGTTTCGCGAAACATTTAGGACAACACCTAGGGCCGCGGCGTCGGCACCGGGTCGCGTCAACCTCATCGGTGAACACACCGACTACAACGGCGG
Organism: Gemmatimonadota bacterium; assembly: GCA_003222195.1. Classification (GTDB taxonomy): domain Bacteria; phylum Gemmatimonadota; class Gemmatimonadetes; order Gemmatimonadales; family GWC2-71-9; genus 20CM-2-65-7. The sequence goes on along the minus strand of QHVB01000020.1, from coordinate 27,862 downwards.
TCCGGTGTTGCCGATCGCCATCGCTCAGCGGTCGAGCGTCGCGGTGGGCCCCGGGCGCGACGGTGACGCCGGCGTGCTCGAGGCGATTTCCACCCGGGACAGGAGCGTGGTTCGCGTCAAATGGCAGGAAGAGCTTCCTAAGGGATGGGCCGCCTACGTCGCCGGTGTGCTGCGCGAGCTGTGGGCGCTCGAGGTACTGCCGCCCGACGGACCCGTCCGTGTCGCGGTGGCTTCCGATCTGCCGGTGGGTGCCGGGCTCGCATCGTCAGCGGCACTCTCAGTCGCCGTTGCCAAGGCGCTCGCGCCCTCGCTGCCGCCGCGCCAGATCGCCGGCGTGGCGTTCCGCGCCGAGCACGACCATGTGGGCGTGCGCTGCGGCGTGATGGATCAAACGATCTCGGCGCTCGGCAAGCGCGATCACGCGGTGCTGTTGGAGTGCGCATCGCTCGAGGCGAAACAGATCCCGTTCAGCGCGCGCCTGCTCCTCGTGGACACCGGTGTGCGCCACGACCTCTCGGCGGGTGGGCTCAACCAGCGCCGGGCGGAGTGCGAAGCCGCCGTCAAGCGACTCAAGGTCGAGCTGCCCGAGCTTGTCTGGCTGGCGAGCTGGCCCGCGGAATGGCTGCCGCGGCTCAAGCGCGCGCTCCGTGAGCCGCTGCGATCGCGAGCCGTGCACGTGGTGAGCGAGACCGCCCGGACCCGCTTCGGCGCGCAGCTGCTGCAACAGGGCAAGCTCAAGCGTTTTGGGGAATTGCTCTACGAGTCACACGAGTCGTGTCGCAGACTGTATGAATGCAGCGCGCCCGAGCTCGATACGATTGTCAGCGCCGCCAAGCGAGCGGGTGCGCTGGGCGCGCGACTCACGGGGGCGGGATGGGGCGGTGCCGCGATCGTGCTGCTGAGCAAGCGGGACAACAAAACGATTCCTGCGATTCAGCGAGCGTATGAGCGCGTGTACGGGAAGACCCCAGTCATGAGTGAAGTGAAGGCGGCAGCCGGAGCACACACGGAGCGGCTATAATTCAGCCTCGGCTCGGGTGGCGAAATTGGTAAACGCAAGGGACTTAAAATCCCTCGGGGGCAACCCCTTGCAGGTTCGATTCCTGCCCCGAGCATGGCGTGCCCCTTCGTTTCGTAATGTGTCCTTCACTGTCCAGAATCGGTCAAGTCACGGAGCCATGCAACCTTTCACGCCGCGCCAGCGTCTTACTCTCTGAATGATTCGAACATGTCTCTAGCTGGAGGATGCAATGCGCGGCCTGACCCTGCTGATCGCGACGATCCTGACGTTCGGATACGGCTTCGCCGCCCAAGCCGCCATGACCGTGGACCGTGCGGCGACGTTCCGCCGCCTGGCCGCCGCGGTCGACACTGCGAGCCCCGCGGAGGACGCTAACCGCGTCTGGTACGGTGGGATGTTGGCCCCCGTGACCGTTGAGGCTCCTCCCCCCGATAAATGCACGATCTGAGAGAGGCCCGGACCGCCCGCCCAGTTTCGGCGGGCGGTCGCGCATTGGGCCGAAACTTATAAGATTGAAGGAGCGTACGACCCCGTAACCATGGACATGTCTTTGGATCAGGCACCTACCACACCGGCAAAGCGTTTCTGGCGCACGTGGCGTCGCGAGATTGTTCGCGCCGGCGTGCTCTTCACGTTAGTGGTCTTTGGTGGTCTCGGGCTCCGCGCCATGTTCCATAACGTCAAAGCACACATCCCCGAGTCGCTCGGCACGCTCGGCTCGTTCGGCGATTTCAATTGGGGTGACGGGGAAGCCAGCGACCTCTTTGGCCACGGCCGCGAAGTCGGCGACGCGTGGCACTACAGTGTCCTCATCAAACCGACTCAGCGCGTCTGGATTCGCAATACCAACGGGCCGATCGACGTCGTCGCCGGGACGGGCGACAGCCTCGTGATCGAGGCCGAGAAGAGTTGGCGCAACTCCGACCCACAGAGTGTGCAGCTCATTCCCGTCCTGACCGAGCGCGGGTTGACGGTCTGCGCCCTCTGGGACGCGCGCGAGCGCCGCTGCAACGAGGGTGGCGATTATCACATTAGCGGCGTGAAGAAGAACGACGTCGCGGTACGATTCACGGTCCAATTGCCGCGCAACGTCCCCGTCGACGCCTCGACGGTCAATGGCGGGCTGCAGATCGACGGCGTGAGCGCTCCGGTCCAGGCCGCCACGGTGAACGGCCGCATTGCGGTCAACACATCCACCGGCCCGGTGACCGCGACAACGATCAACGGAAGCATCGAAGCAAACATGCAGGCGCTGACGAGCGGCGACGTGCGGCTCACGACCGTTAACGGCTCGGTGAGTGCGGGACTCCCGCGGCAGATCAGCGCCAACATCGACGCCGAGACCGTGAACGGGCGCGTCGAGACCGACTTCCCCGTGAAGATCACCGGCAAGATCAGCACCCGGCATCTGCGGGGCACGATCGGGAACGGTGGGGCCACGCTGAAGCTCAATACCGTGAACGGCTCGATCACGCTCCACGAGGCGGACGCGAACCCCAACCCCAATTCCAATCCTCATCCCCATCCGAGAATGGGGCTAGCGCCTCGCCACCCCCACGCGCGGACTCCCGCGCCGGAGCGGCCCTAGAGCGCTGGTGGGGCCCCGGCCCCCGCACGGCCGATGCTGTAGGGCCAGCGCGATGGGTACATGGTCGCCAAGGCAAAAAGCATCAGACAGGCGCCGGTGAGCGCGATGTTCTTCCAGAAGTGCGCGGCTTGATTGGCCGCCAGCATCGGATCGGCGATCCCCCAAAACTTATGAACCATGAACGCCGCTGGAATGAGAAAGGCGGCGATGAGCAGCGATCCCCACTGCGGCTTCACCCCCAGCAGAATGCTCAGGCCGCCTGCCAGGAGCATGAGACCAGAGATCGCGGTGAGCACCGTCGGCGCGGGAACGCCCGACGCGCCCGCATACTGCGAATACATGCTCAGCTTGGTGAGATGATTGAAGCCGGAGTAGATGAAGAAGAAAGAAAAGACGATCCGCCCGATGAGCAGCACGAGACCACCCATGACTCACTCTCCCAGGTAGCGCGCGACTTCCGCGGGAAACGTACGTACGTCGATTGGCTTCGTGATGTAACCGTCGAATCCGGCAGCGCTGGCGCGCGCGCGATCTTCCGGCAACGCGTGTGCCGTCAGCGCAATGACCTTCCAGGAGCGCTCGGGCAAGGTTTTCAGTTCCTCGAGCAATGCATACCCGTCCCGACCCGGCAGCTGGATGTCGAGTAACACGAGGTTGGGGGCGGGCTGCTGCGTCCGCACCACTTCGGCCAGCCGGTCGCCATTCGGCAGGCCGACGACCTGATGTCCCTTAATCGTGAGTAGCGTCGTCAACAGCTTCAGATTGTCCGGCTGATCTTCGACGATGATGATGGTGGCCACGCTCACCGGACCTGTGGGAGCGTAAACCAGAACGTGCTGCCTTTTCCCATTTCGCTCTCCACCCCCATCGTGCCGCCGTGCAGCTCGACCAGCCGGCGGGAAAGCGCGAGGCCCAACCCCGTCCCTTCATACTTCCTGCTCGCCGACGCGTCGAGCTGGGAAAACTCCTTGAACAGCTTGGCCTGATCCTCGGCGGCAATGCCGATCCCCGTGTCCGTCACGGCGATCCGCACTTCGGAGCCCCCCCCCTCCCCCTCGCCGCCGTTGACAGCTGCCGTCACTACGGTGATGCGTCCTCCGTCGGGCGTGAACTTGATGGCGTTGGAGAGCAAGTTGAGCAGTACTTGCCGCACGCGCCCGGGATCAGCCTGCACACGCAGCGCTTTCGGCGGCGGAGTGACGACGAGCTCGTGCAGGTGCTTCTGCGCCTGCGCCTGCACGCTGCTCGCCGCTTCTTGCAGTAATCCCGCCAGCTCCACCGGCTCAGGTTTCAGCTGCATCCGCCCCGCCGCAATGCGCTGGAGATCGAGCAGCTCATTGATCAGCTCGAGCAGATGACGGCCGTTGCGCGCGACGGTCTCCAGGAAATCCCGCTGTTGGTCGGACAGGGGGGCGCCGAGGTCTTGCGTGAGGAGGAGATCGGTGAACCCGATGATGCTGTTGAGCGGCGTGCGGAGCTCGTGGGAAATGTTCGACAGGAACTGGTCCTTCGTCTTCATTGCCCCGTCGAGCTCGCTGTTCAGCTGTTCGAGCCGCTGGGCGGTCTGCCGCACTTCCATCGCGAGCCGCCGCGTGTTGTGATGCGCCGAGCCGCGTTCGCAGGCGATCGCGAGATTGGGAGCCGCCTGGTCGAGCGCGGCGCGCTCGTCAGCGCCGAACGTCGCACCGGGCACGACACCCAGTACGCCGACCAGCTTCGTGCCCGCGCGCAGCGGGACGAGTACCAGGCCTTGCGGCACAGCGACCGTCAAGCGGAGCTGATGCCGCACCGGCTGCACGGCTTCGCCGTGATAATGGAGCGCCTGCGTGGCGTCGCCAATGAGATTTCGCATCGTCGCGCGGGCAACCGGCTGGGGACGTGCTTCGATGCTGCGTGACGCGGTCGCCGCCCACTCGTTCGCGTCATAGGCCGGCTGGTACAGCACGATCCCCGTCGCCTTGGTCGCGTCCGCGATGATACCGAGGGCCTGGCTTATTCCGCTTGCCGCCTCGTCGGCCGACGTATTCAGTGCGGCGAGGAGCTGTGAGAGGTACGTCTGCAGCGCTTCGCGCCACGCGAGCGCCTTCGCCATGTGGTTGACGCCGCGGGCGATGATACCGAACTCGTCGGGCTGATCCTCCGGCAACGGCTCGACGAACTGTCCTTCGCCCACCCGCTGCAGCGCCTGGGAGATGCGGGAGAACGGGGCCGCCAGACGGCGGCGATTGTACCAGACGCCGAGGCCGAGCACGACGAGCATGGCGGCGAAGAGCACGCTCGATGCCAGCGCCGCTTGCACGGCGTCGTCGCCTGCTTCGGCCGCGATCTCCGCAGCGGCCGGCTCATGCATGCGATCGAGCCGCTGCGCGAGGATCACCATGGCAGCCTGCGTGGCACGGGCGCTGCGCCAGGTCGCGATCTGTGTGACCAGACCCACGAGCGCCACGGCGATGAACGTCGCCGCGAAGAGTCGACTGATGCTTGGCGCTGCCCCCGCCCCCGCCCGCATGGGGCTCCATAATATGCGGGCGCCGTGTACCTTCCAAGCCGTGCGACCCCAGACCCTCGGCCTGATCGGGCTTGGCGCGATCGGCGGCTCGATTGCCCGCCAGGTGAAACAGCCGGGCCGAGGGGGGGGGAACGGCATCGCCGTCGTGGGGTGGTCGCCGGAACCGGCGGAGCGCGCGCTGGCCGCGCAGCAAGGGGCACTCGACGACGCGCCCGCCCGCGCGACCGATGTGGCCCGACTGGCCGACCTTCTCATCCTCGCCGCTCCGCCCAGCGCGAACCTCGCGCAGCTCGCCGCGCTGATCCCACATCTCAAGCCTGGCTCCCTCGTCACGGACGTCGGGTCCGTCAAACGCGGCATCGTGGCCCGCGCCGAGCGGCTGGGCATCGCGCAGCGCTTCGCTGGGAGCCATCCGCTGGCGGGCACGCATCGTCACGGCTTTGAAGCCGCGCGCGCCGATCTGTTCCGCGGCGCGGTGGTGTACGTGACGCCGTGCAGAAACGGAGGCGATGCCGCGCGAGAAATCGCGCACTTTTGGGAGGACGCACTGGAAGCCGAGCCGGTCGTGCTCGATGCCGCCCAACATGACGCCCAAGTGGCGGCGACGAGTCATGTCCCACAGGTGATCGCCTCGTTACTCGGGGATTTCCTCGCGCGGCACGCGCCGCCGGGCTCGACATTCGGGACCGGCGCCGCGGACACGACGCGGCTCGCCGCCAGCGAGCCCGCGCTGTGGACCGAGATTCTCCTGATGAACCGTGACGAGATTCTGCCTGCCCTGCGTGTCCTGGAAGAATCGCTCGGCACCGTCGAGCGGGCACTCGAGGTCGGCGACGCCGGCGCGCTGTCGGCCTGGCTCGAGCGCGCGGCGGCTTGGCGGCGGCGGATTGGCGGGAGTGAGGCCTAAGGTGCGACGGGTCACCGGCGTGGTCCGACCGCCGGGTGACAAGAGCATCTCGCATCGCGTGCTCATGCTCGCGGCGCTGGCGCGGGGTGAGAGCGAGCTCTCGGGCATGCTCACCGGCGACGACGTGAAGAGCAGCGCGCGGGTGCTGCGCCAGCTCGGCGCGGAAATCTCGCGGATCCAGGAGTCGGGAGTCAGGGTGTCCGGCTCCCGGCTCCTGGCTCCCAGCTCCCGTTTGTACTGTGGCAACTCCGGCACCACCGCTCGGTTGATGCTCGGCATTCTCGCCGGGCAGCGGTTCGCCGCTACCCTGACAGGCGACGCGTCCTTGCGCCGCCGCCCGATGCGTCGGGTAGCGGAGCCGCTCAGGGAGATGGGTGCCGATATTAAGGAAGAGGGGGACGGGCTGCCGCTCACGATTCGGGGTGGGAAGCTGCGGGGGCTCACCTACACGAGTCCGGTCGCCAGCGCGCAGGTGAAGAGCGCGATTCTCTTCGCCGCAGTGACGGGCCAGGTGCCGGTGACGATTCGCGAGCCGTACCGATCGCGCGATCACACGGAGCGTCTGCTCGCCCACCTCGGTCTCGGTATCCACGAACGGAACGGCGCGATTGTTTACGAACCGTCTGGTCATTCCAACATTCCAACATTCCAACTGTCCGTTCCCGGCGACCCCTCGAGCGCCGCATTCCTGGTCGCAGCTGCCGTCCTCGCGGAGGCGGGAGAGCTCATCATCGAGAATGTCGGCGTCAACCCGACGCGCACCGGGTTCATTGTCGTGCTGGAGCGAATGGGTGCGCACGTCGAACGGGTGAACCTGCGGGACGAGGGCGGCGAGCCCGTCGCCGATCTGGTTGTGCGGCCGGCGCAATTGCGGGGCACAGAAGTACCGGCGGCGGAAATCCCGACGTTGGTGGATGAGGTTCCGGTGCTCGCCGTACTGGCGAGCCGCGCGCACGGCGGCACGGTGTTTCGCGAAGTCGGCGAGCTGCGAGTGAAGGAGAGCAATCGCCTCGAGCTGATTGCGGCAAACCTGCGGGCGGTGGGCGTTCGGGCCGACGCGCAGGGGAACGATCTCCACGTCGAAGGGATGGAAAAGCCACCGCGCGGGATGGTTGAAACGGCCAAGGATCATCGGCTCGCGATGGCGTTCGCGGTGTTGGGCACGATCGAAGGCGCCAAGGTTCGCCTGTCCGAGAAGCGTTCGGTGGCAATCAGCTATCCCCATTTCTTTCAGGATCTGCGGCGATGCTTCGCGTAATCGCGATCGACGGTCCCGCCGCGTCCGGCAAGAGCTCGACCGCAGGGCGGGTCGCCGAACAGCTGGGCTGGGCGCACCTCGACTCGGGGGCGCTGTATAGGGCGCTTACGCTCGCGGCCCTCGATAACATCGGGGAAGGGGGACGGGGGACGGGGGAAGGGTGGTCGGGCCAGAGGATCGTCAGCCTAGCCGATGAGCTGCCGGTCCGTCTCGTACTCGTGGGGGAGGTCTTCCGAGCGGAGGTCGCCGGTGTGGACGTGGGAGAGGCGATCCGGAGCGAGCGTGTGACGCGGCACGTATCGGTCATCGCTGCTATCCCCGAAGTGCGGACCTGGGCAAATGCCCAGCAGCGGAGGGCGGTGGAGGGTGGTGGAGGTGTTGGAGGTGTGGTCGTGGATGGTCGGGATATTGGCACGGTCGTCTTCCCGGAGGCTCCATTGAAGATTTTTTTGACGGCAACACCCGACGAACGGGCCCGGCGCCGTCTGTCCCAGCGGGGGGAGGCGGTGGACGGGGACCTGGTGCAGCGGGAGAGTCAGGCCCTCGCCGCCCGGGATGCCGCGGACTCCACCCGGCGGATTGCCCCCCTCAAGCCCGCTGCGGATGCGGTCTTATTGGACACGACGGCGCTGACGCTGGAGCAGCAGGTGTCCCGCGTCGTTGAACTGGCGCGAGGCCTGTTCCCTGGGTAGGTTTCCGCGCGTGAATTCACAGGCTGAAGCCTGTGCTCGGCAAACATGGTCCTGAAAGGACAATGAATGACGAGGTAACCTCAAACCCGAAACCGAACCGGTGTAACGAATGCTCGTAGAAGCACGTGACGTAGAAGATTTCGAAGAAGATCTACCCACCCGCAAAGCTCCCCGCTCGCAACTTCGCGTCCGCCCCGGTCTCGACGAGGAATACTCCTCCGACGAGATCGCGAAAATGACTGAGCTGTACGAAGGGACGCTGTCGAATATCGAAGAAGGCGAAATCGTCAAATCGAAGGTGCTGCGCGTGACCGACACCGCCGTCATTCTCGACGTCGGCTTCAAGTCCGAAGGCGCGGTGGCGATCGACGAGTTCAAGGACCCGAAGAGTCTCAAAGAAGGCGACGAGATTGAAGTCTTCCTCGAGCACCTGGAGGACCAGGAAGGCGCGGTCGTCCTCTCGAAGAAGAAGGCCGACTTCATGCGCGTCTGGGAGCGCATCCGCGAGGCGCACGAGAAGGACGAGGCGGTCAAAGGAACCCTGGTGAAGAAGATCAAGGGTGGCGTCGTCGTGGACCTGATGGGGGTCGATGCCTTCCTGCCCGGCAGCCAGATCGCCCTGCGGCGCGTCCCCAACATCGACGAGCTGCTCGGCCAGAGCTTCGAGTTCAAGATCATCAAGCTGAACAAGCGCCGTCGGAACATCGTCGTCTCGCGCCGCGTGCTGCTCGAGGCCGAGCGCAAAACGAAGCGCGACGTGCTGATGAAGGAGCTGTCGGTCAATCAGGTGCGGAAGGGCGTGGTGAAGAACATCACCGACTTCGGCGCCTTCATCGACTTGGGCGGCGTCGACGGCCTGCTGCACATCACCGACATGAGTTACGGCCGCGTCTCGCATCCGTCCGAGATGGTGCAGATCGGTCAGGAGCTCGAGGTCAAGGTTCTCGATATCGATTGGGAGCGCGAGCGGATTTCGCTCGGGTTGAAACAGCTGCAGCCCTATCCCTGGCAAAACGTCGCCGCGAAGTATCCCGTTGGCACGCGCGTTCAGGGCAAAGTCGTTTCGATTACGAACTACGGCGCGTTCGTGGAGCTCGAGCCGGGCATCGAAGGCCTGGTCCACATTTCCGAGATGAGCTGGACCCGCAATGTCCGGCATCCGTCGAAGCTCGTCTCGATCGGCGAGTCGATCGAAGCCGTCGTGTTGAAAGTGGACGAGACCGAGGAGAAGGTCTCGCTCGGCATGAAACAGACGGAGCAGGATCCGTGGATGGCGCTGCCGCAGAAGTACCCCGTGGGCACGCGGCTGCGCGGCAAGGTGCGCAACCTGACGTCATTCGGGGCGTTCGTCGAAATCGAGCCGGGGATCGACGGGCTGATCCACATCTCCGACATGTCGTGGACCAAGCGCGTGCAGCATCCATCGGAAGTCGTGAAGAAGGGGGATGAGGTCGACGTGCTGATCTTGAACGTCGACGCCGAGAACAAGCGGATCTCGCTCGGATTGAAACAGGCGCAGGAGGATCCCTGGCTCGGGATCGGCGAGACCTACCCGGTCGGCACCGAGCTCCGCGGCCGCGTGATGCGGTTGATGGACAAGGGTGTGGTCGTGGACCTCGGCAGTGACATCGAAGGCTTCGTGCCGATGTCGCAGCTCGGGATTCCGGATATCCAGCAGCCGGGCGACGCCGTGAAGGAGGGCCAAGCGGTCGAGCTGAAGGTGCTCGAGGTGGATCCGATCCATCATCGGATCGTGCTGGCGGCGACGGGGTTTCCCAAGGACGATATCATCCCACCGCCACCCGCTCCCGCGCCGGTGACGGAGGAGACGCCCAACGTAGACGCCTAGACGCCGAGACGCCTAGCGGCTGTGAGGTTTGAGGGGTCAGGAAGTCTTCCTGACCCTTCTTTCTTCCATATCTTCTCCTCCCATGTCCATGCGAGAAAAACTCGAGCTGCTCCAACAGAAGCGATCCGAGTCGGAGCAGGGCGGCGGTGCGGACCGCATCGAAACTCAACACAAAAAAGGCAAGATGACGGCGCGCGAGCGGCTCGACGTGCTGCTCGATCCCGGCTCGTTCGTCGAGCTCGACCGCTTCGTCACGCATCGCGCGACCGATTTCGGCCTCGCCGACCAGAAGGTGCTCGGCGACGGGGTGGTGACGGGATGGGGCAGGGTCGAGGGGCGGCTCGTCTACGTCTTTTCCCAGGACTTCACCGTGTTCGGCGGATCCCTCTCGGAAGCCCACGCCGAGAAGATCTGTAAGGTGATGGACCTCGCTGTACAGAACGGCGCGCCGGTGGTCGGACTCAACGATTCCGGCGGTGCGCGGATTCAAGAAGGCGTGGCGTCGCTCGGCGGGTACGCCGGCATTTTCTTGCGCAACACCCTCGCGTCGGGGGTCGTGCCGCAGATCAGCGCCATCCTCGGGCCCTGCGCCGGCGGCGCCGTCTACAGTCCCGCCATCACCGACTTCATTTTCATGGTGCGCGGCATCTCGTACATGTTCGTGACCGGCCCCAACGTCGTGAAGACCGTCACGCACGAGGAAGTGGACTTCGAAAAGCTCGGTGGCGCCGACGTGCATGGTGCCACGTCAGGCATCGCCCACTTCGTGCACGACTCGGAGCTCGAGTCGATCACCGCGATCCGCCGGCTGCTCTCGTTCCTACCCGGCAACAACCTCGACAGCCCGCCGGCCCGCACTCCCGATGATCCACCGGACCGCCGGGAAGAAGCGCTGCTGGACGTGGTGCCCGATGAGCCGGCGAAGCCGTACGACATGCACGTCGTCCTCAAACACGTCATCGACAACGGGGCGTTGCTCGAGGTTCAGCCCGACTACGGCAGCAATCTGATCGTCGGCTTCGCGCGCCTCGGCGGCCGGTCGGTGGGGATCATCGCGAATCAGCCGGCGGCGCTTGCGGGCGTGCTCGACATCGCCGCCTCCCTCAAGGGGGCGCGGTTCATTCGCTTCTGCGACGCGTTCAACATTCCGCTCGTGACATTCGAGGACGTTCCAGGATTCCTTCCCGGGGTCGCGCAGGAGCACGGTGGCATCATCAAGCACGGTGCGAAGCTGCTCTTCGCGTACTGCGAGGCCACGGTGCCGAAGCTCACCGTCATCACGCGCAAAGCGTACGGCGGCGCGTACGATGTGATGAGCTCCAAGCACATTCGGGGCGACTACAACGTCGCGTGGCCCACCGCCGAGATCGCCGTGATGGGACCGAAGGGCGCCGTCGAAATCCTCTATAAAGGAGAGGCGAGCGAGGAGCGCGCCAACGAGTATCGCGAGAAATTCGCGCATCCCTATCAGGCGGCCGCCCGTGGGTACCTCGACGACATCATCGACCCGCGGGACACACGCCCGCGCTTGATCGAAGCGCTGCTCACCCTCGAAACGAAGCGCGGCCGCAATCCCCCCAAGAAACATGGGAACATTCCTCTCTAAGGCGATCCTCGGGCTCGTCCTGCTGCAGAGCCCTCAGAATCCGTCGCCCGACTCGGTGCGGGCCGAGTTGTGGGCGCGCGTTACCGCCGACTCGACCAATGGCCCGGTGTGGCTGGAGCTTGGCAGGGCATACCTGCAGCGCGGCACGGACTACCACTCGCACCGGAGGCCGATGACGGTCGATACGGTCTGGGCGCATGCGACACTGGATACGGCGCAGCTCGCATTCGAGCGGGCCGCGCGATTCAGCCCCGGCACCCGGACGGCCGACTCGGCGCGGCTCTATCGCGTTTATACCTACGGCGAATTGGCGTACGTAGACTGGGAGACGGGCGGAACCGCGGCGGCGACGCTGACGTGGCACACGTTGCCCGAAGGCTTGCGGATCCCGCCGGTCCTCGAAGAGCTCGGCGAGAATCTGCTGCGCGCCTGTCCGCATCAGGGGATGCTCTTCACCGCGGGAGAAACCGACACGCAAACGGCCTGGTACCTGCGGTTCTCGCGCGGACTGCGTCCTGACCTCACGATTGTGCCGTTCGAGCGCTGGCGCGGCGATAGCGTGCTCCGCAACCGAGTGTTACGGGAGCTGAGGACGCGCGATCCGTCGCTCCGCGCGCTCGGCCAATCACGGGCGGTCTGCGCGAGCATGGGATTCGAACGGCCGCCCGAAGAGCGGACCGTCAAATGGAGCAAGCGGCCGCTCGTGTGGGTGACCGGCAAGGAGACCAAGGCCGATCGCGTACCGGCACAGGATTTCGTGTTCGCCGCGCTGCGGCTCGCGATCGACGAACACGAGACGTGGACCGCCCCCGCCGTGGCGCTGTACCGCCGTGCCGTCAGCAACGTGGGCGCGCTCTGCAAGGCGTTCGACACCTTTCGGCTCGGGTCTGAGGTCGGGTGTCATTGAAGCGCGTCTTGGTCGCGAACCGCGGCGAGATCGCGGTCCGCGTCATTCGCGCGTGTCACGAGGAAGGTCTCGAAGCGGTCGCGGTCTACTCGGAGCCTGATCGTCTCGCGCTGCACGTCCGCCACGCCGACGCCGCCGTGCTGCTCGGCCCCGCGCCTTCCACCGAATCCTATCTCGACATTCGCAAACTGATCGCGGCCGCCAAGGATACGGGCTGTCAGGCCGTCCACCCCGGTTACGGGTTTCTGTCGGAGCGCGCCGCGTTTGCCGAGGCATGTAAAGACGCGGGGCTGATCTTCGTCGGCCCGCCCGCGACGGCGATTCGCGCGATGGGGGATAAGACCGAAGCACGCCGGCGGATGCAGGCGGCCGGTGTGCCGGTGGTGCCGGGGACGACGACGCTGCTGCGCGATCCCGTCGAGGCCCGCAAGGAAGCCAAACGCCTCGGCTATCCCGTTCTGCTGAAGGCGGCCGCCGGCGGTGGCGGGAAGGGAATGCGTCAGGTCGCCAATGACGCCGACGTCGAAGGAGCGTTCCAGGCCGCGCGCCGCGAGGCGCAAAAGGCGTTCGGGGACGGCAGCATCTACGTGGAGAAGTATCTCGAGCGGCCCAGGCACATCGAAATCCAGATCCTCGCCGACCATCGCGGACGCGTCGTCGCACTCGGCGAGCGCGAGTGCAGCATCCAGCGGCGTCACCAGAAACTCATCGAGGAGTCGCCGTCCGTCGCGGTGTCGCCCGCGCTGCGACGCCGTCTCTCGGAGGCCGCCACGGCGGCGGCCGGCGCGGTCGGGTACGTGAGCGCCGGGACCATCGAGTTCCTGCTCACGCCGACCGGCGAGTTCTACTTCCTCGAGATGAACACGCGGATTCAAGTCGAGCACCCCGTGACGGAGCTCGTGTACGGCGTCGACCTGGTGCGCGAGCAGCTTCGGATTGCCGGGGGACAACCGATGCGCGTGCACGGCGCATCAGGACCCGGTGGTCAACTGCATCCACGCGGTCACGCGATCGAATGCCGCATCACCGCCGAGGATCCGTTCAATGACTTCCTGCCGGCGACGGGCGTGCTCCAGTACCTCCGAGTGCCGAGTGGCCCCGGCATTCGGTGGGATGCCGGCATCGAAGCGGGCAACGACGTCACACTGTTCTATGATCCACTGCTCGCCAAGCTCATCGCGTGGGGGGAAACGCGTGAAAACGCGATCCAGCGTATGCGGCGCGCGTTGAGCGAGCTCGTGATCGTGGGATTGCCGACGAGCCAGCCCTTCCATCTGCGCGTGATGGACGATGTGGAGTTTCTGAAAGGCGAGATCGACATCAAGTACCTCGAGCGCGCCGGGAGACGGGTGCTGGCTGCCCCGCCGCGCCCCGGGCTGGAGCGCGCGCTGGCGGTCGCGGCGGCGATGGTTGCCGATGAGCAGCGGGGTCGAACGGTCGGACCGTCGGACGGTCGGACGGCCCCGGGGCTCTCGCCATGGATTGTGGAGAGCCGGCGGCTTGGCCTGCGGGATGATCTGGAGTGACGGATCTCGTGACGATCACGGGCATCGCGATGGGCGGCGACGGCGTGGGACGGTTGAGTGATGGCCGCGTCGTGTTCGTGCCGCGCACCGTACCAGGTGATCGGATCCGGTTGCGTGAAGGCTCGCTCGTGCGCCACCGCAATTTCGCCCGCGCCGAGGCGGGGGAAATCGTGGAGGCGGGGCGGGGGCGGGTCGCGCCGCCGTGTCCGCATTACGTCCACGACCACTGCGGCGGCTGCCAGCTGCAGCATCTCGCATACGACGGTCAGCTGAGTGCCAAGCGCGCGATCGTGGGCGATACGTTGCGGCGGATCGGCAAGCTGAAGATGGAGGACCCGGAGATCGTCGAAGCCCTCGACGAGTGGCGGTACCGCTCAAAGATCTCGATGGACGTGAAAGGCGTCGGACGGTCGGACGGTGTGACGGTCGGACTGCACCCCTACGACCGACCAAACTTCGTGTTTCCGCTCGCTGACTGCCACATCACCGACTTCCGCCTCATGGCCCTGTGGCGCGAGCTCCGCAGCCGGCTGGTCATGTTGCCACAGCCACTGACGCGCCTGACGCTGCGGCTCGATCGCGAAGGGCGCCGTCACATCATCGCGGAGTCTGCCGGCGAGCCGTGGCTCAACGCTGCGGAGCTGCGGCGAGCGCTGCAGGGCTCGGTCGACGGCGAGACGGTCTGCTGGTGGCAGCCGGTCGACGGGGCTGCCCGCGTCGTCGCGGGACCCGCCACAGGGTTCCCCGCCACCGCCTTCGACCAAGTGAATCCCGCGATGGGGATGATCACGCGGCGCTGGGCAGTCGAGCAGCTGGGTGACGTGCGCGGCCAGACGGTCTGGGATCTCTACGGCGGGATCGGCGATACTGCCGCCCTGCTCGTCGAGCGGGGCGCCAACGTCGTGAGCGTCGACAGCGACGAGAAGGCGGTGAGCTGGGGGCGTGCGCGTCTGCCCGCGGCGCGCTTCATCGCCGCGCGAGCCGAAGACGTGTTGCCAAGCCTGCCGGCACCGCACGCGGTCGTGTTGAATCCACCGCGCGCGGGGTTGCACTGGGACCTGTCCTTGCGGCTCACATCTGAGCCGGTTGCCAAAGTCGTCTACATCTCCTGCGACCCAGCGACGCTCGCGCGCGACCTGCATCGGCTCAACGTGAACTACGTCGTCCAGGACGTACGCGCGTTTGACTTGTGTCCACAGACCGGGCACGTGGAAACGGTCGCTGTGCTGGAGGCGGCGTAGTGCGGTA
The DNA here is from genome assembly GCA_003222195.1 of Gemmatimonadota bacterium. Taxonomy (GTDB): domain Bacteria; phylum Gemmatimonadota; class Gemmatimonadetes; order Gemmatimonadales; family GWC2-71-9; genus 20CM-2-65-7. The sequence continues at coordinate 12,751 of QHVB01000020.1, read as the reverse complement.
CCACGTCACGCTCCGTTCCCGCACCTACATCATCGACGTCGCTGGCGGCTCGGTGACCGTCGATGGCGAAACGCTCGAAGCGCACGCTGCTGCTATCCCGGGGACACCGCTGCTTCACCTGCTCCTGGGCAAGGACTCTTGGACCGTGGCCTGCCAGCAGCTCGACGCCCGTCGCTGGGCCCTCGGGGCGGTCGGCGAGCGGGTCGAGATCGAGGTTCAAGACGACCGCTCGAAGCAGATCGAGGCGCTGACGGGTCAGGGGCGCAAGGTCGCCGCCGGCGGTGTGGTCAAAGCGCCGATGCCGGGGCTCGTCGTGCGCGTGGAAGTGACGCAAGGCGAGGTGGTCGAGGTCGGCAAGGGTTTGGTGGTGGTGGAGGCGATGAAGATGGAGAACGAGTTGCGGGCGACCCACCAAGGGGTTGTCGAACAGATTCATGTGAAAGCGGGAGATCGCGTCGAGAAGGGCGCAGCGCTCGTGACGTTGTCGGCCCAACCGTCGCAACCCTCAGGTTGACAGAGCCTTACGCCTCGGTTAGAGTTCGCGTCTGCTTAAAACCAGGTGCCTGGTTTCTGGTGTCAGGCATTTGGCGGGAAAAACCTGACACCTGGCCCAGTCACCTAGTTGGGGCAATGAAGACTTTTTCGCTGCGGAAAGAGGACATCGAGCGTCGCTGGTGGCTGGTCGACGCGGCGGGACAGCCGCTGGGCCGGCTCGCGAGCCGCATCGCGCAAATCCTGCGCGGCAAACATAAGCCGACGTTCACGCCGCACGTCAACGGCGGCGATTTCGTCATCGTGGTCAACGCCGAGAAGGTGCAGTTGACAGGCCGTAAGATCGAGCAGAAGCGCTACTTCCGGCACACCGGCTACATGGGTCACGAGCGGTTCACGCCGGTCCAGAAAGTGCTCGGCAAGCATCCCGAGCGCGTCATCGAGAAAGCGGTGTGGGGGATGTTGCCGAAGACGACGTTGTCGCGTCAGCACGTGAAACAGATGCTGAAGGTGTACGCAGGGCCTGAGCATCCGCATGCGGCGCAGCAGCCGACGCCGCTGGTCGCCGTGGAGGCCAAGTGAGCACAGGAATCACGCCGGAGCTGCGTTGGCATGCGATCGGACGTCGGAAGCTCGGCATCGCGCGGGTGTATCTGACGCCAGGGTCGGGCAAGTGGAGCGTCAATGGGCGCACGCTCGGTGACTATTTCCCCCGGCCGTCGCTCGTGTCGCACATTCAGCAGCCGTTCACCGCGACCGACACGCTGGGTGCTTTCGACGTGAAGGCGCGCGTCGTGGGCGGTGGACTCACCGGCCAGGCGGGGGCGATGCGTCTCGGGATCGCCCGTGCGCTGGTGCTGGCGGACGACAGACATCGCAAGAAGCTGCGTGAGCAAGGGCTGCTCACGCGTGATCCTCGTGCCGTCGAACGGAAGAAGCCCGGTCGTGCTGGAGCGCGGAAGCGGTTCCAGTTCAGCAAGCGGTAATCGATCAAATACTCACGCCGCTTGATCTCGCTCTGGGTCCCTGCGGGGTTGAGCGAGAGCTGAGAGCGGCGGCGGAAACAACCCATGGAAAGGGATAGCGTGCCTCAGCCTCAGTTGCAGGAGTTGTTGGAAGCAGGTGTGCATTTCGGCCACCAGACCCGTCGCTGGAATCCGAAGATGCGGCGGTTCATCTTTGCCGAACGCTCCGGCATCTACATCATCGATTTGCAGAAGACGATGCGCCAGCTCGAAGCCGCACAGGAGCTGCTGCGTAATGTCGTATTGAAGGGTGAAGGCGTGCTATTCGTCTGCACGAAGAAACAGCTCAAGGGCATCCTGGAGGCGGAAGCGAAGCGCTGCAGCGCGTTCTACGTGACCGAGCGCTGGCTCGGCGGTACGCTGACGAACTTCCAGACGATCAAGAAGCAGATCAAGCGGCTCAAGGACCTGGAGCAGGGCGCGGCGGACGGCGACTTCACCAACTACACCAAGAAGGAGCAGCTGCTGTTCGATCGCGAGCGCGGCAAGCTCGATAAGAACCTCGCGGGCATCAAGAACTTGAGCCGACTCCCAGGCGCGCTGTTCGTGGTCGACGCCAAGAAGGAGCGGATCGCGGTCGCCGAGGCCAACAAGCTCGGGATCCCGGTCGTGGCGATCGTGGATACGAACGCGGATCCCGATCTGATCACCGTCCCGATTCCGGGGAACGACGACGCGATTCGCGCCGTCTCGTTGATCACGAACGCGATCTCGGACGTGATCGCCGAAGCGCGCCGGCAGATGCCGCTGCGGGAAGCCGCCACCGGTGAAGAGGGTGAGGGCACGACGTACTCGACCGAGACGGGTGAAGCCGATGTCGATGGCGACCGCAAGAAGCGGCCGGCGCGGCGCAAGCGGCGGCCCAAGCCCGAGGCGATCGCCGCCCGGATGAAGACGGAGGAGGCGCCGGCTTCCGCGGAGCCCGTCAGCGGGGAGAAGGCGTAACAACTCGAGCTGGATGAACACACCGACCGCCGCCCCCGGGCTTCACGGCGCGAGGGCGGCGTTTTTATGAGGGAGTGAAAGGGAAAGGACGCAATGACTACTGTGAAAGAGATTCCGGCGAAACTGGTAGCCGAGCTCCGCGCTCGCACCGGCGCGGGCATGATGGACTGCAAGAGCGCGCTGCAGGAGTGTGGCGGTGATCTCGATAAGGCCGTCGACATTCTGCGCAAGAAGGGTGCGGCCAAGGCTGAGAAGCGCGCGGGGCGCGAGGCGTCGGAAGGGTGGATCGGATCGTACGTGCACCATGACGGCTCCGTTGCCGTCCTCGTGGAGCTCAACAGCGAGACGGATTTCGTAGCGCGCACGGACGACTTCAAGGCGCTGGCGAAGGAGATCGCGGTGCACGTCGCGGCCACGAAGCCGCTGGCCGTCCGCATCGAGGACCTGCCGCCCGACGTGGTTCAGCGCGAACGCCAGGTCTACGAGTCCCAGGTTGCCGAGCAAAAGAAGCCCGAGAACATCCGCGCGAAGATCGTGGACGGCATGATGAAGAAGTTCTACGAGGACAACGTCCTGCTCGAGCAGAAATTCGTGAAGGACGACAAGCGGACCGTCGGCGATCTGGTGAAGGAGCTGTCCGGCAAGACCGGCGAGAAGGTCGAGGTGCGGCGGTTCGTGCGCTTCGAGCTCGGAGGCAACTGAGTGAGCCAGAAGCTCGCCTACAAGCGTGCGCTTCTCAAATTGTCCGGAGAGGCGTTCGCGGGTGGGCGAGCTTCCGGTATTGACTTCAGCGTCATCGAGCGGCTGTCGGACGAGCTGAAGTCCGTCGCCGCGACCGGCGTCCAGCTCGGTGTAGTGATCGGCGGCGGCAACATCCTCCGCGGCACCACCGCGAGCGAGCAGGGCATGGATCGGGTATCCGCGGATTACATGGGGATGCTCGCGACCATCATCAACGCGCTCGCGCTGCAAGACATTCTCGAGAAGAAAGGCGTCGATACCCGCGTGATGACGGCCATCCGGATGGAGGAGCTGGCCGAGCCGTACATCCGGCGGCGCGCGGTGCGGCACCTGGACAAGGGGCGCATGGTGATCTTCGCCGGCGGCACGGGCAATCCGTATTTCTCCACCGATACCGCCGCGGTGCTGCGGGCGCTCGAGGTCGAGGCGCAGGTGATTCTCAAGGCGACCAACGTGGACGGCGTCTACACCGCCGACCCCAAGAAAGACCCGACGGCGAAGTTCTTGCCGACGTTGACGTTCCAGGACGCGCTGGTGAAAGGCTACGCCGTGATGGATGCCAACGCCTTCGGGTTGTGCAAGGAGAACAAGCTCCCCATCGTGGTGTTCAACATCAACCAGCCCGGCGCGACGGCGAGGGTTCTGGCCGGTGAGCGCGTCGGCACGATCGTCCAATGACTCCTGCCCCGGGTCCCACGCTGACCGATCACGTCAAGCACGCGAAGCAGCTCATGGACAAATCGGTCGAGGCGGTGAAACGTGAATTCTCCACGGTCCGCACCGGCAAGGCGACGACGGCGTTGCTCGATCTCGTGCGGGTCGAAGCGTACGGCAACGAGATGCCGCTGACACAGGTCGCGAGCGTGGCCGCGCCGGAGCCCAAGCTCCTCACGGTCCAGCCGTGGGATAAGAGTCTCATGAAGGCGGTGGAGAAGGGGATTCTCGCGTCGGACCTCGGCCTGACGCCCTCGAACGACGGCAATATCATTCGCATTCCGCTGCCGCCGTTGACCGAAGAGCGCCGCAAGGAGCTGGCGAAGGTCGTGCACAAGCTCGCCGAAGAGGGACGCGTGGCGATCCGGCACGCGCGCACCGAGACGATGAACCGGATCAAGAAGACGGAGCACGTCTCGTCCGACGATCAGAAGCACGCGGAGAAGGAAGTGCAGAAGACGCACGACGAGCATCTCAAAGCCGTGGACGCGGCGGTGAAGGCCAAAGAAGCGGAGATCATGGAAGTCTGATGTTGCCCCCCCCCGGTCCGATTCCTCGCCACGTGGCGATCATCATGGACGGCAATGGCCGCTGGGCGAGCGAGCGCCGGCTGCCGCGGCCGTTCGGCCATCGGGCGGGGATGAAGGCCGTGCGCGAGGCCGTCGAGGGAGCGATCGACGCCGGAGTCGAAGTGCTCACGCTCTTCGCGTTCTCGGACGAGAACTGGAATCGTCCCGCGCCCGAGATCTCCGCGCTCATGGACTTACTCGAGGAGTACATCGCGAGGGAAGTCGCCGAGCTGCGGGATCAAGGCGTCCGGGTGCACGTGCTCGGGGACCGCACCCGGCTGACGCCCGGCGGGCGGGCGGCGGTCGAGCGGGTCGAGCGAGAGACGGCGGCCGGCGAAAAGCTGTCACTCAATCTCTGTATCTCCTACTCGTCGCGCGGCGAGATCGCCCGCGCGGCGCGGCTGCTCGCGGAAGAAGTGCTGAAGGGCACCAAGAAGCTGGAAGACATCGACGAAGAAGCGATCCGGTCCCAACTGTATACGGCGCCGTGGGGTGACCCCGACCTGTTGATCCGGACGTCGGGCGAGCAACGCCTCTCAAACTTCCTCCTCTGGCAGCTCGCGTACACCGAGCTGTACATCACGCCGGTGTTGTGGCCCGACTTCAACCGGCGCACGCTGCGCGATGCCATTCTCGACTATCAGCGTCGCGACCGGCGGTTCGGCAAAGTCACCGCGTCCTGATGCCTTCCCAAAATCTCGTGCAGCGTGTTGCCGTGTCAGCGATCGCCATTCCGCTGGTGATTGCGATCATCTGGGTGGGAGGCTGGGCGCTGGCGGCGACGCTGGCGGTGTTGGGAGTCCTGGGCGCGCGCGAGATCTACGACATCGGCCGCCGCCAGGGCATCGAGGCGCTGGAGCGCACCGGCTGGCTCGCGGCCGCAGCAATTCCGCTGCTCGCCTACTGGGCGAAGGCTCCGGTTTTGTTCCTCGGCGCCCTCTGGCTGATGGTCGCCCTCATGATCGCCATGGCACGGCGCGGGCCGACCGGCCGGCCGCTCACGAGCGTGTCAATCACGATGTTCGGCTGGGTCTACGCCTCAGGCATGCTGGCATTCCTGATCGCGATCCGGCACGGCGGTGCGGCCGCCGTCCGTCCCGTTGCCTACATCTTCCTCACGCTGTTCCCGCTTGTCATTACGTGGATCTCGGACACGGCGGCCATGGTCGTGGGAACCACGGTGGGAGGTCCCAGACTCGCCCCAGTGCTCTCGCCGCGGAAAACGCACGCCGGTGCGGTGGGCGGCGCGCTCGGGGGCGTCATTGCGGCACTGGCCCTCGGCAAGTTCGTCCTGAACCGGCAAGGTTGGAGCTTCAGCGCCGGTCAGCTGTTGCTGTTTGGTCTCGTCGTCTCCATTGTCGGGCAGATCGGCGATATCGCCGAATCGCTGTTCAAGCGCGAAGCGGGCCTCAAAGACTCTTCGACGCTCATTCCGGGTCACGGCGGCGTGCTCGATCGGCTCGACTCGCTGTACTTCGTGATTCCTACGGCGGCGGGATTGTATCGCATGTTCGGGATCCTATGAGCATCGGGGTCGCGGTCCTCGGCTCGACCGGGTCGATCGGCCGGTCGACGCTCCAGGTGCTGGCGAGGCAACGCGAGCGGTTTCGCGTCGTCGCCATCACCGGACACTCGAACAAGGAACTACTCGCCCAGCAGGCCGCGGAATGGAAACCGGCGTTTGTGGGGCTGGTCAACGGGGGGAAGGGGGACGAGGGACGGGGGAAGGGTAGTGCCTGTCTCGTCGAAGCGGCGACGCATCCCGACGTCAAGATCGTCGTCAATGGCATCGTCGGAGCAGCGGGGCTGGAGGCAACGCTCGCGGCGTTGCGCGCGGGCAAGCGCGTCGCGCTGGCGAACAAAGAGACGCTGGTGATGGCCGGCGAGCTGGTTGCGCAGGCGGCACGCGAGGGCGGTGGGGAAATCGTGCCGGTCGATTCCGAGCACAGCGCGGTCCTGCAATGCCTCGCGGGCCGGCGGCCCACGGATCTCGCGCGACTGATTCTCACGGCGTCAGGTGGACCGTTCCGTACCTGGGGACCGGAACGCGTCTCGCGGGCGACGGTCGCCGAAGCGCTCAAACATCCCACCTGGACGATGGGTAAAAAGATCACCGTGGATTCGGCGACGCTCGTCAACAAGGCGCTCGAGGTAATCGAAGCGCACTTCCTGTTCACGGTCCCCTACGAACAGGTCGACGTGGTGATCCACCCGCAGTCGGTGATCCACGGATTTGTCGAGTTCGTGGACGGCTCGGTGCTGGCGCAGGTAGGTTTCCCGACGATGGAGCTGCCGATCTTGTACGCATTGACCTATCCCGAGCGGGTGCCGGATCAGGGCGTGCGCCGCTTCGATCCCGTGGCCGCCGGCACGTTGACCTTCGAGGCCGTGCAACCGGACCGCTTCCCGGCCTACGTCACCGGCCGCGAAGCGGCGCGCGTTGGCGGCACGGCGCCCGCACGCTTCAACGCGGCAAACGAAGTCGCGGTCCAACTGTTCCTGGAAGAGCGCATCACCTTCGGCCGCATCGCGGAGATCATCGCGCGCGTGACGGAAGACGCGCGCCATGACGGCGACGCCAACTCGCTCGATGCCGTGCTCGCCGCTGATACCGAGGCCCGGCGACTCGCGCGGGGGGCGGCATGCTCCTGACCATCGCGTCGCTCATCATCGTGCTCGGTGTGCTGATTTCAGTGCACGAATTCGGCCATTTCATCGTCGCCAAATCCGTCGGGATCCAGGTACTGCGGTTTTCGCTGGGATTTGGGCGCCCGCTGATCGCCTGGCGACGCGGTGAGACCGAATACTGGATCTCGTGGATCCCGCTGGGCGGGTATGTGAAGATGGCGGGGCTGGAAGAAGAGGGCATGGCGGGCGAGCTCGAGGGCGGCAAAGCCGCCGTGCCGATCGATCCGGAGCGCGCGTTCGACAAGAAGCCGCTCTGGGCGCGGATGGCGGTGATCCTCGCGGGGGTCACCATGAATGTGCTCCTCGCCTTCGCCATCTACACGAGTCTCGGTCTGGCGGTTGGCAATCCAACCCGTCCCACGACCCAGGTCGATACGGTTTTGGCCAGCAGGGTGCCGCCCGAGGCGGCCGCGCTCGCGACGCTGCAGCGCGGCGACCGGATCCTCGCAATCAACGGCGACAGCGTCCGAAACTGGGAGGACGTGCAAACGCATTTGCTGCTGGACACGGGCTCGGTGCGACTCGATGTCGCCGGCAAGAGGACCATTCGCATCAAGCTGCCACGCGATGACAACGCCCGCCTCGGGCTCGCCTTGTGGGGTATCGAGCCGCTCATGCCCGCGCGGATCGGCAGGGTGGTGGGGAGTGAACCCGCCCGCCGCGCAGGCCTGAAGCGCGGCGATTTGGTGGTGCGGGCCGGCGGCGATACGGTCCGGTCGTGGAGCGATGTCATTCACAGAATCTGGGTGCATCCCGAACAGCCCATCGTGTTGACGGTGGTGCGCGGGGACTCGGTGCTGCAACTCAGCGTGACGCCGCGGGCGGAGTCCGAAACGGATAGCCTGTCTGCCCGGCCCAAGACCTTCGGATACATCGGCGCCGAGCCGGCCTTTGTGGTCAAACGACGCATGTCAGTCGGCGAGGCGGTGGTCTATGGTGCGACGGAGACCGGGAACAAGGTCGTCGTCATGGTGGAGAGCCTCAAGCGCCTGGTACTGGGCCGTGCGTCCGTGCGGGACGTGGGCGGGGTGATCACGATCGCGCAGGTCTCCGGGCAGGCGGCGCGTCTCGGCCTCGTGACGTTCCTGCGTTTCCTCGCCTTCTTTTCGATCAGCCTCGCGGTGCTGAACCTGCTGCCGATTCCGGTGCTGGATGGCGGGCATGCGATGTTCCTCATCGCCGAGGGGATTCGCCGCCGGCCGCTCTCGCCGCAGCTCCGGTTGCGCCTCACGCAGCTGGGGATGCTGGTGGTTCTCGCAATCATGGTGGTGGCCCTGAGCAACGATGTCCTCCGCCTCTTCCGCTGACCGTTTGACCGCCTATCTCACGGGACAACTCACCGCGGAGCAGCTCGTCGCCGCGGTGACCGCCGAGTTTTACCAGAACGGGCGAAACGGGAAACGAGAAACGTGGCGGCCGATTCTCGACGTCGTCGAGCGAGCGCATCCCGGGGTCGTGGAGCTCACCGCGAGCGAACAGCAGCCCGGGTTCGATGTGCGGCTGGCCGAGCGGCCATTTCCCAAGCGATATGAGGCGGAGTTACGAGGGGCGGTGGAGCAGGTCCTGCAGACGTTTCCCCCTTCTGGTGTCCCGTTCCCCGCTGAAGTTGCCAGGAAGCCGGGCTTCCTGGACCGGATTGTTGCAGCGGTTCGCAAGTTGTTCAACGCATAAGCCGCACAACCAATCCCACTAGCAGCACCAGTCCCACAACAACTCCGACAACCACGAGCCAGGTCGGCCGGCGGGATTGCGGATCGCGCAGCTCCTCACGCAGCGACGTTCCCAGCGGCGCCGCCCCCATCGTCCCGGTGGGCCGGCGCTGCTGTTCGACTTCGTCCAGGTCGCTGCGCAGCTCGGCGGCATTGGCGTAGCGGTCGTCGGGGTGCTTCGCGAGACATTTCATCACCACCCGCTCGAACCGCTTCGACAGCTCCGGGCGCTTCTTACGCAGCGACGGCGGCGGATCCTCCACGTGCATGCGCGCCAGCTCGAACCAGTCGTTCGAGCTGAACGGGACCTCGCCCGTCGCGGCCTTGTACAGGGTCACGCCCAGCGCGTAGAAGTCCACGCGCGGATCGAGGGGACGCCCCTGCGCCTGTTCCGGCGAGAGGTAGTGCGGCGTGCCGATCGTCATGTTCACGCCGGTCGAGGCGACGTAGCCTGAGACGGCGCGCGCGATCCCGAAGTCCGTCAGCACGGCGCCGCCGTCGGAGCGAATGAGCACGTTGTCGGGCTTCAGGTCGCGATGAATGACGCCTTGCTCGTGCGCGAACTCGAGCGCGGCCGTGATGTCGCGCGCCAGCCGCAGGATGTCTTCTTCGGGCAGCGGTCCCTCGCGGGCGATGCGCGCGCCCAGGCTGTCGGCGCACAGGTCCATGGCGAAGTAGACGTGCTCGCCCGTCTTCGCGACCGAGCGGATGCGGATGATGTTGGGGTGCTCGAGCTTCGCGGCCGTCTCGCTCTCGTTGCGAAAGCGGGTTTCGAACTGGGTATCGCCGGCATAGCGAGGCTTCAGGACCTTGATCGCAACCGGGGTGCCGTCCTGCTCCCGCCCAACGAACGCCCAGGCGAAGCCGCCTTGGCCGAGAAGTCGCTCCAGGGTATAGGGGCCGAGGATCTGGCCGACAAGGTCGGTCGGGGCGTTAGTCGCAGTCACTTTACAAAGGGGTGCGAGCCGGTTAACCTACGGCGCTTCCAACGATTAGGGAACAGGGACGATGTACGACAAGACGACGCCGGTCAGGAAACACGGGCTGCACGACCGGGACACCGGTTCGAGTCGGGTCCAGGTAGCGCTGCTCACCGAGCGCATCAACAGCCTCACCGAGCACTTCCGAGTCCACGCGAAGGACTTCCACGGGCAACGCGGCCTGCTGCGCATGGTCAGCCGCCGCCGCCGCCTGCTGGAGTACTTGAAGCGCACCGATCTCGCGAAGTACCGGCAGCTCATCGACGAGCTCGGTCTCCGCCATTAAGTCGCGTAAGGCGTCGTGCTGAGCCACCCCGGGAAGAGCACCGGGGGGGGGCGCTCGGCACATTTCAAGTGCTCTAGACAGGTACCGCAGTGAAGCGTGTAGATACGAATTTCGCCGGTCGCACCCTAAGAATCGAGTCGGGACGGCTGGCCAAGCAAGCGGCAGGGTCATGTCTCGTGCAGTTCGGGGAAACGGTCGTCCTGGCCGCCGTGACCGTCTCCGAGAACATCGCGAACCTCCCGTACTTTCCGCTCACCGTCGAATATCGCGAAAAAGCATACGCCGCCGGCAAGATCCCCGGCGGCTTTTTGAAGCGTGAAGGCCGGCCCTCGGACGAGGAAGTCACGTCGGCCCGCGTGATCGACCGGTCGGTGCGGCCGCTTTTCCCCGACGGCTTCAAGAACGAAGTGCAGGTCTTCGTCTACGTGCTCTCCGCCGACCAGGAGAATGACGCCGATGTGCTCGGCGTCGTGGCGGCCTCGACGGCGCTCTCCATCTCGAAGGTACCCTGGAACGGTCCTATCGCGGCCGTCCGGGTGGGCCGCGTGGAAGGGGCGTGGATCCTCAATCCCACGTTCCAGCAGCTCGAGTTCTCGGATGTGGACCTGACCGTCTCCGGTTCGCGCGAATCGATCGTCATGGTCGAAGGCGGCGCGCTCGAGCTGACCGAGGCGGAGATCATCAAGGGGCTCGAAGTCGCGCACAAAGGCATCAAGGAGCTGCTCGAGGTCGCCGATCAGGTCGTGGAGGCAGTGCAGCAGCCCAAGATGGAATGGACGAAGGTCGAGCCTCCCGCTGACCTCGTCGCGCGCGTTAAGGAATTGGCGGCGAATAAGATTAGTGAAGCGTTAACGCTCGCGGTGAAGGCGGAGCGGACCCAGGCATTGAGCGCCATCAAGCAGACGATTGTGCAGCAGCTAGCGGAAGAGTTCCCCGACAAGCTGCGCGAGATCGTGACGGTCATAGAGGAGATCGAGTACCGCACCATGCGCGAGCGCGTGCTGGACGCGGGTGAGCGCGTCGATGGGCGCGATCTCGACACCGTGCGGCCGATTACCTGCGAGGTGGGCTGGCTGCCGCGCACGCACGGCTCCGCCTTGTTTACCCGCGGTCAGACGCAGGCGCTGGTCTCGGTGACGCTCGGCACGACGAGCGACGAGCAGCGCATCGACTCGATCGACGTCGCGCAGGAGACGACGAAGTCGTTCATGTTGCACTACAACTTCCCGCCGTTCTCCACCGGTGAAGTGAAGCCGGTACGTGGCGTCTCGCGTCGCGAGATCGGCCACGGCGCGCTCGCCGAGCGAGCGTTGCAGGCGGTGCTGCCGCCGTACGAGCAGTTCCCCTATACGATCCGCATCGTGTCGGAGGTCCTCGAGTCGAACGGCTCGTCTTCCATGGCCACGGTTTGCAGCGGCTCCCTCGCACTGATGGACGCCGGCGTACCGGTGAAGTCGGCGTGCGCAGGCATCGCGATGGGCCTGATTACCGACGGCAAACGGACCGCGATCCTCACCGATATTCTGGGCACCGAGGATCACCTGGGCGACATGGATTTCATCCAGGAGCAGACCGGCGCCTAGATCAAAGTGGAGGACACGGGTGTGGTCACGGTTTCGGGCGTGGGCGAGGCGGCGGAGCGAGCGCGAGACATGGTGTCCGGGCTCATGCAGGAGCCGGAAGTCGGCAGGGTCTACGAGGGCGTGGTGAAGAGCACCACCGCGTTCGGCGCGTTCGTCGAGATCATCCCCGGCGTCGAAGGATTGCTGCACATTTCCGAGCTGCAGCACGGCCGCACCGAGAAGACGGAGGATGTCGTGAAGAAGGGCGACCACCTCAGGGTGAAGTTGCTCGAGGTGGACGAGCGCGGCCGCATGCGGCTCTCTCGGAAAGCGCTGATCGAGAAGAACTAGCCCCCCGTGTCCCACATGCTAGATACGGTGCGGCTGGATCGTGAAATCCATCGCACCGCCGCGCCCAACGGGATCACGGTGTTGAGCGAGCGCGAGCCCAGCGTCCGATCCGTGGCGATCGGCGTCTGGGTGCGCACCGCCAGCGCGCACGAGCCGCGTCCCAAGATGGGCGTTTCGCACCTGCTCGAGCACATGGTGTTCAAGGGCACCGAGCGGCGCACGGCGCAGGAGATCGCGGTGTCGCTGGAGTCGCGCGGCGGCTCGCTCGATGCCTACACGTCGCGCGACTCCACCGCCTACCACGCGCGCGTGCTGGATGCCGACCTGCCGCGCGCGCTCGATGTCATCACCGACATGGTCCGCCGCCCCGTCCTGCGCGACACCGACCTCTCACTGGAGCGGCAGGTCGTGCTGGAAGAGATCAGCACGGTCGAGGACACCCCGGACGACGAAGTCTTCGATCTCACCTACGAGACGATGTGGCCGAGCCATCCGTATGGCTTCCAGATCCTCGGCACGAAGGAAACCGTCAGCGCGCTGTCGACGGCCGACCTGAGGAGCCTGCACGCGCGCGCCTACTTCCCCGGGAACTGCATCATCGCGGCGGGGGGCAATCTCACGCACGACGCGCTCCTGCAGGAAGTGGAGAAGCAGGGATGGTTCGACGGCGACGGGCAACCCTCCGCCGC
>QHVB01000035.1 GCA_003222195.1 Gemmatimonadota bacterium | reverse complement strand
CGGCATGGGCGCGGTATACGAGGCGTACGATCAGGAGCGCCACGAAACCGTCGCGCTGAAGACCCTGCGGTGGCAGGACCCCTCCGCCATCTACCGCCTGAAAAAAGAGTTCCGTGTGCTCAGCGACATCGCCCACGCCAATCTCGCGTCGCTGTACGAGCTCGTGGCGGACGGGGACGACTGGTTCTACACGATGGAACTGGTCGACGGCGTCGAGTTCTTCAACTACGTCCGCCCCCCCCCCGAACCTCCGAGCCAGTCTGAAACGCGAGCGCCTCCGGATGTTCCCCGGCTCCGCGCCGCGCTGGCGCAGCTGATCAAAGGGGTGGTGGCGTTGCATCGCGCGGGCATCGTGCACCGCGATCTCAAACCGTCCAACGTCCTGGTGACGCCCGCTGGGCGGGTGGTCATTCTGGACTTCGGGTTGGCTGATGTGGTCGCGCCCCCGTCGCCATTGCAGACTCGTGAAGAAGGCCTGTGGGGTACGGTGGCCTACATGTCGCCGGAACAAGTTGAAGGACAGCGCAGCCCCGCGAGCGACTGGTACGCGGTGGGCGTAATGCTGTACGAAGCGCTGACCGGGCGGCTCCCGTTTCAGGGCAGCGCGTTGAGAGTCCTCGCCGATAAGGGTCGGCAGGATCCGCCGAGATCGAGCGAGCTCGTGCCGGAGCTTCCCGAGGATCTCGTGACGCTATGCGGTGATCTCATGGCTCGCGACCCAGCGGCTCGCCCGGAGGACGGGGAAATCCTGCGCCGCACCGGCGTGTTAGAGCACACGACGTCAGGAGCGGAGGCCCACGAACCCGGGCGCCCGCCGTCCCTCATCGGGCGCGACGCGGAGCTCGCCCAGCTCCGAGACGCCTTCGGCACCGTGGGTTTCGGTCAGGCAGTCACGTTCTACGTGCATGGCGTCTCCGGGATCGGCAAGAGTGCGCTGATCGGTCATTTCGCCGACGCCGTCGAGCGAGAAGCCGCGGCTCTGGTGCTGAGGGGTCGCTGTTATGAGCGCGAGTCGGTGCCGTACAAGGCAGTGGACGGCGTCATCGACAGCTTGAGTCGCTACCTCAAGACGCTGGCGGGTCCGCAGGTAAAGGCGCTGCTACCGGAGGGCGTATCTGCGCTCGCCCGGCTGTTCCCGGTCCTGCTCAGGATCGAGGCCGTGGGAGACGCGCGCATTGGTGAGCGTGAGCCGGCCGATCCGTTGGCGTTGCGGCAACGCGGATTCGCGTGCCTCCGGCAATTGCTCGTGCGACTCTCTGCGCAACAACCCGTTCTCGTGTTCATCGACGACCTGCAGTGGGCGGACCACGACAGCATGGTGTTGCTCGAGGACGTGCTGCGCCCTCCCGATCCGCCCCACGTGCTGCTGATTGCATCCTTCCGCACCGAAGATCTCGCCTCGCAGCCCTTCCTGCGCGCCCTGCTCGAGCACGCCGACACCCCGGCCTGTCGCGCCTGCCGGCTCGGGCCTCTGACCTCGGCCGACACGATGCGCTTGACCGAGACGCTGTTAGTGTCGTCGAGCGGACCACCGAGGGTGCAGGCGGACACCATCATCCGCGAGTCTGCAGGCAGTCCGTTCCTGGTGGAGCAGATCGTGCGGTATGCGCTCGATTCGAATGACGCCGCCAGGGCGACGGGCATCGGTTTGGGCGAAATGCTGGAATCCCGCATACGCGCTCTCCCGGAAGGGGCGCGCCCGCTCCTCGCCACGCTGGCCGTCGCCGGTCGGCCCGTCGATGCCAAGGTCGCACGCGCGGCGGCCGGCCTCGAAGGCGATGACCGGCCGCTGGTCGCACTCCTGATCAAGGCGCACTTCCTGCGCAGCTTGGGTGCTCCCTCGCGGCTCGAGCTGTATCACGACCGTATGCGAGAAACGCTGGTCGCGGCTCTGGCGCCCCAAGTGGCTGCCGGCATCCACTGGCGGCTCGCGCAGTGCTCCGAGGAGTTGTTGGGGCTCGAGGATCCCGAGGCCCTGTTCGAACATTACGTCGCGGCGGGCAACCGCGATCGGGCCGCCGTGTACGCGGCCCGCGCCGCAGACAAGGCCTTCGCGGCTCTCGCGTTCGACCGTGCTGCCCTGCTCTACGAGCGCGCGCTGGAGCTCACTGCACCGGGTGCGGCTGACCTGTCCGCATTGCGAGTCAGGCTGGGCGATGCACTGGCGAGCGCCGCCCGCTGTCCCGCTGCGGCGCAGGCGTACCTGGCCGCCGCGGCTGCCGGTGCACCGGAGGACGCGCTCCAATACCAGCGGCGGGCGGCGGAGCAGCTGCTGATCAGCGGCCATCTCGAGGCTGGGCTCGACGTCATACGCACCGTACTGCGATCGGTGGGGCTCGAGCTCGCGCCCACGCCGCGGCGGGCGATCCTCTCGCTGCTATGGCGGCGAGCGGCGGTCCGGTTGAGGGGGTTGACGTTTCGGGAGCGGTCAGTTGCGGACATTGGAGCTCGGGAGCTCGCGCGCATCGACACCTGCTGGGCGGTGGCCGCAGGGCTAGCCCTGGTCGACAACCTTCGCGCCGCCGACTTCCTCGCGCGTCACCTCCTCCTCGCCCTTCGCGCGGGTGAGCCCTACCGCGTCGCGCGCGGCCTCGCGCTGGAGGCGGCGTTCACGGCGAGCCAAAGCAGCACCGGTCGACGGCGCGCCGCACAGCTGATCGCGGTGTCTCGCCCCCTCGCCGAGCGGATTCAGTCTCAGCACGCGCTCGCCTTGTGCGAGCTGGCTTCTTGCGTCGCCGCCTTCTACGAGGGGCGGTGGGAGCACACACGTGGGTTCGCGGAGCGCGCCGAGCAGCTGCTGCTCGAGTGCGGCGGCGTTCCCTGGGAGCTCAATACGGCGCAATTGTACCAAACATATGCCTGCTACTTCATCGGTGACTTCCCGGAGCTGGCACGGCGCAGCCGCACGTTCCTGAGCAACGCCCGTGAGCGCGGCAATCGCTTGGCTGGCTTCTACTGCCGCTCCGGGTTCACCAACGCGGTGTGGCTCGCGGCAGACGACGTGGCTGGCGCGGAGCGGAATCTGGACGAGGCCGTGCGGGAGTGGCATCAGGAAGAGTTCGGCGTCCCGCACTACTGGACGATGGTCGCGCGCGGGCACATCCTGCTCTATCGCGGGGAGCCGGCGCTCGCGTGGGAGGGCTTCAGGCGGGACTGGCCGGGACTCGTCTCGTCGGGGCTGCTGCGCGTCCAGGGCGTCCGGATCAACATGCGCGATTTGCGCGCTCGCTGTGCGCTTGCGGCTGCCGCCGGTGGCGCTGACCGCGCCCCACTGCTCGCGGTGGCTGAACGCGATGTCGGACAGCTCGAGCGCGAGCGGCTGGCCTGGGCCGACGCGCTCGCGCTGCTCCTACGCGCGGGACTCTCGGTCGCGCGTGGCGAGGTAGCCGACGTGGCCCCGCTGCTGGAGCGAGCGACCGCGGCGTTCGACGCGGCGCAAATGGCCGTGCACGCCCACGTCGTGCGACGCCGCCTGGGGGAGATGTTGAGCGGCGACGAGGGGCGCTCGCTGGTTCACGCGGCCGACGCATGGATGCACAGCCAGGGAATCCGGAACCCTGCTCGCTATGCAGAAGTCTTGGCGCCCAATCTCGCGCCGAGGGAGAGGGCCAGTGCGGTCAAGGAGTCCTCGGGTTGATTGTTGCCGCTCCCGCTTGCAAAAGTGGTTGTCGCTCATGAAGTTTCGCGTCCTTCGGCCAGGTAGCTCAGTTGGTAGAGCAGCGGACTGAAAATCCGCGTGTCGGCAGTTCGATTCTGCCCCTGGCCATATAGACTTACAGATGAGCGAGGACGCTACCCGAACGGAGGGCCGCGGGCTCAGGCGTCGCGCGGTACTCCCTGCCGCAACGCCGAGACCGCATCAAGCGCGCGCAACCAGAGCCTTCTCCACCCCGAGCGGAAGATCACGGTCTCGCTGGTCTTCCGTCGCGCCGGCGTCCAGTGGTGTTTGTAACGGTCGTCCCCGCGCAGGAAGTCGAACGTGCGATACCCCTGCTGAATCGCGCGCTGAATCATCAGTCCCATCAACACCAGGCCCACGCTTTCCCGCTTCCAGCGCCAGGCTCGCCCGCTCTGGTAGAAGTACACGGTGTCGTCGGAGGTAAAGCCGTACCAAGCCGCTGCGGGTTGCCCGTCCAAGTCCAGCGTAGTAAGCCAGAGTCGCTTTTGCTTCGCCATCTCACCGGCGAACTGCCGCTGCAACCGCTCGTTGCGAGGGTCGCGGAACGCTCCCCCGCCTGCACCGTCCCAGCGCTGCTCGTGCAACCGCAGCAAGTGGTCCCAGCCCTCGTCGAGCCGGTCTTCCCCATAGTCCACAAGGGTGGCGGCGTGATCTCGAAAAAGGCTGCGCTCCTTGCGGCGCAGGATCTGGCGTCGGTTCGAGCTGAGCGTCGTGAGGTAGGCGTCCCACGAACGCGGCAACTCGAGCCGCGGACAGCTCCACAGCGGGCTCCGTCGGATCGCATGGCCGCGTGCCGCAAGGGCGGCGCACAGCCGCTCCGCATTGGGAGCTGCCTCCACGAGGTTGTCGAGGATAATAACCTCCCACGGCATGGCTTCGATCGCCGCCGCGAAGGATCGCATGTCGGCCTCGGGCCGAGCCAGCACGTCAAGCTGATCCGGACAGCCGATCTCCCCGATGGCCCAGTTCAGCGCACGCACCCAGACCCGGTGGAACCGAAAGCGGCACATGCGGAGGGGCAACATGGCCTGAAGCGAGCTGTCCGAGCCGTGGAGCAGGAGAACCCGGGTCGCATCCACTTCCGCCGGCGGCGCCGAGTTTGCCCACGCACGATGCCACGCCCAGCTCATGAATGGGGATGGCGGTGTGCTGCGCGCGCGCAGCGCATCCCACGCATCGGGCCCGAACGCTAGAGCCTCCGACAGGGATGTCTGCGTCACCCCTGGTGTGGCTGGCGGGGCTTGCGTGACCCGGACGCCGCTGGTGCGAACAGCGGGCCCGATGACCAGCGGCCGACTTTGCAATCCCGCTTTCCCCCCGGTGCGCGTGTCGTAGACGAGCGATGCCGACCCTCTTGGCGCCGCCCTTTGGGCAAGAGCTGCGCCGCCCGCCGTCTCGCTCCACCGTTGCGAAGGCGGCACCGCCAGACGTTGCGCGAGCGCATCAGTCTGATGAAACGGGGCCACTTGTCGTGCTGGCCTCTGCGCGCAGTGCTTGGCACCAACCATGCACACGAGCGTCGGCACCACACCCAGGGGAAGGGCACAGACGTGGAAATGACCGACGCGCCCATCGAGGTCGTGGTGACGCGCTTGGCCGCCGCGCCCGAAGCCGTTCGTGCGTCGGCGGCGCTGCTCTCGGATGCCGAGCGCCACCGGGCGCGGCGGTTTGCCTTCGATCGCGACGCCAGCCGATTCATCGTCGCGCGAGCACGCCTGCGCCAGCTGCTCGCGGCGCGGCTGGGTGTGCGAGCGCAGGCGGTCGAGTTCGAGTACGGCGCGTACGGCAAGCCGGTACTCTCACGGCGGTTCGCGGACTCGGACCTGCACTTCAACGTATCGCATTGCGATGATGTGGCGGCGTACGCGTTTTCAGGCGGACACGCGATCGGCATCGACGTCGAAGCCGTCCGGGAGATCAGCGACGCCGACAACATCGCCGCACGCTATTTCTCGCGCCTCGAGAACGCGACGTATCGCAGCCTCAAGCCATGCGACAGGCCGCTGGGATTCTTCAACTGCTGGACCCGCAAGGAAGCCTTCGTCAAGGCGCTCGGCGATGGCCTCTCGATGCCGCTCGATCGCTTCGACGTGACGCTCGCTCCGGGGGATCCGGCGAAGGTCCTGCGCGTCGAGGACACACCCGGGGACGACTCCGGCTGGCGGCTGGACAGTTTGTGTCCAGCTGCGGGCTACGTAGTGGCGATCGCCAGCCAGGCATGATCTCTCTCTCCCAACCCCCCCGGACGGGTGACGCGCTGCGGGCGTTCCGCTCGACCATCCGCGCGTTCGTACGCACCGAATTCGTCCCTCACCAGGACCGCTGGCGCGAGCAGCGATTCCCGGACCCTGACGCGTGGACCAAAGCCGGCTCGGTGGGGATGCTGCTCAGCGATGTCCCAACGGAATATGGTGGCGGAGGAGGCACGTTCGTCCACGAAACCGTCGTCGTGGAGGAGCTCGCGCGCGAAGGCGTGCCCCTTCATTCCTTCATTCATGACAATGTTGCGCACTACATCCTCGCGTACGGCAGCGAAGCGCAAAAACGCGAGTGGCTCCCCCGCATGGCGCGCGGAGAGCTGGTTGGCGCCGTTGCGATGAGCGAACCCGCGGCGGGCTCGGACCTGCAAGGCATTGCAACGACTGCCCGCCGCGACGGTGACCAATACGTCATCAATGGCTCGAAGACGTTCATCACGAACGGCTGGCACGCAGGCCTCGTCTGCCTCGCGGTGAAAACCGATCCGAAAGCGACGGGACCGAAGGCCATTTCACTCATCATGGTTGAAACAAGAGATCTTCCCGGTTACCGCGTCGGCCGTCCGCTCGAGAAGATCGGCATGCATGCGCAGGACACCTGCGAGCTGTTCTTTGACAACGTGCGGGTGCCGGCCGCGAACCTGCTCGGTCCTGCCGAAGGCAAGGGGTCCCTCCAGATCATGGACAAGATGAGCTATGAGCGCCTGGCGATCGGCGTGGCCGCCGTCGCAACCGCAGAGCGAGCCGTCGCCGTCACGACCAAGTACGTGAAAGAGCGCAACGCGTTCGGCAAGCCGCTGATCGACTTTCAGAATACGCGCTTCAAGTTGGCCGAGTGCAAGACTGAAGCGTACATCGCCCGCGTCTTCCTCGACGACTGCGTCGAGCGCTTCGTCGCCGGCGAGCTCGACGCCTTCAGCACCGCCATGGCCAAATATTGGTTGACCGACGCCGAGTGCCGCGTCGTCGATGAATGCCTGCAGCTGCACGGCGGTTATGGCTACTTGGCGGAGTATCCGATCGCCCGCATGTGGACCGACAGCCGTGTGCACCGGATCTACGCCGGCACCAACGAGATCCTGAAGGAGATGATCGCGTCGTCGCTATGAATCAAGACCTCCGCGCGTACAACGACACGGCCTCGCCATACCCGGCCGACAAGACCGTCGTGGAGCTCTTTGAAGCCCAGGTCGCCTGCACGCCAGACGACGACGCCATCCACTACGCCGATCAATCGTTGACGTATCGCGAGCTCAAGGACCGCGCGAACCAGGTGGCAGCGCATCTCGGCGCACGCGGCGTTGGCCCGGACCAGCTCGTGGCGCTGTATATGGACCACTCGATCGACGTGGTGTGCGCCATCCTCGGCGTGCTCAAGACCGGCGCCGCGTACGTGCCCGTCGATCCGGCGTCTCCGAAGGAACGCCTCGCCTTCATGCTGCGGGATATCGCCGCCGCACGCGCCGGCGCGCTGCCTGTCTTGGTGACGCAATCGCATTTGGAAAGCAGCGTTCCGCGGAGCGCCGCGCGCGTCATGACGTTGGACGCCGACCTCGCGCCGATCACGGGATTACCGGTGGTGAATCCCGGGCGGCCTACCGCCCCCGACAGTCTCGCCTACGTCATTTACACGTCGGGCTCCACCGGCACACCCAAGGGTGTGATGATCGAGCACCGCAGCCTGGTGAATTACATCTGGTGGGCCAAGGAGCGGTACAGCCGCGGCGAACGCCTGGCCTGGCCGCTGTTCTCCTCGCTGGCGTTCGATCTCACGGTGACATCGATCTTCACCCCGCTCATTTCGGGTGGTCGTATCGTGGTCGTCCGGGAGGACCCCGGAATGCCTGGCATGGCGATCTTCAAAGTCATCGAGAGCGGTGCGGTCGATATCGTAAAGCTCACGCCCGCGCATCTCGCGATGATCAAAGACATGAATCTCGGCGCCACCAGGATTCGCAAGCTCATCGTAGGCGGCGAGGATTTCAAAACTGCGCTGGCGCGCGAGATCACCGATAACTTCGGCCGCCCCGTCGATATCTACAACGAATATGGTCCGACCGAGGCCACGGTCGGTTGCATGATTCACCGCTACGACGTGGAAAAGGATCTCGCCCTCTCGGTGCCGATCGGAACTCCCGCTGCCAATACCGGCATCTACATCCTCGACGAGCAGCTTCGTCCCGTGCCCAGCGGCGTCATCGGTGAGATGTACCTCGCGGGAGATGGACTGGCGCGGGGCTACCTCAATCGTCCGGACCTCACCGCGCAGAGATTCCTGACCGCGGGTGATCCGAGACAGAAGGACCCGGCGGCGCCGCTCCGCTTGTACAAGAGCGGCGACCTCGCGCGCTGGGGCATCGATGGCCGGATGGAATTCCTTGGCCGCGCGGATCACCAGGTGAAGGTCGCCGGCGCGCGCATCGAGCTGGGCGAGATCGAGGCCCGGTTGCTGGAGCACGCCGACGTGCGCGAGTGCGTGGTTGATATCGTCAATCCCCTCGCCATGCGGGCGGCGAAACGATTGACCTACTGCACGCGGTGCGGTCTCGCGTCCAACGTACCGGGGACGAGTTACGACGCGACGGGGGTGTGCAATGTGTGCCGCGGCCTGGACACCTACGTCGCTAAGGCGCAGGCGTATTTCAAGTCGCCCGATGAGCTTAAAGCACTCGTTGCGCAGATGAAGGCGACACGAACCGGGGGAGGGGAGTACGACTGTCTGGTGTTGTTAAGCGGCGGCAAGGACAGCACGTACATGTTGTATCAGCTCTGCGACCTCGGACTGAAGCCGCTGGTCTTCACGTTGGATAATGGCTTCATCTCGGACGAGGCGAAGGCCAACATCCGCCGGGTCGTGGACTCGCTGGGCGTGGACCTGATTATGGGTGGTACGCCGCACATGAACGAGATCTTCGTCGACAGCCTCAAGCGCTTCGCGAACGTCTGCAATGGCTGCTTCAAGACCATCTACACCCTGGCCACCAACCTCGCTCAGCAGAAAGGCATCCGCTACATCGTCACCGGACTATCGCGCGGGCAGTTCTTCGAGACTCGCCTGACCGAAGAGGTGTTCCAGCGGGAGGATTTCGACGTCGCCAAGCTGGACGACCTCGTGCTCGAGGCACGCAAGGCCTACCACCGGCGCGAGGATGCGGTCTCGTGTCACCTCGAGGTGGACATCTTCCGTGACGATGGCGTGTTCCGCGACATCCAGTTTGTCGACTTCTATCGGTATTGGAGCGTGCCGCTGGCGGAGCTGCACACCTATTTGCGACAGCGCACACCCTGGCTCCGTCCCTCCGATACGGGCCGGTCCACCAACTGCCTCATCAACGATGTCGGCATCTACGTCCACAAGAAGCAGCGTGGGTTCCACAACTACTCGCTGCCCTACAGCTGGGACGTGCGCCTCGGGCAAAAAACCCGCGCTGAGGCAATGGCAGAGCTCGAGGATGAAATTGACGAATCGCGGGTTCAGCAGATCCTGCGGCAGATCGGTTACTCCGAGCCGGCGCAAACGACCGAGACCAGCATCAACCGCCTGGCGGCGTACTACGTAAGCGAGACGGCGCTGACCGCGGCGGAGCTGCGCGCCCATCTCGCGACGTGGTTACCGGATTACATGCTTCCCACGTACTTCATCCGGTTGGACAGGTTGCCGCTCACGTCCAACGGCAAAGTCGATCGCCTAGCTCTCCCGGCACTCGCGCATGAGAACATCCAGCCGGCGCACGAGGTCGTCGGGCCGCGCACGGAGACCGAGAAGGCACTCGCCGCGATGTGGCGCGAATTGCTCGTCGTGGAGAGCATCGGCATCAACGACGATTTCTTCGACTTGGGGGGACAGTCGCTCGTCGCGATCAAGGCTTTGTCGCGCATCCGGGATACCTTCGGGGTGGATCTGCCGCTCCGCAACCTGTTCGAGCGGCCGACGATCGCCGGGCTGGCCGAGGTCATCGAGCAGCTGGCCTGGGTCGCGAAGGCGAACGCGCCGGCCGCCGACGCCGTCGAGCGAGAGGAGTTCGCGCTGTGATCGTGCCGGCCTTTCTCGAGGAGCTGCGGAGCCGCGACATCCGGGTCTGGGCGGACGGCGACCAGCTGCGGTGCACTGCCCCCACCGGTGTGCTGACGCCCGAGCTGCGCCACCAGCTGCGCGAGCGCAAGGCTGATATTGTGGAATTCCTCCGCTCGGTCGAGACGCTCACCCAGCAAGAGCGGGCCATCGTGCCGCTGCAGCCGCACGGCATGCGCGCTCCCATCTTTGGCGTGCCGGGACACAGCGGCGACGTCTTCTGCTACCGTCTCCTCGCGCAGCACTTGGGGGACGATCAGCCGTTCTTCGGACTGCAGCCTCCGGGTGTCGATGGTCAGAGCGAGCCCCTGACGCGCGTTGAGGATCTGGCTGCCTACTTCGCCGCCCAGATCCGGGCCTATCGGCCCGACGATTCGTACGTCATCGCCGGCTATTGTGCGGGAGGGACGATCGCGTTCGAGCTTGCGCGACAACTGCTGCAGCACGGCGCGGCCATTCGCTTCGTCGCCCTGTTCACGAGTCCGTATCCAACCTCGTATCGGCGGCTGCCGCAACTCGGACAGCGCATCGCGGGTGAGGTGGAAAGTGTACGCGAGCACGCCCGTGTGCTGCTGTCGCTTTCAAATGGGGAGCGCCGCCGGTACATCACCCAGAGACTGCGCGACCGCAAAGCGCGGCGGAACGCCCCTCCCGCCCCGCCGGATCCCGTGGAGGTGCTCCGCGCGAAGGTTCAGGCGGCCACGATCGTGGGGCTGCGTCGTTACACACCGCGCCATTTCGACGGCCGTCTCAGCTTGTTTCTCCCCAACAAGGGATGGCTGCGCCCGGGCAGCCCGATGCTTCGCTGGAAACGGGTAGCGCGCGAAACGGAGAAGCACGTCGGGCCGGACGGCTGCGACGGTGACCACATGCTCCTGGAATCCCACGTCCATGTCTTTGCTGACCTCTTCCGCGCAAGTCTTATGCGAGGGTGTGCTGCCATCTAGCGGGAAGAACTGAAAATCCGCGTGTCGGCAGTTCGATTCTGCCCCTGGCTACTTAGACTTACACGACCGCCTCGCCGCAATTCTCACCGTCTGTTACGTCGTTTGGTGGCCTAGATGGCATAGCGAGCGATGAGAACCGGGATGTGTTTCGTCTTGTAGATCGTTACGTTTCGGGACACCAATATGTCAGTGATGAAACCTCCCTTCGGATCTTCCACCGATCTGAGCCAAGCGCGGGACCGGCTGGCCGGTGTCGCCTTCGAGGCCATCTGGGAGCGCGATCTCGACAACGACGCGCTGAGCTGGGATGAAAACCTGGAGTCGATCTTCGGGTACCGGCGCGACGAAGTCGCGAGCCACCTCGGGTGGTGGCGCGAGCGGGTCCATCCGGACGACCTCGCGCGCGTCGAGCAGACCGCCGCGGACGCCATCCGCGGCGACGCCCCGGGATGGTCCAACGAGTACCGCTTCCGCCGCAAAGACGGCTCGTGGGCCTGGGTGGCGTCGCGCTGCGTCATCGAGCGCGATGCCGAGGGCCGGGCTCGGCGCGCGGTCGGCGCGATGATCGACATCAGCAAGCTCAAGGAAGCCGAGTCGCAGCTGCGACAGGTGCTCGACACCCTCCCCGTTGGGGTGGCGGTGGTCGATCGCGCCGGCGACGTGGTACTGCACAACCCGGCCTCCAGCCGGATTTGGGGGCGCCTGATCGTGCCGGGACAGGAACGGTATGCCAAGAGTGAGGGCTTTTGGCACGGCTCGGGGAAGGCGATCGGCCCCGAGGAATGGGCGTCGCGGCGCGCGATCGCGGAGGGGGAAATCAGCCGCGATGAGCTGATCGACATCAACACGTTCGACGGCCAGCGGCGGACGATCGAGAATTACGCGGCACCCATGCGGGATGGCGCCGGCAATATCACGGGCGCCGTTGTGGTCAACGACGACGTGACCGACCAGGTGCGTGCCGAGGAAGCGCTGCGCAAGACCGAGCGCCTGCTGGTCGAGGCGGAGACGCTGGGACAGACCGGAAGCTGGGAGCAAGACCTCATCAGCGGAGCGATCGTCAACACGGAAGCGAATCGGCGCCTCTTCTTTGGCGACGACGCGAGCAAAGGTGCTCGACTCGAGGATTACGTCGACGTCCTCCACCCCGACGATCGGGCGTGGGTGACGGAGCGCCGCGGACAGCTGCTCGCGGGCACGGGGTCGGGAGACATCGCGTACCGCGTCGTCCGGCCCGATGGCAGCCTGCACTGGATCTTCGGCCGCGCCACGGTGGTCCGCGACGAGTCAGGCCGGCCGCTCCGCGTGTACGGCACCAATGCGAATATCACCGAGCGCAAGCGCGCCGAGGAGGAGCTCGCTCGGCGCACGCTGCAGCTCGAGGCGTTGTCGCGGCGGCTAATCGAGGCGCAGGAAGCAGAGCGCCGCGCGGTCGCGCGCGAGCTCCACGACGACTTTGGGCAGGTGCTCACCGCGCTCAAGCTCAACCTTCAGGCCCAGGGTCGTGGTGATGCCGAGAGCATCGCGTTGGTGGACGGCGCGATCGCGCGGATGCGCGAGCTGGCGCAGGACCTGCGCCCGCCGCTGCTCGATGAGCTCGGGCTCGAGGCGTCGCTGCGGTGGTACGTGGAGCGGGAGGCCAAACGGGCCGGGCTCGCCAGCCGCCTCGCCCTCGCGCCGCTCGCGCAGCGGCCGCCGGCGGCGGTGGAGACGACCTGCTTCCGTGTCGCGCAGGAGGCACTCACGAACGTCATCCGCCACGCGCAGGCACATGTCGTTGACGTCGAGCTCAGCGCGGCCAGCGGAACGCTGCAACTCGTGGTGCACGACGATGGCCGCGGCTTCGATGTCTCCGCCGCACGCAAGCGCGCCGCGCACGGCGGGAGCCAGGGCCTGCTGAGCATGCAGGAGCGCGTCGCACTCGCCGGCGGCGACCTCGAGATCGACTCGGCACCCGGCCGGGGAACGACCGTTCGCGCGCGCCTACCACTGACCGCGGGCAGCGACACATGAGCACGCTGCGACTCCTGCTCGCGGACGATCATGCCCTGGTGCGCGCGGGGATGCTCGCGCTCCTGAGCGAGCTGCCCGGCGTCACGGTGGTGGCGGAAACCGGCGACGGCCGCGAAGCGCTGCGGCTCATCCGTGAGCGCAAACCCGACATCGCGCTGCTCGACATCTCCATGCCGGGACTCAACGGCCTGGAGGTGGCCGCCCGGGTGGCACAGGAACACCCGGCTACGCGCGTCATCATCGTCTCCATGCACGGCGACGACGAATCGGTGCGGCGCGCGCTGGTGGACGGCGCGGCAGGCTATCTGCTCAAGAATTCCGATCGTAGCGAGCTCGAGCTGGCGTTGAACACGGTTGCGCGTGGCGATACATGGCTCAGCCCGTCACTCACCAAGCGTGTCGTCGCGGCGTATGCGCTGGGCGCCCGCGCAGCTCCCGACGGACCATTCGAAGTACTCACCCCGCGCCAGCGCGAGGTGCTGCAGCTCGTCGCCGAGGGGCATTCCAACAAGGAGATCGCGAGCCGCCTCCAGGTGGCGCTGAAGACCGTCGAGACGCACCGCACCGAGCTCATGGAGCGCCTCGGCATTCATGGCGTGGCGGGGCTGGTGCGCTACGCCATCCAGGTGGGGCTCGTCCATCCCGATTCCTAGGTAGTCCTCCTCCCCAATCTCCGGTCCTTTCCCGACTTCGCCCTCCGGTCCTAGCTGCTAGGCTGAGACCGAGAGGCTCGACCGGAGACACGAATTGGAAGGGAATGTCCGCATCCTCCTGTTGGAGGACGTGTGGGCCGATGCTGAGCTGGTGAAGGTCGAGCTGCGCAAGGCGGGCCTGCAGTTCACGGCGCGACGGGTCACGACACAACCGGAGTTCGAGCGCGCCCTGCGCGAGTTTCGCCCCGATCTCATCATTGCCGACCACAATCTCCCGCAATTCAACGGCGCTGCCGCGCTGGCACTCGCGCGGCAGATGGCGCTGGCGGCGCCGTTCATTCTGCTCACCGGCTCGCTCGATGAGGAAAGCGCCGTCGAGTACATGAAGGCGGGAGCGACGGACTACATCCTGAAGGACCGGCTCGCCCGCCTGGGGCCGGCGGTCCGCGCCGCGCTCGACCGCAAGCGGATGAAGCAGCAGCTGGACGAGCGCGAGGAGTACTTCCGGTCGTTGATCGAGCAGGCCATGGACATCATCGCGGTGCTCGACCCCGAGGGGGCGCTTCGCTATGCGAGCCCCTCGGTGTTGCCACTGCTCGGCTACGCTCCCGAAGATCTTGTGGGGCTGTCGATCTTCGCGCTGGTGCACCCCGACGATGTCGATGAGACGCTGCGTGTTTTCAGCGAGGGCGTAGCGACGGGTCAGGGCGGCCGGCTCCTCGAGCTGCGCGTGCGCCATAAAGACGGGACGTTCCGCCACCTCGAAGCCATCGGCCGCTATCTCCTGGACGATCCCCTGGTGAAGGGCGTCGTCATCAACGCTCGGGACGTCACGGAGCGCCGCGTACTCGAGCGGCAGTTCCTCCAGGTGCAGAAAATGGAAGCGGTGGGGCGTCTGGCGGGCGGCGTGGCGCATGATTTCAACAACCTGCTGACTGCGATTCTGGGCTACGCGGACCTGCTGCTCGATGGCCTGCCGACGCTCTCGCCGCTGCGACCGGACCTCGAGGAAATCCGCAAAGCGGCCAATCGCGCCGGCGCGCTCACGCGCCAGCTCCTGGCGTTCAGCCGCAAGCAGGTGCTGGAGATGCGCGTGCTCGACCTCAACGAGCTGGTCGCCGACATGGACAAGATGCTGCGGCGGCTCTTGGGAGAGGACATCGACGTGCTGACGAAACTCGGGTCCACGCTGGGAGCCGTGCGGGCGGACGCGGGCCAGCTGGAACAGGTGATCGTCAATCTCGCGGTGAATGCGCGGGACGCGATGCCCGAAGGTGGGCGGCTCACGATCGAGACACGCAACGCCGAGCTCGATGACTCGTACGTGCGCGAGCACGTGCCGGTGCAACCTGGCCGTTACGTCATGCTCGCGGTCAGCGATACGGGAATCGGGATGTCGGCCGAGACGATGTCGCACGTGTTCGAGCCGTTTTTCACGACCAAGGAGGCAGGCAAGGGCACCGGTCTTGGCCTGGCGACCGTGTATGGGATTGTGAAGCAGAGCGGCGGCTACGTGTGGTGTTATAGCGAGCGTGGCGAGGGGACCACGTTCAAGGTGTACTTGCCGCGTGTTGATGCTCCCGTCGACCAATTCCCGGCACGCGCTGCCCTCCCGCGGACGCTGGGTTCGGAGACGATCCTGCTGGTGGAGGACGAAGTGGGTTTGCGCGCGCTCACCCGGCGCTTACTCGAGAAGCATGGCTACATGGTGCTCGAGGCGGGGACCGCGGACGCGGCGCTCGCGCTCGCGCGGGAGCACGTCGGTCCCATCCACCTGCTGCTCGCCGACGTGGTGTTGCCCGGGGCCAGCGGCCCGACCCTGGCCGGCGAGCTGGTGTCACGGCGTACCGACCTCAAGGTCTTGTTCATGTCCGGCTACACGGAGGATGCGATTGTGCATCGCGGCGTGCTCGCGCGGAATACGGCGTTCATCAACAAGCCATTCTCGGGCGACAACCTCGCCGCGAAGGTGCGGGAGGTTCTAGACGGCTCGTGAGTCAGTCCAGCCCCCGATCGCGCAGTCGGATCACCTCGTCGAGCGAGGGGTTGCCGTATCCGCGAGCCTTCACACGCTGGATGAATCCTCTGGTCACGCCGTGGTCGCGGGCCCGGCGAAGCTCCTGCAGGGACAGCCGCTCGTACCCTGCCTCCTTGAGCGACACGATGTAGGAGGCATCGACGCCGTGGTCGCGCGCCTCGACCAGTTCCTCGAGGTTCGAGGGCGCGTAGCCCAGCTCTTTCATGTCCGCGATGTACTCCCCGTCGACGCCGTGATCCCGCAGGCGCACGAGGTCCTCCGCGCCCAGGTTCTTGTAACCCGCGCTATTCAGTGACTCGATGAACTCCGGATCCACACCGTGATCGCGCATCCGGACCAGACTCTCCGAATCCCTGAGGTGGTATCCCCTAGCCCCGATGTCCCGGACATACTCCAGGTCCACGCCGTGCGTCGCCATCCGCGTGAGATCCCGCGCGGTGGGGCGGTCATACTTCTGCCGCGCCAGCTCGTCCACGAGATCCAGTCCCACTCCCGCCATCGTCATCTGGAACTGCTCCCAAGCCGTCGGGGGGGCCCCGTTGATGCCGCGTTTGGCCAGCTCGGCCACGAAATCGGGATTCGGCTGATAGGTGAAGTGGCCCGAGCCCTTGCCATCGTCGAACCAGCCTTCACAGGTGAGCGTGCCGGCGGACCGCACGATCTTGAAGTGCACCGCAGCTCCGGATCCGCCCATGTCCGCCGCGGAGAGGCCCACCAGCTGGCTCAGGGGCACGTCATCCTGGCTGTTCCAGTTATCCGAGTACCGCCGCTCGCCGTAACGGATGGTGAGCCGGACGATGCCCGGACGCTCACCCGGCTCGATCAACCACTGCCCGCCGGACGGGACCGCGTGTTGGGCTGACAGTACTGGAGCTGCGAGGAAACTGGTCAGGAGAAGGACGGCGAACCGCATAGGGACTCCCGAAGTGGATTTAGGAAGTTGGATGGGAAGCGCGCCCCGAGGGTTGCAGGGAGCCCCGCCGCACCAGGAACGCGACCGAAGCCGCGGCCATGACTCCTCCCGTGAGCAGCCACGCCTGCGCCGTGGCCCGCGCCAGTAATGCCACGATCAAGCCCGCCGCCACCCACGGCACAACCTGCCCCGCCGGCATGACGAACGGCTTGTCGGCCGCGCCCGCGTCGAGCCGCCGCAGCCTCCACACGCCCAGGCAGCACGCCAGGTACACGAGCAGGATCGCTACGTTCGCCATGATCGCGAGTTTGACGTACGTGCCGGTGATGGCGATGGCGCACACGATCACCCCCTGGATCGCGATGGCAACGTACGGGGTGTGGTGTTCCGGGTGCACTGCCGCGAGCGGCCGGGGCAGGTAGCGGTCCACCGCGAGGGCGAAGAGCGTCCGCGGTGTGGAGAGCATCGTGGCCGTCATGAAGCCGAAAGTCGAGACGATCATCGCGATGAGGATCAGCGTAGAGCCGGTCGGTCCGGCGATTTGCACGGCCGCCGCAGCGAGCGGGGCCTTGGCCGTCTCGGGGGCGGCGAGGGCGCTGCCGAGGATGCCCTGGGCGACGAGCTGAACGGAGATGTACAGCACCCCCACGCCCGTCACTGCGAGGGCGATCGCCCGCGGCACGGCGCGGGCCGCATCGCGTACCTCGCCGCTCACTTGCAGCGCGGATTCCATTCCAAAGAACGCAAACATCAGGAGCAGCCCGGATTCTCCCAGGCGTGAGAGCGAGGGGAATGATCCCAACGCGAGATTGTCTGCCCGGACGTGCGGCAGGCCGAGCGCCACGAACGCGATGAGCGGGACGACCTTCGCGACCGTCGCGATGGAGCTCACGTGCGATCCCAGCGCAGCACCGCGGATGTTCACGACCGCAAGGCCGGCAATCACTGCTACGAGGAGGATGGCGCGCGGTAGCGGGCCGCCGAGGCCCGGTAGCAACCCGCCGACCGCATCGGCGAATACGGTGGAGACTGCGCCCATCGCGAGCGTGATGCCGAGCCAGAGCAGCACGCCGCACAGATATCCGGCGTAGGGGCCGAGCGCGGTCCCGACATACGCGTACGGGCCGCCGCTCTGTGGGACTCGGCTCCCGGCCTCTGCGATGCAGAGGGCAACGAGCGCCGTCGCGACGGCGCACACGAGGTAGGCCAGGGGAGCCGCGGCACCGAGGCCGGCGGCCATGTGCGCGGGGAGCACGAAGATCGCCGCGCCGACGGTGATATTGAAAATGGCGGCGGCGAGCCCGCGCACGCCGATGACTCGGCGCAGCGCTGGTTCGGCGGCGGCAGGGACCGGTGCGGCCATGCCACCAAGGTATAGAAAGGGAGGTCCTTGGCTACGCGCTCCTCTCCTCTCTTCCTACCTTGCAAGAGCGAGCGAGCCTGTCATCCCTTCGCTGCGCTCAGGGCAGGCTCTGAGCGCCGCAGGCGCGAAGGACCTGCTTTTCGGACCCATCACAAGCAGGTCCTTCGCTCGCGCGTGCGCGCTCGCTCAGGATGACAACGCTACGCGCTTGCTTACAAAAAGGGGTTAGGAGGAAGAAGAAGCCTGCTTTTTAGGTGTCAGCTCCCCGGCATGAACGCGCAGCCGGCATTCTGCGCGCGAATCAACGCGTAGACGCCCGAGGGGACGACGATCGCTCCTGGGACCAGGTTCGTCCGAACCTCTTGCTGCACTTCTTCGACATTGCGGTTCGCTTGCTCAGCGAACCGGCGCCCCATGTTTCCCAATGAGATGTTGCAGACCAGACTGATCATCCCGCGTTTGTGCAGCGTCTCGATCTTGGTCGCCGCGTTTCCAGCGGATCGTCCCGCGGGCCAAAAGACGTTGCGGCGTGCGGCGGTCCCGGTATCGCGATCGTCGGTCTTCGTCTCCTTGCCCAGCTCATAGCGATCCCACAGATGGTCGTTTAGCGCCATCGGCGTGCCGAGCCGACGGAAGACGACGACCGGAATTGTCTCGGCGTCCGTGGTGTTATGGACCTCATGATACTGGTCGAAGAACGTCGACGCGTAGCTGAAGACTCCGCCATCATCGATCACGTTCGCGTTGAACACGACGCGGTAGCGCGCTTTCGCGAGACGATCGAGCCATGACGTATCCCAGTTGGACTGCTGCGGAGCAGATTCAGCCCGGAGCTCGGCCGCATCCATGGCGAGGGCCGCTGCGGCGAGTCCCAGTTGTGAGAGAAAGTCTCTGCGTCGCGGCATGGGGGGCTTTGGGTTGGAGGTGTTTTTAAGCTAACGTGATCAACCATGTCCGCTCATAGCTTTGTTGCCTTCATTTTTTGCGTCGCCGCGCCGGCGATGGCGCAGACGCTCCCCTTTGTCCCTGCGCGTCCCGTCCTGATTCGCGGTGCCATCGTTGTGGACGGAACAGGCGGCCCCAGTCGAATCGCGGACGTCCGAGTCGCCGGAGGCAGGATCCAGCAGGTTGGGCAACTCACGCCGAGCCCCCGCGATTCCGTCGTGGAAGCGCGCGGCCTCGTGCTCGCTCCGGGGTTCATCGACACGCACAGCCATCATGACCGGGGACTGGGCACTGAGCGCACCGCACTCGCCGCCGTGAGCCAGGGCATCACGACCATCGTCGTCGGCCAGGACGGATGGTCGAACTTCCCACTCGCCGACTGGTTCGCCCAGATGGAGCAGCGACCGGCGGCGGTGAACGTAGCGTCCTACGTGGGTCACGGCCGGCTGCGCGCCGCGATTCTTGGAGACGACTTCAAGCGGCAGGCGACACCCGCCGAGGTGCGGCACATGGCCGCGCTGCTCGACGGAGAGATGGCGGCTGGCGCGCTCGGTCTCTCGAGCGGCCTGGAGTATGACCCGGGGATCTATTCCGCGACGGACGAGCTCGTCGCGCTGGCGCGCGTCGCCGCCCGTCACGGCGGCCGCTACATCAGCCACGTCCGGAGCGAGGACCGCCACTTCTGGGCGGCGATCGACGAGCTGATCACGATTGGCCGGCGGGGCGGGCTCCCGGTTCAGCTCTCGCACGCGAAGCTGGCGATGCGAAGCGTGTGGGGCCGCGCCGACAGTCTCATCGGGATCCTTGATCGTGCGAGGGCGTCAGGCGTCCGCGTCACGCTCGACATCTATCCCTACACCTATTGGCAGTCGACGCTGACTGTGTTGTTTCCGGAGCGCAATTTCACGGACACCGCGGCCGCGCGGTTTGCGCTGACCGAAGTCACGACGCCGGACAGCGCCATCCTTGGCGATTTCGAGCTGGACACGACACTTGCGGGGAAGAGCATCGCTGAGATCTCGGCGCTGCGTCACACCGACCCCGCGGTCACCCTCATGGACCTGATTGCCGAAGCAGCGAAACCCAAGCCGGGCGGCGGAAGCTACGACGAGAGCGTCGTCGCGGTGAGCATGGTGCAACCGGACATCGACCGGTTGTGGCGCTGGCCGTTTGCCAACGTGTGCAGCGACGGTGCGCTGCAGGGCGCGCACCCCAGAGGCTTCGGCGCCTTTCCCCGGTTCTTCCGGATGGCGGTGCGGGAGCGCCATCTCCTTTCGCTCGAGGAGGCCGTGCGTCGGATGACTTCACTCGCCGCCGCGAACGTCGGCATCACGAACCGTGGTCGAATCGCTCCAGGGATGTTTGCCGATCTCGTGCTCCTCGACACGGCTTCGCTAGCGGACCGGGCCACTCCCAAGGAACCGCACCTCACCGCGACCGGCGCACGCGCGGTTTGGGTGAATGGCCTGCTGGTCTACAATGGGGCTGCGACCGGCGCGTTTCCCGGACACGTGATCCGTCGGCGCTGATCCCTTCAACTGGCCGCGGCAATCAACTCGGAGAACTTCTCGAGGTCGATGTTGCCGCCCGAGACAATGGCGACGATCGGGCCCGGACCGGCCTTGCCCGTAAGCGCAGCCGCTAGGCCGAGCGCACCAGCTCCCTCGGCGATGACGCGGGCCTTCTCCGCCATGAGCCGCATGGCGCGTTTCACCTCCTCCAGGCTTACCACGATGGAGCCGTCCACGACCGGCCGCATGCGCTGCCACATGCGCGGAAACACACTCTTGCCGCCCGCGCCGTCCACGAACGTGGCTTTCCAGTCCAGGAACACCTGCGCCGAGCCTTTCGCAAACGAGAGCGCCGCGGGCGCGGCGGTCTCCGGCTCGGCGCCCCACACTTTGATCTCAGGGCGCAACGCTTTCACGGCACTGGCCACGCCCGTGACCAGGCCGCCACCGCCGATCGCGGCAATGATGGCGACGGTGTCCGGCGCATCCTCGAGAATCTCGAGGCCCATCGTCGCGTGACCGGCTATGAAGTTTTGATCGTCGAACGGATGGATGAAGGTCCCCTCGACGCCGGGATACGAGCGGTCATCGAGCGCCTGCCAGGCGACCGCGTACGGGACGAGCACGAGCTTCGCGCCCAACGCGCGCATGCGCTCGAGCTTCGCGGCGGGCGCCGTCTCGATCGCGACGACCGTGCACGGCACGCCCGCTGCCCGCGCGGCGTACGCGACACCCTGCCCGGCATTCCCGGCGCTGATCGTCCAGACGCCGCGCCGGCGCTCGGCATCGGACAACAGAGCAACCGCGTTGGCAGCGCCGCGCAGTTTGTAGGCGTTGATCGGTTGGAGGTTCTCGAGCTTCAGCCGCACGTCCGGGAACCCCGACCCCAGTTCCAGCCGGACCAACGGTGTGCGAACGATCGTTGCGGCGATGCGCTTCCGAGCGTCCCGGATCTCATCCAAGACGATGGGGCGCACCGGTTCAAGGGCCCTCGTCATCTAGCCCCCAGAACCAGCGCCGCGGCCGCCACGTCTTCGACCGCGACACCGACCGACTTGAACAACGTGATCTCTTGTGCGTTACGCCTGCCGGGATCCGCACCGGCCACGACGGCGCCGATTTCCACGACCTCGCTCTGTGCCGCGATGACGTCGCCTGATTCACGCAGTGCTGCCTCGCGGGAGTCGACGAAGACGCGGGCCGTGGTGACGAGATCGTCGTCCAGCTCGCGCCAGTCGGGGCGGGTTGCGCCGATCGCATTGATATGCGTCCCGGGAGAGAGCCAGCGTCCCTGCAGGATGGGCGTCGTCGAGCTCGCCGCGACTACAACCACGTCTGCGCTGCGCACGGCATCCGCCGCCGTCGCCACGGCCTTCACGCCATGCCGCTCGGCAAACGCCGGCGCATTTCGAGGACTCCACACACGCACTTCCTTAAATGAACGGACGTGACGCAGCGCGGCGAGGTGACTCTTCGCCTGCACCCCGGATCCGAGGATCGCAAGCACCGACGCATCCGCCCGGGCGAGCCGCTCAGTCGCGACCGCCGATGCCGCGGCGGTCCGCATCTCGGTGATGAGCCGGCCGTCCATCATGGCGAGCGGCTCGCCCGTCTCGGCCTTGAACAGCACGATAACGGCATGATGCGTGTGAATCCCGACGTTCTGAGGATAGAACGTGACGAGCTTGGCCCCCAGAGCGCCCGCGTACGCCGGCATGACGGCCAAGAATCCGTGATGGGGAGCGACCGGAAGCACGGTGCGTACCGGCTGCACGACGTTGCCCGAGGACAACGCCGCGAGCGCCTGCGCGATGGCGGGAATGAGGTCCTGGTAATGGAGCCGTTGCTGCACAGCCCGCTCGTCGAGGACGACGATGTCGCTTGCAGGAGAAACGGTCACGAGTTTCAGAATTGACACTAGCTCCAAACAGCGGGCAAGTAGCTACTCGAGCAGCGCCTGCACTTCAGCAGCCGCCGCAATCCGGCGGTCGACGTGGTCCCCGATCGCCCTGGCGCGCTCGAGGACGAGCGTCAGATCGGAGGGCGACCCCACGCCGGACTGCCGCTTCACGAGGGCAAGGCGCAGGTGTTCGAGCGCGGCCACGGCTTCGGTGAGCGATTCACCCGTGTCGCCCCGTGCCCGCAGTGCCTCTGCCCCAGTCTCCAAGCGCTCGAGCACGGCCGGGAGGTCTCGCGCCTGCCGCCGCTCCGCGTCCGGCAGCGCCTTATATGCGGCGAGCGCCGAGCGTCCGAGCACGAGCTCGGTCCGCTCGACGGAGGGCAGGGCCGGGCGTGCGGCGGTCTTGAGACCCCACCCAGCGAGCCAGAAGAACGAGCGTCCGGCTCTTCCGGCCCAGATCCGATACCACAACGAGTCCAGCCGCAGGAACCAGCGGCGCCGCTTGATGACTTCGTCCTCCTCCTGCTGCACTTGCCGTTCGGCAAGCAGGGCCGCCCGAATGTCGCCGAAGGTGTAGCCATCCTTCAGGAGTCGGCGCGCCACCACGACCAGTTGAAAGAGGAGGATCGCACCGATCAGCCCTGTCCCTCTCCCAGCGAGCACCGACGTCAACAGGACCAGGGTCGAGACTTGCGCGTTCCGCACGAAGGCGCGCAGCAGCGGTGGGGCGCGAAAGTCCCGCCCCCGCACTTCCCCCGCGACCCGCGCGAGATCGTCGGCGGTTTGGAACCGCTCAGGCGCTGCTTTGCGGAGCAAGCGGTCGACCACGGCCGCAAGTTTGGTGGGCACCTCGGGACGGAGCGTCTGGACCAGGGGGGCGGGCTCGTAGACGTGTTTCGTGATGATCGCGGGTACGTTTGCAGCCTCGAATGGTGCCCGGCCGGTGAGGGCGTAGAAGAACGTCGCGCCCAGGGAGTAGAGGTCGCTGCGCGCGTCCACCGGCTCGCCGCACGCCTGCTCGGGGCTCATGTAGCGCGCGGTCCCGGTGACGGCGCCGCCCGCGGTTTCGGCCGCCCGTCTGCCCAGGGCGATCCCGAAGTCGGTGACGACCGCGCGCTCGGTCGCGCGCTCGATCATGATGTTGTCAGGCTTCACGTCGCGGTGAATCACGCCGCGCTGATGCGCGGCGCCGAGCGCCCACGCCACTTCCTGCAGCAGTTTCGTCGCCAGGCGCGGCGGGAGCGGGCCGGCCCGTTGCACCCGATCGCGCAGCGTCTCGCCGTCCACGAAGCCCATCACGAAGAACACGAGATCACCGTGTGCCTCGACGAGGTGAATCGGCACGATATTGGGATGCGAGAGGCCGGCGGCGGTCCGCGCCTCTTGGAGAAACCGGTCCCGCTCGTCGGGGCGCGTCGCGAGGTGCGGCGGGAGCAGCTTGATCGCCACCGGGCGGTCGAGCGCCACATCACGGGCGAGCAGCACGATCCCCATACCGCCTCGCCCGAGCTCGCGCTCGATCGAATAGCGGCCGGCGAGCAGCTCCTGCAGGGCGAGGAACTCGGCGCTGATCGACGCGGTCATGGGTGTCTCGTCCTAAAGCGAGAACCGAGCCCTGAACGTCTGCCCGTACGTCGTCGGCGTCCCGTCGTAGTTCGCGATCAGGTCGAGCGCATTTCCCCACACGTCCCACGACCAGGCGAGATAACTCCCTTGCCGCGCGTCCATCCAATCCATCAGCGCCGTGACAAAGGCGCTGCCACGATCGTTCTGCCCCAGCTCGCCGAGCACCAGCGGAACGCGCTGCGCCACCTGAGCGGCGTCGCGGTCCCAACATGCTTGGGTGTTGCACCAACTGAAATTGTAGATGTGCCATGAGGCCGCGGTGTTGTTGAGCGAGTCGGTGGGTCTGGACGCGAGCCAGCTCGAGAGGGTCGCGGAGTACTGCACACCTCCGAGCATGATGACGTTCTTCGCGCCGGCGCGACGCACCGCGTTCACGAGCTCCTGCATTCCGGCCGCCTGGTAGCTCATGCCTGTGCACGTGCCGCCATCCCGCCAGCAGCGCCACGCCTCCGGGGTGTCGGAGTTGTTGTCGGGAAACGGCTCGTTGAACAGGTCGAAGATCACCCGGCTGTTGCTGGCGTACGCCGCGGCAACCTCGCTCCAGAATTGCGGCGTGTGGTCCCGATTGGGCATCGGTGCCTGACCCAGCGCGATGGCCGTTCCGGCGGCGCTCCAATGCAGATCGAGGATGACAACCATGCCGGCGCGATTTAGCAGCGCCACATAATCGCTGATCGCTCGGCGATAGTTGTCTCCCGAGTACGCGGGCGCCACGCCGTTGATGGCGAGCCAACACGTCTCGTTAAGGGGCACGCGAACCGCATTGACGTTCCACGACTT
Organism: Gemmatimonadota bacterium; assembly: GCA_003222195.1. Taxonomy (GTDB): domain Bacteria; phylum Gemmatimonadota; class Gemmatimonadetes; order Gemmatimonadales; family GWC2-71-9; genus 20CM-2-65-7. The sequence goes on along the minus strand of QHVB01000035.1, from coordinate 39,848 downwards.
GATCGCCTGTACCGACGCCGAGTCGGACGGGCCGTCGAAGAACCCCCACCCCTGCGCGCAGGCGTATTCGGCGCCGGAACGATTCACCCCCCCGAGCCGGACGACCCGTCCCGCCGTGTCGACCAGCTGCGTGCCTTGAACGTGGAGGGCTGGCGCGTCGCTCCATACCCCCGGTGTGGGCGACTTACTGCCCACCGCGTTGGTACACGCGGCCAGCAGTCCAGTCGCCAGCAGTGCCCCACGAGCAATCTTCATAGGCGGCGCCTCGCGTTTCACAACGTGCCGTGTAAGGAAGCCGTAAGGGGCATAGGCTAACTTTGTACGAGGCAATGGTGGCGTCCAGGTCTCTCCTCCTCGCGCACGCGATCCTGTTGATCCTCGCGACCCAGTCCGTGGCGGCCGCGCAGGGCAGCGGCGAAATCCGCGGCCGCGTGGTGAATGCCGCGAGCAGGACGCCGATCGGCATCGCCACGGTGGAAGTGATGGACTCCGCCGGTGGAGTGCGAGCCCACGCGTCCACCGATGCGGACGGCAGCTTCCGCATTGAGGGCCTTCTTCCCGCCCGCTATCGGGTCCGCATCCTCGCGCTGGGGTACACGCCGCGGGTGCTCCCGGTCGAAATCAGTGTGGCATCGCCGAGCGTCGACCTGGGATCGGTGGCTCTCACGGCGTCGGCGCTCGTGCTACAGCCGCTCCAGGTGACGGGCCAGAAGCGCGACGTGGAGTTGGCTCCCGACCGTACCACCTATGTCGTCCGCGACATGCCGACCACCCGCGGAGGCACGGCGCTCGATGTGCTGCGCAACGTGCCGGCCGTGGACGTCGACATCGACAATATCGTGAGCCTGAGGGGCAACACCGGCGTCGTGCTCCAAATCAACGGGCGACCCAGCCCGCTGAAGCCGGCGCAGCTGGGCAACTTCCTCGCGCAGGTGCCGGCCGACATGGTCGACAAGGTGGAAGTCATCCCCAACCCCTCGGCACGCGAGAACCCGGAGGGGGACGCGGGAATCATCAACATCGTCCTCAAGCAGAAGGCCGATGAAGGGCGGAGCGGCGGGCTCACCGTTGGGGGTGGGACCACCGGCCACGTCGACGCCGGCGGCAACCTCGGCTACGAGCGCGGGCCACTCTCGCTATTCGGCAGCTACGGTTTTCTGCGGGACAACCGCCCGCGGCGCGACACCATCTTTCGCGTGAATGACTACCAGAGTCCCCTCACGTATCTGGAAGAGGCAGGACTCCGTACGCAGATCCCGCTCGCGCACACGCTGACTGGCAGCGTGGGCTACCAGCTCGGCGAGCACGACGCGCTCTCGGCTGACGCCGACTATAGCACGCGCAATGAGGCGGAAACCTACAGCCTTCTCTACCGCGACCTCGACTCGGCACGCACGCTGTCCGCACTGAGCGACCGGTTCACTCGCGGGACGAACCATGAGTTCAACTTCGAAGCGACGCTCGCATACAAGCACGGCTTCGCCGCGAAGGGCCACAAGCTGTCCAGCGAGCTGCGCGTCGTGCGGGCGCAGGAAGGCGGCCCCAACGGGATCATCGCCCGCGACCTGGCGCTCGACGGGACGCCGAGCGACACGTCGGCACTCGAGCGGCAGACCAGTTGGGAGCACCCCGACGAGAACTCGCTCAGGCTGGATTACGTGCGGCCGCTCTCGAGCGTATTGCGGCTGGAAGCGGGGTACCGCGGATCGCTGCAACGCTTTCACACGAGGCTGGACACGCAGGTGTTCGACACGGCGCAGGCCGCGTGGGCGCCCGACTCCACGCGCATCAGCGATTTCACCTACCGCCAGGTCGTGCACGCCGCGTACGGGATCCTCGACGCGCAGCGCGGCAAGTTCCTGCTCCAGGGTGGCATCCGCGTCGAGCGCGCCACGACGCAGTTTCATCTGCTCACGACCGGCGCCACCTACGCAAATCCGTACAACAGTGTCTTTCCAAGCGGCCTCATCGCCTACAACATCGATGACACGCATCAGGTGAAGCTGAGCTATTCGACGCGCATCCGCCGCCCCGACGACACCGATCTGCTCGACCCGACGGCGCACTATCTGGACCCGCTCAACATTTCACGTGGCAACCCCTACCTGAAGCCGGAGTACATCCGCGCGCTCGAGCTGGGATTGCAACGCACCGCGGACCGCCTGACGCTCCAGCTCACGCCCTTCTTCCGGCACACGGTCGATGCCGTCCGCACGATCCGGACACTCGACACGGCCGGCGTGATGACGCGGACGTTTGCCAACGTCTCCACCAGCGACGCGTATGGCGCCGACGTGACGATCGCCAGAAGTGGTGGGCGGCTCAGCGGGTTCGCGGGCGCGAGCGCGTTCCGGCAGGTCAGCAACGCGTCGAATCTGGGGCCGGGTCTCTCCGCCAAAACGTTCGGCTGGACGGCTCGGACGAACGCATCATTCCGCGTCTCGCCCACGTTCGATCTCCAGGCGCTGCTGGCCTATCAGGCGCCAATCACGGTCGAGCAAGGCCGGGTCGCCAGCCGGACGCGATTCACGCTTGCCGCGCGCAAGAAGCTCAGGAACGATCAGATGAGCATAACGTTGCGCGTGATCGACCCGTTCAATACCTCGCGCGAGAGCTCCACGACGATCGATCCGCGATTCTACCAGGTGTCGGACCGCAGGCGCGTGATCCGTGGGCTGCTGCTCAGCGTGAACTGGATGTTCGGGCGGCCGCGGCAGCATGGGCGCGACGACCTCATCGGCAACGAGACCCCGCAGTAATCACGGAGCGCAGAGCTGACCTCCGGCCGCCGGGGCCGCGAGCGTCGTCATCCCGTGACGCTGCAGCGCTCCATTGAAAGCCGGCAGATCCACCCGAACCAGCTGACTCCAGCGCCCCACCAGCTTCCTCAGCCCGTCACAGCTCGAGCGCGCAACGGCGAGCGCCGCCTGCGTCGGCGCGTGGTCGGCATTGTCCTGTCCCGTCAACTCGATCCCAAATTCTCCGTTCAGATCCACGAAGCTCCATGCCGCCGGCCGCGCCTCCCAGACCTGGCGCGCGTCCGTCAGGGAATCCCCCGCAATGGAATCCAACGTCGTCACGAGCTTCTTCGCAGCTTTCCCGACTTCGGATACCGTGTCGTCCGGGGCGAGCTTCGCGACTCGAGCGCGCAGCTCCGCGACGGGCTTGAAGTCATCCCACGTCGCCTGAAGTCCGGAGTTCAGCCGCATGAGCAGGGCGTGCTGGGCGGCGAGTGCCGCCGGGGTGACGTGTGAGCGTGGGTCGGCGCGCACGGCGATCGTCTGCATGTAGTGGTTACCGTCGACCGTGAGCCGAACGGTATAGACGCCCGGCAGCGCCAGCGGTCCTTCGGGCGCCATCGGTGTGGAACCTGGGTTGCCGTTGAACTCGAACGAATGTGCGAAGGCGGGCGGCGTGTCGTACCTGAGGTCCCACGCGACGCGATTGAGTCCGATGTTCACCGGGAGAGCACTCGGCGGCGCGAGCCAGAACTGTTCCATCGGCGCCCGCCCGGCTTCGCGAACCGGCGTGGACGGAGCACTCGTCAGGTGGCGCACGAGATTGCCTTTCGCATCGAGCACATCAATCGCGATACCCGCCGACGGTTTGCTGCCGAGCAAGTAGTAGATGATGGCTCCCGGCGGGGGATTCGGTGCCTGCGGTTCTTCCTTGGGGAACGGCGTGTTGTAGTCCACATTCCGCCGCACACGAAACGCTTCGCTCGGCTTGAACAGATGGGCCGGGTCGCTGGCCAGCGCCGCGCTGAGCTGCCGCAGCGGCCCGATGTCGTCGAGCACCCAGATGCCGCGGCCATACGTGCCGACGATCAGATCGTTGTCGTGGAAGGCGATGTCGTCGACGATCGTGGTCGGCAGGTTGAGCATCAGGGACTGCCAGTGATCGCCGTCGTCGAACGAGACATACACGCCGCTCCCCGTGCCGGCGAATAGCAGGCCGGACCGCTTGGGATCCGCTCGCACGACACGCACAGACGCGCCGCCGGGCGAGGTCGCCGGCAATCCAGCCACGATCTTCGTCCACGTGTTCCCGTAGTCACGAGTGCGGTAGAGATGTGGGGCGACGTCGCCGCGATACTGGAAGTTGAAGGCGGTGTACGCCGTACCCGCGTCGAAGCGCGACGCCTCGACCCAGGTGGGCGTTACGCGCACACCGACGCCGATATCCGGGCTTGTTACGTCGTTCCACGTCACCCCGTGGTTTCGCGACACCTGGACGATGCCGTTGATGGCCCCAATCCAGATGACGCCGGGCCGCACGGTCGATGCCGCGATCGACCAGATGCACGCGCAACGTCGAATGCTCGTGTCGCTCGGGGCCGGGTGGGCCCGTGTCTCACTGAGATCGGGACCCAGCTTCGTCCAGGTCACCCCGCCGTCCCTCGTCGCCATGAGATACTGATAGCCCGCGAGCAGCTCGCGCTGCCCGTGCCACGTCGAGAAGACGATCGGGAGGTTCAGTGAGGCGCGCAGCTTGAGCGACGGATCCTGCTCCGGCCCCACGTTAATCCACGCGCCACTGGGATAGCTGATCTTCGAGATGCTGAGTCCGCTCGAGAAGACGATGTTGGGATCAAGCGGATCGGGAAGGATCGTGCCCCACTCCCAAGCGGGTACCGGCTTCCAGTCGATGGGCGTGATCGTCCCCAGGTCGCCGCGACTGCGCGTGGCGATGGCGCCGGCGTCCTGCTGCGTCGCGTAAATCCAATAGGGAAACGAGTTGTCGGCGGCGACGTGATAGACCTGCTCGGTGGATTGGTTGTACCACGAGCTCCAGCTGTCGCCGCCGTCGAATGAAACAATCGCCCCCTGGTCGTAACCCATGAGGATGCGCTTGCCGTCAGTGGGGTCGATCCACATCACCTGCGGATCGTCGCCGCCGGGCGGGCCGCCCTTGAAGGCCACGAAGCTGTTACCGCCATCGGTGGACTTGTAAGCCGTCACGTGGAATGTGTAGACGACGTCGGGATTTTTCGGGTCGACAGAGACCCCGGAGTTATAGCCGCCCTGCCCGTTGGCGATCCGCTTGTCGTCCGCCGCCATCTGCCGCCACGACGTGCCGCCATCGTCGGAGCGGTAGAGTCCGAAGTTGCCGATGAGATAGCTGCGCTGAGCGTTCGTGCCCACGGCGATCGCGAGAGAGATGCGACCCGTGAGGCGGGGCAGCCCTCCGCCTGACACCTCATGCCAGGTCAACCCACCGTCTATGGATTTGTACAGCCGCGTGCGGGTCTGCGCCGTGTCGGTCCTCTGCCCGAATAAGATACCGGTCCCTGGCGCCCCGGAGCGGAACATAGTGGCAGCTAGGATGACGTCGGGCGCGTCTGCCGCGCGGGCGAGCGTTCCGATGCCGGTCTTGTCGTCGACGTAGAGGGTCTTGACCCAGTTCGCGCCGCCGTCGGTCGAGCGGAAGACGCCACGCGCGTCGCTCTGGGTCTGGAAAAAGCCTCCCAGCGCCCCGACCAGGACGAGGTTGGGGTCGCGCGGGTGAACCAGGATCGACGTGATTTGTTGGGTGCCCTCGAGACCGATGCGACGCCAGCTCCGTCCGGCATCGGAGGACTTGTACATCCCGTCGCCCCGCCCGTCGAAGTAGGAATTCAGGTCGCCCGTGCCGACGTAAATTACGTTCGGGTCCGACTGCGCCACCTCGAGAGCGCCGATGGACGAAACGGTCCTAATGGAATCGAAGATCGGGTACCACGTCGCCCCAGCGCTTGTCGTCTTCCAAACGCCGCCCTCGGGCGTGCCGACGTAGAACACGCCGGGCTGTCCGATGACGCCCGACGCCGCGGAGATCCGTCCGCCGCGGAATGGGCCGACGTTCCGCCAAACCAGTGCGGAAAGCTGACGGGCATCGATGGCTTGCGCTCTGAGCGGAGCGGCCGCGAGTGTGGCGGCGCAGAGCACCAGCAGAGATGGTGCGCGCATGGCGTGAACCCGATGTGGGAGACCGTCCCAATGTATCCCGCCAACCGCGCACCTGCTGCGCCGCTAGTTCGCGGGCGGGTGTCGAATCACCCCCATGAACAGAATCGTCCCCGACAGGTTCTCCCGCAACGCAAAGAGGAACGGCCGATCGACAATGATGATCCTGGGCCCGACGCTCGTGACGCCGAGACCCACCGAGGTCACTGCCGCCGCGACCGTGCCCTCTTCGTTCACATCGACATACGTCTTGTGCTTCACCTCGGTGATGGCCAGCTCCGACGGCGTATGGATGCGGGTGAAATCCGCGAAAACGCTGAAGGCGGCGCCCATACCCAGACCGGTGAGCGAGGGGATCAATGACAGATCGTTGGTGAGTTTGAACTTTGGTAGCAGGACTTCGTTCTCACCCGGCTGCAGGCTCGCGATCCACCCGTTCCATTGTTCCTGCGTCAAGGCGTCGACGACGTGATCCACAGTGGTGGTGTCCCGCGGCAGGACAATGGTCATCGAGAAGGCAGCGCCGCCGTACGGCAGATCCACAATCGTGGCACTCGGTTGATCGGATAGCCGGAGCTCCCCCGGCCCACGGGCCATCGTCGCCAGGTCCACCGTCGAGCCGTCATCGAGCCGGAACGGCCGCGGCTTGGTCTGCTCCGGATCGAACTGTTGAGTCCAGTCTCCCTTGAAGTAGATCGCATCGATGAGATAGAGGCGCATGTAGTCCGGGATCGCATCGACGATGTGGTCGATCAGGCCGTGGGTCTGCTGGCTGACCCAATTGTTGATCGTCGCCGGCGCGGTGGGCGAGGTAAAGTCGAGGGCCGTAACCTGCGCGTCGTAGTAGTCGTGATTGGCAGCGAGGAACGGCTGCTCGATCGTATAGCCTTGCTTGTACCAGATGGAGTTCGCGATCTGAAACCGCACATGCGGGTCGAGATTTCGGAGCATCTCGATCAAACCGCGGTACGCGACATTCACGTCCGCGACGCTCATGCTGTCCAGTTCGAGTGTCGAGCGCATCGCCGCTTCGGTCGTTCCCGCCGCCCCGTTATACGTCATCGCGAGCGCCATGGCGACCGAGAGCGGCGAGATGAACAGATTCGGCACTGTGTCCCGCGTGTCGGCCGTCACCTGCTTCAGCAGCGCGATGGCAAACCGGTTGTCAGCCTGAATTAGCTGCTGTTCCTGGCTCGTGAGTGCACGCGGTAACGCGGTAATCCGGGGCGGCGCACCAGGACCACCAACAGGATCTTTGGCGCAACTCAGGGACAGCAACATCACGGCAATCGCGATCAGACGCGCAGGCTTCATTCTGGCCTCCTTGTCTAGACTATACCTCCGCGATTGTCGCGATCGTCACTATGGCGGTCGCGCCACAGGAGGGCTTAGTGCCGCGCGGACGCGCATAGTATGTTGCACTCACCGGTTCACCCCTGATTCGGAGGCTCCCGCATGCGCGCTGTCCTGGCCGCTCTCGTCCTCCTGACCGTCCCAACCGCCGATTGGGAATTGCTGGGTACCCGCCGCGTGAGTTTCACGCTCGATCACGACGCCATGATCGTGGGCGCGCGCGAAGGCGGATTCACCGCGATTAGGATCGAAGTCGCGGGCGGCAATCTCGAGATGTACAACATCAAAGTCACCTTCGGGAACGGCCAAAGCTTTTCGCCCGAGACCCGCGTGCAATTCCATCAGGGCTCGTGGAGCCGCACGATCGATCTCCCAGGACCCGTGCGGATCCTGCGGCGCGTCGATTTCTGGTACCGCAGCCGATGGACGCGCGGTTTGGCGACTGTGCGCCTCTTCGGCCGGAAGTGAGCGCGGCGCAGGTCGCGGTCTTCGCGTACGCCATTCTCAGCCGAATGGCGTACGTGCTGTTTGTGGGTGGAGCGCTGCGGCGGGAAGACCGCGACGGCGTCTACACGCGGCGGTTTGGACGTGCCGAGGCGTTTCGGCGCTTCCGGCGCCGGGCCGCGCTCGTCATGAACCACGACGCAGTCGTGTTCGTTCTGCTGTGCGTCGTGACCCGCGGGACGGTGATCCTTCCAGTCCCGAGCGTCGTTCTGATCACGACCGGTGCGATCCTCGTGATCATCGGTCTCGGCGTGAAGCTGTGGGCCGCGCGCACCCTCGGCAGCGACGCGTATTACTGGCACAACTTCTTCGACCCCGGGAACGCGCGCGGGCCGGTGAGCACCGGCCCGTATCGCTACGTCTCGAATCCGATGTATACCATCGGCTATCTCCAGATGTACGGCCTCGCCCTGATTACCGGTTCGTGGCCCGGAATGGTCGCGGCCGCCTTCGCCCAGGCGGCGATTCTCGGCTTCTATCTCCTGGTCGAGAAGCCGCACTTCGAGCAGCTACACGGCTGAGTTCGTCCCCCCCCGGTCACAGTGTCTTTAGAAACGCCAGCAGCGCCGCCCGATCTGCCGCCGGGAGCGCCCGGAACAATTCGCGCGACCGCGTCGCCTCTCCGCCGTGCAAGTCGATGGCCTGTTCGGGGGTATTGGCCCGGCCGTCATGGAGGAAATGGGACCTCAACCGCAGCCCCATGAGCGGCTCCGTACGGAACTCGCTCGGCGTCGCGAGACCAAAACAGATGTCCGCGAGATCGGGACCCATGTCATGGAGCAGCAGATCGGTAAACGCCGCCACGTCCTTGTAACGCAGCGCCTCGATCGGGCTATCTCCCGTGCGGAGCGCGGGGATGTGACAGCCGGCGCATTTGACCTGAGTGAATACGTCCCGGCCGTGCCGAGCCTCGCGCGACTGTTTCAGCGGCGCCGGCGGCGCCAGCAGGCGCACGAATGCGTCCGTCAGTTCCAAGCCGTGCGCATTCAGTTCAGGGTCGGGAGCGGGGTCCGTACCCGGGGGCAATGGCTGGCCCGTCACCGTCCCTTCCAGGGGCACCGATGGATTCGTGATTCCGATCTCGACCTGAAATGCTGCGTCGTTGAACTCACGCAGCGTGGGCACGAACGCCTTCCGCCCAAAGCGCCCCAGCCGCCCGTCGACGAAGCGATTGGGACGGCCCGAAATGCCATCATGATCGCGATCGTCTGGATCGGCGTACGACAGGATGACGGAGTCGGGGATCGCGTCGAGGAAACCGAACCCGAAGATTTCGGGCGTGGTCCGCGCCGCGACGGTCGTAACGCCGGCCGGCAGCGGTTCGCGGTCGATGCCGAGCGCTGCGTGGAGCGCGGGAGTCACGCTGTCCTGAAACACCGGTCCGCCCTGCGCGGCCAGCTGGTCGCAGACGGCCCCAATGCGCTCAGGATGGAAGACGGCGGCATGCCGCTCGACCTCGTCGCCGACGCCGCCGGACACGGGATCCTCGTGGCACTCCTTGCATCCACTGGCATTGAACAGCGGGCCCAGTCCGACTGCGGGCGTAAAGGTGCTGTCGAACACGGCGCGCCCACTGTCGAATCGCGCTCGCTCCGCCGCGGACAGCCCGCGCACCGGGTCACCGGGCTGCGGCCGCTTGCATGCGGCGGCCGCGGCCAGCGCGATCGCGCCGATGATCACGCGGCGGTGCGTCATGGGGTCGACTCCACGCCGGTTTCCACACGGCCGATCCGCTCGATCGTGTAGGCGACAAAGGGAGCGCGCTGCCCACCGAAGCTGGCGCGAACGACGTCGCCGAGCTTCAGGGCTGCCAGCCCGATGGGCTGGCGCTGACCCGCTACGGCAGCGGTAATCGGCACGCTGGCGGGCACCTGCAAGACCACGACGCGCAAGGCATAACCGACCCCGGTCGTGACTTCGACCGTGCGGGCGCGAACGTCAATGGCGCGAATCGCACCCCGAACGCTGTCATGCGGCGCCGCGGGGACTGATGGGGCGGGCTGGGGGGGTTGGGGCGCAGCGGGTCGCTGCGCGGCGACGGCAAGGGGAGCAGTAATCACGAAGCACAGCAAAGCGAAACGGCGCATAAATCCTCCCTCGCAAAGGCTCCCGGGGGAATCTATAGTGGTGGTAATGCGAGGAGTGGTCCTTCTACTATATGTGCTGGCCGCCGGCTGCCACCGCGTCGGTGGCACCAGCACATCAACTGGTGCCTGCCGCCACTCGCGGACGCGCGTCGCCGCTGGCGCGAGACCAAGGATGGCCAGCCGGTATTCGGGCCAAAATCGCCGATCGCGACGGCGGAAGCCTGCGAGGCGGTCGGCGGGCGGTTTCACCCGCGCCTGTTCGGGTGGATGGTGCACGTAATGGCGTTTTCCGAAGGCGACCCCTGGAACGCGCATCATCACTAGCGTCGCTTGACGGTCTTCGCGGAGCGCGGTAGCACTAGGGCGAACGATCCCATCCCGAAAGGCATGAATATGCGACGTGTCGAGAGTTTACTCGTTCTCATGCTGGCCTTGCTTCCGGCGACGCTGCTGGGACAGAACGGATCGATTCGTGGGCGCGTGGCAGACGCCTCCGGAGCGCCGCTCGCGCGGGCCACGATCTCGGCGGAGGCCGCGGGCCTGCGCGCGACGAGCGACGAACAGGGGCGCTACGAGATTCGCGGTGTCGCGGCCGGCACCTACACGCTGCGCGTTCGGCTGCTCGGCTACGTGCCGCAGTCGGTGAAGGTGACCGTCGGCCAGTCGCCGGTCACCCAGGACTTCACGCTGGCCGCGCAGGCGATCAGCCTCTCCCCGGTCGACGTGGTCGTCGGGTCCCGCGCGCGGCATACCGCGGCGGAGCAGCTCGCGGTGCCGGTGGACGTGTTCACATCCGAGGACATTGCGCTGCAAGGCACGCACGAGACGAGTCAGATCCTCCAGGCGCTCGCGCCGTCGGTCAATTTCCCGCGGCAGAGCGTGACCGACGCGAACGACATCGCGCGGCCGTTCACGCTGCGGGGTCTCAGTCCCGATCACACGCTGGTGCTGGTCAACGGCTGGCGCCGCCATCAAATGGCGGTGCTCAATACGTTCGCCTACGGCATGGGCGCCGGATCGAGCGGGGTCGATCTCAATGCGCTGCCGGGCGGGGCGATCGATCGCATCGAGGTGCTGCGGGACGGTGCGTCGGCGCAGTACGGCTCCGACGCGATTGCCGGCGTGGTAAACGTCGTGCTGAAGGAGGGCGGCTTCTCCCCGTTCATCAACGCCGACGTCGGCCAGTACAACTCGAAGGGGTATCCGGTCGACGGGACCACGGGGGATCTGAACGGCGGCTGGGGCATTCAGCTGGGCCGCGGCTCCCTCGCCGTGTTCGGCGAATATCTCCATCGCGACAAGACCAACCGCGCCTGGCCGGATTCGTTCCTGGTCGACACAAAAGGTGTGAACGATCTCATCGATCCGAACACCGGTCAGATCATCCAGAAACGCAATGTGCTGCCCCAACCGAATTATCACTGGGGCGACGGACTGGAGGAGGACGGGATGACGTTCGCGAACTTCCGGATGCCGCTCAATCCGGGAGGCACGAGCGAAGTCTATGCATTTGGTGGCTACAGCCATCGCACCGGCACGGGCAACGGCTTCTGGCGCTATTTCGACAGCAACAAGAACTGGCCGCAGTTCTATCCGCAGGGATTCCTGCCGCAATTCCGGCCCGATGTCGCGGACTACTCCGGCGTCGCGGGCTTCCGGGCCAACGTCAGCGGCTGGTCACTCGATATCGGCGGGTCGTACGGTGGAAACCGGTTCGACTACAACCTGGAGCATACGAACAACCCGTCGCTCGGCCCCTGCCTCGTGACGGCGTGTGCGCCCGGACCGGACCGAATCCTCGGGACGGCGGACGATCCCCGCATTCCGAATAAGCTCTCATTCTTCGCCGGTCGTCTGAAGCGGACCGAAGGCATCTTCGCCGTCAACCTGGCCAAGCCGGTGAGCCTCGGCCTATCGGCGCCCGTCAACGTCGCGCTCGGCGCCGCATACCGGCGCGAGAGCTTCAAGATCGAGGCCGGCGAACCAGCGTCTTGGATCAACGGCAACCATCTCGCCCAGGACAGCGCCGGCGCCGACGGCATCTGGGGGACGGCGGACGATGACAGCCTGCCGGCTCCGGCGGGCTCGTCGGTGTTCCCCGGCTTCGCTCCTACGGACGCGAGTGACCACGGTCGTACCAACGTGGGCGCGTATCTCGATCTCGAGAGCCAGCTCACCAAACAGTTCCTGGCAAACGTCGCCGGCCGGTTCGAGCATTACAGCGACTTCGGGCAGCGGCTCACCGGAAAGGTGGCGCTCCGCTATCAGCCGGCGCAGCGATTCGCGCTGCGGGCAGCGGCGAGCACCGGGTTTCGCGCCCCCGGCTTGGCGCAAAGCTTCTTCAGTCATACGACCACGAACGTCATTGGCGGGCAGTTCATTCAGGTGGGCAACTTCCCGGTGGACAACCGGGCCTCGCGCATCTTTGGGGCCAAGCCGCTGAAGGAAGAGACGTCCGTGAACTTGAGCGCAGGGTTCGCCCTCACCCCACGGGATAACGTCACCTTCACGGTCGACTATTTCCGCATCACGATCGACAACCGAATTCTCCTGGGTGCCACATTCGGCGATTCGGTTTCGCAGGCGATCCTCGCGGATTCGGGCTTCTCCAACATCGGTGCCGTGCAGTTCTTCACGAACGGCCTCGATACGCGGACGAACGGCGTGGACGTCACCGGAGATGTCCATGTGCCCGCGGGTCGCGGCATGCTCGACCTCAACGCCGCCGTGAACTACACCAAGAATCGGATCACGCGCGTCGATCCGTTGCCGCAGATCCTGCAGGGCAAGCCGACCGACCTCACCAGCATTCTCGATCTCGTGACCAAGGTGGGCATCGAGGAGGAACGTCCCGATTGGCGCGGCACGCTGACCGCGCAATACACGGTCGGCCGCGTGCACGGGCTCGGTCGCCTTTCCTACTACGGCGGCTTTGCCTCCGCGCAGCCGAGCTTCACCGATCGTGAGACGTACGGCGGCAAGACGCTGATCGACGCCGAAGTGGGTTATCACTTCAGCGACGTGAATCTGGCGATCGGCGCGCGCAACCTGTTCGATGTGTACCCGGACAAACCCAAAGCGGAATTCAACAACAACGACAACACGTTCCCCTGGGCCGCGGCGTCGCCGTTCGGTTACAACGGCCGGTATCTCTACGCACGGGCAGAAGTCCGACTGATCCAATAGGAGGAGTTCTCTATGCTTACCGTTGGAAGGTTCTTGAGCCTCGCCGTCGCCGCGGCACTGTTCTTCGCAGTCCCGGCAGTGGCGCACGCCCAGAACGGCCGGATCCGGGGGACGGTGCGCGACGCGAGTGGCGACGCCTTGGCGGGAGTCACGATCAGGGCCCAGGGGACGGCCGCCCCACACCGGGCAACGACGGCCTCGGACGGAAGCTATACGGTCTCGAATCTCACACCCGGAACCTACGTGGTCTCGGCGTCGCTGCCCGGTCTGCGTACGCAATCCCAGGCAAATGTACGAGTCTCCGCGGACGCCGAGACGGTGGTCGACTTCGTCATGCAGGCGCTCCAGCTGGAAGCGGTGACGGTGACCGCCATGCTTCGCGAGCAGCGGCTCGCCGACGTGCCATTCTCCATTGCGGCACCAACAGAGCAGGCGCTGCGGGTCCGCGGGGCGGACAACATTGAGGCGGTGGCGGCAAACGTCGCAGGATTCAGCGTGCAGAACCTCGGCCCCGGACAGAGCCAGGTCGCGATGCGCGGCGCCTCGTCAGGTCAGATTGCTCGCGATCAGCCCGGCGTGAAGGAACAGGTCGGCGCCTATTTCGACGAATCACCCGTCTCGCTGTCGCTGTTCACGCCGGACGTCGACCTGTTCGACGTGAGCCGCGTGGAGGTGCTGCGCGGGCCGCAGGGCACGCTGTTCGGCGCCGGCTCGCTGGCCGGCACGGTGCGCTATATCAGCAATCAGCCCGAGCTCGGCGTGAGCAGCACGTTTGGCGAGGTTGGTGGACACTGGGTGGATGGGGGCGGTCCGGGCAGCACTGCCAAGATTGGTGTGAACGCGCCGCTGGGCCAACATGCCGCCGCCCGAATCGTGGGCTACAGTAACCGCACGGGTGGTTGGATGGACGCCGTGCAACCCGACTTCACCGTCAATAGGGACGTCAACGGAAGCGACAAAGCCGGGCTCCGCGCTGCGGTCCGCCTGCAGCCGAATGAACGCTTCAGCATCACGCCGCGGATCTTCGTGCAGCGCGTGAGGGCGGACGGCTGGAACCGAATCGACGCATTCAACATCTTGGCCAACCCCTACACGACCAGCCGTCGCCCCGTCACCCTGGGGAATCGCCAGCTCTTCACGCAAATCAACGAGCCGTATACTGACGACTTCCTGCTGGGTGACGTGAATTGGCAATACAAATTTGGTGGGGCGACTCTCACCTCGATCACGTCCTACACCCACCGCAACATCTTGGTCGTCCGTGACGCCACCGCGCTCACCGCCAGTGTCATGGGCGGCACACTCGGCTTGTCAGATCGCGTGTACACACTCGACTCCCCGCTCAATGATACCACGAGGAGCAAAGTGTGGACGCAGGAGCTGCGTTTGACAGGCGCTTCAAGAAAGCTTCGCTGGCTGGTGGGCGGCTTCTACGCCAAGAGCAAGCGCGATTATGGGCAAAACGTCAGACCGGTGGGCGTGGACTCGCTCGCCGCGGCAGAAGGCTTTGCACCAAGGGGATGGAGCCGCGGAAATCTGGGAGCCGGAATCGACGTACTGTTCTTTTCCAAACTGCACTACGACCTCAAGCAATACGCCGCCTTCGGCGAAGCGACGCTGTCCGCTACTGACCGGGTGGATCTCACGGCGGGGTTGCGCTACTACAATTTCAACGAGAATCGGTCGCTGATCTTTGACGGTGCATTCGCGGTGCCGACAGACACAACTGGCACGACCGACGCGAGCGGTGTGGCGCCGCGCTTCATCGTGAGCTACAAGGCCTCGAACGCGCTCACGCTCAATGCGCAAGCGTCGCGAGGGTTCCGGCTGGGTGGGATCAACGATCCTCTCAACGCCCCGCTATGTTCGGCCGCAGACTTGTCGACATTCGGCCCATTGGCGGGTTCCTGGAAAGATGAAACGGCTTGGAACTACGAGGTTGGAGCCAAGTCTCAGTTTTCGGGCGGTCGCGGCTCGCTCAACGTCTCCGCGTTCTACATGGATATCCGGGACTTGCAGCTCACCGTGACGGCTGGCTCGTGCTCTTCCCGGCTCATTTTGAACGCGGACAAGGCTCGGTCGGTAGGGGCCGAGTTCGAGCTTACGGCGAGTCCGAATGACCACGTGGACCTTTCAGTTTCCGCCGGTCTGAACAACTCCAAGCTGCTCACCACCTTTAAAGATCAGGGTGGGAATGTCGTGGCAGGAATTGCGGAGGGGAATCGCCTCCCGAGCGTGCCGCGGTTCCAGGGAAGCGCCGCCCTCACCTATGGGTGGAATATGGGGACGGGGTCGCGGGCGTTTGTGTCCGGCACCTACCACTACGTCGGGTCGCGCTACACCTTGATCGACGATCAGGGCAACGGAGTCGGTCCCGCGTGCGCCGGTCAGAAGTTCGGTTGCGTGGATCTCAACACCTTCGGATCACACACCATCGGCGGTCCGCTGACGCAGGGGATCTTCCGATTCGATCCATTGCTGCCGGCGTATAACCTCGTCAACCTTCGCGTCGGCCTGACGCGTCAGACCTGGGAGTTGTCCGTGTACCTGAATAACGCGCTCGACGAGATCGCGTTCCTGGCCTTGGACCGCGAGCGCGGCACGAGAGCGCGGGTCGGGTATTTGACCAACCAGCCGCGGACGGTCGGTGTGGCGATGCGGTTCGATTACTAACTCTCAACGGCGCAGAACGGCGCAAAAAAAGGCGCGGCGGGTGATGTGCCACCCGCCGCGCCTTTCATGCGCCTATTCGCGCAGTTACAAGATCACATCCTCGCACCCATGCCAGCGCCTGCCCCCATACCCGCTCCCATTCCCGCGCCTTCCGTGTAGAACTTGGCGCCGATTACGGCGGCGAGGGGCCATTCCACCAGCCCGATCACCGTCGTAATCATCATGAAGTTGTGCGGCCAGATCTGCATCGGCCACATGAAGGCGGTGACGAGCAGGTTACCGACGAACCACGCCGCCAGGCCGGCCTTCGCCGCGGTAGCGGGTCCGGCGCCAAAGCGGGGGCGCACGGCGGCGTAGAGCCACACGAGGAACACGCCAGCCACGAAATCTAGGAACACGTACCAAAGGATCTGGGAGGTCGTCGGCGCTGCCGACTTCCCGAGTGCGGTCATGGCGGCCGCCATTTGGTCCTTCAGCGCCATGTTGAACACCACGTAATCGATCGCGTTCAGCACGACACCCGCGATCAGTCCTCCGGCAAGCACCTTCATCATGTTGATCTTCCCCATCGTGACACCCCCTCAAAGGAGAGGACAGCACCGAATTGGGAGCCAGCCGTCGCCACGGTACGGATGAGAACCGGAATCGTCAAGTCACAGCACGTTCAGGACCGCGACCAGCCCACCCATGCCGTCGGAAATCGTCGCGACGCCACCGGGGACAACCCATTCCTTTCCATTCACTACCAGGTTGAAGTAGTAGGTGCCGGCCGGCAGCCGCAGCGCGGCCTCCCAGAGATCGTTCCCCAAGCCGCGCAACGCCTCCGGCTTCCACGCGTTCCAGTTGCCCGCGATCGCGACGCTTTGCACACCCGTCATGTTGAAGCGGACGACCACGGTGTCGCCACCGCGGTGCTGAGCAACCAACGGCTGCAACACCTGCGTCGCCGCGGGCACACTCGGCGCCATCGCGCGGCGTTTCGCGAAGAATCGCACTCCCCCTGTGATGAAGCCTGCCCGGGGCAGTCCCTGGAATGGATCGCGCAGGTAATTCCCGCCCGATGCTTCCACGGCGAGGGAAGGAGTCAGGAAGTACTGCAGCGTGGCGCTGGCAGCTCCGGTCGATCCATAGGTCTTGCTGAGCCGGCCGCTCAACCAGATGGAGCCAACGATCCTGGAGCCGTCAAACGATAGGCCGCCTACGACGTCTGTATACCAAGCACCAAGAAACCGCGTGGCTTCGGTAGTGAACGAGAGCTGCGTGGGTGCGCCGAGTTGCCGCCATGTCCGGCCTCGGAGCCGGAACGCCGCGACCCCGGACTCCTGTTGGATGACGCCGCTGACGACGCCAGCGCCGATGGCAACATCACCCCGCACCGCCTCGGCCAGGGCGCTGCCGGAGCCGGCCGCGACCCCGTCGGAGCGCGTGCTGAATCCGATCGTTCCACTGACCGCGACTCGCGTGTTCCCCAGTTGGGTGAGAGCGGACCAGATATCGGCGCGACCCTGGCTCGCCCAGACACCGGCTTCGAGCAACGACACCGACCCGGTGACGGCGAGATAGCGGGAAATCGACAGACTCTGCGCGGCCGGCGACACGGTGAGGGCGCTAAAGCTCGAACCACCGGCGTAGCGCACCACGCCAGTGCCGACGCCGACGGACGCCTGACGCTGTGCCGCAAGAGCGAGCGGCGCTAGGCCGAAGAGCAGCGCTGAAGATGAAACCGGTCCCACGTGCATGGGACCGGTAAGATACAGCGCGACAGGTGTTGTCTAGTTCTAGTTAGGGACGCCGCGGGTTGTTGGTCCGGCCTTGACCCCCGAGACCAGCGTGCGCGGGGCGGTGCGAGGGTGACGCGGGCACGGCCGGAGTCGCCGGCGTGGCCGGAGTCGCTGGCCCTTCGCCGGGATGCGGCGTCGCATGCGTTGCCGGGTCGGCGTGTTGTGCCGGCGTCACCGGCCGGTGGTCGAGACCGAGCGCTTCACCACGGACATGCTTCGTGCGATGCGCTCGTGCCGCCACCTTCGCCTTGGCGATATCGGATGCGTGGGAGTTCGGAATCGTTCCCGGCGTTTGTGCCGCGGCGAGCGCGGGGATGAGCAGTGCCGGGATGAGCCATACTATGCGCTTCATTTGTCCTCCGCTGTGTCGAACGTCGTGCGTATCTCGCAGCGCGGGGCGCCAGCTCGGCCCCGGGCGAGATCCTTCGCCAGCATGCGTAACCAGCTCCACAGGCTGCGCCGGACGACGAGCCGGTCGGCCACAAACCACAGTTGGGCGAACACCTCGCGAACGACCCCCTCGGCCAACGTGGAATCCATCAGCATGCCGTACGCCTGGGCGTACAACGAGGGGCGGTGGCGGCGCTCCAGCTCGATCAGCGCTGTCGCATCCCGCTGCACGACCCGCTGGAGCAGGTCAGCGTCTGCTACGAGGGGACGTTGTGTAGGTACCATGCTTGCTAAAGATTCCCCGGAGGGCAGCGAGGTAACGCAGGTCACACTACAGCGCATCCTAAACCGTTACCAATCCCTTGGGTAGCCACTCTTTAGCGGAGGAATCGGTTGCGCCTTGGAGCCGAGCTGACAGACGGTGACATTGTGAGGGCCGTGCTCGCAGGTGAGCGCGAGCGATACGCGCAGCTGGTCGAGCGCTATCGCGACCGGTACGCGCGTTACGCGGCGCGGATGCTGGGCTCGGCCGACGCAGCCGAGGATGCGGTGCAGGACGCGTTCGTGCGTGCCTTTGATCAGCTCGCACAGTGCAAGGAGCCCGACAATTTCCTGGGCTGGTTTTTTCTGATCCTGCGGAATCGCTGCTTTGCGGAACGGCGGCGCAGTCGGGCCACGGCGCCCTTGGAAGCAGCTGACAGCGTCGCGGCGGCGGATCGGACCGACGGGGGAGCAGAAACGGCCGAACGCCGCCGCGCGCTGCAGCTCGCGTTGCTCGAGTTGACGCCGGATCAGCGTGAAGTGTTCGTTCTGAAGCATGTCGAAGGGTTGTCATACGGACAGATTGCCGAGCGCTTGAGCACCTCGGTAGCGTCACTGAAGATGCGAATGCATCGCGCCTACGATCGACTGCGCCAAGAACTGCGGGAGCACGCATGAGCGACCATGACTTCCATCCCCTGGTGATGCAGCTGCTGGACGGCGATCTCACAATCGCTGATCTGCCGGCCGAGCTGCGCGCCCAGGGTGAGGAAGCGCTGAGGCTCTTGGCCGCGGTCGATCGTCGACCGGTCGAAGTGCCCGGCGTCGTGCAACGCGTGATGCGGGCGCTCGAGTCGCGGCCCGCGCCCCGCCGTCCTCGTTGGAAACGTGCGCTAGAGCCGCGCGAGATCCGGCTGAGAATCCGGCCGTGGCTGCTCGCTCCCGCACTCGCTATTGCAGCCGCGCTGATCGTATGGATCTGGCCGGCCAGGCTAACCGCGCCCCCCCCCCTGGTTACCGTCCGGTTTGTATTGGTTGCACCGGACGCGAAGGCGGTTAGCCTGGCCGGGACTTTCAATCAGTGGGACGCGCGGGCCACACCGCTGGTGCGTGCCGGTGCGAACGGGGTGTGGACCGTGTCGCTGACGCTTCCGGCCGGACAGCACCAGTATGCGTTCGTCGTGGACGGCCAGCGCTGGGTGCCCGATCCGGGCGCGCCCGCCGTCGACGATGGCTTTGGACGCCGCAATAGCGTCTTGACGCTCTGATGCTCACACTGCTCGCGGTCCCGCTCACGTTGCTGAGCATGCAACAGCCGGGAGCCATCGCTCAGCGGCTCGCGGGGCGTGTCTCACCCAACGTTGCCGCGCTCGTCGAGCAGCTCGGGACGACAGGATCGGCGCGCGGCCTGCCCGTCGATCCCCTGATTCAAAAGGCCATCGAAGGCAGCGCCAAGGGCATTCCCGACGATCGCGTCGCGGCCGCGGTGCGCATGGTAGCGACGCAGCTGGACGCTGCCGCTGCTGCGCTTCGAGAGGGTGGACTCGCCTCCGACACGCTCGCCGTCGCCGCCGGCGCGTTCGCGATTACGGCGGGACTCAGCGCCAACGACATTACGGCCCTGGCGCGCGTCGGCGCGCGCCCGCAGGCCCTGACGGTGGGACTCCGGGTGGCCGGGACGCTGGCGGCGCTTGGCGTTCCCCCTGCCGAAAACATCGCCCTCGTGAGCGTGTCACTGCGCTCCGGTAAGTCCGCGGCCGACCTCCTGCTCCTGCCCGCAGACGTGGAGTCCGAAGTGGCGAAAGGCCTGACACCTGCGGCGGCAGCCGCGGGCCTTTCGCGGGCCGCTGCGGCGCAGGCGCGTCACGGGCCGCCACCAGGGCACGGGCAGCAACGACCGCACCCTCCCGCTCCGCCGCATCATCCGTAGGCTGCAGGGCTTCGCAACACGGTAGGTCAAGTACCGGAAGGGCTCACAACCCTGTAAGATTCCTCTTCCTATTATGACCATCGCCTCGAATTTGGGCTTCCCACCCCTGGGAGCCGCGCGCGAATTGAAGCGTGCCACAGAAGGGTACTGGAGCGGCAAAGTGAGTCGCGCGCAGCTGCTCACCACCGGCACGGAGTTGCGGCGCCGGCATTGGCAGCTGCAGCGGGACATCGGTTTGGACCGCATTCCCGCGAACGACTTCTCGTTCTACGACCGCATGCTGGACACCTGTGCCCTGGTCGGCGCGGTGCCGCCGCGGTACGGGTTCAAGGGCGAGTGGATGGATGCCGATACGTACTTCGCCATGGCGCGTGGCAGTCAGGGCAAGAGCCGCGACGTCACCGCGATGGAAATGACGAAGTGGTTCGACACGAATTACCACTACATCGTGCCCGAGCTCGAGCGTGGGCAGCGTTTCCGCATGGCCTCCGCGAAGCCTGCGAACGAGTACCGCGAAGCGAAGGCCGCCGGCATCGACGCGACGACAGTCTTGATCGGACCGCTGACGTTCCTGCTGCTCGCCAAAACCAGGGGCACGGCGTTCGACCGTCTGTCGTTGCTCGATGCGCTGCTCCCCGTTTACGGCGACGTGTTGGAGTCGCTCGCCGCGGCGGGTGCGACCTGGGTGCAGATCGACGAACCATGCCTCGCGCTCGATCGCACCGAAGCGGAGCGGGCCGCGTACGTGCGCGCCTACACGCAGCTGGCCAGGCGCGCCGGCAAACTTCAGCTCCTCGTCGCGACGTATTTCGCCGGGCTCGACGACAACCTGTCGACGGCGCTCGCGTTGCCGGTGCAAGGCTTGCACGTGGATTTGGTGCGCGCCCCGCAGCAGCTCGATCCGTTGCTGGCCAAATGGCCCAAGGGTCGGGTGCTGTCGGCCGGCGTCATCGACGGCCGCAACGTGTGGCGGGCCGATCTGCAGCAGCAGCGGGTTCTGCTCGAGAAGGCGGCGGCGAAGGTGGGCAAGGACCGGTTGTGGGTCGCGCCGTCCTGCTCGCTGCTGCACACGCCACGCGACCTCGATCTCGAGACCAAGCTCGACGCGGAGCTCAAGGGCTGGCTGGCGTTTGCGAAGCAGAAGCTGCAGGAGGTCGTGTCGCTGGCGAAGGGGGACCGCGCGGCCATCGAGGCTTCGAGCCGTGCCGCGCAGTCGCGGCGCACGTCGAAGCGGATCAATAACGCCGCCGTCCAGCGGCGTGCCGCATCCGTGACGGAACAGGACCGGGCGCGCGGGACGCGGTTCGCGGACCGCAGACAGTTCCAGGTGGAGCTCCCATCCTACCCTACCACGACGATCGGCTCGTTCCCGCAGACCGCCGACGTTCGCGCCGCGCGGCGCAAGCTGCACGACGCTCAGCTGACGGCCGCGCAGTACGACCAGTTCATCGAAGCACAGATCGCCAAGACGATCAAGCTGCAGGAAGAGCTGGGGCTCGACGTGCTGGTGCACGGGGAGTTCGAGCGCAACGACATGGTCGAGTACTTTGGAGAGCAGCTGGTCGGATTCGCGTTCACCGAGCACGGCTGGGTGCAGTCCTACGGGACGCGGTATGTGAAGCCGCCGATCATCTTCGGAGACATCTCGCGCCCCACCGCGATGACGGTGCGCTGGAGCAAGTACGCGCAGTCATT
Source organism: Gemmatimonadota bacterium (assembly GCA_003222195.1). Lineage (GTDB taxonomy): Bacteria > Gemmatimonadota > Gemmatimonadetes > Gemmatimonadales > GWC2-71-9 > 20CM-2-65-7. The sequence goes on along the minus strand of QHVB01000035.1, from coordinate 18,043 downwards.
GACCGAGCGGCCGGTCAAGGGAATGCTCACCGGGCCGGTGACGATCCTGCAGTGGTCGTTCGTGCGCGACGACCAGCCGCGCGCCGAAACGGCGAAGCAGATCGCGCTCGCGATCCGCGACGAAGTGATCGATCTCGAGGCGGCGGGCATTCGCGTCATTCAGATCGACGAGCCGGCGCTGCGAGAGGGGTTGCCGCTGCGGCGCGCCGAGTGGAACGACTATCTGCGCTGGGCGGTGGACGCGTTCCGGCTCGCTACGGCGGGCGTCCGCGACGCCACCCAGGTTCACACGCATATGTGCTACAGCGAGTTCAATGACGTCCTGCGCGTCATCGAGCGCATGGACGCGGACGTGATCTCGATCGAGAACGCCCGCTCCGGCTCGGAGCTGCTGCAGGGACTCGAGCAGTACAAGTACCCGAACGAGATCGGTCCCGGCGTCTACGACATCCACTCGCCGCGCGTGCCCTCGACGGCGGAGATCACGGGCGCCTTGAAGAGCATGAAGCGCGTGCTGGAGGACGCGCAGATCTGGGTCAACCCCGACTGCGGCCTGAAGACGCGCGGGTGGGAGGAAACGTTGGCGGCGCTCAAGAACATGGTCGCGGCGGCGAAAGCCATGCGAGAGAACGGTGCCCGGTAACCCGACGGACGTTCGGATCACGGCGGAACCGATCGACACCAATCGCTGCAAGTTCGTCGTGAGCGTACCGGTGCTGGCGGGAGGGGTGCGCCGCTTCTCCGGAGCCGACGACGCGAGAGGCTCTCCCCTCGCCGAGGCGATCTTCGCGATCCCGGGGCTCGCGGTGAGCGAGCTGATTGTGTCGGGCAACCTCGTCACCGTAGTCAAGCGGTCTGCGGCGCCCTGGCAGGCGGTCGGTCGGTCGGTCGGTGACGCCATACGATCCACATTGACGGCGGACGTGCCGGCGGTCCATCCGGCGCAAAGGCCGGCTTCCGGTGAAGGATCAGCGGTCAATGACGACGCGCTCTACGAGCAGGTCGCGCGGGTGTTCGAAGAGCAGGTTAATCCGATGGTCGCGCGGCACGGTGGGCGCGTCGAGCTCATCGACGTCCAGGACGCGGTCGTGATGCTGCGCATGGGAGGCGGCTGCCAGGGGTGCGGGATGGCCGACGTCACGCTGCGCCAAGGCATCGAGGGCATGCTGGCACAGCTGGTGCCGGCGGTGCGCGGCATCGTGGATATCACCGACCACACGTCGGGCGCCAACCCCTACTTCCAGGCCGCCAAGAAATAACTCCTCGCCTGCTGCTGCTGCTGCCCACGACGACCTACCGCACGGCGGCGTTCGTGGAGGCCGCGCGGCAAATTGGTGTCGAGCTGACGGTGGCGTCCGAGCAGGCGAGTACGCTCGAAGCGGCGAATCCCGCAGGTCTCCTCACTCTCGATTTCGAGCAACCTGACCGAGCAGCGGACGCGGTCCGCGTGTTCGCGACGCAGTACCCCATCGCGGGGGTCGTTGGCGTGGACGACCGGACTGCCGTGGTTGCCGCAGCCATCGCGACGAAGCTGAGGCTCAGAGGAAATCCCGTGCACGCCGCGATCGCGGCGAGCGATAAGCACGTCCAGCGCGAGCAGCTGGCGAGGGCGGCGGTCCCGATCCCGCGCTTCATGTTGCATAGCCTGGACGAAGATCCTGCCGCGATCGCGAAATCCATCACGTATCCTTGCGTGCTCAAACCCGTGCGGCTTTCGGCGTCGCGTGGCGTCATCCGCGCCGACAACCCTCCATCATTCCTCGCCGCTCACGGCCGTTTACGAGCCATCCTCGCCGACCCGGAGACCGCCGCGGCGTGCGGAGATCGGGCGCGGCACTATCTCATCGAGGAGTTCATCCCCGGCTACGAGGTTGCGCTCGAAGGATTGGTGGTCGACCGCCGGCTGCACGTGCTGGCGTTGTTCGACAAGCCGGACCCGCTCGACGGGCCCTTCTTCGAGGAGACGATCTATGTTACGCCCTCGACCGTTCCCGGCGGATTACAGGCGGCAATCAAGGACTGCGCCGATCGGGCGGTACGCGCGATCGGCATCACCGACGGTCCCATCCACGCCGAGCTGCGCTACAACGAGAACGGCCCGTGGCTGATCGAGCTGGCCGCGCGACCGATCGGCGGGCGCTGCTCGGCAGTGCTGCGATTTGGCGACAAGGGGATTTCGCTCGAAGAGATCATCCTGCGCCAAGCCCTCGGGATGGCCATTCCCTCACTCCAGCGCGAGCGCCTGGCCGCCGGCGTCATGATGATTCCGATTCCAGGGGCGGGGACGTTGCGGGAGGTGCGCGGTGTGGCCGAAGCGAAGCGCGTGCCGCTCGTCGAGGACGTGCAGATCACCGCGCATCCAGGCGAGCGGCTGATTCCGTTTCCGGAGGGGTCGCGGTATCCCGGATTCATTTTTGCGCGCGGAGAGACGCCGGCCGCCGTCGAGACCGCGCTGCGAGAGGCCCATAGCCGTTTGACATTCGTAATCGCGTGAGCCGCGGAAGCCGTCGCACCGTCGCGGCTCTCCTCGTACTGCTGGCGGCCTGGGAGGTCGGGCGCAGTCTTGTCAGAATCGACCTGGCCGTGTTCCACGACTACCTGCGCGTCGGCCAAGTCGTGCTGCAGCATGGTGACCCCTACGCCACGCTGAGCTTCAACACCTGGCCTCCCTTTTTCATCTTCATCGCAGTCGTCCTGGCGGAGGTCGCCCGCATATCGCGCGTCGGAGCGCTCCTCACTTGGCAGCTCGGGAGCGTGGCGGCGCTGTGGGGAGCATGCCGGCTGCTGCCGCGTCTTGCCGGCGAAGCCCCCGCGCCATTTACGTCGACGGCGACGCTCGTCCCGCTGGTAATGACGGCGCGGCTGCTCCAGGAACACCTGCAGAGCATGCAGATCAATCTGTATCTGCTGTTCCTCGTGCTGCTCGCTTTCGACTTGTTCCGGCGCCGCCGCGAAGCGATGGGCGGACTCGCGCTGGCGACGGCGATCAGCGTGCGCGCCGTGCCCATCCTGTTTCTCGTGTTTCTCCTCTACAAGCGCGCCTGGCGCGCCGTCGCGTGGACCGCCGGATTCCTCGCAGTCTTGAATGTGCTGCTGCCGGCGCTCTGCTTCGGTCCCGCGATCGCGGGCGAGCGCTGGAAGGAGTGGCGCACCGTCGCCGCGGCGGAGACCGCCAACCCCACGCCGATGTTCCCGAACCAGTCGCTGCTCGCCGCGCTGAGGCGCCTGCTTACGCGCGAAGGTGGAGCACGTGACCCCATCTACTACGCGGTGGCCGAGTGGCCGCCGCAGCGGGTCGTCCGGCTCTTCTACGCGCTCGGCGCGATCGGAGCACTCGCGCTCGCGTTTGCCTGGCGGCGTCACCCGCCCGGCCTCGATCACCCGTTCCTGCACGGCGAGCTCGCCGTCGCACTCTGTATCCTGCCACTCGTCTCTCCACTTGCGTGGAAGGCTCACTTCGTCTCGCTGCTGGCAGGCTACTGGCTGATTTGGCGGGTGATGCAGCGCGGGAAGGTTCGCCGCTGGGTGTGGCTCGCGTGGTGGGCGTCGTTTGCTTGCCTGACACTCACCGCGCCGGCGCTCCTAGGCGCGAGCGGGCGAAGTGTGGTGGAATCGTTGAACGCGATTACGCTGGGGGCACTGCTCGTGCTGGGGCTGACGATCTGGGCGGCTAGACAGCTTCCGCCACAACCTCCAACCAGTGCCGCGGGACCGACTCAACTTTGAGCTCTTCCATGGTGCGCTCGAGGCCTACTTCGAGCGCCTTGGCGCCTTCCTCGAGGGGGACGCCGGGGAGCGCACCCTCGATAAACAGTGAAAACCGACCGATATCGATGAGCGCTTGGCGCGTCATATCCACGCGTAGCAGCTCGACGGTGGTGGGACGCAAACCCGCCGCGGTACAAGCCGCTCTGTACTGATCGGCGGAAAACCATTCCATCGCGGCGGCGTGGCCGCTGTGCTTGACCTCGATGCCGTTTTCCCGCAGAGCCTGAACCGAGCGCACGATCCAGCGCCGCCAGAAACCGCTCGTCCCCTCGACATAGGCGCCGTTGAAGAACGTGCTGTTGAATGCGAGCAGGCCGCCCGGCTTCAGCACGCGGCGAATCTCCTTGAGCACCTGTTCCTTGTCGGGCATCAGGTGAATGGCGTTGAGGAACACGACCGCGTCGGCCGACTTGACGAGCTTCGACAGCCATTCGGCGCTGCCCTGCACGAACTCGGCGAACTTGGAGGAGATCGCCGTGCGCGCTTTGGCGAGGGCGGACGGCGACGGATCGACGCCGATGACGTGCGGCGGCGGCTGCTGGTCGCGCACGCGCTCGAGGATCAGCTCCGTGATGGCGCCCGGGCCGCAGCCGAGGTCCACGATCACCTGACGGCCCGGACAAATCACCCGCTCCAGAATCCAGCGGTTGACGTAAAAAAAGAACGGATGCCGGGTGAACGGCGTGAACGAAAAGCGATCTTCGTCTGCCGTTGGGTTCAAGGCGGTCACAGTTTGTGAATCCCGAGCGGTCCCAAATGGACGTCGAGATTGTGATTGATGCGATAGCCGACCACGCCATTCACATCGAGATTCGCGGCATCGGCCGTGTAGACCTCTTTCCCATTCACCATGAACTTCGCCTTGCCACCCTGCACCTGAATGCTGAGTTCGTTCGCCGCCGCGCCGCTCGCGTCGGCTTTCGTGACCGCGTCGCTCGCGGTCCATTCGACGATCGCGGTCGGCCGCGTCAGGTAACTCGTCCGGCGGCGGATCGAGTACATCCCGTCGATGGGCCGCACGAGGAAGTAGGTGTAGGTCTGACCCGAGTCGGCGAGGCTCTTGCCGCCGATGAAGATGCCGAATGCCTCGGGGTGCGCCGGATTCTTCATCTGCGCCATCTTGGCGACGACGTGGTAATTCCCCGAGATCGTGTCCCGATCCCGCCAGTAGATCGCGGCCGGACCGACCGTCGTATGCAGGCCGTCGCCCATGCTCGTGAACTTCACGTTCTCGAGCGACGCCGGCTGCCCGGTCTGGCGGTTCGGCTCGGTACGGACGTGCCAACCGGTCGGGATCGTGCCGCCCCCGGCGACAGGACGGTCGGGGTCGGCTTGGGCCATCAGGCCCCCCAAGGGGAGGGGGGCGAAAAGCAGAAAGACCGCCGCAGCGGTCCGCAGACGCATCGTCATCATCGACACTCCAGGCGAATTGACCACTGTTTCGTGTGTCTAAGTGATATCATTGAAATGTTTTAGTCAAGAGCCCGCCAGATCGTGCACCGTAGCTACGCTCACGATCTTGAGCTTGCGCTTGCCCATCGGCAGTGTGATGTCCACCTTCTGACCGACTTTTCCTCCGAGCAAGGCCTTCCCGAGCGGTGATGCCATCGAGACCGGCATCTCCTCGCCATCCTCACCCTCGATAAACTCGCCGAGGGTCAACGCGTAAATCTCTTTCTTTTTCGTGTCGACGTCTTCGACGGTCACCCGCGACCCAAACCCGACGCGGTCACGCGGAATGTCTTGCTCGCGGACGTCGGAGAGTTTCGCAAGGCGCAGACGCAAGTGATGCACGCGCGCCTGGGCGAATTGCTGCCGCTCGAGCGCGGCCTTGTATTCGGAGTTCTCGCGCAGGTCACCGTGGGCGCGCGCCTTCTCGATTTCCTTCGGCAGGACAAACGAGATTTCGTGATTCAGGCGTTCGACTTCGGACTGGAGCCTTTGTTTGAGCGCTTCGATCATACGGGATACTAACCGACTAACCGCCCCACCGGCTAGCTTTTAACCCGTGCGGACCTATCATCAGCTGACCGACCCCGACCGCTCCGGCCTTCTCGACCAGATCGGCGCCCAGCGCAAGCGCGTGGCGGAGCGCCTGGCCGGTGTACGGCGGATCGTGACGGTGATGAGCGGGAAGGGCGGCGTAGGAAAGAGTTACGTCACGGCGCACCTGGCACGTGCCCTGGCCCGCGGCGGCTGGGGCGTGGGCGTGCTCGATGCCGACCTGAATGGCCCGACGATCCCCGGCCTGCTGCAGGCACCGCCGACCGCCCAGCCGCCGGCGGTCGGCCTCGATGGCGTGAAATGCATCTCCATGGGGCAGTTCTTGGACGCGGGCGCTCCCCTCTCGTTCACGGGTCCGGCGGCCGAGAGTTTCGTGTGGCGCGGCGCCATGGAGGCGTCCGCGCTGCGCGAGTTTCTCGGCGACGTGGAGTGGGGTACCCTCGACGTCCTGTTGGTCGATCTCCCGCCCGGGATGCAGCGCTACATCGAGCTGTGCGACATCCTCGGCAACCCGCCGGCCGTGCTCACGGTGACCATCCCGACCCCCGAGTCCCGCGACGCCGTCCGGCGCGCCATGCGCGCCGCCGTCGACCGTGGCTCCGAGCTGCTCGGCATCGTGGAGAACATGGTCGGCCGGGAGTTCGTGGGAACCGCAGCGCAGGACTTGGCTGAAGAGTTCGCGACACCGGTGCTCGCGCGCATCCCCTGGCACCCGACACCGGAGACCTGGAGCCAGTTGGCAGCGCAGCTATGAAATTCCTCTGCGTTGAGTGCGATCAGCAAATGGCCTTCGCGCAGCGCGAGCTGCCCGGCGACGGCACGCTGGCGGCGACGTTCAAGTGCCCGAAATGCGGCCGCGTCGTGGCGATGCTGACAAATCCCATGGAAACCCAGCTCGTGTCGTCGTTGGGCGTCGAGATCGGCGGTCGCACGGTTCCCGCTGAGCCGTTCGAGATGCTGCGCGCGAACGTCGTGACCGGTGGTCCGGCGTGGTCGGGCGACGCCCAGGAGCGGCTTGCTCGGGTGCCGAGCTTCGTGCGCGGCATGGTGAAGAAGATCTACGCCGACTATGCGCGGGAACGCGGCATCACGGAGATCACGCCAGCGATCATGGACAACGCCCGGAGCGAGCTGGGATTGGAAGGGATGTGAGCGATTTCGAGGAACGGACCGTCGGTGAGCTGCGCGTCCGCATCGACCGCACGCTGTGCGTCGGCTTCGGCGACTGCATCACCGAGGCGCCCGAGGCGTTCGTGCTCGATGAGAGCGGGACGGCGGTGTTCGTGCAGCCGGACGCCGCCGACCGCGAGCGCCTGCTGCGCGCGTGCGACGCTTGCCCAGTAGACGCAATTACGGTTTGGAACGAAAACGGCATCCAGATCGTCCCCGCGGCTTGTGAACAAGTTCCTTGACAGCACTGGGGCATGCCTGCATATCCCTTAACTCTGACGGCATCCACACCGACATCTAGAGGTTAGGCGACCCGCTCGAGCGGCGTCACTCGGGGAGGTAGCGGTGTACCGCGAGATTTTCGTTCCCGTCGACAACTCGCAGCACTCCGATTGGGCCGTCGATCGCGCCATCGAGATGTGTCGCAAGTCGGGCGGACGGATCACCGGGAATCACGTCTACGCCGCCCGCCTGCACGATGTCCGCTTCCGCCAGCTCGAGACCGGCCTCCCCGCTCAGTTCCAGACTCCTGAAGAGATCAAGAAGCAGCGCAAGATCCACGACAAGCTGATCGAAAAGGGACTGCAGCTCATCGCCGACAGTTTTCTCGATCAGCTCGGCAAGCGCTGCGAAGCTTCGGGCGTGGCGCTCACACGGCAGCTGCTCGAAGGCATCAACTACGAAGAGATCGTCAACGAGGTGAACCGCGGGGCTGGGCGCCTGCCGGGCCTGATCGGCTTCGATCCCAACCGCGCCGCAGGCTACGACGGGGGCGACAAGGTCCGCAGCGACGTAAAGCTCGGCGAGAACGGCCGGCTCGTCGCGGAAGAGGAAGACTCCGCCGCGCGCCTCGTCGGCTCGTCGGGACGGCAGTACGACCTGCTCGCGCTCGGCGCGCATGGACTGGGGCGGCAGGAGTTTTCGCAGCTCGGTGGTGTAGCGGCTCGCGTGTTACGCGGCGTCGAGAAAGACGTGCTGATCGTGCGCGATCAGCAGCCGCTCACCGGCGGGCGCTTCCTGGTCTGCGTCGACGGCTCGTCCTACAGCTACCAGGCCATGAAATCCGCGCTCGAGCTGGCCCAGGCGTTCGGCGCGTCGCTGTATGTCTGCAGCGCCTTCGACGTGGAGTATCATCACGTCGTCTTCCACAACATCAAGGACGTGCTGTCCTATCAGGCGTCGAAAGTCTTCAAGTTCGAAGAGCAGGAAGAGCTGCACAACAACATCATCGACAAGGGCTTGCTCAAGCTCTGCCAGGCGAATCTCAAACGCGCCGAGGTCATGGCGCAGCAGTTCCCGGATGTCCCGATCAAGACGCAGATCCTCATCGGCAAGCCGTTCCAGGTGATCATGCAGTGGGCGGACGAGATCAAACCGACGTTGCTGGTCATCGGCCGGCATGGGGCCCATCGCATCGAGCACACGGAGCTCGGCAGCCAGTCGGAGAACCTGGTGCGGCTCGCGCCGTGCGACGTGCTGTTGACGGGTGTCGTCGGTGTTCGCCCGGAAGACATTCCCTGGATCGAGGAAGACGGCCAGGCGGGGTTGCCGTGGGCTCCGGAAGCCGAAGTCCGGATTCTCCGCGTTCCGCCCTTCGCGCAGGGCATCGCGCGGCGCGCCGTCGAAGAGTACGTCCTCGAAAAGGCGGGCAATGGCGGGCCGCCGCCCACCGTCACGAACAAGTGGCTCGACGAGGCGATCCAGAAGCTCCTCCCCACGCACATGCAGCTGATTATGGGGATCGGGAGCGCGGAAGAAATCGCGTTGGCCGAGCTGAAGGCGACGGAGCAGCTGAAAGCCACGAAGGTCCAGGGGCGCGACGCCGATGCGGAGCCGGCAGTCGCCGAAGTCGAGACGAAATGCCCCGTGACGGGTGCGGTGTCCAAGCGCCCGCGCGTCGCCACCGATCCCATCGTGTGGACGGAGGAGAGCTGGCAACGGCTGCAGCTCGTGCCGCTCATCGCCCGGCCGCTGGCGCGCAACACCGTCGAGCGCTTCGCCCGCAATCACGACATCTGGCGCGTCACGACCCACGTCATGGATAACAACAAGCAGGCGATGATCGAAGCCGACGAGTTCGACGTGGACACGATGATGGTGATGTTCACCGAGCTGCGGGCGAAGCAGATCAGGGCAGAGGCCGAGGGGAAAGACGCACTGTCGCCTGAGATGCGTGCGTTCATCGAAGAAGCCAAGGCGCAAGGCATCACGCGCTGCCCCATCCGCGATATCGAAGAGAAGATGGAGAAGTGTCCAGTCGACATGAAGACCGTGACGCCCGAGGAAGCGAAGCGGGCAATCGAGAAGCTGCTGCAGTGAGCTACGTTCCGCACGTCGTCGCCTGGAATCTCACGCGGCGCTGTAACCTGGAGTGCGCCCACTGTTACATCGCCGCCGGCCCGCACGAATCGGCCACCTCGGAGCTGGGCACCGCGGACTGCTTGCGCATCGTCGATGAGCTGCTCGCGGTCAACCCGGCGCCCATGATCATTCTGTCGGGCGGCGAGCCGCTGCTGCGTCACGATCTGACCGAGATCGCGGGTTACGCGTCGCGGCAAGGCGCGACGGTGGTCGTCGGCACGAACGGCACGCTGTTGACCGATGAGCGCATCGCGGGGCTCAAGGGGGCGGGCGTCCGCGGTGTCGCGGTGTCGATCGACTCGCTGCGGCCGACCTATCACGACAACTTCCGGCACGGCAAGGGCTCGCTCGACGACACGATCGCGGCGCTGGGGCGCCTGCGCGCGCAGCGACTCGATTTCATCATCCAGACGACGGCGACCAAGGGCAATCGCGCCGAGCTCGAGCGGGTGGCGCAGTGGTCGGCGGAGCAGGGCGCGGTCGCGTTCAACTGCTATTTCCTCGTGGCGACGGGACGCGGTGCGGGGCTGTCCGATCTGGCGCCCGCCGAATACGAAGCGGTCCTCGCCGACCTCGCCCGCTGGCAGCGCCAGTACCGCGGCCAGATGATGATTCGCGCCAAGTGCGCGCCGCACTTCATGCGGCATGTGCATTCGGCCGATCCCGACTCGCCGATTCTCAACTACGCGACGCGCTGTCCGTGCGGGACGCAATACTGCCGCATCACGCCCGACGGGAAGCTGACGCCCTGCCCCTATCTCCCCGAGGTCGCGGGCGACCTGCGCGCGCAGAACTTCGGCGAGATCTGGCGCTCCGCGCCGCTGTTCCGGCAGCTGCGGGAAGGGACGTTGGGCGGCAAGTGCGGCCGCTGCGAGTACCAAAGGCTGTGTGGCGGCTGCCGCGCGAGGGCGTTCGCGCTCGAGGGCGACGTGATGGCGGCCGATCCATCGTGCGTCTATGAACCGTCGGGTGCTGCCGTGATTGAGCCGGAGCGCGACATCACGTATGGGAAGGATTTTGTCCCCGCGCTTGCCTGGTCGGCTGCCGCGCGCGCGCGGCTCGATCGCATCCCGTCCTTCGTGCGCGGGGTCGTGGCCAAGCGAGTTGAAGACTGGGCGCTGGCGCGGGGCGTGCACGAGATCACGCCCGAGCTGCTGACGGAAATCCGCAGCGCGATGCCGGTGGACTTCTCCAAGCAACGTCCCTTCTTCGTGGCCGATAGTTGATGGCGCACGTCTTCGCCCTCGTCCAAGCCGCCGCCGACAGCGCCGCCGCCTACCGCGACTTCCCGGTCATCGGCAGCCGCGCGGCGATCTGGATCGCCGCCGAGATCCATCTGATGTTCGCGGCGTTCGTGCTGGGGGTGCCGATTTTCGCGGTGGTCGCCGAGGCGATCGGGATCTTCGGCAAGGACCAGCGCTACGACCGGCTCGCGAAAGAGTTCACGCGGCTCCTGCTGATCGCCTATAGCGCGACCGCGATCTGGGGCGCGGTCTTCGTGTTCCTGCTGTCGACGCTGTATCCGCGGTTCTGGGCGTATCTGACGGCGATCTTCGGCGTGTCGATGTGGGTGTACGTCTCGATCTTCTTCTTCGAGTCGTTCACCCTGTACCTCTACTATTACGGCTGGGACCGCTGGAAACAGGGGCGGGCGAAGATCGTGCATTGGTGCCTGGGCATTCTGCTGAACATCTGGGGGACCGCGGTGATGTTCATCGCCGACTCCTGGCTCACCTACATGATGACGCCGCCGCGCGACATCACGCCCGAAACCTCGCCCGCCAGCATCAAGCTCTGGCACGCCATCCTCAATCACACCTGGATGCCGATCAACATCCACCGCCTGATCGGCAACGTCGTGTTCGGTGGGGCGATCGTGGGTGCGTACGCGAGCTACCGCTTCCTCGCGGCCAAGACGGATGAGGAACGGGCGCACTACGACTGGATGGGGTACGTCGGCAATTTCATCGCGATCTCGGCGTTGATCGTGCTGCCGTTCGCGGGCTACTGGCTGGGACGCGAGATCTATCAGTACGACCAGTCGATGGGCATCACGATGATGGGTGGTTTCATGAGCTGGCTGTGGGTGATCCAGGCGTTCCTGATCGCGGTGCTGTTCCTGGCGGGCAACTACTACCTCTGGGTCGGGATGGGTCGGATCCCCGGCGCGGAGCGGTTCCGGCCCTACACGAAGTGGCTCCTGGTAGTGCTGGTGCTGGGTGCGCTCGTGTGGGGGACGCCGCATACGATGATCGCGGACTCGCGTGAGCTCGCGGCCATGGGTGGCTCGCACCACCCGCTGCTCGGCGCGCTCGGCGTGATGAGCGCCAAGAACACCGCCGTGAACCTGATGATTCTGTCGACGTTCCTCTCCTTCCTCCTGTATCGCCGCGCGAATATCCGCCAGGTGGTGCCCTGGGCCAAAACGGGCACCCGGATTCAGGCGGCAATGTTCGTCATCGCCGCGGGCGTCGTGCTCTTCTTCGGGATCCGCGGCTATTTCGTCGAAGCGATCGTGCGCATCGGATACTCGGTGTATCAGGTCGGCGCGGTGCTCGCCTGCATCGTGTTCGTGACCGTGATCGACGTACTCATGGCCCGCGGCGCGCAGTCGCTCGGGGCCATTCAGTGGGGCAAGATGCCGCCGCGCTCGCAGTACGCGCTATTCATTCTCGCGGTCACGTTCACGTGGCTGATGGGTCTGATGGGATTCGCGCGCAGCGGCATCCGCCAGCACTGGCATGTCTGGCAGGTCATGCAGGATACGACGCCGTACGCCGCGACGCCGGCGCTGGGCTACGCCGCGATCATGATCAGTACCTGCGTGCTGATCTTCCTCTCCCTCGTCGGCTTCATTTTCTGGCTCGGCGGGCTCGCGGAAAAATCGACGTTCGTTCCGTCGACGGAGGCGCCGCATGTGGGCCACTAACCTGCGCATCATCGGGATCGTGCTCGGCACCCTGGCGCTGTATACCCTGATCGCGAACAAGATCCCGCAGGTGCAGTCGGAGGTGCCGCACGCGCTCACCCTCGGTGCGAACGTGACGCCCGAGCAGCTGGTAGCAGCCGGCGACCAGCTGTACCACGGCGCGGGCGGTTGCACTGCCTGTCACGGACTGGGCACGCGGGCCCCGAATCTCCTGACCGACGAAAAGGGACTGGGCCCGATCGGCGCGCGCTGCGGCAAACGCGAGGCCGGCAAAGACTGCAAGGCCTACCTCTATGAGTCGCTCACGAGCCCTCGCGCCTACGTCGTGTCCGGCTATGAGCCGATCATGCCGGAGATGGGCCGCATTCTCTCGCCCCAACAGATCTGGGCGCTGGTTGCCTTCCTTGAATCGCAGAGCGGCACGGTCGACGTGACCGCGTCGGACATCCCCGCAGCATCCGGCCCTGCCGCCTCTGCCGCCCCTGCCGCCAGTGGCGGCGGAGGGCCAGGGATCGCCGGCGGATCCACCGAGCCGATGACGATCATCCGCGGCGCGGGCTGCACCGGCTGTCACAAGGTCGGCACCGAAGGCGGCGCCATTGGGCCAAACCTGACGCACGTCGGTTCGCGCTTGTCGGCGGCGTTGATCCGCGAATGCATTCTCAAGCCTGATACTCGGGTCGCGAAAGGCTACGAGAAGTTCGTCGGGGTCATGCCGAAGATGTTCGGCAATCAGCTGACCGGCGCGCAGCTCGAAGCGCTGGTGCAATTCCTGTCGAGCCAGAAATGAGAGCCTACCTACGCCACCCGTTCTGGCAGGCCGTGGGCCTGTTCGTGCTGGCGTATCTCGTGATCGTATTCGTCATCCCGATGCTACCCGGCAGCGCCATGGTGCCAAGTAGTGTCGTGTTGCAGTACATGGCGACCGTGCTGGTCGGGATCCTGATCTGGGTCAGCGATGACGAGGCGCGCTGGACCACGTTCAAGGAGCCGTTGCACGAGGTGCTCATCCAGCCGCGGCTCAAGCTGGTCCGAAACGGCCTGCTCGCAGCCGTCACACTGGTCGTGGGCTGTCTCACCTACAGCCAGGTGAAGGCGAGTGTCGCGGCGCCGCCCAATCTCCGGTCGATTCACCCCGCGCCGCCCTCGCAGATCACGTTCCGCGGCAAGACGATCACCCTTGTGGGCCTTGAGAACCCGTTACGCAAACAAGGAGAGCTGGCGCCGCATGTCGCCGAAGGTCGCCGAATCTATTATCAAAATTGCGTCCCATGTCACGGCGACCATCTCGACGGTCAGGGCCATTTCGCGAGTGGGTTCAATCCCCTCCCGGCAAATTTCCAGGACAACGGCACGATCGCGCAGCTGACCGAGAGCTTTGTCTTCTGGCGCATCGCCAAGGGCGGCCCCGGGCTGCCGCGCGAAGGAACACCGTGGAATTCGGCGATGCCCGCGTGGGAAGACTTTCTGACCGAGGACGAGATCTGGTCGGTCGTCCTTTTTCTGTACGATCAGACGGGATGGAAGCCGAGGACGTGGGAGGTCACCGCGAAATGAGGGGACGGGGGACGGGGGAAGGGGGAAGGGTAATGCGCGCCAGCGTTGCGATCGCAGCGCTCTTCGTATTCGTGTTTGCCTTACCCGTCCCCCTTCCCGCGTCCCCCTTCCCCCAGGACACATCAGCGGGAAAAGCAGTGTACCAGAAATGGTGCGCCGGCTGCCATGGCGACAACGGCGCGGGTGATGGTCCGGGTGCGAAGCACATGATCCCGCCGCCGCGCGACTTCACCGGTGCCATCTACCAGATCCGCTCGACACCCAGCGGCCAGCTGCCCACCGACGCCGATTTGCTGCGGTCTATAGATGAAGGGCTGTTTGGCACCGCGATGCCGGGATGGAAAACTCGGCTGTCCGACCGCCAACGCCGCGACGTGTTGGCGTATATCAAGACATTCTCGAGCTTCTTCGCCGATACGACGCAACGGCCGCAGCCGATCGCGTACGGCAGCGCGCCTGGGGGCGGCGGCGGCGCGGAGGCGTTGAAGGTCGGTCGTCAGTTCTACGACTCCATCGGCTGTCGCAAGTGCCACGGGGATCAGGGCCGGGGCGACGGGCCGTCGGCGCCCACGTTGAAGGACGATGCCGGCCATCCGATCTTCGCGGCGAATCTGCACGAGAACTGGCGCTTCAACGGCGGCGGCACCGTGGAGGACATCTACCACCGTCTGCGCACGGGCCTCGACGGCACACCGATGCCCTCGTTCAGCGATCTCCTGGAGCAGAAGTTCCTGACCGACGAGCAGCTGTGGCGCGTCGCGCAGTACGTGCGCAGCCTGTCGCCCCAGGAGCCGCCCGTCGTCCGCGACGTCGTCCACGTGCCCCTGGCGAAGCGACTCCCCCATTCGCCGGATGACTCCGCCTGGACGGCGGTCGACGTGTACTGGTTCCCGCTCGTGGGCCAGATCATCCACAAGGAGCGCTGGTTCGCGCCCGCCGTGACGGGCGTGTGGGTCAAGGCCGTGCACACTGCGGACTCGATCGCGCTGCGCGTCACCTGGGATGACCGCTCCGCGAGCCCCGATACGTCATGGCTGCCGTTCATCGGTCGCGTGCTCAACACCCTCGACAGCGACGACTCGACGCGCGAGCAACCGGCGCCTTGGCCGGATCAGCTGGCCGTGCAGTTCCCCGTGACAATTCCCTCGGGAATGGAACGGCCGTATTTCCTCATGGGCAGCGCCGGCGCGCCCGTCTATCAGTGGCGTTGGTCGAGCAGCTCGCGCACAGCGGCCGTGGCCGGACTCGCGCGCGGGATCGACCGCTTCGACCCGCTGGGTGCGGCGGCGGGCATCCCCACCCAGGCCGTCTATGACCACGGTCAGTGGCGCGTCGTCTTCACCCGCGCACTTGCTTCCGCGGATACCGCCAGCCAGCTTCCGTTCCGGAGCGGTCGTGCTATCCCCGTGGCGTTCTTTGCGTGGGATGGGTCCAATGGAGAGCACGGCACGCGTATGGCCATCAGTACGTGGTACTTCCTCGCCCTCGACGAACCGGTGCCGGCTCGGGTATTCATCTCGCCGGTCCTCGCCATGGTGCTGACCCTGGGGTTGGGCATGCTCGTCGTGTGGCGCGCGCAGCAGAAGACTTCATACCGGAAGGGGAGGCAGTAAATGACAGGCCGAATCTTCAACGTGGTGGGCGCTATGTTCCTGCTCACCGTGTGCAGCAAGGGCAGTCAGAGCAACGCGGCTCCGGCAGCCCCGCCCCCGGCGCCTGCGGCAGCCTCGGACCTTGCGGCGGCTGGCGGGACGATCACAGGCAAGATCAAGTTCACCGGCACGGCGCCGCGCAACCCCGCGATCGATATGAGCGAAGAGGCGGCGTGCAAGGCAAAGTACACGACGACGCCGACGGAAGAGAACGTCGTGGCGGGGCCGGCTAACGCCCTCGCCAACGTGTTCGTGTACGTGAAGTCCGGTCTGCCGGCGGGTCAGACGTTCCCGGCCCCGGCGACGCCTGTCGTGCTCGATCAAAACGGCTGCCGCTACCACCCGCACATCCTTGGGGTCATGGTGGGGCAGAATCTCGAGATCAAGAATTCCGACCCGGTGCTGCACAACATCAAGGCGATCGCGAAGAAAAATCGACCGTTCAACGTCAGCCAGCCGAACGCCGGCATGACGAAAACGGTGACGTTCTCGCAGCCCGAAGTGATGGTCAACCTCGAGTGCAACGTCCACGGCTGGATGCACGCCTATGCCGGCGTGCGCTCCGATCCGTTCTTCGCGGTCTCGCAGCAGGACGGCAGTTTTACGATCAGCGGCCTGCCGCCCGGCACGTACACGATCGAAGCCTGGCACGAGAAGTTCGGCACCCAGACCGCGACGGTGACGATCGCCGGAACCGAGAGCAAGACGGCCAACTTCACCTTCGCCGCGCACTAGGCGCGAGGAGAGCTCGATGCGTTGGTGGCTTCCCGACGCAGGATCGACGTTCGCCGGTCCGATCGACGCGCTGTTTCTGGCGATTCTCATCATCACGGGGATCGCGCTCGTGCTCGTCGAGGCCGGACTGGTGACGTTCGTGATTCGCTACCGCGCGCGTCCCGGGCGGAAGGCGTTCTACACGCACGGCTCGACGCGCGCGGAAGTGATCTGGACGGCAATCCCCGCCGTGACGATGGTGGCGCTCGGCCTGATCAGCAATCACTACTGGGTGCTCATCAAGGACAAAAAGAGCGTCCCCCCGAACGCCTATCACCTGGGCGTCCATGCCAAACAGTTCGAGTGGCAGGTGACGTATCCGGGGCCGGACGAGAAGCTCGGCACGAGTGACGACTTCACCGTTCGCAACCAGCTGCACGTCATCGTCAACCAGCCGTTCGCCGTCGAGCTCACCTCCGAGGACGTGATCCATTCGTTCTTCGTCCCCGAGTGGCGTCTGAAACAGGATGCCGTGCCGGGAATGCACATCACCGCCTGGTTCGAGGCGACCAAGACCGGCGAGTTCGAGCTGGGCTGCGCGGAGCTGTGCGGGATGGGGCACTACAAGATGCGGGCGCGCGTGTTCGTCCACACGCCCGACGAGTATAAGGCCTGGGTCGCTCAACAAGCCGCCGGAGGAACCGAATGACGAGCGTCGCGCACGCCAAGCCGCAAGGAGGGGCTCACGACGCACACGCGCCGATGAGCTTCTGGCGCAAATACATCTTCTCGACCGACCACAAGATCATCGGCATCCAGTTCCTGTTCGTCAGCCTGTTCTTCCTGCTGGTGGGCGGATTGCTGGCGATGCAGATCCGCTGGCAGCTGGGATTCCCCGGCAAGCCGCTGCCGGGCGGCGGGATCCTGCCCGAGTCGATGGTGTCGGGCGGCGTGATTCTCCCGGAGTATTACGTCCAGCTCGTCTCGATGCACGGCACGTTCATGGTGTTCTTCGCCATCATGCCGCTGCTGGTCGGCGTGTACGCCAATTTCCTCATTCCGCTGAAGATCGGCGCGCACGACATGGCGTTCCCGCGCATCAACATGGCCTCGTTCTGGCTGGCGCTGCTCGCCGGCCTGATCATGACGGCGAGCTTCTTCGTGCCGAACGGGCCGATTCGGTCCGGGTGGACGAACTACGCGCCGCTGGCGGCGCGGCCCGATCTCTCGGGCGTGACCGTCGGCCAGATGCTGTGGTGTATTTCGATCGTGGTGCTGGGGCTCTCGTCTGTGTTGGGGTCGCTGAACTACATCACGACCGTGATCAACCATCGCGCGCCGGGCATGACGTGGTTCCGGATGCCGCTCTCCGTGTGGGCGCTGTTCATCACCGCCATCCTCGGCGTGCTCGCGCTGCCCGTGCTCCAGGGCGCGGCGATCATGCTGCTGTTCGACAACGTCCTCGGCACCCACTTCTTCGACCCCGTGGCGGGCGGCCAGGCGCTGCTGTGGCAGCATCTGTTCTGGTTCTTCGGCCATCCCGAGGTCTACATCTTGATCCTGCCGGCGATGGGTATGGTCTCCGACATCATCGCCAACGGCAGCCGCAAGCCGATCTTCGGCTATCACTCGATGGTGTTCGCCATCATCGGGATCGCATTCCTGGGCTGGATCGTGTGGGGCCACCACATGTTCATGAGCGGCATGAATCCGACCCTCGGGTCGACGTTCATGGTCTCGACTCTGCTCATCGCGGTGCCCTCGGCGATCAAGGTGTTCAACTGGCTGGGCACGATCTGGCGCGGCAACATCCGCTTCCACGTGCCGATGCTCAATGCCCTTGGGTTCGTTTCCATGTTTACCATCGGAGGCTTGTCGGGAATCTTCA